>NZ_JAAUOE010000001.1 GCF_017114915.1 Pseudomonas frederiksbergensis
CTTGCGGCCGGTGTGGAAGTGCAGATCAGCCTCGGCTAAGACTCGGTCTTAGTCGTGTAACGCTCTGAAATGGGCGGCCATAGCGGGTGAAAGCCCCGTACACTCATGAGGTTTACAACATGACTATTGGTGTAGTCGGTCGTAAATGCGGTATGACCCGTATTTTCACCGAAGAAGGTGTCTCCATTCCGGTCACGGTCATTGAGATCGAGCCGAATCGCGTCACCCAGTTCAAAACTGAAGAGACCGATGGCTATCGTGCAGTGCAAGTCACTGTCGGCGAGCGTCGTGCTTCGCGTGTTACAGCTGCTCAGGCTGGTCACTTCGCCAAGGCGAACGTTGCCGCTGGTCGTACCGTAATGGAATTCCGTCTTGAAGAAGGCGAGTACCAGGCCGGCGATCTGATCAACGCTGAAATCTTCGCTGCTGGTCAACTGGTTGATGTAACCGGTCAGTCCAAAGGTAAAGGCTTCCAGGGTACGATCAAGCGTTGGAATTTCCGCGGGCAAGATAACACCCACGGTAACTCCGTATCCCACCGCGTTCCAGGCTCTATCGGCCAGTGCCAGACTCCTGGTCGTGTATTCAAGGGCAAAAAAATGTCCGGTCATATGGGCGCTGAGCGCGTGACCGTGCAGTCCCTCGAAGTAGTGCGCGTGGACGCTGAACGCAATCTGTTGTTGGTCAAGGGCGCTGTTCCTGGCGCTACTGGCGGCAACCTGGTTGTACGTCCAGCAGCCAAGGCTCGCGGTTAAGGGGAAGCTGACATGCAATTAAATGTAAATGACGCTCAAGCGATCGAAGTTTCCGAACTGACATTTGGCGGCGAATTCAACGAGACGCTGGTTCACCAAGCAGTCGTGGCCTACATGGCTGGCGGCCGTCAAGGTAGCAAGCAGCAAAAGACCCGTTCCGACGTTTCTGGTGGCGGTAAGCGCCCATGGCGTCAGAAAGGTACTGGCCGTGCTCGTGCCGGTACTATCCGTAGCCCAATCTGGCGCGGCGGCGGTACCACTTTCGCAGCTCGTCCTCAGGATCACTCCCAGAAGCTGAACAAGAAGATGTATCGCGCAGCAATGCGTTCCATCCTTGCTGAGCTGGTGCGTACTGATCGTCTGGTCGTGGTTCAGGATTTCGCTGTTGAAGCACCGAAAACCAAAGATCTGCTGAACAAGCTGAACGGCATGGGCCTGACTGACGTCCTGATCGTGTCTGACGCTGTTGATCAGAACCTGTACCTGGCTGCTCGTAACCTGCCACACGTTGATGTACGTGACGTGCAAGGTTCCGATCCAGTTAGTCTGATCGCATACGACAAGGTGTTGATCACCGTGTCGGCCGTGAAGAAATTCGAGGAGCTGCTGGGATGAACCAGGAACGCGTATTTAAAGTTCTGCTTGGCCCGCACGTTTCCGAGAAGGCTACGGTTCTGGCAGACAAGAAAGGCCAGTTCGTTTTCAAGGTTGCTACTGACGCAACCAAGCTGGAAATCAAGAAGGCCGTCGAAAGCCTGTTCAGCGTGAAAGTTGAGCGTGTTACTACCCTGAACGTTTTGGGTAAGAGCAAGCGCACCGCTCGCGGTCTGGGCAAGCGTAATGACTGGAAGAAGGCAGTTATCTCCCTTCAGCCAGGCCAAGATCTCGATTTCAGCAGCAGTGCTGAGTAAGGAAGGGGTGCATCATGGCAATCGTTAAATGCAAACCGACTTCCCCTGGCCGCCGTTTTGTGGTCAAGGTGGTCAACCAGGAGCTGCATAAAGGCGCTCCTCACGCACCGCTGCTCGAGAAAAAATCGAAGTCTGGTGGTCGTAACAACAATGGTCGTATTACCACTCGTCACATCGGTGGTGGCCATAAGCAGCACTATCGTCTGGTCGAGGCGTTGGACATCGCCCGTCAGACTCGCCACATCGCCCGTCAAGGCGTATTGGCCGGCATGGGCATGTCGGTGCTGGCCATGGGGGTAGCCGCCTTCGGCTACCTGCCGCCGCTGGTCGGTGCCGTGGTGCAGGAGGGCATCGACGTGGTGATCATCTTCAATGCCTTGCGTGCATTGGGNTCATCGCCCCTAAAGGCGTGAGCGCTGGCGACCAGCTGATCGCAGGTGCTCTGGCACCGATCAAGCCGGGTAACGCTCTGCAACTGCGTAACATTCCAGTTGGTAGCACCGTACACGGCATCGAATTGAAGCCAGGTAAAGGCGCACAGATCGCTCGTTCCGCTGGTGCTTCGGCTCAGCTGATCGCTCGTGAAGGTGTCTACGTGACCCTGCGTCTGCGTTCTGGTGAGATGCGTAAAGTGCTGGCTGAATGCCGCGCGACCCTGGGCGAAGTCTCGAACTCCGAGCACAGCCTGCGTTCGCTGGGTAAAGCTGGTGCCAAACGCTGGCGTGGCGTTCGCCCAACCGTTCGTGGTGTTGCCATGAACCCGGTTGACCACCCACATGGTGGTGGTGAAGGTCGTACCTCTGGTGGTCGTCATCCGGTATCGCCATGGGGCTTCCCGACTAAGGGCGCGAAGACTCGTGGTAATAAGCGTACCGACAAAATGATCGTCCGTCGTCGCAAGTAAATAGAGGGATACGACAGTGCCACGTTCTCTGAAAAAAGGTCCTTTTATTGATCTTCACCTACTGAAGAAGATCGAAGTGGCGGCGGAAAAGAACGATCGCAAACCAGTTAAGACCTGGTCGCGTCGTTCGATGATCCTGCCACAAATGGTCGGTCTGACCATTGCAGTGCATAACGGTCGTCAACATGTTCCAGTTCTCGTGAACGAAGACATGGTCGGCCACAAACTGGGCGAGTTTGCCGGTACCCGCACATATCGTGGGCACGTGGCAGACAAGAAAGCCAAGCGTTAAGGGGTAAGGAACGATGGAAGTAGCCGCTAAGTTGTCGGGCGCTCGAATCTCCGCCCAGAAAGCCCGCTTGGTCGCCGACCAGATCCGCGGGAAGAAGGTGGGCGAAGCGCTCAACCTGTTGGCTTTCAGCAGTAAGAAAGCCGCCGAGATCATGAAGAAAGTGCTGGAGTCGGCCGTAGCCAACGCCGAGCATAACGAAGGCGCGGACGTTGATGACCTGAAGGTCAGCACCGTTTTCGTCAACGAAGGGCGTTCGCTGAAGCGCATCATGCCACGTGCCAAAGGCCGTGCTGATCGCATCGTCAAGCGGTCTTGCCATATCACTGTCAAGGTTGCTGACAAGTAACGGAGTCGAAGAGATGGGTCAGAAAGTACATCCCATTGGCATTCGCCTGGGAATCGTCAAGGAGCACACCTCCGTCTGGTACGCAGACGGTCGGACTTATGCGGACTATTTGTTCGCTGATCTGAAGGTGCGTGAGTATCTCCAAGACAAACTAAAAAGCGCGTCCGTAAGCCGTATCGATATCCATCGTCCGGCTCAGACTGCACGCATCACCATCCACACCGCTCGTCCAGGTATCGTTATCGGGAAGAAAGGTGAAGATGTTGAGAAGCTGCGTCAGGACCTGACCAAGCAAATGGGTGTGCCTGTGCACATCAATATCGAAGAGATCCGCAAGCCGGAGCTCGACGGTATGCTGGTTGCGCAGAGCGTAGCTCAGCAGCTGGAGCGTCGCGTAATGTTCCGTCGCGCTATGAAGCGCGCTGTACAGAACGCCATGCGCATTGGTGCCAAAGGCATCAAAATCCAAGTGAGCGGTCGTCTCGGCGGTGCTGAAATCGCACGTACTGAATGGTATCGCGAAGGTCGTGTGCCACTGCACACCCTGCGTGCCGACATCGACTATGCCAACTACGAAGCTCACACCACTTATGGTGTGATCGGTGTAAAGGTTTGGATCTTCAAAGGCGAAGTAATTGGTGGTCGCCAAGAAGAGCTGAAACCACAAGCACCAGCGCCTCGTAAAAAAGCTGCTAAGTAAGGGGTACGCCAAATGTTGCAACCAAAGCGTACGAAGTTCCGCAAGCAAATGACTGGTCACAACCGTGGCCTGGCATTGCGCGGTAGCAAAGTCAGCTTCGGCGAGTTCGCGCTGAAGTCTGTAGCTCGTGGTCGTCTCACCGCTCGTCAGATCGAGTCAGCGCGTCGTGCACTGACCCGTCACGTTAAACGTGGCGGCAAGATCTGGATCCGTGTATTCCCGGACAAGCCTATTTCCAAAAAGCCACTCGAAGTTCGGATGGGTAAAGGTAAGGGTAACGTGGAGTACTGGGTTGCCCAGATTCAGCCAGGCAAAGTCCTGTATGAAATCGAGGGTGTTTCTGAAGAGCTGGCGCGTGAGGCTTTCGCCCTGGCTGCTGCAAAGCTGCCGCTCGCCACCTCCTTTGTTAAACGGACGGTGATGTGATGAAAGCGAATGAACTTCGTGAAAAATCCGCACAGCAGCTGAACGAGCAACTGCTCGGCCTGCTGCGCGACCAGTTCAATCTGCGTATGCAGAAAGCAACTGGCCAGTTGGGGCAGTCTCATCTGCTCTCGCAAGTTAAACGTGACATCGCTCGCGTGAAGACTGTGCTCAACCAGCAGGCAGGTAAGTAATCATGGCTGAAGCCGAAAAAACTGTCCGTACGCTGACTGGCCGTGTTGTCAGCGACAAGATGGACAAAACCATCACCGTTCTGATCGAGCGTCGCGTTAAGCACCCGATCTACGGTAAATACGTTAAGCGTTCGACTAAGCTGCACGCGCACGACGAAACCAATCAGTGCCACATCGGCGACAAAGTCACTATTCGTGAAACTCGTCCGATGGCCAAGACCAAGTCTTGGGCGCTGGTTGATGTTCTCGAACGCGCTGTGGAAGTCTAAGGGCTAGGGGTCGGAGAAATTATATGATTCAGACTCAATCCATGCTCGATGTGGCCGATAACAGCGGCGCTCGCCGTGTTATGTGCATCAAGGTGCTGGGTGGCTCCCATCGTCGTTACGCTGGTATCGGTGACATCATCAAAGTTACCGTGAAGGAAGCAATTCCTCGCGGTAAGGTAAAAAAGGGTCAAGTGATGACTGCTGTTGTAGTCCGCACTCGTCACGGCGTACGTCGTGCTGATGGCTCCATTATCCGCTTTGATGGCAACGCTGCTGTTCTTCTGAACAACAAGCAAGAGCCGATCGGCACCCGTATCTTTGGGCCAGTGACCCGTGAACTTCGTACTGAGAAGTTCATGAAGATCGTCTCGCTCGCCCCAGAAGTGCTGTAAGGAGATCCGACATGCAAAAGATTCGTCGTGACGACGAGATCATCGTGATCGCCGGCAAAGACAAAGGTAAGCGCGGTAAGGTGCTGAAGGTTCTCNTATGTCGGGCGTACAGGGCGGTATCGTCGAGAAAGAAGCGCCACTGCACGCTTCCAACGTCGCCATCTTCAACGGCGAAACCAACAAGGCTGACCGCGTTGGTTTCAAAGTAGAAGACGGTAAGAAAATTCGTGTCTTCAAGTCGACCCAAAAAGCGGTTGATGCTTGAACACTGCTAGGTAGATAAGACCATGGCACGACTACAAGAGATTTACCGGAAGGAAATCGCCCCCAAGCTTAAGGAAGAACTTAAGCTCGGGAACGTGATGGAAGTTCCGCGCGTTACCAAAATCACCCTGAACATGGGTCTGGGCGAAGCGATTGGTGACAAGAAAGTCATCGAGCACGCTGTTGCTGACCTGGAAAAGATCACCGGCCAGAAAGTCGTTGTGACCTACGCTCGTAAATCCATCGCAGGCTTTAAAGTCCGTGAAGGTTGGCCGATCGGCGTCAAAGTGACCCTGCGCCGTGAGCGTATGTATGAATTCCTGGATCGTCTGCTGTCGATCTCCCTGCCTCGGGTTCGCGACTTCCGCGGCCTGAATGCCAAGTCCTTCGATGGTCGTGGTAACTACAGCATGGGCGTGAAAGAGCAGATCATTTTCCCGGAAATTGATTACGACAAGATCGATGCTCTCCGCGGTCTGGACATTACCCTGACCACCACTGCCAAGAACGATGACGAAGGCCGCGCTCTGCTGCGTGCTTTCAAATTCCCGTTCCGCAACTGATTGGAGTAGGAAAATGGCCAAGAAGAGCATGAAAAACCGTGAGTTGAAGCGTCAGCTCACCGTTGCCAAGTACGCCACCAAGCGTGCAGCGCTGAAAGCTATCATCGTCGATCTGAACGCAAGTCCAGAAGCGCGTTGGGAAGCTACTGTAGCTCTGCAGAAGCAGCCACGTGATGCAAGCGCCTCGCGCATGCGTAACCGCTGCCGCCTGACTGGTCGTCCGCACGGCGTTTACCGCAAGTTCGGCCTGGGCCGTAACAAGCTGCGTGAAGCGGCAATGCGTGGTGACGTACCAGGTCTGGTTAAAGCCAGCTGGTAAGTACTGTCAAAGTCTCGATGTTCGGGGTCGCAAGATCCTGACCATCGGTGGCCTTGAATCTGAATCAAGCCCCTTTTGGGGCTTGATTCATTTCTGGGGTGTGTCTAGAATGACCGGCTCGCCTGAGCCCGTGTTTTTCATGCCCGGAGTTTCTCGGCGACAAGTAATAGCCGCAAGGCTAATTTTTTTGTATTAGGAGCGTCTAGCCCATGAGTATGCAGGACCCGTTAGCGGACATGCTAACTCGAATCCGTAATGCCCAGATGGCTGAAAAGTCCGTCGTAAGCATGCCGTCTTCCACGTTGAAGGTGGCTGTAGCAAAAGTCCTGAAGGACGAAGGTTACATCGCGGGTTATCAGATCAGCAGCGAAATCAAGCCACTGCTGTCCATCGAGCTGAAATACTTCGAAGGCCGTCCGGTCATCGAGGAAGTGAAGCGCGTTAGCCGTCCAGGCCTGCGTCAGTACAAGTCCGTCGAAGATCTGCCGAAAGTTCGTGGCGGTCTCGGTGTGTCTATCGTCTCCACCAACAAAGGTGTGATGACGGATCGTGCTGCGCGCGCTGCCGGTGTCGGCGGCGAAGTTCTTTGCACTGTGTTCTAAGGGGGGATAAGCATGTCTCGCGTCGCTAAGAACCCCGTTAAGCTGCCAGCCGGTGTCGAAGTAAAATTCGCAGGTCAACAGCTTTCGGTGAAGGGTGCCAAGGGTACTCTTGAACTGAACGTCCATTCGTCCGTTGAGATCGTTGAAGAAGCTGGTGAGCTGCGTTTTGCTGCTCGCAATGGCGATCAACAGACTCGCGCAATGGCCGGTACCACTCGTGCGTTGGTAAACAACATGGTCCAGGGCGTAAGCCAAGGCTTCGAGCGCAAGCTCCAGCTGGTCGGTGTTGGTTACAAAGCGCAAGCAAAAGGCACGGTGCTGAACCTGGCTCTTGGCTTCTCGCACCCAGTGGATTACGAACTGCCGGAAGGCATCACCGCTGAGACTCCTAGCCAAACCGATATCCTGATCAAGGGCATCGATAAGCAGCTAGTAGGTCAAGTGGCCGCCGAAATCCGCGACTTCCGTCCACCAGAGCCTTACAAAGGTAAAGGTGTGCGCTACGCGGACGAAGTCGTCCGTCGTAAAGAAGCCAAGAAGAAGTAGGGCATAGCAAATGACCGACAAAAAAGTTACTCGCCTGCGTCGCGCTCGCAAAGCACGCCTGAAAATGCACGAACTCGAAGTCGTGCGTCTCTGCGTGTTCCGCTCGTCGCAGCACATCTACGCCCAGGTCATTTCGGCCGACGGCAACAAAGTCCTGGCGAGCGCCTCGACTTTGGATAAAGAACTGCGTGATGGCGCCACTGGCAACATCGACGCGGCCACTAAGGTTGGCCAGCTGGTCGCTACGCGTGCTAAAGCCGCTGGCGTCTCGCAGGTGGCTTTCGACCGCTCTGGCTTCAAGTACCACGGCCGCGTCAAGGCGCTGGCTGATGCTGCTCGTGAAGCTGGGCTGGAGTTCTAAGTTATGTCAAATAACGACCAAAAGCGCGACGAAGGCTACATCGAGAAGCTGGTTCAAGTTAACCGCGTAGCCAAAACCGTTAAAGGCGGCCGTATCTTCACTTTCACCGCGTTGACCGTGGTAGGTGATGGTAAAGGGCGTGTTGGCTTCGGCCGTGGCAAGTCGCGTGAAGTGCCTGCTGCGATCCAGAAGGCAATGGAAGCTGCTCGCCGCAACATGATCCAGGTTGATCTGAACGGCACCACTCTGCAGTATGCAATGAAGTCCGCTCACGGCGCTTCGAAGGTGTACATGCAGCCTGCTTCTGAAGGTACCGGTATCATCGCTGGCGGCGCTATGCGTGCTGTCCTCGAGGTTGCTGGCGTTCAGAACGTTCTGGCCAAGTGCTACGGCTCGACTAACCCGGTAAACGTGGTTCACGCCACTTTCAAAGGTTTGAAGGCTATGCAGTCTCCTGAATCCATTGCCGCCAAGCGTGGCAAAAGCGTCAAGGAGATCTTCTGATCATGGCTACCGTTAAAGTTACGCTGATCAAAAGCATGACCGGCCGCATCCCTAACCACAAACTGTGCGTTAAGGGTCTGGGTCTGCGTCGCATCGGTCACACTGTAGAAGTCCAGGATACTCCCGAGAATCGCGGGATGATCAACAAGGCTTACTACATGCTGCGTGTCGAGGGTTAATCGATGAAACTCAATGATCTGAGTCCAGCGCCGGGTTCCCGCCGCGAAAAGCATCGTCCGGGCCGTGGTATCGGTAGTGGTTTGGGTAAGACTGGTGGCCGTGGTCACAAAGGTCAGACTTCCCGCTCCGGTGGCACCATTGCTCCAGGCTTTGAAGGCGGTCAACAGCCGCTGCATCGTCGCCTGCCGAAGTTCGGTTTCGTTTCCCTGAAAGCCATGGATCGCGCTGAAGTGCGTCTGTCCGAGCTGGCTAAAGTGGAAGGCGACATCGTCACCGTGCAGTCCCTGAAAGATGCCAACGTGATCAACGTCAACGTTCAGCGCGTGAAAATCATGCTGTCCGGCGAAGTTACTCGCGCTGTCACCATCGGAAAGGGAATCGGCGCCACCAAAGGTGCGCGTGCGGCTATCGAAGCAGCTGGCGGCAAGTTCGAGGAATAAATGGCTAAGCAAGGTGCTCTCTCTGCGCTCGGCAAAGGCGGTATGTCTGAACTCTGGGCTCGTCTGCGTTTTCTGTTCCTGGCGATTATCGTCTACCGAATAGGCGCACACATCCCGGTTCCAGGTATCAACCCAGACCGACTCGCGGACCTGTTTCGACAGAATGAGGGGACCATTCTTAGCTTGTTCAACATGTTTTCCGGCGGCGCGCTGGAGCGGATGAGCATCTTTGCACTGGGGATCATGCCGTACATTTCGGCATCGATCATCATGCAGCTGATGACCGCCGTCAGCCCGCAGCTGGAGCAGTTGAAGAAGGAAGGTGAAGCTGGCCGTCGCAAGATCAGCCAGTACACCCGCTACGGCACTGTCGTCCTCGCTCTCGTTCAGGCCATTGGCATGTCCATTGGTCTGGCGGGGCAGGGCGTTGCGTTCACTGGTGACTTTGGCTTCCATTTCGTCGCGGTATCCACTTTTGTGGCAGGTGCGATGTTCATGATGTGGCTGGGTGAGCAGATTACTGAGCGTGGTGTTGGCAACGGTATCTCGATGTTGATTTTTTCGGGTATCGTCGCCGGTCTTCCGAGAGCGATCGGGCAGTCTTTCGAGTCTGCGCGTCAGGGTGATATCAACATCTTCGCCCTGGTTGCCATCGGTTTGCTGGCAGTAGCGATTATCGGTTTCGTGGTGTTCATTGAGCGTGGTCAGCGTCGTATTGCTGTTCACTACGCCAAGCGTCAGCAGGGTCGTAAGGTCTTCGCTGCGCAGACCAGCCACTTGCCGCTGAAGGTGAACATGGCCGGTGTTATTCCGGCTATTTTCGCGAGCAGCATTTTGCTGTTCCCGGCTTCGTTGGGTGCCTGGTTCGGTCAGTCTGAAGGTATGGGCTGGTTGCAGGACATCTCGCAGTCGATCGCTCCTGGTCAGCCGTTGAATATTCTGCTGTTTAGTGCAGGGATTATTTTCTTCTGCTTCTTCTATACGGCGTTGATGTTCAATCCGAAAGACGTAGCGGAAAACCTGAAGAAGTCCGGTGCCTTTATTCCGGGCATCCGTCCAGGTGAGCAGTCTGCGCGCTACATTGATGGCGTTCTGACTCGCTTGACCATGTTCGGTGCTCTTTACATGACGGCCGTCTGCCTGTTGCCCCAGTTCCTGGTGGTTGCAGCAAACGTACCGTTCTACCTTGGCGGGACCTCGTTGCTGATCGTGGTCGTGGTTGTGATGGACTTCATGTCCCAAGTACAATCGCACCTCGTTTCGCACCAGTACGAATCCCTGATGAAGAAAGCCAACCTGAAGGGTTACGGCAGCGGCATGTTGCGCTGAGTACCCATAAGGTTCGAGGAGTTGGTGATGAAAGTTCGTGCATCGGTGAAAAAGCTGTGCCGTAACTGCAAGATTATTCGCCGCGAAGGTGTTGTTCGAGTAATTTGCAGCGCGGAACCGCGTCACAAACAGCGCCAAGGCTGAGTGTGATTGTGCTTCAAGCCCGGCAGCTAGTGCGCTGCCGGGTTGATTATTTGTTATTACAGCGATATTATCTCGCGCCCTATTTCTTGGCTTCCGGGGCGTAGGTAGCTGTCAATTGGAGTCCCACTGAATGGCCCGTATTGCAGGCGTTAACATTCCAGATAACAAGCATACTGTTATCTCGCTGACCTACATCTATGGTGTTGGTCGCACTACTGCACAGAAAATTTGTGCAGTGACTGGGGTCAACCCAGCGGCAAAGATCAAAGATCTGAGCGACGAGCAGATTGAACAGCTGCGTGGCGAAGTGGCGAAGTTCACCACTGAAGGTGACCTGCGTCGCGAAATCAACATGAAAATCAAGCGTTTGATGGACCTCGGTTGCTATCGCGGTCTGCGTCATCGTCGTGGTCTTCCAGTACGCGGTCAGCGTACCAAGACCAACGCGCGTACCCGTAAAGGTCCGCGTAAGCCGATCCGCAAGTAATCGCCCCAGCGAATCGACAGGAAATTAATCATGGCAAAACCTGCTGCTCGTCCTCGTAAAAAAGTTAAAAAGACAGTGGTTGATGGCATCGCCCACATCCATGCTTCTTTTAACAACACCATCGTGACCATTACCGACCGTCAAGGTAACGCTCTTTCCTGGGCTACCTCCGGTGGTTCGGGTTTCCGCGGTTCCCGCAAGTCCACCCCGTTCGCTGCTCAAGTAGCTGCTGAACGTGCTGGTCAAGCTGCGCTGGAATATGGCCTGAAAAACCTCGACGTTAACGTCAAAGGTCCAGGTCCAGGTCGTGAATCCGCAGTCCGCGCTTTGAACGGCTGTGGCTACAAGATCGCCAGCATCACCGACGTGACGCCAATC
The DNA here is from genome assembly GCF_017114915.1 of Pseudomonas frederiksbergensis. Lineage (GTDB taxonomy): Bacteria > Pseudomonadota > Gammaproteobacteria > Pseudomonadales > Pseudomonadaceae > Aquipseudomonas > Aquipseudomonas frederiksbergensis_I. The sequence goes on from NZ_JAAUOE010000001.1 coordinate 11,304, forward strand.
CCGCACAACGGGTGCCGTCCGCCGAAGAAGCGCCGCGTGTAATCCAGGAGATTGTAAAGAATGGCTCGTTACATTGGTCCAAAATGCAAACTCGCTCGTCGCGAAGGCACCGATCTCTTCCTGAAGAGCGGCGTGCGCGCGATCGAATCGAAGTGCAACATCGAAGCAGCACCTGGTATCCACGGCCAACGCCGCGGTCGCCAATCCGATTACGGCACCCAACTGCGTGAAAAGCAGAAGGTCCGTCGTATCTACGGCGTTCTCGAGCGTCAATTCAGCGGCTACTACAAAGAAGCTGCTGGCAAGAAAGGCGCAACTGGCGAAAACCTGTTGCAACTGCTCGAATGCCGTCTGGACAACGTTGTATACCGTATGGGTTTTGGCTCTACTCGTGCCGAATCCCGTCAGCTGGTATCGCACAAGTCGATCAGCGTTAACGGTCAGACCGTAAACGTTCCGTCTTACCAGGTTCGTGCTGGTGACGTGGTCGCAGTTCGCGAGAAAGCAAAGAACCAACTTCGCATTGTCCAAGCTCTCGATCTGTGTGCCCAACGTGGCCGCGTAGAATGGGTAGAAGTAGACACTGAGAAGAAGTCGGGCGTTTTCAAGAACGTTCCTGCTCGCAGTGATCTGTCCGCCGACATCAACGAAAGCCTGATTGTCGAGCTCTACTCCAAGTAAGGGCTAGAAAATAGGTGCATCCATGCAGATTTCGGTAAATGAGTTCCTGACACCCCGCCATATTGATGTGCAGGTTGTCAGTCCAACCCGCGCCAAGATCACTCTCGAGCCTCTCGAGCGTGGTTTCGGCCACACCCTGGGCAACGCGCTGCGCCGCATCCTGTTGTCCTCAATGCCCGGCTGTGCAGTAGTCGAGGCCGAGATTGACGGTGTGCTCCACGAGTACAGCGCCATCGAAGGTGTACAGGAAGACGTAATTGAAATCCTGTTGAACCTTAAAGGTCTGGCTATCAAGCTGCACGGTCGAGACGAAGTTACGCTGACCTTGTCGAAGAAGGGTTCGGGGGTGGTTACCGCTGCCGATATTCAGCTGGATCATGATGTCGAGATCGTTAACCCCGATCACGTAATCGCTAACCTGGCGTCTAACGGCGCCCTGAACATGAAGCTCACCGTAGCTCGTGGTCGTGGTTATGAACCGGCAGACTCGCGTCAGAGCGATGAAGACGAAAGCCGCAGCATCGGTCGCTTGCAGCTTGACTCTTCGTTCAGCCCGGTTCGCCGTATTGCATACGTGGTGGAAAACGCCCGTGTCGAACAGCGTACTAACCTGGACAAGCTGGTTATTGATCTGGAAACCAACGGTACCCTGGATCCTGAAGAGGCTATCCGCCGTGCTGCAACCATCCTGCAACAGCAGTTGGCTGCGTTCGTCGATCTCAAAGGTGACAGTGAGCCAGTGGTTGTCGAGCAGGAAGACGAGATCGATCCGATCCTGCTTCGCCCGGTTGACGATCTGGAACTGACTGTACGTTCGGCTAACTGCCTTAAGGCGGAAAACATCTACTACATCGGTGACCTGATTCAGCGTACCGAAGTAGAGCTGTTGAAGACTCCGAACCTGGGCAAGAAATCCTTGACTGAAATCAAGGACGTTCTGGCCTCCCGCGGTCTGTCCCTCGGCATGCGCCTCGACAACTGGCCGCCTGCAAGTCTTAAGAAGGACGACAAGGCGACAGCCTGATCGTCGTAATCACCGAACGTTGTGTTTGGTAAGGAATGAACCATGCGTCATCGTAAAAGTGGTCGTCACCTGAGCCGCACCAGCTCGCACCGCAAGGCCATGTTTCAAAACATGGCGGTGTCGCTGTTCGAGCACGAGCTGATCAAAACTACTCTGCCAAAAGCCAAAGAACTGCGCCGCGTTGCCGAGCCGCTGATCACTCTGGCCAAGACAGACAGCCTGGCTAACCGCCGTCTGGCTTTCGACCGTACTCGTTCGAAAGCTATCGTTGGTAAGCTCTTCAACGACCTGGGCAAGCGTTACGCTACCCGTGAGGGTGGCTACCTGCGCATCCTCAAGTGCGGTTTCCGCGCTGGCGACAACGCGCCTATGGCGTACGTCGAGTTGGTTGATCGTGCTGTCGGCGGTGAAGCTGTATCCGCTGAGTAAGACGTCAGTCTGAAACAAGGAACCGGGCCTAGTGCCCGGTTTTTTGTGCCTGTAAGAAATGCGCTGTACGTACAAGCTTCTAACCGTTTCCTGTCTGCACTATATGGGTGGATTGATCATTAGTAATTTTCTATTGGTGCCTGCAAATTAATGAATTTGAGGCTGTCATAGTGATGATCAATACTTCCCACCAAGCCGATTAGCCGGCAGTTCAAGACTGACAGAGGAAGAAGATCGCATGAGCCAGAACAAAACGCTTACGACCGCCAGTGGCGCTCCTGTTGCCGACAACCAGAACTCCCGCTCCGCCGGCCCTCGTGGCCCTTTGCTGCTCGACGACTTCCACCTGATCGAGAAGCTTGCCCACTTCAACCGTGAAAACATCCCTGAGCGCCGTGTACACGCCAAAGGCTCTGGTGCTTACGGCACGTTCACTGTGACTCGCGATATCACTCAATACACCAGTGCCAAGCTGTTTGAGTCCGTCGGCAAACAAACTCCGACCTTCCTGCGATTCTCCACCGTGGGCGGCGAACGCGGTTCGGCTGACACTGAACGCGATCCACGCGGTTTTGCCCTGAAGTTCTACACAGAAGAAGGCAACTGGGACATCGTCGGTAACAACACACCGGTGTTCTTCATTCGCGACCCGCTGAAATTCCCGGACTTTATCCACACCCAAAAGCGCCTTCCACAAAGCAATCTGAAAAGCGCGCAGATGATGTGGGATTTCTGGTCGCATTCGCCTGAGGCGTTGCACCAGGTCACTATCCTGTTCTCTGATCGCGGCATCCCTGACGGTTACCGTCACATGCATGGTTTCGGCAGCCACACCTACAGCTTGATCAACGCCAATGGCGAGCGTCACTGGGTGAAGTGGCACTACAAGACCAAACAAGGGATCAAGAACCTCGCTCCGGCAGAGGCCGCGCGCTTGGCCGGTACCGATCCGGATTACGCACAACGTGACCTGTTCGGCGCCATTGAGCGCGGTGACTTCCCGAAATGGAGTGTCAACATCCAGATCATGACCGAAGCCCAGGCTGCGGCTCACTACGAGAACCCGTTCGACGTGACCAAGACCTGGTCGCAGAAAGAGTTCCCGTTGATCGAGGTGGGCGAGCTTGAGCTCAACCGCAATCCGCTGAACTACTTCGCTGAAGTCGAGCAAGCAGCGTTCGGTCCGAGCAACATGGTCCCGGGTGTTGGCCTTTCGCCTGACCGCATGCTGCAAGGTCGCGTGTTCGCCTACGCCGATGCTCACCGCTACCGTGTGGGCACCAATCACCAGCAACTGCCGGTGAACGCACCTCGCAGCCCGGTCAACACTTACCAGCGCGACGGTTCGATGGCATTTGGCAGCAATGGTGGTGCGGCGCCGAACTATGAGCCGAACAGCTATGTGGAATCACCGAAACAGGCACCGCGCTATGCGGAGCCCGCATTGGCCTTGAGCGGCGCGGCCGATCGTTACGATCATCGCGAAGACACCGACTACTACAGTCACGCCGGTGCGCTGTTCCGTCTGATGAACGATGAGCAGAAAGCCCTGCTGATCAATAATATCGCCGGTGCGATGGCCGGGGTGTCCAGTGATGTAGTTGATCGTCAATTGCAGCATTTCTTCAGGGCTGACCCGGCTTATGGAGAAGGTATCGCAAAGGCGTTGGGCGTACAGCTTAACTAAGTCTAAACGATAAGCAGAACCGCCCTCATTTGGGCGGTTTTTGCGTTATTTAAACCGATTTTCTCAGAATATCTTCGCTTTTATCGCGTCGGGCGAGTGACCTTCCGGTCAGGTTGGTTCAAACTACAGACTTTCAAGCAGGGAGATGTAGGGCGATGCAAGGTCACCCAGACGTAATCGATTACCTCAACACATTGCTGACAGGCGAACTGGCCGCCCGTGATCAATATTTCATCCATTCGCGGATGTACGAGGACTGGGGGTTCACCGAGCTCTACGAACGTATCAACCACGAGATGGAAGAGGAGGCGCAACACGCTGACGCGCTGATGCGGCGGATCCTGATGCTCGAAGGTACGCCACGTATGCGTCCGGATGATCTTGATGTCGGCACCACTGTGCCGGACATGCTCGCCGCTGACCTGCGACTGGAATACAAAGTCCGCGCTGCCCTATGCAAGGGTATCGAGCTTTGCGAGCTGCACAAGGATTACGTCACTCGCGAGATCCTGCGCATTCAGCTGAACGACACTGAAGAAGATCACACCTACTGGCTGGAGAAGCAGCTGGGTTTGATCAAGTTGATCGGTCTGGAGAATTACCTGCAATCGCAGTTCTGATCTTTCATAAAAAGGCCCCTGTCACCGACAAAGTGACAGGGGCTTTTTCATGGGCCCGATTCAGGCCTTGTCGCGAGCCAACAGCGGTTTGAGATAGAAGCCAGTATGAGACTGCTTCATCTCGGATACTTCCTCCGGTGTACCGACGGCAATGATCTGCCCACCTTTGGAACCACCTTCCGGGCCCAGGTCCACCAACCAGTCGGCAGTCTTGATCACGTCCAGGTTGTGCTCGATCACCACCACGGTATTGCCGTGGTCGCGCAGACGATGCAGCACGTCGAGCAGTTGCTGGATATCGGCGAAGTGCAGACCGGTGGTGGGTTCGTCGAGGATATACAGTGTCTTGCCGGTATCGCGTTTGGACAGCTCGCGAGACAGTTTCACCCGTTGGGCTTCACCGCCCGACAGCGTCGTCGCCGATTGTCCCAGTTTGATGTAGGAAAGGCCTACGTCCATCAACGTCTGAAGCTTGCGGGCCAAGGCTGGAACCGCGTCGAAGAACACCCGCGCTTCCTCGATGGTCATCTCGAGGGTCTCGTGGATGCTCTTGCCCTTGTACTTGATCTCCAGTGTCTCACGGTTGTAGCGCTTGCTCTTGCAGACATCGCACGGGACATAAATGTCCGGCAGGAAGTGCATTTCCACCTTGATCAGGCCATCACCCTGACAGGCCTCGCAGCGTCCGCCCTTCACGTTGAAGGAGAAACGCCCCGGCCCGTAACCGCGGGAGCGGGATTCCGGCACGCCGGCGAACAACTCGCGAATCGGCGTGAACAGCCCGGTATAGGTCGCCGGGTTGGAGCGCGGCGTGCGACCGATCGGGCTCTGATCGATATCGACGACTTTATCCAGGTGCTCAAGGCCTTTGATGCTGTCGTGAGCCGCCGCTTCCAGAGTTGTTGCGCCATTGAGTGCGGTAGCGCTCAACGGGAACAGCGTGTTGTTGATCAGCGTCGATTTGCCTGAACCGGACACGCCGGTCACGCAGGTCAGCAGACCGATCGGAATCTCCAGATCGACGTTGCGCAAATTGTTGCCGCGAGCGCCCTTGAGAGACAACGCCAGCTTCTTGTTGCGCGGCGTGCGTTTGGCTGGAACTTCGATCTTCACTCGGCCCGACAAATACTTGCCGGTCAGCGAATCGGGGTGCGCCATGACCTCGGCCGGCGAACCTTCGGCGACGATATGCCCGCCATGAACACCCGCGCCCGGGCCGATATCCACCACATAGTCGGCCAGACGAATCGCGTCTTCATCGTGCTCGACGACGATCACCGTGTTGCCGATATCGCGCAGGTGCTTGAGGGTGCCCAATAACCGGTCGTTGTCCCGTTGGTGCAGGCCAATCGACGGTTCATCGAGGATGTACAGAACCCCTACCAGGCCGGCGCCAATCTGACTGGCCAGACGGATACGCTGGGCTTCACCGCCGGACAGTGTGTCGGCACTGCGATCCAGCGACAGGTAGTCGAGACCGACGTTGACCAGGAATTGCAGGCGTTCGCGGATTTCCTTGAGGATCTTGTCGGCAATTTCGCCACGGCGGCCGGTCAGTTTCAGCACGCCGAAGTATTCGCAGGCATCACCGATTGGCAAGTTGGTCACCGCCGGCAAGGTCTTCTCGCCAACCCACACATGTCGCGCCTCGCGACGCAGACGGGTGCCACGGCAATCCGGGCAGGGCTGGGTGCTGAGGAACTTGGCCAGTTCTTCCCGGACCGAAGCCGATTCGGTTTCGCGGTAGCGGCGTTCCAGGTTCGGCACGATGCCTTCGAACGGGTGCGAGCGTTTGACGATATCGCCACGGTCGTTCAAGTACTTGAAGTCGACATTCTGCGAGCCGCTGCCATGCAGGATGAATTTCTGCTGATCGACCGGCAGTTCGTTGAACGGCACTTCGAGGCTGAACTTGTAATGGGCGGCCAGTGAGCCAAGCATCTGGAAGTAATAGACGTTGCGCCTGTCCCAGCCGCGGATCGCGCCTTCGGCCAGGGTCAATTCACTGTTCACCAAGCGTTTGGTGTCGAAGAACTGTTTAACCCCCAGGCCGTCACAAGTCGGGCAGGCGCCGGCCGGGTTGTTGAAGGAAAACAGCTTGGGTTCCAGCTCGCTGATGGCGTGGCCGCAGATCGGACAGGCAAAACGCGCGGAGAAGATGATTTCTTCGCCGGGCTCGTCGTCCATTGGCGCCACCAGCGCAATACCGTCCGCCAGTTTCAGCGCGGTCTCGAACGATTCGGCCAGGCGCTGCTGCAGGTCGGCGCGGACCTTGAAGCGGTCGACCACGACATCGATCGAGTGCTTCTTCTGTTTATCCAGCTTGGGCAACTCGTCCAGCTCGCAGAGCTTGCCGTTGACCCGTGCCCGCACGAAACCCTGGGCGCGCAGTTCTTCGAACACCGAGAGATGCTCGCCCTTACGCTCACGAATCACTGGCGCCAGCAGCATCAATTTGCTGCCCTCCGGTTGCGCCAGCACCAGGTCGACCATCTGGCTGACGGTCTGGGCTTCCAGCGGAATATCGTGGTCCGGGCAGCGAGGAATACCGACGCGAGCGTAAAGCAGGCGCAGGTAGTCGTAGATTTCGGTGATGGTGCCGACCGTCGAGCGCGGGTTGTGCGAGGTCGACTTCTGTTCGATGGAAATCGCTGGCGACAGACCTTCGATGGTGTCGACGTCAGGTTTTTCCATCATCGACAGGAACTGCCGGGCGTAGGCCGACAGCGATTCGACATATCGGCGCTGGCCTTCGGCGTACAGCGTGTCGAAGGCCAGGGACGACTTGCCGGATCCGGACAGGCCGGTGATAACGATCAGTTTGTCCCGTGGCAGGGTCAGGTCGATGTTCTTCAGGTTGTGGGTTCGGGCCCCACGAATCAGGATCTTGTCCAAAGTGGCCTCGCTCGGCGGGCGTCGAAAACGTAGGAGTATACGGCCAAATACTGGATGGATGCACACTATCGAATGAGGGCGTCGCAGCCATACATGAAAGCTGCGCGTCAAAGCGTCGCGATGTACCCCGTCAATCGATGGGACTGGTAGAATCGCCGCCGGTTCACATGAGGTTTTTCCATGCACGATCCCCACAGCGAACGCATGAGTGGCAGTGAGACGCGCGCAGCAAGCGGTCTGGCCCTGGTGTTCGCCTTCCGTATGCTTGGCATGTTCATGGTGTTGCCGGTACTGGCGACCTATGGGATGGACCTGGCAGGCGCGACCCCGGCCCTCATCGGGTTGGCGATTGGCGCTTACGGCCTGACCCAGGCGATCTTTCAGATTCCTTTCGGCTTCATTTCCGACCGCATCGGTCGACGTCCGGTGATTTACCTGGGGCTGATTGTCTTTGCCCTGGGGAGCGTGCTGGCGGCCAATGCCGATTCGATCTGGGGCGTCATTGCCGGACGCATCCTGCAGGGCGCCGGGGCGATTTCCGCGGCGGTCATGGCGTTGCTGTCGGACCTGACCCGGGAGCAGCATCGGACCAAAGCCATGGCCATGATCGGCATGACGATCGGTCTGTCGTTCGCGGTCGCCATGGTTGCGGGACCGTTGCTGACCCGTGCCTTCGGCCTGTCCGGGTTGTTCTTCGCCACCGGCGGTATGGCGCTGGTCGGTATCGTCATCGTGATGTTCATGGTGCCGCGCGCCACCGGGCCGTTGCAGCACCGCGAGTCCGGCGTCGCGCGTCAGGCGCTGATACCGACGCTCAAGCACCCGGACCTGCTGCGCCTGGACCTGGGCATTTTTGTGTTGCACGCGATGTTGATGTCGAGCTTCGTGGCATTGCCCCTGGCCCTGGTCGAAAAAGCCGGTTTGCCCAAAGAGCAGCATTGGTGGGTGTACCTGACCGCGCTGCTGATTTCCTTCTTCGCCATGATCCCGTTCATTATCTACGGCGAGAAGCGACGCAAAATGAAACGAGTTTTACTCGGCTCCGTCGTGACGCTAATGCTCACTGAGCTATTCTTCTGGCAGTTCGGCGACAGCTTGCGGGCTCTGGTAATCGGCACGGTGGTGTTCTTCACCGCATTCAATCTGCTGGAAGCCTCCTTGCCATCGCTGATCAGTAAGGTTTCACCGGCAGGCGGCAAAGGCACGGCGATGGGGGTTTATTCCACCAGTCAGTTCCTCGGTTCGGCACTGGGCGGGATCCTCGGCGGCTGGCTGTTCCAGCACGGCGGTTTGTCGGTTGTGTTCCTGGGATGTGCCGGGCTGGCTGCACTTTGGCTGGCCTTTGCTGTTACCATGGGCGAACCACCTTACGTCACGAGCCTGCGCTTGCCGTTGTCGCCCGAAGCGATCCGCGAAGCGGGTCTGGTTGAGCGCCTGAAGGCCGTCGTAGGGGTAACAGATGCAGTGATCGTTGCTGATGAAGCGGCGATTTACATCAAATTGGACACCGAACTATTGGATCGCACAACCCTTGAGCGCCTGGTGAACAACCCGGCCGAGGCAGCGTGCGTAGCCTAGGAGAACGTTATGGCCCGTGGGGTTAACAAAGTCATATTGGTCGGCACTTGCGGCCAGGATCCCGAAGTTCGCTACTTGCCTAACGGTAACGCCGTGACCAACCTGAGTCTGGCGACCAGCGAACAGTGGACCGACAAGCAAACTGGTCAGAAGGTCGAGAAGACCGAATGGCACCGTGTGTCGATGTTCGGCAAGGTTGCGGAAATCGCCGGCGAATACCTGCGTAAAGGTTCGCAGGTCTACATCGAAGGCAAGCTGCAGACCCGCGAGTGGGAAAAAGACGGTATCAAGCGTTACACCACTGAAATCGTGGTCGACATGCAAGGCACCATGCAACTGCTGGGCGGCCGTCCACAACAGGGCGATCAACAAGGCGGGGGCAATAACTACCAGCAATCTGCTCCACGCCAACAGGCTCCGCGCCCGCAGCAGTCGGCGCCGCAACAGTCGCGTCCGGCTCCACCGCAGGCCGCACCGCAACCGGCTCCGGATTTCGACAGCTTTGATGACGATATTCCGTTCTAAGAAGCAGCTATCCAGTCAGTAATAAAAAAAGCGAAGCCATCTGGCTTCGCTTTTTTGTGGGCGCTGTTAACGGGATAAAGTAGTCATGCTGGCCCGCGCCATGTGCAGTTTTTTGTAGCTGTCGATCAGGCGCAGGTGTCTATCGAGCCCCTCCAGTTTCATGCTGGTCGGCGTCAAGCCATGGAAGCGCACGCTGCCGTCCACTGATCCGATCGCTGCATCCATTCGCTCGTTGCCAAACATCCGGCGGAAATTGGCCTCGTAATCCTCCAGTTCCAGGTCTTCGTCCAGTTTCATCTCCAGCACCACGTTCACGGCCTGATAGAACAAGCCACGTTCAACGGTGTTGTCGTTGTACTGCAGGAACATTTCCACCGCCTCTTTCGCCTCTTCAAATTGCTGCAAGGCGAGATAGATCAGCAGCTTCAACTCCAGGATCGTTAACTGACCCCAGGCCGTATTGTCGTCAAATTCGATGCCGATCAAGGTGGTGATGTCGGTGTAGTCATCCAGCTCACTTTCCACCAGACGCTCAACCAGCGATTGCAGTTCGTCCTCGTCCAGGCGATGCAGGTTCAGGATATCGGCACGGAAAAACAGCGCTTTGTTGGTGTTATCCCAGATCAGATCGTCTACCGGATAAATTTCCGAATAGTCCGGCACCAGGATGCGGCAGGCCGTTGCGCCGATATGCTCGTAGACTGCCATGTACACTTCCTTGCCCATGCCTTCGAGAATGCCGAACAAGGTTGCGGCTTCCTCGGCATTCGAGTTTTCACCCTGGCCGGAGAAGTCCCACTCCACGAACTCATAATCCGACTTGGCGCTGAAGAAGCGCCACGACACCACGCCGCTGGAGTCGATAAAGTGCTCGACGAAGTTATTGGGCTCGGTCACCGCATGGCCTTCAAAAGTCGGCAGGGGCAGGTCGTTGAGACCTTCGAAGCTGCGGCCCTGCAACAATTCGGTCAGGCTGCGTTCCAGCGCCACTTCCAGGCTCGGATGCGCGCCGAACGAGGCGAACACACCGCCGGTACGCGGGTTCATCAACGTGACGCACATCACCGGGAATTCACCCCCCAGGGACGCATCCTTCACCAACACGGGGAACCCCTGTTCTTCCAGCGCCTGAATACCGGCCAGTATCCCGGGGTACTTCGCCAGCACGTGAGCCGGCACATCCGGCAGGGCAAATTCACCTTCGATGATTTCGCGTTTTACCGCGCGCTCGAAGATTTCCGACAGGCATTGCACCTGGGCTTCGGCCAGCGTGTTACCGGCACTCATGCCGTTGCTCAGGAAAAGGTTTTCAATCAGGTTGGACGGGAAATACACCACTTCGCCGTCCGACTGGCGCACGTACGGCAGCGAGCAGATGCCGCGCTCTTCATTGCCCGAGTTGGTGTCGATCAGATGGGAACCACGCAGCTCGCCGTCGCGGTTGTAAATCTTCAGGCAGTACTCGTCGAGAATTTCGGCCGGCAGTGCATCTTTGCGGCCAGGCTTGAACCAGCGTTCGTCCGGGTAATGCACAAACGCTGCGTTGGCGATGTGTTCGCCCCAGAACTGGTCGTTGTAGAAGAAGTTGCAGTTGAGTCGCTCGATAAACTCGCCCAGCGCCGACGCCAGCGCGCCTTCCTTGGTCGCACCCTTGCCGTTGGTAAAGCACATCGGCGAGTGCGCATCGCGGATATGCAGCGACCACACATTGGGCACGATATTGCGCCACGAGGCGATTTCAATCTTCATGCCCAGGTCCGCCAGAATGGCCGACATATTGGCGATGGTTTGCTCCAGCGGCAGATCCTTGCCGGCGATATAGGTGCTCGCCTCTGAGTGGGAAGCAGGCATCAGCAAAGCCTGGGCATCGGCATCGAGGTTGTCCACTTCTTCGATCACAAACTCAGGCCCGGCTTGCACCACTTTTTTCACGGTGCAACGGTCGATGGAACGCAGGATGCCCTGGCGGTCCTTGTCGGAGAGGTCCGCCGGCAACTCGACCTGGATCTTGAAAATCTGGTTGTAGCGGTTTTCCGGGTCAACAATATTGTTCTGCGACAGGCGGATGTTATCCGTGGGGATATTGCGCGTGTTGCAGTACAACTTCACAAAATACGCTGCACACAGCGCCGACGAAGCCAGGAAGTAGTCGAACGGACCCGGTGCCGAGCCATCGCCCTTGTAGCGGATAGGTTGATCGGCCACCACCGTGAAGTCATCGAACTTGGCTTCAAGTCGAAGGTTGTCGAGAAAGTTGACCTTGATTTCCATGGGGGATTACCAGAATAACGGCTAAACGAATGGCCGCCATTATCCGGCATTTCAGCCGTAAGTCTTGTGGGTGTCTTGATATATGTCCGCATCGGCGATGGATGGGTCAATCGAGTATCAGGTGTGGCAAGAACCGGCTCGAATCCTTGGTGATCAGACTATTGTCTTCCCGCACGCCGATCCCCGCCGCCTGATCCCCGATTACCCAGGAGCCGATCAGCGTGTAGCTGTCGCCAAACTTCGGCAGCGGGGCAAACTCCTGAAGGATGAACGGCGCATCGGTGTAGGGGCCGTCCTCTTTTACGATCAGACCTTCAGCGGTTTGCAGCTCAATGTTGGCGCCTTCCCGTGAGAAAAATGGCTTGCGCACCCAACCCTTGGGCACGGCTTTGCCCGGGTCGGCATCCAGGTGCGCCGCGAGCAGGTTCGGGTGACCTTTGTTGAACTCCCACAACAACGGCAGGATACCCTTGTTGGAGATGATCGATTTCCAGGCCGGCTCGAAAAATTGTGTATCGCTCTGGGCAATCGCAGCGCCGAAGGGTTCGTGGAAGATGAACTCCCAGGCATGCAGCTTGAACAGGTGAGGGATCCAGCGATCTTCGAGGTCGACGAAACGTCCGTCACGGGTGAGGCCAATGTCCTCGATATCAATGTGCCGAGATTCGATGCCGACTTTTTCCGCGACCAGGCGCAGGTAATCGGTGGTGCCCTTGTCTTCGACCGAGTCTTTCATCGAAGCGAAATAGAAGGGCTGTTTGAGCTGCAGTTGGGCAAAGGTCTGATGCAGCTTGGTGTCGATGCTGTTGAACTGGTCGGCCTGCCTGGGCAGCAAGCCGCGTTCGATGCACTGCTCCAGCCAGCCCCACTGAAACGCCGCGGCCTCATACAGGCTGGTCGGCGTGTCGTAATTGAGTTCCAGCAGCTTGGCGGGCCCGGTGCCGTTGTAGGAGAAGTCCATGCGCCCATACAGGTGCGGGTGGCCTTCGAGCCATGATGTGCGAACCATGTCGTAGAACGGCGCGGGAATGCTCAGGCGATCCAGCAACTCCTCGCTCTGCACCACGCGGGCCACCAGGTCCATGCACATCTCATGAACCTCGGTGGTCGGGTCTTCGAGATCGTTCTCGATCTGCTTGAGCGTGAACTGGTAGTACGCGCTCTCGTCCCAATAGGGCTCATCGTCGATGGTATGGAACAGAAAGCCGAGGCTTTCGGCGGTCTGTTTCCAGTCATGACGTTCTGCGCAGAGGATTTTCTTCATGGCGCTCGTTCCTTAACTGCTCGATCGGCCAGCGCTGCTCGAACCGCCCCAACCGCTGCGGGCACTGGCTTTGCTGCCGAAGCCGCCACGGGAGGTGGATGAGTCCACGGACATCGGCTTGCTGGCGGAACGGATTGAATCGGCGTAGCTGCTGGTGCCGTACCTCACCTGATTGGACTTGGTAAAGGTTGAGCCCTTCGATATCCGCTGGTTAAGCGTTGAGGAGGCGTAGTTGCCGCGATCATCGCGGTAGCGGTAGACCGGTTCGGAGTAATAGCTGTTGCGGTTACTGCTCAGCATGTTGCCGATCAGCAGTCCGGTCAGCAGGCTGCCGGTGGAAAAGCCCGAACCGCCAGTGTTCGCTTCCGAGGCGGGCAATTGTGCCTTGGCGGCGTCCACCTGGGATTGCGTGACCTCGCCATCGGCGGTCAGTTCGAAACCACCCAGCTTGGGGATGAACTTGCCGGCGGAATCCTGCTGGCACCAGTCGGCGACAAAGTCGGCATCGCAATCGGCCTGGTTGTCGTACACCGGCGCGATGCGGCGATGCTGGGCCATGGCGGTCATGTAGGCGTCAGAGCAGACGTCCACCGGGAGCTTTTCATCGGCGCATTGCTGAACGGACTGGAAATTGTACTTCTTCTGCACCGGGTAGGTTTTTTCCGCCTGCCCGCAGCCTGATATCGCCATGGCGACCGACGCTGCCAGCGAGAGCTGAACGTACTTGCTTCGTTTCATCGCAATCTCCGTGGCGCAATCAGTTCTGGGAAGGGGTCATGCACGCGGCGTTCAACATGCCGACGCTGATGGCCACTGCCGCGATATAGATGCCCGCTGCGATTTCGCCTTGCTTGATGCGCTCAGAGGCGCCTTTGAGCACCAGGCTGGTCACCAGAAACGCCAGCAGTTGAACGAACGCGGCGATCACTGCCCAGACAACGAAATCCAGAATGCTGATCGAGTAGGCAATCACATTACTGGCCGGAATGGCGAAACCGATGATGGCGCCCCCCAGCGCGATTGCGGCGGCAACGTTGCCCGAACGGATCAGTTCGAACTCCCGGTGCGGTGTGATTCGGGTGTAGATGAACTGGAACAGCGCGAACAGCACGGCGGCGCCGAGGATGTACAAGACAAACCCGAGCACGGCGGCTTTGTTCAGGGAGATGGAGAGCGCTTCAAGCATGGACTTCTTCCTTTTTTAAAAAGTGTTCAGGTCAGTGGTGTACAGCGAAATGCCCAGCGAAGTGCTCAAACTGATGGTGCCTTCGGCGTCTTCTTCAACGGAAAACAGCAGGAATTCCCGGCGATCGGTCAGGCCGGTTTCGCGGGCGTACAGCATCGAACGGTGCTCGATACTGTAGGACTCATCCGGATTTTTCAGGTGTTCGCTCAACGCCACCAGTTCCGTCTGACCGTCTTCGGTGCCCCACTCGCGGGTGTATTCGACACCGTTGTGGGTGTAGGTCGGCAGGCCGATCAGGCTTTGAGGGCCGGCCAGCCGACGCAGCTCAGTTTCACTGTTGATGGTGATGTAGCTGAGGTAGTTGAACAGGATTACCGACTCGACTTGCCCGGCGATGTCGCCAGTGGTGTGCACTTGCAGCCAGTGGTCTTCGTCGTTCATGTAATAACGCGACAGCCAGGTCGACTGCCCGAGATCAATGGTGCCGACGCTCCATATTTGCTGAGAGCCCGGGATGACCACAGCGGTTTTTTCGTCGAGCAACAACTTCAGGGTTGTATCGAACATCACGCCCTTGCCCATTGCCAGGCCCAGCGGACCGATGACGGGCAGGGTTTCGTTGGCTGTCCACTTCGATTCCGTATTCGCTTTCGGGGCCTCAAGCCCCATCAACTGTTTAAACCATCCCATTGGAGATTTCCTTGAGGCGCGTGGAAGCGATGTAGAAGAGTTCGCCGCCCTTGACGCGAGTGGCGCCGGGCGGGTTGATCGAAGGTTGTCGGGCGCCTTTGGCGCGGTAGCCGATAAGGGTCGCGTTGTGCTGTTCTTTCATCTGAGCGTACAGATCGCCGAAGGTTGCTTCGAAGGTCTCGGGCAGCTTCATCAGGTATTGGGTGGCGCCTTGACCCACGCACAGCAATTCATTAATGACCGCTGACGAGCCCGGATCCTGAGAGGCGCGCACCAGCATCTCGATGGCCATGCTTGAGGTGCATTCCAGGCTGGGTGCGTAGGCGCTGGCGAGCGCCGCGATTTCACTTTCATTGAAGTGGGCGACCACATGCCCGGCAGGGCCCAGTTGATTGACCGCCAGCACAGTGGCCAGGGTCAGATCGTCTGAATGGGTTCGCACCAGGACGCGCTCGGCGCCGGGAACGCCGGCGCGCAGTAACAATGCACTGGAGGACAGGCTTTCGCCTTTGATAAAGGACGCTTTACCCGGCATGGGGTTTTCGTCGAGGTCGCAATCGCAAATGACGATCAGGTTGTCATTGGACGTTTCGTCCTGCAGCAACAACTCAATGACCCGCTCGCTGGACGCGCCTTCCCAGCCGATGAGAACTGTGTGGCCGACCTGGTCGGTGAAATCGCCTTTGCCCTTCATGCCTTTTCTCCATACATCGATGACGCTGCTGGTGGTTTTGCCGATGGCTGCCGTCAGCAGCGCAATGCCGCCGAGCATGACCCAGGTCGCCACGAAAATTCGTCCGGCTGCTGTCTGTGGCGCAAGATCGCCGTAGCCGACGGTGAGCGTAGTGGTGAGATAGAAGTAGGTAAACGTGGCGGGGGCGATGAGGTGTTGTTCGCCCAGAAGCACCAGGCCCAGCCAGGCTGTGGTCAGATGTACGCCCAACGCAATGGCCAGGCCTGCCCAGCCGAAGCGATGGAAGAACGACGAGACGTATGTGCGCAACAAAAGGAAAATCGACATGACATCCCTGACTCCGTGGGGGCTCGTTCCTGGCGACTGTGGCGAGGGAGCAAGCGCCCTCGCCACAGGTTCGATGCGCTTGACTGACTGGCATCAGGACAATAAATGCCCTTCCTTCTGCACGGTGACCAGGTTACTCAGCCGATTTTTTCTTCAGGCGTTCCAGGATCGCATTGGCGCTGCCTTCGTTCGGCGTGATGCCGGCTTCGCGCAGCTTGCGCTCCAGGTCGGTGCCGGTCGACGCGTCGGTCAGTTCGTCCTGGGCTTGCAGTTCAGCGGCGCGTTGCTGCTGCTTGGCCTGCAAACGATTCAGCGTACCGACGGCGGTTTCCAGCTTGCCGTTGGCGCCGCCACTGGCGATCGAAGCGCTGACCTGAGCTTTCTGCACGCTTTCACGGGCCTTGGCCATGTCCACTTGCTGGCGCAGGCTTTTGATGCGGTTTTCGGCTTTGGTGATGTCTTTGCGCATGTTGTCAGCATAACCGCCGAATTCGGTGGCCTGCTTTTGCTCGACATCCAGTTCATTGGTCAGGGTCGAAATGGCTTCGGCCACTTCCAGTGCCAGGTCTTCGCGGTTGGCCTGGATCGCGGCCAGGGCCTTGGATTCCAGGTCCTTGATCTTGGCGTTGTATTCGTTGACGCGGTCAGTCGACAGTTTGTGCTTGGCCATGATGGTGACCAGCTCACGCTTGGCGTTGGCCAGCGCGCTGTCAGCATCGCGAATTTCCTGGTCGAGGATGCGCAGGGCCTGTTGGTCGACGATCGATTCGCCGACTTCATTGGCACCGCCACGCAGCGCGGTGAACAATTTGCTCCAGATGGACTGAGTCATTGGATATTTCCTGTTCCCGAGAAATTAAATGAAGAAACGTTCGAAGGCTTCGCTGGCGCGCTGGACGTTGTCGACGAGGGTTTTGACCTCGGTCACGACGTTGGTCAGGCTGGAGTCTGCGCTCAGTGCGCCGAACATGTTGTAAACGATCTGCCCGTTAGGCATGGACTCGATACCGATCGAGGACAGCGGGAACATTTCCCGGCTGCGCAGAACGGCATCGTTGAAGGCCGGTACGTCGTTGATCGACTCGACATCGACCAGCACGGTATCGACGATGATCTGATCGCCAACCACTGCGATGTAAATCGGCAAGCCACCGAAGTCGTTCATTTCCAGCTTGATGCTGGACTCGGCGCCTTGAACGAGGGAGAGGGTGATTTCGTTCGCAACCACTTCGTCGAGGGCCTGAAGGGCGCTGTAGAGGCGATCGATGTTCCAGTTATTACCTGCGCTCATGTAATTCTCCGACATGAATGAGCCAGCCAGAATCGGTTGGCGTAGCTGTTTCTCCATCTGCTTGAGCAGGCTTCGATTTTCGGGAAGCACCCAAGTCTCGTGTTTCACATAACCGGCGGCACCCAGGCCCGCGCGCATCTGCTTCATGTAGAAGCTGGATGGTTTTTTCGCGGAGGGTTTCGAGCGCTCTCCCTTGCGGCTCGCTGAATCGGTAACAGACCCGGCAGGCGGATCTGATGGCGAGCTGCTTTGCATGGCACTGACCTCGTAGTGAAAAAAGCTCACGCGTGATAACACTACAGGCAATTTTTGCAGCCCTCAATAGCTCACGCGTGAGATTTTTTCGACTGTCGACCTGTGGGGGCGGGCAAGCCCGTTCCCACAGTTCCTCACCTTAACCAGCCAGAAAGTCGTCGGCAGACACCACGCTTGCATAAGCAAAACCCAACGCCGACATGAAGGCGGCGTGCACATGAGCTGCGGGAACCGTCAGACCATTGAACTCCAGGTCAAGGGTGGCGCAGGCATCGTGGACGACAGTGACGGTATAGCCCAGATCGGCCGCAGCGCGAGTGATGCCGTCGATGCACATGTGGCTCATGCTGCCGACGATCACCAGATGTTCGATGCCTTGCTGGTCGAGGATCGACTCCAGCTCTGTTTCACGGAACGAGTTGACGAAATGTTTGAGCACTACCGGTTCGTCGGCGCGGTTGAGGACTTTGGGGTGCAGCTTCGCGCCGTCGGAGCCCGGAGTGAAGAACGGTGCGGCATCGGAGGTGAATTCGTGACGGATGTGCACCACCGGATCACCGGCTTCGCGAAACGCCTGAATCAACCGTGCGGCGTTGTCCGCTGCGGCGTCGGCGCCCACCAGCGGCCACTTGCCCTGGGGGAAGTAATCGTTCTGGATGTCGACTACGATGAGTGCTTGCTTGGCCATGACTGTTTCCTTGAGTGTGTGTTGGTGTGGAATGCAGTATTGGCGCTGGCCCTCTGTTCGAGGATTGGCCGCACCGACAATAGAAGGGGGAAAACTGACAATGGGCGTGGAAAGGGCAGTCGCCGAACTGGGGGTGTTGATCTATCCCGGTGCGCAGATGGCGGCAGTGCATGGGTTGACGGATCTGTTCGGCGTGGCCAACCGGATCGCTGCCGAGCATCAGGCGGCACAGCTGCCGTTGCTGCGGGTCAGTCACTGGCAGGTCGACGGCGATCAAATGCCAGAGCGGGTCTACGACAGTCATCCTGGCCCGGTCGGCGCGCTGGTCGCGGTGTTGATCCCGCCGTCGATCGCCGGTTTTTCCGAGGGGCAGGCGCCCCAGGGCCTGATTCGCTGGATTCGTCAGCAACACGCCAACGGCGCGACCCTCGGCGGGGTTTGCGTGGGGTCTATTCTGTTGGCCGAAAGCGGCTTGCTCGACGGCCGTAGCGCCACTACTCACTGGACCTCGGCCAAGACCTTCGCCGAGCGTTACCCGGCGATCAGGCTCAAGGCCGACACGCCCATCGTCGACGACGGTGACCTGATCACCACCGCCGGGCTGATGGCCTGGTCAGCGCTGGGGTTACGGCTGGTGGACCGTTTGCTGGGGCCGAGTATCGCCACTGGCACGGCACGGTTTCTGGTGTTGGAACACAGCGACAGTGCGAGCGAGTGCGGCAGTAACTTTTCGCCGATTCTCAGCCACGGCGATGGGTCGATTCTCAAGGTTCAGCATTGGCTGCAAAGCACTGGGGCGGTCGATGTTTCGCTGGCGGCGATGGCCGAACGGGCGGGGCTGGAAGAACGCACCTTCCTGCGACGATTCCGCGCGGCGACCGGGTTGAAACCCACCGAGTACTGCCAGCACCTGCGCGTCGGCAAGGCGCGGGAGATGCTCGAGTTCACCAATAGCACCATCGATCACATTGCCTGGACCGTGGGCTATCAAGACCCGAGTGCGTTTCGCGCGACATTCAAAAAGATTACCGGGTTGGCGCCGAGTGACTATCGGGCACGGTTTGGGGGGACGCCAAACGCAGGCGTGGCTCGTTCATAAGCTCTATTCCACATGGAGCAGGTGACAGGTTTGAATCGTGCAAAATGCCGGAGGTCGTGCAGAATAAAACAGGCCTGGTGCCATCATGCATTTCGCAACCAGCTGATTTGAAAACCATTTCTCTCCGGTCATCGTTGGCCTGATCCCTGCACGCCTCCAGCTACATTTATCAAGCGCAGATTGAAGGGGAACGCATGACCCCAACAAACCGCAAGAAACTGGTACTCGCCCATTCGGTGCGACCCGATGCCCCGCTGCACGAAGTCGAAACCAATCGCGCGCTGGCCCGTTGGCTGGCGCGGATCGTCGGGCTTGAATACGGCGGCAGTTTCGATCCGCAACTGCATAGCGGCCGCGACCTTTATCTGTTGCCGACCCAGACGCTGGTGGGCGCCGCTGCCGCCCGGCAGCTGGGCGTCAAAGGACCGGAGGATTTGTGGGGCGGTTACGTCGACCACGCATTCATCTGCACCAAAGCCATCAGTCATGGGCTGTTGAACCGCTATGCGTTCGCGCCCGAAGGCTGGGCGCCGTTGTTTTCCGAACGGGTACGCAGTGTCGTGCTCGATGGCCTCAGCGTGTTCTCCCTGGACGATGCGCGCCCGGCAGCGGAGCACCTGCTCTACAGCGGCCCGATCCGCGTCAAGCCGATTCATGCCTGCGCCGGGCGCGGTCAGGAGGTGATCAAAAGCCTCGACCAGTTCGACGCTGTCCTCGCTCGCCCCGATGCCAAAACACTGTTCACCGAAGGCGTAGTACTGGAGCAGGACTTGACCGAGGTGATCACCCATAGCGTCGGCCAAAGCTTCATCGGCGACAAAGTGTTGAGTTATTGCGGTGATCAATACTTGACCGAAGACGGGGAGGGCGAGCAGGTTTATGGAGGGTCCAATCTGTTGGTGGTGCAGGGTTATTACGAGGACCTGCTGGCGCTGGCGCTGCCGGATGACGTGAGGCTGGCGATCCAGCAGGCGCAGGTGTTCGACAGCGCGGCGGATGAAGCCTACCCCGGTTTCTACGCCTCGCGGCGCAACTACGATATTGCCCAGGGGCTGGACTGCAACGGCCAACAACGCAGCGGCGTGCTCGAACAGTCCTGGCGTCTGGGCGGTGCCAGCAGTGCCGAAGTCGCGGCGCTGCAAAGCTTCGTCAACGACCCCGGACTGCGCGCGATTCGCGTGTCGTCGGTCGAAACCTATAGCGATCAACCGCTGCCGGAGAACGCCATCGAGATCTACCGTGGTCCGGCGCAACACAGTGACTTTCTTCTCAAGTACGTAACGGTCAACACCTATGACGGCTAGAAGCGAAACCATTCAGATCGACATCGACGATGAACAGATGAGCGGGACCTTTCTCAGCCCCAAATCGAAAGTCCCGGGTGTGCTTTTCGTCCACGGTTGGGGCGGTAGTCAGGAACGCGACCTGGAGCGCGCCAAAGGCATCGCCGGGTTGGGTTGTGTGTGCCTGACGTTCGACTTGCGCGGCCACACCGGCGGGACCGGTATTCCGTTGTCCCGGGTCACCCGCGAAGACAACCTGCGCGACCTGCTGGCGGCCTACGACCGCTTGCTCGCCCACCCGGCGCTCGACACGTCCGCGATCGCGGTGGTCGGCACCAGTTATGGCGGTTATCTGGCGGCGATTCTGACGACGTTGCGCCCGGTGCGTTGGCTGGCCTTGCGGGTGCCGGCGCTGTATCGCGACGATTTGTGGCACACGCCCAAGCGTGAACTGGACAAGGTCGATCTACGCGATTACCGCAATACGCGGGTCCGCGCCGACAGCAATCGCGCACTGCATGCCTGTTCGCAATTTACCGGGGATGTGTTGCTGGTCGAGTCCGAAACCGACGCCTATGTACCCCCACGCGACCATCATGAGTTACCGCGCCGCGTGTCAGCAGACCCACTCGCTGACCCACCGGATCATCGACGGTGCCGATCACGCCTTGAGCGACCCGGTCTCGCAACAGGCGTACACCTCGATCCTCGTGGGCTGGGTCACCGAGATGGTGGTGGGCGAGCGGTTGAGTCTTATTCAGTCATCGTAGAAAGATCGCATTTTAATCCCGAGGTTTTTTCGAGATCCGCAACGACTTGGCCCTGGCTTCCACCACCAGATACATGACTACGGTTATCAACAGCGGCAGGATGAAATAGATCGCCCGATAAGCAATCAACCCCGCCACCAGGCTTCCCCGGGAAACCTGGTGTTGCAGCAGCGCCACGAACACCGCCTCCAACACACCGAGCCCGGCCGGAATGTGGGTGAGGACCCCGGCAATGGCGCTGATCAGCAACACACCCAGCACCAGCGGATAGTCCAGTTTGCTCGGCAGCAACGTGAAGATCACCGCCGCCATCAGTGACCAGTTCAGCGCACCAAGGGCCAGTTGCAGGATCGCCATGCGCAGCGACGGCAGGTCGATTTCCACGCCGCGAATCGACCATTCCCGGCGCCTGGAAAACCGACAGGCCGCCAGGTACCCCGCGCTCAACAGCAGCAACAACACGCCCACGCCTTGCAGCGCGTCGCTGCTCAGTTTCCAGCCCGGCGGCATTCGCACCAGGCCGCTGCTGAACACCGCGCCGGCAATGACCATGTAGCCGAACCAGTTGGTCGCCAGGCTCAGCCCGAGGATTTTCGCGATGTTGCCTTTGCTCACGCCGAGCCGCGAATACAGCCGATAACGCATGGCGACGCCACCGACCCAGGCGCTCAGGTTGAGATTGAAGGCATAGCTGATGATCCCCACCGGGAGGATCTGCCGCCAGGACAGGTTTTGCCGGATGTAGGTGCGCCCGATCAGGTCAAAACAGGCGTAGACCAGAAAACTCGCCAGGGTCACTCCTGACGCGATGATCAGCGTGCGCACCTTGAAATCGGCCAGGGTATCGAACACTTCACCCCATTCGATGCGCTGGGCGAGCATCGTGAACAGCACGATCAACGCCAGGAAAAACAGCATCGTCAGCGGTCTTTTCCAGCGGCGCCAGTGGTGTTTGCCCGGCGTGTCGGAGTGCGGGGCAGGCTGCGCATCGGAATGGCTCATGCCTTGGCGCTCCCGGTCGGATGGGTGAAAGGTTTCAGACGCGCTTTGTGCGCGGGTAGCCAGCCGGCCCACGCCGGGAAATGCCGCAGGAAGTGAAACACCAGAAAGCCGATGGTCATGTCCCAGACGCGTCCGCGAGGGGCCGTGTCCGCTGACATGACCTTGCAGTGGTGGCTGCTCAACTCGTCGAGACGCTCGAACAGGTCACGGTTGAAGGCGCGGTCGCGGATCAACACGTTGGCCTCCAGGTTCAGCGACAGGCTCAGCGGGTCGAGATTGCTTGAGCCGACGGTGCTCCAGTCTTCGTCAACCAGGGCAACTTTGCCATGCAGCGGGCGGTCGCAATATTCGTAGATCACCACCCCGGCCCGCAGCAGGTAGTCGTAGGTCATGCGCGCGGCGAGTCTGGCCACCCGCAAATCCGGCTGCCCCTGAAGAATCAGGCGCACCTCGACCCCTCGGCGCGCCGCATTGCGGATCTCGCGCAGCAACCGATAGCCGGGAAAGAAGTAGGCGTTGGCGATCACCACGCGCCGCCGGGCACTGCGCAGTACCTGCAAATACGCTTCTTCGATATCGCTCTGGTGTTCTGCGTTGTCGCGATACACCAGCCGCACCTGACCATCGTGATCGTTGACCGCCAGTTCCGCGCGCCGTTGCCGACGGCGTTGCCACCAGTACTTGGCCCGGGCCGGGCGACCGCTTTGCCGTAGGGCGTAGTGATGAATGTCGGCCACCGCCGGGCCTTGCACTTCAACCGAGTAATCCTGTTTGGCCTCGGGGCCGAAGTCGGCCAAATGGTCGGCGGAAAAATTGATGCCGCCGAGGAACGCAATCGTGCCGTCGACCACCACAATCTTGCGGTGCAGACGGCGGAACCAGTTGGTGCGGATGCCAAAGTGACGCGGGGCGGGGTCGAATATTTGCAGGCGCACACCAGCACTGCTCAGGGCCGCGAGGAACTCGGTACTCAGTTCGCCACAGCCAAAGCCGTCGAGGCTGACGGTAATACGTACGCCACGTTGCGCAGCTTGAATCAGGATCTGTTGAAGTTCGTTGCCGACCTTGTCTTCGAAAACAATGAAGGTTTCCAGCAGGATTTCACTCTGGGCCTGGCGCAGCGCTTCGAACACCCTTGGAAAGTACGCCTCGCCGTTTTCCAGCAATTCGACCCGGTTGTTCCCGTGCCAGCCGTATTCGACGTCAGTCACCGCAGGCTCGCGCGCCGGGGGCGGTGAGGAAACCTGTTCGACCGTGGCTTTTTCCATCGATGGACTGTTCATAGCTCGATCTCCACCGATAGCGGGGCATGGTCGGAAAGGTGTGACCAGGGCCGTGCGGCCAGCACTTGAGGATGGCTGGCCTTGAGGTTGCGCACGTAGATACGGTCCAGGCGTAACGCCGGCCAACGCGCCGGGAAACTGCGCGCCGGTTTGCCATGCCGCTCGGCGAACACCTCACGCAAACCGCAGGGCTTGAGCAGTGCATCGGCGCGCTGGCGCCAGTCGTTGAAGTCGCCGGCGACGACCGCTGGGGCATCCTGCGGCAACGCTTCCAGACGTTGGGTCAGCAGCTTGAGTTGTGCCATCCGGTGGCTTTCGCGCAGCCCCAGATGGACGCAAATGGCATGCACTTCCCGGCCGTCGCCGGGCATGCGCAACACGCAGTGCAGGATTCCACGGTTTTCATGGCCGCTGATGGAAACGTCGAGGTTGTCGTGGCGGATGATCTGGAATTTCGACAACAGCGCATTGCCGTGATCGCCCGCCGGGTAGACCGCGTTGCGTCCGTAGGCGAATTGCGGCCACAGGGTATCGGCGAGGAATTCGTACTGGGGCATCGCCGGCCAGTTGTTGTAGCGCCGGGGATGATGCTCGTGGGTGCCGTGAACCTCCTGCAAAAACACCACATCGGCGGACACACTGCGCACCGCTTCGCGTAACTCGGGCAGGATGAAGCGCCGGTTGAGCGCGGTAAAACCCTTGTGGGTGTTGACCGTCAGCACGGTGAAACGGCTCACGGTGCTGATGATGGGTTGCTGTTCATCTGTCGTGCCGAGCGGATCGGGAATGCTCATGGCAATACTCCTTCGGCAGCCGGCTCGCCGAGGGCGGTGACAAGGTCTTTGTCGAGATGGAAACGCTCAAGCAGGCGGCGGGCATCGAAGGGCGCACGGACTTTGATGTCGTTATCGAAATAGCAGAACACTTCCCGGGATTTGCGTGCCTTGGGCTTTTGCCGGGGCGCGATCAGTTGCGGGTCCGCCGGCTGCTGGCCGTGATGCCAGGCGTCGATCCGCTCGCCCCAGCGTTTCAGCGCTTGCGGGGTGTAACCGCTGGCGTAGAGTTCTTCGGCGCCGTGCAGACGCAGGTAGACGAAATCACTGGTGAGGTCTTCGCGATACGGCCATTTGCCGGCGGTGTCGGCAATCACCAGCGCGGTGTTGTAGCGTTTGAGCAGGCGGACAAAGGCGGGATCGACGAAGCTCTCGTGGCGGATTTCCACGGCATGGCGTATTGGTTTTTTGCCGTAGGCCTTCAGGCTGGCGTGACCGTTCAGACGCGGTTCGTGCTGACGGGCGAGGGCGGCGGCCTGCTCAGTGTCGTGGGGCAGTTGTTCGAGAAAGCTTTCGAACAGCTCCGGGTCGAATTTGAAGCTGGGCGGAAACTGCCAAAGGATCGGGCCGAGTTTTTCCTTGAGCTCCAGCACCCCGGAGGCGAAGAAATTCGCCAGGGGTTTGTGGATGTCCCGCAAGCGCTTGATATGGGTGATAAAACGCGGCGCCTTGACGCTGAACACGAAGCCCGCCGGGGTTTCGGCGTACCACTGGGCGTAACGTTCGGGCCGTTGCAGGGCATAGAACGATCCATTGATTTCGATGCTGTTGACCGCCCGTGACGCGAATTGCAATTCGCGTTTGTGGGTCAGCCCCTTCGGGTAGAAATCCCCCCGCCAGGGCGTGTAGCGCCAGCCTGAAATTCCAATATGAATCGCCGCCATGTCGCCTCCCATCCTCGGACAACCCTGTCTTTTGATGACTGCGGGGCGAGCGGGAAAGTTTCGACGGGGCTACGGATGGTAAAACTCGACAAAAACACCACCGACCCACATTGGCCGGTGCTGTGTCAGGCATTTGATCGTTCCCACGCGCCGCGTGGGAATGCCTCACTGGACGCTCCGCGTCCGCTTTGGGACGCGGAGCGTCCCTGGCTGCATTCCCACGCAGAGCGTGGGAACGATCAGTGTCGGGTGAGTTTGTTGTGTAGCTCGGCACTGGCCTGCTGATCCTGCTCCAGCCAGAACTGCTGCTTGCCGGCGATCTCGGCGGCGGCTGGCACACCATCGCGATACACCAGTCGATTGCTCGCCAGTGCCGGCACTTTGGCGCCCGGCAACAGAGTGCCGGCGAGGTTCAGCGGATCCACCCCGCACACCGCGATCAAACTGCCGTCATGGGGGCGCCGCCTGACTTCGCGCAGCAATGGTATCGCCTCGGGCAGCGCAAACTGCTCACCGGCCAAACCACTGACAAACCGCCCGCCACGGATCTCACCCCGGGCCTCGAGCCGATGGAACGTGCGCAGCAATTCCCGCCAACTCGGCAACCAGTCCGCCTCACGCTCCAGCAAGCGCCAGAACACCACGCCGTAACGTCGCAGCAAGGTCATGGCGATGTGTTCCAGGGTTTCTATGGGCGTGGACGATGGGCGTTGTTTATCCACAAACGGCGCGGCAGAACCACGGCGTAGCAACGCCCAACGCCCGGCGTCGTCCATCCCGCCGACAAACGCGCCGCGCCCGCGTCGGCTACTGCGATTCTGGCGTTTGCTGGCCGGGGTGATCAGTGCCCGCAGCCCGGCGAAGCTGTCGGCGTTTACCAGCCCGGCACCGACCAGTTCCTGCAAGGCGATTTCCAGTTCCGAGCGCAGCAGATGGGCCTCGTGCATCAGCTCATCGAAAAACAGTGCGCCGTGCTGGCTCAGTGCTTCATGGACTTTTTGTGTCTTGGGCGATAGTTCGCTGACCGCTGTCTGTTCGGTCAAGCTGCTCCACAACCCGACCTGACTGCGCGGCAACAGCAGAATCGGCGTGCTGCGCAGCGCTGTGCTGGCGCTTTTGTTGCGGGCGGTCAGGCGGGTCCAGACCAGTTTGCCGCTGCGACATAGCTCGTCCAGCCAGGTCGCCGAATAGTCTTTGAGCCGCGCCGGCAGAATATCGCTGTCCCATGCCGAAGCGGCGGCGGGGTAGCCTTCGAACTGGCTGATGATCGCCGGCAACACTGCGCTGCCCTGGCCTCGGCTCGCGGTGGAAAGATGCTGCCAGTCGAACAGAAAACGCATGAAATCCTGCAACGCCACCGGCTCGATTTCCCGGCGCAGCCGTTTGACCGTGTAGCGATGAATCCGCGCCAGCAGATGCCGTTCGCACCACTCTTCTTCACTTGCGCGCGGGGTGAATTGCCCGCGCAGCACGTAACCTTCGCGTTCCAGTTGCGCCAGGGCCTGAGTGACTTGAAGCACCGGTAAACCAAGCGGTTCGGCAATCATCTTCAGCGGCAACGGACCAAACGCGCTGAGCCGCGCACGGATCACTTCCAGCACCGCTTCGTCCGGCTCCCAGGTTTCATTGAAGCCGGGTAACGGGTCCAGCGACGGAAACAACGTGGCCTGTGGATAAATCGCCCGCAGGCAGGTCAGTCGCTCCAGTGGCAGCCACAGCGATTGCTTGGCGTTGATCTGCAAACGGCTGGCGCGGCCACTGTTGGCCAGGGTGTTCAGCCAATCGAGCCAATTCGGGTTGGCCCGGGCCTCTGCGTCGGTGATGCATGCCAGGCTCATCAATGCTTCATGCATTTCATCGAGGCCGGTTGGCGTTGGCCAGGCTTCGTCGCGTACCGCGGCAATTGCGTCGGCATCCAGCGCACCGAGGTCGTCGGTGGACTGAGGATCGCTCCAGCGGCGGTTGAGTACCGCCTGAGTGCGCCGCTCTTCCAGCGGCGCATCGTCGAGAAAGGTGTAGGGGCGAGCGCTGAGGATTTCCGCCGCCAGCGGCGAAGGCGCAGGCAGATCGCGGCTGATCAGGCGGATGTCGCCCTGTTCCATGCGCCGCAACAACACCAGCCAGCCTTCGCTGTCCATGGCTTCGTGCAGGCAATCGTCGAGGGTTTGTTCCACCAGTGGATGATCGGGAATCTCGCGTTCACCGGCGAGGTTTTCCACGCAGGCGATCTGATCGGGAAACACGCTGGCGATCAGGTCTTCGCTTTTCATCCGCTGGATCTGCGGTGGTACTTTGCGCCCGCCGCTGTAGCGTGGCAGCGCCAGGGCGACCCCGGCGTTCCAGCGCCAGCGCACGCCGAACAGCGGGGCCTCGAGTACCGCTTGAGTCAGGATATGTTCGGCGCTGTTGCTGTGCAGGTAGCGCCAGACGTCGTCCAGTTCGAAGCTGTGGCTGGTGGACAGCGACAACACGATGGCGTCCTCGCTGGCGGCGGCCTGCAATTCGAAGTTGAAGGTGCGGCAGAAACGCTTGCGCAGGGCCAGGCCCCAGGCGCGGTTGATGCGGCTGCCGAATGGCGAGTGGATGATCAGTTGCGTGCCGCCGGACTCGTCGAAAAAACGCTCCATCACCAGTGTGTCCTGGGACGGCAAGGCGCCGAGGGTCAGGCGGGTCCGGGCCAGGTAATCGACCAGTTGCTCGGCGCTGGCGAGGTTCAGGCCAAGGGTGTCGGTCAGCCAGTCGACGGCTGGCTGCAAGTCGCCGGGTGTGGCGCCGAGCAACTCATCGAGTTGTGCTTGCAGGCGGGCCACGGCGAACGACAGTTCATCGCTGCGACCGGGTGCTTCGCCGAGCCAGAACGGAATGGTCGGCGGCTGACCCTGAGCGTCTTCGACCCGGACCTTGCCGGTTTCGACCCGCAGAATTCGATAGGACGTATTGCCCAGCTGAAAGATATCCCCGGCGATGCTTTCCACTGCGAAGTCTTCGTTGACGCTGCCGATATTCAGCCCCTGAGGCTCCAGCAACACGCTGTAGTCGGCGTTGTCCGGAATCGTCCCGCCGCTGGTCACGGCGGTCAGCTTGGCGCCCCGACGGCCGCGCAGGGTGTGACTTACGGCGTCCCGGTGCAGATACGCGCTACGCATGCCCTGACGACCGTTGTAGCCCTCGGCGAGCATGTGCAATAGCGCCTGATAGTGCTTTTCGTCGAGCTTGGCGTAAGGCGAGGCTTTACGCAGCATCTCCAGCAAGGTCTGCTCCTGCCATTCCTGGCAACTGACCTCGGCGATGATCTGCTGGGCCAGCACGTCCAGCGGTGCTTCGGGGATCTGCAAGGTGTCGAGTTCGCCACGGCGTACACAATCGAGCAGGGCGGCGCATTCGATCAGGTCGTCGCGGGTGGTGGCGAACAACCGGCCCTTGGGCGTGCCGCCGACCTGGTGCCCGGAGCGGCCGACCCGTTGCACAAACCCGGCAATCGAGCGCGGCGACGCGATCTGGCACACCAGGTCGACGTCGCCGATGTCGATCCCCAACTCCAGCGAGGCGGTGGCGATCAGCACTTGCAGCTCACCGCGCTTGAGCCGTTGCTCGGCGTCCAGGCGAAACTCCTTGGCCAGGCTGCCATGATGGGCGGCCACGGCGTCTTTGCCGAGGCGTTCGCTCAAGTGTCGGCTCAGGCGTTCGGCCAGGCGTCGGGTGTTGACGAAAATCAGCGTGGTCCGGTGTTCACGGGCGAGGGCGGCGAGGCGATCGTAGACCAGCTCCCATACGTCGTTGGCCATCACCGCCGATAACGGCACCGGCGGCACTTCTATACCGAGATCCCGTGGGCGGGCGTGGCCGATGTCGATGACTTCGCAGGCGCGATCGTGGCCAACCAAAAAGCGTGACACCGCTTCGATAGGTTTTTGCGTGGCAGACAGGCCGATCCGCACCAGCGGTTGCGCGCAGAGCGCCTGCAAGCGCTCCAGGCTCAGGGCCAGGTGACTGCCGCGCTTGCTGGCGGCGATGGCGTGGATTTCGTCGACGATCACCGTTTGCGTGGTGCCGAGCATCTGCCGGCCGGAATCGGAGCCGAGCAGCACGTAAAGGGATTCCGGGGTGGTCACCAGAATGTGTGGCGCGGTTTTGCGCATGGCCGAACGGTCTTTTTGCGGCGTATCGCCGGTGCGCACGGCGGTGCTGATCGGCACGTCGGGCAGCCCCATCACGCGCAACTGCTCGGTGATGCCGGCCAGCGGGGTTTGCAGGTTGATCCGGATGTCGTTGGACAGGGCCTTGAGCGGCGAAACGTAGACCACCAGGGTTTCGTCCGGCAGGCCATCCGGGTTCTCCAGGCCGCGATGGACCAGATCGTCGAGCACCGCCAGAAACGCGGTCAGGGTTTTGCCGGAGCCGGTGGGCGCGGCGATCAGGGTCGAGCGGCGCTGGCGGATCAACGGCCACGCCCGGGCCTGGGCGGCGGTGGCCGTCGCGAAAGTGTTGCTGAACCAGGCGCTGACGGCGGGGTGAAAACCGTTCAGAGCGCTGTCTGCGGGGATGGGCAGGTTCATGAAGCAATTTATGCGGGTGGGGGCGGGAAGTTGCAAGTACCGCTCAGGATTTGCGTCGGTACTGAGGGGGCCATCGCGAGCAGCACTACAAATCCCCGGGAACTACACTTTACGGATGACGGTTGCGCACTAAACCCGCAAAATGCAACGATTCCGGCAATTATTGAGGACATCGCCTGCGGGCGCTGTCGATAAAGCCATCGTTCCAATCAGACTGGGCCTGCTGACTCTATGCGAATGCGCCTTATGTTACTGGGCGGCGGAAATGCCCTTGGGCAGGCGCTGATTCGCCTCGGTGCGGAGGAAGACATCGGTTTCCTCGCCCCCCGCCCACCACAAGACGGCTGGGACGCCGCGAGCCTGACGCAACTGCTCGACGATACCCGTCCGGATGCGTTGATCAACCTCGCCTACTATTTCGACTGGTTCCAGGCGGAGACCGTCAACGAGCAGCGTCTGGCCGCGCAGGAGCGCGCCGTCGAGCGGCTGGCCGAGCTGTGCCAGCATCACAACATCGTGCTGCTGCAACCGTCCAGCTATCGCGTGTTCGATGGCTCCCGGGCGACCGCTTACAGTGAAAAAGACGAACCGGTGCCGCTGGGCCTGCGCGGTCAGGCCTTGTGGCGCATCGAGCAAAGCGTGCGCGCCACCTGTCCGCAGCATGTATTGTTGCGTTTCGGCTGGCTGCTCGATGACAGCCCCGACGGCATCCTCGGGCGATTCCTGGCCCGGGCCGAGAAAGCCGAAGAACTGCTGATGGCCGATGATCGTCGCGGTAATCCGACGCCGGTGGACGATGCCGCCCGGGTGATCATTTCGGTGCTCAAGCAACTCGATTGCGCGGCGCCGCTGTGGGGCACTTACCACTACGCCGGGCATGAGGCGACCACGCCGCTGGCGCTGGGGCAGGCGATCCTCAGCGAAGCTCGCGCCCTGCACCCGCTGGCCATCGAAGCGCCGACCGCCCAGGCCCATGCCGCGCGGCCCGACGCCGCCGAAGAACCGCAACACGCGGTGCTGGCCTGCAAGAAAATTCTGCACACTTTCGGGATCAAGCCCCGCGCCTGGCGCGCGGCACTCCCGGGCTTACTGGATAGGTTTTATCGCCATGGCTGACGGCCCTGTTTTAATCACCGGCGGCGCCGGTTTCATCGGTTCGCACCTGACCGACGCCTTGCTCGCCAAAGGGCACTCGGTGCGGATTCTTGATGACCTGTCCACCGGCAAACGCAGCAATCTGCCGATGGACAATCCCCTCGTTGAACTGATTGAAGGCGATGTCGCTGATGCCGCCCTGGTGGCGCAGGTGATGGTCGGTTGCAGCGCTGTGGCTCACTTGGCCGCGGTGGCTTCGGTGCAGGCTTCGGTGGATGATCCGGTGAAAACTCACCAGAGCAATTTCATCGGCTCGCTCAATGTCTGCGAAGCCATGCGCCAGGCCGGCGTCAAACGGGTGCTGTACGCGTCCAGCGCGGCGGTCTATGGCAATAATGGCGAAGGCGAGTCGATTGACGAAGACACGCCCAAGGCACCGTTGACGCCGTACGCGGCGGACAAATTGGCGAGCGAGCATTACTTCGATTTCTATCGCCGCCAGCATGATCTGGAACCGGTGATTTTCCGCTTCTTCAACATCTTCGGCCCGCGTCAGGATCCGTCCTCGCCGTACTCCGGGGTGATCAGCATTTTCAGCGAGCGCGCGCAGAAAGGCCTGCCGATCACCGTGTTCGGCGATGGCGAGCAGACGCGCGATTTTGTTTATGTCGAGGACCTGGTGGACGTGCTGGTGCAAGCCATCGAGAAGCCCCAGGTTGAGGTCGGCGCGGTGAATGTCGGCTGGAATCAGGCCACCACCCTCAAGCAAATGCTCGAAGCCCTTGAAGCGGTGGTGGGCAAGCTGCCGCCCGTGAGCTACGGCCCGGCGCGTTCCGGTGACATCCGCCATTCACGAGCGAACAACCGGCGTTTGCTGGAGCGGTTTACCTACCCGGAACAGACGCCGATGAGCGTCGGCCTGGCGCGGTTGTTGGGGCGATAAATCGTTCCCATGCTCCGCGTGGGAATGCAGCCAGGGATGCTCCGCGTCCCAAGAGCGGACGCGGAGCGTCCAGTGAGGCATTCCCACGCGGAGCGTGGGAGCGATCAATGAAAAAGGCGCCTGTCGAGGCGCCTTTTTTGCAGCCGGATTAGAACTTGTAACCCAAACCAACCATGTAGATGAACGGGTCCACATCAACGTCGACCTTGGCCCGGGTGCCCGGCGCGACGGCGTTGTTTTCCACGGTCGCGGTGGTGTCGATGTCAATGTAGCGCACCTGGGCGTTGATCATCACGTTGTCGGTCAGCATGTAATCGGCACCGACCTGCCAGGCCAGGCCCCAGGAGTTTTCCGCCTTGAAGTTGCTGAAGCCGTTGGCGGCGGCGTCGCTGCCGACGTGCTCGTCGTAGATCCAGGTGTAGTTGATGCCGCCACCGATGTACGGCTGGAACGCCGACTTGGCGTCCAGCGGGTAGTAGACCAGGCTCAGGGTCGGCGGCAGGTGTTTCAGGGTGCCGAGTTTGCCGTTGGCGGCGCCGAGCGCGGTGCCTTTGAGCTTTACCTCATGCTCGAACGGCGAAGCTGCCAACAGTTCGATCCCCAGGTTGTTGGTGATCATGTAGGCGAAGTTCAGGCCCAGTTGCGTGTCACTGCTCATGGTGGCCTTGCCACCCAGGTCGGCGCCCCTCAGCGGGCCTTGATCGACCTTGACGCTGGAGCTGTCAGCTTCAGGGTTGACGGTGATCGCACCGGCCCGAAGGATGATGTCGCCGGCGGTGTGGGCATGGGCGAGCGGGGCTGCGAGCGCGAGGGCGAACAGCGAAGCGCTGAGCATGGACTTGTGCATGAGGGCTCCAAAGGACGTTAAAAATATTCGATGTCCAATGGTAGGGATCCAACTGATACGGTCTTTTGATTCAGCTCAATGAAACCGTGATGGGCTGAATTTTGCGGAGTTTCTGAGGGTCTTGACGGATAACTGCCGGATTCACTCCGGCAGTTCATACACATAAATCTTGTCCGCCTCCATCTGATACCCGGCATCGGCCAACTCGCTGGTGGACGCCTTGACCTGCAACGCACCTTCGATCCAGTACGGCTGATACAGCTCATCGAGCTTCACGCCGACTTCGCTTTTGACGTGCACGATCTGGTTCGACGGCGGAGGCGGTACGTGGATGCAGGCGCCGAAATACGGCACCAGCAGAAAATCGGTGGTGCGGCCTTCTTCACTGACTTCCAGCGGTACGATGTACCCCGGCAAGCGAATGTTCTGGCCATCGAGGCTTTTCACCACCGGCGCATTTGGCATGTCCTGCTTGGCGGCCGGGGCCGATTCTGCGGACAACGCGTCGCTCATCTTCGACAGGTCGTGCAGCGGCGTCATGTTCGGCACTTCCGGCGGGGCATCCGGCGGGATCATTTCCGACCAGGTCAGGTCTTTCGGCTCGGCCGCCCACAGCGGCAGAGCGACCAGCATTAACAGCGCAAGCAGCACGCGGGGCATGTTCAACGTCCTCATAAGCGGATCGACAGGCCATCGGCCAAGGATTGGCGATAGGCGCGCCAGGCCGGCACGCTGCCCATCAGCAGCGCGGCGATCAGGATGCCACCGAGCAGCGTCCATTCATACTCACTCGGCCAGGCCAGCGGCAGGTATAAGCCGTAATTCGACTGCACGTAACCCTGCGCCACGGCGATGCCCACATACAGCAGTGCCACGCCGGCAATCACCCCCGACAGTGCCAGGGCAAACGCTTCCAGCACCAGCAAGGTCGCGATGTGCCACGGTCGCGCACCCACCGAGCGCAGAATCGCCATCTCCCGGCGTCGCTCATTGAGGCTGGTGAGGATCGCCGTGAGCATGCCGATCAACCCGGTCAGCACCACGAACAGCGAGACGACGAACAAAGCTTTTTCCGCCGTGCTCATCAAACTCCACAACTCCTGCAACGCCACACCCGGCAGGATCGCCAGCATCGGTTCGCCACGGAATTCGTTGATGTCACGTTGCAGCGCGAACGTCGAAATCTTGCTGTTGAGGCCGAGCATGAACGCGGTGATCGCTTGCGGCGTCAGGTCCATGTTGCGCGCCTGATCAGCGCTGATGCGGCCGTTACCGCGCGCGGGCACGCCGTTGTGCCAGTCGATGTGGATCGCTTCCATGCCGCCGAGGCTGATGTGCAGCGTGCGGTCCACCGGGGTACCGGTGCGTTTGAGGATGCCGACCACGGTGAACGGTTTGTCGTCGTGCTTGACCAGGCTGATCGCCGCCACGCCGTGGGCCAGCACCAGTTTGTCGCCGAGTGTGTAGTGCAGCGCATCGGCCACTTCGGCACCGAGCACCACTTCGAACGGATCGCTGGCGAAGGCGCGGCCGTCAGCCAGTGCCAGGTGCTGTTGATGGCCGTACTGGTAATGCTCGAAGTACGCCTCGGTGGTGCCCATCACCCGATAACCACGATGGGAATCGCCGAGGGACATCGGGATCGCCCACTTCACTTTCGGGTTGTTGGCGAAGTGCTCGAAGCTGTCCCAGCGGATGTTGTTAGTGGCGTTGCCGATGCGGAACACCGAATACAGCAGCAGGTTCACCGAGCCGGAGCGCGCGCCGACGATCAGGTCGGTGCCGCTGATGGTACTGGCGAAACTGGCCTTGGCCTCGGTGCGCACCCGTTCCACCGCCAGCAACAGGCAGACCGACAGGGCGATGGCGAACGCAGTGAGGATCGCGGTGAAGCGACGGTTAGCCAGGCTGGCCATGGCTAGTCGAAACAAATACATCTCAAACCTCGGACGGGGTAGCGGCGCGATTGAGATCGGCCAGCGACAGGTGGCGATCGAACAGCGGCGCCAGGCTCTGGTCATGGCTGACGAACAGCAGGCTCGACCCGGCTTCGCGGCATTCGGCGAACAGCAGGCGAATGAAGTTCTCGCGGGCGTCGTAGTCCAGGGCCGAGGTCGGTTCGTCGGCGATGACCAGTTCCGGCTGACCGATCAACGCACGCGCGGCGGCGACCCGTTGTTGCTGGCCGATGGACAACGAATCGGCACGGCGGCCCAGAATGTTTTCATCCTTCAGGCCCAGATGGGCGAGCAGGGTCGCTGCTGCCTGATCAACGCTGCCGTGGCGCTGTTTCGCCCGTTCGGCGCGCAGCTTGGAGAAGTGGCAGGGCAGTTCGACGTTCTCCCGTACCGATAGAAATGGCAGCAAGTTGAACTGCTGGAAAATGTAGCCGGTGTGATCGACGCGGAAGTGGTCGCGGGCACCGGCCGATAGTTCGGTCAATTCCTGGCCGAGCAGGCGAATGCTGCCGCGATCAGGCTTTTGCACGCCGCCGAGCAGGCCGAGCAGGGTGGTCTTGCCGCTGCCGCTGGGCCCCTTGAGGAACAGGGTTTCACCGGGTTCCAGGCGAAACGCCGGAATGTCCAGCAGCGGCGGATGACCGGGCCAGCTGAAGCCCAGGTTGGACAGTTCGATGAGTGCTTGGGTCATGGCGCCGATTTCATGGGTTTTGGGTACTTGTCTCGACTTCACATTCAACACCACCCCCAACCCCTGTAGGAGCGAGGCTTGCCCGCGAAAGCGATCTGACAGTCGACATCACTGTTGAATCTAATGGCCCCTTCGCGGGCAGGCCTCGCTCCTACGGGATTGGTGTCGGATCAGAATTTCAGGGCAGCGGCCTTGGCCGTCACTTCAACCCCTTGCTGCCCGCTCGGGCTGATCAGTTGTACCTGAATCTTCTGGGTGGCCGGGAATGTGTTAAAGAGAGTCGCCAGATCCAGGCTCTTCAGCGCGCCCGGGGCCGAGCAGCTGAATTGGTAATGGGCGTGGATTTCGCTGTGGTCATGGTGGTGTTCATGACCGTCCTTGGCAGCTTCGTGATCATCTTCGTCATGATCGTCGGCATCCGGCTTGTCACCGAACAGCGGGCTTTCCAGTTCCTGGGTCGCGATCACACAACCGGCGGCCTTTGGCAGGTTGAACAGCGCCAGCGGTTTTTCCAGCTGGGCACGGGCGGCGGTGACTTTGGCCTTGTCGGCATCGGTGGTGGCGGCGTGTTCGAAACCCACCAGATTCATTGCGGGGCTTTCCAGTTCCAGCTCCAGAGTCTGGCCGTCCAGCGCCGCATTCAGGCGACCGACGCCATGCTCGTGGGCACCGAGGCTGCCGTGTTCAGCGTGATCATGATCATGCTCGACAGCTGCATGGGCGACAGCCAGCGGCAACAAGGCAAACGGCAAAGCGAACAGCAGACGGCGCATGGCGGGTCTCCGGAAAGTAAAGTGAAGAGTTTGTTATGTAATCTTATAACGAAAGTGCCGAGAGTTTGACCGTCTGCTTGGCGTTGCGCAAGACCCATGGGAGCATGCGTGTCAGGTATGGGCAGGAGCAGACTCATGTTGCGAATACGCGGAAGCATCGGCGACTGGCCGGTGGATTTGACCCTGGAACTGGATGAGGGCGACTGGGCGCAGCTGGGGGCACAGTTACAGGCTGCCAAGCCCGAGACGAGTGTTGCGCCCGCCAAGCCGGTGAATCAGGACGAGGCGCTGTGGCAGATCGCCAAAGAACTGCTGCGCAAGGCCGGGCAATTGAGCGGGCCGGATTTGCTGGAGCAACTGGAAGGGCTGACCGGCAGCGCAGCAGCGGGCAAGCGCTTGTTGGTGCGCTTGCGCCACTGTGCAGACGTCAAAGTGGTGAGCGGCGGGGATACACCGCTCTACAGCTGGATCGAGTAAGCCGCAAAAAAGAGCTTAATAGAGCGCGGCAAACAGCTTGCGACGGTACGTGGTCACTAGCGGGTGATCGTTGCCCAGCAGCTCGAACACTTGCAGCAAGGTCTTGTGTGGCAAGCCTTCGCTGTAGCTGCGGTTGCGGATGAACAGTTTCAGCAAGGCATCCAGCGCCGCGTCGTATTGCTGACGGGCCAGTTGCTGGATCGCCAATTGATAGACCGCCTCATCGTCCTGCGGATTTTTCGCCAGACGCGCTTTCAGGTCTGCCGCATCGGGCAAATCCCTGGCCTGGCCGAGAAACTGGATCTGCGCCTTGGCACCGGCCAGCGCGGCCTTGTGCTCATCGGTCTTGACCGCGTCGAGTACGGTTTGCGCTTCACTCAGTTCGCCGCGCTCGGTGAGGCAGCGGGCGTAGAGGATCAGGGCCCTGGCATTGGTGTTGTCTTCAGTCAGCAAGACTTTGAGCGTGGCTTCGGCGTCGGCGAAACGGCCCTCGTCGAACAGCGCCTGAGCCTGTTCAAACGGGTCGGCGGCGGCTGGAGGCGGCATTTGCACGTGGGGTTCGAGCATCGTGCGCACGGCCGATTCCGGTTGCGCACCGGCAAAACCGTCCACCGGCTGACCGTCCTTGAACAGCACCACGGTCGGCAGGCTGCGAATGCCGAAGCGCGCAACAATATCCTGCTCGATGTCGCAGTTGACCTTGGCCAGCAGCAACTCGCCCTGATAGCTCTCGGCGATGGTTTGCAGCATCGGCATCAAGGCCTTGCACGGCGCACACCATTCGGCCCAGAAATCCACCAGCACCGGTTTGTGGAAGGAGTTCTCGATCACCGACTGGTCGAAATCGGCAGTCGTGGCGTCGAAAATGTACGGCGTTTCCTGACTCATGGGGGATCTCGTAAAAGCATGGATGTGGTCACTATAAGGCTTGGTGGGGGGCGGCCGGAAGTCAGAGTACTGATCATTCCCACGCTCTGCGTGGGAATGCCTCCAGTGACGCTCTGCGTCACGCCATACGAAGGGACGCGGAGCGTCCCGGGCTGCATTCCCACGCTGGAGCGTGGGAACGATCATGTCCGGAGGGCGTGGTAAAGGCTCACATGCCGAAACTCTTCGGGTTCGGCCAGGTCCGGCAAGGTCATCGCCTCCAGCATCTCGATGCGTCGATACAACGGATGGCGAAAATCGCGCACCCGTGAATCCGCCACCAACGCTTCCCGGCCCCGGCTGAGAAACGCGTCGAGCAACGGCAGGTTCGCCCGGTCGTACAGCACATCGGCCACCAGAATCAGATCAAACCGATCGGCCTCGGCGAAAAAGTCCGTTGAATAGCTGAGCGGCACATCATTGAGTTCGGCATTCGCCCGACACGCGGCAATCGCCAGCGGGTCCAGGTCACAGGCCACCACTTCCAGCGCCCCGGCTTTCACCGCCGCAATGCCCGCCACCCCGGAACCGGCGCCGAAGTCCAGCACCCGCTTACCTTCGACCCAGTGTGGATGCTCGGCGAGATAGCGGGCCACCGCCAGCCCACTGGCCCAGCAGAAACTCCAGTACGGCGGCTCGTGGAGAATCCGCCGGGTTTCTTCGGGGCTGAAGGCACGGTCCATGTTGTCGCCGTCGATCAGCCAGAGTTTCAGCTCGGTGCCCGGTAACTCGCAGGCTACAAGCTGTGCATCGCCGAGCAGTTCACCCAACGGCTGTTGCAGGTCTTGCGGGGCTCTCATGGCGCTTTGACGAATTGCAGCTGACCCAGGGCCTGGGTGGTTGGCTGTGTGATGATTTGCGCCGGCAAATGCAGAATCAATTGCCCGGACTGGCTGGCGCGGCCGCGCAGTTCAACGCGAGCGCCGGCTGGGAAGGATTCGGGGTTGAAACGCAGGCGAAACGGCAACATCTGATTGGTGCCGATCAGGTTGGCACTGGCAAGCAATTGTTGCGGGCGATCCTTGTCGTCGATCACCAGCAGCGCCAGTTCGACTTCGGCCCCGGCCGGCACGCCCTGCAGGGTGCCGCTGATTTCACGTTGGTAAGCCGGCAGCGGACCGAGCTCGACAGACGCCTTGGCTTTCTTCTGCGCCTGTTGCGGTGCCGGGCCGGGCGTCGGTGGCTGGGGCTTGGGCGCATCGCTGCCACAGGCCACCAGCAGGCTGAAAAGACTGAGCAAAACGAGCGGTCGTAACGGCATTGGCGGCTCCAGCAAGGTGAAAACAGGTATAGCCCGTCTGTATACCGCAAACCCTATGGCTTGTCTTGCCACGGGGATGCGCTACCATGGCCCTCCCATTTTTTGTTGCCTGCCACCATGCACTGTCCCTTCTGCGGTGCCAACGACACCAAGGTCATCGACTCGCGTCTGGTCGCCGAGGGCGAACAGGTGCGCCGCCGGCGTGAATGCCTGGCCTGCGGCGAACGTTTCACGACGTTCGAAACCGCTGAACTGGTGTTGCCGCGCCTGATCAAAACCGACGGCAGTCGCCAGCCGTTCGACGAAGAAAAACTCCGTGCCGGCATGCAGCGGGCGCTGGAGAAGCGCCCGGTGAGTGTCGAGCGCCTGGAATCGTCGCTGGTGCACATCAAACACAAGCTGCGCGCCACCGGCGAACGCGAGGTCAAATCCCTTGTGGTCGGCGAGCTGGTGATGGCCGAACTGAAAAAGCTTGATGAAGTCGCCTATATCCGCTTCGCTTCGGTGTATCGACGCTTCCAGGACCTCAACGAGTTCCGCGAAGAGATCGATCGCCTCGCCCGTGAACCGGTGAAAGAATGACCAGCTCCCCGGAACAAGCCATCCTCGATGCGCATTACATGGCCCGCGCCCTGGAACTGGCGCGCAAAGGTCATTACACGACGCACCCCAACCCGCGGGTTGGCTGCGTGGTGGTGCGCGACGGGCAGATAGTCGGCGAAGGCTGGCATGTGCGTGCCGGCGAGCCCCATGCCGAAGTCCACGCCTTGCGCGCCGCTGGCGACAAGGCGCGAGGCGCCACGGCTTACGTGACCCTCGAACCCTGCAGCCACCACGGCCGGACGCCGCCCTGCGCCGATGCACTGGTGAATGCCGGCGTGGCGCGCGTCGTGGCGGCGATGCAGGACCCGAACCCGGAAGTCGCCGGTCGCGGTCTGCAACGCCTGGCCCAGGCCGGCATCGCCACTGAAAGCGGCGTGCTGGAAGGCGAGGCGCGCAAGCTCAATGAAGGCTTCCTCAAACGCATGGAACACGGCTTGCCGTTCGTGCGGGTCAAGTTGGCCATGAGCCTCGACGGTCGCACGGCGATGGAAAGCGGCGAGAGCCAATGGATTACCGGCCCGGCGGCGCGCTCGGCGGTACAACGGCTGCGCGCGCAGGCCAGCGTGGTGCTGACCGGCGCCGACACGGTGCTGGCGGACAATGCCCGCTTGACCGTGCGTGCCGATGAATTGGGCCTGGATCCCGAACAAACGGCCTTGGCCATGAGCCGTCCACCACTTCGCGTGCTGATCGACGGTCGCTTGCGGGTGCCGCTGGACGCGCCGTTCTTCAAGGCCGGCCCGGCACTGGTCGCGACCTGCATGGCGATCGAAGAGCAATATGCCAACGGTCCGGAATGCCTGATCGTGGCGGGCGACGATGGCCAGGTCGACCTGCGCAAGTTGTTGGTTGAACTGGCTGCCCGTGACGTCAACGAGGTACTGGTCGAAGCCGGTC
This sequence comes from Pseudomonas frederiksbergensis, assembly GCF_017114915.1. GTDB lineage: Bacteria > Pseudomonadota > Gammaproteobacteria > Pseudomonadales > Pseudomonadaceae > Aquipseudomonas > Aquipseudomonas frederiksbergensis_I. Next base: position 51,591 of record NZ_JAAUOE010000001.1, read on the forward strand.
CGCGTCTGGCCGGGGCGTTTGCTCAGCAAGGGTTGGTGGACGAGTTCCAGATCTTCATTGCCGGCAAGTTCCTCGGCTCCACCGCGCGACCGTTGCTGGACTGGCCGCTGGCGCAGATGAAAGATGCGCCCGAGCTCAAAATTACCGAAATCCGCGCGGTGGGCGATGACTGGCGAGTCATTGCCATACCTGTCCCAACGGTCAGCGTATAATTCCCGGCTGCAGCCCAGAAGGCCCTGTTCTCGAGGAGGACTCCATGTTTACCGGCATCATCGAATCCATCGGCAGTATTCGTGCATTGACCCCAAAAGGCGGAGATGTGCGGGTTTACGTAGAAACCGGCAAGCTCGACCTGAGCGACGTCAAACTGGGCGACAGCATTGCCGTCAACGGCGTGTGCCTGACGGCGGTTGAACTGCCGGGTAATGGCTTTGCCGCGGACGTGAGTCGCGAAACCCTCGACTGCACCGCCATGAATGACCTCAAAAGCGGCAGCCCGGTCAACCTGGAAAAAGCCCTGACCCCGACCACTCGCCTGGGTGGACACCTGGTCAGCGGCCACGTCGACGGTGTCGGCGAAGTGGTTTCGCGCACCGACAATGCTCGCGCTGTGGAATTTCGCATCCGCGCGCCAAAAGAACTGGCCAAGTACATCGCCCATAAAGGCTCGATCACCGTCGACGGCACCAGCCTGACGGTGAACGCGGTCGATGGCGCCGAATTCCTGCTGACGATCATTCCGCACACCCTGAGCGAAACCATCATGGCTTCCTACAAGCCGGGTCGCCGGGTGAACCTGGAAGTCGACTTGCTGGCGCGTTATCTGGAGCGCCTGCTTCTAGGCGACAAGGCCGCCGAGCCTTCTGCCGGTAACATCACCGAAAGCTTTCTGGCCGCCAACGGCTATCTCAAATCCTGAAGCTCAAATTTCGAAAGAAGGGGGGTGCCTTGTGGCGCTCAATAGCATCGAAGAACTGGTTGAAGACATCCGCCAAGGCAAGATGGTCATCCTCATGGATGACGAAGACCGCGAGAACGAAGGCGACCTGATCATGGCCGCCGAGTGCTGCCAGCCTGAGCACATCAACTTCATGGCCAAGCACGCCCGCGGCCTGATCTGCATGCCGATGAGCCGCGAGCGCTGCGAACTGCTCAAGCTGCCGTTGATGGCGCCACGCAACGGTTCCGGTTTCGGCACCAAGTTCACCGTGTCCATTGAAGCCGCCGAGGGTGTGACCACCGGTATCTCCGCAGCCGACCGTGCTCGTACCGTGCAAGCCGCTGCCGCCAAAGACGCCAAGGCTGAAGACATCGTCAGCCCCGGCCACATCTTCCCGCTGATGGCCCAGGCTGGCGGCACCCTCGCTCGCGCCGGCCACACCGAAGCGGCCTGCGACCTGGCGCGCATGGCCGGTTTCGAACCGAGCGGCGTGATCTGCGAAGTGATGAACGACGACGGCACCATGTCCCGTCGCGCCGAACTCGAAGCGTTTGCCGCCGAACACAACATCAAGATCGGCACCATTGCCGACCTGATTCACTACCGGATGATCCACGAACGTACCGTTCAGCGGATTGCCGAGCAGCCGCTGGACAGCGAATTGGGCCAGTTCAACCTGGTGACCTATCGTGATTCGGTGGAAGGCGACGTGCACATGGCCCTGACCCTGGGCACCGTGTGCGCCGAAGAACCGACCCTGGTTCGGGTGCACAACATGGACCCACTGCGTGACCTGCTGATGGTCAAGCAACCGGGCCGCTGGAGCCTGCGGGCCGCCATGGCCGCGGTTGCCGAGGCTGGCAGCGGCGTGGTGCTGTTGCTCGGTCACCCGCTCGATGGCGACGTGTTGCTGGCGCACATCCGCGAAACCGCCGACCACAGCGCCGTGAAAAAACCGACCACCTATAGCATCGTCGGTGCCGGTTCGCAGATCCTTCGGGACCTGGGCGTGCGTAAAATGCGCCTGATGTCTGCGCCGATGAAATTTAATGCGATATCCGGTTTCGATCTGGAAGTTGTAGAATACGTGCCCTCCGAATAATGACCGGTTGTTTCCAGTCCTTGATTCGCGGTTAACACATCACTGAGGGACGCGTAGAAAACGCGTCCCGGCTCTTTAAGAGATCTAACGAATGACCCTGAAGACCATCGAAGGTACCTTCATCGCCCCTAAAGGCCGCTACGCTCTGGTAGTGGGCCGTTTCAACAGCTTCGTGGTTGAAAGCCTGGTCAGCGGTGCAGTTGATGCCCTGGTTCGCCACGGCGTGAGCGAAAGCGACATCACCATCATCCGTGCGCCTGGCGCCTTCGAAATCCCGCTGGTTGCGCAGAAAGTCGCTCAGAAGGGCGAGTTCGCGGCAATCATCGCCCTGGGCGCGGTCATTCGTGGCGGTACTCCGCACTTCGAATACGTGGCGGGCGAATGCACCAAGGGCCTGGCCCAGGTGTCCATGGAGTTCGGCGTACCGGTCGCGTTCGGCGTACTGACCGTTGATTCCATCGAACAAGCCATCGAACGTTCCGGCACCAAGGCCGGTAACAAAGGTGCTGAAGCGGCCCTGTCCGCTCTGGAAATGGTCAGCCTGCTGGCGCAGTTGGAGGCCAAGTGATTAGCGACGATAGCGATCGTTTCAACCCGCGCGATCCAAAGCCTGCGGATGCCGGCAAGCCATCGAAAAGCGCCAAGCGTCGCGAAGCCCGTCAGCTCGCGACCCAGGCGCTGTACCAATGGCACATGGCCAAGCAGTCGCTGAACGAGATCGAAGCGCAGTTCCGGGTCGATAACGATTTTACCGATGTCGATGGCGCGTACTTCCGCGAAATCCTGCACGGGGTTCCGCAGTTCAAGACCGAGATCGACACCGCGCTCAAGCCTTGCCTGGACTTGACCATCGAAGAGCTGGACCCGGTTGAACTGGCCGTTCTGCGCCTGTCCACCTGGGAACTGCTCAAGCGCGTCGACGTGCCGTACCGCGTTGTGATCAACGAAGGTATCGAACTGGCCAAGGTCTTCGGTTCCACCGATGGCCACAAGTTCGTCAACGGTGTACTCGACAAGCTGGCTCCGCGTCTGCGTGAAGCTGAAGTCAAGGCGTTCAAGCGCTAATCAGCGCTTGGATCTGCGATGGGCGAGTTTGAGCTGATCCGCAACTTCTTCGCCGCCGCGCCTTGTGCGCAGGGCGGCGAAGGCGTTGCCCTGGGGATCGGCGACGACTGCGCCTTACTGGCTGTTCCTCCCGGGGAGCAGTTGGCGATTTCTACCGATACGTTGGTGGCCGGTGTGCATTTCGCCGACCCCTGCGATCCGTTTCTGCTCGGCCAGCGCGCGCTGGCCGTGGCCGTCAGTGACCTGGCCGCCATGGGCGCCACTCCCGTTGCCTTTACCCTTGCCCTGACCTTGCCGGCCGGGACTGCCGATTGGCTGGAAGCGTTCGCCCGTGGTTTGAACCTCATGGCGCAGAATTGCCGTGTGGCACTGGTAGGCGGCGATACCACTCGTGGGCCGTTGAGCCTGACCATGACGGTATTCGGTCGAGTACCGACCGGGCTGGCGTTGACCCGCAGCGGCGCACGGCCGGGCGACTTGCTCTGCGTGGGCGGTGAGCTGGGCAACGGCGCGGGCGCATTGCCGCTGGTACTCGGCCAGCGGGCTGCCGAAGCGGCCATCGCCGAGCCGTTGCTGGCCCATTATTGGTCGCCGCAACCGCAGCTTGGTCTGGGGATGGCGTTGCGCGGCCGGGCCACGGCGGCGCTGGACATCTCCGATGGCTTGCTCGCCGACTGCGGGCATATTGCCCTGGCGTCGAAAGTCGGGATTGAGGTAGAGCGCAGCAGGCTACCGTTGTCGAAGGCGCTGCTGGCTTTCCTCGGTCAATCCGACGCTGAGCAAGCCGCCCTGAGCGGTGGTGATGATTATGTGCTGGCCTTCACCTTGCCGCCCGCCGAGTTGCCATCGATGCTGGCGGACGGCTGGCCGATCCATGTGCTCGGGCAGGTGGTTGCAGGGCAGGGCGTGATTCTGCTGGACGCCGACGGACACGACATCACCCCGCCAGTCCGGGGTTACCAACATTTTCGGGAGACACCGTGACAGATCATCCCAAACAGGTCCCGGCGCAGTTCGTACCGCCGTCGGTCTGGCGCAATCCGTGGCATTTCCTGGCGTTCGGCTTCGGCTCGGGCACCCTGCCAAAAGCGCCGGGCACCTGGGGTTCGTTAGTGGCGTTACCCTTTATTCCGTTGTGGCAGATGCTGCCCGACTGGGGCTACTGGCTGATGCTCGGCATCACCATGCTCTTCGGCTTCTGGCTGTGCGGCAAGGTCGCCGACGATTTGCGCGTACATGACCACGAAGGCATCGTCTGGGACGAAATGGTCGGGATGTGGATCACCCTGTGGCTGGTGCCGCAAGGTTGGTATTGGTTGCTGGCGGGGTTCCTGATGTTCCGCTTCTTCGACATCCTCAAGCCGTGGCCGATTCGCTGGATCGACCGGCATGTGCACGGTGGCGTCGGGATCATGCTCGATGACGTGCTGGCCGGGGTGTTTGCGTGGTTGGCGATGCAAGGGCTGGTTTGGCTCTTCGCCTGAAGGGCGCAACCGAGGACTAAAGATGGCTCGCTGGTTGATGGTGATGGTTTTCGCGACGTTTTGCTCGCTCGCCCGGGCGGGAAATGCGCCGACGCCGCCGTCCGTGATTCACTTGGCCAGCGAAGCGTGGGAAGACTTTACCACCGCCGATGGCCATGGTTTGGGCTGGGATGTGTTGCGCGAAGTGTTCGAGCCGGCGGGCGTCAAACTGGATATTCGAATCGAACCGTATACACGCGCCGCGGGCCTTGCACAGCGTGGCGAAGTGGACGCTTGTATCGGGGCCTATCGGGATGAAGTCAGCGATGTGCTCTATCCGCGCTGGAGTTTCGATACCGATCCGATCTATGCACTGGGCCTGGCCACCAATCCAGCGCCGACCCCGAAAACCCTGGGCAATTATCGATTGGCCTGGGTACGCGGCTACAAGTACCAGGCTTACCTGCCGAATGTGCAGCGCTATAACGAAGTCGCGCGGCGTACCGGGATTCTGTCGATGTTGATCCACAACCACGTCGACTACTATATCGACGCGCTGGACGAGGTTAACTCCATCGTCAGCCGAGCCAAGGATCCGTCGCAGTTTCGCCGCACGCACATCGCGGACTTGCCACTATACCTGTGCTTCGCCGATACACCCCGGGCCCGCCAGTTGATGGCATTGTTCGATCAGCGCATGGAGTTGCTGGTAAAAAGCGGCCGGCTGAAACCGATTTTCGAGCGCTGGAAGCAACCTTATCCGTTCGGGTCGAAATGAATACAGCTGCTACAAGGTCGTGTAATGCCATCGTGTGATCAAACTTTTTGATTGTTATGGCCGATAATTCAGCCTAAGCGTCTGCAGGAACGTGCTGTTACAATGCCGCCTCTGCGAATCTTCAGTACTTTTAGATCAGGAGCACACCGGTGCCTGTCGTTTTTGTCGCCGCTTCCAAGCTGCCAACGCCTTTTGCGCAATTCACCATGCACGGCTTTCTCGATGAGGAAAGCGGGCGCGAGCACGTGGTGCTGAGCCTGGGTGAGTTCGCCGACGGTGCGCCGGTACTCGGCCGGTTGCACTCCGAATGCCTGACCGGCGATGCCTTGTTCAGCCAGCGTTGCGACTGCGGTTCGCAACTCGAGGCGGCATTGCAGGCGATCGCCCGTGAAGGCCGTGGCGTGTTGCTCTACTTGCGTCAGGAAGGTCGCGGCATTGGCCTGCTGAACAAGATCCGCGCCTATGAATTGCAGGACGGTGGCGCCGATACCGTCGAAGCCAACGAACGTCTGGGCTTCGCCGCCGACCAGCGCGACTACGCCATGTGCCTGCCGATGCTGGAGCACCTGGGCGTGAAGTCCCTGCGCCTGATGACCAACAACCCGCGCAAGGTCAAAGCCTTGACCGACATGGGCATCGTGGTCGCCGAGCGCGTGCCGTTGCACACCGGGCACAACCCGCACAACAAACTCTACCTGGCCACCAAAGCCAGCAAGCTCGACCACATGATGGGCAACGAGCATCAGGGCGAGGTTGACCGGGCGTGACCCGCGGTCAGGTACGGCGGCGACTGTCCGTCAACTGGTGGCAATACCTGGCGTTGGCCTTACTGCCGCTGTTGGTGATCAACGGCGTATTCGGCCAAAGCGAGGCGATTCTGCCGGTGCTGGCCATACCGTTTTTCATTGCCGGTATGGCGTCGATGTTTGTCAGTCTGAAGTTCTTTGGCGGCTACAAACATGCGCTGATAGCCACCCAAAAAGTCCTCGATACCCCTGAAGAGCCTGCCGCCTGGATCGCCCTGGCCGCGAAACGCCGCGCCGCGTTTTTGGTCGCCGGCCTGCCCGCCTGGATCGGTGCGCTGGCGGTATTCGTGGGGCTGGAAGCCGTGCCGCTGATGCTGCTGGCGTTGTCGACGGTTGTGCTGTTCTACCTCTACCGTATCCCGCGTCAGCTCGCCTGATGCGCAGCGTCTGGCTGGCGGTCTTGATGCTGGCCATCAGTGGCCCGGCGGCTGCGGTCGAGCGGGTCGTCAGCCTGGCCCCGTCGCTGTCGGAAATCGTCGTTGAGCTGGGCTCGGCTGACCTGCTGGTCGGCGTGCTGGATGCCGGTGAGCGTCCCGCCGAACTCAAAGACATTGCTTCTGTGGGCCGCTACGGTCAGTTGGACATCGAACGGTTGCTCAGCCTCAAACCCGATTTGTTGCTGCTCTGGCCGGGCAGTGTGGGGTCGGCTCAGCGTGAACAGCTTAAACGGCTGAACATTCCCACCTATGTCGCCGAACCTCACAACCTCGAACAACTTACCTCCCAGATTGAAGTGATCGCTGCACAGCTCGGAAGGCCGGAGCGGGGCGTTTCATTGGCTGAAAATCTGCGTCAGCGACTCGATTCCTTGCGTCAGCGTTATCGAAGGGAAGAGCCGTTGCGGGTGTTCTATCAAGTCTGGGACCGGCCGCTGTACACCGTGGGCGGCGGGCAGATTATCAGCGATGCGCTGGAGGTTTGCGGGGCACGCAATGTGTTTTCCGACCTGCCACAACCTGCACCGCAGGTCAGTGTGGAGGCCGTGTTGCAGCGCAACCCCGAGGTGATTCTGGCCGGTGATCAGGCGCAGCTCGATGCCTGGAAAGCCTGGCCTCAGGTGACGGCGGTGGCGCAGGGGCGATTGTTTCTGGTGACGGATAAAGGCCTGGAGCGGCCGAGTGGGCAGATGATCGAAGCGACGGCCAAGCTCTGCCATTTGATTGCGCCGAACCTCTAACCTGTGGCGAGGGTGATGGCTTCAAATATCTGGCATCCAGGTCACCCCGAACATCCACGCCCGGCCTTCCTCTCGATACCCGTACTGACTGCCATCATGGCTGTACAGCGCCCGGCTGTAACCCTTGTCCAGCAGGTTATCGACCTTCAATTCCAGCTTTAGCTCGCGATTCAGCGCCCAGCTGCTACGCAACCCCAACAACGCATAGCCGCCCAACGGCTGTTGGTTGTTCTCGTCGTCATAGCTGCTGCTCACAGCTTGCCAACTGGCGCCGACCCCCAGTCGATCGAATTGTCGATCGAGGTCCAGGCTCAAGGTTCGCCGTGCGCGACGGGCGAGGGTGTGGCCGCTGTCGCGATCTCGTGGGTCGATGATCGCCACGCCCAGGTTGCTCTGCCAGCCGAACAGCTCTTGTTTCAACGCTGCTTCGAAGCCGTTGATGCGAGCCGAGGCAACGTTCGCCGGGCGGTTGTTGCTGCCGAAAATAATCGCGTCTTGCAGATCGGTGCGGTACAGCGAGGCTTCCAGGCGACTGCTCTGCGTCAGCTGACTGCGCCATTGCAGCTCATAACTTTTCGAGGTCTCGGGTTTCAGGGCCGGGTTGCTGAAGTCCGGGTAGTACAGGTCGTTGAAGGTTGGCGCGCGGAAGCCTTCGCTGTAGGTCAACAACACATCGTTGTCCGGGTTCAGCGGCAGGGTGAAGGTGCCGCTCCAGCTGTTCTGGCCACCAAACTGCTGGTTCTGGTCGCGGCGCAGGCCCAGTTCGGTGGAGAAGCTGTCGGCCTGATAGCGATGCTGGATAAACGCCGCACGGTTCCAGCGGCTGTCTTCGTCGAACGCTGTGCTGCTGTTGATCCGGTCTTCGTACCAATCGCCGCCGAGGATCAGGCTGTTGCGCTCATCCAGGTTCAGGTCGTTCTGCCAGTTCACCGAATCGCGGTACGTGTTGAACACGCTGCGCTCGTCGCTGAGCTTGTCGAGGGTCTTTTCGCGGTTTTCGCTGTGGCCGAATTCAAGGCGGGTTTTCCACAGGTCATTGATCCGTGCGTCGACGTAACTGCTGACGCTGCTCACGGTGAACTCGCTGTAGGGCTGCTGCTGGACCGATTCGAAGGTGTTCATGTCGAATCGGCCGAACGGGTTGTCGAACGCGCTTTTGCCTTGGTTGTCCAGCAGGTTGGCGCCGATCTCGATGTCATTGTTGAGCGCGTGACTCAGGCTTAAGCTGATCGCCCGATTGCGGTATTCGTCGTGATCGCCGTCGCTGGGATAAGACGCGTGGGTGCGATTGATGCCTGCCGTTTCATCGAGACTGGCGCCGAGGTTGAAGCGTGTCTGCGCGTTGCCGCCGGACAATCCGAGGCTGCGCTCCCAGGCTTGGTTGCTGCCAAAACCCATGTGCATGCGCGGTTGCAGGCCCTGTTCGCCGCCACGCCGCGTGAAAATCTGGATCACCCCGCCAATTGCGTCGCTGCCGTAAATCACCGAACGCGAGCCACGCAGCACTTCCACACGCTCGACCTGTTCGATGTTGATGTGTTGCAAGTTGCTGTCGCCGGAAGTCGAGTTACCGATGCGCTGGCCGTCGACCAGCACCAGGCTCTGTGCCGGCTTGGTGCCGCGAATGTAAATCCCCGGTAGACTGCCGCGCCCGCCGGTTTGCCCGACTTGTACGCCCGGTACGCGGCGCAGCAGGTCAGTGACGCTGCTCGGTTGCAGACGGTCGATGTCTTCGCGGGTGAACACGGTGTTGGCGGCGCTGCTGTCATTACGCGCTTCGACCTGACGGTTGGCGCTGATCAGCACGTCGGGCAGTCTCAGAGCCTGGTCGCGTTCGAAGGTGTCGGCCAGCAACTGGCCGGCCGGCAGGAGCGTCAGCGTCAGGGCAAAAGGGGAGAGTTTCATGGATGATCCGAGGCGAATTCAGATACGACGCAACCCCCTGTAGGAGCAGCCTTCGGCAGCCCCTACGGGGGCGGGATTAGATATTCAGCAATTGCAGGCGCTGACGCACCGCTTCCTCGATTCCTGCCTCGTCCAGCCCGCACTCGGCGAGCATTTGCGCAGGCTTGGCGTGCTCGACATAGATGTCCGGCAAGCCCAGGTGCAACACTGACTTGAGGATGTTTTCCCGGGCGAGGAACTCGCTGACCGCGCCACCGGCACCGCCCATGATCGCGTTCTCTTCGATGGTCACCAGCAATTCGTGGCTGCCGGCGATTTCGCGAACCAGTGCTTCGTCGAGGGGTTTGACGAAGCGCATGTCGACGACCGTCGCATCCAGTTTCTCGGCGACTTTCAGCGCCTCGGCCAGTTGCACGCCGAATACCAGCAGGGCGACTTTGCTGCCCTGACGGCGAACCACCCCCTTGCCGATTTCAATCGGTTCGAGGTTTTTCTCGATCGGTGCATTCGGGCCGGTGCCACGCGGGTAACGCACGGCGGCCGGGCCGTTGTACAGGTGGCCGGTGCTGAGCATTTTGCGCAGTTCGTTTTCGTCGCTCGGGGTCATCACCAGCATGCCGGGGATGCAACGCAGGAACGACAGATCGAAGCTGCCCGCGTGCGTCGGACCGTCTTCGCCCACCAGGCCTGCGCGGTCGATGGCGAACAGCACGTCGAGGTTTTGCACCGCGACGTCATGGATCAGCTGGTCGTAACCACGTTGCAGGAAGGTCGAATAGATCGCCACCACCGGTTTCGCGCCTTCGCAGGCCATGCCGGCCGCCAGGGTCACGGCGTGTTGCTCGGCAATCGCCACGTCGAAATAGCGCGTCGGGAAGCGTTCACTGAAGGCCACCAGATCGGAGCCTTCCTTCATCGCCGGGGTAATCCCGACCAGACGCGGATCGGCCGCGGCCATGTCGCACAGCCACTCACCGAACACACCGGAATACTTAGGCCCGCCGGCCTTCTTCGGCGCGGCGGCCGGAGCGTCCAGCGGTTCGAGTTTGGTGATGGCGTGGTAACCGATCGGGTCGACTTCAGCCGGGGCGAAGCCTTTGCCTTTTTTGGTGACCACGTGTAGGAATTGCGGGCCTTTCAGATCGCGCATGTTGCGCAGGGTGGCGATCAGGGTCGGCAGATCGTGGCCATCGATCGGGCCGATGTAGTTCCAGCCCAGCTCTTCGAACAGGGTGCCGGGGACCAGCATGCCTTTGGCGTATTCCTCGGTGCGACGGGCGATTTCCCAGGCGCCGGGCAGGCGCGACAAGACCTTTTTGCTGCCTTCGCGCATGCTCGCGTAAGTGCGGCTGGAAAGGATCTTCGCCAGGTAGTTCGACAGCCCGCCGACGTTGCGCGAGATCGACATGTCGTTGTCGTTGAGGATCACCAGCATGTTGGCGTCCACTTCCGGCGCGTGGTTCAGCGCCTCGAACGCCATGCCGGCGGTCAGTGCGCCGTCGCCGATCACCGCGATCGCCTTGCGGTCACTGTGTTGCAGGCGGGCGGCAATCGCCATGCCCAGCGCTGCGCTGATCGATGTGCTGGAGTGGCCGACGCCGAAGGTGTCGTACTCGCTCTCGGAGCGACGCGGGAAGGCCGCCACGCCGTCCTTCTGGCGCAGGGTGCTCATGCGCTCGCGACGGCCGGTGAGGATTTTGTGCGGATAGGCCTGATGACCCACGTCCCACACCAGCCGGTCGTCCGGGGTGTCGAAGACGTAATGCAGCGCGATGGTCAGCTCGATCACACCCAGACCGGCACCGAAATGCCCACCGGTCTGACCGACCGTGTAGAGCAACTCCAGGCGCAACTCATTGGCCAGGGTTTCCAGCTCGGCTTCGCCTAACCGGCGCAGGCCGTCCGGCGTGTTGGCACGGTCGAGCAGGGGCGTGGTCGGGCGCTTGCGGGGAATCTCATGAAACGTCGTGGGCATCAGGCGAATCGTTATAGGTATAAAAGATGCGGCAGTTTACCTGATGCATCGCCCCCTGCCCACGCGTTGGTATTTTTTGGCGGATACGCCGTCAGCTGCGGCGGTCAACGATGTACCGGGCCAGATCGCGCAACGGCTCGGCCGCCGCGTCAAACGGTCGCAGCGCATGCAGGGCCTGGTCGCGCAGTTCCAGGGCGTAGGCCTTGGCCGCGTCGAGACCGAGCAGGGCCGGGTAGGTCGGCTTATCCCGTGCGATGTCGGCGCCCTGGCGTTTGCCGAGGGTGGCGGTGTCACTTTCGACGTCGAGAATGTCGTCCTGGACCTGAAAGGCCAGGCCGATGGCTTGTGCATAACTCTGCAGGGACTTCAGTTCGTCCTTCTCGGCATGACCGCTGGCCAGGGCGCCGAGTTTGACGCTGACTTCGATCAGCGCACCGGTCTTGTGCCGATGCATGTATTCAAGGGCTTTTTGATCGAGCTTCAGGCCCACCGAGCCGAGGTCGATGGCTTGCCCGCCGACCATGCCCGCCGGACCTGCCGCCAACGCCAGGGCGCTGACCATCTGTAGACGGGTTTCGGCGTCTGACGCACTCAGGCGCGGGTCGAGCAAGGCGCTGAAGGCCAGGCTCTGCAAACCGTCGCCGGCGAGAATCGCGCAGGCTTCGTCGAATTTTTTGTGGGTGGTCGGCTGGCCGCGACGCAGATCGTCATCGTCCATGGCCGGCAGATCGTCGTGCACCAGCGAGTAGGCATGAATCAGCTCCACCGCGCAGGCTGCGCCGTTGGCTTGCTCGGCCTTGCCGCCCAGCGCTTCACACGCGGCGTAGGCCAGCAACGGACGCACGCGCTTGCCGCCGTTCATCACGCTGTAGCGCATGGCTTCGTACAGCCGCGCGAGCTCAGGGCTCGGCGGGTTGAACAGGGTTTCCAGTGCCGCATTGACGCGAGCCTGGCTGGTCACCGAATACGTCGCAATCATTCTGGCTGATCCGCGTCGAAGGGTTCCTCGGTCAACTCGCCATCACGCTCGAGCAACACTTGCACCTTCTGCTCGGCCTGGGCCAGCGCCGCCTGGCAATCGCGGGTCAGCCCGATGCCCTGCTCGAAAGCGGTCAGCGAGTCTTCCAGCGACAATTCGCCGTTCTCCAGACGCTCCACCAGCGTTTGCAGGTCAGCGAGGGATTGTTCGAAATCCAGTGCAGCTTTTTTGCGGGCCATGGCGGCTATTTCCGGTTGACGTTAAACCGGCGCGACACTAGCAGACATGGGGGGTATGGGCAAATGAGCAGGGGCGTTGGAGCAGCAATTCCGGGGTGAAAACACACCTTGTGGCGAGGGAACTTGCTCTCGTTCGGCTGCGCAGCAGTCGCGAACTCTGGACGCGGTAGGCCTGAAGAAACACGACGTATGGTTTCGGGGCCGCTTCGCGACCCAGCGGGAGCAAGCTCCCTAGCCACAGATGTATGTCGTCTATAAGGGTGATGTGGATTATTCGGCTCACTTTATGAGCCGAATAAGATCGCTATTCGGCTCACGCCCCAAAAATATGCGTGATTCCCACCGCAAATTCAGATGTATCCGATTGTTAAAAAACCGCCAAATGGCTAATCTTCGCGCCTTCAACGACCCTATATTCAGGGTCTTTCAGACGAAACGCAGTTTTTGGATCTGTGACGCGCCGAGGATCGGGCGCAGGGTTTCGTTATGCATGGCAGGAGGCGTCACATGCGTTGGGTTCTTTCATTGCTGATCACGCTGGTCTGCGCTCAGGTGGCGTGGGCCGAGCCCACGGCCGAGCTATCGGAACCGGTGGGCGGCTGGCGCTATCACGGCCTGTTGGACCGCAGTGAAAACCCTCGCGTCGCCTATCCCACGCCACCCATCGACCGGGGCGTGCAGCGCAATCGCACGATGATCGAAGGCCAGCTCAAGGCCCTCGGCACGCTCCGTCCGCCCCACAGCCTGGCGGTCAACGGCAATCCCCTGAATCTGTACACCGACGACCAAGGACGTTTTGCCCGGCCGTATGCGTTCGGCGCCGGGTCCAACAGCGTCGAAGTGCGCAGTTCCGAGGGCCAGTCGCTCAAGCGCGTTCAATTCTATGAAGCCAACAACCTGCGCACCCCGGCGCGAATTCGCGTGGTGCTGGGCTGGGACGATCCCAAGGCCGAACTCGACCTGCACATCATTACCCCTGACGGCCAGCATGCGTTCTGGGCTCGCCCGGCGATGAGCAACGGCGGCGGCCTGGACCCGGATGGGGTCGATGGCCCCGGCCCGGAAATGTTCACCATGACCGCGCCGATGCACGGCACCTATCTGGTTTACGTGAACTATTGGGGCAACTACGGCAGCGGCGGCTATAACTTCGATGAGACCAGCAACCAGAACGAGGTGATCACCTCGCAAATCAATCTGGTGCTCAACGAAAACACCGTCGACGAAAAACGCGAGACGTTCATCGTGCCCTTGCGGGCGATCGGCGACCTGCTGCTGGTCAAGACTTTCAACTATTAAACATCCCGCACCATGGATGAAATCGAGCTTTGGGAACATGAGCGTGAACATGAGCGATAACACTGCTACTCCGACCGCCGACGCACCCGCAGCCAAAACTCCACGCCGTTGGCCGGCGCTGGTGATCGGGTTATGCCTGGCGGCTGGCATTGCGGGTGGGGTGGGGTGCAAACCCAAGGCGCCGCCTGTTCAGTTGGCCAGTGACAAACTGGGCATGAGCCGCCCGGACGGCCTGCTCGAAACCCATTCCCTGAGCCAGTTGCCCAAGGATCTGCTGGCGGTGCCGTTTCTCAAGGAAACCCTGACCGAAGATTTCGTCTTCTATTACGAAGCTCACGCCGACCGTCTCGGTTTGATTGGCAGTCTGCGGCGGATCATTTACGAGCATGACCTGAAGTTGCAGGACAGCCTGATCGAGCAGCTCTTCGACCAACCGGCGGATGTGGCGCTGTGGCGCGGGGCGGATGGGCGCCTCAAGGATTTCCTGCTGGTGATGGATCGCGGCGGGCTGGCCAAGGTGCTGGAGCCGCTGGCGAAAGTGGCGCTGGATGATTCGCAGCTGAGCAAGCTCAACGAGGTAAAAGTTGGCACCGAAGCGGTCACCCTCTATCAACTCAACTACAACGCCAGCAAGGCGTTGGTGTTCGCTTCCCATGGCGACAAACTGGTGGTGCTGTCCAATCCGGCCAAGCTTTACGACCCGGAAAACGGTGCCTTCGAGGAAGCCGGCGGCGTTTCGACCAAGGCCGTCGCTGCCTTGCTCAATGGCGACAAACTGTTCCCCGAAGCCTTCGGCCTGCCACCCCGCGCGCCCGAGGTCAAACAGCGCCTGTCGGTCAACTCCAGCGTGTTGGCCATGGGGTACCAGCGCTTCATCCCGAACTTCTCGGGCCTGCGTTTCGACATGGACGACAAGGGCTGGCACAGCTTCCTCGCCCTGGATGAACTGGACAATCAGCCGGACTTCGACTTCAAACCGGTCTGGCAAGCCATGCCCATGGGTGCCAGCGCCTGCGTAGCCTTGCCGCTGGCCGCCGAACAACAGAAGCCGCTGCTGGTGAAACTCGGCGCTGAAGAATCCGCGGCCCAGACCCTCACCGAACGCATGGCCGGTGCCGCCGGCCTGTGCTGGTACGCCGACTCGCGGCTGTACACGCCGCTGCTGGTGGCCAGCCTGAATGACGATGACGGCGCCAAACTCGACGCCGACCTGGGCAAGCTGTTCGGCTCGATGGTCGGCGCCTACGAAGGCAAGGTCGCCGAGCACGCGTTCCCGGTGGTCGAGAAACAGAATGGTAAAACCCATCAATGGCAGCGCCAGGTCAGCTCCAACTTCGGCCCTTATAAAGCCAAGGATGCCGAGCAACCAGACGCGATCACCGGCAAAGCCTTCATGCGCGTCAGCCTGGCGCGCCACGGTGCGACGCTGCTGTTCTCCCTCGACGACAAACTCGTCGACAAAGCCCTCGGCACCCTCGACAAACGTTTCCCGCCGCTGGCTGACGTGCTGCCCAAAGACCTGCTGATGCCGATCTATTTCGGCCCGGATGCCATGGCGCAACTGATGCAGCAGGAAACCCTCGACAGCCTGCCGCAGGACATGGAGCCGGTGTTCTACAACGCCGCGCAAACCTACCTGATCCCGAAACTGCGCACCCTCGGCGGCTACGGCAAATACGCCCTGACCTTGCCTGAAGGCAGCGAGCCCGACGGCCACTGGCAGTGGCTGCCGCTGGAGTGGAAAGCCCTGTGACTGCACTTATCCGAGGCCTCGGCCTGCTGGCGTTGCTGCTGGGGACTCGCACATTTGCCAGCGAAACCCCGGCGCTCGACCCGCAGCAATCCCAGGTGTTCCGCGCCTGGTTCGTGCGCATCGCCCAGGAACAACTGACCCAGGGCCCGAGCCCGCGCTGGTATCAGCAGGACTGCGCCGGGCTGGTGCGGTTCGCCGCCAACGAAGCGCTGAAAGTCCATGACGACAAATGGCTGCGCAGCAATGGCTTGTCCAACCGCTACCTGCCGCCGGAGCTGCAACTGAGTGAAGCCCAACGCAGCCTCGCCCAGCAATGGCAGCAGGGCGGCGGCAAGGTCGGGCCTTACGTCAACGCGATCAAACTGATTCAGTTCAACAGTCATCTGGTCGGCCGCGATCTGGCCCAGGCCCGGCCCGGCGACCTGATGTTTTTCGATCAGGGCGATGACCAGCACCTGATGATCTGGATGGGCCGCTACATCGCCTATCACACCGGCACCACCACCCCCACCGACAACGGCATGCGCTCCGCAAGCCTGCAGCAACTCATGACATGGAAGGACACCCGATGGATACCCGACGCAGCCAACCCCAACTTCATCGGCGTCTATCGACTGAACTTTCTCTCCCAATGATCGGTGCCCGCATGCTGCGCATTTGCTCTCGTATTCCATTGCTGTTGGCGTTGCTGGTGCCTTTCGCCACAGTTAACGCCGAAGACACCGTCGAGCCGAGCGGCTACACGCCGGTGGCCGGTGAGAGTTTCTTCCTGCTGGCCGACAGCAGTTTCGCCAGCGACGAACAGGCGATGGTGCGCCTCGAAGCGCCGGGCCGGGATTACCGCCGGTTCCGCATGGAGCCCTACGGTGGCGCGGACATTCGCGTGTATCGCATCGACAAGCCGCTGGACTTCCTCAAGCGCCAGAAGAACCTGCACCGGGTGGTCAGTGACGGCCAGTTCAAGGGCGAAGGCCTGTCGAACACCCTCGCGTACCTGTGGGACAACTGGTACCGCAAATCCCGTCGGGTGATGCAGCGGGCTTTTTCCTACGAGTCGCGCCAACAAGTCACCGAGGAAGTGCCGGAACTGAAGATGGGCACCGCGATTGCCGCGCCAACGCCCTACGACGCACAGCCGCAATTCGCGCTGATTCCGGGCCTGCCGGTGGTCAGCCAATTCCGCTATCCGCTGTGGCAAGCCAAACCGATCCAGCCGCCGGAAGGCGTGAAGCTGGCCGGTTCTTCCAGCGAGTTCGTCAGCGTCATGCCGGGCAACGTCTACATCCCGTTGGGCAATCTGAAGCCGGGCCTGTATCTGGTGGAGGCGCTGATCGGCAAGTACCGCGCGACCACCATGGTGTTCGTCTCCAACACCGTGGCCGTGAGCAAGATTGCCGGTGATGAATTGCTGGTGTGGGCCGCGCGCAAACACGAAGGCAGTTCGGTGCCTAAAGTGAATGTGCTGTGGACCGACGGCCTGGGTGTGATGAGCAGTGGCGCCACCGATGCCGATGGTTTGCTGCGCCTCAAACACGTCAGCCCCGAGCGTTCGTTCGTGATCGGCGAGGACGAAGAGGGCGGGGTGTTTGTCTCCGAGAACTTCTATTACGACAGCGAAATCTACGACACCAAACTCTATGCCTTCACCGACCGGCCGCTGTATCGACCGGGTGATTGGGTGTCGCTGAAAATCGTCGGCCGCGAGTTCAAGAATGCGCGGGATTCCGTGGCACCGACTGCTGCCGACGTCAACGTGACGGTGCTCGATGCCACCGGCACGGCGCTGCAAACATTGGCGCTGAAGCTCGATTCCAAGGCCGGCAGCCAAGGCCGTTTCCAGTTGCCGGATAACGCCGTAGCGGGCGGTTATGAGCTGCGTTTCAACTACAAGGATCAGGCCTATAGCAGCGCCTTCCGTGTGGCTGAATACATCAAGCCGCACTTCGAGATTTCCCTGAACCTGGCCAAGCAGGATTACCGCACTGGCGAACCGGTCAAAGGCAGCCTGGTGTTGTTGTACCCGGACGGCAAACCGGTGGCCAATGCCAAGGTGAGCCTGAGCCTGCGCGCCCAGCAACTGTCGATGGTCGACAACGAACTGCAATACCTGGGGCAATTCCCGGTGGAGCTGACCAGCGCCGAACTGACCACCGACGCCAAGGGCAATGCGACGCTTGACCTGCCCGCCGCCGAGAAACCGAGCCGTTACATGCTCACCGTGTTCGCCAGCGATGGCGCGGCGTATCGGGTCAAGACCACCAAGGAAATCCTCATCGACCGCGGCGCCGCCAGTTTCCGCCTGAGCGCACCGCAGCGGTTCAGCGCGGTGGGCGACAAGGTTGCCTTCAGCTACGCCAACGAAGGTGGCAGCGAGCAGAGCAAAGCGGTCAACCCGAGCAGCTACAGCTGGGTGCGACTCGAAGATCAGACCACTGGCGAAGGTAAACTCGCCGCCAAAGATAAAGGCTTCACCCTGGCCTTCGACCGTCCGGGTACTTACAACCTGACGCTGAAAGATGATCATGGCCGCGTGCTTGGCGCGACCGGCCATTCGGTCACCGGCGATGGCGTCAAAGCAGTGCCCGGCACCGTGGAAATCGTCCTCGACAAACCCGAGTACAAGGCCGGCGACGAAGCCCTCGCATTGATCACTTTCCCCGAGCCGGTCAGCGATGCGTTGTTGTCGCTCGAGCGCGACAAGGTCGAGGCCACGGCGCTGCTGTCCAAGGGCGGCGACTGGCTGAAGATGGAAAAACTCAGCGACACCCAATACCGCGCGCGCATCGCGGTGAAGGACAACTTCGCGCCGAACCTGACGTTCTCCGTGCTCTATACCAAGGGCGGTCAGTACAGCTTCCAGAACGCCGGTATCAAGGTGGTCGCGCCACAGATCGATGTGGCGATCACTACCGACAAAGAGGCGTATCAGCCCGGCGATACCGTGTCCGTGGACCTCACCACCCAGTTCGCCGGCAAGCCGATTCCGGCGCACCTGACGGTCAGCGTGGTCGATGAAATGGTCTACGCGCTGCAGCCGGAAGTGGCGCCGACCATCGACCAGTTCTTCTATCACCCGCGCCGCAACAACGTGCGCACCAGTGCCAGTTTGTCGTTCATCAGTTACGACGTGGCGTTGCCGGGCAGCCCCGGTGCGCCGGGCAAAGCCAACCGCAGTGAGCGAGGGGTGAAAGTGCTGGAGCGGCCGCGTCGCGAAGACGTCGACACCGCCGCGTGGCAGCCGGAATTGATCACCGACGCCAATGGCAAAACCCGCTTCACCTTCAAAATGCCGGACTCCTTGACCCGCTGGCGCATCACCGCCCGGGCCATCGCCGATGACGGCCTGGTCGGGCAGAAGAAGCAATTCATGCGCTCGGAAAAACCGCTGTACCTGAAGTGGAGCGGCCCAACCAAATTCCGCAATGGCGATAAACCGGATCTTGGCGTGTTCGCCTTCAGTCAGGCTGAGCAACCGGCCAAGGCTGAGCTGGTGATTCATTACGCGGGTGCCGAGCAACGTGTGCCGGTCACACTGAGCAATGGCGTCAACTACATCCCATTGCCGGCGTTCACATTGGCCAATGGTGAGTGGACCGCCGAGCTGGTGCAGGATGGCAAAACCGCTGACGCCTTGGCCGTACGCCTGACCGCGACCGGCGAAGGCTGGCAGGTGACCCAGAGCCAAAGCCTGGACGTGGCCAGCGGTGACACCCCATTGACCTTGCCGGCAGACGCCACGGACATTCGCTTGCGTCTTGATGACAGCCCGCAAGCGCTGTTTCGTTCGGCCCTCGATGATCTGCTGAGTTATCCGTACGGCGGCGTCGAACAAACCGCCAGCCGTTTGCTGCCGCTGAGCATCGCTTATCCAGCGCTGTCGTCGAACCCGCAGATTCGCGATCGCTTGCGTTTGATCATGCAGAACAGCCGCCTGCGCCTGGTGCAAATGGCCGGGCCGTCGGCGAGTTTCACTTGGTGGGGCTTTGACGGCGAGCCGGATGCGTTCCTCACCGCGTACGCCTATTACGCCGACTGGCACGCCAGCAAGGCGCTGGAACTGAGCCTGCCGCCGGAGCATTGGCAGCGGGTGCTGGAGGTGTACGCCAAGCAAGCGAAGAACACGCCGCTGTTGCAGCGGGCGCTGATTCTGTCGTTCGCCAAACAGATGCAATTGCCGGTGAATACGTTGCTCAGTGGTTTGATCGACGACCTGGTGAAAGCCGGTGAAGGCCATGGGACGAGCATCATGGACGATGGCGCCGAGAGCCTGGTCATGAGCGATCCGGATTCTGCGTTGGGGCTGGCCAGCGCTCGGGTGCTGACCGCGTCTTTGGCGCGTCAGGCCAAGGTCAATCTGCCCCAGGCGTTCACGCGTCAATTGGACGCTGCACAACAACAAGTGGCCGCCAGCGCTCAACCGTTTGTCGAAGCCCTGAACCTGTCGCTGCAAGCCTTCGATCAAGCGCACGCGCAAGCGTTGTTGCAACGCCTGTTGCCACAGCAATCGACTCTGGAGCGAGCCTTGGCGCTGACCTGGCTGCAACGTAGCATCGAGCAGGCCTCGCCGACCATCGCGCTGGCACCGGGTGAAGGCTGGAAGAAAGAACACAGTGCTACCGGTGAGATGTATTGGACATGGCATGGCGCTTCGCCTGTGCCTGCGGTGTTGTCGGTGTCCGGGGTGCAAGATCGTCCATTGCGAGCGGCGCTGAGCTTCCAGACCCAACAGCCATTGGTTGACCCGATGGCGGTGACCATCACTCGTCGCTTGTCGCGATTGGTGCCGGGTGACGAGGCGTTCGAATTCAAACTCGAAGCGGTAGGCACCAAGCCGTTGTCCAGCGACAGCCTGTACCTGGACGAAGTGATCATCACCAGTAAAGCCGCAAAACCGTTGCGCTACGGCATGCTCGAAGTACCGCTGCCACCGGGGGCGGACGTTGAGCGCACCACGTGGGGCATTAAGCTGATGGGCAAGGCCGGCACCGAGCCGACCGCGCTGGAGAAGGCCCGTTTCGAGCCGGGGCAAATGACGTATGCCGTGCCAGTGGATGCCCTGAGCGGCGAGTTGCGCCTGCGTCATCTGGTGCGCTTCTCGCAAAAAGGCCAGTTCAACCTGCCGCCGGTGCGTTTCACTCAGGTCTATGCGCCACAGCATCAGGCCCAGGAACAGAAGCCGGCGCTCGGTCAGGTCACGGTCAACTGACATGACCCGGCGTCTGGTCTGGTGGCTGTTGTGTTTGATCCCTGCGCTGGCGACAGCGCAGGATGAGCCGCTGCGCCTGGGCTTCAAGGGTGAACTGCTTTCATTGAGCCAGACGCAGGTGATCTCGCGAGAGCCATTGCCTGCTGATGTGCAAACACCGCTGGGCAGTTTGTGGAAGCTGTTTGTCTACAGCTGGCTGGCGGACACCGGCGCGCGTGAGCCGGCTTATGAGTGTCGCGGGCAATCGAAGGAAGAAGTTTATTGCTGCACGGCGGGCGGTAAGATTGGGCGCGATCAGGCGTTGGTGAAGTCCTGCGGCTTGTACTTTGAGCCTACGCGCCTGGGCATTGCCGACGCTGATTGGCGTGCGTATTGGCAGGCGAGGCAAGCGCCGAAGTGGTTGCTGGATTTACCGTCGTTGCAACCGCAGACACGGGTTTCGGTGGCGGAGTTGTTGAAGGTCTTGGCCATGATGCCGGCGCAGGATCAGGCCCGAAGGGTGTTGCTCGATGTAGTGCTCAATGCCGCTGACGACAATGTCGTGGGCGAGCTCGGTGGTCGGTTGCGGGTGAAAACCTGGAGCTGGCTGGGGGATCAGGATCCTTCCTCACGTCAGGGCGGATTCGCTGGCTGGACGGCGGACGGCACCCCAATCTGGGCCGGTGGACGCGGCACCAGTCAAATGGTTTTGCGCCATTACGGTCAGGCACTGGCGACGGTGTTGCCCTCGTCATGGCCCGCCGAGGCGGGGAAGTGCGTTGAGGTCGGCCTGTTCGCGCGTTATCCGCTGAAACGCGTGTTGGCAGGGGACCGCGTTATGGCGCCCGGGCCTTTGCAAGGCGACTATCGCGTCGAGTTCGCCAACGGCAATCAGCTTGATATCCACAGCGACGGCGAGTTGTTCTTGCTCAAAGACAAACTCGTCGCCCGTCTCGATCGTGAAGAGTATGTCGCCCGTGTCCTGCAGCGCGAAGCCAGACCGGAACCCGTCGAAGCCGCCAAAGCCCTGAGCGTCGCGATCCGCACCTACCTGCTGCAAAACGCCACTCGTAGCGGTGACTGCCTAAGCATCGATGACAGCAGCAGCCGTCAACGCGTCGCGCCACGCCCGGCCGCCCCCGAGTCGCGCAACATCGTCGCGTGGACCAGCGATCTGGTTCTCGCCGGCACCGCCGTCACCTATCACTCCGACCAACCGGGGCCGGACAAACTCTCCTGGCAACAAGCCGTCGAACAGGCCAATGCCGGCCAACGCTACGACGCCATCCTGCTACACGCTTATCCGCGAGCGAGCCTCAGTCGCTGGGACAACCCGGTCGCCTCCTGCGAAGCACTGCCCACCGCGCAGGACTGGTTGCTGAAACAACGTCGCGGCTGGCGCCAACGGCTCGAAAGCGAAGTCGGCTACAACGAAGTCAGCACCTTCGCCGTCTGCCGCCTGGCCTTTGGTCGTCCGTTTGTCGATCGCGAACGCCAGCGCATCTACGTGCGCGGCGTGCTGTCGCTGCAAGACCGCCTCGACCTGACCCACGAATACCTGCACCTGGCCTTCGAAGCACACCCCAACGGCCAGGATGAAACTTACATTGAAGGGCTCGCCCGCCACCTCTTGCTGGAATAGGTCATGAAACTCCGTTATCCACAGGTCCTCCTGTTCCTTTGCTCTTTTTGCGTAATGCCGGCGACATTTGCCGCCGTCAAACTTGATACGCCCGTTGGAGGCTGGCGTACCGGCGCTCCTGAAGGTGAAGGCGAAAACTTTCGTCAGACGGTCAATTACCCGGCTTCCTCGGTCAATACCCCGGTGGGCCAGGCCAATACGGCGCGCATTACCGGACAGATCCAATCCACCCCCAAGTCCAGCGAGCCGGGGCGGTTGATCGTCAACGGTGTCAGCATGCCGCTGAAGATCGATCCGGCCGGCCGCTTCGACCGCCCGTTCTCCTTTCCCAATGGCAGCAACAGCGTTGAAGTCCGCAGCCCCGATGGTCAACAACGCCATCGCACCCAGTTCCTCAACGCCAGCGGCGGCGCCACCCCGGCCAAGTTGCGTGTGCTGCTGGCCTGGGACAGCGACGGCACGGATCTGGACTTGCACCTCATCACCCCCGATGGCGCACACATCTGGTACGGCGATCGTGTCGCGCCCAATGGTGCGGCGTTGGATGTGGACGTCACCACCGGCTACGGCCCGGAAATCTTCGCCATGCCGGCGCCGATCAAGGGGCAATACCTGGTGTACGTGAACTACTACGGTGGCGGGTATCGCGGTGATGAAGAGGGACAGGAAGAGGCCGTTCAGCCGCTGACCACCGCGCAAGTGACGGTGATTACGGAGGAGGGGACGCCTGATGAGAAGATGGAAACGTTCCTGGTGCCGATGCGGGCGGTGGGGGAGTTGACGTTGGTTAAGGGGTTTAGTTATCCGTAGGGTTGTTTCACCTAGACACAAATCGTGATTTTTATTTCGAGTTGAGGGGTACTAGAAAGGTCGACACCTACTAAGCAGGAACGCTTTCACGTGAATGACCTCGGTGCTACTGCGCCGTCCGTTAGTGCAAGCTTTAATAAAATCACGCAACTGATCATCACTGCCCGGCAGCGAGCGATGCAGGCGGTCAATACCGAGTTGATTGAACTGCATTGGCAGGTCGGGGCTTACATCAGCCGGAAGATCGAAGCGGCGGAGTGGGGGGACGGAGTGGTCGCTCAACTGGCTACTCACCTCGCTCGTACTCAGCCGGGATTGCGTGGTTTCACGCAGCGAAATCTGTTTCGCATGCGTCAGTTTTATGAGACCTACAGGGACGACGCAATTGTGACAGCACTGCTGTCACAATTGCCCTGGACCCAAAACCTGATCATTCTCAACCAGAGCAAACGCCCGGAAGAGCGTGAGTTTTACCTGCGCATGGCGATTCAGGAGAAGTGGTCGAGCCGGGAGCTTGAGCGCCAATTTAAGGCCGCGCTTTTTGAACGCTCCGTCATCAATCCCGTAAAAGTCTCACCACTGGTGAGACAAATGCATCCTGAGGCCATGAGTGTGTTCAAGGACACTTACATGGTCGAGTTTCTCGACTTGGCGCACGGCCATGTCGAAGCTGATTTACATGGCGGGTTGCTGCGCAGGCTCAGGGATTTTCTGATCGAGCTGGGGCGTGACTTTTGTTTCGTCGGTTCGCAGTACCCATTGCAGGTTGGCGGCCGCGACTTTGCGTTGGACCTTCTGTTCTTCCATCGTGGGCTCAATTGCCTGGTAGCGATTGAGCTCAAGGTCGGACGCTTCGAGCCGGAATACCTTGGCAAACTGGACTTCTATCTTGAGGCTTTGGATCGCAATGTCCGCAACCCCCATGAAAACCCGGCGCTCGGGGTCTTGCTGTGCGCCAGCAAAGATGACGAAGTCGTCGAGTACGCCCTGAACCGTTCACTTTCGCCAGCATTGATCGCGGAATATCAGACTCAGCTGCCGGACAAGAAACTGTTGCAGGCCAAGTTGCATGAGTTTTATGCGCTGAATGCTGACGAGTAAGCCAACGGTTACGCAAGCTGCCGGACTAGCGCGGCGCCCGGCGGCCTCACTCCCGCACCCCTCCATCACAAATAAAATCAATAAACGCCCGCAACTTCGGTGTGAGATACCGGCTCGACGGCCACACCACTTGTATGTTCAACGTACGCAGCACCTGATCGGGCAATATCGACACCAGTTCACCGGCGTCCAGTGCCTCGCGCACCGCAAATTCAGGGACGCAGGCGATGCCCAGTCCTTGCCTGGCCATGTGGATCAGCATTTCCAGATTGTTGCAGACCATCGTTGCCGGCACTTTCAACTCTGTACCTTCGGCAAGCCCCGACAAAGGCCATTTTTCCAGTTTGCCCGTGGAGGGCAGCTTGTAATGCAGGCAATGGTGGTCTTGCAGTTGCTCGACGCTCTGCGGATAGCCGTTGCTCGCAAAGTAGCCCGGTGCGCCGACGAGGTAGAAGTCAAAGCTGTCGAGTTTCCTGGCCATCAGCCGGGAGTCGTGCAGCTGGCCGGTGCGCACCACGGCGTCGAAGCCTTCCTCGACCACATCCACCAGCCGATCGGTGAAGTCCAGCTCCAGCTGTATCTCCGGGTAACGCTGCATGAACCGTGACAGTTGCATGTACAGCACGTTGCCGAGCAGTGGCAGGCTGATGCGCAGTTTGCCTCGTGGTGTCTCGCTTGCGCTGGAGAGTTCCTGCTCCGCGGCTTCCAGTTCGTTGAGCACTCTGCGGCAGCGCTCCAGAAACAGCGAGCCCTCGCTGGTCAGATTGATGCTGCGGGTATTGCGGTGGAACAGGCGCGCGCCGAGTTTCTCTTCCATGCGCGCAATGCTCTTTCCCACTGCCGAGGCAGAGATGCCGAGCAAGCGGCCGGCCCCTACAAAACTGCGGCTTTCAGCGACCTGCACGAACACCGTGATGCCATTGAGCTTATCCAACGCTCACTCCTTTGATTGCGGACAAAAAGGTCCGTGGACCTCGGAAGTGTAACCTCTGTTTCTCCGCAATGGCCGGCTCTACCATCGCGACATTCAGGTAAGTCATCCATCCATTTCGGGGTCAGACATGTCAGTCAACGAACCGCTTCGCCCATTACAGTCGCTTCGCTCGTTCGAACCCGTCGAGCTTGGTTCAAGGATCGACGCCGTGCTCGAGCAGACGCTGCACGACCAACGCCTGGTCGGGGCGGTGGTGCTGGTGGCTCACCGGGGCCAGCTCATCTATCACCGAGCGGCCGGCCTGGCCGACCGTGAAGCGCAATTGCCGATGCGTGAGGAGGCCTTGTTTCTGCTGTCGTCGGTCTCCAAGCCAATCACTTCGGTGGCGGCACTGGTACTGGTCGCCAAAGGCAAAATCCAACTGGACGATGACATCAGCCGGTGGTTGCCCTACTTCAAACCGACCCTGGGTGACGGCCAGCCCACGACCATCACCGTGCGCCAGTTACTGAGCCATAGCGCCGGTTTGACGTATGGTTTTCTGGAAAGCGATCAAGGCGGCCCTTATCGCGATGCCGGGGTGTCCGATGGTCTGGATCGAAGCGGCATTTCACTGGAAGAAAACCTGCGTCGTCTGAGCCATGCCCCCTTGCTGTACAAACCCGGCAGCGGTTGGGGCTATTCGATTGCCACCGACGTACTGGGCGCATTGATCGCCGCAGTCAACGGCACGCCCCTCGCCGAAGCGATCGACGAGTTGATTGCCCGGCCACTGGCGTGGCGCGATACCGGCTTCAGTGTTTCAGAGGTCAGCCGCTTGGGCCCTGCGTACCTGAACGATCAGCCGCAGCCACGGCGCATGAACGAGCTGGAAGTGATTCCGGTGTTCGAAGGGACCGCTGGCATCAGGCTGGAGCCGGCCCGGGCGCTGGACCCTCAGGCTTATCCATCCGGCGGTTCCGGCCTGGTCGGCACCGCAGGTGAGTTTCTTCAGTTGCTCGAAACCTTGCGCAAGGGCGGCGCACCGCTACTGCCCAAGGCCCTGGTCGATGAAATGGGCACAAACCAGACCGGCGAACTGGAACTGGACAATTGGCCCGGGCGCGGCTTCGGTCTGGGCTTCACGGTACTCAAGGATCCCGCAGCGGCACAAACCGTCGAGTCGGCCGGCAGCTGGCGACTGGGCGGCGCCTATGGGCATTCGTGGTTCGTCGACCCGGCGGAGCAATTGACCGTGGTCGCCTTCACCAACACGGCCTTCGAAGGCATGTTCGGGCAGTTCACCGTAGACCTTTGCAACGCCGTCTACGGGCTGGAGTCTGAGTCATGAAAATGCTCCATCCGATTTACTTCCTGGCGTTGGGGCTGTTCGGCGTTTACACCATCGAATTCGGCGTGGTCGGAATTCTTCCGGTGATTATCGAGCGCTTCTCGATCAGTGCGTCGCAGGCGGGCCTGTTGGTGGGGGTGTTCGCACTGATCATTGCGGTATTCGGTCCGATCATGGTGTTGCTGCTGTCGCGCTTCAACCGCAAGAAGGTGCTCACGATCGCCCTGTTCGTTTTCGCCGGGACCAGTGTGCTGTCGGCCTATGCGCCCAACTTTGAATCGCTGATGGTGCTGCGCGTCATCCCGGCGCTGTTCCACCCCGTGTATTTTTCCCTGGCGTTCGTCGCGGCCACTTCGCTTTACCCGCCAGGGGAATCGACCCACGCCGCCGCCAAGGCTTTTGTCGGCACCAGCATGGGCATGGTGCTGGGCGTGCCACTGACGACGCTCATCGCGGCACAGTTTTCCTATGAAGCCTCGTTTCTGTTCTGCGCCGCGGTCAACTGCATGGCGGGGCTGGGGATCATTGCCAGGTTGCCGGACGCCCCGGCCAAACTGGCCATTTCCTATAAAGAGCAGCTGGCAATTCTGCGTAAATTCCCGCTCTGGCTGAACATTACCGCCTCGACCCTGATCTTCGCCGCGATGTTTTCCGTGTACAGCTACTCGGCCGAGTACCTGGCCAAAGAAGTCGGCATGAGCGCGCCATCGATCAGTATTCTGCTGGTGGTCTTCGGTGTCGGTGGCGTGGCCGGCAATCTGTATGCCGGCAAACTGATCGGTCAGAACATGGTCAGGACGACGATCTTGCATCCGGTCCTGCTGGCCGCCGCCTATGGGCTGTTGTACCTGTTCGCCAGCCCGTCCCTGATGACAATGCTGCTGATCGTGGTGATCTGGGGCGCGACCCATACCAGCGGGTTGATCGTCACGCAGATATGGCTGACTTCCGAAGCGCCGCAAGCGCCGGAGTTCGCCACCGGCCTCTATATCTCGTTCATCAACCTGGGCGTGACCATCGGTTCTACCACCGGCGGCTGGTTCCTGGCGCGGATGGGATTGCAGGGCTCCCTTTACAGCGGCGTGCTGTTTGCCGCGCTGGCGGTATTGGTCATTGTGGTGAAAGTGCTGTTTTTCAGTGCGATGCCGCGCAAGGGAGGCGCACAAGTCGCCGCAGACTGAGTTGTACGATGCGCGATAGCCGACGCTGTCCGTTGCAGATGCTTAGTCATTGATGGTTCGAGATTATTTCAGGCATTAAAAAGCCGGCTTGTGGCCGGCTTCTCGGGGACTGGCTTGGTTTATTTTTGGTAAACCGCGCCAGCCTTCAAAACGTACACCCGGATCTTGCGTCCGGCTGTGGGACTTGGCGAGAAAATGATCTGCCTCGTCGGTGCGATCTGAGCCTTGGAAAGGGTCGATGCGCAAATGTGGGGCGCAGCATACTGATTTTTTTGAGGAATTCCCAGCTTGGCGTGCGGGGTAGAGCGATAGCGCTGAGGCGTAGCAGCTGCCGAAG
Organism: Pseudomonas frederiksbergensis; assembly: GCF_017114915.1. Lineage (GTDB taxonomy): Bacteria > Pseudomonadota > Gammaproteobacteria > Pseudomonadales > Pseudomonadaceae > Aquipseudomonas > Aquipseudomonas frederiksbergensis_I. The sequence goes on from NZ_JAAUOE010000001.1 coordinate 79,592, forward strand.
GCAGCCTTCGGCAGCTGCTACAGGGCTTCGTATTTACAGGAACGGTACGGACGGTCTGCGTTTGTTGAGTGTCGACCACCAAAATACCCACCCCAACACCCTGATGTTCTGCTTGTCGATCTGTTCGGCACTGAAGATCTCATCCGGATACTCAGCCCTGTTGTGGCTGCGCAGCCGCAGTGCATTTCCCGGCATCCGGTGCAGGTACTTGATCCGTAACATTCCGTCATGCTCGATCGCATAGATCTCGCCGTCGATAATCTGCGTAAGCCCGCGATCAATGGCGAGTGTAGAACCGTCTTCAATCCTTTCGGCCATGCTGTTACCGATCATGTGGGTGCAAATGGCATCAGCATGTTTGATTTCCAGGGAGTCGAGGTGACTGTGGGGCAGGCGGATGGATTGGCCAGGGTCTTCGACGACGTGGGTTTTGTTGGAACCTGGAGCGGTGGCGGTTTCTTTGAAGAAGGGCAGTTCGACGTCGATGGGCTCGATCACCGTGTAGATGCCCCGGATGGCCTGGGCGTCGAAGGTGTTGCCGGACTCGTCGAGCACACGCAGGCGTGAGGACTCTTTCGGACCTTCGCCGGTTTTCAGCCAGTCACTGTTGACGGACAGTAATCGGGAGACTTCTTCCATGCGATAGGCGGGCACACCACGGGTGTACCAGTTGTGGATATTTTGCGCTTCCGTGTCGAAGAAAGCGGCGAATCCTGTCGTCGTGATGTTCGCCGCTTCGAGGAGCGCTCTAAACCGTGGGCCGCTAGTGTTCTTTTTCATAAACACGAGTCTACTGGCGCAGGATGGGGCTTTGAATAAACGACCCGTTCAAATTTCGACGGAAATTTAAGACTGGATGTAAGACGCTTTTTGTAAGAATTAAACAGGTAAAAACCCAGGCCAGGAGGCCGCAAACGCATTGTTAAGGGCGTATTTCCAGCGCCCACAAAAAACCCCGGATCAACCGGGGTTTTTCTTGAAGCGTGAGGTTAGAAGCTAACCGTTGCTTCTCAGCCTTTGTAGGCAGCGACCGACTTGGTGATCGCGGCGCGGGCGGCGTCTGCGCCGTCCCAGCCTTCGATTTTCACCCATTTGCCTTTTTCGAGGTCTTTGTAGTTCGCGAAGAAGTGCTCGATCTGCTGGATCAGCAGGGCTGGCAGGTCGGTGTATTCCTTCACGTCCACGTACAGCTGGGACAGCTTGTCGTGTGGGACTGCGATGACTTTGGCATCGCCGCCGCCGTCGTCGGTCATGTTCAGGATGCCGACTGGACGCGCGCGGATCACCGAACCTGGAGCAACCGGGTAAGGGGTCACGACCAGCACGTCGAGGGGATCGCCGTCGTCAGCCAGAGTGTTCGGGATGTAACCGTAGTTGGCCGGGTAGAACATCGGGGTGGCCATGAAACGGTCAACGAACAGGCAGTCGCTGTCTTTGTCGATTTCGTATTTGATCGGCGCGTGGTTGGCCGGGATCTCGATCGCGACGTAGATGTCGTTCGGCAGGTCTTTGCCAGCCGGAATCTTGCTGTAGCTCATTGGGCGGTGCCCCCGTTAGTTGACCAAAAACACTTGGCCGGATTGACCAAAAAGTGGCGGCGATTATAGGCATATTCCGCCACCGTTGCTATGTGCCAGAGGTCGTGTAGACCTTAGTCGTGTGCCTGATAGACAGGGTTCTCGGCCAGAAGTTGCCGTAGACGGGCCAGTGGATCCTGACGGTAAAACAACTTCAACTGCTCGTAGACCTGTGGATAAGCCTCATGCAGCAAGTCCGGGGCGCTGAAGAAGTATTCGCTGGTGACCGCGAAGAATTCGGCGGGGTTTTCCGCCGCGTACGGGTCGATGGCGGTTTCAGCGTCCGGGTGGCGCTCCAATTGCCCGTCGAGGTCGTCATAGGCCTCTTGCATGACCCTGGCCCAGTCGCTGACGCGCATGTCGGCGTGCAGCGGTGGCAGGCCATTGGCGTTGCCGTTGAGCATGTCGAGCTTGTGCGCGAGTTCGTGGATCACCAGGTTGTAACCTTCCCAGCCACCGCTGGCCATCACGCCAGGCCAGGCGAGGATGATTGGGCCTTGCTGCCAGGCTTCGCCGCTGTGTTCGCCGTCCCATTCGTGTTCGACGCCGCTGGCATCGCGATGGCGCTGGGGGCTGAGGAAATCGTCGGGGTAGAGGATGATCTCGTGAAAGCCCTGATACCAGTTCAGATCGCCCAAATGCATGAGCGGCAATTGGGCCTGGGCCGCGAGCAGCAGGCGTTGTTCCTGATGGAGTTCGACGCCGGGCAGGGCGGTCAGGTGTTTGTCTTGCAGAAACAGCACGCAAGCTTCGCGCAGCCACCGGTCTTCGGCCGCGCTGATGCCATCGAGAAAACTCAGGTGATGGCGCACCCGTTGCCACATGTCGTCGGCAATCGGATGCCTGGCCAGGGTACGCCGGCGTCGCCAGGCGCTAAGGGACCACATCGTCAGTCAGCGGGGTTCGGCTTTGGACGCGGCATTAGCGAGGCGGCTGCGGATCACGCTGATGATCATCGGTAGCAGCGACAGCAGGATGATGCCTACCACCAACAGCGACAGGTTTTTCTTGATGAACGGTACGTTGCCGAAGAAGTAACCCAGGGTTACCAGCCCGCCCACCCAGAGGATGGTGCCGAGGATGCTGAAGGCAAAGAAACGCGGATAAGGCATTTTGCCAACGCCGGCGACGAACGGGGCAAATGTGCGGATGATTGGCAGGAAGCGCGCCAAGGTCACGGTTTTGCCGCCGTGCTTGTCGTAGAAGTCGTGGGTTTGCTGCAGGTAGTCGCGGCGGAAGATTTTCGAGTTCGGGTTGCTGAACAGTCGTTCGCCGGCGGTTCGGCCGATCAGGTAGTTGGTGCTGTCGCCGAGGATCGCCGCCAGCATCAGCAGGCCGCCCAGCAGCACAGGGTCCATGCCGCCACCCGCCGCCACGGCGCCGGCGATGAACAGCAGGGAGTCGCCCGGCAGGAACGGCGTCACCACCAGACCGGTTTCGCAGAAGATCACCATAAACAGAATGGCGTAAATCCATGACCCGTAGTTAGTCACCAGCAAGTCGAGGTAGACGTCGAGATGCAAGATAAGGTCGATCGGGTTGAAATCCATGGAAAGCACCTGTGGTGATGGCCCGACTCAGCAGGCCTGTGCGGATGGCTTCGCGTAAGACTACAGCTGGGTGTGATTTTTCTTACGAGCCGGGAGGTGTGGGCATTATACGGGGTGAAAGGTGAAAAACGCGTCGAGTTTGTAGCGAGGGATGTCGAGGTGTAGCGGAGTTTGAGGGAAAAGATCGCAGCCTTCGGCAGCGCCTACAGGTTCGAGGTCGCTCCGGCCAATGTAGACGCTGCCGAAAGCTGCGATTTTTTGGGGATCTTAAAGTTCGTCACTGATCGGCAGTACGTAGTTCTTGAACTCGGTGTCTTCCTTGAACCCGATGGATTCGTAGGTTTTCTGCGCGACTTCGTTGTTGCTGCTGGTGGAAACGCGCATGCGCACGGCATTGGTTTCCTTGGCCATTTTCTTCGCGGTGCGGATCAGATTGTCGGCCACCAACTGGCGGCGGGCGTCTTCGGCGACGTAGATGTCGTTGAGGATCCATACGCGTTTGAGCGAAAGGGACGAAAAGCTCGGGTACAACTGACAGAAACCCATCAGTTTGTTGTTGTCGTCATCGGCCAGGGCCAGGTAGATCACCGATTCCTTGCGCCGCAGACGTTTCTCGAGGAACGCCCGGGACGAGTCCGGATACGGCAGGGAACCGTAAAACTCGCGATATTTGACGAACAACGGGGTCAGCAGATCCAGGTGTTCGAGGGTCGCTTGAATAATCCGCATGGTAGGTCTCGTCTTCAAGTGGCTGTCTTCACGTGCTCTGGCGGCGAACGATTCTCACTCGGAGCCGTGTTTCGATCCTGCCTGAAACCGGTGTAGAAACGCAATGCGGAAACGGTTCAGGCATCCGATGGGCTGAGTAGGAAATTACCTTTCAAGTCTGCTCCTGCGTCCGACTCCAGCGTCTGAACCTGGGCTTCGTCCTTCAGACTGACCCCTGATATCTGCCGCCGACAGGCTTCGCGCATCAAATACAGCAAACGGTGTGCCGCCATGCCGTAACTCAAGCCTTCGAGGCGGACATTCGAGATGCAGTTGCGATAGGCATCCGTCAGTCCGACCTTGGGATTATAGGTGAAATACAATCCCAGGCTGTCTGGCGAGCTTAAGCCAGGGCGTTCGCCGATCAATATGACCACCATTTTCGCGCCCAGCAGCTCGCCAATCTCGTCGGCCACCGCAACCCGGCCTTGCTCCACTAGAATCACCGGCGACAGGGACCAGCCTTCAATGGCTGTCTGTTCTTCCATACGTGCCAGAAACGGCAAGGTGTGGCGATGAACGGCCAGCGCCGAGAGGCCATCGGCCACCACGATGGCCAGATCCACCCCGCCAGGATGGGCCTGCGTGTAGTCACGCAGCGTCTGCGCCGACTCATCACTCAACTTGCGCCCCAAATCGGGGCGCTGCAAATAGCTGTTGCGGTCGGTGGCGGCGCTGTGCAGCAGCAAACTCTCCCGTCCCCGTTCGGCCAGTTGCGAACTGAGCCCGGTGTGGTCGAAGGGCAGGTGCACCGCATCCCGGGCCTGGGCATGGGCATACTGGAAATCCAGCTGCGCGCGGGTCGGCATACTGGTGCCGGTGCGTCCCAGTGCAATTCGCGCCGGGGTCAGGCGACGCAGTTCCAGCCATGGGTTCTGCGGATCGACGGGTAGTTTTTCCATATAAACACTCATCCCAGTTGCGCCAATGCCTGGCGGAAGGCCGGCGGCAGGTCGTTGCCGAAGTGAATTTTGCCGTCTGCCTGGGTGAAGATGCCCATGCTCGCCAGCCACTGTTCGAACTCCGGCGCCGGCTTCAGACCCAGGGTTTGCCGGGCGTAGAGGGCATCATGGAACGACGTGGTCTGATAGTTGAGCATGATGTCGTCGGAACCGGGGATGCCCATGATGAAGTTGATCCCGGCCACGCCCAACAGGGTTAGCAGGGTGTCCATGTCATCCTGGTCGGCTTCGGCATGGTTGGTGTAACAGATGTCGCAACCCATGGGTACGCCCAGCAGCTTGCCGCAGAAGTGGTCTTCAAGGCCGGCGCGGATGATCTGTTTGCCGTTGTAGAGGTATTCCGGGCCGATGAAGCCGACGACGGTGTTCACCAGAAACGGTTTGAAATGGCGCGCCACGGCGTAGGCGCGGGTTTCACAGGTTTGTTGATCGATGCCGTGGTGGGCGTTGGCCGACAGGGCACTGCCTTGACCTGTCTCGAAATACATCAGGTTTTGGCCCAGTGTGCCGCGATTCAGGCTCAAACCCGCGTCATAACCTTCCTGCAGGACATTGAGGTTGATACCGAAACTGGCATTGGCCGCTTCGGTGCCGGCAATCGACTGGAACACCAGGTCCAGCGGAACACCGCGATTGATCGCTTCAATGGAGGTGGTGACGTGGGTCAGCACGCAGGCCTGTGTCGGAATCTCGTAGCGCTGAATGATCGCGTCGAGCATTTCCAGCATGGCGCAGATCGAAGCGATGCTGTCGGTGGCCGGGTTGATGCCGATCATCGCGTCGCCGTTGCCGTACAGCAGGCCGTCGAGAATGCTGGCGGCGATGCCGGCCGGTTCATCGGTGGGGTGATTGGGTTGCAGGCGCGTCGAAAGCCGGCCACGCAGGCCCAGGGTGCCGCGGAATTTAGTGACCACGCGGATTTTCTGTGCCACCAGCACCAGGTCCTGCACACGCATGATCTTCGACACGGCGGCGACCATTTCCGGGGTCAGGCCTGGAGCGAGGGCGCGCAGGCTCTGTTCGTCGGCGGCCTCGCTGAGCAGCCAGTCACGGAAACCGCCGACGGTGAGGTGGCTGACCGTTTTAAAAGCCTGTTTGTCGTGGGTGTCGATGATCAGCCGGGTGACTTCATCGGTTTCGTAGGGAATCAGCACTTCCTGCAGGAAGTGGGTCAGCGGAATGTTGGCCAGGGCCATCTGCGCCGCCACCCGCTCGCCATCGTTAAGGGCGGCAACGCCGGCCAGAAAGTCCCCGGAACGCGCCGGGCTGGCTTTGGCCATGACGTCCTTGAGACTGTCGAAGCGGTAGGTCTGGGCGCCGACGGTATGGGCAAATACGGCCATGGGACGGTGTCCTCCTGATGAGTACAAGTCTTGATAACACTGAGCATTCTGTGGGAGCGGCGGTGCGGCGATCCGACTTGCCCGCGATGCAAACAACTCGGTTCAACAGTTGCACCGCGGTGATGCAATCGCGGGCAAGCCCGCTCCTACAGAGGGCAAACGCCAGGCACTTGGCCCGGCGCTGGTGCAACTCAGACGCCTTCGAGCATCGCATCCGCCGGTGCATCGGCGCGCTGTTTGGCAGTCAGTTGGAAATACAGGTAACCGGCCACCATGAAACCCAGGAACACGCACCCGATCAGCGGGTTGAACCAAGCCATTGCCACCAGGCACACCACCGCCAGAAACAGCGCGATCCCCGGCACGATCGGGTAGCCCGGCGCGCGGAAGGTGCGTTCCAGGTTCGGCTCGGTTTTACGCAGTTTGAACAGGCTCAGCATACTGATGATGTACATCACGATGGCGCCGAATACCGACATGGTGATCATCGCAGCCGTCAGCGTCATGCCCTGCAGGTTGACCAGGCCGTCGCTGTAGATCGCCGCGATGCCGATCACGCCGCCCGCCAGGATTGCCCGATGCGGGGTCTGGAAGCGCGACAGTTTGGCCAGGGAGGCCGGCAGGTAGCCGGCGCGAGCCAGGGCGAAGAACTGCCGCGAATAGCCCAGAATGATCCCGTGGAAACTCGCCACCAGACCGAACAGGCCGATCCACACCAGCATGTGCATCCAGGTCGAATTATTGCCGACCACGGCTTTCATCGCCTGAGGCAGCGGATCGTTGATGTTCGACAGTTGGCGCCAGTCGCCGACACCGCCGGCCATCACCATGACGCCGATGGCCAGGAACACCAGGGTCAGAATGCCACTGACGTAAGCCCTGGGAATCGTGCGTTTCGGGTCTTTGGCTTCCTCGGCGGCCATGGCTGCGCCTTCAATGGCGAGGAAGAACCAGATCGCGAAAGGGATGGCCGCAAAGATGCCGGGAATCGAGGCCATGGTGAACTCGTTGGAGCCCGACCAGCCATTGAGTACGAAATTGCTGAAGCTGAAGCCCGGTGCGACCACGCCCATGAACACCAGCAACTCGGCGACCGCCAGCACGGTGACCACCAGTTCGAACGTGGCTGCGATGCTCACGCCGAGGATGTTCAAGCCCATGAACACGAAATAGGCGCCAACGGCGGCGACCTTCGGGTCCAGTTCCGGGTATTGCACGTTGAGGTAGGCGCCGATGGCCATGGCAATTGCCGGTGGCGCAAAGACGAATTCGATCAGGGTGGCAATGCCGGCGATCAATCCGCCTTTTTCACCGAAGGCCCGGCGGCTATAGGCAAACGGCCCGCCAGCGTGGGGAATGGCGGTGGTCAATTCGGTGAAACTGAAGATGAAGCAGGTGTACATCGTCGCCACCATCAATGCGGTGACGAGAAAACCCAGGGTACCTGCGGTGCCCCAGCCATAACTCCAGCCGAAATACTCGCCGGAAATCACCAGGCCGACGGCAATGCCCCATAGATGCAGGGTGCCGAGTGTGGGTTTGAGCTGTGTGGTAGAAGTCATAAGTCCTCTCTGCGTAGTAGAAGTCATAAGTCCTCTCTGTCTTTTTTATTGTTTGATCTGTTGGACTTTCGGGTATGGCATTCAGCGTGTAGAGATGGCAAGCAAAGCCCATGCCAGACCGGCAGGGCGATGAAGGAGGCGTTTAAGGACACCATCGCGGGCTTGCCCGCGATGGCCTTCTGAAGGGCGACACAGAAATACCTGTATCGCCCCCGGTTTTTAGAAGAAACCCAACGGATTGATGTCGTAGCTCACCAGCAGGTTTTTGGTCTGCTGATAGTGATCGAGCATCATTTTGTGGGTTTCACGGCCGACGCCGGACTTTTTGTAACCGCCGAACGCGGCGTGCGCCGGGTACAGGTGGTAGCAGTTGGTCCACACGCGACCGGCCTTGATGGCGCGGCCCATGCGGTAGGCGCGGTTGATGTCGCGGGTCCAGAGACCGGCCCCCAGGCCGAACTCGGTGTCGTTGGCGATGGCCAGGGCTTCGGCTTCATCCTTGAAGGTGGTGATGCTCACCACCGGGCCGAAGATTTCTTCCTGGAACACGCGCATTTTGTTGGTGCCCTTGAGCAGGGTCGGCTGGATGTAATACCCGGTCGCCAGGCTGCCCTCGAGTTTTTCCACCTTGCCACCGGTCAGCAGCTCGGCGCCTTCGCCCTTGGCGATGTCCAGGTACGAAAGGATTTTGTCGAATTGCTGCTCGGACGCCTGGGCGCCGACCATGGTGTCGGTGTCCAGCGGATCGCCACGTTTGATCTGCAGAACCTTCTTCATCACCACTTGCATGAATTCGTCGTAGATCGACTCCTGGACCAGGGCGCGGGACGGGCAGGTGCAGACTTCGCCCTGGTTGAAGAACGCCAGCACCAGGCCTTCGGCGGCTTTCTCGATGAAGCTTGGCTCGGCCTGCATGATGTCTTCGAAGAAGATGTTCGGTGACTTGCCACCCAGCTCCACGGTGGACGGGATGATGTTCTCGGCGGCGCATTTCATGATGTGCGAGCCGACCGGGGTCGAGCCGGTGAAGGCAATCTTGGCGATGCGTTTGCTGGTGGCCAGGGCTTCGCCGGCTTCTTTACCGAAGCCTTGCACCACGTTGAGCACGCCAGGTGGCAGCAGGTCGCCGATCAGCTCCATCAGCACGGTGATGCCCAGCGGGGTTTGCTCGGCAGGCTTGAGGACGATGCAGTTCCCGGCGGCCAGGGCCGGGGCAAGTTTCCAGGCGGCCATCAGGATCGGGAAGTTCCACGGAATGATCTGCCCGACCACGCCCAGCGGTTCATGGATGTGATAGGCCACGGTATTGCCGTCGATCTCGGCGGCGCTGCCTTCCTGGGCGCGGATGCAGCCGGCGAAGTAGCGGAAATGGTCGGCGGCCAGCGGGATGTCGGCGTTGAGGGTTTCGCGCACGGCTTTGCCGTTGTCCCAGGACTCGGTGATCGCCAGCAGTTCCAGGTTCTGTTCGATGCGATCGGCGATTTTCAGCAGCACCAGCGAGCGAGCCTGGGCGGACGTGGCGCCCCAGGCATCGGCGGCGGCATGGGCGGCATCCAGGGCTTTTTCGATGTCTTCGGCCGTGGAGCGCGGGAATTCGGCAATCGGTTGGCCGTTGACCGGCGAGGTATTGGTGAAGTACTGACCTTTGACAGGCGCGACGAACTCGCCGCCGATGTAATTACCGTATTTGCTCTTGAACGAAACGATAGCGCCTTCAGTACCGGGGTGAGCGTAACGCATGATGGGTTTCTCCTTGGCTTTTGTGCTTATAAGGGAGGACGCGCCAGAGCGCTGCATTAAGCTTAGAGCAAAGGTCGGGCCAGTGCCTTGCAGGTCAGGTAAATCAAGGGCTTGTGTGTTTTTTATCGGACGGCTGGCCGGCGCTTGTGACGCTTGCAGTACAACCGGTGTGACACTTTGTACCGCTTGTGGCACAGCCTGTGACCGATGGATCTTGCCGGCATTGCATTGGAGGCTAGGCTGGAGGATGCTCGGTGCTCGCATGACTAAGTCACAGGGATTTGATGGCTGCTGTGGTGTAAACCGCTCGGGGAGAATAATAAGAAATGCACGACAACCATTTGAGTCGCCATGCCCAGCAAGTGTTGACCGTGACCCAGGGTAAATCCCACCTGCACGGTCCCGGCAGCGATCCTTCCATTGCCCGCTCCTGGCTGCGTTGTCTTGAGGACTATCACCTCGACCCGGCCCTGACCATGGCGCCGACGGTGCTGGAACATGGCCGCGTGCTGGAAAGCCGCGAACGCTTGCAGCAAGTGCTGCAGATTGCCGGCAACGAAATGACCAGCCTCCACCAGCAACTGTCTGGCGCCGGCCACGCGGTGCTGCTGACCGACGCCCGCGGAGTGATCCTCAACTGCGTCACCGCGCCCGCCGAACGGAAGATTTTCGAGCGCGCCGGCCTTTGGCTCGGCGCCGACTGGAGCGAAGCCTGCGAAGGCACCAACGGCATCGGCACTTGCCTGGTGGAGCGTCAGTCCCTGACCATTCACCAGGACGAACATTTTCGCGGCCGCCACACCGGCCTGACCTGCTCGGCAAGCCCGGTGTTCGACCCTCACGGTGAACTGTTGGCGGTGCTCGACGTGTCTTCGGCGCGCCATGAGGTGTCGCGTCAGAGCCAGTTTCACACCATGGCCCTGGTCAATCTGTCGGCGAAGATGATCGAGAGCTGCTATTTCCTGCGCTACTTCGACAATCAATGGTTGCTGCGTTTTCACTTGCAGGCCGAATCCGTCGGGCTGTTCAGCGAAGGGTTGCTGGCGTTTGACGGGGAAGGGCGGATCTGTGCGGTGAACCAGAGTGCGCTGAATTTGCTGGGACATATTCGTGGTGGGCTGTTGGGCAAACCGGTGGAGGCGTTTTTCGACTGCTCGCTGGATGAATTGCTCGGCCGCGCGAGCGCCAATGCCAGCGCCAGTTGGCCATTGCGCACCCGTGACGGGCGGCGGCTGTTTGCCGTGTTGCGCGGGCAGCCGCGCAGCATTCCGGTGCCGGTGGTGCAAAGCCCGATGGTTGTCGAGCGTCCGCGCTTGTCAGGCATTTGCCTGGGCGATGCCGCGTTGCAGGAGGATTTTCGCAAGGCTTTGCGCGTGTTTGAACGAGACGTGCCGTTGCTGATCAACGGCGAGACCGGCTCAGGCAAAGAGGCCTTCGCCAAAGCCGTGCATCAGGCCAGTCAACGGTCGGAAAAATCTTTCGTTGCCCTGAATTGCGCGGCGATTCCCGAAAGCCTGATCGAAAGCGAGCTGTTCGGCTATCGCGGCGGTAGCTTCACCGGTGCCCGCAAGGAAGGCATGCGCGGCAAGTTGCAGCAGGCCGATGGCGGGACTTTGTTCCTTGATGAAATCGGTGACATGCCGCTGAGCATGCAGACCCGTCTATTAAGGGTGCTGGAAGACCGTCAGGTGGTGCCGATTGGCGGTGAGCCGGAATCGGTCAATGTGCGAATCATCAGCGCCACTCACCGCAACCTGCTTGAACGGGTGCAGGACGGCAGTTTCCGCGAGGATTTGTATTACCGGCTCAATGGGCTGGAAGTCGCATTGCCGGCGCTGCGTGAGCGCGCTGACAAAACGCAGTTGCTCGACTTTTTGCTGGCCGAAGAGGCGGGCGGGGAAACGGTATTGATCGACGGGCCGGCGCGGCAAGCCTTGCTGGATTTTGCCTGGCCGGGGAACGTGCGGCAGTTGCGTAATGTGCTGCGCACCCTGGCGGCGTTGTGTGATGGCGGTCGGATCGGGCTGGAGGATTTACCGGCGATGATTCGCCAGGCCCGGCCGGTGACTGTGGCGACGGTTGAAGAGCCGTCCGAATATCCGCTGGATGATGCCGAGCGGTTGGCGTTGCTCAATGCGCTAGAACAGCAGCGCTGGCACATGACCCATACCGCCGAACAGCTGGGCGTCAGTCGCAATACCCTCTACAGAAAGCTGCGCAAACACGGTATCGGCCGCTAGGTTGTGACTGATCGTTCCCACGCAGAGCGTGGGAGCGAGCGTGGTTACAGCTAAAGAGTGCGATTTTCCCCTCCCTACGCTAACCTGCGGCCATGTTTTACGAGGTCGACTATGCACATTCATATTCTTGGTATTTGCGGCACTTTCATGGGGTCGATGGCGGTTCTGGCCAAAGAGCTGGGCCATCGCGTGACCGGCTCCGATGCCAACGTCTATCCACCGATGAGCACTCAGCTGCAAGCTCAGGGCATTGAGTTGACCCAGGGTTACGACCCGGCGCAGCTCGATCCGGCTCCGGACCTGGTGGTGATCGGCAATGCCATGTCCCGCGGCAACCCGGCCGTCGAGTACGTGCTGAACAAGGGCCTGCCATACGTCTCCGGCCCGCAATGGCTGGCGGATCACGTATTGCAAGGTCGCTGGGTGCTGGCGGTGGCCGGCACGCACGGTAAAACCACCACCAGCAGCATGCTCGCCTGGGTGCTGGAACATGCGGGCATGAGCCCGGGTTTCCTGATCGGCGGCGTGCCGCAGAATTTCTCGGTGTCGGCGCGTCTGGGCGATACACCGTTTTTCGTGATCGAAGCCGACGAATACGACAGCGCGTTTTTCGACAAACGCTCCAAGTTCGTTCACTACCGCCCGCGCACGGCGATCCTGAACAATCTGGAGTTCGATCACGCGGACATCTTCCCTGATCTGCCAGCCATCGAGCGGCAGTTCCACCATTTGGTGCGGACCATCCCGAGCGAAGGCCTGGTGATCCATCCGACCACTGAACCGGCCTTGCAGCGCGTCATCGACATGGGGTGCTGGACCCCGGTGCAAACCACTGGTGCCGGCGGTCAATGGCAGGTCAAATTGCTCAGCGAAGACGGTTCGAAATTCGAAGTGATGTTCGACGGCGTCGCCCAAGGCGTGGTCGAGTGGGACATGACCGGCCAGCACAACGTCGCCAACGCCTTGGCTACGCTGGCGGCTGCTCGCCACGTTGGCGTGGTGCCGTCGATGGGCATTGCGGCACTGAGCGCATTCAAAAGCGTGAAGCGCCGGATGGAAAAGGTCGCGGAAGTCCGTGGCATCACCATTTACGACGATTTCGCTCACCACCCGACCGCCATTGCCACCACCCTCGACGGTTTGCGCAAGCGCATTGGCGATGCGCCGTTGATCGCAATCATCGAACCGCGCTCCAACTCCATGAAGCTCGGCGCCCACCGCGATGGCTTGCCGGAAAGCGTGGTCGATGCCGATCAGGTGATCTGGTATTCGCCGGCCAACCTCGGTTGGGACTTGGGCGCCACTGCAGCATTGTGCACGGTGCCGTCGATCGTCAGCGATTCGCTGGAAGGCATCATCGAACGCGTGAAGAGCCAGGCCCAACCCGGCACTCATGTGGTGATCATGAGCAACGGTGGCTTCGGCGGCCTGCACGGTAAACTGGCCGAGGCGCTGCAATGAACAACGGTCCGGAACGCATCACGCTGGCGATGACCGGCGCTTCGGGCGCCCAGTACGGCTTGCGCCTGCTCGACTGCCTGGTGCGTGAGGACCGCGAGGTGCACTTCCTGATTTCCAAGGCCGCGCAACTGGTGATGGCCACCGAGACCGATGTCACGCTGCCGTCCAAGCCGCAGATGATGCAAGCCTTCCTCACCGAATACACCGGCGCCGCCGCCGGGCAGATTCGGGTCTATGGCAAGGAAGACTGGATGTCGCCGGTGGCGTCGGGCTCTGGCTCGCCAGCGGCGATGGTGGTGGTGCCGTGTTCCACCGGAACCTTGTCGGCTATCGCGACCGGGGCCTGCAACAATTTGATCGAGCGGGCTGCCGATGTCACGTTGAAGGAGCGCCGTCAGCTGATTCTGGTGCCGCGCGAGGCGCCGTATTCGAGCATTCATCTGGAGCACATGCTCAAGCTGTCGAACATGGGCGTGACGATTCTGCCGGCGTCACCGGGCTTCTATCATCAGCCGCAAACCATCGATGACTTGATCGACTTCGTCGTGGCGCGAATCCTCAATCTGCTGAGCATTCCACAAGACATGCTGCCGCGCTGGGGCGAACACCATTTGAGCAGCGATGAATAAACTGCTGATCATTCTGCTGACCTTGCAACTGGCGGGCTGCGCCACGGCGCGCACCCTCGATGCCGCCAAGCCAGGGGCGCCGGTGGTGTATTCGGGGACGCGTCTGGATTTGTATGCGCTGAACGGCGGTTGCTGCGCCATGGACAGATTTGGCGCAGAGGCGCCGAGTTATCCCGGCGTTGATCTGCCGGCCAGTGCGTTGCTTGATACGCTGTTATTGCCGCTGTCGTTGTTGACGGTGATTGGCGTAAGTTTTCAAGCGACGGGTGGTTTGTAGCGCTCGGCTTTGAATCGATGTTGCTCGCGAAGGCGTCCATTCAGGCACTGCGCAATTATTTGCCTAACTTGCGCAACTCATCCGACTCGACAATCCGCACGCCATCCTGTTCTTCCAGCGCCAGGCGCCACATGGCGCGGGCCAGTTGGCAGGCTTCGATGCCGTGGTATTTGCCCGGAATCAATTTCGACAACGGGCCGGCGACCCGCTCGGCCAGTCGCGGCTCGGCACGATCGCCCAACAACAGCGAAGGCCGGCAAATGGTCAACTGCGGCCAATTCTGCGCCCGCAAAGCGTGTTCCATCTCGCCTTTGACCCGGTTATAGAAATTCGGGGATCTGCGGTCGGCTCCCAAGGCACTGATCACGATCAAGTGCCGTGCGCCCATTTCCCGTGCACGTTTGGCGAAGGCCACGACCATGTCCAGGTCCACCGCGCGAAACGCTTCCTCGGAGCCGGCCTGTTTGATCGTGGTGCCGAGGCAGCAATAGGCGACGTCGACGCGACCGTTCAGTTGCGGCAGAAATACCGTCGGGTCACCGACCGGGTTTTCCAGGTGAGGATGCTCGGCCAGTGGCCGGCGTGAGGGGGCTAATACTCGTGTAATCGTTGGCTCATTGAGCAGACGGTCAAGCAAATGTTCACCGGTTAACCCGGTAGCTCCGGCAAGCAATACATGCTGAGGCGTCAAGTACATAGTCATTCCCCCTTGATACTATTCAGCTTAGTTGCTCTTTTCATCCTTGCTGATAGAGACACTTTGCAAGGCCTTTCGTGCCTGCTGTTTGCGTAACGATTGCCAGTGGGCGAGAACGGCTTTCGGCGCCCAGATCTGCGGTTCGGAGGCTTCGAAGTTGTCGGCCAGTTCGCGCTCGGCCACGGTGGCGCTCGCCAGTTTGAAGGCTTGCTCCAGATCGTCGGTCTGGTTCAGCGCCTGGGCAAACAACGCGTCGCCGAAATAAGTGAAGTTGGCTTCTTCCGAGCAGCCGAAGGACACCCGGTCGGCACGCGAGGCGGTCATGATCAGGGTGTGTTCGTCCTTGAGGGCGGGGATGAAGCCGCCGGAATAACAGGACGAAATCACGATGATCTTGTCGCGTTTCTTCAGGGGCGCGAGGACGGCGGCGAGTTCGTCGGCCGGCAGGTCGGCCAGTTCCATGCGTGGCTGGTCGAGCACCAGTTCGTGTTCACTGGAGCCATGGCTGGTCAGGTAAATGAACAGCAAGTCTTCCGGGCCGCTGCGTTCGGCCAGGGTCTGGGCGGCGCGGCGCAGGTTTTCCCGGGTGGCCATCGGCCGGTCGCCGAGATGGTCGCGATGGTTGACCAGACGGATCTGGCCGAAGGCGCCGAAACGGCTGGAAAGCATGTTGGCGACGTAGTCGGATTCGCGCAGGAATACGCTCTGCTTGCCATCGCCGCCCAGGGTCAAGGTGTACAGTTCGACCGCCGGGGTCGAGGCCGGCACGTTGGCCAGTGCTTCATCGAGCAAGCGGCCCTGGGCCAGCAAGCCAAGCTCGAGGGTGTCTGGCAGTAGCTTGCCGTCGGCGTCGCGCACGCGCTGACTGTTGATCCAGGTGCCGCTCAGCACCGTGCCATCGGTCAGCACCAACGTGCCTTTGCCTTGATAGTTGTCGCCTTCGAACTGGCCGATATAGAAGCTGCCATCAGCCAGGTTCAAGCGGCCCTGACCGGTGAAACGCCAGTCGCTGAACTGACCGATGTAGTGACTGCCATCGGCGCCGATCAACTCGCCCTTGCCGCTCAGCGCGCCTTCCTTGAACTGACCGATCCAGACATCGCCGTCGGCGTTCTCGTAGCGCCCCTTGCCATGCAGTTGATTGTTTTTGAAACCGCCGACATAGATATCGCCATCGGCGCTGTTGAAAGTACCGGTGCCTTCCAGCTGACCATTAGCGAAATGCCCGGTGAATTGATTGCCGCTGGCATCGCTGCGCTGGCCTTCGCCGTTGGGTTTGCCGTGGACGAACTGACCTTGGTACTGGCTGCCGTCTTCGAGTTCGAGGCGACCGAGCCCTGAATATTGATCGGCCTTGAACTCGCCGCGGTAGGTCATGGCGTTTTCTTTGAGGGTGCCTTCACCTTCGCGTCGCCCGGCCTTGAAGCCGCCGGTATAGCTGCTGCCGGTGGTGGTCAGGGTGCCTTGGCCGTCGAACAGCCCCTGCTGGAATTGCCCGCGATAGACTTCGCCGTTGCTGCCGTGCCATTCGCCCTGGCCATGCCATTGGCCTTTGTCGAACTGGCCGGCGTACCAGCTGCCGTTGGGGTAATCGATGCGACCCTCGCCTTGCAGCAACCCGTTGACCAGATCACCGCGATAGCGTCCGCCGTCCGGCAGGCGGGCGTCGGGGGGCAGCAGCGATTCGCCATCGCCGCAAGCGGTGAGCAAAAGGGTCAGGGCAAGGAGTGCAAGTGAGCGCATAGCGGGATCCGGGCAATTAGGCGACCGAGTATGCCGCAGCTATGTGTCGCATTTATAGAGACACGGCAGAAACACAGCGCGAAACAGCGTGAGCTGTTTCGCAATCAGGCGTGTGTCAGACGAAGCAGAGGGACAGTGGCTCGGCGATATAGGCCGGTTTGTCCGACCCTTCGATTTCCAGCGTGGCGGTGGCCTTGAGTAGCCATTGGCCGGGCTTCTTCTCGGTGACGTCGTTCATGTCGACCTTGAGTCGTACCCTGGAATTGACCTTCACTGGCTGGATGAAACGCACGCTGTCCAGACCATAGTTGACCACCATCTTCGCGCCTTGGGGCAGGATGAGGATGTCTTCCATCAGCTTGGGGATCAGCGACAACGACAGGAAACCATGGGCGATGGTGCTGCCGAAAGGTGTTTGCGCGGCTTTGACCGGGTCGACGTGGATGAACTGATAATCGCCTGTGGCTTCCGCGAACAGGTTGATGCGTTCCTGATCGATGGTGAGCCATTGGGAACGTCCGAGTTCCTTGCCGACATAATCTTTGAGCTCCGCAACTGGAACATAGGGCATTGAGACTCTCCTTGGGTTCATCGGTTTTATAGTTTTTCGAGTGGGGGATTTGACCGCCCTGCGAACCACTTTAGATCAACATGACAAACTGTTCCGGTCAACTGACCATGCTTTTGGCGAATGCCGACTCATAGCGTGCTTATAATGTCGGGCCCCTTCTTGGTGGGGAGAGCGCGCAGGAGATGATGGATGTTGTTACGTGGCCTGACCTGGCTGGTGCTTTTTCAATTGCTCGGCACTGCCCTCAACCATCTGTTTTTGCCGGTGCTGCCGGGGCCGATCATTGGCCTGCTGTTGCTGCTGGGGTATCTGATTGTTCGCGGTCAAGTCGGCGAACCGCTGAACCTTGCGGCCAGTAGTCTGCTGCGTTACCTGCCGTTGTTGCTGGTGCCGCCAGCCGTGGGCGTGATGGTTTACGCCACCGACATTGCCGCGGATTTCTGGGCGATCACCGGCGCGCTGGTGTTGTCGCTGGTGCTGTCGATGGCCTTCGCCGGTGTGCTGATGCAGCGCCTGGTCAAACGTCATGCCCATCCCGAGGACGGCCAATGATGTTCGATTGGCACGGCGCCTGGGCGTCGGTGATTCATCATCCATTGTTCGGTATCGGCATTACGCTGGGCGCGTATCAGTTGGTGCTGGCGGCGTTCGAGAAAACCCGCTGGATTTTCCTGCAACCGGTGCTGGTCTCCATGTTGCTAGTCATCGGTGTGCTGGTCAGTTGCGGTCTGAGCTACGTCGAGTACCGCAAGAGCACCGAGATCCTCAGTATCCTGCTCGGTCCGGCCACCGTTGCGCTGGCAGTGCCGCTGTACCTCAACCTGCGACGGATCCGGCAGTTGTTCTGGCCGATATTTACTACGCTGGTGATAGGTGGCGTGGTCGCCACGGGCATGGGCGTATTGCTGGGCTGGTGGTTCGGCGCCGAACACATGATCCTGATGACCATGGCCCCCAAGTCGGTGACCTCGCCGATTGCCATGCTGGTGGCGGAGCAGATCGGTGGCGTCGCGGCACTGGCGGCGGTGTTCGTGTTGATTACCGGAGTGATCGGGGCAATCTTCGGGCCGAGTCTTTTGACCCGTCTCGGGGTCCACAGTCCAGAGGCCCGCGGTATGGCCCTGGGCATGACCGCCCACGCAGTCGGCACCTCGGTGGCCCTGCAGGAAAGTGAAGAGTGCGGCGCCTTCGCGGCGCTGGCGATGAGTCTGATGGGCGTGGCCACGGCGGTGTTCCTGCCGTTGGCGGTGTCGATGGTGGTGTAAGGAAATGTCTATGAGCTTGCCGCTTTTCCCGCTGAACACCGTGCTGTTTCCCGGTTGCAACCTCGATTTGCAGATATTCGAGGCGCGCTACCTGGACATGATCGGCCGCTGCATGAAGCAGGGCGGCGGTTTCGGTGTGGTGTGCATCCTCGAAGGCAGCGAAGTCGGCGCCGCACCCGAAGGCTTTGCCATGGTCGGTTGCGAAGCGCGGATCACCGATTTCCAGCAGCAGGACAACGGCCTGCTGGGCATCCGGGTGCAGGGCGGGCGTCGTTTCCATGTGCTGAGCACCGAAGTGCAGCGCGATCAACTCATCGTCGCCGAAGTCGAGTGGCTGGACGAAGAGCCGGAGCAACCGTTGCAGGATGAAGACGCCGATCTGGTGGCGTTGCTCAAGGCCCTGGCCGAGCACCCGATGGTCGAGGCGCTGAACATGGGCACCGAGGCGGTGGGTCAGCAGTCGCTGGCCAATCAGCTTGCTTATCTGTTGCCGTTCTCCGAAGAAGACAAGATCGACCTGCTGCAACTCGACGATCCGCAGCAGCGGCTGGATGCGATTCAGGCGCTGCTCGATGAGTTGCAGGGTGAGTTGTTTGCCTGAAGCGATGGCTCCCTGTCATCCATGGCAACGGCAGGTAACCCCCGCCGTTGCTCAATGAATCAAACTCGCTGTTCAGTTGCTTCGCGATCCGGTGATCACTCAGGCCAGACGATATCGTTAGCGAACCATTGCTTTCCTGAATCCAGTTTCAGAATGGGCTTGCCTGCTTGGGCAACGGCCTCTATCAGGGCGTCATATCGATGTCGATTGTAGGCGCCGCTATGGGTTTGCTCCTCGATATCCATACGGGAGTAGTAATCAGCTTGCTGGGCGACATCATTGATTTTCGCTGCGCGGGTGAGTGTGGAGTCGAGTAGCCAGATACGTTCCGAGCCGATGCCCCGTTTGGAGGTTGATATCAATGCTTCATGATCGTCTTCCGGAAACCAGGCCCCCTGTTTTTCGGCGCTCCCGTTAAGAAATATATTCTCCTCTCTCAGTACAACTTCCATTTTTCGGGTATCGATGACATAGGCAAATATGAAATTTTGTTTATGTCGGATGGTTTCGTAGTTTCGTTCGGAGTCAAGCTCCACCTCAGACGAGTCAGACCAATCGTTATCGGAGCTATCTGAGTCATTGTCGGGCTCGCCGGGTTTCTTTCCGGGATATTTATTCTTCTGGTTGTTGTAGCGCAGATACTCCGGGTCGGGGGCATCAGTGCCCCTGCCGGCATACTCCTTGACCAACTTCAGACTTACCGTTGCGCTGATCGGTTTTTCGGTCGTCGCACCACGCGGATGTTTTAAGCGCGGCAGCATCCGGGCATCGTTATAAAACTCGAATGGCGTACGTTCATCGGCCCTGAACAAACCGGGGATATCTGTGCGGTACAAACAATCATTGCCGTTTCGTAAATAACCCAGTTTTGCCAGGAAGGCATCGAGAAATTCGCGGCTGACAGTTTCATCGAGGTCGAACAGGCCGCGGAGTTGCGACGTACCGTTTCTCAAGGGCAGGAGCAGTGGTTCGATTTCCTGATGGAACGGGTCGAAACGGGTCGGGGCGTTCGCGTCGAGGGTGCGCAGCCTGTGCTGCTCGACCCACTGGGGAAGAGCCCGGGGATTGTCGATCAGGTCGTTGCGCAGTTGTCTATGCTGGTTGGGCGAAAGGTTGTAGGAGCGCAAAAGCACGACCCGTTCGCCGTGGGTCATTGTCGGATACAGCCATCGCAGGGAATCGCCCAGCAGTTCATCTCTAGGGTTGCCGGAATTCAGCGGTCTGGCCCATTCAGGCCTTGTGCCGCTGGTCTGGGCCTCAATACGAAAACGCAGGATATCCTGGTCGTGGAGGCCGTAGAACTGCCGTATCTGATGATCGGTCCAGGCGCTCAGGTGGGTAGGCGCTCCGTGGAATCCGGCCGGAGGTAGAGGTGGTATTGCCGCCTCGGTTTGTATCGCGGGGCGCGAGGCCGCCGGTTGTTTGACGGGCGCTGCGATTTCGTCGTCAGCGGAATGTAGCCGCTTCAACGGCGGATGCGCGCCAACCTGATGTGTTGGACTCCAGGTCGCCTCGCCTGCATTTTTGTAGAGCGCGGGACCCGGCGGCAGCTTCTTGTAAAGATCTGTCACCCGGTAAGCGCCAAGATCCGCATCGAACTCCACATGTACGGTACCGACATCTTTGACGTCTACGAACTTGCGCCCGACGACAAAGCGAAAACCGTCGTCATCGGCAGGTTGCATGTTGCGCAGCAAGGCGCGATTCAATAGATAACTGCTGAACCCGACACTTGTCTGGGGCTCGGCGGAGGGCAAGTCTGAAATATCGAGCCTCGACGGTTCAGCACCGCCTTCGGAATGGCTGCCGGGTCGTTGATCAGGCCTGACAGGGTACTGAGTTGGCGAACCGAGTGGCGGCTGGTGCAGTGAAGGTGCTTGTGCATCTGGCCGCGCCCGGTTTGATCCGGGGGTAGTGGGCGTCGGCGTGTTAGCCCTTGGAGTATTGGCCGAAGAAGGAGGTTTTGGTCGCATCGTGTCATTCCTTGACGATTAAAAAGTCCATTGCAAAAAAGTCGGTCAGTTTAGTTCAGTTCAGTGGTTGGGGCATTTCTCCAATGATCAGATGTTCTGCATTAATCGTGCGTGACGGATCGCTATCGATTGTCCAATGGCCCGTATCAGCGATGTACAAAATCTTTCCGGGAGTGGCATCCAGCAAGTGGATGTTTTGAATGTGGATTTCATTGTTCTCAAGTTCATCCCGTTGTTTATGATCTTGTATCAGCGCGACGATTGCCTGGGGCGAGGGACAGGCCAATGCATTGATGGCGTAGAGACCTATGACCTCAAACAAGGTATTGATTCGATATCGGTCTCCCGAGGAAACAACAACGTCGATCATTTCCAACGGCAGCGTCGGATCGCCACTGTCCGGCAGATGAAAATGAATGCTGCCGATCTTGAGCCGGTTGTTCTTTATCTCGAGCTGCCGGTGGGTGATTTTCTCTTCAAGATGTTGTGTGTAAATACACCAGGTTGAAGATCCCGAGGTATTGGCATCGGCCTGCGCCGTGGACAGTCGGATAACGCTATTGCTGGTCGGATAGATGTCATAAGAAGCGGACCGTCCTTCCAGCCAATAAGTCGCATTGTGTTCGGCTGTCTGAAAGTCGATTCGTTGCGGCGTGGTCTTTAATGTGCGTTTTTCGACAGAGGGTTTTACAAAGATGTACTGGCCTGCACGCTCACGCAGCGAGGCGCGACTGTCAACAACGTTGTAGCCGGTGTTCTGCGCATCATCGAGGTATGAGTGGCGGGGGAAGTCGAGGTGATAAGAAATACCGTCCCGCATCACCAGGATGAAGGAATGATTCATCTTCCAGCCGGAGGCCAGAATGCCGGCGCCCATGTCGCTTTTTTTGCCCGGATTTTCGATCACTCCCCTGTGCAGTGAGAGGAGCCCGCCACCCTGCACGAAGGTGATGGTGAAATGAACATTCGTGTAACTGAGTACTGTGAATGCATTTGCCTCGACGGCCTCCACCACGTAAATGGCTCTGACTTCGTCGATCTCTGTGCTGTCGAAGTCGACATACAGCGTGCTGCGGGTTTCTTTGTCATTCTGTGCGGCCACAAGGATTGTGTGGTGGCTTTCGCGGGAAACGTAGTAAAACGAGTGCGCTTTGGCCGGGATGGCGCGAGGGCGGTTATAAAGCGGCACAGGAGGCGTTTTCGCCAGGCCGGCGGCGATGACGCAGATGCTCAGCTGCAGGTCGGTCAGGTCCGGCGTTTCGGCAGGCCATGCAGGCTGCAGGTGGTAGCCGTCCAGGGTGATGAATATCCATTTGTCGTTGCGCAGCCGGCGTTTGCCATTGAGCGTCTGATACACCGCCTCGATGATCAGCTCCCGTTGTGGTACCTGTGGGTCATCATCGCGCAGTGACTCGATCACCAACGCATTGTCACGGATGCGCCAGCTCTGAATGGCTTCGAGCGTCACACCGAGGTAGACCTTGCTTTGCTCCTGACCATCTTCGGTAATGGAGACGCTGAGGCTACGTGAATCGAGGTAATAATCGTCGCTTCCGCTGCCGCCATCGACGATGCAATGGGTTCCGCGTATCGAAATCTGGTCATCGCCCGCGCCTGCATGGATCCGGTCGTCACCATTGGCGGTGATCAGGTCTGCCTGGTCCGAGCCCGTGACCCGGTTGGCCGCGCCGGCCAGTGTCTCGACTTTTTCGATGGATTCAATGGTCGAGTGCTGTACGGGTTCTACGGAAGAGTCCGCAGAGAGCAAACCCAGCTTGCCATTCTTAAGGTTGACGTCGAAGCCGACATAGGGCGGGTTCGACTCCTTGTCTTCGCGCTTGTTTAGACCTTGCAGCCATAGCAGGTCGGTGCCGGGGCCGCCTTGCAGGTGGCTGGTTCGATGCGGGGCGGGTGTGGAGGCGAGTGCTTCGGTTGCAGCCTGAAACAGAAACGAATCGTCCTTGCTACCACCGCTCAGGATTTTTTTACCGGCGCCATAGCCGAAGTGATTCGGCTTGTCTCGTACGCCCCGCACGGTGTCGTTGCCGCCCCCCAGATTCCAGAAGATCCCTTTGGCGGGATTGCTCTGACCGGTGATGATGCTTGAGTCGCCAATCGGTAAGCCGTCCCGGGCATCGTAGGTATCATCGGTTTCGTTGATGACGGGCTGGTTGACCGTGGTATAGGGCGACTCGCCCTTGGCCTCATCCCATTGATATCTATAGATCCGGGTGGGCTGCATCTTGATTTCGAACCGACCGCTTACCACCGCCTCGACACTGTCCTTGAGTTCGTTGTCGAGCCAGCTGATGCTCTTGGTTTTCAACGCCTTGGCATAGTCGCTGTAGGTTTTGGCGACGGTAAAGCGTTCCATGAGCTCCTTGTCCTGGTCCTGCCCGGTAAAGGCAAACCAGCCCGCGCGCCAGCGCTCGTTCACGCTCAGCTCGATGTAATCGTCGAGGTCGTCGACCACCCGTGCGGCGCCGTAGATTCTCGCCCCGACAATCAGGATGGCGGCGGCGGCGATGCCCACCGGGCCGGCGGCCTGGAAACCCATCAGCGCCGCGCAGCCAAGCGCAAGGGACAGCGTTCCACTGAATACGCTCAGTCCGCCAGTGACATACAGATCCTGTGCTTCCTTGCCTTGGGCCTTGGCCGCGTCGCTGAAGGATTTGATGGCGGTATAAATGTCGAAGGGCAGCGTGAGTACGCTGGCGATCAACCCCGCACCCCGGCACAGCCACTTACCCATGGTGGTCATGCAGAATTGCTCGAAGGCCATGGCGCCGTGGCGAATCATCTTTTCACCGGTCCTGGTCAGGGCGTACTCCAGGCCCAGCGAACCGATTTCCGCTGCACCTCCACCCACATTGATGAGGGCTTCGCCCAATTGCCCTTTCTTGAGCGCATCGATCGCGCCTGTGTAAGCGCAGTACAACCCGTAAGCCTGCAGCCCCGCGCCCATGCTGGTCATCCCGCGACTCTTGGCCTTGTCCACCCAGCTCGGCAAATGCTCGGGCAGCGGATCTTTATGGATGTCCAGGCGCTGTGTGGCGTTGAGCAGGCGGGTGATCTTGTTCATCGGTGCAGCGCAGGCGTGCGCAGGCATTTCGCGTATTAACGAGGCTGCGTCGGGAGAGCGAAGTGTGACGAGCTCATACAGCAATGTCGGGACAAGTTGGCTTTGCTGTGGGTTGGCTGAGTTGATTCGCTGTTCGACCAGAAGCGGATCAAACTCCAGAGCATCGAAGAACGCCTGATCGGGTTCGGAAAAGTAAGTGTTGGCCGCAGAGATGGCCTCTCCATTGAGCTGGCCACCCAACGCCTGAAGCGCCTGGCGACTGACGGTGAATTCGCCGACTCGAATGGGGCCGAACAGTTTGTCCAGATCCAAAAGGTTGGGAGTCCTGCCTGCGGGCGGGGAAGTGCTGGCCTCGGCTGGATTCGGCTGGGGGGGAATGTCGGATATTTTAACGGTTGCTGTCAGATAATTACTCTGGCTTGTTTCAGTTGATAGTGTTGTCAAAGTTATTGCTCTTTTGGAAGTGCGTTATCAGGTGTTGATGAGGGAATGTGTCATGAGGTACCTGTTGGATTCATGTATTTTTACTTTTCCAATTGTGTTGTTGTGTTTTGTATAAAGTTGTCGGGTGTCGGTTGTTGTGTCTTGCCTGTTTTCCAATTAGCGTGAGATGTAACTCGGCAATAGGCGGGTTTATTTTTTTTACGCAAAGGAGTGCGTTGTGACGATTTATGAAGATGAGTGGGCTTTTTGGGATGACATCGCTGGGCGGTATGTTTTAAAGAACGCCAATACCGATCCGAATACTGGAAATATCATTGAGGCCGCAGGTTTTTACGCTGATGCCATGGTGGTGGAACGCCGCAAGCGCAGACGAGCGAAAGTGCCGACGGTCAGCCACGAAAGCATGGAGTGATAAAAGTCTATGGAAAGTAATAGTAAGGGGTTTGCCGCTAATCTTTATGTCAACGGATTGCCCGTTGTATTGAATCAGCAGCGCCTTAAGGCACGTTTGCGCAATGTGCGCATCACTCAGCGTGAGCGACTGGATGTTGAAGTGGCTCTGGCCAGCGATGAAGGAACAGAGTTCCTGACGTTGGCCGATCACGAAAGCGACAAGCCACTATTGTTTAAGTTTATTCCTCAGGGTGAAAGTTATTCGGTCATGGTGGCGTTAAGGGGGGGCTATGATGGGGCCTATCTGGCAATCAAACCTGAGGCCCGCCAACTTGTAGTCCGTAAAGGTTTCCCCGGGAAAGGATTTTCCATCGTCAAACACGGCGCAGAGAAAGCCTGGTTCAGCGATCTGAACGCCAAGCCGAGCTATGTGTACTTGCGCAATGAGGAGAGCGCAGGGGTTCTCTATCTGGCCAATGATAAGGGAAGGCTGCATTTCAAGGATGTCGATCCCAACACCTCCAGCCATGACGCGTACAACAACAGCCCGGTGACCTTTGTAATCAAGACCGTCGACAAACCAAATAAGTGATGAAGAGAGCCCACCGCCAATTGGCCAGCGGCGGTGGGCATTTCGTCGGCGGGTTTGATATCAGTATGCATACCGCAACATTGCGTGAGGCAGATGGCGCAGGGCAAAGAACCCGACCAGCGCCAGCAATGCCGGAAGAATCAGCCACCAGACCTTGAACGGCATGCCGTTGAGCGGCGTCTGGCGCTGACTCAGCCACAGGCTGGCCGCACAGACGCACGCGGCCAGCATCGCACCGGCAAGAACATCCGTTGGCCAGTGCGCCCCCAGATACACTCGCGACAAGGCAATCGTCAGTGCTGGCAAGCAGCCCACCAATAACCAGGTCAGGCGCATTCGCGGTGGTTGCCCGCGGCCAGCCAGCACCGCGAGCGTCAGGAACAGCGCGAAAGAGCCCGAGGCATGGCCGCTGGGCATGCTGTAGCTGGTCAATGGATCACTCAGCACTTCCGGGCGCACGCGGGCGAAAAAGTGCTTGGTCGCGGTGTTGCCCAGCGCGGTGAAAAACAAAGTGTCGCCAGCGAAGATTGCATGGCGCCATTGGCGAGTGAGCAACAGCAAGGCGGTCAGCAGGGCGCTGAGCATAAACATGTTGCGGAATTCGCCGATCAGCGTGAACACCACCGCCACTTCATCGAGCATCGGGCTGCGGTGTTCCTGCACCAGAGCCATCAACCCTTGGTCGAGGGCGGTCAGGTGCGGATAGCCGATGAACAGGCCGATCAGGATTAGCAGACTCATGCTGCTGATCCAGACCGTTGCCCGGCGATGGCGGCGCAGGCTGCTGTTGGCGCTGAGGCCGACCATCACCGCAATGCTGCCGGCGACGATCCCTGCCTGCAGCCAGAAACCTTCCGGCAGCGGCAGGCGAATCGCCGCCCCGGTGGCCCAGCCCGGCAGCAGGTAGGCGAGGCTCCAGCCCGCAGCGGCCAACAGGCTGACGACGGCGAAGCGCGGGAATGGCATATCGCACATCCCGGCGACCATCGGCAGCATCGGTCGTAACGGGCCGATGAAACGTCCGACCAACAGGCTGGCAATGCCATAACGCTGGAAATAGGCCTCGGCCCCGACCATCCATTCCGGATGATGGCGCAACCCCGGCAGGCGCCGGATGTTCTGGTGGAAATGCCGTCCCAAATAATACGAAACGATGTCGCCCAACACGCCGCCGAGAAAACCCAGCAGCAGCGTTTCACCCAGCGACAGCGCGCCACTGCCGGCCAGCACCGACACCGCAAACAACAACACCGTGCCGGGCACGACAAGCCCGGCAATCGCCAGGCATTCCACACAAGCGACTATGAACACCGCCACGGCCAGCCACTGCGGATTGACCGTCAGCCAACCGGTCACGCTATCGAGCCATAGGCCCATAAAAATAACTCCATCGTATTGATTGAATCTATGTAGGGGCGATTGTGTTCACAGCAAAAAATAATCGCGACCTTCGACTTGCCCACGTCGCAGCGGGTTACGAGTGCAATAGGCGGCATAAGCCGCATCGACGAAACGGTACATCAAATGTTCGTCGCGCCCGTGGGGAATGCCCAGGCGTGTGGTCTGGATGATATGGCCGGGTGCCGGTCCGATGTCTTCCACCAGCAGCACTTCATGGTCGAAGCGCTTGGCATCCCAGACGGGCACCTTCAATCCCAGTGCCTTGCACAGCAATGTCTGCCCGGCACACAGCTTTTGTGAGGGACGAGGGCGACCCTGAGCATCGGGATTGTTCAGCAGCATCTGCGCCAGGCTCGCCGGCCCGCTCAGTTCATCGACCCATGGATAGGCGGATTTGATCAGCACCGCATTGCCCGGACCTTGAGCACTGAAGTTCAGGGAATCGCCGCCGCGGGCGTAGTACATATAAATGTGGCCACCATCCAGAAACAAAGCCTTACGCTTTTCTGTGTAACCCAGGGAGGCGTGGCTGCCTTTTTCTTCGCAGTAATAGGCCTCGGTCTCGATGATCCGGGCGCTGAGCCACAGGTCGTCGACCCGATGACGGATGATTTTGCCCAGTAAATCCCGGGCCAGGGTTTGGGCGTCGCGGTCGAAAAACGCATCCGGCAACGCCTTGGGTGGGCGCATATCGGACGCACGGACAGTCAGGTTGGTCATGATGAACAGCGTTTATCAGGGCTGATTGAGTCGTGATCATAACAATATGGAACTTAATCCCGGCTGAACATCGGCAAATTGCTCCCCATTTCGACCATCCGCCCGTCACCGCTGTTAGTCGGGAGACGCGACAGCTATAATCTGCCGCTTTCCTCTTTACCAAGACCACAGCAGACCATGACTGAGTCCGTTCTTGACTATATGACCCGCCTGGGTCGCGCCGCCCGCGAAGCTTCCCGCGTGATCGGCCGCGCCAGCACCGCGCAGAAAAACCGCGCCTTGCAGGCGGCGGCCAATGCGCTGGACGCCTCTCGCGCCGAGCTGACCGCAGCCAATGAGCAGGATTTGGCCGCCGGTCGCGCCAATGGTCTTGAGCCTGCCCTGCTGGAGCGTCTGGCACTGACCCCGGCGCGCATCGACGGCATGATCGTCGGTTTGCGTCAGGTCGCGGCACTGCCGGACCCGGTCGGTGCAATCCGTGACATGAGTTATCGGCCATCGGGCATTCAGGTCGGCAAGATGCGCGTGCCGTTGGGCGTGATCGGGATCATCTACGAGTCGCGGCCGAACGTGACCATCGATGCCGCCAGCCTGTGCCTGAAGTCCGGCAACGCGACCATCCTGCGTGGCGGCTCCGAGGCCATTCATTCCAACCGCGCCATCGCCGCCTGCATCCAGCGTGGCCTGGCCGAGGCCGGTCTGCCGGCCGCCGTGGTGCAAGTGGTCGAAACCACCGACCGTGCCGCCGTTGGCGCGCTGATCACCATGCCCGAATACGTCGACGTCATCGTGCCCCGGGGCGGCCGTGGCCTGATCGAACGGATCAGCCGCGATGCCCGCGTGCCCGTCATCAAGCACCTGGACGGCATCTGTCACGTCTACGTCGCCGCCCACGCCGATCTGCCGAAAGCCCAGCGCATTGCGTTCAACGCCAAGACTTACCGTTATGGCATCTGCGGCGCCATGGAAACCCTGTTGGTCGATCTAGCCGTTGCCAAAGAGTTTCTGCCGGCGATGGCTGCCCAGTTCCGCGAAAAAGGCGTCGAACTGCGCGGTTGCGAGCGCACCCGGGCGATCATCGAGGCCGTCGCGGCCACTGAAGAAGACTGGACTACCGAATACCTGGCGCCGATCCTCTCGATCCGCGTGGTCGACGGGCTGGATCAGGCCATCGAGCACATTAATAAGAACGGCTCCCATCACACCGACTCGATCGTCAGTGAAAACCTGGCCGACACCCGGCGTTTCGTGGCTGAAGTCGATTCGTCCTCGGTGATGATCAACACCCCGACGTGCTTCGCCGATGGCTTCGAATACGGATTGGGTGCCGAGATTGGCATTTCTACTGATAAGCTGCACGCCCGCGGCCCGGTGGGCCTCGAAGGTCTGACCTGCGAGAAGTACATCGTGGTCGGTGACGGACAGTTGCGCGGCCAGGAGTCGCTCTGACTTGGGCGACCTCGATCCGTCTGCCCCAGTGACCGCCAGCGAGCCCCGGCCTCGACGCATTGGCGTACTGGGCGGGACTTTCGACCCGGTGCACATCGGCCATCTGCGCGGCGCGCTGGAAGTCGCCGAATCGCTGACGCTCGATGAGTTGCGTCTGACGCCCAGTGCCAGGCCGCCCCATCGTGGCACGCCACAGGTGTCGGCGAAGGACCGTCTGGCGATGGTCAAGTGCGCGGTGGCCGGTGTGCCGCCGTTGGTGGTGGACGCTCGCGAATTGCAGCGGGACAAACCGTCCTACACCATCGACACCCTGGAACTGATGCGCACCGAACTTGCCGCTTCAGACCAGGTTTTTCTACTTTTGGGCTGGGACGCATTTTGCGGCCTGCCCACTTGGCACCGCTGGGAAGAGTTGCTCCAGCATTGCCACATCCTGGTGCTGCAACGCCCGGATGCCGACAGCGAACCGCCGGATGCCTTGCGCAACCTGCTGGCAGCGCGTTCGGTGAACGACCCGCTGGCCCTCAAAGGGCCGAGCGGACAGATTGCATTCGTCTGGCAGACACCGCTCGCGGTATCCGCCACCCAGATCCGTCAACTGCTGGCCAGCGGTAAGTCGGTACGTTTCCTGGTGCCCGACGCGGTCCTGGCCTACATCGATGCGCACGGGCTTTACCGTGCGTCGAACTGAAAAAGGGCGCGCTTCAAGGCACGTGAATGCGTGTATCGAAGCGCCCGAACATACGAGCAAAACGAGTTTTATATGACTGACAAAGACGTAAGCAAAGTAAAGCGCAAGGGCACATTCAAGAGCGCCCCGCTGCCAGTAGAAGCGCCAACTGGCGCGCCACTGGCCGGCGAAGAGCTGGTCAAGGTTGCCGTAGCGGCCCTGGAAGACGTCAAGGCCCAGGACATTCAGGTGATCGACGTTCGTGAAAAGCAGAGCATCACTGACTACATGATCATCGCCACCGGTACGTCCAACCGCCAGATCGGCGCGATGCTGGACAAGGTCCGCGAAGCGGTCAAGGCCCGGGGCGTCAAGCCGCTGGGTGAAGAAGGCAAGGGCGACAGCGACTGGGTGTTGCTGGATATGGACGACGTCATCGTGCACATGATGACCGCCTCGGCTCGTCAGTTTTACGACCTGGAACGCCTGTGGGCCGGCGCCGAGCAAAGCCGTTCGGCCAGCGCTGCACACCACAGCCCCGAGAACACCCATGAGCATTTCACCAAGCTCAACAAAGACCAGCAATAAGGGACCGCTGTGCGACTGCGACTGATCGCCGTCGGTTCACGCATGCCCAAGTGGGTGGAAGAAGGCTGGCATGAATATGCCAAGCGTCTTCCGTCCGAGCTGGCGTTGGAACTGGTGGAAATTCCGCTCAACACCCGCGGCAAGAACGCCGACGTGGCGCGCTTTATCCGTCAGGAGGGCGAAGCCATGCTGGCCAAGGTCGGCCCGAATGAGCGCATTGTCACCCTCGAAGTCCACGGCAAGCCCTGGAGCACCGAGCAACTGGCAGTCGAACTCGATCGCTGGCGGCTGGACTCGCGCACGGTGAATTTCATGGTCGGCGGCCCCGAGGGGCTGGCGCCGGAAGTCTGTGCCCGGGCGGATCAACGCTGGTCGTTGTCACCGTTGACGTTGCCGCATCCGCTGGTGCGGATTCTGATCGGCGAACAGCTGTATCGTGCCTGGACAGTGTTGTCCGGCCACCCTTACCACAAGTAGTTCTGCCCTCATGTCCCAGCCGATCCGCATCAAGGACCACGAAAAAGACGCCCGTCTGGTGCGTGGTCGCGTCGTGTTCGGGGCCATTGCGGTGGTGGCGCTGATTGGCGTGCTGATCGCGCGGCTGTATTTTCTCCAGGTGATCCAGTACGAGTATCACTCGACCCTGTCGGAAAACAACCGCGTTCATGTGCAGCCGATTCCGCCGACTCGCGGGCTGATTTTCGACCGCAACGGCGTAGTGGTGGCCGACAACCGGCCCAGCTTCAGCCTGAGCATGACCCGCGAACGCTCCGGCGACTGGCAGCAAGTGCTCGACGTGATCGTCGAAGTGCTGGAGCTGACGCCCGAGGACCGGGTGATCTTCGAGAAACGCATGCGCCAGGGGCGCCGACCGTTCGAGCCGGTGCCGATCCTGTTCGAGCTGACTGAAGAGCAGATCGCCCGCATCGCGGTGAACCAGTTCCGTCTGCCCGGTGTGGAAGTGGTCGCGCAACTGGTACGGCATTACCCGCAGGGCGCGCACTTTGCGCACTCGGTGGGATATATGGGGCGGATCAACGAGAAAGAGCTCAAGTCTCTGGACCCGGTGAGTTACAGCGGCACCCATCAAATTGGCAAAACCGGCATCGAGCGCTTCTACGAGCCCGAATTGCACGGCCAGGTCGGTTACGAAGAAGTCGAGACCAACGCCCGTGGCCGCGTGCTGCGGGTACTCAAACGTACCGAACCGATTTCCGGCAAGGACATCGTCCTGAGCCTGGACATCAAATTGCAGGAAGCCGCCGAAGCCGCGCTGGGCGGTCGCCGTGGCGCGGTGGTGGCGCTGGACCCGAAGACTGGCGAAGTGCTGGCGATGGTCAGCCAGCCGAGTTTCGACCCGAACCTGTTCGTCACGGGCATCAGTTTCAAGGCCTATTCCGAGCTGCGTGACTCCATCGACCGGCCACTGTTCAACCGCGTGCTGCGCGGTCTGTACCCGCCGGGTTCGACCATCAAGCCGGCGGTGGCGATTGCCGGTCTGGACGCGGGCGTGGTCACGGCGTCGAGCCGTGTGTTCGACCCGGGCTACTACATGCTGCCCAACTACGATCACAAGTACCGCAACTGGAACCGTACCGGTGACGGCTTTGTCGATCTGGACACGGCGATCATGCGTTCCAACGACACCTACTTCTATGATCTGGCGCACAAGCTGGGGATCGATCGGTTGTCGGCCTACATGAGCAAATTCGGCATCGGCCAGAAGGTCTCCCTGGACATGTTCGAAGAGTCGCCGGGGCTGATGCCGACCCGGGAATGGAAGCGCGCGACCCGGCGTCAGGCCTGGTTTCCGGGCGAGACGCTGATTCTGGGGATCGGTCAAGGCTATATGCAGTCCACGCCGTTGCAACTGGCGCAAGCCACGGCGCTGGTGGCCAACAAGGGGGTGTGGAACCGGCCGCACCTGGCCAAGTCCCTCGACGGTGTGAAACCGGTGGATGAGAACCCGATGCCGGACATCATCCTGCGCGACCCGTCGGACTGGGCCAAGGTCAACCACGGCATGCAGCAGGTGATGCACGGTGCCCGTGGTACGGCGCGCAAGGCCTCGATTGGCGCTCAATACCGGATCGCCGGCAAGTCGGGTACGGCCCAGGTGGTCGCGATCAAGCAGGGCGAGAAGTACGACCGCTCCAAGGTTCAGGAGCGCCATCGCGACCACGCCCTGTTCGTCGGCTTCGCGCCGGCCGACAACCCGAAGATCGTGGTGTCGGTGATGGTGGAGAACGGCGAGTCCGGTTCCGGCGTCGCCGCACCGGTGGTGCGTCAAGTCATGGACGCCTGGCTCCTGGACCAGGACGGCCGACTGAAAGCCGAATACGCCAGCCCTATTAGTGCGGAGGCTACGGCCCGTGAAGAATAATTTCGATCGCATGCTCTCCAGCGAGGATGTGATGCGTCGCCGTGCGACGCTGTTGCAACGCCTGCACATCGACGGCCCGTTGCTGATCCTGCTGCTGACCCTCGCCGCCGGCAGCCTGTTCGTGCTGTATTCGGCCAGTGGCAAGAGCTGGGACCTGCTGGCCAAGCAAGCCACTTCCTTCGGCATCGGCCTGGTATCGATGATCGTCATCGCCCAGTTCGAGCCGCGTTTCATGGCGCGCTGGGTGCCGCTCGGTTATGTGGTCGGCGTGATCTTGCTGGTGGTGGTGGACGTCATGGGTCACAACGCTATGGGGGCTACCCGCTGGATCAACATCCCCGGGGTGATCCGCTTCCAGCCCTCGGAATTCATGAAGATCCTGATGCCGGCGACCATCGCCTGGTACCTGGCCAAGCGCTCCTTGCCGCCACAGCTCAAGCATGTCGGGATCAGCCTGGTGCTGATCGGCATCCCGTTCATTCTGATCGTGCGTCAGCCGGACCTTGGCACCTCGCTGCTGATTCTCGCCGGGGGCGCGTTCGTGCTGTTCATGGGCGGCCTGCGCTGGCGCTGGATCATCAGTGTGATCGCCGCCGCCGTGCCGGTGTCCGTGGCGATGTGGTTCTTCATCATGCACGACTATCAAAAGCAGCGAATCCTGACCTTCCTCGACCCGGAGAGCGATCCGCTGGGCACGGGCTGGAACATCATTCAGTCGAAAGCGGCCATCGGCTCCGGCGGTGTGTTCGGCAAAGGCTGGTTGCTCGGTACTCAGTCGCATCTGGATTTCCTGCCGGAAAGCCACACCGACTTCATCATTGCGGTCCTGGGCGAAGAGTTCGGCCTGGTGGGCATCTGCGCACTGTTGCTGATTTACCTGCTGTTAATCGGCCGCGGGCTGGTGATTACCGCCCAGGCCCAGACATTGTTCGGCAAATTGCTCGCGGGCAGCCTGACCATGACGTTTTTTGTTTACGTTTTCGTCAACATCGGTATGGTCAGTGGCCTGTTGCCGGTGGTAGGGGTGCCGTTGCCGTTCATTAGCTACGGAGGAACTTCGCTGGTGACGCTACTGTCAGCGTTTGGGGTTTTGATGTCGATCCATACCCATCGCAAGTGGATTGCACAGGTTTGAATAAGGTGAAGATTTCAATGCAAGTAATGCGTGGCTGGGCGACTCGATGCGCACCATGGGTCGGCCTGGTAAGCATCCTTGGCAGCGTGCAGCAAGCGTTGGCTGGCGATTACGAAGGCTCACCCCAGGTGGCCGAGTTCGTCGGTGAAATGACCCGCGACTACGGCTTTGCCGGTGAACAGCTGATGGGCGTGTTCCGCGAAGCCGAGCGCAAACAGACGATTCTGGACGCGATCTCCAAACCCGCCGAACGGGTCAAGCAGTGGAAAGAATATCGCCCGATGTTCATCACCGATGCGCGCATCGCCCGTGGCGTGGACTTCTGGCGTCAGCACGAGGCAGTACTGGCCCGTGCCGAGCAGGAATATGGCGTGCCAGCGCAAGTGATCGTCTCGATCATCGGCGTCGAGACCTTTTTCGGCCGTAATACCGGAAACTATCGGGTGGTCGACGCCTTGTCGACCCTGGGTTTCGACTATCCTCCCCGTGCCGAATTCTTCCGCAAGGAATTGCGTGAATTCCTGCTGCTGGCCCGTGAAGAGCAGGTCGACCCGTTGACCCTCAAAGGCTCCTACGCCGGGGCGATGGGCTTGCCGCAGTTCATGCCGAGCAGTTTTCGCGCCTATGCGGTGGATTTCGACGGTGATGGCCACATTAATATCTGGACCAACCCGGAGGATGCCATCGGCAGCGTCGCCAGTTATTTCAAGCGTCACGGCTGGGTCGCCGGCGAACCTGTGGTCAGCCGCGCCGATGTGCGTGGCGATCAGGTGGACGAAGGGCTGACCGCAGGCATCGAACCGACGAAAACCGTCGGGGAGTTGCGGGCGCTGGGCTGGTCGAGTCATGATGCGCTGCGCGATGATATGCCGGTCACGGCTTTCCGCCTGGAAGGTGACAATGGCCCCGAATACTGGATGGGCCTGACGAATTTTTACGCGATTACGCGTTATAACCGCAGCGTGATGTACGCCATGGCCGTACATCAGCTGTCTGAACAGCTGGTCCAAGCACGGGGCGTCAAGTAATGCGGGCATTGCCTATGAATAAACCCCTGAAGCTCATGGCATTCGCCGCGCTGGCGGTGCTGGTCGCCAGTTGCTCGACCAGCCGCTCGCCGACTCAAAAGTCTTCCACCGCCGTTCGTTCGACCCCCGGCCTGGATATCAACCGGGCCCACAAGGATGGCGCACCCTGGTGGGACGTCGACGTAACGCGCATCCCGGATGCCACGCCGACCCTGCACAGCGGTCCTTACAAAGCCAACCCGTACACCGTATTGGGCAAGACTTACTTCCCGCTGCAGGAATCCAGGACCTACGTCGCGTCGGGCACGGCGTCCTGGTACGGCACCAAATTCCACGGCCAGAACACCGCCAATGGCGAGGTTTACGACCTGTACGGCATGAGTGCCGCGCACAAGACCTTGCCACTGCCCAGTTACGTTCGGGTGACCAACCTGGACAACAACAAAACCGTGATCCTGCGGGTCAACGACCGCGGACCGTTCTACTCTGACCGCATCATCGACTTGTCCTACGCGGCCGCCAAGAAGCTCGGCTACGCTGAAACCGGCACGGCGCGGGTCAAGGTCGAAGGCATCGACCCGCAGCAATGGTGGGCAGCCAAAGGCCGTCCGGCACCTTTAATGCTTAACGAGCCGAAAATTGCGCAAAATGGCGCCCCGGTGATTACGGCATCGGCCGGCACCGTCGAGCAATGGACGCCACCGCCGCAGCAACATGCCGCGGCCGTTGTGCCCGTGCAGATCGATGCAAAAAAAAACGCTTCTGTACCAGCCTCTGGCCAGTATCTGCAGGTGGGCGCGTTCGCCAACCCGGACGCTGCAGAACTCCTGAGATCGAAGCTCAGCGGGATGGTGAGCGCGCCGGTGTTCATCAGCTCGATCGTGCGTAACCAACAGACACTGCATCGGGTTCGCATGGGGCCGATCGGCTCGCCGGGTGAAATCCAGCAGGTGCAGAACAGCGTGCGACTGGCCAATCTCGGCTCGCCGAGCCTGGTCAGCGCCGAGTAACACGTAGTACTTGATTGACGGTTCGTTTGCGGTTTGGGGGGCGAACCGGGTTGTTGGCTCGTTGAAGAACAAAAGCCCGGCAAGGGTTACAGAGTGAGCAACTGAACACGCGACAGCTTTTGAAAAGCTGTCTGATTAGTTTTGCCCGCGAGGGCAGTTTCCATTAGCGATTTCGAGAGACGGATGAACATCACCACCTTTGCCAAACGCCTGTGCCTGCTAGTCCCGCTGCTCCTCTCGCCCGCGGCTTTCGCGGCCGAGATGATGCCGTCGCCACCGCAATTGGCCGCCAAGGCCTACGTACTCATGGACGCCAGCAGCGGCAACGTGCTGGTAGAGAACAACGGTGACCAGCGTCTGCCTCCGGCCAGCCTGACCAAGCTGATGACCGCGTACATCGCGACCCTGGAAATCCGTCGGGGCCAGATCGGCGAAAACGATCCGGTGACCGTCAGCGAGAACGCCTGGCGCACCGGCGGTTCGCGGATGTTCATCAAGGTCGGCTCGCAAGTCACTGTCAGCGACCTGCTGCACGGCATCATCATTCAGTCGGGCAACGACGCCAGTGTTGCGCTGGCCGAGCACATCGCCGGCAGCGAGGACGCGTTCGCTGACCTGATGAACAAGACCGTTGCTGACCTGGGCATGACCAATACCCACTTCATGAACCCGACCGGCCTGCCGAACCCGGAGCACTACTCCTCGGCTCACGACATGGCCGTGCTGGCTCGCGCGATCATCCACGAAGACCCGGCTCACTACGCGATCTACTCGCAGAAAGAGTTCTTCTGGAACGGGATCAAGCAGCCTAACCGCAACCTGCTGCTGTGGCGCGACAAAACCGTCGACGGTCTGAAAACCGGTCATACCGACGAAGCCGGCTACTGCATGGTGTCTTCGGCCGTGCGTGATGGCATGCGCCTGATCGCCGTGGTGTTCGGCACCAACAGCGAAGTGGCCCGTGCCGCCGAAACCCAGAAGCTGCTGACTTACGGTTTCCGCTTCTTCGAAACCCAGACCTTCTATCAGAAAGGCGCCGAGCTGGCTCAGGCACCTGTCTGGAAAGGCACCACCAATCAAGTCAAGGCCGGCCTGGCTCAAGACCTGACCATGACCCTGCCCAAAGGCCAGCTGAAAAAGCTCGCTGCCAGCATGACCATGAACCCGCAACTGATCGCACCCATCGCCAAGGGCGACGTGATCGGTAAAGTCGAAGTGAAACTGGACGACAAAGTGGTGCACAGCGCCGACCTGATCGCTCTGGACGCCGTCGACGAGGGTGGTATCTTGCGCCGCATGTGGGATAGCATCCGTCTATTCTTCTACGGCTTGTTCAACTGAATTAGTGTGGACCTGCATGGCCCCGCTCCAATCCAGAGCGGGGACATGTCCGTTGCCACGGCTTACGAGGCCGTTACGTCATGACAGACACCGAAGTAAAGGCGCCAACGATCGAATTTCCCTGCGCGGATTACCCGATCAAGGTAATCGGCGATACCGGCGTGGGTTTCAAGGACAAGATCATCGCGATCCTTGAGAAACACGCGACCGTTGACCACAACACCTTTGCCGAACGGCAGAGTACCAACGGCAAGTACACGACTATCCAGTTGCACATCATCGCCACCGGCCAGGAACAGCTGTACGACATCAACAGCGAGTTGCGGGCCACCGGCTTCGTGCACATGGTGCTGTGATGCCTGGCACGCTGGGCTTTCGCGAGCTCGGCCAGATGGCTTACGAGCCGGTCTGGCATGCCATGCAACGCTTCACCAACGAGCGGGGCAGCGATGCCGCCGACGAGATCTGGCTGGTGGAACACCCGCCGGTGTTCACTCAGGGGCAGGCCGGCAAGGCTGAACACCTGCTGCTGCCGGGAGATATTCCGGTGGTGAAGGTCGACCGCGGTGGCCAGGTGACTTACCACGGTCCGGGCCAGTTGGTGGCCTACCTGTTGCTGGATGTCCGCAAGCTGGGGTTCGGCGTGCGTGACCTGGTCAGTCGCATGGAGCAATGCCTGATCGAGCTGCTGGCCAGCTACGGCGTGACCGCGGTGGCCAAGCCGGATGCGCCGGGTGTCTATGTCGACGGCGCGAAAATCGCGTCCCTGGGTCTGCGGATCCGCCACGGTTGTTCCTTTCATGGCCTGGCCCTGAACGTGGACATGAACCTGGAACCGTTTCGACGGATTAATCCCTGCGGCTACGCCGGGCTGGCGATGACCCAGCTGCGCGATCACGCAGGACCGATTGAATTTGCCGAGGTAAGTGCCCGGCTGCGCGCGCAGCTCGTCAAACACCTCGACTATGCTGAGCAGACGACCCTAACGGGCGGAATCGACTGATATGACTACTGATGCAGTGCAAACCATGATCCCGACGCTCGATGTCACCGAGCGTCCGGCCCCGCGTGCCAAGGTTGAAGCCGGCGTCAAGCTGCGCGGCGCCGAGAAGGTTGCACGCATCCCGGTGAAGATCATCCCGACTACCGAACTGCCGAAGAAGCCTGACTGGATTCGCGTGCGCATCCCGGTTTCCCCGGAGGTCGACCGCATCAAGAGCCTGCTGCGCAAACACAAGCTG
Organism: Pseudomonas frederiksbergensis; assembly: GCF_017114915.1. Lineage (GTDB taxonomy): Bacteria > Pseudomonadota > Gammaproteobacteria > Pseudomonadales > Pseudomonadaceae > Aquipseudomonas > Aquipseudomonas frederiksbergensis_I. The sequence goes on from NZ_JAAUOE010000001.1 coordinate 118,028, forward strand.
CACAGCGTTTGCGAAGAAGCGTCCTGCCCGAACCTGGGCGAGTGCTTCTCCGGCGGCACCGCGACCTTCATGATCATGGGCGACATCTGCACCCGTCGCTGCCCGTTCTGCGACGTTGGCCACGGCCGTCCGAAGCCATTGGACGTGAACGAACCGCAAAGCCTGGCCATTGCCATCGCCGACCTGAAACTCAAGTACGTGGTTATCACTTCGGTAGACCGCGACGACCTGCGTGACGGCGGTGCCCAGCACTTTGCCGACTGTATCCGCGAAATCCGCAAGCTGTCGCCGAACGTGCAGCTCGAGACCCTGGTCCCGGACTACCGTGGCCGCATGGACATCGCGCTGCAAATCACCGCCGCCGAGCCGCCGGATGTGTTCAACCACAACCTGGAAACCGTGCCGCGCCTGTACAAGGCTGCGCGTCCGGGGTCGGATTACCAGTGGTCGCTGACCCTGCTGCAACGCTTCAAGCAAATGATGCCGCACATTCCGACCAAGTCCGGCTTGATGCTGGGCCTGGGCGAAACCGACGAAGAAGTCATCGAAGTCATGAAGCGCATGCGCGAACACGACATCGACATGCTGACCCTGGGCCAGTACCTGCAACCGTCCCGCAGCCACTTGCCGGTCCAGCGCTTCGTGCACCCGGACACCTTCGCCTGGTTTGCCGAGGAAGGTTACAAGATGGGCTTCAAGAACGTCGCGTCCGGCCCGCTGGTACGTTCCTCGTACCACGCCGACGAGCAGGCGAAGCTGGTCAAGGCCGAGTTGATGTCGTCCTGATTGCACTGTGAGAAAAAGAACACGCCCGCAAGGCTTTGAAGGCCTTGCGGGCGTTTTCATTGGCGGTGCCCACATCCACTTCAGTCTTTTCCTGCAAGCCGTGGTGCGACTGACCCTCTTTTGTTTATTTCCGTTCCTGACTACTGTGTGCTGAAGCGTTCACAGGGAGAATCATGGATGACTGCTCGACCGACCCACACCCTTTGTCCCCACGCTCCCGTTCCGGCCTTGCCGTCACAAGGGATGATAGGCGTGATTGCGCCTGCAGGCCCCGCAGCCCTGGACACCGATAAAGCCATTGCCTGGATGCGCGCTCGCGGCTATTCGCTGCGTGTGTTTCCCGGTGTTTACGAGAAAGACGGCTACCTGGCTGGCAGCGACGATGTGCGGCTCAATGACTTGCACGCGGCATTCGCCGACAGTGAGGTCGATGCCATCATCTGCCTGCGTGGCGGATACGGTACGCCGCGTTTGCTCGATCGCATCGATTTCGAATTGCTGCGTAACAACGCCAAGCCGTTCATCGGCTACAGCGACGTCACTGCGCTGCATCTGGCCATCAGCCGTTACGCAGGCTTCGTGACGTTTCACGGCCCGATGCTCAATGCCGACCTGCTGGGTGACAAACAAAAACCCACGGAGTCCGCGTTCTTCAACATGCTGCGTGGTCACGTAATGGCGGACAGCGTGCTGGCACATCCGGTAGCCTACCCATTGACGACCCTCTCGCCGGGCATCGCTCACGGGCGTTTGCTGGGGGGCAATCTGTCGATGATCGCCGCGACCATGGGCACGCCTTACGAGATCGATGCCGAGGGCGCCATCCTGTTCATCGAAGACATCAACGAGCCGCTGTATCGCATTGACCGGCTGCTGACTCATCTGCGCCTGGCCGGCACGTTGCACAAGCTGCGTGGGGTTCTGGTGGGGGATGTGGCGGGTGTGGACGCGGTCGCGCTGGAGGGGTTGCTCAAGCAGACCTTCGCGCCGTTGCGGATACCCGTGCTGGCCGGATGGCGCAGTGGGCATTGCGACCCGAACCTGACGCTGCCGATGGGGGCGCTGGTCAGGCTGGATGCGGGGAACAAGGTGTTGGTGTTGGAGCAGGATGTGGTGATCAGGTAACAACAGATCGCAAAAAAAATCGCAGCCTTGGCTGCGATTTTTTTTTTGCTTTTAGCGGTTACGCAAACCTTCGAGTAACTTGTGCGTCGGGTAACCATCCGCTGGCCAGCCAAAGAACTGCTGGGCGGCGCGGATCGCTTTGCGGGTATTGGCGCCAATGATGCCGTCGGCGGTGCCTGCATCGTAGTTCCGGGCGCTCAGCAGGGTTTGCAGCTCGATCCTCTCGGTACGGCTCAGCGGCAAATCATCTTTTGGCCATAGACCGTTGATCAGGCCGCCGCCATTGAAACGCTCGGACAACAGGCTCACGCCCAAGGCGTAGGACGAAGAGTTGTTGTACTTGAGGATCGCCCGGAAGTTATCGAGGACCAGGAACGCCGGGCCGCGATAGCCTGCCGGAAGCAGCAGGGCGGCTGACAGGTGTTCGGAACCGGCCGGAACCCGGCCACCATTGGGTAGGGTGACCCCCAGTTGCTGCCACTCGGCGACGCTCTTGCGAATCGCGCCATCGGCCAGGACGTAATTGAAGCCACTCGGCAGCTGTACTTCAAAGCCCCAGGGCTGGCCTTTCTGCCAGCCCGAGCTTTGCAGGTAGTGCGCCGTCGAGGCCAGCGCGTCAGCGGAGCTACCCCAGATGTCGCGTCGGCCATCGCCGTCAAAATCCACGGCGTGGGTGTTGTAGGTAGTCGGGATGAACTGAGTCTGGCCCATGGCGCCAGCCCAGGAGCCGAGCATTTTTTCCGGTTCGATATCGCCTTGTTGCAGGATTTGCAGGGCGGCGATCAGTTGCGCATGGGCAAAGCCCGGGCGTCGGCCTTCATAAGCCAGGGTCGCCAGGGAGTTGATCACCGATTTGTTGCCCTGGAACTGACCGAAATTACTCTCCATGCCCCATACCGCGACCAGTGCCTGACGGTCGACGCCGTAGCGCTGTTCGATGCTTTGCAGGATGTCGGCGTACTGAATGACCAGCGCCTGACCTTTGCGCACCCGCAGCGGTGACAGCGCGCCATCAAGGTACTCCCACACCGGACGAGTGAATTCCGGCTGGCTGCGGTCGGCACGGATCACGCTGGCGTCCAGGCTGACATTGGCAAAAGCGCGATCGAACAGTTCGGCGCGAATGCCGGCGGCGAGGGCATCTTTGCGAAAACCCGCCTGCCATTCGGCGAAGGTCTGGGTGGGCAGGATGTCGAGATTTTCACCGGACGGAACCACCGGCGCAATGATCGCAGGGGCCGTCGCAACGGTGCGGGTCTGAAGCGGCTGGGCGTCGGCGGCGGTGGGTTTCTCCGCGCAGGCGACAAGCAGAACGAGGCTGGAGGCAGCTATCAATTGGCGAAGGTGCCAACGACGGGAAAGACAAAGGGGCATGCACGGGTCCAGAGGATACGAATCAGGTGCAGACCTTAACATGTTGAGCGATGGCTTGCCTTTCAGGCCGCCAGAAAGTAAGAAGCCTCCCAGCTATTAGACTGGAAGGCTTCGCGGCGGTAGCTGCCTTTGCCCTTGCCGGCTCGTTCCTGACGGCTGCGGAACAGTGGCTGGGCGATGATGGATTTGGCCTTGTTGGGGCCATGCTTCGATGGCTTTTTGCTCATGACGATTTCTCGCAAGTGAGTGGGTTTTTGCGGGGGGAATAATCTGCCGAAGTAGGGATTCTGTCTAGTCCCCACATTGTGTAGGACCTTTCGGACGTCTTCGCGGGCAAGCCTCGCTCCTACAGAGTATCGGAGACCTGTAGGAGCGAGGCTTGCCCGCGAATGGCCGTTATGCGGTCAAAAATACTACTCGGCAGGCAACGACAACCTTTGTCCAGCCATCAACAACGTCAACCGGCTCAAACTCATCCACGGCGAACCCGCCGCCTGGCCCTTGATCTGCGCGTCGATACGCTGTGCTTCGAGCAGCAACTGCGCCCAGCGTTGCGCCGAGTAGCGTTGCAGCGCCTTGCTCATCAGCGGTTTGCGCTTGTCCCAGATCGGCGGCCGGGCCTGGCTGAAGGCTTTGTCCAGCGGCACGCCCTGGCTGTATTGCAGCGACAGGTTGGCCAGCAGGCGCAGTTCACGGGCCAGCGCCCAGAGAATCACCGGCGGTTCGACGCCTTCGCCGCGTAGCCCTTCGAGCATGCGCAGGGCGTGAGCGGCTTCGCCGTTGAGGATCGCGTCAGTCAAGCCGAAGACATCGAAGCGCGCGCTGTCGGCCACCGCCGCTTGCACGGTTTCAACCGTGATCTGGCCACCTTCGGCCATCAGCTTGAGCTTTTCGATTTCCTGGGCGGCCGCCAGCAGGTTGCCTTCGACCCGAGCGGCGATCAATTCAACGGCGTCGTGGCTGGCAGACAGCCCGGCCTGGGACAGTCGTTGACGGATCCAGCTCGGCAACTGGTTAGTGTCCACCGGCCAGATCTGCACGAACTGGGTCTGCGGACCTTCAACCAGCGCCTTACCCCATTTGGTTTTCTGCGCACTGCCATCGAGCTTGGGCAGGCTGATCAACAGCAGCGTGTCTTCTGCCGGGCGCGAGCAGTACTCGATGAGCGCGGCGGCGCCTTTGTCGCCGGGTTTGCCGGAGGGCAGACGCAGTTCCAGAAGGCGTTTTTCAGCGAACAGCGACATGCTGGCACCGGCCTGCAGCAGCGTACCCCAGTCGAAACTGGCGTCGGCGGCGAAGACCTGGCGTTCATCGAAACCTTGTTGGCGGGCTGCCGCGCGAATGGCGTCGGCGGCTTCCTGGCACAGCAGCGGGTCATCGCCACTGATGACGTAGACCGGCGCGAGGGTGCCTTGCAGGTGTTTGCCGAGTTGAGCGGGGGCGAGTTTCATAGGAAGAGGCGAACGGGGCGCCTGAGCGCCCCGTAAGGCTTACTGCTGCGGCAGTTCGACAGGCGACTGACGCGGCGTCTGCGCTTCAGTCTTCTGCGCCGCTTCCAGCGCGGCGGCTTCAGCCTTGGCCCTGGCGTCGGCGGTCTGTTGCAACTGTTCCAGCTGAGTCGGAGTCAGCTGTTGCAGGCGCAGCATCATGCGTTGTACCAGTTCACGACGAATCTCGCGGCGGGCATCGTTGGCTTCCTGGTCGGAACCTACCAGGTTGTTGCCGTCGTGGATGAACACCTTCTGCACTTCAAGCTTGTCGCTCAGCAGTGGCAGGTTACCCTGACCACGGATGTCGTAATTGAGCACGGTGTTCACCTGGTACTCGCCAGTACGGCCGGCACCGGCATAGCTGAGAATGCGCTGATTTTCCTGCTCGTCAGTCAAGTGCAGCTTGTAAGGCGCACCGCTGTAAACCTTGACGCCGCTGCTTTCCAGCACCTGACGCAGTTGCGTCACGGTTTCGCCGTAGGCATTGCGGGCGCTCAGGTCGAGTTCCTTGATCGCCAGTTCAGTGGTGCCGGTGCCGCGCAGCTGGAATCCGCAGGCGCTCAGCAGGACTGCAAGGCCCATCACCAGCAAATTGCGTTTGATCATCTTGTTGCTCCCCTTGAAACCATGTGGGCCGGTCAAGCGGCCCGAAAGGTTTTACTCGGCGCCAGGCTCGTCTGGCGCCCGATCCAATTCAGCTGGCGACGATATTGACCAGTTTCCCGGGCACTACGATCACTTTGCGAATAGTCAGGCCATCGACGAAGCGCAGGACGTTTTCGTTGGCCCGTGCGGCGGCTTCGACTTCTTCGCGGCTGGCGCTGGCCGGCATTTCGATGTGGCCGCGCAGCTTGCCATTCACTTGGATGACCAGTTGCAGGCTGTCCTGTACCAGGGCGCTTTCGTCCAGCACCGGCCAACCGGCGTCGATCACCGGGTCGGCGTGACCCAGGCGATGCCACAGCTCATGGCTGATGTGCGGGGTGATCGGCGCCAGCAGCAAGACCACGGTTTCCAGGCCTTCGTGAATCAGGGCGCGATCCTGCTCGGTGCCTTGCGGGGCTTTTTCCAGCACGTTCATCAGCGTCATCACCTGGGCGATGGCGGTGTTGAATTTGTGGTTCTGGCCGACGTCGTGGCTGGCCTGCTTGATGGCCTGGTGGATCGAACGGCGAATGGCTTTCTGCTCGTCGTTCAGGCTGGCGACATCCAGTTTGCCCGGCAGGCCCTGAGTCACGTGCGCTTGAGCCAGACGCCAGACGCGCTTGAGGAAACGATGCGATCCTTCGACGCCGGAGTCGGACCATTCCGCGCTCATGTCAGGTGGCGAGGCGAACATCATGAACAGGCGGCAGGTGTCTGCGCCGAACTGGTCAATCATCGACTGCGGGTCAACGCCGTTGTTCTTTGACTTGGCCATCTTCTCGGTGCCGCCGATTTCCACCGGCAGGCCGTCGGCGATCAGCTTGGCGCTGATGACCTTGGCCTTGCTGTCGCGTTCGAGTTCGACGTCCGCCGGGTTGAACCAGGTGTAAGCACCGTTGGCTTCGCGACGATAGTAAGTCTCGGCGATCACCATGCCTTGGGTCAGCAGGTTTTTGAACGGCTCGTTGGAGCTCACCAGGCCTTCGTCGCGCATCAGCTTGTGGAAGAAGCGCGCGTAGAGCAGGTGAAGAATGGCGTGTTCGATACCGCCGATGTACTGATCCACCGGCAACCAGTGGTCGGCCGCCGATTTTTCCACCAGGCCGCCTTCATAGTGCGGCGAGGCGTAGCGGGCGTAGTACCACGACGACTCGACGAAGGTGTCCATGGTGTCGGTTTCACGTTTGGCAGGCTGGCCGCATTTCGGGCAGCTGCACTCGTAGAACTCGGGCATGCGCGCCAATGGCGAACCGGCGCCGTCCGGTACGACGTCTTCCGGCAGCACGACAGGCAGTTGATCTTCCGGGACCGGCACATCACCGCAGCTATCGCAGTGGATGATCGGAATCGGGCAGCCCCAGTAGCGCTGACGGCTGATGCCCCAGTCGCGCAGGCGGAACTGGGTGCGCGAGGCGCCGAGGTTTTTCTTGATCAGTGCGACTTCGATGGCGTCGAAAGCGCCTGCGAAGTCGAGGCCGTCGAACTCGCCGGAGTTGATCAGCGTGCCGTACTCGCCGTAAGCGTCCTGCCAGGGGGCCGGATTGGTGTCACCTGCGCTGGTGCGCACCACGGATTTGATCGGCAGGTTGTACTTGGTGGCGAACTCGAAATCGCGCTCGTCGTGGGCCGGAACCGCCATGACCGCGCCATCGCCGTAGTGCATCAGCACATAGTTGGCGACCCATACCGGAAGTTTCTCACCGGTCAGCGGGTGCTCGACGAACAGCGAGGTCGGCAGGCCTTTTTTCTCTTGAGTGGCGACGTCGGCTTCGGCGACGCTGCCGCCCTTGCATTCAGCGATGAACGCTTGCAGCTCAGGGTTGTTCTGCGCGGCCAGGGCAGCCAGAGGGTGTTCGGCGGCCACGGCAACGTAGGTCGCGCCCATCAGGGTGTCCGGACGGGTGGTGAAGACTTTCAATGCGCCAGCTTCGCCGATGGAAGCGACGTCGTATGGGAACTGTACTTCCATGCCACGGGATTTGCCGATCCAGTTGCGCTGCATGGTCTTGACCTGTTCAGGCCAGCCCGTCAGTTCGTCGAGGCTCTCCAGCAGCTCATCCGCGTAAGCGGTGATCTTGAAGTAGTACATCGGGATTTCGCGCTTCTCGATCAGCGCGCCGGAACGCCAGCCGCGACCGTCGATCACTTGCTCGTTGGCCAGAACGGTCTGGTCGACCGGGTCCCAGTTCACGGTGCCGCTTTTCTTGTAAATCACGCCTTTTTCGAACAGGCGAGTGAACAGCCATTGTTCCCAGCGGTAGTAATCGGGCTTGCAGGTGGTCACTTCGCGGGACCAGTCCACCGCCAGGCCCAGGCTGCGCAGCTGGCTTTTCATGTACGCGATGTTTTCGTAGGTCCACTTGGCGGGCGCTACGTTGTTCTTCATCGCGGCGTTTTCCGCCGGCATGCCGAAGGCGTCCCAACCCATGGGTTGCAGGACGTTCTTGCCTTGCATGCGCTGGTAGCGGGAGATCACGTCGCCGATGGTGTAGTTGCGCACGTGCCCCATGTGTAGCTTGCCGCTGGGGTAAGGGAACATCGACAGGCAGTAGTAGGTCTCCTTGCCTGGCTGTTCACTGACTTCAAAGGACTTTTGCTCGTCCCAGAACGACTGGGCGGCGGCTTCGATTTCACGGGGCTGATATTGTTCGTGCATGGCTACTTTTGAACTGAATAGGGGTGGCCTAATCCTCTTCAATGCAACGCTGGACGGTGATGACGCCAAATTGGCGTTTCGCTGCCCAGGCGAGCTGGAAGTGGAGTTACAGGAAGCGCCGTAGCATACATGACCGCGCTCTACCGAGGGAAACCCTGATTACACGCAAGGGCGCGGCCAATACCCACCTCGAGGGCCGTTGGTCGCGGCGCTCAGCCGGTTTTTTCAGCGAAGCTAAGCTCTAAAAGGGGAGTGAGTCTTATCTTCAATGAGGTGATGGATGGTTGATTCACAGCAAAAAGCTACAAAACCGGAGCTGTACGAAAGACTGATCGACCGTCTCGCAATGGCCCTGGACGCGGCCAAAACCGCTGGACGGCTTCGCGACGAGCGTCCCCAGGAGCTGGAACTGCGTGGTTTGACCCCCGCAGAGTTTGAACTGGTCAAGGCCTATCTGGACCGCAGTGAACGTGAAACGCACGGATGCTTATCAGCAGCAGTGAAGCAACTCGAAGCACCACGTACGGCCAAGATCATCTGGCTCAAGGATAAGGCACCCGGCGGAGGCGCGGTAAAGGTCCGGTCTCTGCAGTTCAAGTAAGGACACTTGAAACCATGGCATATGGTTTTTTGAAACAAAGTCCTTCCGCATTTGTTGTCGCATTGCGTTAACCCACTTAGGCTTCGGGCATCTATGGAGATGCCCGATGCCTTTTCGTTATTTCATTAAACAACTTCTATTGCCGCCCGGCGTTCTTTTGCTGTTACTGGTGCTTGCCTGGTGGTGGCGCCGCTCAAGGCCGAGGCTGGCGGGAGTGTGCTTTGCTCTGGGCTTGGGCGGCTTCTGGTTGATGAGCTTGCCAGTCATGGTGGAATGGAGTGCCAGGGCTCTGGAGCGCGAGCCACCGCTCGTACGCGAGGAATGGGCCACCCTGGGCCAGCGCGCCGACGCGATCGTGGTGCTGGGTTCGGGGCGTGAGCGAGGCGACCTGGCTTGGGGCGTTGACCAGCCAACCGGCGTAGGTCTTGGGCGCGAGCGCTATGCCGCGCGTCTGGCCAAGGCGTCCGGTTTGCCGATTCTGACCAGCGGCGGCCTGCATTACGGCACACCGCCGACTGAAGCGCAGCTGATGGCGGACTCGTTGCTCGATGATTTTGGCGTGACGGTGCGCTGGCAGGAAGGACGCAGCCGCACAACCTGGGAAAACGCGCAGTTCAGCGCCCAGGTGTTGTTGCCGCAGGGGGTCAAGCGGGTGGTGGTCGTGACTCAGGCGTGGCACATGCCGCGGGCAGTCTGGAGTTTCCAGCAGGCCGGATTTGAGGTGGTGCCGGCGCCGGTGGGGTTTTTAGGCGTGGACAATGCCCGGCCATTGGGTGGCTGGATGCCGGAATTCAAATCGATCTGGCAATCGGGGCAGTTGATGAATGAAGCGGTGGGGCAGATCGGTTATTGGATGTTCTATCGAGGCGATCCCGTTGACGAGTGATCATTCCCACAGGGAATGATCACTCCGCCGGCTTAAACGGTCTTGGCCATCCGATTGGCCATCAACGCCCAGCCAAACAACAACACGCAAATGATGATCAACGGCCACGAACGCCATTGCAGGTACGGCGTCAGGTCATGCATCGGCACCACTTCGCCGTACAGAATGCCGCGTTCGAACTGCGGAATCTGGACGGTGATCTGGCCGAACGGGTTGATCAGACCGGTCACGCCGTTGTTGGTGGCGCGGATCATCCAGCGCCCAGCCTCAAGTGCGCGCATCTGCGCCATCTGCAAGTGTTGCAGCGGGCCGATCGAGGTGCCGAACCAGGTGTCGTTGCTGATGGTCAGCAGCAAATCGCTGCGGGCGGCGAGGCCGGCGGCGAATTCCGGGTAGACCACTTCATAGCAGATGTACGGCGCAATCTGATAACCCTTGGCCTGCAGCAAGGGTTGATCGGCCGGTCCACGGGCAAAGTCGGACATCGGCAGGTCGAAGAAGGCGATCAGGCCGCGCAAGACTTCCTGCAACGGAACGTATTCGCCGAACGGCACCAGTTTCTGCTTCAGGTAAGTGCCATCGCCTTCACCGACAACGGTAATGCCGTTGAAGTAGCGCTTCTCGTGACGGACTTCCTGGCGAACTGGCACGCCGGTAATCAGCGCGGATTTACGCTCGGCGGCGAAGCTGCCCATCATGTTCAGGTAGCCCTCGGCGGACTCCTTGAGTACCGGGATCGCCGTTTCCGGCCAGATCAGCAGGTCGACAGGTTTGGAGCTGAAACTCATGTCGCGGTACAGCGCCAATTGCGCGTTGAGCTGCGACGGATCCCACTTCATGCTTTGTTCGATGTTGCCCTGAATCGCCGCGACGCTCAGCGGCGCACCCGAAGGGCTGGTCCAGGCGTGGCCCTTGAGTGCCAGGCCGGCCACCCAAGGGCCGGCCAGCAGCAACACGCCCGCGGCGATGAAGCCTTTGCGTCCGGAGCGGATCAGGCGCGGTGCGTTGTAGATCAACGCGGCTGTCAGGGCCAGCGCGAAGGAAATCAGCCACATCCCGCCGACCGGCGCGAGCCCGGCCAATGGGCCGTCGAGCTGGCTGTAACCGGAATAGATCCATGGAAAACCGGTCAGGAACCAGCCGCGAAAGGCTTCCTGACCCACCCATAACGCTGCAAACGCCAAGGCATCGGCCAGTGGCGCTTCGTTACGGCGCAGCCAGCGCGCCCAAATCCAGGCAGGCAGGGCGAAGAACCAGGCAATCGCCGCGGTGAAAATCAGCATCAGGAAACCGGCCAGCAGCACCGAGGCGCCGCCGAAGTGGTGAATGCTGTAGTAGATCCAGCTGGTTCCGCCGGCAAACAGGCCGAAACCGAAACACCAGCCACGGCCCAGGGCCTGGCGGGGGCTCAGTTCGCGCAAGCCGGCATAAAAGAAACCGACCGCCAGCAAGGCCAGCGGCCAGATATCGAACGGCGCCAGGGCCAGGGTGGTGAGTGCACCGGCCGCCACGGCCAGCAGGTTACCGGGCCAGCCGGGGCGGGTCATCCAGCGCATTTCTTTCCTTAGTTCTTACCGGGCAATAGGGGTCAAACGCAGCAGATGAATCCGACGGCTGTCGGCGTTCAGGATGCGGAAGCGATAGGTGCCGATTTCAGTGATTTCGTTGCGTTTTGGCAAGTGGCCGAACGCGCTCATCACCAAGCCGCCGACGGTGTCGAATTCGTCGTCGGAGAATTCGCTGTCGAAGAACTCGTTGAAGTTCTCGATCGGCGTCAAGGCCTTGATCAGGAAGTCACCGCTGGGCAGCGGCTTGATGTAGCTGTCTTCTTCGACGTCGTGCTCGTCTTCGATGTCGCCTACGATCTGTTCCAGCACGTCTTCGATGGTCACCAGGCCAGCCACGCCGCCGTATTCGTCAATGACGATGGCCATGTGGTTATGGTTGGCGCGGAACTCGCGTAGCAGCACATTCAGGCGCTTGGACTCGGGTACGAACGTGGCCGGACGCAGCAGGTCCTTGATGTTGAAGCTGTCGCCGTTCTCCTTGAGGATCAACGGCAGCAAGTCCTTGGCCAGCAGCACGCCCATCACGTCATCGTGGCTTTCGCCGATCACCGGGTAGCGGGAGTGGGCCGAGTCGACCACGGCCGGCAGGAACTCGCGGGGGGTCTGGGTCGCCTTGATGCTGATCATCTGCGAGCGCGGGACCATGATGTCGCGTACTTGCAGGTCCGCAACCTGGATGGCGCCTTCGACGATGGCCAGCGCTTCGCTGTCCAGCAACTTGTTTTGGTGTGCATCGCGCAGCAGCTCCAGCAGCTCCTGGCGGTTCTTCGGCTCGTGGGCAAAAGCCTGGGTGAGCTTACCCAGCCAAGACTTCTGCCCGTTGCTCGATCGATCTTCGCTCATAGCGATTACTCTGAATCCTTTGTTCTAACGATAGGGGATGTGTCTGTTTCGTCGTCCGCATAAGGGTCGGGATGACCCAGTTCTGCAAGCAACGTTCGTTCCAGTGCTTCCATTTCTTCGGCTTCCTCGTCATCTATATGGTCGTAACCAAGCAGATGCAAGCAGCCGTGAATGACCAGATGCGCCCAATGGGCGTTGAGTGCCTTGCCTTGTTCGGCGGCTTCGCGCTCGACCACGGCCACACAGATCACCAGATCCCCCAGCAACGGGATATCCAGCAATTCGTCCGGCACATCGGCCGGAAACGACAGCACGTTAGTCGCGTAATCCTTGTGGCGCCAGGTGTGGTTGAGCTCGCGGCCTTCTTCTTCGTCGACCAGACGAATGGTCAGCTCTGAGTCGGCAGTGCGCTGGCGCAGGGCCAGTTCGCACCATTGGCGGAACTCGGCTTCGCTGGGGGCTGGGGCTTCGGTAGCGAATTGCAGATCAAGCTCAAGCATCGCGCGGGGTGTCCTTTGGCGCTGTATCGGCGGCGCGATTTTCGAAGCGTTCATAAGCCTCGACAATGCGTTGTACCAGCGGATGGCGCACCACGTCCTTGGGCTGGAAGTGGGTGAAGCTGATGCCCGGGACGTCCTTGAGCACTTCGATCACATGATGCAACCCGGACTTGGTGCCGCGTGGCAGGTCGACCTGGGTGATGTCACCGGTGATGACCGCCGTGGAGCCAAAGCCGATTCGGGTCAGGAACATCTTCATCTGTTCGACGGTGGTGTTCTGGCTTTCGTCGAGGATGATGAAGCTGTTGTTCAGCGTACGACCGCGCATGTAGGCCAGCGGCGCGACTTCGATCACCTGACGTTCGATCAGCTTGGCCACGTATTCGAAGCCGAGCATTTCGTAGAGCGCGTCGTAGAGCGGGCGCAGGTATGGGTCGATTTTTTGCGACAGGTCACCGGGCAGGAAGCCGAGTTTTTCACCCGCTTCAACCGCCGGACGAACCAGCAGAATGCGGCGAATCTGCTCGCGTTCCAGGGCATCTACCGCGCAGGCAACGGCCAGATAGGTCTTGCCGGTACCGGCCGGGCCGATGCCGAAGTTGATGTCGTTACCGAGGATTTCCTTCACGTAGCGCAGTTGATTCAAGCCACGCGGGCGAATCATGCCTTTTTTGGTGCGCAAGGCGACGGACGGTTCGGCCGGGGAGTGGTTGTCCAGCTCCTCGACGGCCGATTCCTGCAGGAACAGATGAACCATGTCCGGCGACAGTTCGGTACCCTTGGTTTCCCGGTACAGGCGGCGCAGGAGGTTTTCCGCGGAGGTGGTGTGCTTGGGCTCGCCGATCAGTTCGAACTGGTTTCCGCGGTTGCGGATCTCGATGGTCAGGCGCTGTTCGATCAAGCGCAGATGCTCGTCGAATTGCCCGCACAGATTGGCGAAGCGGCGAGCTTCAAAGGGCTCGAGGATGAAACGATGTGGTTCTATGGGTGCGTTCAAGGTCGTATTTAGCCGCCCTGGGGCAATATTGATGAAATAAAGGATAACGCCAGTCGCCTGGGTGCGAAAGCTCTTAAATAAGCAATGCCAATCACAGTCCTGTAGGAGCGAAGCTTGCTCGCGAAGGCGGCATTACAGACGACTCATACGTTGAATGTCAGTCTGCTTTCGCGGGCAAGCCTCGCTCCTACGGGGTATGCGGTGTTACTGGATCAGCGAGCCCCGCAGCGAGTGCGGTTGTGCGGCATCGATGTGCACATCGGCGAACTGGCCGATCAGGGTCGGATTGTCGCAGCGGAAGTTGACGATACGGTTATTCTCGGTGCGCCCCTGTAGTTCGCCGGGGTCTTTTTTCGAATAATCGGTGACCAGAATCCGCTGAATGGAGCCCACCATTTGTCGGCTGATCTCGAATCCTTGCTGGTTCAGGCGATGTTGCAGGGCATTCAGGCGTTCTTTTTTCAGTTCTTCCGGCGTTTCGTCGGCCAGATCGGCGGCCGGAGTGCCCGGGCGCTGGCTATAGACGAACGAGTAGGAGAAGTCGAAGCCGACGTCTTCGATCAGCTTCATGGTCTGTTCGAAGTCTTTCTCGGTCTCGCCCGGGAAACCGACGATGAAGTCCGAGCTGATGCAGATCCCCGGCACGGCGGCCCGCAGTTTGCGCAGTTTGGACTTGTACTCCAGTGCGGTGTGGTTGCGCTTCATTGCCGCCAGGATCCGGTCCGAACCCGACTGCACCGGCAAGTGCAGGTGTTTCACCAATTCAGGCACGTCGGCATGGGCCTGGATCAGGCTGTCGGAGAACTCCAGCGGGTGCGAGGTGGTGTAGCGAATCCGGTCGATGCCGTCGATGGCAGCGACCACCCGGATCAATTCCGCCAGATCGGCCAGGCGACCATCGTGAGTGGCTCCGCGATAGCCGTTGACGTTCTGCCCCAGCAAGGTCACTTCGCGCACACCGTTTTCGGCCAGATGGATGATCTCGGCAATCACGTCGTCGAACGGCCGGCTGACTTCTTCACCACGGGTATAAGGCACCACGCAGAAGGTGCAGTACTTGCTGCAGCCTTCCATGACCGACACGTAGGCACTCGGCCCGTCGATGCGCGGCTCGGGCAAGTGGTCGAATTTTTCGATTTCCGGGAACGAGACGTCGACTTGCGGCAGTTTGGTCTGACGGGCGGCATCGATCATTTCCGGCAGACGGTGCAGGGTTTGCGGGCCGAACACTACATCCACGTACGGAGCGCGATCACGTATGGCCGCGCCTTCCTGGCTGGCCACGCAACCGCCGACGGCGATCACCATTTCCGGGTTGGCCAGTTTCAGTTCGCGCCAGCGGCCCAGCTGGGAATACACCCGGTCCTGGGCGCGTTCGCGGATCGAGCAGGTGTTGAGCAGGATCACGTCGGCGTCTTCAGCGCGGGCGGTGACTTCCAGGGCCTGATGTTCACCCAGCAGATCGACCATGCGCGAGCTGTCGTACTCGTTCATCTGGCAACCGTGGGTTTCGATGTAAAGCTTCTTGGCCATGGACAGATTCATCACGTGATTCAAAGAACCGCGCATTATAGGGAACATGTCCCAAGGTTCCTACCGTTGCGCGTCCGATGGCTATGCTATAGTTCGCGCCCTCATTTTTATCCCCGATGTGTTACCCGCCCACCATGACCAAACGTGAAGCTCCAATCTACAAGGTGATTTTCCTCAACCAAGGCCAGGTGTTCGAAATGTACGCCAAGCAGATCTATCAAAGTGATCTGTGGGGCTTTCTGGAAGTGGAAGAGTTCGTCTTTGGCGAGCGCACGCAAGTGGTCGTCGACCCGAGCGAAGAAAAGCTCAAGGCTCAGTTCGAGGGGGTTGTGCGCAGTTTCGTGCCGATGCATTCGATCGTGCGCATCGACGAGGTCGAGCGCCTTGGTACACCGAAAATCAGCGAAGCCCGCGGCGCGGTCGGCAATGTCATGCCGTTTCCGATGCCGATGCCTGAGAAGTGAGTAGATTTGATCGTTCCCACGCTCTGCGTGGGAATGCCGCCTTCGACGCTCTGCGTCGGTGACGCGCAGCGTCACGGGATGAATTCCCACCCAGAGCGTGGGAACTATCGGATCCGGCAATTCAGGGCAGTGGCGAGAACGGCGTACGCCCGTCGGCGCTCTGCAATTCCATCAGGTATTTACGGAAAATCTGTCCCAGCACCTGGGTGGCGACTTCCAGGTCTTCGCGGGGCATTTTTTCGGCGACTTCGTCAGCGGTGTCCAGCGCCTCTTCGGCGCCATTGACCGCGGCCATTTTCAGCACGATATAGGCCTGAATGTTATTGGCCGGTACGCCTTCGCCATGGAAGAACATGGTGCCGAGTTTGAATTGCGCCTGGGCATGACCTTGCAGCGAGGCTTTTTCGAAGTAGCTCAGGGCTTTATTGAGGTCGCGCGGCGCGTTTTTGCCTTCGTAGTAGAACTCACCCAACTCGTATTGCGCTTGCGCATCCCCTTCATCCGACGCTTTCTGGCAGGCGGCGAGTGCTTGCGTCAGGTCTTGCGGCTGAGTATTGAGGGTGCAGCGGCCCATCGCCGGGATCAACAACGAGTTGCCGCCTGCTTGTGCGAGCGCGAGCAGGGGCTGAAGGAGCAACAGGCAGCCCAATGCAAGGGTGCGGCCGGTGCGGTTCATGGGAATCGACTTACCTCTGAGGGGCGCGCGGACCCATCGAGGGATCCAATAAGCGCGCATTATGAAATAAGCAGGGCCAACCTTACAAAGTCTTTACTCTTTTTTCTGCTGCGCGGGGACTCTATCACCCACTTTGCGGGGGATTATTGGCAGATGACCAGGAAAAACGGCGCGAATGTAGGTAAAAGCTGACGCTGGCAATCGCCAACGTCAGCGTCGCAGCTTTATTTCAGCGCGGCGAAGGCACGCTCGGCGGCGTCCAGCGTCAGTTTCAACTCGGTTTCGCCGTGGGCGATCGAGGTGAAACCGGCTTCGAAGGCACTCGGCGCCAGGTACACGCCGCCTTCGAGCATCAGGTGGAAGAAGCGCCCGAACAGATTCGCATCGCTGGCCATGACGTCATCAAAGGTGACGATGTCGTCGGCGCCGCTGAAGTACAGACCGAACATGCCGCCGGCCTGAGTGGTCACAAACGGAATACCGGCGGCATCGGCGCGCTGTTGCAGGCCATCGAGCAGGCGGCTGGTGTAGTCGCTCAGTTCAGCGTGGAAACCAGGGCGACTGATCAGGCGCAGCGTGGTCAGGCCGGCCGCCATCGCCAGCGGATTACCCGACAACGTACCGGCCTGGTAGACCGGGCCCAGCGGCGCGATGTGTTCCATGATCTTGCGTTTGCCACCGAAGCAGCCCACCGGCATGCCACCACCGATGATCTTGCCGAAGGTGCTCAGGTCCGGTGTTACACCGTAATAGGCTTGGGCGCCGCCGAGGGCGACCCGGAAACCGGTCATCACTTCGTCGAAAATCAGCACCACGCCGTGCTTGTCGCACAGGGTCCGCAGGCCTTCGAGGAAACCCGGTGCCGGCGGTACGCAGTTCATGTTGCCGGCCACCGGCTCGACGATGATGCAGGCCACGTCCTGGCCGACTTCGGCGAGCATGGTTTCTACCGCGTCGATATCGTTGAATGGCAGGGTCAGGGTGTGCTTGGCGAACGCTGCCGGTACCCCGGCCGAGCTCGGTACGCCTTGGGTCAGCGCGCCGGAACCGGCCTTGACCAGCAGGCTGTCGGAGTGACCGTGGTAGCAGCCTTCGAATTTGATGATGCTGTCGCGACCGGTGAAACCACGGGCCAGACGGATCGCGCTCATGGTCGCTTCGGTGCCGGAGCTGACCATGCGCACCATGTCCATCGATGGCACGATCGAGCAGACCAGATCGGCCATCTCGGTTTCCATCGCGGTCGGGGCGCCGTAGGACAAGCCGTGCTCAAGCTGTTTGCGCACCGCGTCCAGCACGTCCGGGTGGCTGTGGCCAAGAATCATCGGGCCCCAGGAACCGACGTAATCCACATAGCGCTTGTCGTCTTCGTCGGTGACGTAGGCGCCTTCGGCGTGTTTGAAGAACAACGGCGTGCCGCCAACACTCTTGAATGCACGAACAGGCGAGTTCACGCCGCCGGGGATGTGTTTCTGGGCATTGGCAAACAGGGTTTCGGAACGAGACATTATTTGGC
This sequence comes from Pseudomonas frederiksbergensis, assembly GCF_017114915.1. Lineage (GTDB taxonomy): Bacteria > Pseudomonadota > Gammaproteobacteria > Pseudomonadales > Pseudomonadaceae > Aquipseudomonas > Aquipseudomonas frederiksbergensis_I. The sequence goes on from NZ_JAAUOE010000001.1 coordinate 135,688, forward strand.
TCTCAAAATCAGGATTTGAACAATTCGTTAAAGGCACGGGCGCGACGCGTCACTTCAGCCGTGCTCTCGGCGCCGAACAGGCCATGCACCACCGCCAGCAGATCGACCCCGTGGGCCACCAGCGGGGCGGCGTTGTCCAGGGTGATGCCGCCGATCGCGCAGATCGGCAGGTGCAGCTTGCTGCGGGCCTGGTCGAGCAATTCGAGGCTGCACGCCGGTGCGCCGGGCTTGGTGTTGGAATTGAAGAAGCGGCCGAAAGCGACGTAACTGGCGCCTTCTTTGGCGGCTTGCTCGGCAAGTTCGAGTTGCGCGTGGCAGGTCGAGCCGATGATCGCCTGGCGACCGAGCAGCGCCCGCACCGGCATCAGCGGGCCATCGGTCTGGCCCAGGTGTACGCCGACATTCAGGCGTGCGGCCAGTTCGGCGTCGTCATTGATGATCAGTTGCGTCTTGTAGCGTTCGCACAGATCGCGCAGGGCTTCGGCCTCGCGCAGGCGGCGGGCCTCGTCGCTGCTTTTGTCGCGGTATTGCAGCAGGGTGACGCCGCCTTCGAGCGCCGCTTCCACGTACTCAAGCAATTTACCGGCCAGTAACTGGCTGTCGGTAATGGCGTACAGGCCACGTAGTTTCATCGGACAAGCCTCTGCGCTTTACGCATCAAATGTTACGAACAGAAATCCAGCGGCAGGCGACGCGGCACGAACTGGCCTTTGCCCAGCTGCTCCGCATCACGCAGGGTGCGCCAAGTGTAGTCAAGCGCGCTCTGTACGGCACTGGCGAGGTGTTCACCCTGGGCCAGGCGACCGGCGAGGGCGCTGGCCAACGTGCAACCGGAACCGTGATAGCTGCCGGGCAGGCGCTGGCAGGTAAAGGTTTCGCGGCGGCCGTCGCGGCTGTACAGGCGATTGTGGATTTCGTGTTCGTCGCCATGGCCGCCAGTGATCAGCAGGTGTTTGACGAATGGCAGGAGTTTTTCCGCGCACTCGTCGGCGGTGCCTTCTGGCAGTTCGGCGAGGATGCGAGCTTCAGGAAGGTTAGGGGTGGCGATGATCGACAGCGGCAGCAAGCGTTCGCGCATGGCGTAGCCGACTTCGTCCTTGCCCAGTCGTCCGCCACCGCCGGCGCGCAGCACCGGGTCGCAGACCACCGGCAAATGCGGGTGCGCCGAGAGCAGTTCGACCACGGTGTCGACCATTTCCAGGGAACCGAGCATGCCTAGTTTGACGGCGGCAACGTCGGAGTCGTTGAGCACGGCATTGGCCTGGGCCAGCACCCACTCGCGATCGAGCACGCGAAAGTCAGTGACGTTGACCGTGTCTTGCACGGTCAGGGCAGTGACGGCCGGAGCCGCATGGCAACCCTGAGCGAGCAGGGCTTCGATATCTGCCTGCAAGCCGGCGCCACCACTTGGGTCGTGGCCGGAGAAACAGAGGACAACGGGGCGAGAGCTGTAGATATTCATGGTGCGCGAGCTTACCACCAAACATGTTTTTTCGGGTGTCGACCCGTGAATCGTGACACGGTCCCTGTAGCAGCTGCCGAAGGCTGCGTTCGGCCGCGTAGCGGTCGTCAAGCCTGTGTCCACGGTTCGCCTGATGCATAGCAGTGATTGATTTCGCGACGGCTTCGCCGTCGAACGCAGCCTTCGGCAGCTGCTACAGGGGAGATGTGCCTGGGCGCTCTTGTCACAACCTGACCAAGCCAACAGCTCTAACTCAACACATAGCGCTGGAACGCCCGTTCTAGAGCCTTTGTAGGAAAAATTTCAATGGTGTTCAATGGCCACCAACGGCTATGCTAGAGTGGATCCAAACCAATAACAGGTAATACCGGTTTTACGTCTACTCAAAAGGAATGGGGGGCTTCCTGATACAACCGGACAGGCCACGCTGGGGCTTAAATGCGCTATTTGCTGATGTTGCTGATGTGCTTGCCCCTCCTGGCGAGCGCCGTCGAATTCGACGAGTTCACCCAGAGCCTTCCCCTGGGCCGAACGATGCAGGTTTATGAAGATGCGAGTGGTCAGGCGAGCATTGCCGATGTCCGTGCGCAAGCCGCGGCCGGACACTTCAAGCCCCACGATAAAGCCACCCTTAATGCCGGCTATTCGCATTCGGCGTTCTGGCTGAAAATCGACCTGCAATACCGTCCGACCAACCCGTCGGCGCAACGGAGCTGGCTGCTGGAACTGGCCTATCCGCCCCTCGATCACCTTGATCTCTACTTGCCCAATGCGGGCGGTGACTATCAATTGATCCGACAGACCGGCGATGCCTTGCCGTTCGCCACTCGCGAGATCCGTCAGAACAACTATCTGTTCGATCTGAACTTTGCGCCCGGGCAGGCGCAAACCGTGTACCTGCGTCTGCAAAGCGAAGGCTCGATTCAGGCGCCGGTCACTTTGTGGTCGAGCACGGCTTACCTTGAAGAGCAGCCGGTGCGGCTCTATGTGCTGGGGCTGATTTATGGCGTGTTGCTGGGGATGCTGGTCTACAACCTGTTCATCTTCCTCAGCGTGCGCGACACCAGCTACCTCTATTACATCGTCTATATCGCCTCGTTCGGCTTGTATCAGCTGTCAGTGAACGGCGCGGCGGTGGAGTATTTCTGGCCGAACAATCCGTGGTGGGCCAACGCCGCGACGCCGTTTTTCATCGGCTGCTCGGGGTTGTTCGGCAGCCAGTTCGCCCGCAGCTTCTTGCAGACGGCCACCCACAGTCGCTGGGTGGACCGTGTGCTGCTGGCGCTGATTGCGTTCAGTGTCGTGGTGATCGGGTTGTCATTGATGACCCGCTACGCCCTGGCCTTGCGCCTGGCGACCGCATTGGCACTGATCTTTACCGTGGTGATTTTCGCCGCCGGGATTTTCGCCTGGTGGCGCGGCTTGCGAGTGGCGCGGTATTTCATCATTGCCTGGTCGGCATTCCTGCTCGGTGGCATCGTCAATACCCTGATGGTGCTGGGTTATTTGCCCAACGTATTCCTGACCATGTACGCCAGCCAGATCGGCTCGGCGATCGAAGTGGCGCTGCTGTCCCTGGCCCTGGCCGATCGCATCAACGCCATGCGTGAGCAACAGGCCCAGACGTTGTTTGATGCCGGTCAAAAGCTCGAAGTGCTGAACCAGCAACTGGCTCGCAGTAACAAGCTCAAGGACGAATTCCTCGCCACCCTGACCCACGAACTGCGCACGCCCATGAACGGTGTGATCGGTTCATTGGAGTTGATGCAGACCGTCGAGATGAACCCTGAGCTGGAGCAATATCAGCAAACGGCCGCCGGTTCGGCGCGGGACATGATGCGCATGGTCAACGGCATCCTCACCCTGACCGAGTTGCAGGCCGGCAAGCTCAAGGTCTATCCGGACACGTTCAGTTTGCGCGGTGTGGTCGAGGCTTTGCGCCTGCAGTTCGATGGCAATGCGTCGAGCAAGTCGCTGGACTTCAAGGTCGAGGTGACATCCGGGCTGCCGGATCGCTTGCACGGCGACAGCGGCAAGCTGACGCAATGCCTGGAATGCCTGCTGGATAACGCGATCAAATTCACCCGGATCGGCGGATTGGCGCTGCGGGTGACGGGCAAACCAGTGGCGCCCGATCGGCTGGCACTGTCCTTTGCGGTGATCGACACCGGCATTGGCTTTACCGATTTGGGGGAGGCAACGCTGTATCAACGCTTCTTCCAGCTCGACGGCTCGATGACCCGGGAATACGGTGGTTTGGGCGTTGGCCTGGCCATTTGTCGGCAACTGGTCGAATTGCTCGGCGGGCGCCTGAGCCACCGCTCGGAACCAGGTCGCGGCAGTCGCTTCCAGCTGGACGTCGAATTCGAGCTGCCGATGGTGGAATCGGCGCCTTCGATTATCCGGCAAACCTCCCACCTGCGTTTGCCTCAGGACTGCACGGTGTTGCTGGTTGATGACAACAGCATCAATCAACTGGTGATGCGTGGCATGTTGCTCAAGCTTGGGTTCCGCGTGCGTACCGCCGACAGTGGCGTCGCCGCGCTCGATCACTTGCAGCGTGAAGCCGTTGACGCGGTGCTGCTCGATTGTCAGCTGCCGCCACTGGATGGCGCTTCGATCTGCGGCCGAATCCGCGCCTTGCCGGGTTGCGCCGAATTACCCGTGTTCATGATTGCCCTGAGTGCGGACCGGGCTTATTGCCCGAGCGACACCTTGGTCGATTACCTGAGCAAACCGGTGAAATTTGAAGACTTGCAGGCGGCGCTTTATCGGCGGGTGCTCTGTCCAGGGCAAGGCGAAAGCGCCGACAGTTAGGCAGATATGCCACTTTGTTCAACCTCGGGGCGGTGCTTAACTGAAAGTCCCTTGGCTGACCAAAGGAGCCCTGTCATGAACCTGCATCAGTTCGCCGAAACCCACGAAGTCACCAACCAGCCACCGTCGCTGGACGGTACCAACCTCTATCGCATCGACCTGCCTTTGCAGGAGTGGTCGCGGCGGTTCGATGCCGGTTGGGCCGAGTCGCGGATCGACGCGTATGGCTCATTGGCCGGCGGGCCGCTGATGGAGGCGGGGTTTGCGGCCAATCAGAACAAACCGGTGTTCGTCAGCCATGACCGTTACGGCCATCGCATCGACCTGGTGGAATTTCACCCGGCTTACCACGAGTTGATGCGCACGGCGGTGGAGCATGGCCTGACAGGCTTGCCCTGGACCGACCCGCAACCGGGCGCCCACGTGGCCCGCGCCTCCATGACGTATTTGCACAGTCAGGCAGAGGCCGGCAGCGGTTGCCCGTTGACCATGACCTTCGCCAGCGTCCCGGCGATGCGCCTGCAGCCGGATCTGGCCGAACAATGGCTGCCGAAAATCCTCGCCACCGAATACGACCCGCGTAATGTCGGCATGGCCCACAAGGCCGGGGTTACCATCGGCATGGCGATGACCGAGAAACAGGGCGGCACCGATGTGCGGGCCAATACCACCAAGGCGTATCCGGTCGGCGCCAGCGGTCCGGGCCAGGCGTATGAACTGGTGGGCCACAAGTGGTTCTGTTCGGCGCCAATGTGCGATGCCTTCCTGACCCTGGCCCAGACCGACAAGGGTTTGACCTGTTTCCTGCTGCCGCGTCATCGCCCGGACGACACGCGCAATCAGTTCTACATACAGCGGCTGAAGAACAAACTCGGCAACTGGTCCAACGCCTCCAGCGAGGTGGAGTTCCGTGGCGCCCTGGCCTGGATGGTCGGTGAAGAGGGACGGGGCGTTCCGACCATCATCGAAATGGTCGCCATGACCCGCTTCGATTGCATGGTCGGTTCCAGCGCGCTGATGCGCCAGGCGCTGACCCAGGCCAGCCATCACTGCGCCCATCGCAAGGTCGGTGGCAAGTTGCTCAGCGAACAACCCTTGATGCAAAACGTACTGGCCGACCTGGCCCTGGAGAGCGAAGCCGCGTTGGCCTTGAGCCTGCGCATGGGCCGGGCGCTGGATCATCTGGCAGACGAGCACGAAGCGAAATTCGCCCGGCTGGTGACGGCGGTGGGCAAGTACTGGATCTGCAAGCGTGCGCCCGCGATGATCAACGAAGCGGCCGAATGCATGGGCGGCGCCGGTTATGTCGAAGAAAGCATCCTGGCGCGGCTGTACCGTGAGGCACCGGTCAACTCGACGTGGGAAGGCTCCGGCAACGTGCAATGCCTCGACGTATTGCGCGCACTGTCGAAAGAACCGGGTGTGCTCGATGTGCTGTTCAGCGAGTTGGGTGATGGTCATGGCGACAAACGTCTGGCCGCGCACATCAGCCAGTTACAGGCGGCGTTCAAGGACACCGATGACATTCAATACCGCGCCCGCCAGCTCACCGAAGACATCGCCTTGGGGCTGCAGGCCAAGCTGTTGCTGGAGGCTGGCAATGCGGCGGTCAGTGATGCGTTCATCGCCAGCCGCCTCGGTTCGGCCGGGCGGGTGTATGGAACGTTGCCGCGCGGGCTGGATGTGGAAGCGATTGTGGCTCGGTCGACTCCGCAAGGGTTTTGACGGTTGCGATCTTTTTTCACTGTTCCCGTGAAGCGATGATGCAGGCAAGATGAAGGTCTGCAAGTCAGAACACAGGAAGCTGATCGTGACCGAAGCGTTTATTGTCGTTCAAACCGCCGAGCAAGCCGTGGACCGGCTTGCTGTCTTGCACGAGCGTGCAACCACAGCGCTGAATCAGGCGCTCAAGCGTTATCTCAAGGATCGCGTCGAGCCGGACGCTGAACAGCGTGCTCTGTTTCGTTATCCCGAGTTGCGTCTGACCTACCTTTGCCAGGGCGAAGTCCCACAGACCACTCGCGCCTATGCCAAGGTTCAGTTGCCGGGGACCTACAGCGTCACCGTCACTCATCCGGCAGCCTTTCGCAAATACCTGCTGGAACAACTCGTTCCGTTGATGCACGACTTCACCGTGACCGTGGAAGTCGGCGTCAGCCAACAAAACATTCCTTATCCGTACGTGGTCGAGCAGGGCGATGAACTGGCCGGCTCCGGCGTCACCGCGGCGGTGTTGGCGCGGGTGTTCCCGAGTACCGATTTGTCGGCCGCCACCGATGGCATCGCCGATGGCTTGTACGATTGGGAAAACACCGATCCGTTGCCACTGGCCCTGTTCGATGCCGCGCGGGTGGACTTCTCCCTGCGCCGGCTGGTGCATTACACCGGCAGCGACTGGCGCCATGTGCAACCGTGGATTCTGCTGACCAACTACCACCGCTACGTCGACCAGTTCATCGTTCATGGCCTGGAGCAGCTGCGCAAAGACCCGCGTTTCGTGCGCATGGTGTTACCGGGCAACGTGATCATCGAAAAGGGCATGGACCACGGTGAAGCGTCGGCGATTGCCGCGGGCGTGGTCTGGCATCGTTATCAGATGCCGGCCTATCACCTGATCGCCAGCGACGGCCATGGCGTGACCCTGGTGAACATCGGCGTCGGCCCGTCCAACGCCAAGAACATCACTGATCACCTGGCGGTGCTGCGTCCACATTGCTGGCTGATGATCGGTCACTGCGGCGGCTTGCGGCAGTCGCAGACCATTGGCGATTACGTGCTGGCCCACGCTTACATGCGCCGCGACGGGATTCTCGACCGGGTGGTGCCGCCCAACATTCCGATTCCGGCCCTGGCCGAAGTGCAGTTGGCGTTGCAGCAAGCGGCGGCCAACATCACCGGGGAGAAGGGCGACGAACTGAAGAAACGCCTGCGTACCGGCACTGTGCTGACCTACGACGACCGTAACTGGGAACTGCGCTGGGCGCAGGAGCGTCCGCTGATCAACCTGTCCCGCGCCGTGGCGGTGGACATGGAAAGCGGCACCATCGCCGCCCAGGGTTACCGCTTGCGGGTGCCGTACGGCACGTTGCTGTGTGTGTCGGATAAACCGTTGCACAGTGAAATCAAACTGCCGGGTTCGGCCAACGCCTTCTATGAACGCGCGGTCAGCCAGCACTTGAAGATCGGCATCGAAGCGGTGGATCTGTTGCGCACCGAACTCAACTCGCTGCACTCGCGCAAACTGCGCAGCTTCGACGAGCCGCCGTTCCGCTAACGGTTTGTCATGGTCATTTGGCGGTCGGGGCACTAGCATGGTGAGCCCTGACCGTTAGATGTTCCTTTGCTCATGTCTCGTCCACAACGTCCCGTCTCTCGCCGCCCTGGCGCGAACAACCCGCAATCAGCCCCCCGCCGTGTCGCCAAAGCGCCGCCGGCCGAGCCGAAGCTGATCCTGTTCAACAAGCCTTTCGATGTGCTGACGCAATTCAGCGATGGCGAAGGGCGGGCGACGCTCAAGGACTTTATCGAGATTCCGGGGATTTACCCGGCAGGACGGCTGGACCGTGACAGTGAAGGCTTGTTGCTGCTGACCAACGACGGCCAGCTTCAGGCGCGGATTGCCGACCCGAAACACAAACTGGCCAAGACCTACTGGGTGCAAGTGGAAGGCGAGCCAACCGCTGAGCAGTTGCAGCGTTTGCGCGATGGCGTTGAGTTGAACGACGGCATGACCTTGCCCGCCGAGGCGCGGCAGCTTGATGAGCCTGAGCTGTGGCCACGCAACCCGCCAGTACGCTTTCGCAAAAGCGTGCCGACCAGTTGGCTGGAGCTGGTGATTCGCGAAGGCCGTAACCGTCAGGTGCGGCGCATGACCGCGGCGGTCGGCTTGCCGACGTTACGCCTGGTGCGGGTCAGAATCGGTGACTGGTCGATCGAAGGGCTCGATCAGGGCCAGTGGAAGGAAGTGCCGGCGCGTTTATAGCGTGCCGGTTTCGATCAGGCCGATGACCACGCTTTTGATCACGAACGCGGCCACGCCCAGCCCCAGTACAAAGAACAGAATGAACGAGCCGAAACGCCCGGCCTTGGATTTCTTTGCCAGATCCCAGACGATGAAACCCATGAAAATGATCAGAATGCTGACCAGACCGGTCATCATCCACTCTTCGAAAACGGCAGGATCCATCGAACATCTCCAGCGCGGGCGGGGCTAAAAAGGCGGGGGGAGTATACGCCAAGGGGGAATGGCGGGGTATGGACCTGCGTCGGTGTGCCGCAGTCATTCGTCGCCTTGGGCAGTGATCGTTCCCACGCTCTGCGTGGGAATGCCGCCATGGACGCTCCGCGTCCGCTGTAGATCGTTACGCAGAGCGTCACAGGATGCATTCCCACGCGGAGCGTGGGAACGATCAGGTCAGAAGGGGCGTCTCAGCTGCGCAAATGAGTTAAAGGCAACTCAGTGCTGTTGAGCACCTGGTTCAACACAAAACTCGACCGCACACTGGTCACCCCTTCAATCCGGGTCAGATGCCCCAGCAGCAGTTTCTGATAGTGATCCATGTCCGGTACCACTACCTTGAGCTGATAATCCGCATCCATCCCCGTCACCAGGCTGCATTCCAGCACCTGCGGCAAAGTGCGAATGGCGGCTTCGAAGTTCTCGAAGCGTTCGGGTGTATGGCGGTCCATGCCGATCAGCACGTAGGCTGTCAGGCTCAGGCCGAGCATCTTGCGGTCGAGCAAGGCGACCTGGCGGGAGATGTAGCCGTCGTCTTCCAGTTGCTTGACCCGCCGCGAACAAGGCGAAGGCGACAGGCCGATGCGTTCGGCCAGCTCCTGATTGGAGATGCGTGCGTCGCGCTGCAATTCCGCCAAAATGCTCAGGTCGTATCGGTCGAGTTTGCTCATCAAACAGGCCTTTGTCATAACTATTGCGACAGATTATCTATCCTGAGTTAAAAATTGCGCAAGTGATGTTTATTTAAGCAATCTTCGCAATCCTCTGTCGGTGCTCCGGGCCTATGCTTATCACCAGAATCACTGCTCGGACAAACAGTCCAGTGCGGCTCGCCCAATCAGGCCAGCTGCGGTCGCCACCCCCACCGGGGCTGTGTCGACCCCCGAGCTACACACTGTCCAGAAGACGGCGTGAGGTGAGCCGACGTCATAAGCGTCGAGCACGGACGAAGTTCTCAAAGGGAGGCCGACGGGTCTCCCTTTTTTCTTGCCCGCCATTTGGCATGCCCTTAATAAAGAGCCGCTCAATAAATAAGTGGAGGACTGATAACCTGTTGCAGAACCGGCCTGCGCTTTCCCAGTCTTACGTACAGGCCCTAACCCGCAGCGAGGAAAAGCATGAAGTCGCGCATCTGGCGTATGGCCGGTGTTGGTTTGCTGTGTGTGAGTATCACTACGCAATCGCTGGCCGATGAACCGCAAAACCGTGGCCCCGATGGCGGGCAACGTGGGCCGGATCATCAGGGCAACGAGCAGGGCCAGGGCCGTGGCGGCAGCAAACAGCCACGCCCGCAGAACACCGAAATCATTCGTGGCGACAACAGCCGTCAGTTCGAGCGCCACGACCCGAATCAGGGCGGTCAGTGGCAGAACCGTGCGCCGCACGAGTCCAAGAATCAGGGCGATCAGTGGCAGAGCCGTCCCCTGCACGATGCCAACGTTCAGGAGCGAGCGGCGCAACAACCGAGTAACAATCTGCCGATCCAGGGCCGACCCGATACCGTGCGCCAGACCCAGGAACCCCGGCGTGGCTACTATCAGGACGAACCGCGGCGTAACAATTACAACCAGCAATGGCAGACCGTGGGGCGGGACTCGCGTCACGATGACCGTCGCTGGCCTGGTCGCCCGGATGGGCGCGGCACTGGCTGGGGCCCCGGCCCGCAGTATCGCCCGGGGTACGTGATCGACCGTTTCCCGGACCGTCACTTCCGTGTGCCGTATCGTGGCCAGGATTATTACTATTCCGGCGGTTACTGGTATCGCCCGCAAGGTCCGCGTTATGTAGTGGTTCTGCCACCTCGCGGGATTCGTGTCAGTTACCTGCCCGATTACGCCCGTGAAGTGTGGATCGGCGGTGCGCTGTTGTTCCTGGCGGCTGGCGCGTATTACGCCTATCAGGAGAGCACTCGGGATTACGTCGTGGTCGAACCGCCCGTACAGCCGCAACCGGTCGGCAGTGGCTATGACGTGGTGGCGTATCCGGCCAACGGCCAGTCGCCGGAGGAGGTCAGTCGGGACGGTTACGAGTGCTATCGCTGGGCGGTGGAGCAGAGCGGTTTCGATCCGCGCACCGTGACCTATCAACCGGCTCCGTCGGTGGTGCAAGCCTATCGCCAGGCCCAGGGCAACTGCCTGAGCAGTCGCGGTTATCAGGTGAGTTACTGAGCCCTGGCAGCCTTGACCACTTCCTTTGGGTCGGCGTGCACCAGCACTTCGGCTCGCGGGTAAGCGGCGTGAATCGCGTCGGCGGCTTGATCGCTGATGCCGTGGGCGACTGACAGGGTCAACTCCCCCGGCAACTCCAGATGCAACTGCACAAACCACTGGTTGCCGGAAATCCGCGTGCGCAAGTCATGGGCGCCCAACACCCCCGGTACGCCGCAGGCCAGTTCCAGCATGTGCTGGCTGACCTCCGGTGGCAGTTCTTCATCCATCAGCACCGCAAAGCTTTCCCGGGCGATCTGAATTGCGCTCCAGAGAATGTAGGCGGCGATCCCCAGGCCGAACCAGGGATCGACTTGCTGCCAGCCAAACCCGGCCAGCACCAGCGCTACCAGAATGCTGCCGTTGAGCAGCAGGTCCGAGCGGTAATGCAAGGAGTCGGCACTCACGGCGTTGGAACCGGTTGCCTTGATCACCCGATGCTGCAACATCAACAGGGCCACGGTCAGGGCGAGGGAGAACACAATCACCCCGATGCTGAGCCACGCTGCGCTTATCGGCTCCGGATGTTTCAATCGTTCGATCGCCTGCAAGGCAATCAGTACCGCACTGCCGGCAATGAACAGCGCCTGAGCCATGCCTGCCAATGATTCGGCCTTGCCGTGCCCATAACGATGATCGCTGTCGGCCGGACGCAAGGCGTAATGCACGGCCAGCAAGTTGAGCAACGAGCTGACGCCGTCGAGTGTCGAGTCAGTCAGCCCGGCGAGCATGCTCACCGAACCGCTCAGCCACCAGGCGATGGCTTTGGCGATGATCAATATGCACGCGACCGCCACCGAGGCGCGCGTCGCCAGCCGCAGCAGGCGGGCGTGGTCGGTAGGGGTGGTCATCAGTGCTGTCATTCCTTTAAATGCACCTTATGCGGCCGGTTGCAGGCCGAACATGGCCAATTGCTGGGCGCTGCCCTTGTGCTGGATCAGGCGTGGATCGTCCAGCGGGAAGCTGCGGCCCAGTTCACGTTCCAGAATAGTCTGTAACTTGTGGGTATCGACCTTGCCGTCGGCGCCGATGGCTTCCTTGAGTTTTTCCGGCGCCACCTGGACGGTCTCGCCCGGTGCGTAGTAAATCGCGCCGGTGGCGAAGTCCACCGCAAAGGCGATCAGGCCCGGGATGATGTAGAACAGAAGGCCCACGGCATCTAGCGCGACAATGACCGGGTCGATCTTGCCGTCGATCTGGCCACGACGATCCGGATAGAAAATCGTACCGCAGGCCGTCATCTGGGTGAGCAATGTCGCGACCAGTACACCGCCGATCAAGCGAAAGGGAGCACGCATATTAAATCTCCTGAGTCATCTGGAAACGAAGGGGCGTCTGTATGAATTAGGACCGTGATAAACGCCGGGCAGTTCGCCGTTATACTCGCGCCTCTGTTTGGGAGCCAGCATGATTTCTTTGCCGATTGATGAAGTTTTACCCGCCCTGCGTGAAGCCCTCGCTACACGCCACGAAGCCGTGCTCGAAGCACCGCCCGGTGCCGGTAAAACCACCCGGGTGCCGTTGGCCTTGCTCGATGAGCCGTGGCTGGCCGGGCAGACCATCCTGATGCTCGAACCGCGCCGGTTGGCGGCGCGGGCGGCGGCGGAGCGGTTAGCCAGTGAGCTGGGTGAGAAGGTCGGCGAAACCGTGGGCTATCGCATTCGTCTCGACAGCAAGGTCGGCCCCAATACCCGCATCGAAGTGGTCACCGAAGGCATCCTCACCCGACGTTTGCAGGATGACCCGGCGCTCGAAGGCGTCGGCTTGCTGATCTTCGACGAGTTCCACGAACGCAGCCTCGACGCTGACCTGGCGTTGGCCCTGAGCCTGAATGGCCGGGAGCTGTTTCGTGACGATCAACCGCTGAAAATCCTTTTGATGTCGGCCACCCTGGAAGGTGAACGCCTGGCCGGGTTGCTGGATGACGCGCCGATCCTGCGCAGCGAAGGTCGCATGTACCCGGTAGCGATGCGCTGGGGCCGGCCGTTTCAGCCCGGTGAGTTCATCGAGCCAAAGGTGGTGCAGACCATCCTCGACGCGCTGAACGATGAAACCGGCAGCCTGCTGGTGTTCCTGCCGGGGCAGGCGGAGATTCGTCGGGTGCATCAACAATTGGCCGATGCGCTGGGCGAGGGCACGCCGGTGTTGCTGTGCCCATTGCACGGCGAACTGGACCTGGCGGCGCAGCGGGCGGCGATTGATCCGGCACCCGCGGGCAAGCGCAAAGTGGTGCTGGCCACCAACATCGCCGAAACCAGCCTGACCATCAACGGCGTGCGGGTGGTGATCGATGCCGGGCTGGCGCGGGTGCCGCGTTTCGACCCCGGCAGCGGCATGACTCGCCTGGACACTCAACGCATTTCCAAAGCCAGTGCCACGCAGCGTGCGGGCCGGGCCGGGCGTTTGGAGCCCGGCGTGTGTTATCGCTTGTGGTCGCAGGATCAGCACGAGCAACTGGCGGCTTACGCCAGCGCGGAAATTCTCTCGGCGGACCTTGCCGGGCTGGCCTTGCAACTCGGTCGTTGGGGCGTGACGCCGGGGCAGTTGGTCTGGCTCGATGTGCCTCCGGCGGCGGCTTATGCACAGGCCCAGGATCTGCTTGAACGTTTGGGCGCGCTGGAGGGCGAAGCGTTGACCCGTCACGGTCAGGCCATGGCCGAACTGCCGGCCCATCCACGGATCGCCCATTTGCTGTTGCGTGGTCAGGCGCTCGGCTTGGCCGACATGGCCTGCGATGTCGCGGCATTGCTCGGTGAGCGGGATATCTTGCGTGGCGCCGGTGCTGACTTGCACAGCCGGCTGGTGCTGCTGTCCGGCGAAGAACGGGCCGCTCGCGGTGCTCAGGGCGGCGTTCAGCGTGCCCGTCAACTGGCGCGCCAGTACCGCGGCTATTTGCGGGGCAAAGCGTCGGAGCCGGTCAGCGATCCCGAACATCCGCGCTGGCTCGGCGCGTTGCTGGCGTTGGCTTATCCCGATCGCGTCGCCCAACAGCGGCGGGCCGGTGGCGCTGAATATCGACTGGCGAATGGTCGTGCAGCGCTGTTCGCCGAGGCGGACAGCCTGATGAAACAACCCTGGCTGGTGATCGCCGATCTGGGCAGTCGTCAGGGCCAGCGTGAGGAGCGGATTTATCTGGCGACGGATTTCGATCCGGCGTTGTTCGATTCAGTGCTGGCCGAACAGGTGCGTTGCATCGATCAACTGGATTGGGATGAGCGTGAAGGCGTGTTGCGGGCCGAGCGTCAGCGCAAGGTCGGCGAGTTGATCCTCAGCCGCGAACCGTTGACCGGGCTCGACGAGAACGCTCGCAGTCAGGCGCTGGTGAACCTGGTGCGGCGCAAAGGCCTCGAGCTGTTGCCGTGGACCCCGGAGCTGCGTCAGTGGCAGGCGCGGGTGGCGTTGTTGCGTCAGTTGGATCTCGCGGGTAAAGGCGAGAGCGAATGGCCGGATGTCAGCGACGCCGCCCTGCTCAAAAGTCTCGAACACTGGTTGATGCCGTATCTGGGCAAAGTCTCGCGCCTCAGTCACTTCGCCAATCTGGACCTGTCGAGCATCGTGCACAACCTGCTGCCGTGGCCATTGCCGCAACGGCTCGAAGAGCTGGCGCCGCATCATCTGAGCGTGCCGTCGGGCTCTTCGATTCGTCTGGACTACAGTGAACAGCCACCGATTCTCGCGGTGCGGTTGCAAGAGTTGTTCGGCCTGGCCGAAACCCCGCGCATTGCCGGTGGCCGGCAAGTGGTGAAACTGCACCTATTGTCCCCGGCGCGGCGACCGGTGCAGGTGACGCAGGATCTGGCGAACTTCTGGCGTAGCACCTATGCCGAGGTGAAGAAGGATTTGAAGGGCCGTTATCCGAAACACTACTGGCCGGACGATCCGCTGGTGGCCGAGGCGACGGCGCGGGCGAAGCCCCGGGGAACCTAGGCAAAGGGCTACGCTTTACCCGCTCGTATACCTTGAAACTCCCTTCCCGAAGCTGTCGAGTGAAATGCAGGGCGACTTTTCAAGCGCCCACTGCTTCGACGGGAGTATGCCCTCGGGCAAAGCGGGTCGCCGATGTCTGCAACAACAGAGCGACGGTCAATGTGACGAGCAGGAATGGAAGCAGCCAGGCGTTCTCAATCATTGCCAATTGCAGGCTGAGTATCAACAGCAGCACCGGCGTGGCCAAGGCATTCGCCCGGCTGACATACGAGCCCACAGCGGCCTCGCTGTAGCGGCAGGCGATGGCGACACGGATATGCACCCGCGCACCGCCGAAAGCCATACCGAGAATCAACAGGCTCAGTGCTTTCAGTATCAGAGTGTCTGGCATCAGCAACCACATTGACGTGGAAATCACCGCCAGCGCGATCAGGGCTGACAGATAAGCCAACAGGTTACGACCGGTATTGGCAATGATGACCAGCACCCCGATCAGCGCCATACCCATGCCGAACACCGCATCGAGCACACCCAGTTCAAACAGCGCCCAGCCGTGGCTCGACACATAGACGGGCAGCATAAAGTTGAACGCCCCGAGGATTGGCCAGATAAGTACCATCGGCACAAACAGCGTCAGCGGAAGCCTGGCTGGAGCCGCTACTTCGCCAGCCTCCTGCACTGCCTCCGGTAGACTGTCACGCGTGTAGCAAATGGCTGCGACCAACAAGAAGCCGGCGCACAGCAAAATGGAGAACCCAATACCGGTCAGAATCGGCATCAATCCCGCCGCCAGCAAAGGGCCGATCATCAGGGCTGCCTGGCTGGTGGCAGTGGTTGCCCCGCTGATCCGGCGCACCTTGGTTTCATCCATGCCACGTTGAATCTGGGTGAACCACATATCCAGGCTGGCTTCGAGCGACATGATCATCAGCCAGACAAACAGATTGGTGATCAGCAGGCCGACGGTGAAGTCTCTGGACACTCCCGATACCAGGCTGAGGCCGGTCAGGCACAGCAGAAACCAGCTGCTCATCTGGCGGCCGTTCATTCGGCTCGACAGGCGCTTGATCATCACGGGTGTGACGAAGGCCGGTATGAACGAGCAGAAAATTGCCAGCGCCAACGGCAGGTAACCGCCTTCGTTCTGATTGAGTATGGTCCACGTCAACGAGACCAGCAGCGCGCCGGAAAACAGCCGATAAACCGTCGAGCAGACCAGGAACATGGCCAGCTCTTTTGAAGTGTTTTTCGTGACGATTGATTGTTCAGTCATGTAAACGATCCTTGCCCTTGAGTACGCGGCGATTCTTCAATGAATGGCTGACGCCAGCGACTGCACCCGCGTTGTGCAAGTGCATCGGGCTGACGTCGATCCGGGCTGGGTGTCAGACCAGAGTGCGCATCACCTTGAGGGTCTTTTCGATGTCTTCCGGCGTGTTGGTGATCCCGGCCGAGAACCGTACCGTCGAATGGCGGTAGGGCGTGGCACTGGCAATGATCTTCTGCGCCTTGAGCCCGGCCACCACATCTTTGGGAGCCCGGCCTTCTACATCACAGCAGACGATTCCGGCAGAGAACTGCGCAGAACGGGGCGTATGCAGGCGCACATTGGGCAGCTTCGACAAGCCTTCCTTCAGCTGTCCATTGAGCTCGGCGACGCGATCAGCGATGCGCTTGCGGCCGATTTTCCTGACGAACTCGAACGCCTCGATCACGCCCCACTGGTTTTCGAACGCCAGGAAGCCTCCGGGACTGACCCAGGCAGCCTGTGTATCGCCCTGCGGGTCGCGCTGTTGGCGCCAGGCATTGGCGGGCTCGGCTGCCATGATGGTGGGAATGGTCGGCGTGATCTGTGCCCACTGACCTTCACGGGCCCAGACCAGCCCCGTACCGTGCGGGCCAAGGATCCACTTGTGCGTCCCTGCGCTGAAAAAGTCGCAGCCCAGGCTGGCGACCTGGGCCTCGGAACAGCCGAAGCCGTGCACACCGTCGATCACATAGATGATTCTGTCGGCCTCGGAGCGATCCTGATTGACCCGCGCAACCAGTGCACCGATCTCCCGCACGGGTAATCGCACGCCGGTACCCGAGTGCACCCAGGTCATTGCCAGGATCCGGGTCGAGGGTTTGATGGCGGCTTCAATGCGGCCGACGATAGTGTCGACGCTGACGTCCTCGGGGCCGTCGTAAAGATCAATCCGTCGCACACTCCCGCCCCATTTGACGACCGCCAGACGCATGGCCTCGTCGTGGGTGTACCACTCGTGGTTAGTCGTCAGGATTTCCTGATGGGGTTGCAGTTTGAGACCGTTGTAGACCATCGCCAGGCCCTGCGTGGTGCTGGTCGTCAGTGCGATGTCTTCGGGCCGTCCGCCGGTATAGTCTGCCGCGGCTGCGCAGACCTTGCGCCAGACCATGTCCTCGGGCCTGGCGAACATATTGTCTTCGAGGTAGGTGTAGGGGTTTTCATCGAATGCCTGCCGATGGCGGGCCATTGCGTCGCGCACGGGCCTGGGGTTGGAGGCCAGGAAGAAGTTGGAAATGTGCACGAACTCCGGCGACAGCTTGAACTGCGCCCGCACGGATGCCCAATCGTTGGGATCCAGCGCTATTACCAAGTCATCCTGAACAGGTTCGTTGCCCACCTGTGCTCCCGCCACGCCTGCGATCATGCTGCCTCCAATCAGGGTCGCTCCAACAGCGGCACCCACGAATTCACGTCTTCCCAGACTCATGCCAACTCCCTGTCGACTCATACTGAAGTGCGCGCAGGACGCGCAAACATAGCATTGAAAATACGCTGCCCATAGAGGCCGACGGCCAGGCCGAGGACGATCAGAACCACCGCCAGCACTTTGCTCGGCGGCACACTTTCGTGGAAGATGAAAACCGAGCCGAGCATGCCGAAGATCGGCACCAGCAACGACAGTGGCGCTACCGTCGATACCGGATAGGTCTTGAGCAGCGAGTTCCAGATCCAGTAGGCGAACAGCGTGTTGGGGTAGACCTGAAACAGAATCGACAGCACGGCGGTCGTGTCGACCTGATTGACAAACGTGGTATAGCCGGCGCTGCCGTTGACCACGTAGTCGAGGGCGAACAGCGGAATCGGCGCGAAGGCGCTGGACCAGACCAGAAAACCGAAGACATCCTTGGTGCTGGCCTTCTTGTTGATGATATTGGCGACGCTCCATGAGGCCGCGCCAACCAGCACCAGAAGCACGCCTGGCAGACTGACCGAGCCATCGCTGATCATGATGATGCACAAGAGCCCGGCGAGTGCGATCAGCATGCCAAGCACCTGAAAGCGGGTCAGTGCTTCCTTGAACACCCACCCGCCCAGCAGGATGGTGAAGAACGCGCTGAATTGCAGTACCAGCGAGGCGATGCCTGCCGAGAGTCCGGCCTTGATGCCCAGGTTTACCACGCCCCACAGACCGATGCCGAACACCAGTCCGTAACCGATGATGTAGCGCCAGGGCACATTGGGCTTGCGGATGAAGAAGATCGCCGGTAACGCACAGAGACTGAAGCGGATGCCCGCCAGGATGAACGGGTCTACGGTTGCCAGCCCCAGTTTGATCACTGAGAAATTGACACCCCAGATTGCCGTGATCAGTACAGCCAACACTACGTGCAATGGTTTCATTGATGAGTCGCCTTGATAAGGGTGGGCAGTGTCATGCTACGGACGTCAGGTTTTCGGTGAGGCTCACTCGGGAAAACAGCGCTTGCATCCAGGCCTGGGTCTGTTGCGGGTCTGCTGTCTTGACGATGCCTGCCAGCGGTGCCTCGAAGGCCGAATAAGTCACGTGCCCTGGCAGGAGCGCGCCCGGTTGCAGTTCGTTCCACTGCACGACGAATGGGCTTGCACGCAGTTCGTCCGCGCCGTCCAGGCCTTGATAGATCCGCTCGCGGTGGGTGTGCCCGGGGAATACAAACCAGCCGAAGCCCAGGTTTGGCGGCTGCCCGGTCAGGTGCGCGATATCCAGTTCGCCCTCAATGTGGATGCGCAACTCCAGCGACGGCATGTGGATGCCGGTGGCTAACTCGTAGGTTGCCACCACATCGGCGCCACCCACCCGGTTACCTACCTCGAGGAACACCGGTTCGTCACCCTCCATGATTGCTTCCAGATGGAACGCGCCGTTGCGGATCTGCACCGCTTCCAGTGCGGCGCCGACCCATGCCTGCATCTGCGCGGTGGTCTCCAGGTGCCAGGAGCCCAGAGGGCGGCCGCGCTCCATGTAGTCCAGGCAGGTTCCTACGTATTGGCTGGAAAGCATGGTGATGATCCGGCCATTCAGTACCAGGCCGTCGAAATGGCGGATGGGGCCACTGATGTATTCTTCGACCTGAAAATCTTCGATGCACAAGGACAGATCGCTGATCTTGCGACTGATCTCATCAAAGGTGCGAGACGGCTGCTGGTGAATGCTGACATCCATGCTCGATGCACCACTGTGTGGCTTGAGCACTGTTGCCCCGTGCCACGGCACGTGCCCTTCAAGTGCCAGATAACGCTCAAGCGACATGAAGCGCGGTACTCGCAGCTGGCGGGCCTGGACAGCCGCCTTCATGTCCAGCTTGTTGCGCGCCAGGGTCACGGCCTCCAGCGAAGCACCTTCGATATTCAGCGCTTCGCGCAGGCGCGCCGCGTCGAGCAATTCGTATTCGGACATCGAGATGACCCGATCAAAGCGTTGTGGGAACTGTGCCAGCCACTCCAGTGCTTCATCGTAGGCGCTGGCCAACCCCGGCCGAACTACGCTTTTGCAGCGCAGTTCTGGCGGCAGCGTATCGATCGCGGATTGTTTTCCCAGGTAGGTGACATCGTGCTGTTCATGGTCGATGCCACGGTGATACTCGATACGCGGGTAGGGGACCCGGTGAAGAATGAGAATTTTCATGCCAATGGCCTCGAAGCGTAAAAGATAGGGGTCAGGACGCGACCTTGAACTGGCGCTCGGATGCCAGGTTCCGGTCCAGAACCTTGAGCCATTGCTCGCGCAACACCGTCACCAGATCGCGGACGTCTACGCTCTCGTCATGCAGCGCAACGCACGCGTGGGCCACGAAGTCGCTATTGTCTCGGGGGATTGCATGGATCAGCCGTGATTCGCCAGCGATCCACGCGCACTCGAGGAGGGCGATATCTTCTTTCGCCAGCTCCAGAGCCTGCGCTGCCAGGGCCAGCGTCTCGTGGACCAGTGCCTGTAGATCGCCCAGTTCGGCCACATCCAGCGTCACGTCTCGGGGTACTCCGAACATCACCGTAGCGGCGCTGCAGGTAGCGGGTGGCAGCTCATCCGGCACAAGCCCGGAAAATACCGAGTCAACCCAGGCCGCATACAGGTCAAGCCCGTGAACGGCATGCGCCAGCGTCCAGATCTTCATGCCGCCGGGACGACGGTTCGGCTCGATCACGGCGGTGTTGTAGCCGTCATCGCTGAGCTTGATCTCGTTGTGGAATGGCCCCTTACGCTGGCCGACCAGTCGATTGACCTGCTCGCCAGCCACTCGAACGGCAAGCCGCTCTTGCTCGGTGAGGCGGGCAGGCAGGATCTGCGCCACTTCTACGGGATAGCGCCCGGTAGCGCTGACTTTCTCGGTGACGAACCACAGATTCCCCAGTCCGTCATAGGAGTACTCGCGGGTGAACGTGATGAACGCTTCTGCCAGCACGCCCTTGTCCAGATAAGGCGCCACTTCCGAAAAGGCCTGCTCACAGTCCCCCCCCGGCGCTACCATCACCACGCCACGGTTGTTGCCTTCGCAAGCGGGTTTGATCACGAAACCGCGCTCCTGGCGGACTGCAAAATTGCGTACATCGTTCACGCAGTCGATCCGCCCGAAGTCCGGCAGCATGACCCCCAGCTGGTTCAGTAGAGGGCGGATGCGATTTTCGGCGATGCGGTACGCCAGCTTGTCAAACGCTCCCAGCGCGAGTTGGGCATCGTCCACCGGCAGCCCGAGCCGTTCGAGCAGCGCTGCACCACTGGCCACCGCGTTGTCGGAAAAAACCATCCCGGCAGTGATCCTGGCCGCGTCATCGCCCAACTGACTCAGCGCATGACGGATGAAGTCGGTATCCAGAGGATCGGCATCGATCACCCTGTCGCTGATGTCCTTGTCATGGTCCTGGGGGTTGGCCCTGACCAGCCAGGTCTGCGCGCCCCAATGCTTGCGCGCATAGTCGCGCATGTGCAGGACATCGCCGATCCGGCTCAGGTTGTAGTCCACTATTAGCAATACAGGCGCACGCAGCGGCATGTTCGTCATCCTCAATGCATGGGGTTGGTCATGGACAGCAGTGATGTTCCAGGCGATTGCTCACCGAATGTTCAATCGCTTTCGGCCTGGTACTGGATATCCAGCGCTGTGGCGGAAATGCTGACCAGGCGCTCAAGCTCCGATGCCTGCCCGGCGCGGTCGAACGTCCACAACAATTGACCAAGGAACACTTCACGGGCGTGTGCGGGAATCACATCGCCTTCTTTCAAAAGGATGTGTTTGACGACCGGGGCCAGCGGCAACTCGTTCAGCGTCACTGAACGCAGCGTTCCCGGCCTGGCGAAATAGACCCGAAAGAATGTCGCCAGCGACTGTGCGCTCGTGCCATCCGCACGCCAGCCGTACTGAGCCAGACGCTGCACGAAATCTTCGCGTTGCCGGGCATCGTCCTGGCTGGCCAGCAGCAGGTCCAGCCACAGTGAAAGCATGCTGTGACCGTGGGTAACGGCCTCGACACTGTGCGAGATCAAGCTGCCGCCGACTCGCGGGTTGATTTCGATCAGGTCCCAGTGCTGCCCGGTGAAGCGCGCTTCGACGTGATAGCAGCCCCACTTGAGCTCCATGCAACCCAGTACATCGTCGAGCCAGTGCAGACCTGCAGCGATCTGGGCCTGGTCGAGGCTTACCGGGGGCGTGGTGCAACTGTCTTCGAGCACCGTGTCAGCGGTCTCGGTCACTTCGTATTTTTCATGGATGGCCACGACATGAACCTGACCATCCACCAGCAGAGTCTCGAAACTGAATTCGTGGCCGGGGATGTAATTCTCCGCCATGAACTCCAGTCCATCGTTGAACGCCGAGGCATACACCGTGTCCTCGCCTGAGGCCAGACGCAGCGCCTCGAGTGCGTCCCAGGTGGTGTCTTCGCGCATGGGAAATGCTGCGTAGGAAGCGATCCCATGAATCGGCTTGATGAAATAGCGCTGATCCTGCGCCTTCAGCAATTGCAGCACAGGTGCAGTCAGGGCATGGGCGCTGGCCTGCGACAAACCCGCTTCGGCCAGTCGATTGCGCACGTTGAGCTTGTTACGCAGTGCCAGTGCCTGCCGGGCGTCAATGTCATAAGTACCCAGCGAAGCGTTGGCCGATGCCATCAGGTGGCGATAGCCTTCCCACACGCTGATGCAGCACGTGACCTGCTCACCCGACTTGCGCAGGGTCTGCAGTGCATTGTGTATATCCTCCAGCTTCAGCTGGTGGGAGTCGGTGGTGTAAAGCCGGTCCGCCCAGGCCTGAATCTGCTCCAGCCGAGCCGGCACATGTTCTGGGAGCGGCAATGAGGACAGCACGAAACACCGGAGCTGCCGTCGGTGGAGCTCCTCCTTCAGGTCCTCCAGGAAAGAAAAGCCGCAGTGGCTCAGGATCAAAACACCGGGTCGGTTCGAATTCATTGCCTGCTCCATGGCTTAAGCTGCCTTGTCTTCTTGCGGCTTGGCCAGGGTGTCGATGTACAGCTCGCTGAAGTACATCGCGAGGATCTTCTGATGCTCGGCCAGGTAGCGTTTCAGCGCCGCGATGTCCTGCTCGCCTTTGATCAGGAAGCGCAGTGCCGCCCAGACTTCACCCGGGTGGTCATCGTTGATGTCGGTATGCGAGTGGGAAATCTGGCCGACAATCTTGGTCTCGCCGACCGAAGCCTTGAGCGCTTCGAGTTTGCGCGGCTCGAGCTTCACGTTCACGTACTCGACCAGGTAGGAATAAGCGACCACGCCAAGCGGTCCCTCATGGTCCAGCAGGTACGAAAAGAAGCCGGCCAGCAGCTTGGTGGACAGGTAGGGTTCGGTGGCGAGAAATTCCTCGCGGCTGACGCCGATACGCTCAAGATCCTGAATGAACAGGTCATCGTGGAGCATCTCTTCCTGTTCGTAGTGGGCCCAGATCTGCGCAGCCTCCGGGCTGACCTTGGCCACGTCGACCAGCGCCTTTGCTTCGGCAACCCGCAGCAGTCGGATGCGCCATGCTGTTTCGATCAGATGGCGCTTGTAATACAGACTGTTCACGTCCTTGCCTTCCAGGTGAGCGGCCTCCGGTACGGTTTCGTACCACTGCTCTACCTGACGGTCGATTATCTGGTCGATTTCCCCGCGCAGATTCACCGAAGCGGCGGCGTTGAGAAAAGGAGTGCGATCACCATAGCCAACATTCTTTACACGGTTAAGCATAATCAAGCCTCTTTTTAGTTTAATTGAAACGCTTTAATTAATGATCGGACTTCAATAGCAACAGCAACTATCAGCCAATGATATCAATGGCTACTTCACCTCTTATCCGGCATTGACAGGCCAGCCGGTATTCTTCACCGCTGTAACCCAGTACCTCGATAAAAGCCTCTTCGTCGTCATCCCGAGGATTCAAAGCCTCGAGACCCGATGTAACCCTGATCAGGCAGGCCCCGCACGCCCCTACGCGGCACCCCAGAGGAATCACGTTCTTGCCTTCGGCCTCGTACTCTATATCCGTGAAAGGGGCATTGACCGGTAGCTGAAATTCAAGTTGATGCGAGGCAATAGTTAATGTGTGCAGTGCCATACATACCTCATGTTTATATTCAAGTTTGTGTGGCGGGCACACAGTTTCACGCCAGAGTTCGCAAACAATGGAAGGGAGTTTTAAAGGGTCAAGAAGTTATCGGGCCGTCAGCTCCAGATACAACCAGTACAACAGGGCTATCCCACTGATGGCGGCACCCAACAGGCAAACGCTCACCCAGCCAAAGTGCGCATAAGTGTAAGTGGCAGCTATTGCGCCCAAACCGCTACCCACGGAGTAAAAACACATATAGGCGCCCACCAGACGGCTTTGCGCATCGGGCCGCGCGGCGAAGATCAGGCTCTGATTGGTCACATGCACCGCTTGCACGGCAAAGTCCAGCAGGACGACGCCCGCCACCATCGCCAGCAATGAGCTTTCAACATACGCGGTTGGCAGCCAGGACAGGGTCAATAGCGCCAGAGCAATGCCTGTCGTGCGATTGCCGAGCCCTTGGTCGGCCAGTCGTCCGGCCCGTGCGGCGGCCAGCGCGCCCGCCACGCCGGCCAGGCCGAACAGGCCGATCTGGGTATGTGACAGCGACAGTGGGGGCGCGCTTAGCGGTAGGACCATTGCGGTCCACAACACACTGAACGCAGCGAATATGAGCAGGGCAAAGGTGCCTCTGACGCGCAGCATGCGTTCTGTCAGATACAACTGGAAGACCGAACGCAGTAACTGCCAGTAGCTGCCTTTGGCTGGCGGCGTTATCGACGCCGGCATGGTTCGGTATAGCACCAACGCCATGCCAACCATCAAGGCTGCCGACACGAAGTAGACACCTCGCCATCCGGCGAGGTCGGCCACCGCGCCAGAGACGAAGCGGGCGAGCAGAATGCCCAGCACCACGCCACTGGTCACCGTTCCTATGGCTTGGCCGCGCTGGTCCGGGCTCGCCAGTGTGGCCGCGTAGGCGACCACCACTTGAACCACGACCGCCATCAGACCGACCAGCACCATCGCGCCGAGCAGCATGCCCCAACCTTGGGCCAGTCCTACTGCGCACAAGGCCACTGCCGACATCAGCATTTGAGTCAGGATGAGTTTCTTGCGGTTCAGCAGATCGCCCAGAGGGACGATGAAAAGCAGCCCCACCGCATATCCGGCCTGAGTAGCCGTGACCACCACTCCGATAGTGCTGGGCGGAACCGACAGGCTGTCTGCCATGGACTCCAGCAGTGGTTGTGCGAAATAGACATTGGCCACGGCCATGGCGCAGGTGATTGCGAAGAGAAGTGTCTGGTAACGGGTGAGGGGGGTGGCTGCACGCCCCTGAGGGGATAGGGTGGTGATTCCGCCAGCTGATTTTTCGGCCTCGACATCCATTTTCAAAGGCTTTTGAGGGTTCAGCGTCATCACTCCATCCTTGGAATTATGTGGTTTCGAAAGAAAACCGATGCGTTGATTATGATCAAATCAAGTTTTAATATACAACTAGTTTTACAAAATGTTTTTGTCTGACGTTAGAACTTTTTCTTAAACAATCTGTTCCCGAAAGGGTGGAGAGTCATGGCCAGACAAAAGCTACTGGCACAGAGCGAATGCCCTGTGGCCCGGACGCTTGAAGCTATCGGAGATCGTTGGGTGTTGATGATTATCCGCGATGCTTTCGATGACGTTCGCCGCTTCAGTGAATTCCAGAAGCGTCTTGGTCTTGCCAGAAACATCCTTACGGTAAAACTCAAAATGTTGGTCGAGTTGGGTGTATTCGAAGTCCAGCCGGCATCCGACGGCAGTGCCTACAAGGAATATGTTCTGACCGAGATGGGGCGCTCCGTGTTTCCCATAGTGGTCAGCATGCGCCAGTGGGGAGAACGCTTCCTCTTCAGCAAGGGCGAGAGTCATTCGATACTGCTGGACAACGACCTGTCGGAGCCGGTCGAGACCATCACGGTCCGTTCCGGAGCGGGCAAGGTATTGACCCCGGCAGATTGTCACCGGCGCGTGGTCAAGCGCGATGCCTGATGGTGTAGTCGGTGATAACTCGAACGACTGGCCGGACGATCTGCTGGTGGCTAAGGCGCTGCCGGCAACAGAAAACGTGCAATCACCGGCAAATGATCGGAAATGCGCAACGTATCGTCCTGCCGCACCCGCGCTTCGACCCGTTTGATGCGCGGGCTGTAAAACAGGTAGTCGACGGTCCGGTCCGGGCCATTCAAGCCTGGGTCATTCGGGTAATGAGTCAGCCATTGCGCCCGGTCGATGCCGCTGGCTTCGTTGTTGGTGGGGATCATCGGGTATTTGTCCCACAGCACATGCAGCGGGGTATCGGCGGAGTAGGGCGTGCGTTGCTCGGCGGGCAGGCGTTGATACTGGCCCAGTGGCAACAGATTGAAATCACCACCGATCAACCACGGCGTGCCGCGGCTTTCGAACTTGTCGAGCACCTTGGCCACGGCGGTCACCTGGGTTTGCAAGGTATCGTCGAGCTGGGTGGCACGGTCCAGATGGGTGTTGAGCACGGCCATCTGGCCGCCGTCGCTTACTGGCAGGTAAGTGACGAGCAAGGCGTTTTTCGGTTTGAACTGACGGCTGATGAGGTTGGCCGGCGCGACCGGCAACTGCAGGCGTTCGGCGTGTTCGATCCGGTAGCGGCTCAGGGTCGCCAGTTGCCGGCCGACGCTGCCATAGATGTGCGGTTCAGGCACGAAGTCGGCTTTCCAGTCGAAGGCCTGGGCGGTGCAGGGATACAGGTCGGTGACCCGATCCTGAAGCAATTTGAACTGGTTCTGATAATCGCTGGCCTTGGCGCCGTCATCGAGTTCCTGCAACAGCACGATGTCCGGTTGCTCGTCGCGAATCACCCGCGCCACTTCGTCGAGGCTGAAGGCCATGTCTTCAGGGGTAGGGCGTTCGTCATCTCCCGCAGCCAGGTCATTCCAGAACACATAGCGCTTGCCGGCCAGGTACTGGACGTTCCAGGTCATCACCTTCAGCGCCTGGCCGGGCACCAGCGACGGCGCCGGGGTGTTGCAACTGACCGGCAACGCTTCCTTGGCTCCGGGGCGCCAGGTCAGGCTGTAGATCAGCAAGGCAATCAGGCCGATGGCAATCAGCAGGCCCAGCAGGGTGTAGCGCAGTAGACGGGGCATGGCTCGGCTTATAGCGTTACAAAGTTGACCTCGAGCATAACCGAGAGCCGCGTTAAAGCCCAAGGGTAGAGCAGTCAGAGCCGCTCATCAGATTTTTCGGGCACTTCGACGATCAGCATGAATAAGCGGAACAGCACCACACTGGTGAACAGTTGCAGGAAGCTGTGAGCGCTGTCGATCAGCAGCGAAATCACCGGGTTCTGCGGTTCAGGGTAAACCGCCAGCGTCGCCCCCTTGAGCGCCCACAGCGGGCCCATCACGCACAGAATGCACACCAGAATGCGCAGGAAATGCCCACGGGTCAGGCGCAGGCTTTCCTTCATCGCCGCCAGGGGCGCCAGGCCGCGCAGCACCAGCAGGTACTCGCCGAACGCCAGCGTCACCATCAGCCAGATGCCCGGCAGGAAATACAGCGACAGGCCGATCAGGATCAGCAGCGTATTGAGGGCGGTCAGCAGCGCAAAGCGCGGCCACAAGGTTGCGGAAGCCGCCAGCAGGTTGCGGGTGCGCGGTGATTCGCCGCGGCTGCGGGCATCGAGAAACAGGATCAGTGCGGCGGTATACAGCGGGTACACCAGCAAGCCGACGATCACACTGATGCCGGCGAAACTGTCCGGCCCGGTCGAGTGGTCGACCACTTGTTGCAGCAGCGCCTCGACAATCACCAGCGGCAGACACAGCTGCACGATCTGGCTCAGATTGCGTTTGAAGAAATACAGAGAGTCACGCAGTACATCGAACGAATTCATCAGTCGGTATCGCAGGTTGAAAGCAGTGCCTCACTTTAACCGATCAAACCCTTCGGGGCGCAAACGTAAACGTTCGGTAAAGGTCATTGAAACATCCTGTATCAGCCCCATTACTGGTGAGCACCTTATCCACGGTGGGTGAGGGCAACGATATTCCCGGCAATCTACGAGGTCGCCATGAACAGCGAAGAACAAACCCTGATCGATGGACTGTTTTCCCGGCTGCAACAGGCCGAAACGGACTCAGCCCCGCGTGACGCCCAGGCCGAAGCGCGGATCAAGGAGCATCTGACTCGCCAGCCAGCGGCGGGCTATTTCATGACCCAGGCGATTCTGGTGCAAGAGGCAGCCATCAAGAGCCTCGACGAACAGAACAAGCAACTCAGCGGGCAAGTGCAGCAATTGCAGGCCGAACTGCAACAGGCCAGGGCGCAGACAGCGGCGCCGGCACCCAGCGGCGGTGGCTTTTTGTCGAGCATCTTCGGCGGCGCTTCCCGTGATCCGCAGCCTGCGCCGACGCAAAGCGCAGCCCCGTCGAATGGCGGCTGGCGTGAACCGGGGCGGCCATCGTTCAACTCGCAGCCGCCGCAAAACTTCGGTGCGCCGCCTGCCCAGCAGAATTTCGGCGCGCCACCTCAGCAGAATTACGCACCGCAACAGTCTGCCGGCAGCGGTTTCCTCGGTGGTGCGTTGAAAACGGCAGCGGGCGTGGCCGGTGGCGTGATGCTGGCGCAAGGCATCAGCAGCCTGTTCCATCACAATCAGCAGCCGGAAGTGGTTGAAGTCATCAAGGAAGAACCCGCCCAGGTCAACAATCAGAGCGACAGTGGCAATGGCTGGGGCGACGATCAGCGCGTGGCTGACAACGCCAGCGATCAAGGTGGTTTCGCCGACGCGGATTACGATGACGGTTCATCGTTCTTCGGCGGCGACGACGATTCTTTCATCTGACACACCATTCGTCCGGAGCGCCATGGTGCTCCGGGCCGATAATTCGCGGAACAATCCTTGGGGCTGGCATACTGGGCGACTTTTCGGGCCTGATGCCTGATCAAGCCCGCGCGCCCGCGCGCTGAGAGGATGTGCGGTGAAAAAAATCGCAGTGTTCGTCGATGTCCAGAACCTCTATTACACCGTGCGTCAGGCCTATGGTTGCCACTTCAACTACGCCGCGTTGTGGGCTGACATCAGCAAACAGGGGCAGATCGTCGAGGCCTACGCCTATGCGATCGATCGTGGTGACAGCAAACAGCAGCAGTTCCAGCAGATCCTGCGCAACCTCGGCTTCATCGTGAAGCTCAAACCCTACATCCAGCGCAGCGACGGTTCGGCCAAAGGCGACTGGGACGTGGGCATCACCCTCGACATCATGGACGCCGCCGACCATGTCGACGAAGTGGTGCTGGCCTCCGGCGACGGTGATTTCGACATGCTGCTGGAGCGCATCATCGCCAAACACGGTGTGCAAGCGGTGGCCTACGGCGTACCGGGCCTGACGGCCAATTCGCTGATCCGCGCCGCCAGTCGTTACGTGCCGATCGAAGGCGCGTTGCTGCTCAAGAATTGATTTTTACGGAGTTGAAACAGGTTTGGAACGCATAGCAGTCATCGACTTTGAAACCACCGGGATCTCCCCGAGCAGCAGTTGCCGGGCCACGGAAATTGCCGTGGTGATTCTTGAACAGGGGCGCATCGTCGAGCGTTACCAAAGCCTGATGAATGCCGGTGTGCGGGTGCCGGCCTTCATTGAACAACTGACCGGCATCAGCAACGCCATGCTGCGCACCGCGCCTTCGGCCGAGCAGGTGATGAACGAGGTCAACGAATTCGTCGGCATTACGCCGTTGTTGGCGCACAACGCTGCGTTCGACCAGAAGTTCTGGGACTACGAGCTTGGGCGAATCAAACGCACACGCTTGCAGAACTTTGCCTGCTCGCTGCTGCTCGCCCGCCGCTTGATGCCCGCCGCGCCGAACCACAAACTCGGCACCCTCACCACCTTCGCCAGCCTGCCCGATACCGGCAAGGCTCACCGGGCCATGGCCGATGCGGAAATGGCCGCCAACCTGACGGCGCATCTGGCCCAGGAGCTGCGGCAAAAGCATGGGTTGCGCGAGTTGTCCCATGACCTGCTGTGCAGTTTGCAGAAAGTGCCGGCGGCGAAGATCAATGAGCATTTGAAGCGGTATCGCGGGTTCTAGAAACACCGCTGAACTACTTTCCATTCCCCTCCAGTTGACCCAACGGCACCCGCTTCTCGATAGCACTGGACAGCACAATCGAGGTCTTGCTGAACCCGAATGTGGCAATCCGGTTGATCAGCTCTTCCAGCTCCGGCATCGAGCCCACCGCCGCTTGCATGATCACGCAGGGGTCGCCGGTGACACGATGGCACTCGGTGAGTTGTGGGATCTTGATCAGTTCGTCGTAGGTTTTCTGGTTGCCGTGCTGGTTCAGGCGCAGTTCGATGACGCACTGGATCGGCAGGCCGATTTTGGACATGTCGATTTTTGCCTGGTAACCGGTGATCACCCCGCAGGCTTCAAGTTTGGCCACGCGCTCGGCCACCGCCGGGGCGGACAGGTTCACCTTGCGCGCCAGGTCGGCGTAGGACGCACGACCGTTTTCCAACAGGGCGCTGAGGAGCATGCGGTCGTATTTGTCCATCGTGGCTGTCCTGAAAAATGACTGACTTTCGAAAGCACGGTTAATAGCGCTGAACTCCGTGTTTTGAAAAGTGTACCGGCGCTATAAACAGGTTTTGTAGCTTATTTTTCGCCATTGGCCTTTCTAGAATAGCGGCTCTCTTTGTTTTTGTTCTCGAGCTGCCCATGTCTGGCCTACGCCGTTTTTCCTTACCGCTGATCGCTGCTTTTTTCGCGCTGTACGTGATTTGGGGATCGACCTACCTGGTGATTCGCATCGGCGTGCAGTACTGGCCGCCGTTGTTGCTCGCCGGTATCCGCTTCGTGATCGCCGGGACGTTGATGTACGCGTTCCTGCGCTGGCGCGGGGCACCGGCGCCGACCTGGGCGCAGTGGAAAGCGGCGGGGATCATCGGGATTTTGCTGCTGACGTGCGGTAACGGTGCGGTGAGCGTTGCCGAGCATACGGGCGTGGCGTCTGGTGTGGCCGCGTTGGCGGTGGCGACGGTGCCGCTGTTTACCTTGCTGTGCGGATATTTCTGGGGGGCGCGTAATACCCGTCTCGAATGGGCCGGGATTGTGCTCGGGCTAATCGGCATCGCCATGCTCAACCTCGGTTCCAACCTGCAATCGAGTCCGCTGGGCGCGGCGTTGCTGGTGTTCGCGGCAGCGGCCTGGGCTTTCGGTTCGGTGTGGAGCAAACACTTGCCGTTGCCCCAGGGCGCGATGGCCAGTGCCGTGGAAATGCTGGTGGGCGGCGTGGTGTTGCTGATCGGCAGCGCGGTGAGTGGCGAGCATCTGGAGAGCATGCCGCCGATCGAAGGCTGGGCGGCGCTGGCGTACTTGACCATTTTCGGTTCGATCATTGCCTTCAACGCTTATATGTACCTGTTGAAACACGTGCGTCCGGCAGCGGCCACCAGCTATGCCTACGTCAACCCGGCGGTGGCGGTGTTGCTGGGGATCGTGTTTGTCGGCGAGACCATCGGCGTCGAGGAAGCGCTGGCCATGGCGGTGATCATCAGTGCCGTGGTGTTGATCGGGTTGCCGCAGTGGCGTCGTGGCACAGATCGGCCTGCCGTAGTGGTGCCGACAGAATCCCGCGCGAATTAGGGTAAACTGCGCGCCATTGCACACTTGTTTCACACAATCGCGCTGAATTTTCCTACGGTACTCCCATGACTTTCGCCACCCTTGGCCTGATCGAACCCTTGCTGCGCGCCCTTGAGACGCTCGGCTACCAGACCCCGACGCCGGTTCAGACGCAAGCGATCCCGGCGGTGCTGGCCGGTCGCGACCTGATGGCCGCGGCCCAGACCGGCACCGGCAAAACCGCCGGTTTCGCCCTGCCGCTGCTGCAATTGCTGACCATGGAAGGGCCGAAAGTCAGCGCCAACTCGGTGCGCGCGCTGATCCTGGTACCGACTCGCGAACTGGCCGAGCAGGTTCACGAAGCCGTGCGCCAGTACGCCGAGAACCTGCCGTTGCGCACCTACGCGGTGTACGGCGGCGTCAGTATCAATCCGCAAATGATGAAGCTGCGCAGCGGCGTGGATCTGTTGGTGGCGACGCCGGGCCGTTTGCTCGACCTGTTCCGCCAGAACGCACTCAAGTTCAACCAGTTGCAAACCCTGGTGCTGGACGAAGCCGATCGCATGCTCGATCTGGGCTTTTCCGAAGAGCTGGGGAACATTTACAAGGCGCTGCCTTCGAGACGTCAGACGCTGCTCTTCTCTGCGACTTTCTCCGATGCGATCCGCACGCTGGCCGGGCAAATGCTCAACGACCCGCTGAGCATCGAAGTCAGCCCGCGCAACGTGGCCGCCAACACCGTCAAGCAATGGGTGGTGACGGTGGACAAGAAGCGCAAGCCGGAGCTGTTCATCCACTTGCTGCGCAAGAACCACTGGAAGCAGGTGCTGGTGTTCGCCAAGACCCGTAACGGCGTAGACGCGTTGGTGGAAAAACTCCAGGGCCTGGGTGTCAATGCCGACGGCATCCACGGCGACAAACCTCAGGCAACGCGTCAGCGGGCGCTGGATCGTTTCAAGGCCAGTGAAGTGCAAATCCTTGTGGCCACCGACGTGGCCGCCCGTGGTCTGGATATCGAAGATTTGCCATTGGTGGTCAACTTCGACCTGCCGATCGTGGCGGAGGACTACATCCACCGCATCGGTCGTACCGGCCGCGCGGGGGCAACCGGGCAGGCGATTTCGCTGGTCTGCGCCGATGAGGTGAATCAGCTGTCAGCCATCGAGATGTTGACCCGTCAGACGTTGACCCGCCAGATGGAGCAGGACTTCGAACCCGAGCACCGCGTGCCGGATACCGATGCCAGCGGTCAGGTGATCAAGAAGCCGAAAAAACCGAAGAAGCCCAAAACCTCCGGTGGCGGCAAGCGCAACCTGGGTAAATGGGTCGAGAGCGGTGAGGTGTCGGTGCCGGAGCCTTCGATCAAGCCTGTGCGTAAAGTGCCGGTGTTTAACACCGGGCCGCGTAAGCGTAAGCCTTGATCCTCTGAAGATCGTTCCCACGCTCTGCGTGGGAGTGCAGCCCGGGACGCTCCGCGTCCCAAAAAGCGTGACGCGGAGCGTCACAAGAGGCATTCCCACGCAGAGCGTGGGAACGATCAGTGGCGGTGCTGCAACCACTCCACCATCCCCAATCCCGCCGCCCGCCCACTGGCGAAACACGCGGTCAGCAGATAGCCGCCGGTCGGCGCTTCCCAATCGAGCATTTCCCCTGCGCAGAACACGCCGGGCAGTTGCTTGAGCATCAAACGTTCATCCATCGCCTCGAACATCACGCCTCCGGCGCTGCTGATGGCTTCGTCCAATGGCCGGGTCTTCACCAGCGTCAGGGGCAATGCCTTGATCGCTTTGGCCAGCAGCGCCGGATCGGCAAAGCAGTCAGCCGGTGTCAGTTCCCGCAACAACGCTGCCTTCACGCCATCAAGCCCAAGCTGACTGTGCAAGTGTTTGGCCATGGAACGTGAGCCGCGCGGTTTGCTCAGCGCCGCTTGAACTTTATCCACAGGCTTGCCCGGCATCAGATCGAGGTGAAGGGTGGCCGAGCCGTGTTGATTGATCGTTTCGCGGATCGCTGCCGAGAGGGCGTAGATCAGGCTGCCTTCAATCCCCGTGGCGGTGATCACACATTCCCCGAGTCGCGGCACGTCGTCATTGAGGCCAATGGCGATGTTTTTCAGCGGGCTGCCGGCGAATTTGCTGACCATCAATTCGCTCCAGGCCTGCACCTCGAAGCCGCAATTACTCGGTTGCAACGGCGCCAGTCCTACACCGCGCTGTTCCAGCGGCAGCATCCAGGCGCCGTCCGACCCCAGGCGCGACCAACTGCCGCCGCCGAGGGCCAGCAGGGTCGCGTCGGGTTGAACGGTTTTTTCGCCTTCAGGGCTGTCGATGCGCAAGTCACCGTTGTCATCCCAGCCGATCCAGCGATGGCGGGTGTGGATTACTACGCCGGCATCGCGCAGGCGTTTGAGCCAGGCACGCAACAGGGGCGCGGCTTTCATGTCGGTAGGAAACACTCGGCCGGAGCTGCCGACAAAGGTTTCGATACCCAGGTCATGAATCCATTGGCACAAGGCTTCGGCGCCGAAGGTTCGCAGCAGCGGTGCAATCTGCGGCGCCCGTTCGGCATAGCGCGAGAGAAATGCCGGGTAGGCTTCGGAATGGGTGATGTTCATGCCGCCGACCCCGGCGAGGAGGAATTTTCGCCCCACTGAAGGCATGCCGTCATACAGATCGACCTTGACTCCGGCCTGGCTCAACACTTCAGCCGCCATCAAGCCGGCGGGGCCGCCGCCGATGATGGCGACGTGAGGGGGAAGGGACGTGGAGGGCTGGGTCATGGCGAGAGCTGCGGCGTGGCGGGATAGGGCGGGCATTCTAGCAGTGCATGATTGTGGAAAATACCGAACCCGTAGGAGCCGGCTTGCCGGCGAAGGCGTGTTCATGAGAACTGCAAGGCTCGAGACCGTCTTCGCCAGCAAGCCAGCTCCCACAGGGATTCTGGGTGGATTTGAGGGTTGGTTAAAAAACAACCACCGTCCTCTAGCCTATACCCCGCATGGGCTGCAGGCCCTTTCACTCAGGTTATCCACAGACGGTTCCACAGGCATTGTGGGTAAAGACCCACACATCAATGACAACCTGATGACTGCCAGACCCGTCGGGCACTGTGATGGAGGATGCCATGACGGCGCGCCAGGGCCTTGCGATCCTTGCTGTAGCCGCCGCCAATCACGCCGACCACCGGAATATCCCGGCCCAGGCAATGGTGCATCACGCGTTCATCGCGAGCGGCGACGCCTTCGTCGGTCAGCTTCAGATAACCCAGGGCGTCATCCTTATGCACGTCGACACCGGCGTCGTACAGCACCAGGTCCGGTTGGTAGAGCGGCAGCAAATAGTTGAGTGCGTCGTCCACCACCTTCAGGTAATCGGCATCGCCCATGCCCATCGGCAACGGGATGTCCCAGTCGCTTTCGGCTTTGCGTGCAGGAAAATTCTTTTCGCAATGCAGGGAAACGGTCACCGCCTCCGGGGTGTTGTGCAGGATTCGTGCAGTCCCGTCGCCCTGATGCACATCGCAGTCGAATATCAGCACCCGATTCACCCGGCCACTTTCCAGCAGGTAATGGCTAATCACTGCCAGGTCATTGAAGATGCAGAAGCCGGCGGGATGATCGTAATGCGCGTGGTGGGTGCCGCCGGCCAGGTGACAAGCCAAACCATGTTCCAGCGCCTGTTCGGCCGCCAGCAGCGAACCGCCGACCGCCCGCACGGTGCGCCGGGCCAGTGCTTCGCTCCAGGGCAGGCCGAGGCGCCGCTGGTCTTCGCGGGACAACTCGCCGCCCATGTAGCGTTCGATATACGCAGGGTCATGGGCGAGGGCGAGAATATCCGCCGGGCACAGGTCCGGGCGCAGCAGGTCGATGTCCCGGGTCAGGCCACTGTCCACCAGGTGATCGCGCAGCAGGCGAAACTTGTCCATGGGGAAGCGGTGATCCGCCGGGAACTCGGGACTGTAGTCTTCGTGGTAGATCAGAGGCAGGGGCATGGCTGATTTATCGGGGAAGGCAGGTAGGAATGAGTGAACGATCCTACCAGCGATGTAGACTTGCGGCATGGAAACAGAGGGGAGGGCACGATGGAGCCGATACTGGAACTCGAAAGCGCGCGGCTGTCGTTACGGCAGTGGCGTGATGAGGATTTGCCGGCGTTTGCGGCGATGTGCGCCGATCCACAGGTAATGCGCTATTTTCCAGCGCCCTTGAGCCGGCTGGAAAGTGCCTCGATGATCGGGCGGGTTCGCGGACATTTTGCCGAGCACGGTTTTGGCCTCTGGGCGCTGGAGCGCAAGGACACCGGGGCGTTTATCGGTTTTACCGGGTTGGGTGTGGTCGGTTTCGATGCGCCGTTCACGCCGGCCATCGAAATCGGCTGGCGCCTGGCGCGCGAGCACTGGGGCCTGGGTTATGCCAGTGAAGCGGCGTGGACCGCTCTGCGTTGCGGGTTTGATCGGTTGGCGCTGCAAGAGGTCGTGGCGTTCACCAGCGAAACCAACCTGCCTTCGCAAAAAGTCATGCAGGCGATCGGCATGCATCATGCCCCCGCCGATGACTTCGAGCACCCCAGGCTTGCAGCCGATCATCCGCTGCGCCCGCACGTGTTGTACCGGATCACCCGTGAGCAATGGCTGCAAACCTTGCATGGATAAGCAGGCGCGGATGTTTACAATGGCCCTCATGTTGAACCGGGCTATAAATTGAATCGACCGCCGCAGCCAAGACTGCGCGGCAGTGCTTTGTGTGAGGAGAGTCTGAATGAGCCAAGTGTTGGAAGATCTGGTGGACCTGCTGACCCTGGAACCGATTGAAGAAAACCTGTTCCGTGGCCGCAGCCAGGACCTGGGTTTTCGTCAGTTGTTCGGCGGCCAGGTGCTCGGCCAGTCCCTGTCGGCGGCCAGTCAGACAGTCGAAGCGGCGCGCCATGTGCACTCGATGCACGGTTACTTCCTGCGTCCGGGCGATGCGAAGTTGCCGGTGGTGTATCAGGTCGATCGGGTACGCGATGGCGGCAGTTTCAGCACGCGCCGGGTCACGGCGATCCAGAAGGGCAACCCGATTTTCACGTGTAGCGCCTCGTTCCAGTACGACGAAGAAGGCTTCCAGCATCAGAGCCAAATGCCGCAAGTGGTCGGCCCGGAGAACCTGCCGTCAGAATTGGAACTCACCCAGCAACGGGCGCACCTCATCCCAGAGCACATGCGCGAAAAGCTGCTGTGCCCGAAACCGATCGAATTCCGCCCGGTGACCGAGAAGGATCCCTACAACCCGCAGCCTGCCGATCCGGTCAAATACGTCTGGTTCCGCGCCGACGGTGCGTTGGCCGACACCCCTGCGCTGCACAAATACCTGCTGGCCTATGCGTCGGACTTCGGCCTGCTGACCACCTCGATGCTGCCCCATGGCAAATCGGTCTGGCAAAAAGACATGCAGGTCGCCAGCCTTGATCACGCATTGTGGTTCCACGCCGACCTGCGCGCCGATGACTGGTTGCTGTACGCCATGGACAGCCCGTGGGCCGGCAACTCGCGTGGATTCTCCCGTGGCAGCGTGTTCAACCGTGCCGGGCAACTGGTGGCCTCGGTCACTCAGGAAGGCCTGATTCGTCATCGCAAGGACTGGATATGAGCCTGGCCGAGGTGCGGCACTGGGTGTTCGACATGGACGGCACCCTGACCGTCGCTGTGCATGACTTCGCGGCGATCCGCGTGGCGCTGGCGATCCCCGCCGAACACGACATCCTCACCCATCTCGCGGCGCTGCCGGCCGATGAAGCCGCGGCCAAGCACGCGTGGTTGCTGGAGCATGAGCGGGATCTGGCACTGGGTTCGAAACCGGCGCCGGGTGCGGTGGAACTGGTGCGTGAGTTGGCCGGGCGCGGTTATCGGCTGGGCATTCTCACGCGCAATGCTCGCGAGCT
This sequence comes from Pseudomonas frederiksbergensis, assembly GCF_017114915.1. Lineage (GTDB taxonomy): Bacteria > Pseudomonadota > Gammaproteobacteria > Pseudomonadales > Pseudomonadaceae > Aquipseudomonas > Aquipseudomonas frederiksbergensis_I. The sequence continues at coordinate 172,660 of NZ_JAAUOE010000001.1, forward strand.
GGCCCATGTCACGCTGGAGGCCATCGGCCTGGCCGACTGCTTTGCGGTGGAGGATGTGCTGGGCCGCGATGAAGCCCCGCCCAAACCGCATCCCGGCGGTTTGCTGAAACTGGCCGAAGCCTGGAAGGTGCCGGCGAGCGAAATGGTGATGGTCGGTGATTACCGCTTTGATCTGGATTGCGGCCGGGCGGCAGGGACGCGGACAGTGCTGGTGAATCTGCCGGATAATCCGTGGCCGGAATTGGCCGATTGGCATGCGCGCGATTGCGTGGAGTTGCGGCAGCTGCTTTCGGCTTGAGGGATTGGTCGTCTGGTTAACCGCTATCGCGGGCACCACAAAAGCTCACTGCCCGAACAACGCCTTCTGCCCCTCAGGCGAGGTAAACATCCCGTCTTCATTGTGCCCGACCCCAGGCACTTCAATGAGCTGCTGACTCAACCCTTGAGGATGGCGCCGTTTCAGATAATTGAAATAGTTGCGTCCGCGAATCAATCGAGACGCGCCCTGGGCTTTGGCCTCACAACTTTTATCCAGCGCCGGATGATTGGGGTCGGTGTCCTGCTGGCCAAGTAAATAAACCACGTCTCGTTTGACGTAGTTTTCTTCGAGTTGCGCGGGCGTTTGTCCATCGGCATAAGCGGGTAAATCCGCCAGTCCATACTTCCAGCGATTGAAATTCGTACACTTCGCGTGACTGAATGCCACTGGCCGTTGCTCATTGAAGTAGGCGTACGACGAAGCATTGGCGATCACATAGCGCACCTTCACCCCCTCCGCGTCGAGGGCTGGTTGAGGGTGGCTCAACAAGGCGTAACGCTGAACCACCTGAGCGCCGCCGGAGTGACCGGCGATGACGATTTGCTTCACGTCCGGAAACTGTTGCCGATCGCCCAGGCGAGCGACGATTTCGTCGAGCGCCGCGTAGGAACTCAGCATGAACGGCGCGGTGGACAAGCCGCCCGCCATCCAGTCATTGCCCTGCCAGCGTAAAACGCTGTCGGGTACCGGATGGCTCGCGATGTCGGTTTCATTGAGAAACTGCGGGGCGAGCACCAACGTGTTTGCGCTTTGCCCGGCCTGCTCGGCGGCGTGCTCGGCGCTCTGGCGATAGGTGTCGGCATTGCGCAAACGACCGTGGACGATGATCAGCACGCGTTCGATTTTCGCCGGGGTCGGGCCGATGCCCACCGCGATTTCGCCTGCGCTCAACAGCAGGCGCCCGGAACTGATCGCCTTGACCCCCTGCTCGGCAGCCTGGGTGCTTGTGCAGGTGATCAACAGAGCCAACAACCACTTGTGCATTACAGATTCTTCGCAGCAAAGGTATCGCACTGGCCAACCTGGCCTTGTGCAAATCCGGTTTTGAACCAGCGCACCCTTTGCGCTGACGTGCCATGAGTAAACGAGTCCGGCACCACGCGGCCCTGACCTTGCTGCTGCAAGCGGTCATCACCGATGGCGTTGGCGGCGTTCAAGGCTTCTTCGATGTCACCGGGTTCCAGCCAGTTCAGACGTTTCTGCGCATTGTTGGCCCAGACCCCGGCCAGGCAATCGGCCTGCAGTTCCTGACGCACCAGCAAACCACCGTCGCCCTCCATTTGCCGGCCCTGCTGCCGAGCGGTCTGAATCTTCGCCGAAACGCCGAGCAAGGTCTGCACGTGGTGTCCGACTTCGTGAGCGATCACGTAGGCCTGGGCGAAGTCACCCGCGGCAGAAAAGCGCTGGGACATTTCCTGGAAGAAACTCATGTCCAGATAGACCTTCTGGTCTGCCGGGCAATAGAACGGACCGGTCGCCGACGTCGCCAGGCCGCACGCCGAGTTCACCTGATTGCTGAACAACACCAGGGTCGGGTCTTTATATTGCCGACCGGCCTGCTGGAAAATATTGCCCCAGGTGTCTTCGGTGTCGCCGAGGATCGAGCGCACGAATTCGGCCCCTTCATCATTGGCCGGTGGCGCCTTGCGGGTTTGCGTGGTGGCCGGGGTCGATTGCTCGCTCATTTGCCCGGTCAGTTGACCGAGGATCTGCAACGGGTCCTGGCCGGTGATCCAGCCGATCCCGACGATCAACAGGATCGCCGTCAGGCTCAGGCCCTTGCCGCCACCGAAACGCATCCCTGCGCCCCCACCGCCGACATCATCGCCACGGGCATCGACCACGTTGTCGCTGCGTCGGCCTTTTTTCCATAGCATGGGGGCAATCCTCTGTTTGAACCTGGTGATGAGTGTTGCTGGTGAGCAGGCGTGGCGCCAGTCCGATCGTCCGTCTTTTACCTGGCCCGAAGTGTTTCAGACTGGTATTGAACATGGATCGCCCATCGAATTCCCTCAGGCGATGATTTTTTATCGATTCGGCGAGGACTTGTCTCACGGGCGACTGATCACGTCCGCTCCGCAGCGGCGATATGCCGTGCAGCGATGTAGCCGAAGGTCAGCGCCGGGCCGAGATTGATGCCGCCAGCGGGATAGTGCCCACCCATGATGCTGGCCATGTCGCCGCCCGCCGCGTACAACCCGGCGATGGCCTGCCCCGATTCGCCGAGCACCTGGGCATGTTCATTGACCTTGAGCCCGGCAAAGGTGCCGAAGCAGCCAGGCTGGACCTTCACGGCGTAGAACGGGCCTTGTTCAATCGGCGCGACGCAAGGGTTGGGCTGCTGCAACGCATCTCCCTGTTTGCGGTTGTAGGGCGTCGAACCACGACCGAACAACGGGTCTTCACCGTTGCGCGCGTGCCGATTGTATTCCTCCACCGTACTGCGCAAACCGTTCGGGTCGATGCCACAGGCCTTGGCCAATTCCTCGATCGTGTTGCCGGTTTTCAGATAACCGCTGCGGATAAAGGATGACAACGGCACCGGAAACGGCCGGGAGATTCCCAAGCCATAACGCCGCTGAAAACCATGGTTGCAGATCAGCCAGGAGGCGACTTCTTCACCCTGTGGTGCGGCGGCGACCATGGCCGTCACGTAGTCGTAGTAGCCGTTGGCTTCGTTGACGAAGCGCTGGCCATTGCTCAGTACGCCGATGATCCCCGGTTTGCCGCGCTCGATGATGTGCGGGAAGTGGCCGATGCTGCCGTCACTGTACGGCACTTGCGAAACCGGCGCCCAAGCCACGGGCGATGCCATGTCGGTGTTGACCCGCGCACCGGCGCTTTCGCCCAACCGCAAACCATCACCTGCGACGCCCAGAGGTGGCAGCGCCAGGTGTTCATGGCCGGTCGGTGTGCGAGGGAACAGCGCCTTGCGCCGTTCGATGTCATTGGCAAACCCACCGGCGGCGAGTACCACGGCCTTGCGTGCATGGAGGCGGAGTTTGCCTTTGGCGGTGCTGACTACCGCGCCTCGCACCTGATCGCCTTCGCGAAGCAACTCGGTCACCGGCGCCGATTCCCAGAGCAATACACCCAGGTCTTCGGCGGACTTTGCCAGCCGGGCGATCAGCGCAACACCGTTGACCAGTTGCATCGCCCGGCCATGAACCGCGAGGTCGAACAAGTGCCGGGTGAAGCGCCGGGTCACGTGCCACGCTGCGGGCAAAGAGCGGGTCAGGTTGAGAAATGCGCTCAGGTCCGCACCTGCCATGATCGGCATGCCCATGAACGAAGTTTCCCGCATGGTTCTGCGAAGACGCTTGAGTAGCTTGCCGACTTTTCGCCCGTCATAAGGCGCAGCGATCACCGAACGTCCGCCGGTACCGGCGCCTGGTGTGTCGCCATGAATGTCGGCAATGGCGTTGCCGTCGGCGAATTGCAGGGAGGTGTGCTGCTCGAAGAACGCGACCATTTGCGGGCCGTTTTCGAGGAACGCGTCGATCATCGCCGGATCGTAGCGCTCGCCCAGTTCGTGCTTGAGGTAAGTGCGCGGTTGTTCGACGTCTTCGACGATGCCGGCGCGACGCGCCAGGGCATTGCACGGCACCCAGGCCCAGCCGCCGGACCAGGCCGTGGCACCGCCAAATACCGGGTCTTTCTCGACCACGATCACTTTCAAGCCATGCCAGGCCGCGGTGACGGCTGCGGACAATCCGGCCGCGCCGGAGCCGACAATCAGCACATCGCATTCGATGTCCGCAAGGGGGTGAGATTCGGCAGGCATCGTCTAAAAGCTCCGGTTTGTTTTTGGAATTTGATTCCAGAAAATATAAAGACTTGATTGGCCTCGGCAACCATTCACGGTGTAAAGAGGGCGGTTATCGGACAACGGGTTCCAGATTTCGCATTACGCGGTTTGTCTTCTAGAATCGGCAAAATTTCAGGTGGAGCCTTCCATGGCCGGCAGTCAGATCGAACGTGTTTTCAGCGTGCTGGAAAGCCTCACCAGTGACCCTCGCGGCCTGCCGATGCAGACGCTGGCGGAGCAACTGGACATCCCCAAAAGTGCGACTCACCGGCTGCTCGCCGAGCTGGTTCGGCTGGGTTACGTGCGGCAGAATCCGGAGAACCTGCGCTATCACCTGTCGACCAAACTGGTGGCGATGGGTTTCCGTTACCTGTCGAGCAGCGGCGCCGATATCGTGCAGCCGGTGCTGGATCGCCTGGCCGAGGAAACCGGTGAGCTGGTGCGCCTTGGGGTGATTGAGGGCGAGCGACAGATCTGGATCGCCAAGTCGCAAGGCGCCCGCTCGGGGCTGCGTTACGACCCGGACATGGGCCGTGATGCGCCGTTGTTCTACACCGCCTCGGGCCACGCATGGCTGGCGTGCATGAGCGATGCCGAAGCGTTGTCGCTGGTGGAGCGTCAGGGGAGCGAACGGCCGAAAGACCTGGGGCCGAACGCGCCGCGTTCCAACATTGAGTTACTGGAACGCCTGCGTCTGGCGCGCGAGCAGGGGTACGCCTGGGTCGAAGAGAGTTCTGCCGTGGGCACCTCGGCGATTGCGGCGGTGGTGCGCCACCCCGGCGATGGTCGAGTGATCGGTGTGCTGAGCATTGCCGGGCCAAGCGCACGGATGCCGGGGGCGCGGTTGCATGAGTTGGCGCCGCTGTTGCTGAAGTTTACCGAAGAGCTGTCCGACGCGAGTCTGGCTTCTGAGTTGTTCAGCTGACGCTTTAAAAGATCGTGTGCGCTGTTCGCACACTTTTTCGGTTCGCTTGTGTAAGAATCTGGAACCAGGTTCTAAATTATTGGAATTCATCCTTCCAACAATAATCACAAGAGGACCGCACCATGACTTCGCCCCTTCGCATCGCCCTGATCGGTGCCGGCAACATGGGCCAGCAGCATTACCAGCATCTGAAAACCCTGGCGCAAGCGACGTTGTGTGCGGTCGCCGATCCTGGCCCACAAGCGGCAGGCCTCGCGGCCGAATGGGGCGTGGGGTATTTTGCCGATCACCGTCAGATGCTGGAGCAGGCGAAGCCAGACGCAGTGATCGTCGCCAACCCGAACACGCTCCATGTCAGCACTGCGCTCGATTGCCTCGCCGTCGGCGTGCCGGTGCTGCTGGAAAAACCGGTCGGGGTGCACCTGGATGAAGCGCGCGAACTGGTGGCCGCCTCGAAAGCCACTGGTGTTCCCGTGCTGGTCGGCCATCACCGCCGGCACAATCCGTTGATCGTCCGTGCCCATGAACTGGTGCAGGGCGGTGCTTTGGGTCAACTGACGACGGTGACGGCACTTTGGCAGTTGCGCAAACCTGACAGCTATTTCGAAACGCCGTGGCGCCGCGAGCCCGGTGCGGGGATGTTGCTGACCAACCTGATTCACGACCTCGATCTGCTGCGGCACTTGTGCGGCGAAGTGCGTCAGGTTCAGGCGATCACCAGCAATGCGGTGCGCCGGTTTGCCAACGAAGATTGCGCGGCGGTGTTACTGCAATTCGACAATGGCGCACTGGGCAGCCTGACCGGGTCCGATGCTGTCGCAGCGCCGTGGAGCTGGGAGCTGGATTCCGGGGAGAACCCGGTCTATTCGCGCCAGGCCGATCAGCCGTGTTACCTGCTGGCCGGGACGGGCGGTGCGCTGAGCATTCCGCAGCTCAAGCGCTGGCACTACGCCGACGTCGATGGAGGATGGCATCAACCATTGCTGGCGGTGCAGGAACGCTTCAGCGCCGATGAAGCGTTGCGTTTGCAGTTGCAGCATTTCGTGCGTGTTGCGCGCCGGGAAGTCGAACCCTTGGTGAGCGCTGCCGATGCTGCGCGGACCCTGGCGCTGGTTGAAGCGATTCGCGAGGCCGCTGAAACCGGTCGCGCCTGCACCCCGATGTTGATCGAGGAATGAATATGAGTGAGCGGATCTTTTCCCTGGCCAGCCTGACCGTGCTGGAATTGTCTCCGCCGGAGATGGTGGACGTTGCGGCGCGTGCCGGTTACAGCCATGTCGGACTACGCCTTGAACCTGCGACCCCCGAAGAACATCACTTTGCGCTGGTAGCCGATGTCGGTCTGCGGCGTGAGACGCTGGCGCGGCTGCGCGACACCGGCATTCGTGTGTTGGATGTTGAAATCCTGCGTCTTAAACCGCAAACCGTCGTCGCCGACTTCGAAAAGATTCTGGCGGTCGGAGCGGAGTTTGGTGCCAGTGAATTGCTGGTGGCCGGTAACGATTCTGACGAGCAGCGACTCACCGAGAACTTCGCCCGATTGTGCGATCTGGCGGCACCTTACGGGTTGCATCCGCACCTGGAGTTCATGCCGTGGACCGATGCGCGCAATCTCGAACAAGCGGTGCGCATCGTCGAAAACGCTGACCGTGAAAACGGCGCGGTGTTGGTGGACGCATTCCATTTCGACCGATCGGGTTCGCGGCTGGAAGACCTGGCCAAAGTTGCCCCGTCACGGTTACGGTACACACAGTTATGCGATGTCGCGGGGCCACGGTCGACGGACATGGCGGAGATTTTGCGTCAGGCGCGTAACGAGCGGCGTTTTCCGGGTGATGGCGATTGTGATCTGGCGGGGTTGTTGCAGTGTTTGCCGACCGATATCGCGTTAAGCCTGGAGATTCCCACCGTGAAGCTGCTGGAGCAGGGCGTGAGCGGGTTGCAGCGGGCGCAGATGGCATTGGATAAGACCCGGGAATTGTTGGCGCGGCGCTAAGCGGTGCTGCGCACCAATCGCGGGCAAGCCTTTGACTTTCGATGTAAAAAAGGATCGCTAATGACCGTCAGCACCCCGCTCTCCGGCGTTAACCAACCCTTCAAAGGGATTCTACTGATCGTCGTCGCGACCTTCCTGTTTTCCAGTCACGACGCTTTGTCGAAATATCTATCGGGGCTCTATCCGATCGTCATGGTGGTCTGGGCGCGCTATGTGGTTCACACCTTGCTGATGGCCGGGATTTTCCTGCCGCAATCCGGGCTGCGAGTCCTGCGTACCAAACGGCCGTTGCTGCAGTTGCTGAGGGCGTTGTGCCTGTTGGGCACCAGTTTGTTTTTCACCACCGGTTTGCAGTACATCCCGCTGGCCGAAGCCACGGCAGTCAACTTTCTCGCCCCGGTTCTGGTCACCGCGCTGTCGGTGCCACTGCTGCGTGAGCGGGTCACCCGCGGCCAATGGGTCGCGGTGATTTGCGGATTTATCGGCGTATTGATCATCGTCCACCCCGGCGGTGATCTGTTCACGCCAGCGGTCTTACTGCCGCTCTGCTCGGCGCTGTTTTTCTGCTTCTATCAATTACTCACCCGCAAGCTCAGTGAAGTCGACAGCCCGACCACCAGCAACTTCTTCGCCGGCCTGTGTAACACCCTAGTGATGAGCGCGCTGGTGCCGTTCTTCTGGCAAGTGCCAAGCCTTGGGCATGGATTGATGATGGTTGCACTGGGCGCCTGCGGGATGACGGCGCACCTGTTTCTGACCCAGGCGTTCCGCCACGCCGCCCCCGCGCTGCTGGCGCCGTTCGGCTATTGCCAGATTGTCTTTGCCGGATTGCTGGGCTGGTTGCTGTTTTCTCACACGCCGACCCTGACCACGGTGGTCGGGATCGCCGTGATTTGCTGCAGCGGGTTGGCGGCGGCGTGGCAACAGAGTCGTCGGTAGGAAGGTGCTGTCGGCAGGAAGCTGCTAAGGCAGGCCTGGAATCAGGCCTGCCGGGGGAGGAAGTTTTACTCGGTGACAGTAGGAATCTTGCGCGGCGCCATGAAGTACATCCAGGTCAGCGCGATGAAGTACATCGCCGGAATCATGGTGAACAGCACGGTGTAGTTGTTGTTGGTGATGGTCAGGATGTGGCCGACCAACTGGGTCATGAACATCCCGCCGATCGCCGCGCACATCCCGCCGAAGCCGAACACCGTACTCATCATGTGCTTGGGCGTGTAGTCCATCACCAGGCTCCAGATGTTCGCGGTCCAGGCCTGGTGCGCGCCGATGGCCAGGGAGATGGCGAACACCGCGAGCCACAGGCTGCTCGAGCCGGCGGCCATGACCACACCAATGATGCAGCAGGCGAACAGGAACATGGACATCAGTCGCGCCTTGATCGGGTTGATCCCGCGACCGATCAGGAACGAAGACAGAATCCCGCCGCCGACACTGCCGAAGTCAGCCGTGAGGTAGATGATGATCAGCGGGATACCCATCTGGGTCACGTTGATCCCCAGGTTGTATTGCTGATTGAGGAACGGCGGCAGCCAGTACAAGTAGAACCAGAACACCGGCGCGGTGATCGAGTAGGCGAGGGCGAAGGCCCAGGTGCCACGCATGCGCAGGATTCTCGAGAACGGTACGCGGGATTGTTCCGGTTCGACTTCCTTCTGGATGTAGTCCAGTTCCGATTGTTTGACGCTCGGGTGATCTTCCGGGTTGAAGTACTTCAGACCCCAGAACAGCAACCAGATGCCGCCCAGCGCCGCCATGCACAGGAACGCGGCTTGCCAGCCCCAGGCGTGAAGGATCAGCGGCAGCAGCATCGGTGTGAACATCGCACCGACGTTGGTCCCGGCGTTGAAGATACCGGTGGCCACGGCGCGTTCGCCAGCGGGGAACCACAACCGCGTGGTTTTCACACAGGCCGGGTAGTTGGCGGCTTCGGTCAGGCCGAGAATGAACCGGCAGACCATGAAACCCACCGCCGAAGTGGCCAGGCCATGAGCGCCGGTGGCCAGGCTCCAGAGCAGTACCGCGAAGAAGAACACGCGCTTCACGCCGACCCGGTCGATCAACCGGCCTTGCAGCACGAAACCGACGGCGTAGCCGACCTGAAACCAGAAGTTGATGTTGGCGTAGTCCATCGCCGTCCAGCTCATTTCCTTGGCCAGAATCGGTTGCATCACGCCCAGGGCGGCGCGATCGATGTAGTTGAGGGTGGTGGCGAAAAACACCAGCGCCAGCATTCCCCAACGGGTTTTGCCGACGGCCATGGCGCCGCGGATTTTGTCGCCGATGCCGCCAGTGGCGACGCTTTGGGCCGAAGCCACGCGAGAGCTTTGAGAAGGAAACATGTGTGTGCCATCCGTTCAATGACTGACAAGCGAGGCTTGTCGGGACTTCAAGGGCGCGTGATCAATCAGCGGGCCAAAGGCGCGGGTGTGATTGATCGGCTGAGGTGTTTTCGTCAGGTGACGACAACGTTTTATTCAGCGAGCGGCACGGTTCGGCCGAGGGGGCGCAAGGTTCGGATGGACGCCAGGCCAGGCGTGAGATCGGTGGAGCAAGCAAACGAGGCGTTGAATGAGCGCATGAGCGTGTACCCGTTTTTTGAAATTGTTATGTGGTGTTCAGGGTCTTTGGTAACCGAGTCCATGGGTTCATGACCGGACTCAATGTGGTGTCGATGGTGCGCAGTGGACGAAAAATCGTCAATTCGCCAACCGCCATTTTGTTCGATAATCGCCCGCAAAACTAACTGGGTAGTACACTTTGAATTGCTGTGCGGATTCGTCAAGCCAATAATTTACCCAACAAGAATGTCCCCACCACCGGGAGTCGCCACATGCAGCGTTCCATTGCCACCGTTTCCTTGAGCGGTACCCTGCCGGAAAAACTCGAAGCCATCGCCGCCGCCGGTTTTGACGGGGTAGAAATTTTCGAGAACGACCTTCTCTACTATGACGGCAGTCCGCGGGAAATCAGACAGATGTGCGCCGATCTCGGGATCGCCATCACGCTGTTCCAACCCTTTCGGGATTTCGAAGGCTGCCGCCGCGATCGCCTGCCGCGCAATCTGGAGCGGGCCGAGCGCAAGTTCGATTTGATGCAGGAACTGGGCACCGATCTGGTGCTGGTATGCAGCAACGCCTCCGTCGACTCCATCGGCGATGAACAGATTCTGGTCGACGACTTGCGTCTGCTCGCCGAACGGGCCGGCGCTCGCGGCCTGCGGATTGGCTACGAAGCACTGGCCTGGGGCCGGCACGTGAACACCTGGCAGCAGGTGTGGAACATTGTTCGCCAGGCCGACCATCCGAGCCTCGGCGTGTTGCTGGACAGTTTTCATACACTGTCGCTCAAAGGCGACCCGAGCGCCATTGCCGACATTCCCGGCGACAAGATCTTCTTCGTACAAATGGCCGATGCGCCGATCCTGGCCATGGACGTGTTGGAGTGGAGCCGGCATTTCCGCTGTTTCCCAGGTCAAGGCGAATTCGATCTGCCGGGGTTCCTCGCGCCGATCATCAAGAGTGGCTACACCGGCCCGCTGTCGCTGGAGATCTTCAACGACGGCTTCCGCGCCGCGCCGCCACGGGCCAATGCCGCCGACGGTTTGCGCTCGTTGCTGTACCTGGAAGAGAAGACCCGTCAGCGTCTGGAGCAGGAGGCCACGCCTGCGGCCAACCTCGACATTCTGTTCGACACACCAGGCGCCAGCGAATACAACGGCATCGAGTTTCTGGAATTCGCGGTGGACGAAAGCCTCGGCGCCAAGCTGTCCCATTGGCTGGAGCGGCTGGGTTTCGTCAAGGCCGGGCAGCACCGTTCCAAGAGCGTCAGCCTGTTGCGTCAGGGCGATATCAACCTGATCCTCAACTCCGAACCTTATTCCTTCGCCCACAGTTTTTTCGAGGCTCACGGGCCGTCGTTGTGCGCCACTGCCGTGCGGGTCAAGGACAGCAACAGTGCGCAGGCCCGCGCCGTGGCTTATAAAGGCCAGCCCTATCGCGGGCTCGTGGGTCCCAATGAGCTGGAACTGGCAGCGGTGCGTGCGCCGGATGGCAGTCTGATTTACCTGGTGGACCAGAACGCCGACGTCTACGGCACCGACTTCAATCTGCAACCGACGGCCGTGGCCAGCGGCGGCCTCAAGCGCATCGACCACATGGCCATGGCGTTGCCCGCCGACAGCCTCGACAGTTGGGTCCTGTTCTATAAAAGCCTGCTGGATTTCGAAGCCGACGATGAAGTGGTGCTGCCCGACCCCTATGGTCTGGTGAAGAGCCGCGCCTTGCGCAGTCGTTGCAGTTCGATCCGTCTGCCGCTGAACATTTCCGAGAACCGCAACACTGCCATCTCACACGCACTGTCGAGTTATCGCGGTTCCGGCGTGCATCACATCGCTTTCGATTGCGATGACATCTTTGCCGAAGTCAGCCGCGCCAAGGAGGCGGGGGTGCCGCTGCTGGATATCCCGCTCAACTACTATGACGACCTCGCCGCCCGGTTCGATTTCGACGATGAGTTCCTCAGCGAGCTGGCGTATTACAACGTGCTCTACGACCGCGATGCCCAAGGTGGCGAGCTGTTTCACGTGTACACCGAACCGTTCGAAGGGCGGTTCTTCTTTGAGATCATCCAGCGCAAAAACGGCTATGCGGGTTACGGCGCGGCCAACGTGGCAGTGCGATTGGCGGCCATGGCCAAATCCCGAAGTGGTGGCGTACGTCAGGCAAAGTTGTAGGAAAATCGTAAACACGGGTACAAAACCGCTGCCGCACGGCTTCCTTCACTGTGCGCAGCGGCCCATAATCGCCCACTTGTGCAGTGATGGCCGTGAGCCCGCAATGACAATAATTCCAGAACTATCCGTAGCGCCCGAAAAGCCAATGGCCGAGCCTCGCAAGAGTCGCAAGAACAACCCGGAAAAAACCCGCGAGAACATCCTTCAAGAGGCCATTGTCGAGTTCGTCCAGCAGGGGCTTTCCGGTGCGCGCGTCGATGCGATCGCCGAGCGCATCCATACCTCAAAACGCATGATCTATTACTACTTCGGCAGTAAGGAACAGCTCTACGTCGAGGTGCTGGAAAAACTCTACGGGGATATCCGCAGCACCGAAAGTCGCTTGCACCTGGCCGAACTGGCGCCAGTGGAGGCGATTCGGCGGTTGGTGGAGTTCACCTTCGATCACCATGATCGCAACGTCGATTTCGTACGTATCGTCTGCATCGAGAATATTCACAACGCCGAGTACGTGAAGCGCTCCGATGCGATCAAGGCGATGAACAACACCATCCTCGATTCACTGGGCGAGATTCTGCGTCGCGGGGCCGAAGAGGGTGTATTCCGCGGCGGCCTTGATCCGCTGGATGTGCATTTGCTGATCAGTTCTTTCTGCTTTTATCGCGTGTCGAACCGTCATACCTTCGGTGAGATCTTTCAGATCGACTTGCCGGACGAAAGCATCAAGCAGCGTCATCGGGAGATGATTTGCGAGTCGGTTTTGCGCTATCTGCAGGCCTGACGCCTTCGCGGGCAAGTCGGCGATCCGACTTGCCCGCGAAGCTTTTCAACCATTCATGCTCTGAAAATGTGCCAGCATCCGCTGGGCATCCGGCACCACGCCGCTGAACAATTCAAACGCCTTTACCGCCTGAAACACTGCCATGTTGCCGCCATCCAGGGTTCGGCAACCCAGCGCGCGAGCGTGGCGCAGCAGTTCGGTTTCCAGCGGGAAGTAAACGATCTCCGCCACCCACAACTGTGCCCGAAGCAGCTCCACCGGCACCGGCATGCCCGGCAGTTTTTTCATGCCCATGGGCGTGGTATTTACCAGCCCGTCAGCCTGGCCCAGCGTGCCTGGCAAGTCATGACCGGCCACGGCGCGGCCAGCACCGAAATGCTGATTGAGGTTGTTCGCCAGCGACTGAGCCCGGCTGTGATCCACATCGAAAATACTCAGCAGTTGTACGCCTTCGCTCAATAGTGCGTGGGCCACCGCCGCGCCTGCGCCACCGGCGCCCATTTGCACCACACGCTCACGGGCAACGTCCTTCAGGCCGCGACGAAACCCTTCGGCAAAACCCAGGCAATCGGTGTTGTGGCCGATGCGTTTACCGTCCTTCAGCACCACCGTGTTCACTGCGCCAATGCCGCGGGCTTCCGGCGACAACTCGTCGAGCAACGGGATAATCGTTTGCTTGCACGGGAAGGTGATGTTCAGCCCGGTGAAATTCATCCGCTCGGCGGCCATCAGCAGGTCGGGCAGGGCGCCGCTGTCGAGTTTCAACTGATCCAGATCGATCAACCGATACAGGTAGCGCAAACCCTGCGCATCGCCTTCGTGCTCGTGCAGCGCCGGGGTGCGGGAAGCCTGAATGCCGGCGCCGATCAGCCCGGCCAGTACCACGGTGTTCTGTGTCATGACGCTTAACCTTTCAAACGTTGGCTGAAATGCTCCAGCGCCAAACGATAGCCGTGGCTGCCGAAACCGCACATCACCGCCGTGGCGATGGACGAGACAAAAGAGTGATGCCGGAAAGGTTCGCGGGCATGGACGTTGGACAGGTGCACTTCGATCACCGGCAGTTCGCTGGCGACCAGGGCATCGCGAATGGCGACCGAGGTGTGAGTCCAGGCGGCAGGGTTGATGATGATCCCGGCGCAGCGGCCACGGGCGGCGTGAATCCAGTCGAGCAGTTCGCCTTCATGGTTGGTCTGGCGAAACTCGACCTTCAGGCCGAACTCTTCGGCGGCGCGACCGCACAGCGCTGAAATATCCGCCAGGGTTTCGTGGCCATAAGTCGCCGGTTCGCGGGTGCCAAGCAGGTTCAGGTTCGGGCCGTTGAGCACCAGAACGATAGGGGACATCGGGTCTCTCCACTTATTATTTTTGGCATTGGCCGAGGGTCTCAGCCTGTGGAGATAAATTGTACTAACTGGTTAATAACGTCAATTAAAGAGGCGTCTGCCTCGGATTATTTGTGCGGTGATCGGACATTCAGCGCGGCAGACGCTCAACCAGAAAATCGATAAACGCCCTTAGCCGCAACGGCACATGGCGGCTTTGCGGATACAGCAAAGTGAAGGGGCGGGAGCGTCCGCCATAGGGCTTGAGCACTTCCACCAGCGAGCCGTCGGCCAGTTCGTTTTCGACGATGAAGCGATAGGTTTGAAACAACCCGGCGCCGTGTTTCGCCAGCGTCACCCCGCCCAATACGTCATCGGAACAGCAGTAATTACCCTCGGCCAGAATCTCCAGCGGGACGCCATTGTCGTTGAACAGCCAGGCAATCCGCCGTCCGCTGCTGGGCAGCTCGAACTGGATGCATTCGTGGCGCGTCAGGTCATCCAGGGTCTGCGGGGTGCCGGCACGCTTCAGGTAATCAGGGCTGGCAATCATCACCAGCGCCGCGTCCTCCAACGGCCGGGCAATCAGCCCGGAGTCGGGAATGGCCCGCACACGGATTGCCATGTCATAGCCTTCGCCGACGAAATCGATGTTGCGATTGCTGATGTGCGTCTCGACTTTCACGGCGGGAAAGCGCGCCCGAAACGCAGGCAGCAAAGGCAGGATTCGATGATGGGCATAGGTCGTCGGAATGCTGATGCGCAAGGTGCCGGAAGGTGCTTGCTGCTGCCCCATGACTTCGCGCTGGGCCTCGACCAGTTGTGCGAGAGCCTCTTGACACTCCTCGAAATAACGCCGGCCACTGTCGGTCAGCTTGACGCTGCGAGTGGTACGCGCAAACAGCCGCACACCCAAACGTTCTTCCATGCGCGACACCGAGCGGCTGACGGCGGCCGGGGTCACGCCCGCCACCAAAGCCGCGGCGGTAAAACTGCCGGCTTCGGCGGCCAGGCAAAACAGTTCGATGCTGCCCAGCTGAAGGTCGTCGAAATGTCGCTGCATGATTGATTACACCGGGAATCAAATGAAGGGCCTGAGTCGGTATTTATCAAATAAGGGCGCACAAATACAGGGCGTTGCAATCGCCCACAAAAAAGCCGTCCCGGGGACGGCTGATTTGTGTGGAGTCTGCAATCAACGACGGGTCAGCAACACGCCGGATTCCATGTGATGGGTCCACGGAAACTGGTCGAACATTGCGCATTGAGTGATGCGGTGGGTGTCGTGCAGTTGGGCGATGTTGGCCGCGAGGGTTTGCGGGTTGCAGGAAATGTAGAGGATGTTGTCGAAGCGCCGGGTCAATTCGCACGTGTCCGGGTCCATGCCGGCGCGGGGTGGATCGACGAACACGCTACCGAATTCGTAGCTCTTGAGGTCGATGCCATGCAAGCGACGGAACGGGCGAACCTCATTCAGGGCTTCGGTCAGCTCTTCGGCGGACAAACGCACCAGCGTGACGTTATCCACCGCGTTTTCGCTCAGGTTGCTGAGCGCCGCGTTGACCGAGGTCTTGCTGATTTCAGTGGCCAGCACTTTGCGCACACGGGTAGCCAGTGGCAGGGTGAAGTTGCCGTTGCCGCAATACAGCTCCAGCAAATCGTCGGAACGATCGCCGAGGGCGTCATACGCCCAGTTGAGCATCTTCTGGTTCACCGTGCCGTTGGGCTGGGTGAACGCACCTTCCGGCTGCCGATAGCTGAAGGTGCGGCCGCCGACTTCAAGTTTCTCGACCACGTAATCGTGGCCGATCACTTCGCGCTTGCCCTTGGAGCGGCCGATGATGCTGACATTCAGCTCGGCAGCCAGTTTCGACGCCGCCACGTGCCAGTGCTCGTCCAGCGGACGGTGATAACACAGGGTGATCATCGCATCGCCGGCCAGGGTGGTCAGAAACTCCACCTGAAACAGCTTATGACTCAGCGGTGCGCTCGCCTGCCATGCGGCCTTGAGCTGCGGCATCAGCTGGTTGATGCGCAGGCTGGCGATCGGGAACTCTTCGATCAGGATTGGCGTGCGTTTGTCTTCCTGGGAAAACATCGCGTAATGGCGCTCGCCGGCTTCACGCCACAAGCGGAATTCGGCACGCAGGCGGAAGTTTTTCAGCGGCGAATCAAACACCACAGGTTCGGGCGCATCGAACGGGGCCAGCAGGTCACGCAGGCGCGTGACCTTTTCTTCGAGCTGAACGGCGTAGGCCTGGGAATCAAAAGTCATGCGTTGAACCAACCTAACTTGATCACGAACAGAATCGACAGAATCACCAGCGCCGAATTCAGTTCACGGCCGCGACCGGACAACAACTTGGTGGCGGTCCAGGCGATGAAACCGAAGGCGATGCCATTGGCGATGGAATAAGTGAACGGCATGGCCAGGGCGGTGACCACGACCGGTGCGGCGACGGTGATGTCGTCCCAGTCTATTTCCGCCAGGCCGGATGTCATCAGTACGGCGACGAACAGCAATGCAGGCGCCGTGGCGAAGGCCGGAACGCTGGCCGCCAATGGCGAGAAGAACAGCGCCAGCAGGAACAGAATCGCCACCACGATGGCGGTCAGGCCGGTGCGGCCACCGGCACTCACGCCGGCTGCGGATTCGATGTAACTGGTGGTGGTCGAGGTGCCCAGCAGCGAACCGGCCATGGCCGCGGTGCTGTCGGCGATCAGGGCGCGGCCCATTTTCGGCATGTGGCCGTCCTTGCCCATCAGGCCGGCACGCTTGGCGACGCCGATCAGGGTGCCGGAGTTGTCGAACAGGTCGACGAACAGGAAGGCGAAGATCACGCTGACCAGACCGATGTCCAGCGCGCCCATGATGTCCAGTTGCAGGAAGGTTGGTGCCAGGGACGGCGGCATCGACATCACGCCGCCGAACGGGGTGAAGCCCAACAGGATGGAGACGATGGTCACCGACAGAATGCCGATCAGTACCGCTCCACGGATTTTCAGGGCCTCCAGGGCGACGATCAGGGCAAAGCCCAGGGTCGCGAGGATCGGTGCCGGTTGCTTCAGGTCGCCGAGGCCGACCATGGTCGCCGGGTTGCTGACCACGATGCCGGCGTTGTGCAGGGCGATCAGGGCCAGGAACAGGCCGATACCGGCGGCAATCGCCGAGCGCAGCGCCAGCGGGATGCTGTTGATGATCCATTCACGGATGCGGAAGATCGACAGCAGGAAAAACATCACCGCCGAGAGGAACACCGCCCCCAGCGCCACTTGCCAGGTGTGGCCCATGTGCAGGACCACGGTGTAGGTGAAGAAGGCGTTCAAGCCCATGCCCGGCGCGAGGGCGATCGGGTAGTTGGCGATCAGGCCCATGGTCGTCGAGCCAATGGCGGCTGCCAGACAGGTGGCGACAAACACCGCGCCCTTGTCCATGCCGGTCTCGCCGAGGATGCTCGGGTTGACGAACAGAATATAGGCCATGGCCAAAAAGGTCGTGACGCCCGCCAGAATCTCGGTCCGCACGTTGGTGTTGTGTGCCTTGAGTTGAAACAGCCTTTCCAGCATGTCTGCTCCCCGTGGCGCGCCCGGCGCCGTGAATGTATCGACCTCAACAGCAAAGCACAGACCACCGTAGGCGCCTGGGAATTTTCTGTGGGTCGGAAAAAGCCGCGCATCATACCAGCAGCGTGGGGCTATGGCTGCTTATGGCTGCGATCGTCGTCGATGTTTTGCCAAAAAGGGAACTGGGCCATACTGCGCGCTGCTTTTTTGGGGGCAGGCGAGGTGAATATGAAGTACATGAACAGGCGTGTGGTTGCCGCATTCGCAATAGGGGGCGCGTTGCTCTTCGGCGCACAAACCGTCTCGGCAGCGACGGCGCCACCGTTGAGTCAGGTCAAGGTGCTCAAGGTCGAGTCACCCAGCTGTGGCTTTGAAGATATTGCGGACAAGCAGGAGCAGACCCGTTGCGATCATAAGGGGCCGAACATCAAGGTTTACGTGCTGGAAGTCGGTTATGGTCGTGAGGCCCATGTCGCGCTGGACGGTTTCGAAGTGGATGGCACCCGGACCAAGGTCTGCGCCTTCGATAATGGCAACCTGACCGATTGCTCTGAACGGAGCAAAGTGGTCGGCTACTTGTACATCTTCGATCTGAAGGGCAAGCAGGACGGCATCTTCACGTTCAGCAACACCTCGATCAACGCGCCGGGCAATACGATGTCGACGCAGCTTTACATCAAGTAACGGCTGGGCTCGAACAAGGGTCAGGAAAGCTGACTACGCTTTAAGGATCATCCTGTGGACCGCGCCCATGACCTTTAGAGCCCTGATTACCCTCGCCGAGGGCATCGACGATCTGCAAACCGTGACCCTGATCGATGTATTGCGCCGCGCCAAGGTTGAAGTGGTGGTGGCCAGCATCGAGTCGCGACGCATGCTCACCTGCGCCCGCGGCACCCGCCTGACCGCCGATGCGATGTTGGTGGATTTGCTGGCCCAGCCCTTCGACCTGATCGTTCTGCCCGGCGGCGCCGTGGGGGCGCAGCATCTGGCAGCCCACCAACCCCTGCAACAATTGATCAAGGACCAGGTCGCCGCCGGGCGCCTGTTCGCCGGTATCGCCGAGTCTCCGGCGCTGGCGCTGCAAACTTTTGGCGTGCTGCGTCAGCGGCGCATGACCTGCCTGCCCACCGTCAGCCATCAACTGTCGGGCTGTAACTTCATCGATCAACCGGTGGTGGTCGATGGCAATTGCATCACCGCTCAGGGTTCAGGCGCCGCGTTGGAGTTTGCGCTGGCGCTGGTGGAGCACCTCTGTGGCAAAGCCACGCGGTCGACGGTGGCGGGGGAGTTGCTGGTTTAAAGTGCCCTGGACAACACGTCAGGCCCTGACCTCTTCCACCGGCACATGCATGCGGTCGCGGCTGGCCAGAGTCGGGAACAGTTTGACCCAGACCCCGGTCACCAGCAGCGTGCCGATACCGCCCATCACCACGGCCGGCACGGTGCCGAACCAGTGGGCCGTCAGGCCGGATTCGAATTCGCCGAGCTGATTCGAAGCGCCGATGAACAAGCCATTCACTGCACTGACCCGACCGCGCATCTCGTCGGGGGTTTCCAGCTGCACGAACGAGGCGCGGATCACCATGCTGATCATGTCCGCCGCGCCCAATACCACCAGTACGGCGAGGGAGAACCAGAACGAAGTCGACAGGCCGAACGCGATGGTCGCCACGCCGAATACGCCCACGGCCGTGAACATCACCCGCCCGACGTTGCGCTCCACGGCAAATCGCGCCAGAAACAGCGACATCAGCAGTGCACCCACCGCCGGGGCCGAACGCAACAGGCCCAGGCCCCAAGGGCCGGTCAGCAGAATATCTTTGGCGAACACCGGCAGCAGCGCGGTCGCGCCACCCAGCAAAACGGCAAACAGATCCAGGGAAATCGCCCCGAGAATGTCCGGGCGGCTGCGAATGAAGCGAATGCCGGCCAGCAGCGAATCCAGGGTGGCCTTGCCCTTGTTCAGCGGCGTCTGCCGGGCCGGTAGGTTGAGCATCAGCGCACAGGCGATGAGGTAGAGGATGACTGTCGGACCGTACACCCAGACGCTGCCGAAGGCATAAAGCAAACCGCCGAGGGCCGGGGCGACGATGGTGGCCGACTGTTGCGCGGATTGCGCGGCGGCCACCGCGCGGGGGAACAGTGCGCTGGGCACGATGCTCGGCAGCAAGGCCTGGGTGGTCGGCATTTCGAAGGAGCGGGCGCCGCCGAGCAGGAAGGCGAGGATGAAGATCATCTCTCGGGTGACATGGTTGGTTGCGCTGCCGATGGCCAGCGACAGGGCGATCAGCGCTTGCAGGGACTGACAGATTGCCGCGACTTTGCGCCGATCGTAGCGGTCCGCGACATGCCCGGTGTGCAGCATGAACAATACCCGCGGAGCAAATTCCACCAGACCCAGGTCGAGCACGTTGCCGGTCAGCTGATACAGATTCCAGCCGATGGCCACGGTCAGCATTTGAAAGCCGCTGGCGGTAAATACCCGAGCCAGCCAGAACGCGATAAACGGACGGTGATGACGTAACAGCAGGGGCGCTTGGCTGGGCATCTGAAGGCAGGTCTTGAGCGAGGGGAAGGGCGAGATTATCACCAACCTGTAACCAGAAGTTGCGAGCGCAAAAAAATAGTTAGCTAGACACTGATCTTCAGTCATGACCCCTCTGGCAGGGTGTGAGGCAACCTGTCACGCGGCAATAGACCACACCGTCCATCGGCAAAAATGCGACTACTCTTTCAACGTTGCTTGATCCAGATCAAGACCCCTCGTGGAATTGATCCGGCGGCCAGATGGCCAGATTCCCTACGTTGTGATGATGGTAGAAAAAGAACGAATTCAATTCGCCACACTCCATTTTCGTGGGGGCAGTGGGTGTAGGCCGCAAGCCTTCAGCCGGTATTACCTGACAGAGGAAAACTTATGTTCGGTTTGGAGGCACTTGATCTCGCCCGGATTCAGTTCGCGTTCACCATTTCGTTCCACATCCTGTTCCCGGCCATCACCATTGGCCTGGCGAGTTACCTGGCGGTACTCGAAGGCTTGTGGCTCAAGACGCACAACGATACTTACCGCGATCTGTACCATTTCTGGTCGAAGATCTTTGCCGTCAACTTCGGCATGGGCGTGGTGTCCGGTTTGGTCATGGCCTATCAGTTCGGCACCAACTGGAGCCGTTTCTCCGATTTCGCCGGTTCCGTGACCGGGCCATTGCTGACTTATGAAGTGCTCACCGCGTTCTTCCTCGAAGCCGGTTTCCTCGGTGTCATGTTGTTCGGCTGGAACAGGGTTGGGCGCAACCTGCACTTCTTCGCTACGGTCATGGTCGCCATCGGCACCTTGATCTCGACCTTCTGGATTCTGGCTTCCAACAGCTGGATGCAGACCCCGCAGGGTTACGAAATCGTCAACGGACAAGTCATTCCGGTGGACTGGCTGGCAGTGATTTTCAACCCGTCGTTCCCCTACCGCCTGATGCACATGGCCACGGCGGCGTTCGTGGCTACCGCCTTCTTCGTCGGCTCCTCGGCGGCCTGGCACTTGCTGCGCGGCAAGGACAACCCGGCGATCCGCACCATGCTCTCGATGGCCATGTGGATGGCCTTGATCGTGGCGCCAATTCAGGCCGTCATCGGTGACTTCCACGGCCTCAATACCCTCAAGCACCAGCCGGCGAAAATCGCCGCGATTGAAGGTCACTGGGAAAACCACGGGGATGAACCGACCCCGTTGATCCTGTTCGGCTGGCCGGACATGAAAGCCGAGAAAACGAAATTCGCCGTCGAGGTTCCCTATCTGGGCAGCCTGATCCTGACCCACACCCTGGACAAGCAAGTACCGGCGCTCAAGGAGTTTCCGCCTGAAGACCGGCCGAATTCGAGCATCGTCTTCTGGTCGTTCCGGGTCATGGTGGGGCTGGGCATGCTGATGATCTTCACCGGTTTGTGGAGCCTGTGGCTGCGCAAGCGCGACACGCTGTACACCTCGCGTCCGTTTCTGTACCTGGCGCTGTGGATGGGGCCGTCCGGCCTGATCGCGATCCTCGCCGGCTGGTTCACCACTGAAATCGGCCGTCAGCCGTGGGTGGTCTATGGCTTGATGCGCACGGCGGATGCGTCCTCCGGGCACAGCTTCATGCAAATGAGCATCACGTTGATCATGTTCGTTGTGGTGTATTTCGCGCTGTTCGGTGCCGGTCTTGGCTACATGATGCGCCTGGTGCGCAAAGGGCCGAAGATCGATGAAGGCAAGGAAACCAACGAAGGCGGTCCTGGCCAGAAACGCACGCCGGCCCGTCCGCTGTCCGCCGCCGACGACAACGGTGACGGCGATCACAACCACAGCCTGAACAAGGAGATTTGAGATGGGTATTGATCTTCCGCTGATCTGGGCCGTGATCATCATCTTTGGCATCATGATGTACGTGGTCATGGACGGCTTCGACCTGGGGATCGGGATTCTTTTTCCGTTCATCAAGGGCAAGAGCGACCGTGACGTCATGATGAACACCGTCGCCCCGGTCTGGGACGGCAACGAAACCTGGCTGGTACTGGGCGGTGCGGCCTTGTTCGGTGCCTTCCCACTGGCCTATTCGGTGGTGCTCTCGGCGTTGTACCTGCCGCTGATTTTCATGCTGATCGGGCTGATTTTCCGTGGCGTGGCCTTTGAGTTCCGCTTCAAGGCCAAGGACGCCAAGCGCCATCTCTGGGACAAGGCATTCATCGGTGGCTCGATCGCCGCCACCTTCTTCCAGGGCGTGGCATTGGGTGCGTTCATCGATGGGCTGCCGGTGGTCAATCGTCAGTTTGCCGGTGGCTCACTCGACTGGCTGACGCCGTTCACGATGTTCTGTGGCGCGGCGCTGGTGGTGGCTTATGCGTTGCTCGGTTGCACCTGGCTGATCATGAAGACCGAAGGCAAGCTGCAGGAACAGATGCATGACCTGGCGCGGCCATTGGCCTTCGTGTTGCTGGCGGTGATTGGCATCGTCAGCATCTGGACGCCATTGGCCCATGCCGAGATCGCCGCACGCTGGTTCACCCTGCCGAATCTGTTCTGGTTCCTGCCGGTGCCGATTCTGGTGCTGGTGACCCTGTACGGTCTGATTCGCGCGGTGGCCCGCAATGCGCACTACACGCCATTCCTGCTGACCCTGGTGCTGATCTTCCTCGGTTACAGCGGTCTGGGTATCAGCCTGTGGCCGAACATCGTGCCGCCGTCGATCTCGATCTGGGACGCTGCCGCACCGCCGCAAAGCCAGGGCTTCATGCTGGTGGGTACGCTGTTCATCATCCCGTTCATCCTGGGTTACACCTTCTGGAGCTACTACGTGTTCCGGGGCAAGGTCACCCACGAAGATGGTTACCACTAGCCCATACGACTACGGTGCAGAGGAGAACGCGATGATGGCTGGCAAACCTGATTTGCAGAAAATCGAAGCGGCCGAGAAAAAACCGCTCTGGCAGCGACTCGGCTGGCTGGCGATGATCTGGGCCGGCAGCGTCCTGGCCCTGTTCATCGTGGCCATGCTGATGCGCATGTTCATGAGTGCCGCCGGTTTGAGCACTCACTGAAATTCCCATCCCGTTGCCGTGTGGCACGGATTTATAACCCTCCTGCGATGGAGGGTTTTTTTTGCGCGTATTTATTTGCGTGCTTTGAGAATCACGAACTTGGGAGTGGACGCGACTTGCTCGACGCCGCGGAACAACCGCGCAAGCTTGCTGTGATAACCCAGATGACGGTTGCCGACGATGTACAGCGCGCCGCCCACCACCAACGCTTCGCGCGCCTGCTGGAACATCCGCCAGGCGAGGAAGTCGCCGACCACTTGCTGTTGGTGAAACGGTGGATTGCACAGCACCACGTCCAAAGATTGAGGTTCCTGCCCCGCCAAACCATCGCCGGCGCGCACGGTCACGTCACGATCACCCAACGCCGCGCGCCAGTTTTGCGCGGCCGATTGCACGGCCATGAACGACTCGTCCACCAGGGTGTAATGGGCCTCAGGGTTTTGCAGGGCACTGGCGATTGCAAGCACGCCATTGCCACACCCCAGGTCGGCGACCCGCGCTGCGCCGAGGTTCTTTGGCAAGTGCGGCAAAAAGGCCCGCGTGCCGATATCCAGCCCTTCGCGGCAGAACACATTGGCGTGATTGAGCAGTTCGATGGCAGGCGTGTCGAGTCGATAGCGGGTCGGGTAGGGCGAGACAGCGGGGGCTTTGGCTTCGGGGGTGGCGATCAGCAGTCGCGCCTTCTTTACGGCCAGCGAGGCTTGCACCGGGCCGATGTAACGCTCCAGCAGATCGCCCGCGGCGCGTGGCAGATGCTTGACCATCGCCGCCGCAATCACCTGAGCGCCGGGAGCCAATTGACCCTGCAGCCGGATCAGTTGCTCCTCCAGCAACGCCAGGGTTTTCGGTACCCGGATCAGTACCCGGTCAAACGGCCCGATGAATGCTTCGCTGGCAGGCACCTTCGGCACCGCATCGAACGCCTGGCCGTTGCGGATCAGGTTCTTTTCCAGCCCCTGAAAGGCCAGAAACGAATCGCCGCTGCTGGTCACCCGAACCTTGCCCACCAGGCTGGCGGCCAATGCGCCGAAGCTGTCATTGAGCACCAGCACTCGGGTATCGACCGCCGGTTGTTGTTCGGCCAGTTGATTGAGCAGGTATTCGTCTGCGGCATCGAACGCTTGCAGCGGTTCGTTCTGCTGTTCTGGCTGGCGGATCAGATCGAGTTGGGCGAAGGGGGTTTCGAGCAGAGGCATGAGGCGGGGGCTCTGGGTAATCAACGTAGGATAATCAACGAGTGGTCCGCCGCTCAGGGGCGTTGTTGCGGGCGCAACCATCTGAGCGGACGGCGTCGTGGAATTTCACACGGCATCACTCAGGATGGATCGCAGATGGTACGTTTTTTTGCTCTGAATTACTCGCAGGGATTGCCTGATTCGAACAGTTTCAGATAACGCCCGCTTTCGCTGCCTTGATCACCGCCGCAATCTTGTTGTTCACGCCGAGTTTACGAATCGCGCCCCGGATATGGAACTGCACCGTGCTTTCACTCAGGCTGAGGATTCTCGCGATTTCCCCTGCCGTCTTGCCGATGGATGAGTATTTCAACACCTCGATTTCTCGGAATGATAAATGCTCTGTGTCCGGCTTCGCGGGCGCAGGCAGGTCTTTCGCAACAAGCCCGTGCAGGTGGCGGGCAATGAACATCGTGTAGCCCAGATTTTTATACAGGTCGTACGCGGTTACCTCGCAGTGGCTTCGGGCCACGCTCAGCATGCTGCAGAGCCCGTTCTTGTCATGAACGGACAGGGACCAGCCATAACGCAAGCCCTGCTCTTGTTGGGCTTGCCACAGTGTCGGTGTCTTTGAGAAGACCTCTTTGGCCCAAAGAATCGGCCATTCGGATTGATTGCAATGGGCTCGTATTGGGTCGACCTCACTGAAATGCTCTTTTTCATATTCTTCGTTCCATTGGCAGGGATAATTATTCAGGTTGACCTTATGGCAATGTTTCCCTCTCGCTTGAGATGTTATTGAAAATGCACAGAAATTAAAGCCCAGGTTTTTAACGAAACTGAGAGACATTTCGTACGCGGTGTCTATTTTCTGAGCGTCAGAAAGCTGCGTTAACTGTGACTCCTTCCACACTTTCATCGGATAACTCCATGCGGACGTTTCTTGAGGTGGCGTTGATTGGATCCAAAATCTTGGCACGTCCGATAGTGTAGGAGAGCTCCTACATAAGTGCTGAATTTTTTTGCTCTTGAAAATGCCACTTAACTGAATAACTGGTTCTTAGCTCTGTTTTTATGCAGAGACAGAATCAATGCCCATGTATCTATTGTTGTTATTGTACCGTTTGCTCCTTTTGCGAAAGCCATTACAAATCACCGGTGTTTACGCCGCCTGCTTTGCGGGACACTGGCATCATCTGTTGAATGGAGCGACCCATGACTGCCAGTGCAGAAAAATTCACTCGCCAGACCCTGCTCGAGGTCCAGCCATTGACTCCAAACCTGTTTACCCTGCGGACCACCAGGGATCCGGGTTTTCGTTTTCGCGGGGGCCAATTCGCCCGGTTAGGCGTGACCAAGCCAGACGGCAGCACAGTATGGCGGGCCTATTCCATGGTCTCGTCACCCCACGACGAGTTCCTTGAATTCTTCTCTATTGTCGTGCCGGGAGGGGAGTTCACCAGTGAGCTGAGTCGGCTGGAAGTCGGCGATACGCTGCTGGTCGACCGGCAGGCCTTCGGTTATCTGACGCTGGATCGCTTCGTCGACGGCCGTGACCTTTGGTTGTTATCCACAGGCACGGGCCTGGCGCCGTTTCTGTCGATCCTTCAGGACTTTGAGGTCTGGGAAAAGTTCGAACGCATCATCCTGGTCTACAGCGTGCGCGAAGCGCGGGAGCTGGCGTACCAGAAGCTGATTGCGGGGCTGGCGCAGCGCGATTACCTGGCCGAGTACGCGCACAAGCTGCAGTTCATTGCCACCGTCACCCGCGAGCAGCATTCGGGGGCCTTGAATGGGCGAATCACCAGGCTTATAGAAAGTGGCGAGCTGGAACAGGCGGCCGGTGTGGCGCTAACGGCCGAGCATTCGCGGGTGATGCTCTGCGGTAATCCACAGATGATCGATGACACGCGCAAGTTACTGAAACAAAGGGACATGCACCTGAGCCTCAGTCGCCGACCCGGCCAAGTGGCAGTGGAAAACTACTGGTAAACAAACGGCGCCCGAAGGCGCCGGTTCTGTGGGTAATCAGCTATCAGGGCCGATTGTTCTGGGCCTTGAGCAGATCGCGGATCTCGCTCAGCAGCTCTTCTTCCTTGGTTGGAACCGGCGGCAGGGTTGGTGCGACGGCCTCTTCGCGTTTCAGACGGTTGATGGCCTTGACGCCCATGAAGATCGCGAAGGCGACGATGATGAAGTCGATCATGCTCTGGATGAACTTGCCGTACGCCAGCACCACAGCCGGGATGTCACCGTTGGCGGCCTTGAGCGTAATGGCCAGGTCGCTGAAGTCCACCCCACCGATCAACAAGCCAATGGGCGGCATCACCACATCGCCGACAAACGACGAAACGATTTTGCCGAAGGCGGCACCGATGATGATACCGACAGCCATGTCGACCACATTACCTTTGACCGCGAAGGCCTTGAACTCACTTATCACGCCCATAGGTTATTTCCTTGTTACAGATGAGGTTGGTGAACGCAGTGTAAATCAGCAAAACGTCCCTTGCTTGAAACGCCTTCTTACAATGCCCGTGTCTATCGACACATCTTCTGGTAATTAGTTTACAAAATGCCACCACTCGCGCGCGATTACCCGCTCTAGACCGGGCTTTCCAGAACCTTTTCGCTATCGCCCCGGTGCGGGATTTCTATTTATGTTTTGGCCTTCGGGTCACTAGCCTCTGTGGGGCGCACCAGGATGCGCCTTATAAAACCAGAGGAAACTTCCATGACAACTCCCCTTGGCCTCGGGGCTTTTCCCCTCCGTCGTACCTTCGGCGTTCTGACCGCCAGCTTGCTGTCCTTTTCCGTCAACGCTGCGACGTTGACCCGTGATAACGGCGCCGCCGTGGGCGACAACCAGAACTCGCAAACCGCCGGCGCGACCGGGCCGGTGCTGTTGCAAGACGTGCAACTGATCCAGAAACTCCAGCGTTTTGACCGCGAACGCATTCCCGAACGTGTGGTGCATGCCCGTGGCACGGGCGCACATGGCACCTTCACGGTGACCGATGACCTCAGTGACCTGACCAAGGCCAAGGTATTCGCCGGCGGCCAGAGCACACCGGTATTTGTGCGCTTTTCCGCGGTGGTCCATGGCAACCATTCGCCGGAAACCCTGCGTGATCCGCGGGGGTTCGCCACCAAGTTCTACACCGCAGATGGCAACTGGGACCTGGTCGGCAACAATTTTCCGACCTTTTTCATCCGTGACGCGATCAAGTTTCCAGACATGGTCCATGCCTTCAAGCCAGACCCGCGCACCAACCTTGACGACGACTCCCGTCGTTTCGATTTCTTCTCCCATGTTCCGGAAGCCACTCGCACCTTGACCGAGTTGTATTCCAACTCCGGCACGCCAGCCAGTTATCGGGAGATGGATGGCAACGGTGTACATGCCTACAAGTTGGTTAACGCCAAAGGCGATGTTCACTATGTGAAGTTTCACTGGAAAAGTTTGCAGGGAATAAAAAATCTCGACCCCAAAGAAGTTACCCATGTTCAAGGTCAAGACTACAGTCATATGACCAATGACTTGGTTACCCACATTAATAAGGGGGACTTTCCGAAGTGGGACTTGTACGTTCAGGTTATAAAACCGCAAGATTTGTCCAAGTTTGATTTCGATCCACTGGACGCGACCAAGATCTGGCCCGGTATACCTGAGCGAAAAGTTGGACAAATGGTGTTGAACCGTAATCCGGCGAATGTATTCCAGGAAACCGAACAAGTGGCCATGGCGCCAGCCAATCTGGTGCCCGGTATCGAACCTTCGGAAGATCGCTTATTGCAGGGGAGAGTGTTCTCGTATGCCGATACCCAACTGTATCGCCTGGGGGCTAACGCGCTGCAGTTGCCGATCAACGCACCCAAAATCGCCGTGAACAACGGTAACCAGGATGGCGCGATGAACCTCGGCGCCAGCAGCACGGGGGTGAATTACCAGCCGAGCCGTCTGCTATCCCGTGAAGAGCCGCAAACCGCGCGTTACAGCCAGGCGACCCTGTCGGGCAGCACGCAGCAGGCGAAGATTCAGCGTGAGCAGAACTTCAAGCAGGCCGGCGATCTGTATCGCTCGTTCAACCAGAAGGAACGTCAGGATCTGATCGACAGCTTCGGCGGCTCCCTGGCCACCACCGATGACGAGAGCAAGCACATCATCCTGTCCTTCCTCTACAAGGCCGACCCGGAATACGGGACCGGGGTGACCAAAGTAGCCAAGGGTGATCTGGCACGGGTCAAGGCGCAGGCGGCCAAACTGCTCGACTGATCCATCTGCCTGAAGCGGGACCTCATGCGAGGTCCCGTCTGATCAAGGAGTTCCACCATGCGTTTTTATCTGTCTGTGTTTCTGGCGTGCTGGTCGCTCAGTGTGCTCGCCGGGCCTGATGCGCAAGTCTCGAAGGACCCCGAAGCGCTGAAAGCCCAATTGCAGGATTACTATTTCGATGCCGCTCGACGGGGTGATGTGCCGATGCTCGAGACCTTCATCGACGCCGGCTATTCCCTTGATACCCGCGACAGCAAGGGGTACACCGCCCTGATTCTGGCCGCCTATCACGGCCAGAGCGCCGCCGTGGAGCGTTTGCTCGCGGCCGGGGCGGATGCCTGCGCCCAGGATCAACGCGGCAATACGGCGCTGATGGGGGCGATTTTCAAGGGAGAACTGCAAATCGCTCGAACCCTGCTGGCCACCCATTGCAGCCCCGACCAACGCAACGGCGCCGGGCAGACTGCCGCGATGTATGCCGGGTTGTTCAAACGCGTCGAGTTGCTCGACGCACTCAAGGCCAAAGGGGCAGACATGAACGCCGAGGATCCGTTGGGCAACAGCGCCGCGCGTCTGGCCAGCGGTGAAATCCGCACGGCGGCGCCGCGCTGATCCGCGCCAGCTGAGCTATCATCGCGGTTTTTGCCGGGAGTTCAGATGGCCAAGGCCAAGCGCATGTACGGCTGCACCGAGTGCGGTTCAACCTTCCCCAAGTGGGCCGGCCAGTGCGGCGAATGCGGGGCCTGGAACACACTGACCGAAACCATGGTGGAGAGTGGCGGCGCCGCAGCCCCCAGCGGTCGCACCGGTTGGACCGGCCAGCAGGCGCAGATCAAGACCCTGGCCGAAGTCAGTGTCGAAGAGATTCCGCGTTTTTCCACGGCGTCCGGCGAGCTGGATCGCGTTCTGGGCGGCGGCTTGGTCGATGGCTCGGTGGTGTTGATCGGTGGTGATCCGGGTATCGGCAAGTCAACTATTTTGCTGCAAACCTTGTGCAACCTCGCCAAGAGCATGCCGGCACTGTATGTCACCGGCGAAGAATCCCAGCAGCAGGTGGCCATGCGCGCCCGGCGCTTGGGCTTGCCTCAGGATCAGCTGCGGGTGATGACTGAAACCTGCATCGAAACCATCATTGCCACCGCCCGGGTCGAAAAGCCCAAGGTGATGGTGATCGACTCGATCCAGACGATTTTCACCGAGCAACTGCAATCGGCACCGGGCGGCGTGTCGCAGGTTCGGGAAAGCGCAGCGTTGTTGGTGCGTTATGCCAAGCAGAGCGGCACCGCGATTTTCCTGGTCGGTCACGTGACAAAAGAAGGCGCCTTGGCCGGGCCGCGCGTGCTGGAGCACATGGTCGATACGGTTCTGTATTTCGAAGGCGAATCCGATGGGCGCCTGCGTTTGCTGCGGGCGGTGAAAAACCGTTTCGGCGCGGTGAATGAATTGGGCGTGTTCGGCATGACCGACAAAGGCCTGAAAGAAGTCTCCAACCCTTCGGCGATTTTTCTGACCCGCGCCCAGGAAGAAGTCCCGGGCAGCGTGGTCATGGCTACGTGGGAAGGCACCCGGCCGATGCTGGTGGAAGTCCAGGCGTTGGTGGACGACAGCCATCTGGCCAACCCGCGCCGGGTGACGCTCGGTCTGGATCAGAATCGCCTGGCCATGTTGTTGGCGGTTTTGCACCGCCATGGCGGCATCCCGACCCACGATCAGGACGTGTTCCTCAACGTGGTCGGCGGGGTGAAGGTCCTGGAAACCGCTTCCGACCTGGCCTTGATGGCAGCGGTCATGTCCAGTTTGCGCAACCGGCCGCTGCCCCATGATCTGCTGGTGTTCGGCGAAGTCGGGTTATCGGGTGAAGTGCGCCCGGTGCCGAGTGGCCAAGAGCGCTTGAAAGAGGCGGCCAAGCACGGCTTCAAGCGCGCCATCGTGCCCAAGGGCAACGCGCCGAAAGAGCCGCCGCCGGGGTTGCAGATCATTGCCGTGACGCGGCTGGAACAGGCCCTCGACGCACTGTTCGAATAAGCATGTGAGCGCAATCCCTGTAGAAAGCAATCAGGCTTCGATCAGCGCTCCCAACTCCCGCTCCAGTTCCTCGGGATCGCCGAGGTTCAGCTCGACCAGCCGCCTCAGGTGTTCGATCGATTCGAGCCCGATATTCAGGCAGACAAAACCCAGCTGGCCGTGGTCATCATGGGCCAGCTGCACGTCCATTCGGATCTCGGCCTCGTTGTTTAAATGGACATCGGCTGCGAAGGGCTGGCTGGCGTCGCCTGACCAGGACTCGGGACGCTGGATCAGCAGGCCCTTGAGCGACAGGTCGAGCAATTGCACCGACCAACGCTGCCCGTTCTGGCTCAGCTCGGTTCGGGCATCGAAAGCAATACGCTTGAAACGGCGGCGATCGGAATGCTGTTCGCTCATGGTCTGACCCCTGTGCATGGTGCAATGACTATAGACCGGGCTTGGCGTCAGCCGCCACGGACATTGCGCCAGACCAACGTTGGGGGTGGCCTTTGAGGCCAGTAGCGCTAAACTCCGGATGGCTGTCTTTCTTGTCCACTCTGGCTGGAATCATAAAATGAAAAATAATAATAGCCTGCTACGCCACTTACCCTGGCTGCTGGTGGCAGTCTTGGGAGCGTGCGCCCTGGGCGTAGTGGCATTGCGCCGAGGCGAGGCGATCAACGCCTTGTGGATCGTGGTTGCTGCCGTGGCCATTTATCTGGTTGCGTATCGCTATTACAGCCTGTTCATCGCTAACAATGTGATGCAACTTGATTCGCGTCGGGCTACCCCCGCCGTGCTCAACAATGACGGTCTGGACTATGTGCCGACCAACAAACACATTCTCTTCGGTCACCACTTTGCGGCCATCGCCGGCGCGGGGCCGCTGGTTGGTCCGGTGTTGGCGGCGCAGATGGGCTATCTCCCCGGCACGCTATGGCTGATTGCCGGCGTGGTGCTGGCCGGTGCAGTTCAGGATTTCATGGTCCTGTTCATGTCCACCCGCCGCAACGGCCGTTCCCTGGGCGACATGGTCCGTGAAGAGATGGGCCGCATCCCCGGGACCATCGCGCTGTTCGGTTGTTTCCTGATCATGATCATCATCCTCGCGGTGCTGGCGCTGATCGTGGTCAAGGCCCTGGCCGAAAGCCCGTGGGGTATTTTCACCGTAATGGCGACGATCCCGATCGCGATGTTCATGGGCATCTACATGCGCTACATCCGTCCGGGCCGCATCGGTGAAATCTCGGTGATCGGCGTGGCGTTGCTGCTGGGTTCGATCTGGCTGGGTGGGCAGATTGCCGCTGACCCGGTGTGGGCCAAGGCGTTCAGCTTTACCGGGGTTCAGATCACCTGGATGCTGATCGGCTACGGGTTCGTGGCGGCGGTATTGCCGGTGTGGCTGATCCTCGCCCCTCGCGATTACCTGTCCACCTTCCTCAAGATCGGCACCATCGTTGCGCTCGCGATCGGCATCCTGATCACCATGCCCGAGCTGAAAATGCCGGCACTGACCCAGTTCATCGACGGCACCGGGCCGGTATGGAAGGGAGGGTTGTTCCCGTTCCTGTTCATCACCATCGCCTGTGGCGCGGTGTCCGGTTTCCATGCGCTGATCTCCTCCGGCACCACGCCGAAGTTGCTGGATAACGAAGTCAACGCCCGCTATATCGGTTACGGCGGCATGCTGATGGAGTCCTTCGTGGCGATCATGGCGATGGTGGCCGCTTCGGTGATCGAGCCAGGCGTCTACTTCGCCATGAACAGCCCGCCAGCGGTCGTCGGCGGTGACGTGGTGGCTGTGGCCCAAGCCGTCAGCGGCTGGGGGTTTGCGATCACCCCGGAAGCGCTGCAAGCGGTGGCCAAGGACATCGGTGAAACCACCATCCTGGCCCGTGCCGGCGGTGCGCCGACCCTGGCGGTGGGTATCGCGCAGATCCTGCACAGTGTGCTGCCGGGCGAAAACACCATGGCGTTCTGGTACCACTTCGCGATCCTGTTCGAAGCGCTGTTCATCCTGACCGCGGTGGACGCCGGCACCCGTGCCGGGCGTTTCATGCTGCAGGACTTGCTCGGCTCCTTCGTCCCGGCGCTCAAACGCACCGAGTCCTGGACCGCCAACCTGATCGCCACCGCCGGCTGTGTGGCGATGTGGGGCTGGTTGTTGTATCAGGGCGTGATCGATCCGCTGGGTGGCATCAACACCTTGTGGCCACTGTTCGGTATCTCCAACCAGATGCTGGCCGGTATCGCGCTGATGCTCGGCACCGTCGTGCTGATCAAAATGAAACGCCAACGCTACGTCTGGGTGACCATGCTGCCGGCGCTGTGGCTGCTGATCTGCACCACCACCGCAGGCTTCATCAAGCTGTTCGACGCCAACCCGGCGATCGGTTTCCTGGCGCTGGCGAAGAAATACAGCGATGCGTTGGCCAACGGGCAGATCCTGGCCCCGGCCAAGAGCATCGAGCAGATGCAGCATGTGATTTTCAACGCCTACACCAACGCAACGCTGACCGCGCTGTTCCTGTTCGTGGTGTTCAGCATCCTGTTCTATGCGCTCAAGGTCGGCACTGCCGCCTGGGGTAAAAAAGAACGCACGGATAAAGAATCGCCATTCCAGGCCCAACCGGATGCGTAACCTGAGGATTGCACCATGTTCAATGACCTGAGTCGCCTCGGTAAATACCTCGGTCAGGCCGCACGCCTGATGGTCGGCATGCCCGACTACGACACCTACGTCGAGCATATGCAAACCAAACACCCGGACAAACCGGTGATGAGCTACGAGATGTTCTTTCGCGAACGTCAGGAGGCCCGCTACGGTGGCAAGGGTGGACCGAAGTGCTGTTGATGCACGCGGTTTAGGCAACACTCCACTGTAGGAGCACGGCTTGCCGGCAAAGGTGATCTTCAGGACGCTTTCGCCGGCAAACCTGGCTCCTACAGCTTTTTTGCGTCCGGGAGACCTTATTTTGTTAGCACCAATCCCTGTCACGATCCTCAGCGGCTTCCTCGGCGCGGGTAAAACCACCTTGCTGCGCCACCTGCTCAAAGCCGAGCACGGCCTGAAAATCGCGGTGATCGAAAACGAATTCAGTGATGCCGGCATCGACACCCAACTGTTGGGCGACGAGCCGGTGCAAGTGATGACGCTGTCCAACGGCTGTGTCTGTTGCACCATCCACACCGATTTGACCAAAGCGCTGTATCTGCTGCTGGAGCGCCTGGACAGCGGCGAAATCGCCTTCGACCGCCTGGTGATCGAATGCACCGGTCTGGCCGACCCAGCCCCGGTGGCGCAAACCTTTTTCATCGACGAAGAGCTGCGCGAGCGTTACCTCCTCGACGGCATCATCACCTTGGTGGACGCGGCTCACGCCGACCTGCACCTGACCCAGACCATCGCCCAGGCGCAGATCGGTTTTGCCGACCGCTTGCTGGTGAGCAAACGGGATCTGGTGGATGAGCCGACCTTCACCGCCCTCAGCGAGCGACTGACCCGCATCAACCGTCGCGCGCCGATTCGCGTGGTCGAGCACGGCAAGATCGATCTGGCCGAACTGCTCGACGTGCGCGGCTTCAACCTCAATGCCGACCTCGGTGGCGGTGTGAGTTTGCGCCCGGTGAGCAAAGCACCGTCCATCGACCGCATCTCCAGCCTGGTGCTGCGTACCGACAAGCCGCTGGATATCGACAAACTCAGCGAGTTCATGAACGAACTGCTGGAAGACCATGGCAAGCAACTGCTGCGCTACAAAGGTGTTTTGAACATCCTTGGCGAGCCACGGCGCATGGTGTTTCAGGGCGTGCTGAAACTCTACGGCTTCGACTGGGACACCGAGTGGGCAGACGATGACACGCGCGAAAGCGTGATCGTGTTCATTGCCGATGATTTGCCGCAAGAGAAGATTCGCGAAGGTTTTGCGCGGGTCGCGGCGGATTGAATAGGTGTTCGTCGGTGATGACACCTTCGCGGGCAAGCCTCGCCCGCGATGGCGATTTAACCGGCAACACAACAATCCAGGCGGGGGACATAACCGGAGTTCAGCAATATTTGCTCAAGATGATCCAGGTGCCGGTTCATCAGTATTTCGGCCATCGCAACATCCCCACGTTCCACGGCATCGACAATCTCCGCATGCTCCTGCCATCCGCAATAATCACTTGTCTGAGCGTCATACTGCGCAATCGCCAGCGAAATCAGCGGCACCAGGCTGCCAAGAAAATGCGCCAGCGGTGCATTTCCTGCCATTTCGGCCAGTTGCAAGTGGAACTCTCCCGATAACCGAATCGATGGACCACGCTCCTTACATTGGCGTTCGCTGTCGATCAAGGCACGCAGGCGTTTCAGGTTTTGCGCACGAGGCTGCCGGCAGGCAAGTTTCACCAGCGTGATTTCGGTCAGTCGCCGTGCGTGAAGGGTCTGACGGGTTTGCTCGGCATCTGGTGCGGCAACCCGGGGACGATGATTGGTCCGCAGGATGATGATTTGCTGATGGGACAGCTGCGTCAGCACACTACGAATGTCACTGCGCCTGGCACCGAACATCTGCGCCAGACTATCTTCGGTAAAGCGACTGGCCGCATTGATGCGCTGTTCGAGAATGGCGTCGAAGATCCGCGAATGGAGATTTTCCACCGACGGGCGAAAGGGCAGGGCAACAAGAGTTTGTGGCGAGGCGAAGCTGTTCATGGCCTTTCTCCAGTTCGAAGAGGGGGTCAACTGCCGAGGTGATCGTCCGGAATATTCAATTCGATGCCCATCCGCTGGCCTTCGCGAAGGATGTGCCGACGCATCTCGGCGCTGGCCTGGGCGCTGTTTTTGCTGCGTATCGCTCGCACCACGGCTTCGTTTTCTTCAAGGCGTTCAGCCAGATGCTCCGGAGAATTGCGCAGCACGTCGGCGCTTTGCTTGAGGGCATTGCTGGTCTGCTGCACCACGCTCTGGAAAATCGGGTTCGAGGTCAGGGCGAACAACTCTTCGTGGAACGCGATGTAGGCGTTCACGCCGGCCTCGCTGTCGTTGGCCTCCAAGGCTTCGCGCATGTCCATCAGGGTCAGGCGCAGTTGCCCGACTTCCTTGCTGCTGATGGACTGCGCCACCAGGCCGACAATGAACGGTTCGAGGGTGTAGCGCAGTTGCAGCACGTCTTCCAGGCTGGCCCCGGCTACCGCGCTGTCGTGGCTTTGGCTGTCGTTGAGATTGGCCTCCAGCACCACCACGCCTTTGCCCGGCATGGAACGCACCAGGCCGAGGGTTTCCAGCACGATCACCGCTTCGCGCAGGCTCGGGCGGCTGATGCCCAGTTGTTCGGCCAGTTCGCGCTGGCCCGGCAGCATTTCGCCGGAACGCCACTGACCACGGGCCAGCGCGGCCCGAAGTTTTTCTACCACCGAATTTACAACGGTTGACGAGGTAATCACTGTTCGCTCCAGGTCGTGATGAATGTGCCTGCCCGTGGGCAGGCACACGTTGTTTAAAATTCCTGCTGATGCGCCGGGGTAACCGGTTTTCTCGGCTGGAAGGTATATCCCACCTGGCCGGAAAGCACTTTGTTTGCCCGTTGGATATCGATGTCCTTTTCCCAGCGGGCAATGGCCACCGTGGCTACGCAGTTACCAATCAAATTGGTCAGCGCCCGCCCGATGCCCATGAACCAGTCCACCGCCAGCACCAGCACCAGGCCCACCACCGGAATCGCCGGGATCGCCGTCAGGGTGGCGGCGAGAATCACCAGCGCCGAGCCGGGAATCCCGTGGGCACCTTTGGAGGTGATCAGCGAGACCAGCAGAATCGTCAGCAGATCAGTCATGGCCAGCGGCGTTCCGGTGGCATTGGCGATGAACACAATGGCCAGGGTCAGGTAGATCGAAAAACCATCAAGGTTGAACGAGTACCCGGTCGGAATCACCAGCCCGACCGTGGAGCTGCCAATGCCCAGATGCTCAAGCTTGCGCATGATTTGTGGCAACACGGCGTCGGAAGAGGCGGTGCCCATGACGATCAACAGTTCTTCGCGCAGGTACTTGAGCAGCGGCCACATCTTCAGGCCCGAGAGGCGCATCACCAGGCCGAGAATCAGCGCCACGAATGCCACGCAGGTCATGTAGAAAAGGCCGATCAGGCTGCCCAGGTGTTGCAGCGAATCCAGGCCATATTTGCTGGTGGTGAAGGCGATAGCGCCGAACACGCCGATCGGCGCCAGGCGCACGATCATGCCCATGATGCGGAAGATCACATGGCTCAGCTCGTTGATCAGCCGGGAAATACCCGACGCCGCTTCGCCCACCAGGTTCAGCGCGCTGCCGAACAGCACCGAAAACAGCAGGACTTGCAGGATGTTGTTGTCCGCGAAGGCGCCGATCACCGAGCTCGGGATCAGGTTCAGCAGGAACTGGGTGGTGGTTTGCATGTGCTGACCGCGTTGGGCGATGTCGCCCATGTCGGCGGCGGAGAGCTGCTCCAGATGAATGTTCGCGCCGCTGCCGATGCCGGTCGTGAAGGCGAACACCAGGCCGATTACCAGGGCGATGGTGGTCAATATTTCGAAGTAGATCACCGATTTCAGGCCGATGCGTCCGACCTTCTTCAGGTCACCGGCACCGCTGATGCCGCTGACCACCACGCAGAACACGATCAGACCAATGAGCATCTTGATCAGTTTGATGAAACCGTCGCCAAGGGGTTTGAGTTGGGCGGAATATTCGGGAAGGGTCAGCCCGCAGACGATGCCGAGCATCAGTCCGAGAACCACTTGAAGGAAGATTGAACGCGAGCACCATCTGAGCATGGGAGGAATCCTGGTCGGTGTCCTGGCTGCCGTGCGCTAAGCGCATCAGATTCAGGACTTAATTATTGTGGTCTTACCGGTATGTCCAGTGCAGGCGCAGTCTAGGCGCTGTTTTCGGGTGATCGCAAGCAGAAAGTGCAAAATTGGCATGACCGGTCTTACCAGTTGGGCGCAATGCCCCGACCTTGAGCCTTTTCTCCGTTTGAAAAAAAGCGGACGAAAAAAAACCGGCCATCGCTGGCCGGTTTTTTCATCACTGCGGTTTAGCGGTGCAATTAAGCGCCGTACACCGGCAGTTTCTTGCAGATGGCTTTGACCTTCTCACGAACGGCATCGATCACCGCTTCGTTGTTCAGATCAGCCAGGATGTCGCAAATCCAGCCGGCCAGTTCTTTGCACTCTGCTTCCTTGAAGCCACGAGTGGTCACAGCCGGGGTGCCGAAGCGCAGGCCGGAGGTGACGAACGGGGAGCGTGGATCGTTTGGTACCGAGTTCTTGTTCACGGTGATGAACGCTTTGCCCAGCGCGGCATCGGCGTCTTTACCGGAGATTTCCTGCTTGATCAGCGACAGCAGGAACAGGTGATTCTGAGTACCGCCCGACACTACGTCGAAACCGCGCTCGATGAACACGCCGGCCATGGCCTGGGCGTTTTTCACCACTTGTTGCTGGTAGGCCTTGAACTCAGGCTGCAGCGCTTCCTTGAAGCAGATCGCCTTGGCCGCGATCACGTGCTCCAGCGGGCCGCCCTGGGCACCCGGGAATACCGCGGAGTTCAGCTTCTTCTCGATGTCGGCGTTGGCGCGAGCCAGGATCAGGCCGCCACGTGGACCGCGCAGGGTCTTGTGGGTGGTGGTGGTCACCACGTCAGCGAAAGGCACCGGGTTCGGGTAGACGCCAGCGGCGACCAGACCGGCCACGTGGGCCATGTCGACGAACAGGTAGGCACCGACCTTGTCAGCGATTTCGCGAAAGCGTGGGAAATCCAGAACCTGCGAGTAGGCAGAGAAACCGGCCACGATCATTTTCGGCTTGTGCTCGACCGCCAGACGCTCGACTTCGTCGTAGTCGATCAGGCCATTGGCGTCGATGCCGTATTGAACGGCGTTGTACAGCTTGCCGGAGGACGAAACGCTGGCGCCGTGGGTCAGGTGACCGCCGTGGGCCAGGCTCATGCCCAGAATGGTGTCGCCTGCTTGCAGCAGCGCCAGGTAAACGGCGCTGTTGGCTTGCGAACCGGCGTGTGGCTGAACGTTGGCGTAATCGGCGCCGAACAGTTCCTTGGCTCGATCAATTGCAAGCTGCTCGACGATGTCGACGTACTCGCAGCCACCGTAGTAGCGCTTGCCCGGGTAACCTTCGGCGTACTTGTTGGTCAGTACCGAGCCTTGAGCTTCCATCACCGCAGGGCTGGTGTAGTTTTCCGAAGCGATCAGCTCAATGTGTTCTTCCTGGCGCTGAGCTTCTTGCTCCATGGCGGCAAAAAGGTCGGCGTCGAACTTGGCAATAGTCAAATCACGGCTGAACATGGCGGTCCTCAAGGATCGGGGCAGAAAAGGGAGGCATTCTAACCCAACCGCTTTTAGATGGCATATGAAAGGACATCATGTCGCAGACAAGTGGTGTTCATGCGCGGGATTTGCGGTGTTTGTGCGGGCCTCTTCGCGGGCAAGCCTCGCTCCTACGGATATCACCGTCTGTAGGAGCGAGGCTTGCCCGCGAAGGGGCCGCCCGCCCAACACGCAAAACTTCAGTCGAGCATGAACAACGCATCATTGCTGAACTGCGCCTCAAACCGGCTGGCCGGCATCGGATGACCGAACAGGTAGCCCTGAACCTCATCGCAACCGTGTTCGCGCAGGAAGTCGAGCTGCTCGTGGGTTTCCACGCCCTCGGCGATCACCGCCAGATTGAGGCTGTGGGCCATGGCGATGATCGCCCGGGCAATCTGCGCATCCTGTTCGCCCGAGGGCAGGCCATCGACGAAGGTGCGGTCGATTTTCAGCACGTCGATCGGGAATTGCTTGAGGTAGTTGAGCGATGAATAACCGGTGCCGAAGTCGTCGACCGCAATGCTCAGGCCGAGGTTTTTCAACCCGGCCAGGATCTGCATTGCCTCGCTGACTTCGCGCATCAGGATACTTTCGGTCAGTTCCAGCTCCAGGCATGCCGGCGGCAGGCCGGTTTCCTTGAGGATCGTCGCGATCCGCATGCCGAGCTGCCCATCGGAGAACTGCCGGGCCGAAATATTCACCGAAACCTTCGGCACCCGCACCTTGGCCTGATGCCAGGTCTTGAGCTGGCGGCAGGCTTCGCTGATCACCCAGTCGCCGACATCCACCACCAGCCCGAGCTCCTCGAGTACCGGAATGAAATCCCCCGGTGGCACCAGGCCGCGACGCGGATGACGCCAGCGCAACAGGGCTTCGGCACCGGTCAGGCGTTTGCCGTCGCCACTGAATTGCGGTTGGTAATACAACACGAACTCGTTTTGCTCCAGGGCATGGCGCAAGTCGCTTTCCAGCTCCAGACGCTCCAGGGCGCTGGCGTTCATGTCGGCCTGATAGAACTGGAAGTTGTTCTTGCCGCGCTCCTTGGCGTGGTACATCGCGGTGTCGGCGTTTTTCATCAACTGACTGAGTTCGCTGCCGTCCTGAGGGCTCAGGGCGATGCCGATACTGGCGGTGACGAAGAACTCGCGGCCTTCGAGGACGAATGGCGTCACGAGGCTGGCAAGAATCTGTTCAGCCACATGAATCGCCCGGTTCAGCGCGATCTCCCGATTGACCCGCGGTTGTAGCAGCAATGTGAATTCATCGCCGCCCATGCGCGCCACGGTGTCGTCATCGTCGACGCAACCAAGCAGGCGCGTGGCCATTTCCTTGAGCATGCGGTCGCCGGCGGCGTGGCCCAGGGAGTCGTTGATCGGCTTGAAACGGTCCAGGTCGAGGAACATCAGCACCACCCAGGATTTTTGCCGCTCGGCCGATTGCAGCGCGGTGTGCAGGCGATCCTGGAACAGCGTGCGGTTGGGCAGGTGGGTCAGGGCGTCGTAATAGGCGAGGCGGTGAATCCGTTGCTCACTGGCCTTGCGTTCGCTGATGTCGCTGAAGAAACACACGTAGCTGGCCAGGTCGCCTTCGTCGTCGAGCACCGCGGTAATCCCGACCCAGGCCGGGTAATGCTCGCCATTGCGGCGCTTGAGCCAGACTTCGCCTTCCCAGGTGCTGTGCTGATGCAATTGCTTGAGTACATAACGCAGATGGGCTTCCTGCTGCTCATCGACGGTGAGCATGTTTGGCAACTGGTCGAGCACTTGGGACATCGCATAGCCGCTGACGCGACTGAAGGCCTCGTTGGCCTGGACGATATAGCCCGCCGGGTCAGTGATCAGAATCGCGGAGGTCGAGTGCTCGAATACCGTGGCCGCCATGCGCAGGTCTTTCTCGGCCCGACGCTGCTGGCTGATATCGCGACCGACCCCGAGCACGCCTTCGAAGGCGCCGTGTTCGTCCCAGACCAGCACCAGACGCAACTCGATGGGGATCTTGCGCCCGTCGGCCCGCAGGCAGTCGAACAAAAACAGTTGGGTCTGCACCTGACTGCGCAGCAGCGCCAGTTGTTCGGGCTTGTCCAGCGCTTTACTGACCCGGTCCATCAGGCTGTAGATGCCGCTCAGTTGTTGCGGGTTGGCGATGGTCGATTGCCAGCCGTTCTGGAATATCCAGTCGGCGTCGAAACCCAGCACGGCTTGTACCGAGGGGCTGACGTAATTGAGCGCCAGCTTGCTGTCGGTGGAGAAAATCACATCGCTGATGCTTTCGGCGAGCATCCGGTAGCGCTGCTCGCTGTCGCGCAGGGACTCGCTGGCTTCAATCTGTTCGGTGATGTCCTTGGCCACGCCGATGATGCGGGTGACCTGATCGTACTTGTCCCGTGCCAGGGCCTGTTCGCGAATATCGAAACGTCGCCATTTGCCATTGCGATGACGGAAGCGCAGCTGGCATTGCAGCAATTGAGTGTAACCGGCGTGGCGCTGGGACTGGCGCGAGCGGTGGTAGTAGTCGGCATCCTCGGGATGCAAGAGGATTTCCCAGAAATACTCGCCCATCTGGTGCAGTTCAGTGCGGTTGTAACCCAGCGTCTGCCCCAGGTGATGGTTACTGAAGATCATCCGCTGGCTGATCACGTCTTGCACATACAGGTGATCCGGCACGGTGCGCACCACATCGGACCAGAACCCTTCACGCTCCAGCAGCGACAACTCGATGAGTTTGCGGCTGGTGATGTCGCTGATGCTCAGGATCACCGCTTTGTAATCGGCCTGCTCTTCGGGCAGGCGCAGCACCAGCCACAAGTGCTGGTCGCGGCCATTGGCGTCCTGGAGTTTGATTTCCAGCTCAAGCTGTTTCTGCTGGTGGAGCACCGCTTCGAGTACTTGATTGCCGATGGCCGTGCGCTCCAGCGGACAACCATCGACCAGCAGTTTCCAGGCCTGGTCGCAGGAATTGACATTGAGCAATTGCAGGGCGACCTGGTTGACCTCGGTGATGCGCAGTTCCTGCAGCAGTTGCTGGCGTTGCTGCGGTGTCTCGAGCCAGGCCCGCAACTGCTCGCTGCTATTGAGTTGAGCCTTGTCGAAAATGCTTTTGAGCCCGGACAGGTCGAGCACGCACAGCGCAACGCCGGTGCCCTCGAAAATGTCCTGATAACGTCGGCGGCCTTCGTGCAGCTGGCGTTGACGGCGACGAACGTTCAGCAGGGCGATGAACGGCAACAGGGACAGGGCCAGGCCCAGCAGGCACTTGCCGATGAACGCCGGCAACAGTTGTTCGAGCGCGCGCTGGCGGTCGAACAATCCGCGCAGTTGCCAGTCGCTGCTGCTCAGGGGAACGGTCAGCACGCTGTTGGCCAGTTCGTCGGGTGTCAGCACCGCGGGTTTGGCTGAGGGCAGGGTGTCATCGCGGCTGATGATCTGATGATTGATGCGGTTTTCCACCAGCCACTGGGGGCGGATGCCGACGTCGCCCTGTTTGATCAGAGAGGAGAAAAAGGTGGGTGTCAGGCGCAGGGCCCAATAGCCGCGGGTGCTGCCGCTGGCCTGATGCAAAAGCAGGTGCACCACCGAGCCGTCGTCGGCATTGCTGAAATAGTGGGCCTGGGCGCGGCTGCGCTGGACCAGTTCGCTCAGGTAGTTGGCGTCCTGGCTGTCGGCGGCGCTGTCGCAGAGGATTTTTCCGGAGGGACTGAGCAGCGCCAGGCTGCGCAAGTCGGGCAGCGATTGCTGCAGTTTGCGCAGTAACGCCTGCTGTTCGTCGGCGCTTTGCGGTTGTTCGATGATCGGTAGCAGATTAAGGGCGATCTGGGCGTTGAGCGCCATGTTGAGGCTGACTTGCGAAGCCAGATCGGCGGAATAGTCGATGCTGTACTGGCGCTGGCTTTTCTGGGTTTCGCGCAGTTGATCCACCCATTGCCAGAACAGCAGTGCGAGCAGCAACAGCACAAGGGTCGCCAGCGCGCCCTTCAAGGTTCCGCGCAGGGGCGAGCCGGGCCCAGGATTGAGCGCACTCGCGGACGATGGCACAGAGACATTGGACAAACTGTAATCCTGCGGTTTGGCTGGACTGGCGCGACGTGCACTATAAGCCGGACGCCCGAAGGGCGGCTAGCATGCCTTGAGTTGTGGCGAAGTGCCAGCCCCCGCTCGGCTGGACTGCCTCCTATCAATCAGGTAGCTTTGCCGGTTACGCGGGAGCGTTCCAGCTCTTAGAGGTTTTTTCAGCGCGCACGCCTTGATACCCATCAAACGAACGACGCGCATGGCTTGGCCGGGCATCGCCTGTGCTCCAATCATTCATCAGTCACTGACCCTAGGTT
Source organism: Pseudomonas frederiksbergensis (assembly GCF_017114915.1). Lineage (GTDB taxonomy): Bacteria > Pseudomonadota > Gammaproteobacteria > Pseudomonadales > Pseudomonadaceae > Aquipseudomonas > Aquipseudomonas frederiksbergensis_I. The sequence continues at coordinate 215,813 of NZ_JAAUOE010000001.1, forward strand.
CTCCATGGCTCAATACGTCTTCACCATGCATCGGCTGGGCAAAGTTGTTCCGCCGAAGCGGGAAATCCTGAAAAACATTTCGCTGTCGTTCTTCCCCGGCGCCAAGATCGGTGTCCTCGGCCTCAACGGTTCGGGTAAATCCACGTTGCTGAAAATCATGGCGGGCGTCGACACTGAGTTCGACGGCGAAGCCCGTCCGATGCCGGACCTGAACGTTGGCTACCTGCCACAAGAACCCGTGCTGGACCCGACCAAGACCGTGCGTGAAGTGGTCGAGGAAGCGGTCAGCGTGATCAAGGACGCCCAGGCGCGTCTGGACGAGGTTTACGCGGCCTACGCCGAACCGGATGCCGACTTCGACAAGCTGGCCGCCGAACAGGCCAAGCTCGAAGCCATTCTGCAGGCCGCCGACGGTCACAACCTGGATCGCCAGCTGGAAGTCGCCGCCGATGCGCTGCGTCTGCCGGCCTGGGACGCGAAGGTCGAGCACTTGTCCGGTGGTGAAAAGCGCCGTGTGGCCCTGTGCCGCCTGCTGCTGTCCGCACCGGACATGCTGCTGCTCGACGAACCGACCAACCACCTGGACGCCGATTCCGTCGCCTGGCTGGAGCACTTCCTGCACGATTTCCCGGGCACCGTGGTTGCGATCACGCACGACCGTTACTTCCTGGATAACGTTGCCGGCTGGATCCTCGAACTCGACCGCGGTGCTGGTATCCCGTACGAGGGCAACTATTCGGGTTGGCTCGAAGCCAAGTCCGATCGTCTGGCCCAGGAATCCAAGCAGCAGTCGGCCCACGAAAAGGCCATGAAGGAAGAACTGGAGTGGGTGCGCAAAGGCGCCAAGGCCCGCCAGTCCAAATCCAAGGCTCGTCTGCAACGCTTCGAAGAAATGCAATCGCAGGAATTCCAGAAGCGCAGCGAAACCAACGAAATCTACATCCCGGCCGGTCCGCGCCTGGGCGACAAGGTCATCGAATTCAAGAACGTCACCAAGGGCTACGGCGATCGCGTGCTGATCGATAACCTGTCGTTCTCCATGCCTAAAGGCGCCATCGTTGGCGTGATCGGCGGTAACGGTGCCGGTAAATCGACCCTGTTCCGCATGCTGATGGGCAAGGAAACCCCGGATTCGGGCAGCATCGAAGTCGGCGAAACCGTGCAGTTGGCGTGCGTCGATCAGAGCCGTGAAGACCTGGATGGCAGCAAGACCGTGTTCCAGCAGATCTCCGACGGTTCCGACCAGATTCGCATCGGCAACTACGAGATCCCGTCGCGTACCTACGTCGGCCGCTTCAACTTCAAGGGCGGTGATCAGCAGAAGTTCGTCAAGGACTTGTCCGGTGGTGAGCGCGGTCGCTTGCACCTGGCCCTGACCCTGAAAGAGGGCGGCAACGTCCTGCTGCTCGACGAACCGTCCAACGATCTCGACGTTGAAACCCTGCGTTCCCTGGAAGAAGCCTTGCTGGACTTCCCGGGCGCCGCCATTGTGATCTCCCACGATCGGTGGTTCCTTGACCGCGTCGCGACTCACATCCTGGCGTACGAAGACGACTCGCAAGCGGTGTTCTTCGAAGGCAACTACACCGAGTACGAAGCCGATCGCAAGAAACGCCTCGGCGAAGCGGCCTCCCAGCCACACCGGGTACGGCACAAGAAGCTGGCCTGATTTCAGGTTGGTGGCATAAAAAACGGAGCCTTTCGGGGCTCCGTTTTTTATGGGCGTTGTAGGAGCGGGCTTGCCCGCGAAGGCGTCATCGAACTCACTCGATCTCTATGGTCAGTACCTCAATCACCAAATCCCCCGCCGGTCGCTTCCACAGCACCTCATCGCCCACCCGCGCCCCAAGCAACGCCCGCCCCAGCGGTGAACTCCAATTGATCAACCCGTGTGCGGCATCCGCCTGGTCTTCCCCGACCAACTGCACACGCTGCTGATGGTCGTGTTCGTCGGCAAAGGTCACCCAATTGCCGATTTGCACTTTGTCGGTCGAGGGGGCCAGTGCGACCACCTGGGCGCTTTGCAGGCGATGCTTGAAGTAGCGCCAGTCGCGATCGAGGTCGGCCTGGCGCTGCTTGTCGGCCAGGTCACCTTTGGCGCTTTCCTCATCGAGCAGGTTTTGCAGCTCGGCGACTTTCGCCTGAAGCTGCGCAAGGCCGGCTGGCGTGACGTAATTGGGCTGCGCGCTGACCTGCCGTTCGACTGGCAGATCGGCTTGCGCGGCGGCGTTATCTTCATTGACGAAGGCGCGACTCATGTTGTTCTCCCGTTATAGGGTTTGGGCCATGGTCGCGTGCTTTAAGTTTCGACGAATGTCTGTAAACGACTTATTGCGAGCGATAGGCTCGCGCGGCGTCCCGGTCTTTCTGTTGTTGCCAGGCCCGTTCGCGCTCATCCCAATGGCGATCCCTGTACTCGTTGCGATCCTCGCTTTCCCGCATGGCCTGGCACTGGCGAAAGCCATCGGTCCAGCCTTCGGCGCATTGCTTGTCCTTGAGGTAGCGCGGGACGTTTTAAACGCCACATCTCGGACTCCAGGGCCGTTCAACAGCCTATAAGGGAAGTCTAGAAGCGGATTTGTCGGGTGGGGTGAAAGAAAGGTCAAAAGATCGCAGCGATCAGTAGTGATACCACTTCACCTCAAGCATCACTTCGTTTTCCGGTGAAGCCAGGTGGCTGAATTCGCGCTGGGCGCTCAGACGCAAACCGAGGTTGCGCGACAATTCCCACTGCTGGTTCAGGCTCACGCTACGGCGCACTTCGCCATTGGTGAAGTAATCGCCCTTGGCTTCCAGGCTGAAATTGCCCAGCGGATTTTTCCATAGCAGGCCGCTGTTGAAGCCCGCCGCCGGGGCGATGAAGCCCGCGAAGTCGTTGTTATGCTCCACACGTACGGTGCCCAGGGCGAAACCGAGCATGTCGTCGCCCAGTTGCCAGGTTCCGCCGCCGCCACCGTTGACATGGCTGACCAGGGTTTCGTCATCATGTTTACCCGGTACACGCTCCAGGCCGCCGGTGACTTGCCACGACAATGGCTGCAACAGCGCGTTGCGCGGGGTCAGGGAGCGGATGGTCGCCAGGTCCAGTTGCTGCAACTGCCAGTCATTGCCTTCGTACTGACGCAGTTTCATCTGCAGAATTTCGATCTGTGCGCCGAGGGGGAAGCTTTCGGCGTTGTCGTTGAGGTCGTGATAGGCCATGCGCAGGCCATATTCGCCGAAGACCTTGTCACCCCGGGTGCCGATGGCGGCCTGCCAGGTGCGGGATTGGTGACCATCCTCGGGCAAGCCAGGTTGTGCAATGTCCAGTTCCGGAGGCGGGTTTTGATTGATCGCGCGCAGCAATTCGAAACTGCGCTGAGCCCGTCGGGGGTCACGTTCCTGACCGTTGGCACGATAGCGCTCCAGCCGATAAGCCGCATCGATGATCAACGCCTGGCGGTCGCGCGGTTGCGCCTTGAACGCCGGCTCCTGCAATTGTTTCTGGTCGGCGCTGACTTTCAGCACCCACTCCTGTTCTTCAGCGGTCAGCGGTTCTGCGCGGCTCAGCAGTTCACGCTCACGGGACGGGCGATATTCGATCGACTCCACCAGCCCGGCCTGTTTCACTGCTTTGACCGTGTCGGTGGGGATGGCGGTCAGCGGGAATTGCTCGGTCAGCTTCAGGCTCGGTCGCGCCACTTGCAGCAGCTCAAGCAGGCGATAGGAGCAGTTTTCGTCGAAGAAAAAGTAGTCGAACCGGATCTGCTTGAGTTCCCAGACATGCTCGACCATGCGTTCGGTTTCCTGCTGCGTCAGGTTCAGGCGGTATTCCCACAGGTCGCGGTTCTCGAGGCTACGGTATTCCGAGAGCTTTTCCTGGTACGGCACCAGGGCAAACAGCCCCGGATAACCGCCCATCAAGCCCTTCCAGGCGTACAGAATGCTGTTGTCCGACCCTTCGATGTAGGCACCGAAGTTGATCGCGTAACTGAGCAGCGAGGTCTTGTCGCGCTGCACATCGGCCTGATCGATGCGCAGCAAGGTATGGCCGAACATTGATGAGGGGCTGTTCAGGTAGGCCGCCGGGAAAATCATCACCGCGCTGTGGGGCGATACGTCCTTGAACCATTGCTCGAACTCGGCGCAATCCGGCGTCGGCAGACCGGTCAGCCCAAGCTGCGCCTTCAGCCAGCGGGTGCGGGCCGGATAGACGCATTGCGCATGCTGCTCGCCGGCACTGGCCGGGGCATACAGTGCCTGTACGGTTGCCGCCAGTTCACGGTCGGGGTGTTCGTTGCCGTCAGGGGCGAGAAAGAACTTCTTGTCGCTGACATAGCTGCGCCAGCCACCGAGTTTGGCGCTTTCATAATGACCCAGGGAAATCCAGAAAGGGTCGTTGGCCAGTTGCTGCAAACGTTGATTGTCGATGTGGGGCGCGGCGGACAGCGGGGCGCAGACACAGAGCGCCAGCCAGGCAAGGCGTTTGAGCATAGTGAGCAACTTAAGTCGAAAGAAACAAAGACCCAAAGGGGCAGGCCAAAAAGGGCCAGGATCAAAAATAAAACCCGCTCCCCAAAGAGAGCGGGAGGGGTCGAGCTTAAGCTTGAGTGGCGTACTTGGCCAGACGAGGATCGTTCTTCAATACGGCCAGGGTATTGGTATGCACATCTTCAGCGGTCACGTCAGCTTTGCTGAAAATTTGCTGGAAGTGCTGATGAGTCACCGCGGCGAAATACGCACGGTCTTGCGGCGCCACGCCCAGTACCACGGCGTAAGTGGTCAGCGCTTCGCCCTGACCTTTAGCCATGTCTTCGGACAGCTCGTTCATCATGCCATTCATGGTGATCCAGGATTTGCCGCCATAGGTCAGCGACGCATTGGTTGAGCAGCCGTTGGTACCGGAGGTCATGCCGAAGGTTGCGTTACCGGAAGTGCCGTTGGTGGTGGATGCCAGGAAGTGTGCCGGGGTGCCACGCTGACCTTCGAACAGCATATTGCCCCAACCGCAGTCCGGACCGCCTGGCGCCTGAGCCATGGCGTTGATGGATACAGCGGTGAAGAGAGTACCGAGAAGAATCCGTTTCATAGCTATGTTCTCTTGTGTGCATACCAATGGACAGGGTGCTGGCCCCTAATGGTGCCAGTGGGCCGGTTATTCGTTTATTCGTTCCAGCCGCGCAGCTTGGAGTTTAGGCACGTTCCGGGGGATGCGTGATTTTTTGCCAAACATTCCTCGAAACATTGATTTTGACGCGCCCGGCCCGGGGTTGACGGTTTGTCTATGCTTTGGCTTGAGGCGCGCCTTGCCAGTGAGGTACGGGCGGCGCCAGAATGCCGCTATCTGCCCCGCCTGATGTAAGGAAGCCCGATGCCTGATCCTGTTGCTGCCAGCTTGCGTCTAGCGCCTGAAGCGCTGACCCGTCCGTTTTCCGCTGAACAGTTCAGCTTCTCTACCACCAATGATCTGGAGCCCTTCCGCGGTGTGCTTGGCCAGGAACGTGCGGTCGAAGCCTTGCAGTTCGGTGTGGCCATGCCACGCCCCGGTTACAACGTATTCGTCATGGGCGAGCCCGGCACCGGCCGGTTCTCGTTCGTCAAACGCTACCTCAAGGCCGAAGGCAAACGCCTGCAGACTCCGGCGGACTGGGTCTACGTCAATAATTTCGATGAGCCGCGCGAGCCTCGTGCGCTGGAATTGCCGTCGGGCACCGCCGGCGCTTTCATCGGCGACATCAATGGCTTGATCGACAACTTGCTGGCGACCTTTCCGGCGGTGTTCGAGCACCCGTCCTATCAGCAGAAGAAAAGCGCCATAGACCGCGCCTTTAACCAGCGTTATGACCGTGCGCTGGATGTGATCGAACGTCTGGCGCTGGAGAAAGAAGTCGCGCTCTACCGCGACAGCAGCAACATCGCCTTCACGCCGATGAGCGAAGGCAAGGCCCTGGATGAGGCGGAATTCGCCCAGTTGCCGGAAGCCGAGCGCGAACGCTTTCATGACGACATTTCCGCGCTCGAAGAGCGCTTGAACGAAGAACTCGCCAGCCTGCCGCAATGGAAGCGTGAGTCGAGCAATCAACTGCGTCAGCTCAACGAAGAAACCATCACCCTGGCTTTGCAGCCATTGCTCGCTCCGCTGTCGGAAAAGTACGCGGAAAACGCAGGCGTTTGCGGTTACCTGCAAGCGATGCAGGTGTACCTGCTCAAGACAGTCGTCGAGCAACTGGTGGACGACAGCAAGACCGACGCCGTCGCCCGCAAATTGCTTGAAGAGCAATATGCCCCGAGTCTGGTGGTCGGTCATCCGTTCAGCGGCGGTGCGCCGGTGGTGTTCGAGCCGCACCCGACCTATGACAACCTGTTCGGCCGCATTGAATACAGCACCGATCAAGGCGCGCTGTACACCACCTATCGGCAGCTGCGACCGGGTGCCTTTCACCGGGCCAACGGCGGCTTCCTGATCCTCGAAGCGGAAAAAATGCTCAGCGAGCCATTCGTCTGGGATGCGCTCAAGCGCGCCTTGCAATCGCGCAAGCTGAAAATGGAGTCGCCACTGGGTGAACTGGGCCGTCTGGCCACCGTGACGCTGACACCGCAACACATTCCGTTGCAGGTCAAAGTCGTCATCATTGGCGCCCGGCAGCTCTATTACACGCTGCAGGATCTCGATCCGGACTTCCAGGAGATGTTCCGTGTCCTGGTGGATTTCGACGAAGACATCCCGATGGTCGACGAGAGCCTGGAGCAGTTCGCCCAGTTGCTCAAAACCCGTACGTCCGAGGAAGGCATGGCACCGTTGACCGCCGATGCGGTGGCGCGTCTGGCCACTTACAGCGCACGGCTGGCCGAGCATCAGGGGCGACTGTCGGCGCGGATCGGCGATCTGTTCCAACTGGTCAGCGAGGCGGATTTCATTCGCGACCTGGCGGGTGACGAGATGACCGACGCCGGGCACATCGAACGTGCGCTCAAGGCCAAGGCCACCCGTACCGGGCGTGTTTCGGCACGGATTCTCGATGACATGCTGGCCGGGATCATTCTGATCGACACCGATGGCGCGGCGGTCGGCAAGTGTAACGGGCTGACCGTGCTGGAAGTCGGCGATTCGGCCTTCGGGATACCGGCGCGGATTTCCGCCACGGTGTATCCGGGCGGCAGCGGCATCGTCGATATCGAGCGCGAGGTCAACCTCGGCCAGCCGATTCACTCCAAGGGCGTGATGATCCTCACCGGTTATCTGGGCAGCCGATATGCCCAGGAATTCCCGTTGGCGATTTCCGCGAGCATCGCCCTGGAGCAGTCCTACGGTTACGTCGATGGCGACAGCGCATCGTTGGGCGAGGCGTGCACGCTGATCTCGGCCTTGTCGAAAACTCCACTCAAGCAGTGCTTTGCGATTACCGGTTCGATCAACCAGTTCGGTGAAGTGCAGGCGGTAGGCGGGGTCAACGAGAAGATCGAAGGTTTCTTCCGACTCTGCGAAGCCCGCGGTCTGACGGGCGAGCAAGGGGCGATCATTCCTCAGGCCAACGTTGCCACGCTGATGCTCGACGAGAAGGTGCTGGCGGCGGTGCGTGCGGGACAGTTCCATGTCTACGCGGTGCGCCAGGCTGACGAGGCGTTGAGCCTGCTGGTCGGCGAGCCGGCCGGTACGCCGGATGAGAATGGCGAATTTCCCGAGGGCAGTGTCAACGCGCGGGTGGTGGAACGCTTGCGGGTGATCGCGGAAATGGTCAGCGACGAAGACCTCAAGGAGGCCGAAAGAGAGCAGGCGCAGGAAGCGTTGCTGGAAGTCAAACCGGCTTGATGTGAAGCAAAAGATCGCAGCCTGCGCCGAATGCATTTCCCTGTAGGGGCTGCCGCAGGCTGCGATCTTTTCGGTGATCATCGCCACAAATCTGGCGTCAATATTCGCGCGCCGACCACTCGGCGCCTTATGTTTCCCGGTTCGCGTGCGAGCCGGACTTTTCTTCTATTCTCTGCTCAAGGATATCGACAGTTATCACTGGATCGAGACAGCCTTCCCGTGGAGGCTGAATACCGGATCTACCGAGGGTCGCCGCCATGTCGCGCAACCTCTGCCTCACCCGTCAATGCCTGGGCCTTGTGACCCGTATCGAATGTGCCATCCGCCCGCTGGCGGGAGATACGGGCATGTGGACCTTGCTCTTCGCCGCCGGAATGGCTGGCGAGCAGCCTTCAGCCATCAAGGCCCAAGGCCCGTTCCGTGGGCCGGTCGTGGCTGAATCGATCCTCGACACCATCGTTGAAAGTCTGACCCTGCATGGCTACGAGCTGGCCGATGACCCGCAAATCTGGTGCCTGCATCTGCAAGCCCAGTTGCGAGAGATCAACGGTGGTCGTTACCGCAACCTTGCAGGTCCCGGATTCCGGCCCGAGGGCTGAACCAGGCTACTGATCCAGGTCGCCTGGCTCGGTCTTGTCGAGTTTGACCTCGAAACCGTATTGCACGGTGGTGAGGTGGGTTCGCTGATAAGTTTCCAGACGTGTGGGCTGGCCATAGAAGTAATGCACTGCGAATAACGCCGGGCCTTGCGCGCTCGCGTCGTGACTGACCGAAAGAATCTCCTTCAGATAGTTGCCACTGTCGTCCTTGGTAAAAAAGCGCCAGTCCTGGGCGGGGAACAACTTCAGATCGACCACCAACGCATTCCCTTTGAGCGCCAGGCCCTTGGGCAGTTGGTGAGCGTCATACGTTTGCTTGTCGATAGTCGCCAGGAACAACGGCATGGAACCCACCGCGTAGGCGGGTGTTTCTGCAAACAGATTCAGATCGTAGGTGATGCTGCTGCTTAACGGGTCGACCTGATACGCCTCAGGTGGCAGCTCGATCGGACCATCGCGCTGGCCCTTGCTGTCTTGGGTAAAGAACGTCACCGGGCTTTCGCCAGGATTGAAAGCGGTGCCGAGTAGTTCGTCATTGAAGCTTCTGGGGTGATCGAACTCGATGCGCGCGGCGCTCGGATCATCGACCGACTGGCGGATGCTGATGCTTTTTTTCAGTTGTTCCTCACTCAGCGTCGCCCCCTTGAGCCAGGTCGCAGCCTGGTCGTCATACACCACCACTGGCAAGGTCAGTGGCTGGATGGTTTTTTCCGTGGTGTGCGGGTCGAAACGGCGTACCGGCAGGTCCAGGTTCTTGCGGGTCACCGTGACCGCCGAGTAGTCCAGCAGGTTGACTTCAAGGGTGTCGATCGGCCCGTTGAAGTACACCTTGGTGTAATGCCGGGTCTGTTGCTTTTCAAACGCTCGCTGATCGTCGTCCAGCTGTTTTTCGAACGCTTCGCTCCAGGCCTTCTGCTGTTGCATCTGCGCCAGTTGTTTTTGATAGAACGCAATCTGCTCGGCGGTTTCGTTGATCGCGCCCGAGCGAGAGAGGAATTGCCCGGTGGCGTCCCTGGCCTGAACGATCAGCGGTTTGAGCGGTGTATCGTGGACCTCGGGGGCCGGCGGCGCACTGTTGCTGTATTCGATTTCGGCATGGTTTTTTTCAAGCTTCAGCAGGGTGACACTGAGGTTGTCGTTGGTGCGGGTCTGGCCGACGTCCTTCTTCGTCAGGTTGAAGCTGTAGAGTCGGCGCGGGGCGATGACTTCCACCTTGCCTTGCAGGCTCACCGGTTGTGGCAGGCTCTTTTTATCCACATCCAGGCCTTCGATGAAAGGGTAGGTCACTGTCAGATCGTCGGGGTTGGTCAGGTTGGAACTCGATGGGCTCAGTTGAATGCCGGGATCGGTTTCCGACCATTCCGGTTGAAACGCGATGACACGTTTGTTGCTGAGGGTCACCGATTGCCATTCCAGGCCATGAGGGAAAAGGAACGGGCCCGGAATGTTGAAGTTGAAGGGGAATACCGGTTGCAGATCGGTCAGGTAATCCGAGCTGGACTCCTTGTGCAGCACGAACAGACCGTTGATGTAGGTATCGACCAGCGCCTGGGGCGTGGGGTAGTGCTTGAGCACGGCGAGGGCATCTTCGCCGTATTCGGTGACCACCGGTTTGCTGTCGAGCTTGAGTTGCGCGCGCTCGAGCAGCAGCAGTGAGCCGCCGAGTTCGGTCACGACGTCCTTGAGTTTCGGATCCTCGATCGCCTCCAGAGACTTTTCGAACTGCGCGGTCTTTTCCTCGAGACTGACCTGGCGTTTCTCATCGCTGGGTGAACAACCACCGAGCAGCAATGCGAGGCAAAGTCCGGCGCTCGTTAAAGGCAATCGCCCATCCATTTCCAGTCTTCCTGTCCGACGTTCGCTGACCTGTCAATGATCTGGACACTAGCAGAAAAACTTTGTCACACACACGCAGGTTGCGGATTTCCGGGCGGTTTCTGGGTGTAACAGGCGGCTGTTATACTCGCCGCCATTTCCAGCCCCTTGTGTGAGATTCAATGGAACGCTTTATCGAAAATACAATGTACGCCTCCCGCTGGTTACTGGCGCCGATCTATTTCGGCTTGTCGCTGGGCTTGCTGGCATTGGCACTGAAATTCTTCCAGGAGGTCATCCACGTCATCCCTAACGTGTTCTCGATGGCCGAGTCGGATCTGATTCTGGTGCTGCTGTCGCTGATCGACATGGCGCTGGTGGGCGGCTTGCTGGTGATGGTGATGATCTCCGGTTACGAGAACTTCGTTTCCGAACTGGACATCGACGACAGCAAGGAGAAGCTCAACTGGTTGGGCACCATGGATTCGTCTTCGTTGAAGATGAAGGTTGCGGCTTCCATCGTGGCGATTTCGTCGATCCACCTGCTGCGGATCTTCATGGACGCCAAGAACGTCGATCCCGAGCATTTGCAGTGGTACGTGATCATCCACATGACCTTCGTGGTGTCGGCGTTTGCCATGGGTTATCTGGACAAGCTGACCAAGCACTGATCCGCGCCCTTACTTGCTTCATCACACCGCCCGTCTGTTGCGAAACAGACGGGCGGTGTCGTTTGTGGCTTGTACTTTGGCGCGTCGAGGCCTATCCATGTAAGGATCCTGGCTCGCCATTGCGTGAGGTGCGTTCATGAACCTGCAAGAGTTGAATGCGTATGCCATCGCCGGAAAGATCGATGAGCTGAACCTGATCTCGATGGAAGGCGTGTTCTATGTGCTGGAGGCGCGGATCAGTGGCGCGGCGCATCCATTACGCGATACCCATGGTGAGGTATTGCATCTGCGCTCGGTCGAGCATGCGCGTGAAGTGCTCCACGCCTTTCCCAAGTTGTCGTTCAACGTGGTGCACACCTCGGTTCAGGATGAAATGTGTGGTGCCAGCACCGAGGAAAGCCTGAAAGTACCGATCACCTTCCGTTCCGTGTAACAGGGCTGACGCCGCTCATCAACGTGGCGGCATCTGTGCTAGTCTGCTCGCCCTTTTGATTCCGGGCGCTCCGGAATGCGCTGTGCACGCACGGCAAGTTCCAGGGCCGTCCGCACAGCGGAGCAGTGTCATGTCCGAAGTAAATCTGTCCACCGACGAAACCCGCGTCAGCTACGGCATTGGCCGTCAGCTGGGCGACCAGCTGCGTGATAACCCGCCACCGGGCGTGAGCCTGGACGCGATCCTGGCGGGTCTGACCGACGCATTCGCCGGCAAGCCAAGCCGTGTGGGCCAGGAAGAAATGTCCGCCAGCTTCAAAGTGATCCGCGAAATCATGCAAGCCGAAGCCGCTGCCAAAGCTGAAGCCGCTGCTGGCGAAGGTCTGGCGTTCCTGGCTGAAAACGCCAAGCGCGAAGGCATCACCACCCTGGCCTCCGGCCTGCAGTTCGAAGTGCTGACCCAAGGTGAAGGCGCCAAGCCGACCCGTGAAGATCAGGTGCGCACTCACTACCACGGCACGCTGATCGACGGCACTGTGTTCGACAGCTCCTACGAGCGCGGTCAGCCGGCAGAATTCCCGGTGGGTGGCGTTATCGCTGGCTGGACCGAAGCCCTGCAACTGATGAACGCCGGCAGCAAATGGCGTCTGTACGTGCCGAGCGAACTGGCTTATGGCGCTCAAGGCGTTGGCAGCATTCCACCGCATAGCGTACTGGTATTCGACGTCGAACTGCTCGACGTTCTGTAATCCGGACTACCTGCAGGAGCCGGCTTGCTGGCGAATTGCATCCATACGGTTTCAAATATGTACCGCGTGGTTCGCATCGCTGGCAAGCCAGCTCCTACAGGGTTTTGTGTTTCTCATACTTCGATCTTGTTGTGCAGCTCATTCGTCGGGCGCAACGCCCGGGCATAGCAGAACAGAAACAGATTGCGCACCAGTTCCTTGAGTACCACCGGTTCGCTGGAACTCAGGCCGTTGACGTCCAGATCACCCTGATCCTGCAGCTCGTTCAAGGCCTCTTCTTCAAGTACCGCACAGACTTCCCCGGTCTCCCGATGCAGGATTCTGAGGTAAGGGTGTGGGCGGTCCAGCCAGGCATCGATCAAATAAGTCATGAGTCTCATCTCCATTGATAAGTTTCAATGAGAATAATTCCTATTCGTCAAATAGCAAGGGCCTATTGGTGGTTTGTGTTTTTTCTGTCGAGGGATTGCTGGAGGTCAAAACGACTGGCGTTTAGCGAATGCTGGGTGATGCGAGGGAGGGCGAAGCACCATCCCACGCCAGGCGCGGGATGGAATACAGCAGGCTCAGACTTTTCTGACGAACTCGGATTTGAGCTTCATCGGGCCGATACCGTCGATCTTGCAGTCGATGTCGTGATCGCCATCGCACAGACGGATGTTCTTGACCTTGGTGCCGACCTTGACCACCAGCGACGTGCCTTTGACCTTGAGGTCCTTGATCACGGTGATGGTATCGCCGTCCTGCAGGACGTTACCGACCGAGTCCTTTTTCACGGTGTCGTCGGACGCCACTTCGGCTTCGCCGTTGGCGGACCACTCATGGGCGCACTCCGGGCAGATCAGCTGTGCGCCGTCTTCGTAGGTGTATTCGGAATTGCATTTTGGGCAGGGTGGCAACGTGCTCACTAAAGCTCCTCGGATTCAGGATGGCTAAAAAGCGCACATTATATAGGGATTTCTGCGGGGCGGGGCGACACATGATTTGTAGGAGCGGGCTTGCCCGCGAATGCGGTGTGTCAGTCACATTAATGTCGACTGGTAGATCGCATTCGCGGGCAAGCCCGCTCCTACAGAGGGTGCGGATCAGTGCGTACGGGCGACTGCAAACTCGCTCAACTCCACCAGCGCATCGCGGTATTCGCTGGCGGGCAGGGCGTCGAGGCACTTGATCGCACGGGCCACGTAGTCGCGGGCCAGTTGCGCGGTGTAATCCAGCGAGCCGGAAGCTTCGACGGCTTCGCGAATGCTTTCCAGATCTTCGATGCCACCTTTCTGGATCGCCTGACGAACCAGTGCGGCCTGCTCCGGAGTGCCTTCGCGCATGGTGTAGATCAGCGGCAGCGTCGGTTTGCCCTCGGCCAGATCGTCACCGACGTTCTTGCCCAGGGTCTCGGCGTCGCCACGGTAGTCCAGCAGGTCATCGACCAGTTGGAACGCCACCCCCAGGTGATCGCCGAAGGTGCGCAGCGCTTCGCTCTGTTCCAGCGAGGCACCGGCCAGGGCCGCGGCACTGTGGGTCGAAGCCTCGAAGAGCATCGCGGTTTTGCCGCGGATGACTTCCATGTAGGTTTCTTCGGTGGTGCTGGCGTCGCGGACCTTCGACAACTGCAACACTTCGCCTTCAGCGATGATGCGCGTGGCTTGGGAAAGGATCTTCATTACCGGCATGGAGCCCAGTTCGACCATCATTTCGAAAGAACGCGAATACAGGAAATCGCCTACCAGCACGCTCGGCGCGTTGCCCCACATGGCATTGGCGGTCGAACGGCCACGGCGCATGCCGGACATGTCGACGACGTCGTCGTGCAGCAGGGTGGCGGTGTGCAAGAACTCGATGGTCGCAGCCAGCAGACGCAGGTCATCGCCTTCACGACCCAGTGCCTTGCCGCACAGCAGCACGAGCAAAGGACGCAGGCGTTTACCGCCAGCCGAGGTAATGTAGTCGCCGATTTTCGATACCAGCGGCACTCGGGAAGTCAGCTGTTTCTTGATGATGCCGTCGACGGCGCTAAAATCGTCCGCCACCGCGCGGTAGAAAGCTTGGGGTTGCATCAGCGACAGTTGCTCCAGAAGGGTTGCGCGGCATGCTAGGACCCGCGTCCGGGCCTGTCAAGGCGCGATGGGTGGCCTATTGCAAGGCGCTCGTGCCTTGCGTACAATCGCGCACCCTGAACTTCCTGGGCAGCACCTGCCTTACGCAATTGCAAGCGGGCCTTCCAGCCTCATGCAGCCATGCCAGCCAATACCTCTTCTTATAAAGAGCTGGGTGAGCAGGATTATCGGAGAAATACCATGTCTTATGCAGTAATCGTTACTGGTGGCAAGCAGTACAAAGTCGCTCCAGGTGAATACCTGAAGATCGAAAAACTGGAAATCGCTACCGGCGAATCCGTAACTTTTGATCGCGTTCTGTTGGTTGCCAATGGCGACGACGTGAATATCGGCGCTCCAGTTGTTCCTGGCGCTACCGTTGTGGCTGAAGTGATCTCCCAAGGTCGTCACGATAAAGTCCGCATCATCAAGTTCCGTCGCCGTAAGCACCACATGAAGCGTATGGGCCACCGCCAGTGGTACACCGAGATCAAAATCACCGGTATTCAGGCTTAATTTCAGCCTAATTCCTCACTAGGAGAATTGAACTCATGGCACACAAAAAAGCTGGTGGTAGTACCCGTAACGGTCGCGACTCAGAAGCCAAACGCCTTGGCGTGAAGATGTATGGCGGCCAGGTCATCAAGGCCGGCAACATCATCGTGCGTCAGCGCGGCACCCAATTCCACGCTGGCTACGGCGTTGGCATGGGTAAAGATCACACCCTCTTCGCGAAAATCGAAGGCGTGATCAAGTTTGAAGTAAAAGGCGCCTTCGGTCGTCGTTACGTGAGCGTCGTCGCAGCTTAATTGCGCGATCGCTGGAAAAGCCCTGTCTTGCGACGGGGCTTTTTCGTTTGTGGGGTGAGTCTCTTGCAAAGCTGTTTGTGATGGGCTCCAGCGCTGTATTGGCGGTCGTTGATTGAGGTCGCTGCGCTCATTTTTGCAAGAGTCTTATGTCTTGGTTGTTTTTCGGCTCGTCCGTATGGCGAGAGGCGTTTTGTTATGAAGTTTGTTGATGAAGTATCGATTCGAGTAAAGGCCGGCGACGGTGGCAACGGTTGCATGAGTTTCCGTCGGGAAAAATTCATCGAAAACGGCGGTCCGAACGGTGGTGATGGTGGTGATGGCGGTTCCATCTACATGATGGCCGACGAAAACCTCAACACGCTGGTCGACTACCGTTACACGCGGCACTTCGATGCTGAGCGCGGCTCCAACGGCGGCAGTACCGACTGCACCGGCAAAAAAGGTGAAGATCTGGTCCTGCGGGTGCCGGTCGGTACCACGGTGATCGACTCTGCCACCCAGGAAGTCATCGGCGACCTGACCAAGGCTGGTCAGCGTCTGCTCGTGGTTCAGGGCGGCTGGCATGGTCTGGGCAACACTCGTTTCAAATCCAGTACCAACCGCGCGCCGCGCCAGACCACGCCGGGCAAGCCGGGTGAGCAGCGCGACCTGAAGCTGGAAATGAAGGTGTTGGCGGACGTCGGTCTGCTCGGTTTGCCGAACGCTGGCAAAAGTACCTTCATTCGCTCGGTGTCGGCCGCCAAGCCGAAAGTCGCTGACTATCCGTTCACCACGCTGGTGCCGAACCTGGGTGTGGTCAGTGTCGATCGCTGGAAGAGCTTCGTGGTCGCGGATATTCCGGGTCTGATCGAAGGGGCTTCCGAAGGCGCGGGCCTGGGGATTCGCTTCCTCAAGCACTTGTCGCGTACCCGTTTGCTGCTGCACCTTGTCGACATGGCGCCGCTGGATGACACCAGTGCTGCGGATGCCGCTGAAGTGATCGTCAGCGAGCTGACCAAATTCAGCCCGTCCCTGGCCGAGCGTGATCGCTGGCTGGTGCTGAACAAGTGCGACCAGATCCTCGAAGAAGAGCACGATGCTCGCGTCAAGGAAATCGTTGATCGTCTGGAGTGGACCGGTCCGGTCTACGTGGTTTCGGCGATCGCCAAGCAAGGCACCGAGCGTCTGTGCCATGACATCATGCGTTACCTGGAAGATCGTGCCGATCGCCTGGCTAACGACCCGGCCTACAAGGAAGAGCTGGCCGAACTCGATCAGCGCATCGAAGACGAAGCTCGCGCCCAGTTGCAGGCGCTGGACGATCAGCGTGCCCTGCGTCGCAGTGGCGTCAAGTCGGTCCATGACATCGGTGACGACGATTGGGACGAAGAAGATGTGGATGACGAAGACGGTCCGGAAATCATTTACGTGCGTGACTGATTCGTTGCGATAAACTTAAGCGCCGCTCACTGGAGCGGCGTTTTAGTATCTGGAAATCGACTGTTGGTCACGAAGAACCACGAATAACGTCACGGGCAGTGCCAGGTCGCGCTGTCCTCAAGCTAAGGTTGAAGATGATGCGGAGCAAGGTGACAGGTGCGCAGCGTTGGGTCGTAAAGATCGGCAGCGCTTTGCTGACGGCGGACGGCAAGGGCCTGGATCGCGCGGCAATGGGTGTCTGGGTCGAGCAGATGGTTGCCCTGCACGAAGCAGGTGTTGAGCTGGTGCTGGTGTCCTCCGGGGCGGTGGCGGCGGGCATGAGCCGTCTGGGCTGGACCTCGCGACCCAGTGCCATGCATGAGTTGCAGGCGGCTGCCGCTATCGGTCAGATGGGGTTGGTGCAGGCTTGGGAGTCGAGCTTCGCCGAGCATGGTCGGCATACCGCACAGATTCTCCTGACCCACGACGATTTGTCCGACCGCAAGCGCTACCTGAATGCTCGCAGTACCCTGCGTGCGCTGGTCGAGCTCAAGGTCATCCCGGTGATCAATGAAAATGACACGGTGGTCACTGACGAAATCCGTTTTGGCGACAACGACACATTGGCGGCGTTGGTGGCGAACCTGGTCGAAGCCGATTTGCTGGTGATCCTCACCGATCGCGACGGCATGTTCGATGCCGATCCGCGCAACAATCCCGATGCCAAGCTGATTTACGAGGCGCGCGCCGATGATCCGGCGCTGGATGCAGTGGCTGGCGGCACCGGCGGTGCGCTGGGGCGCGGAGGTATGCAGACTAAATTGCGTGCCGCGCGTCTGGCGGCGCGTTCCGGGGCGCACACCATTATCGTTGGTGGGCGCATTGAGCGAGTGCTGGATCGCCTCAAGGCCGGCGAGCGCATCGGTACCTTGCTGTCGCCTGAGCGCGGCATGTTGGCGGCGCGCAAGCAGTGGCTGGCCGGGCACCTGCAGACCCGCGGCACGCTGGTGCTGGATGCGGGGGCGGTGACGGCGTTGTCCCAGGGCAACAAGAGTTTGCTGCCGGTGGGTGTGAAGTTGGTCCAGGGCAGTTTCCGTCGTGGCGAAATGGTGGTTTGCGTGGCACCGGACGGTCGTGAAATTGCCCGTGGCCTGGCCAACTACAGCGCCCTGGAAGCACAAAAAATCATCGGTCAGTCGTCTGAGGCGATTGTCGGTTTGTTGGGGTACATGGCGGAGCCGGAGCTGGTTCACCGCGATAACCTGATTCTGGTCTGAAGGAATACCTGAATGCGTGTGGCAAAAGGATTATTGGGCTTGTTGTTGGCGATGCCGCTGCTGGCCTCGGCCGAGGAGATCGGCCAGGTGTCGACGGTATTCAAATTCGTCGGCCCGAACGACCGTATTGTTGTCGAAGCGTTTGATGATCCGAAGGTGGATGGCGTGACCTGCTACTTGTCGCGCGCCAAGACGGGCGGTGTGAAGGGTGGTCTGGGGTTGGCTGAAGATCGCGCTGAAGCGTCTATTGCGTGTCGTCAGGTCGGGCCGATCAACTTCAAGGGTGAGCTCAAGGATGGCGAAGAAGTGTTCAAGGAGCGCACTTCGCTGGTGTTCAAGACCATGCAAGTGGTGCGATTCCTCGACAAGAAGCGCAATACGCTGGTGTATCTGGTCTATAGCGATCGTTTGATCGAGGGCAGTCCGCAGAATGCGGTGACGGCGATTCCGATTCTGCCGTGGGCTCACGCTCAGTAAGCTAGCGAAATGTGGGGGCAGGCCTGCTCCCACATTTTTTTTGCGGGGTATTTGGTAAATCGCAGGCAATAAAAAACCGACCCTGAGGTCGGTTTTTTAACGAGCGCGTCGCTTAGGCAGCAGCGGCAACGTTCAGGGCCTTGACGTGGCCATTCAGGCGGCTCTTATGGCGAGCGGCTTTGTTCTTGTGGATGATGCCTTTATCGGCCATGCGGTCGATAACTGGCACAGCCAGAACGTAAGCAGCTTGAGCTTTTTCAGCGTCTTTTGCGTCGATGGCTTTAACTACATTCTTGATGTAGGTACGAACCATGGAACGCAGGCTGGCGTTGTGGCTGCGACGCTTCTCAGCCTGTTTTGCACGTTTTTTGGCGGAAGGTGAGTTGGCCACCGTCGAGCTCCTCGAAAGACTTTTTAGGAAATAGCAAACAAAATAGGCCGCGAATCATGCCGATGAGTTGATGTCTTGTCAAGGGCGGTTGAAACGATCCGCTAAGTGGCAGGTATGGAACGTCGGGATATTTATTTCCGGCGTGCGACCTGTAAACTCGCGAGCTTTGGCTCTGTGCTGTTGCGGCGCGGAGTATCGCATAAGTGGGCGCATTGTTCGCCTGCTGTTTATCGACAGGCACAAACTCTTTCAATGAATCTGCTCAAATCGTTGGCCGCTGTCAGCTCTATCACGATGCTTTCCCGGGTGTTGGGGTTTGTTCGTGACACCCTTGTCGCCCGTGCATTTGGCGCGGGAATGGCGACCGACGCCTTCTTTATCGCCTTCAAACTGCCCAATCTGTTGCGGCGTATCTTCGCCGAAGGGGCATTTTCCCAAGCCTTCGTGCCCATTCTTGCCGAATACAAAAGCCAGCAGGGCGAGGAGGCGACGCGAACTTTCATTGCCTACGTCTCAGGGTTGCTGACGCTGGTGCTGGCGCTGGTTACCGCGTTGGGCATACTCGCCGCGCCCTGGGTCATCTGGGCCACGGCACCAGGTTTTACCAGTACCCCGGAAAAATTCCAGCTGACCGCCGACCTGCTGCGGGTCACGTTCCCTTATATATTGCTGATCTCCCTGTCCTCATTGGCCGGAGCGATCCTCAACACCTGGAACCGTTTCTCGGTGCCGGCCTTCGTACCGACCCTGCTCAATGTCAGCATGATCATCTTTGCGGTGTTCCTGACGCCGTACTTCGATCCGCCGGTGATGGCGCTGGGCTGGGCCGTTCTGGTGGGTGGCCTGGCGCAGCTGCTGTTTCAGCTACCGCACCTGAAAAAAATCGGCATGCTGGTACTGCCACGGCTGAACCTGCGCGATAGCGGTGTCTGGCGGGTCATGAAGCAGATGCTGCCCGCGATCATTGGCGTTTCGGTGAGCCAGATTTCGTTGATCATCAACACCATCTTTGCCTCGTTTCTGGTGGCCGGGTCCGTGTCCTGGATGTATTACGCCGACCGCCTGATGGAATTGCCCTCCGGTGTGCTGGGCGTGGCACTGGGCACGATTCTGCTGCCGACCCTGGCCAAGACCTACGCCAGTCAGGATCGCCACGAATACTCGCGAATCCTCGATTGGGGGCTGCGCCTGTGCTTCATGCTGGTGTTGCCATGCGCCCTGGCGCTGGGGATTCTGGCTGAGCCGTTGACGGCTTCGCTGTTCCAATACGGTCAGTTCAGCGCTTTCGATGCGGCCATGACCCAGCGTGCGCTAATCGCTTATTCCGTCGGCTTGCTGGGGATTATCGTGATCAAAGTGCTGGCGCCGGGCTTTTATGCGCAACAAAACATCCGGACCCCGGTAAAAATCGCGATTTTCACCCTGATCGTCACTCAGTTGTTCAACCTGGCGCTGATCGGTCCGCTGGCGCACGCCGGCCTGGCCTTGGCCATCAGTGCGGGTGCTTGCATCAATGCCGGGCTGCTGTTCTATCAACTGCGCAAGCAGCAGATGTATCAACCGCAGCCGGGCTGGGCGAAGTTCGGGTTCAAACTGCTGGTGGCGGTAGCGGTGATGTCCGCGGTATTGCTGGGTGCGATGCATTTTATGCCGGCCTGGGGGCAGGGCCATATGCTTGAGCGTCTGCTGCGTCTGGGCGCATTGGTGGTCGCCGGCGTGGTGGCGTATTTCGGCATGTTGCTGTTGATGGGCTTCCGTTTGCGCGACTTCAATCGCAAGGCCTTGAGCTGAGGCTTTTGTCTCGATAAGCACGGGCGAGCGGGCAGTTTTGTCGGCTCGATCACTTTGGGTTACGGTGTTGCCTGTCGTCGGCCGCCGGGTGTGGTTATAATCGACCACTTTATGAGCAAGAAGCGCGTTATGCAGCTGGTCCGAGGCCTCCACAACCTGCGCCCCCAGCATCGGGGCTGTGTCGCCACTATTGGCAACTTTGACGGTGTTCACCGTGGTCACCAGGCTATCCTGGCCCGGCTGCGTGAGCGTGCGCTCGAGTTGGGCGTGCCCTGCTGCGTGGTGATTTTCGAGCCGCAGCCGCGAGAATTTTTCGCCCCGGACACCGCCCCGGCCCGTCTGGCTCGCCTGCGGGACAAGCTGCAGCTGCTGGCTAAAGAAGGTGTCGACCGGGTGCTGTGCCTGGCTTTCAATCAGCGGCTGAGCAAACTCAGCGCCAGAGCTTTCGTCGATACCATCTTGGTGGATGGCCTCGGCGTGCAGCATCTGGAGGTCGGTGACGATTTCCGTTTCGGCTGTGACCGGCTAGGGGATTTCGATTTCCTGCAACAGGCCGGCGTCCTTCAGGGGTTTACCGTCGAAGCGGCGCGGACCGTCGAGCTGGACGGCATTCGTGTCAGCAGCACTCAGGTGCGTAATGCCCTGGCCGCTGCCGATTTTGCCCTGGCCGAGCGGTTGCTTGGTCGTCCGTTCCGGATTGTCGGGCGGGTCCTGCACGGCCAGAAGCTGGGGCGCCAGTTGGGTACGCCCACGGCCAATGTGCAGCTCAAGCGTCGTCGTGTGCCGCTGAGCGGGGTTTACCTGGTCAGCGTCAACATCGACGGCAAGACCTGGCCAGGCGTCGCCAATATCGGCGTGCGGCCAACGGTCGAAGGGGATGGCAAAGCCCACCTCGAAGTGCATCTTTTAGATTTTGCCGGCGATCTGTATGACCGGCGTTTGACGGTGGTTTTCCACCACAAGCTGCGTGAAGAGCAGCGTTTCGCCTCTCTGGAGGCGCTTAAGACGGCGATCAATGCGGATATCGCCGCCGCCCGTGCCCTGTCGCACCTAGCGCCAATCGCTAATGAAGAGCCTTAAATGACCGACTATAAAGCCACGCTAAACCTTCCGGACACCGCCTTCCCAATGAAGGCCGGCCTGCCTCAGCGCGAACCGCAGATTCTGCAGCGCTGGGACAGCATTGGCCTGTACGGTAAGTTGCGCGAGATTGGCAAGGATCGTCCGAAGTTCGTACTGCACGACGGTCCTCCGTACGCCAACGGCACGATTCACATCGGTCATGCGCTGAACAAGATCCTCAAGGACATGATCATCCGCTCGAAAACCCTGTCGGGTTTCGACGCACCTTATGTTCCAGGCTGGGACTGCCACGGTCTGCCGATCGAGCACAAAGTCGAAGTGACCCACGGCAAGAACCTGGGCGCCGACAAGACCCGCGAACTGTGCCGTGCCTACGCCACCGAGCAGATCGAAGGCCAGAAGTCTGAATTCATCCGTCTGGGCGTGTTGGGCGACTTCGCCAACCCGTACAAGACCATGGACTTCAAAAACGAGGCCGGTGAAATCCGCGCCCTGGCGGAAATCGTCAAGGGTGGCTTTGTGTTCAAGGGCCTCAAGCCGGTGAACTGGTGCTTCGACTGCGGTTCGGCCCTGGCTGAAGCGGAAGTCGAGTACGAAAACAAAAAGTCCGCGACCATCGATGTGGCGTTCCCGATCGCCGACGAAGCCAAACTGGCGGCCGCATTCGGTCTGCCGTCGTTGGGCAAACCGGCTTCGATCGTGATCTGGACCACCACCCCGTGGACCATCCCGGCCAACCAGGCGCTGAACGTTCACCCTGAGTTCAACTACGCCCTGGTCGACGTCGGCGACAAGCTGCTGGTGCTGGCCGAAGAGCTGGTCGAATCCTGCCTGGCCCGCTACGGCGTGGAAGGTTCGGTGATCGCCACCACCACCGGTAAAGCGCTGGAACTGATCAACTTCCGTCACCCGTTCTACGATCGCCTGTCGCCGGTTTACCTGGCCGACTACGTCGAACTGGGCGCAGGCACAGGCGTGGTTCACTCCTCGCCAGCCTACGGCGTAGACGACTTCGTGACCTGCAAAGCCTACGGCATGGTCAACGACGACATCCTGAACCCGGTACAAAGCAATGGCGTGTATGTGCCATCGCTGGAGTTCTTCGGCGGCCAGTTCATCTGGAAGGCCAACCCGGCCATCGTCGACAAACTGACCGAAGTCGGCGCGCTGCTGCACACCACCACCATCGAACACAGCTACATGCACTGCTGGCGTCACAAGACCCCGCTGATCTACCGCGCCACCGCGCAGTGGTTCATCGGCATGGACAAAGAGCCTGCGGCGGGCGACACCCTGCGCAAACGCGCAATCAAAGCCATCGAAGACACCAGATTCGTTCCTGCCTGGGGCCAGGCGCGTCTGCACTCGATGATCGCCAACCGTCCGGACTGGTGCATCTCCCGTCAGCGTAACTGGGGTGTGCCGATCCCGTTCTTCCTGAACAAGGAAAGCGGCGAACTGCACCCACGCACCGTCGAACTGATGGAAATCGTCGCCCAGCGCGTCGAAGTCGAAGGCATCGAAGCCTGGTTCAAGATGGACGCCGCCGAGTTGCTCGGTGATGAAGCGCCGCTGTACGACAAGATCAGCGATACCCTGGACGTCTGGTTCGACTCGGGCACCACGCACTGGCATGTCCTGCGCGGTTCGCACCCGATGGGCCACGAGAGCGGTCCACGCGCCGACCTGTACCTGGAAGGCTCGGACCAGCACCGCGGCTGGTTCCACTCGTCGTTGCTGACCGGTTGCGCCATCGATGATCACGCACCGTACCGCGAGCTGCTGACCCACGGTTTCACCGTCGACGAATCCGGTCGCAAAATGTCCAAGTCCCTAGGCAACGTGATCGCGCCGCAGAAAGTCAACGACACCCTGGGCGCCGACATCATGCGCCTGTGGGTCGCTTCCACCGATTACTCGGGTGAAATGGCGGTTTCCGAGCAGATCCTGCAACGCAGTGCGGACGCCTACCGACGCATCCGTAACACCGCGCGCTTCCTGCTTTCCAACCTGACCGGTTTCAACCCGGCCACTGACCTGCTGCCGGCCGAAGAGATGCTCGCCCTGGACCGTTGGGCCGTGGACCGCACCCTGTTGCTGCAGCGTGAGCTGCAGGAGCACTACGGCGAATACCGCTTCTGGAACGTCTATTCCAAGATCCACAACTTCTGCGTGCAGGAGCTGGGTGGTTTCTACCTGGACATCATCAAGGACCGTCAGTACACCACTGGCGCCGACAGCAAGGCCCGTCGTTCGTGCCAGAGCGCGCTGTTCCATATCAGCGAAGCGCTGGTGCGCTGGATCGCGCCGATCCTGGCGTTCACCGCCGACGAGCTGTGGCAGTACCTGCCGGGCGAGCGTAACGAATCCGTGATGCTCAACACCTGGTACGAAGGCCTGTCCGAATTGCCGGAAGGCTTCGAACTGGACCGCGCCTACTGGGATCGGATCATGGCGGTGAAGGTGGCGGTCAACAAGGAAATGGAAATCCAGCGCGCGGCGAAGGCCGTCGGTGGCAACCTGCAAGCCGAAGTGACGCTGTTCGCCGAAGACGCGCTGACCGCCGACCTGGCCAAGCTGAGCAACGAACTGCGTTTCGTGCTGATCACTTCGACCGCCAGCGTTGCGCCATTGGTGCAGGCACCGGCCGATGCCGTGGTCACCGAAGTCAGCGGCCTGAAGCTCAAGATTGTCAAGTCGAGTCACGCCAAGTGCGCCCGTTGCTGGCACTGCCGCGAAGACGTCGGCGTGAACCCGGAGCATCCGGAAATCTGCGGCCGTTGCGTCGACAACATCAGCGGCGTCGGCGAGGTTCGTCACTATGCCTAATGCCGTTGGCCGTTTCGGACGGCTGAGTTGGCTCTGGTTGAGCGTGCTGGTCCTGGTCATCGACCAGGCCAGCAAGTTCTACTTCGAAAGCTCGCTGAGCATGTACCAGCAAATCGTGGTGATCCCCGATTACTTCAGCTGGACCCTGGCCTACAACACCGGCGCGGCGTTCAGCTTCCTTGCCGACAGCTCCGGCTGGCAGCGCTGGCTGTTCGCCCTGATCGCAGTGGTGGTCAGCGCGGTGCTGGTGGTCTGGCTCAAGCGTCTGGGGCGCAATGAAACCTGGCTGGCGGTCGCCTTGGCGCTGGTGCTGGGTGGTGCGCTGGGTAATCTGTACGACCGCATTGCCCTGGGCCATGTGATCGATTTCATTCTGGTGCACTGGCAGAACCGCTGGTATTTCCCGGCGTTCAACTTTGCTGACAGTGCCATTTCTGTCGGTGCCGTGATGCTTGCACTGGATATGTTCAAAAGTAAAAAGACCGGAGAAGCCGTTCATGACTGAACAGGTATTGGCTGAGCAACGCATCGGCCAGAACACGGAAGTCACTTTGCACTTTGCATTGCGCCTGGAGAACGGCGACACCGTCGACAGCACCTTCGACAAAGCCCCGGCGACTTTCAAGGTCGGCGACGGCAACCTGTTGCCAGGCTTCGAAGCCACGCTGTTCGGCTTCAAGGCCGGCGACAAGCGCAGCCTGACCATCGAGCCGGAAAACGCCTTTGGTCAGCCTAATCCGCAAAACGTGCAGATCATCCCGCGTTCGCAGTTCCAGGACATGGAACTGTCGCCAGGATTACTGGTGATCTTCAACGATGCGGCCAATACCGAGCTGCCAGGCGTAGTGAAAGAGTTCGATGACGCGCAAGTGACCATCGACTTCAACCACCCGCTCGCCGGTAAAACCTTGACCTTTGACGTCGAGATCATCAACGTCAAAGCGCTGTAAACGCTGTTCTGTAGGAGCTGGCTTGCCAGCGAAGGGGCCATCAGGTTCGCCGCAACGCTCATGGGCCTCATCGCCGGCAAGCCGGCTCCTACAATGATCTAATTTTCCTTGCGCGCAAGACACGAGGCACAGCATGCAAATCAAACTCGCCAACCCCCGTGGCTTCTGCGCCGGTGTGGACCGGGCGATCGAAATCGTCAACCGCGCCCTGGAAGTCTTCGGGCCGCCGATCTATGTGCGCCACGAAGTGGTCCACAATAAATTCGTCGTCGAAGACCTGCGTGCCCGGGGAGCGATTTTCGTCGAAGAACTGGATCAGGTGCCGGACGACGTGATCGTGATCTTCAGTGCCCACGGCGTTTCCCAGGCCGTGCGCACCGAAGCCGCTGGCCGTGGCCTGAAGGTATTCGACGCGACCTGCCCGCTGGTGACCAAGGTGCACATCGAAGTCGCGCGTTACAGCCGCGACGGTCGTGAATGCATCCTCATCGGCCACGCCGGCCACCCGGAAGTCGAAGGCACCATGGGCCAGTACGATGGCAGCAATGGTGGCGCGATCTATCTGGTCGAAGACGAGAAAGACGTCGCCGCGTTGCAGGTGCACAACCCTGAAAGACTGGCCTTCGTCACCCAGACCACCTTGTCCATGGACGATACCAGTCGCGTGATCGATGCCCTGCGTACACGTTTCCCGGCGATCGGCGGTCCGCGCAAGGACGACATCTGCTACGCCACGCAAAACCGTCAGGACGCCGTCAAGCAACTGGCGGACGAATGCGATGTAGTGCTGGTGGTCGGCAGCCCGAACAGCTCCAACTCCAATCGTTTGCGTGAACTGGCCGAACGCATGGCCACTCCGGCCTATCTGATCGACGGCGCCGAAGACTTGCAAAAGAGCTGGTTCGACGGTGTCGAGCGTATTGGCATCACCGCCGGTGCCTCCGCTCCGGAAGTGCTGGTGCGTGGCGTGATCCAGCAATTGCAGGCCTGGGGCGCCACCAGTGCCGATGAACTGGCCGGTCGCGAGGAGAACATCACCTTCTCCATGCCTAAAGAGCTGCGCGTGCGTTCCTTGCTTTAACGTTTTTCCCGGGACACAACGCCTGCTCAGCCTTATGGCTGCGCAGGCTGACGCGGCCGGTCCGGGCCAGTACCACCTGGAGCTGGCTGACCGGCTCGCGGCTTGCGCAAATGTGCAACGTCCCCGCTTGAAAGGCCCGTCTGGGCATCAGCGGTTCGCCCAGACTGCTGAAACGCACGAAACGCCTGACCGCCCAATTGCCGACAATCGGCACCCGGGTGCTGCTCGCATGCTCAACCAGCAGCGGATTGCTGCTGTCCTCCGGTCCTTTGCCGCTGATATCCAGAATGATCCGCCAGCCCTGACCCCAGTCGCCGTTGATGCCGTGTATCACAACACTCTGATTGCGTGTGATAGCAGCGGTTCTTGCATTACGCATACCACTGATAATCGATTGCGCCGCCTGCTCCCGATGGTTCGATTCTGTCAGCGCGGCGAACGCTGGACTGACCAATAGCAGAACAATCCCGACAATTGTCAGTCCCATGAGCAGTTCGATCAGGCTGAAACCTTGCTGAGGCATGTCATCTCCCTCCGTGGAGTGCTGCGGCCCGCGCGATCCTTGCGCGAGTAATGGCAAAACAACCGTACATCTGCCGGTCGAATGTTCTAGCGTGTAGAAGCAGGTATAGCCGACGGCAACGGAGGGCACCGATGGATCATCGTACAAAAGGTTTCACACTGATCGAGCTGCTGGTCACGCTCGCGGTGTTTCTGATCCTGATCACCCTGGCTGTTCCGGCGTTTACCCGCTCGGTGCAAAGCACCAAGGCCGACACCGAGATCGGCGACCTGCAGCGCGCGCTCAACTACGCACGGCTTGAGGCGATTGATCGGGGCCTTACCACCCGGGTTCGCCCGACAGTCGGCGGCAGCGTCTGGACCGGCGAGTTGACCGTTTATGACGGTACTGGCAATCCGGCCAATGTATTGCGGGTTGTTCCAGCAATGAGCAGCGGCGCAACTCTGACGCTAACCTCAGGAGTGACCGCGATTGATTTCAACAATCTGGGCGGTTTGTCAGCGCCGTCCACGGCGGTGGTGATCAGTTATGTATTGGGGGCACAAAGCCGGACGCTGAATGTGTGCTTGAACGGACGAATTCTACTGGGTGGAAGCTGCGGATGAGGGGTTGGAGCAAGCGTGCACAGGAGGGCATGACGCTGATCGAGGTACTGGTCGCGTTGTTGGTGCTGGCTGTGGGTTTGTTGGGCGCGGCGGCGATTCAGCTCAATGCGCTGAAGTACACCGACAGCTCGCGAATGACCAGCCAGGCGAGTTTTATCGCCTACGACATGATGGACCGCATTCGCGCCAACTCCGGCGCCGATTACACCGTCACGCCACCAACCTCGGGCAACCTGAGCGTGGCCCGGGATCAGGACCTCTACGACTTCACCACCAACATCGCCAATTTTGGCGGCGCCACCGCTACCGGCAGCATCACCCGCAATCAGCGTGTGTACACCATCACCATTACCTGGGATGACTCGCGGGCCGCCAATACCGCGGACTCGCGTCGCAGTTTTGTCCTCACCAGTCGCGCCACCGTCGACCCGGCGACGACACCATGACCAGAGCCAGCAAAGGTTTCGGCCTGATCGAGTTGCTGATCGCCCTGGCGTTGAGTCTGGTCGTGGTGCTGGGCGTGGCGCAGATTTTCATCGCCGCTAAAAACACCTACGCCAGCCAGAACACCGCCGCCGGCATGCAGGAAGATGCACGATTCGTGCTGAGCAAAATGATTCAGGAAATTCGCATGGTCGGCATGTTCGGTTGCCTGGGCGCGATTACCGACGCTAGCTCGGCGGGGAGTTTCAATGCCAGTCAAATCACGCCGATCAGTTGGGACAATGCCAACCTCAAATTAACGCTGGTCACCGCCGATGTCGGCGACAGTGGCGGGGTGCCAACCTGGACAGTAGTTTCCGACTGCCGCAACACCGCGACGGCCTACGCCGGTAAACGCGCGCCGGTATCGGGGCAGCTGGCGTTTCCGATCCGGCGGCTGATCTACAGCTTCAACAACAATCAACTGCTGATGGGCTCCGGCACCGGCACGCCGACGCAGCAGGTGCTGGTGAACAATGTCAGAGCCTTCAATGTGAGCTTCGGCCTCGCCAGTTCGGCCACGGATACGGCCGCCTCTAGCTATAGCAGCAACCCATCCGACCCGGCACGAATCCGTAGTGTGCGCCTTACGCTGACCCTCAACGACCCAAACAATCGGGTCCACGATCAAACCTTCCACGTGGTTGCCGCTTTGCGCAACCGGTTGCCATGAGGGGAGGGCCGATGAGTATTTCTCCCATGACCTCTCATGCCGAACGCGGGATGGCGCTGTTGGTCAGCCTGGTGTTTCTCCTGGTGCTGACGTTGATCGGCCTTGCGTCGATGCAGAGCGCTACGTTGCAGGAAAAAATGGCCGGCAGCGTGACCCTGCGCAACCAGTCGTTCCAGGGGGCGGAAGCGGCGTTGCGCGTCGGCGAAAGCGCAGTGCAACTGGACAGCTATTCATTGCCGGTTTGCAGCGGTACCAGCCAGTGCGCGCCGCCGGCCGAGGCGTCGGTCATCACCGCGGCCGGGTTCAATTCCACCTCGGGGGTGACCTGGATCGCCGCCGGAAACGGCTTTTACGGGGTGCAAAACATCGGCACCACCCTGACGGCCGTGAACGTGCCGAGCAACACATCGGCAACGCTGTACCGGGTGACGGCTGTGGCCATCGTGGGCAATTCGCGCAGTGTGGTGGAGAGTATCTATGCGAAGTACTGAGGCCCGCACCGGCTGGCGCCATTGGTTGTTGCAGCTGTTCTGCGGCGTTGCGTTGAGCCTTTATCTGGCAGCCCCGACTTACGCCTTCACGCCCTCGGACTCGCCGCTGTTGAACGCTGCCGCCGTGGCTCCCAATGTGATGCTGTTGCTCGACGATTCGGAGAGTATGAACAGTATTATCTGGGCGCCGGGCTTCGACCCGACGGTCGCACGCACCCCGGTGACTATTTGCCTCTCCAATGGTTCGTGCAACAAAGGCCGTGAGCTTGACATGACCGATGGCAATATTCCCTTGTCGAGTTTGACTCATGGAACATGCTCGAAGGCCGGATGGTACGGTTTTTATAAAAACAGCTTCTCCGGTCTGGATTCGCATTGCCTCAAGCTTCCCGATCCGGTGGGGAGCGAGGACACTCTCTATTCGGCGAATTACCTGTCTTATCTGATAAGCCTGGCCAACAATTCCGACCGGGATTTCACCGATGGATCGATTCCCAATGATTACCGGATGAATGTGGCACGCAACGTTTCCAAGACGTTGGTGGCCAGCAATCGCTCGCTGCGCATTGGCCTGTCCACGTTCAACCTGAAGGTCGGCAACCATAAGAATGACGGCGGATATATCGTTCGTTCGGTCAGTGACTTGTCGCCCGTCAGCGGCACCGTCACCCAGGCTCAGGCCGATGCCAACTACAACGAATTGATCGCCGGAATCGACGAGTTGAGCGCGCAGGCCAACACGCCGCTGGCGGAAGCCTATTACGAGATCACCCGCTATTTCCGTGGCATTACGCCATACAACAACTCGACGCCCACCACCTACACCAGTCCGATTCAGTATCGCTGCCAGAGAAATTATGGGGTGGTGATCACCGGTGGTTTGCCGACCTTCGACCACACCTTTCCGACCGACGATCCGCAGGATGACAGCGCGTTACCGAACTGGGATGGTATCAGCAGTAACGATGGCGCAAATCCCTTGGGCGACAAGGAGGGCGACACCTTGTACCTGGATGACATCGCCAAGTTCGCCTTCGACATCGATATGCGCTCCACGGGAACCGATGCCGCAGGCAAAAGCTGGAACGCCGTGGATTTTCCCCGGCAGAACATGAATACCTATACCGTGGGTTTTACCGCGGTAAACCAGATGCTGGCAGATGCTGCGACCTACGGACAGGGAAGGTACTACCAGGCGATTGATGGTACGGGGCTGAACAGCGCACTTTCTTCGGCTTTAAGCGACATCACCGCCAAGGCCGGCTCAGGTGGCAGCGGCGTGGCCAGCGGCACCACACTGACCAGTAACTCAACCTACTTCCAGACCACTTACGACCCCAAGGACTGGCGGGGCACCATCAAGTCCTTTGGCTTCACGTCGGCGGGCGCGGTGAACACAGCCGCGGTGCTGTGGACTACCGATACCACCATCGTGCCCGGCGCCACCGCACCAACCTACCAGTCCTGGAACACGCAGACCAACGCTGCTGTCACCCTGGCCTACAGCAATTTCTCCCCGGCCCAGCAGACTTCCCTCAGCCAGAGCTTGCCCACCGGCATCACCGGCAGCGATCTGGTGGAGTGGAGCAAGGGCACTAACAGAACCGGGTTGAAAACGCGCAGCGTATTACTGGGCGACATCATCAATTCGCCACTTGTGCTGGCCGCGCCCACGGACCAGACCGCGTCCGATCTGGTGGGCGACACCACCTACAGCACCTACCTGGCCACCAAAGCAGCCAACATGAATGCCAGCCTGGTGGTGAACGCCAATGACGGCTTTGTAAATGTCATCAACTCGGCCAACGGTGTCAGGCGTTATGCCTACATGCCCTCCAGCGTGCTGCCATCATTGCGCTACATCGCTGATCCCACCTACATCAACGGTGTAAGCCACAAGTTTTTGGTCGACGGTCAGGTCGGTGTGTTCGATGCTCAACTCGATAGCGCCTGGAAAACCCTGGCGATTGGCGGAACAGGGGCGGGCGGCAAAACGTTCTATGCGCTGCAACTGTTCGACGCATCGGCCGGTAACGTGACTAAGGCGCTCTGGGAAATCAGTGCACCGGCCATGGCCAGTACGGCGAACGTTTTCAATGATCTGGGTTATGCCTATGCACGCCCGGAAGTGGCACGCTTGGCTGATGGGCGCTGGGCTGCGTTTATCTCCAATGGCTATGGCAGCAACTCCGGGGTGGCAGCGCTGTATGTGGTGGATATCCGCGATGGCTCGCTGATCAAGAAAATCGTGGTCGACAGCACGGAAACCACCAATGGCCTGTCGTCGGTGAAGCTCAGGGTCAACTCGCAGAATGTCGTGCAGGCCGCCTATGGGGGGGACTTGAAAGGGCGGTTGTGGAAGTTCGATTTGAGTGGCGCCGCCGCCGATACCTGGGGCGTGGCGTTTTCCGGCAAGCCGTTGTTCACCACGGCGGGCGGCGCGACCCAGCCGATTA
Organism: Pseudomonas frederiksbergensis; assembly: GCF_017114915.1. GTDB lineage: Bacteria > Pseudomonadota > Gammaproteobacteria > Pseudomonadales > Pseudomonadaceae > Aquipseudomonas > Aquipseudomonas frederiksbergensis_I. Next base: position 247,278 of record NZ_JAAUOE010000001.1, read on the forward strand.
CCGCGCAACCGTTACTGGCGGATCACGCATCGGGCGGCAAGCAAGTGTTTTTCGGCACCGGCAAATTGAATGAGGCCGCCGACAAGACCAACAAGGATCTACAGGCGTTCTACGCGGTATGGGATGCCGAGGGGGGCTCAGGTCAAATCACTGTGTCCAGCTTGCAGGCGCAGGCGGTGACCGGCGTTTTTTCGGGCAGCACCGGGCAATTCATCACCACCAGCCAGAACGAGGTGACCTACCCGGCAAAGAAAGGCTGGTACTTGCCTCTGGTATACAACAACGTGCTGACGGGGGAGCGGGTGATCAATCAGGCCACTTTAGTCTCGGAGCGAATCGTTTTTACCACGGCCAGTATGGACACCACGGACCCCTGTGCCGGCTTCGGCAGCGGCAAACTGGTCGAACTCGATGCGTTCAGCGGTAAGATGCTCAATTACGCGGTGCTCGACACCAATGCCGACGGGAAGGTCGACAGCACTGATACGATTTCCAGCGGGGTGATCTTCACCGGCGGTATTCCGACCCTGAACGCGGTCGTCAATGACGCAACCGGCAAGATTGTGAACGACTCTGGTGGCGGCATCAGCACGCTGGTGGAAAAATCCGGTGGCGGTAGCGGCCGTCGCATCATGTGGCGACAAATACAGTAAGTGAGAGTTGAGGCATGCGCAGATCCAACCGAGGTTTTACCCTGATCGAAATCATGATCGTGATTGCGATCATCGGTATCGTTATCACCATTGGCTACCCGAGTCTCACCGAGTACGTGAAAAAGGGCCGCCGCACTGAAGTTGCCGGGTTGCTTTCCGAGCAGGCGCAGATCCTCGAGCGTTTCTATTCGAAAAATAACGTCTACACCAATGCCACCGGTCTGAGCACCGGCAATGATTTCTATACCATCACCCCAACCCTGACCGATCAGACCTTCCTGCTGACGGCCACACGCAAGGCCGGTTCGACCATGGCGAGCGACAAGTGCGGTGATTTCACCCTTACCAATACCGGTGTCAGGAGCATGGTCAATGCCACGTCCGGCCTGACCACCAAGGATTGCTGGGGTCGCTGAGTTTCTTTTTCGGGTGCCTTTTGCGCCCTCTGTCTATTGAACGGTTGGATCAAAACATGAGCAGGCAACAGCAAGTGGTGATTGTCGGTGGCGGGGTGATTGGCCTGCTGACGGCGTTCAATCTCGCGTCCGAAGTGCAGAGCGTCGTGCTGCTGGACCGTTCGAATGTCGGTCAAGAGTCGTCCTGGGCCGGTGGTGGAATCGTTTCGCCCCTCTACCCATGGCGCTACAGCCCGGCGGTCACTGCGTTGGCTCATTGGTCCCAGGATTTTTATCCACAGCTGGCGGAACGCCTGTTCGCCGCCACGGGTGTCGATCCTGAAGTGCACACCACCGGATTGTATTGGCTGGACCTGGATGACGAAGCCGAAGCGCTCGCCTGGGCCAAGCGGGAAAATCGTCCGCTGAAGGCTGTGGATATCTCTGCGGCGCACGATGCGGTGCCGGTATTGGGCACCGGTTTTTCGCGGGCGATCTACATGGCCGATGTGGCCAATGTGCGTAATCCACGGCTGGTGAAATCTCTCAAGGCAGCGTTGCTGGCGCTGCCGAACGTGACGATTCATGAGCAGTGCGAAGTCAGCGGGTTTATCCGTGAAGGCGCTGCGGTGGTCGGGGTACAGACCTCGATGGGGGCCATTGCGGGTGATCAGGTGGTTTTGACGGCAGGGGCCTGGAGCGGTGACTTGCTGAAAAGCCTGGGCCTGGAGTTGCCGGTCGAACCGGTCAAAGGCCAGATGATTCTCTACAAGTGCGCGGCGGACTTCCTTCCAAGCATGGTCTTGGCCAAGGGGCGTTATGCCATTCCCCGGCGCGACGGACACATTCTGATCGGCAGTACGCTGGAGCATGAAGGCTTCGACAAGACGCCGACCGACACCGCGCTGGAAAGCCTGAAGGCCTCGGCGGTGGAGTTGATTCCGGCGCTGGCGGATGCCGAGGTGGTGGGGCATTGGGCCGGGTTGCGGCCAGGGTCGCCGGAGGGGATTCCCTATATTGGCCGGGTGCCGGGATTTGACGGGCTCTGGCTCAACTGCGGGCATTACCGCAATGGGTTGGTGCTGGCGCCTGCGTCGTGTCAGTTGTTTGCGGATGTGATGCTAGGGCGGGCGCCGATTATCGATCCTGCGCCATATGCCCCAGTGGGGCGGATCTGACCGAGCGATATTTGTTGTTAGTCAGATCGCCTTCGCGGGCAAGCCTCGCTCCTACGGGGTTGAGTCGATCAACATGTTTGCGAATGACTGCCCGCGAAGGGGCCCTCAATCCAGCCCCAACTTCTTGAGCCTGTAACGCATCGACCGAAACGACAGGTTCAACCGCTGAGCCGCCGCTGTGCGATTCCAGCGGGTTTCTTCCAGCGCCTGGAGAATGAGTTTGCGTTCGATGTTTTCCAGATAGGCTTCCAGGTTGTCGATCTGTGTCAGGTCCGGCACGTCGCCGTCCGGGTTGCAGTTACCTTCGGCCAGTCGCAGGTCGCTGGCTTCGATCTGTTTGTCCTCGCACAGTGTGTGGGCCCGCTCAAGCATGTTCTCCAATTCCCGCACATTCCCCGGAAATCGATAATTTTTCAGTGCATCGAGGGCTTGGGGGTGGAGTCTTGCAGCGGGTTGGCCAGTGCCGGTCGCCAGTCGCTTGAGCATATTGTTGGCCAGAAGCTCAATGTCGTCGCGGCGTTCGCGCAAGGACGGCACCCGCAGTTCGATCACGTTGAGTCGGTAGTACAAGTCCTGGCGAAAGCGTTCGGCGGCGACTTCGGCACCCAGGTCTTTGTGGGTGGCGCAGAGGATGCGCACATCGACCACGGTTTCCTGTTGCCCACCGATGCTGCGAACGGCTTTCTCCTGAATCGCCCGCAGCAGTTTGACCTGCATCGCCAGCGGCAAGTCAGCCACTTCGTCGAGGAACAAAGTGCCGCCATGGGCGGCCTGGAACAGACCGGGTTTGTCTTCGATGGCGCCGCTGAAACTGCCTTTGCGATGGCCGAAAAATTCGCTTTCCATCAGTTCCGACGGGATTGCCCCACAGTTCACCGGGACGAACGGTCGGCTGGAGCGCGGGCCTTGTTCGTGGATCAGTCGGGCGACCAGTTCCTTGCCACTGCCGGACTCGCCACTGATGTACACCGGGGCCTGGCTGCGGGCCAGTTTGTCGATTTGTTTGCGCAGGTTGCGCATCGGCAGTGAGTCACCCAGCAGCCGACGGTCGATGGCGCTGCTGGCGCCGCCCGGCGCTGGCAAACTCAGGGCGCTGGTGACCAGTTCACGCAGGCGGGTGAGGTCGACCGGTTTGGTCAGAAAGTCGAAGGCGCCGGCCTTGAGGGCGTTGATGGCGGTCTCCAGGCTGCCATAGGCGGTGATCATCGCCACTGGCACTTGTGCATAGCACTGCTGGATGTGCTGCACCAGTGCCAGACCGGTGCCGTCGGGCAAGCGCATGTCGGTCAGGCACAGGTCGAACGTATCCCGAGCCAGCAGCGCCTGCGCCTCTGCGAGGTTGCGTGCGCTGAAGGTGTCGAGCTTCATCCGTCCCAGGGTTATTTCCAGGAGTTCGCGGATATCCGGTTCGTCGTCGACAATCAGGATTTTTTGCCGTGTGTTCGTGTTCAACTTTGTTTCCGTCCGTGAGCAAAGGTGATGCGAAAGCAGCCGCCGCCTTGGCGTGGTTTGAAGTCTAGGCGGGCCTGATTGCTTTCGCACAGCTCACGGGACAGATAAAGCCCCAGGCCAGTACCCTGGCTGCTGGTGGTGAAGAACGGTTCGAACAAGTGCGCGCGCTGGTCCGACGCCACACCGGGGCCATCGTCCAGGACTTCAAGGGTCGGCAGCTGGCTGTCCGGGTCGACAAACAATTCGAGCCAGGCCTGCGCCTTATCGTGATTCAGGGCGCTATGGCGCCAGGCATTGCGCAACAAATTGTCGAGAATCTGGGTCAGCTGATTCGGATCCATCAAGGTTTTGAAGTCTCCCGAACCGATGCGCAGGTGGATTTGCTGACCTTCGGTCGCTCTTTCGCGGGTTTCGGTGACGAAGTGCTCCAGCCACGGCTTCAAATCGAGCCGTTGCGGCACGGTTTGCTGGCGGCGAGACAATTGCAGGACGTTTTCGATTACCCGATTCATTCGCTCAGAGTGGTCTTGAATAATCTGCGTCAGACGCCGATCCGCGCCGTTCAGTTCCTCGGATTCCTGCAGTAGCTGCGCGGCATGACTAATGGCGCCCAGTGGATTGCGGATCTCATGGGCAATACCGGCGGTCAGGCGACCGAGGGCGGCGAGTTTCAGTTGTTGGGCCTGCTGGGCGATTTGGGCAAGGTCTTCGAGAAAGACCAGCGTCTGGTGGTGCGGGTTTTGGTCCAGGGCAATGAAGCTCGGTTGCAGGACCAGGCCATTGCTGGCGATTTTCAGGCTTTGCGGGCGCAACGTCGGGTTGTTGAACCACAGTTGGAGTCGCTCGACCAACGGCATCGAATGATCGTCGAGCAACTGACCCTCCAGTTTCTCCTGTCCCAGCAAGGTCAAAGCGCTGTGATTGGCCAATTGCACTCGCCGCTGGTCGTCGAGCACCAGAATGCCGGTGCGCATGCGCTGCAGGATCAGCGCGTTGAGCGCTTCGAGTCCGAGCACTTCGCTGGCTCGCTGCTCGGCCAGGGTTTCGCTGACCTCCAGTCGTCGGATCAAGCCTTGGACCAGCAATGCCGCGGCAAAACACAGGGCGCCGAGGGTGCCGGCTTGCAGGTAATCGTTGGGGCTGGCGGGGTGGCTGAAACTCAGCAGGAAGCTTAAACCCACGATACCGAGGGCACCGACCGCCGCAATCAACAGGCCGATTCGCCCGCGCAGCAGTGTATTGCCGATAGCCACCGACACGATCAACAAGTTGCCGATGGCGCTGGCCACGCCTCCTGCGGCGTAGAACAGGCCGCACAGCAGCAGGACATCGACCAGCGTCAGGCTGAACAGCTGCGCCGGACGCCGAGTGTTCCCCAGAAAGACCACCAGCAGGATGTTCAGCACCAGATACAACCAGCTGCCATTGCGCAGCAGGTCGTCATTGGCGAACGTCAGCAACTGGTTGTCCATGTTGCTGGAGATCAACAGCACCAGAGTGATGCCGACGCTTAAGCGGTAGAGGTGATAGAGGCGCAGCAGTCGCAGGGCCTGTTTGTTGCCGGGACTGGACGTCTCAGCGATCACGGGAGCCCGGGCCTTGCTCAAGGTGAGCCTGGCTGCAGTACCACTGTTGTTCGAGTTTCAGCGCGCGGTCACGGGGCAGATGCACACCGCAATGAGCGCAGCGAACCATGGGCGGAGCATCGTGCTCGCGCGGCGTATTGGTGACCGACGTCGGTCCCTTGAACTTGCGCCAGAACCATACGGCAGCGGCAATCAGAGCGATCCAGAACAATAGACGAAGCATGGTGGGCGGCTTTTTGATTAATGAATGGGCAGTTTAGCCAAGGACGGGGCAGGCGCACAGCGCAATACGCTCCCCTGAAATCGGGCAATAAAAAAGGCGCCTCGAAAGGCGCCTTCTCGGTACAACAACCCAGCGTCAGTCGAACACGCCAAAGGTCATGTAGCTGAACCACGAACGGTCGGTGCTGTTGGCTTCGGACTCGTGTTCCTCTTCTTCGATCACATCGCCGTGTTCATCTTTAGGCTTGAGCTCGTTCGGAATCGCGTCCTTGGCATCCTGGAACTGCTTCTGCACGTCCTGGTTGGCGCGGGTTTCGCCCGGCGGCAGCGGCGGACGGGATTCGATCAGGCCCAGGGTGGCCTTGCTCAACCACGAACGGTTGTCGGCTTCGTCTTTCGACGGCACGAACTGACCGTCCACCAGGCTCGGGTGGTTCGGGTAGTTGAGTTTCAGGGTTTCGAGGCTGGTCGCGGCCAGTTCGTCCAGGTGCAGACGCTGGTAGGCTTCGGTCATTACCGCCAGGCCGTCACCGACCGAAGGGGTTTCCTGGAAGTTTTCCACTACGTAACGACCACGGTTGGCGGCGGCGACATAGGCCTGACGAGTCAGGTAATAGTCGGCAACGTGAATCTCGTAGGCCGCCAGCAGGTTGCGCAGGTAAATCATGCGCTGCTTGGCGTCCGGCGAGTAGCGGCTGTTCGGGAAGCGGCTGGTCAGCTGCGCGAACTCGTTGTAGGAGTCGCGGGCAGCACCCGGGTCACGCTTGGTCATGTCCAGCGGCAGGAAACGCGACAGCAGGCCGACGTCCTGGTCGAAAGACGTCAGGCCCTTGAGGTAGTAGGCGTAATCGACGTTCGGGTGCTGTGGGTGCAGACGAATGAAACGCTCGGCGGCAGACTTCGCAGCCTCAGGCTCGGTGTTCTTGTAGTTGGCATAGATGAGTTCGAGTTGAGCCTGATCGGCGTAGCGACCGAACGGATAACGCGACTCCAGAGCCTTCAGCTTGGCTGTAGCGGCGGTGTAGCTATTGTTGTCCAGGTCGTGCTGAGCCTGCTGGTACAGCTCGACTTCGCTCAGGTTTTCGTCTACGACTTCCTTCGATGAGCAAGCAGCGGTCAATGCGAGGATGGCGATCAGCAGCAGGTGTTTCACTTGCATGGCGGCTTGCGTCCCTATGACGGCCGCTGTCTTGGGCGGGGCCGTCCTGTTATGATGAGTGCCCCGTTGAAAAGCCTCGGGGCAAAAGACGCCGTATTTAACCACAAGCGCGCAGCCGAAACCAAAGGCTGTGCCGACGCCTAGTCTGAGCATGTCCGATAAAATTGAACTTCGCGCAGAGGTGCCGTCCGAATTGGGCGGCCAACGCCTCGATCAAGTCGCCGCACAACTATTCGCTGAGCACTCGCGCTCGCGCCTTTCCGCCTGGATCAAAGACGGCCGCCTGACTGTGGATGGGGCGGTTATCCGCCCGCGAGACATCGTTCACGGTGGCGCCATTCTTGAACTGACTGCCGAGCAGGAAGCTCAGGGCGAATGGATCGCTCAAGACATCGAGCTGGACATCGTCTATGAAGACGACGACATCCTGGTGATCAACAAGCCTGCGGGCCTGGTGGTGCATCCGGCCGCCGGTCACGCCGACGGCACCTTGCTCAACGCTTTGCTGCACCACGTGCCGGACATCATCAATGTGCCCCGCGCCGGTATCGTGCATCGCCTGGACAAGGACACTACCGGTCTGATGGTGGTGGCCAAGACCATTCAGGCGCAGACACAACTCGTCACGCAATTGCAGAGCCGCAGCGTCAGCCGGATCTACGAGTGCATCGTGATCGGTGTGGTGACCGCCGGCGGCAAGATCAATGCGCCGATCGGTCGCCACGGCCAGCAACGCCAGCGCATGGCCGTGATGGAAGGTGGCAAGCAAGCCGTCAGCCATTACCGCGTGCTCGAGCGTTTCCGCTCCCACACTCACGTGCGGGTCAAGCTGGAAACCGGTCGTACGCACCAGATTCGCGTACACATGGCGCATATCAACTACCCGTTGGTCGGAGATCCTGCCTACGGCGGTCGTTTCCGTATTCCGCCGGCCGCCAGCGTGACCATGGTCGAATCCCTGAAGAATTTCCCGCGTCAGGCGCTGCATGCGCGCTTCCTGGAGCTGGATCATCCGACCACCGGTAAACGCATGAGCTGGGAATCGCCACTGCCGGACGACTTCGTCTGGTTGCTGTCGTTGCTCAAGCAAGACCGCGAGGCGTTCATCGGATGACCTGGCTGACGCCTGACTGGCCTGCGCCGGCCAGCGTCAAAGCCTGCGTTACCACCCGTGCGGGCGGCGTCAGTCTGGCGCCGTTCGACAGCCTCAACCTGGGCGATCACGTTGACGACAGTCCAGAAGCTGTCGCCGAAAACCGCCGTCGCCTCACCGATCATTTCTCGATTCAACCGGCCTGGTTGCAACAGGTACACGGCATTGCCGTGGCTGATGCCGACCCGAGTCGGGTAGTCACCGCTGACGCCAGCTGGACGGCAACGCCCGGTATTGCCTGCGCGGTGATGACCGCCGATTGCCTGCCGGCGCTGTTCTGCGACCGTGCCGGCACCCGCGTTGCCGCCGCCCATGCCGGTTGGCGCGGGTTGGCGGCGGGTGTGCTGGAAGCAACCCTCGACAGTCTGGCTGTGCCGCCCGAAGACATACTGGTCTGGCTTGGTCCGGCCATTGGTCCACAAGCCTTCGAAGTCGGCCCCGAAGTGCGCGAAGCCTTCGTTCAGCAACTGCCCGGAACCGCTAACGCCTTTGTGCCGAGCCACAACGCGGGCAAATTCATGGCTGACATCTATGAGCTGGCGCGTTTGCGTCTGGCCGCTCGTGGCGTCACGGCCGTTTATGGCGGTGGTCTCTGCACGGTGACCGATCCACGTTTCTTTTCTTACCGCCGCAGCCCACGCACCGGCAGGTTTGCCTCTCTGATCTGGCTCGAACGCTAGACTTCTCTGATCTACATCAACTGCACGACGCTTGAATCTCCCAGAATCGACCACATCTATAGCGGTATCTGGCAGGTTTCTTCACTCGGGATGTTTATAGGTCCGGCCTGCTCAAAAGGAAGGTGACCCATGCGTATAGACCGTTTAACCAGCAAGTTGCAGTTAGCCTTGTCCGACGCCCAATCCCTGGCCGTCGGTCTCGATCATCCGGCCATCGAGCCGGCACACTTGATGCAGGCCATGCTTGAACAACAGGGTGGTTCGATCAAACCCCTGTTGATGCAGGTGGGGTTCGACGTCAGCAGCTTGCGTAAAGAGCTGACCAAAGCACTTGATCAGTTGCCGAAAATCCAGAACCCGACCGGCGATGTGAATATGTCGCAGGATCTGGCGCGCCTGCTCAACCAGGCCGATCGCCTGGCGCAGCAGAAGGGTGACCAATTCATTTCCAGCGAACTGGTGCTGCTCGCCGCGATGGACGAGAACAGCAAGTTGGGCAAATTGCTGCTCGGTCAGGGCGTGAGCAAGAAAGCCCTGGAAAACGCGATCAATAATCTGCGTGGCGGTGAGGCGGTCAATGACGCCAACCAGGAAGAGTCACGCCAGGCGCTGGATAAATACACCATCGACCTGACCAAGCGCGCCGAAGAGGGCAAGCTCGATCCGGTGATCGGCCGTGACGATGAGATTCGCCGCACCATTCAGGTTCTGCAACGCCGCACCAAGAATAATCCGGTGCTGATCGGTGAACCTGGCGTGGGTAAAACCGCCATCGCCGAAGGCTTGGCTCAGCGCATCATCAACGGTGAAGTGCCGGATGGTCTCAAAGGTAGGCGTCTTTTGTCCCTGGATATGGGGGCATTGATTGCCGGTGCCAAATACCGTGGCGAGTTCGAAGAGCGCCTCAAGGCTCTGCTCAACGAGCTGTCGAAACAGGAAGGACAGATCATTCTGTTCATCGACGAATTGCACACCATGGTCGGCGCCGGCAAGGGCGAAGGCTCGATGGACGCCGGCAACATGCTCAAACCGGCATTGGCCCGTGGTGAGCTGCACTGCGTCGGCGCGACCACGCTCAACGAATACCGCCAATACATAGAGAAGGATGCGGCCCTCGAACGGCGTTTCCAGAAAGTCCTGGTGGACGAGCCGAGCGAAGAAGACACCATCGCCATCCTGCGTGGCCTGAAAGAGCGTTACGAGGTTCACCACAAGGTGGCGATCACCGATGGCGCAATCATTGCCGCGGCCAAGCTCAGTCATCGCTACATCACTGACCGTCAGTTGCCGGACAAAGCCATCGACCTGATCGATGAAGCAGCCAGCCGCATCCGCATGGAGATCGACTCCAAGCCGGAAGTGCTGGACCGTCTGGAACGTCGTCTGATTCAGCTGAAGGTGGAATCCCAGGCGCTGAAGAAAGAAAGCGACGACGCGGCGAAGAAACGTCTGGAAAAACTGCAGGAAGAGATCGCCCGCCACGAGCGTGAGTATTCGGACCTCGAAGAGATCTGGAATTCGGAGAAAGCCGAGGTTCAGGGTTCGGCGCAGATCCAGCAGAAAATCGAACAGTCCCGTCAGGAACTGGAAGCCGCGCGCCGTAAAGGTGATTTGAACCGCATGGCCGAGCTGCAATACGGGGTGATCCCGGACCTGGAGCGCAGCCTGCAAATGGTCGATCAACATGGCAAAAGCGAAAACCAGTTGCTGCGCAGCAAGGTGACTGAAGAAGAGATCGCTGAAGTGGTGTCGAAGTGGACCGGCATCCCCGTGGCGAAAATGCTCGAGGGCGAGCGCGAAAAACTGATGAAGATGGAAAGCCTGTTGCACCAGCGTGTGATTGGTCAGGACGAAGCAGTGATCGCCGTCTCCAACGCAGTGCGGCGTTCCCGTGCCGGGCTGTCCGACCCGAATCGCCCGAGCGGTTCGTTCATGTTCCTGGGCCCCACCGGTGTCGGTAAAACCGAGCTGTGCAAGGCGCTGGCCGAGTTTCTGTTCGATACCGAAGAGGCGATGGTACGGATCGACATGTCCGAGTTCATGGAGAAACATTCCGTGGCACGGCTGATTGGTGCGCCACCAGGCTATGTCGGCTATGAAGAGGGCGGTTACCTGACCGAAGCGGTGCGTCGCAAGCCGTATTCGGTGATCCTCCTGGACGAGGTTGAGAAGGCCCATCCAGAGGTGTTCAATATTTTGCTGCAAGTGCTCGAAGATGGCCGTTTGACCGACAGCCATGGTCGGACGGTGGATTTCAAAAATACCGTGATCGTCATGACCTCCAACCTGGGCTCAGTGCAAATCCAGGAACTGATCGGCGATCGTGACGCTCAGCGTGCGGCGGTGATGGATGCGATTTCCACACACTTCCGGCCGGAGTTCATCAACCGGGTCGATGAAGTGGTGATTTTCGAGCCGTTGGCCCGGGATCAGATCGCCGGCATTACCGAAATCCAATTGGGTCGCCTGCGTAGCCGCCTGACCGAGCGCGAGCTCAAGCTGGAACTCAGCCCTGAGGCGATGGATAAGCTGATCGCCGTCGGTTACGACCCGGTTTATGGCGCACGACCGCTCAAACGGGCAATCCAGCGCTGGATCGAGAACCCGCTTGCGCAGCTGATCCTGTCAGGCCGTTTCATGCCCGGAGAGACCGCCAAAGGTGTGGTGGAGAACGACGAAATCGTTTTCGTCTGATCCCCGGCAGCAACAAAATGAACGAGGCCTCGCATTGCGAGGCCTTTTTTTCGATAGGCTGTTGAACTCAAAGGAAAATGCTTGTAAAGTGCGCCCCGCAGTAAGTCACCCCGAGAGGGTTTCTGCTCCCCAAGCAGGAATCTGAAATAAGTTGCAAATCATTAACTTGAAAGCGATTTAGGGGGTTGACAGAGGTGCTTAAGATTGTAGAATAGCGCGCCTCAGACACACGAACGCAGCGATGCGAACGGGTCGAAGAGGTGAAGCAAGCTTCACAGTTGTAAAATGAAACACCAGTTGTAAATTGAAATATGTAGTTCCGTGATAGCTCAGTCGGTAGAGCAAATGACTGTTAATCATTGGGTCCCAGGTTCGAGTCCTGGTCACGGAGCCAATTTCAAACCGGGGTATAGCGCAGTCCGGTAGCGCGCCTGCTTTGGGAGCAGGATGTCAGGAGTTCGAATCCCCTTACCCCGACCATTTTTGGGTCGTTAGCTCAGTTGGTAGAGCAGTTGGCTTTTAACCAATTGGTCGTAGGTTCGAATCCCACACGACCCACCATTTTTGAAACCAGTTAACGCTGGAATCGAATCTTAAGATCAGACGCCAAAAGCTCTGTTCGCAGAAGGTGCCTTTCAAGGGGTGCCTTTTTTTTACCGGGGTATAGCGCAGTCCGGTAGCGCGCCTGCTTTGGGAGCAGGATGTCAGGAGTTCGAATCCCCTTACCCCGACCATACAAAAAATCCTCGTATCGAAAGATACGGGGATTTTTTTTGCCTTCAATAATGCAGACCGTTTCCCGTGCTACCGAGGCCAGACGGAAAAAAGCCCCGCTTTTCGATGGAGAAGCAGGGCTGGCGCTTCAGGGGTAAGTCTTCAGGGGCTTAACTATTGTCTTTCAAGTGCTCGAACAAGCCCTTCGGCATCTGTTTGCCATTGGCTTCGTAGTTGGCTTTCACGTTATCGAAGGCCTCTTGCTCCGAGATCTGGCCATCGTGGTTGGTGTCGATCTTGTCGAAGTCGGCCTTGGGGGCCACTTTCAGGAATTCCGCGCGGGATACCTGGCCGTCGCCATCGGTGTCGGTCCTGGCCATCGAGGCATCGCCGCACTTGCCTTCGCCACATTTGCCTTCCGGGGTTTTCACCGAGGTTTCGGCCGAGGCGACCATGTAGCCCTGGGTCAGTGGCTGCGCGGCGAATACGGAACCGGACAACATCATGCCGCCGGCCAGGACAGCGCCAAGCAGGCCAACGGTGTTTTTGCTGAGAGTAGTGGTACGGGACATTACAAATCTCCTGGGTTGCACGACACAACCGCTCGATAAAGGACGCCACGTAAGTGCGGCGATGACCGAAGCAGGCGGTGCCTTGCTCGGGTGTGGCCATTTAGCGGGCGTGGTGTATCGCTACTGTGTCGTGCAAGGGAGCGTTTGTAAGCGAAGGGGGGCAATCGAGGGGGAGATACAGTGAGATACCCTGGTGTCAGGGAGTTGGACCGAGGCGTCTGCTTCGCGGGCAAGCCTCGCTCCTACAGTTCGGAGTCGAATCGAAATGATGCGATCGACTCAGCCCCGTAGGAGGGAGGCTTGCCCGCGAAGAGGCCCTCAGTGACGCCGAGGCTCTTAATGCAACTTGAGCCGTGGCTCGGTCCCACGCCCAATCTTGCTGCCGAGCATCAGCATCGCCGTGCGAAACGCGCCATACAGCGCCATCTGATGCATGCGGTACAGCGACACATAAAACATCCGCGCCAGCCAGCCTTCAAGCATTACGCTGCCGGTGAGGTTGCCCATCAAGTTACCCACAGCCGAAAAACGCGACAGCGAGATCAGTGAGCCGTAGTCGGTGTATTTGTACTCCGGCAGGGTTTTGCCTTCGATCCGCAATTTCAGCGATTTGGCCAGCAACGAAGCCTGCTGGTGAGCCGCCTGGGCGCGTGGCGGTACGTTGCGGTCGCTACCCGGTTGCGGGCAGGCCGCGCAGTCGCCGAAGGCGAAGATGTTTTCATCGTGGGTGGTTTGCAGGGTCGGCAGCACTTGCAGCTGGTTGATGCGGTTGGTTTCCAGGCCATCGATGTCCTTGAGGAAACCCGGTGCACGAATCCCGGCGGCCCAGACTTTGAGGCTGGCGTTGATCACTTGGCCGTCGGCGGTAATCAGGCTGTCTGCGGTCACTTCGCTGACCGCGGCATTGGTCATGACGTTGACCCCGAGTTTCTCCAGGGTTTTATGCACAGGCCCGCCGATCCGATCCGGCAGTGCCGGGAGAACCCGTGGCCCGGCTTCGATCAGGGTGATGTGCATGTTTTCCGGCTTGATCCGGTCCAGGCCGTAGGCCGCAAGCTCATGGGCGGCGTTGTGCAGTTCCGCTGCCAGTTCGACCCCGGTGGCTCCGGCGCCGACGATGGCCACGCTGATCTGTTGCACGGTGTCGGTCTGTCCGGCATGGGCACGCAGGTAGTGATTGAGCAGTTGCTGATGGAAGCGCTCGGCCTGCTTGCGGGTGTCGAGAAACAGACAGTGCTGCGCCGCGCCTTGAGTGCCGAAGTCATTGGTGGTGCTGCCGACGGCAATCACCAGAGAGTCGTAAGGCACTTCGCGCGCTGGCACCAGTTCCAGGCCGGCTTCGTCGTAAGTGGCGGCCAGCTGGATTTTCTTCTGTGTGCGATCGAGCCCGCTCATGCGCCCCAGCTGGAACTCGAAGTGGTTCCATTTTGCCTGGGCAACATAGTTGAGTTCGTCTTCGGAAGAGTTGAGCGATCCGGCGGCCACTTCGTGCAACAGCGGTTTCCAGATGTGGGTCAGGTTCGCGTCGACCAGCATCACACTGGCCGTGCCGCGCTTGCCCAGAGTCTTACCCAGACGGGTAGCCAACTCCAGACCGCCGGCGCCGCCGCCAACGATGACAATACGATGAGTCATGGGGATATCTCGCAAGGCTAAAAGAAATCGGTGCAGTCAACCGAGCGAGCGCGATGCAGCTCATAGCGTCAGGTAACTGATAAGTCGGCTCAACAGGCCCAGACCAATGGTCACTGCCAGCACCACCACCAGGAGCATCCACGGCCGGAAAGGCCGGCGCTCGACTTGGTGTTGGGACAATTGCAGGTACTCTTCGACATGCTTCTGGTCGTCGGGGTTCAGGCGGCTGGTCATAAAGGCCTCGTCGGGTAGACGTTGCTGAATGTGCAGACGTTACAGCAGTTTGTCTGCGGGCGTTGAACGATGCATGTGGTTCGGGCGAATGATTGCGCTTTGTAACATCCGGCCAGTGATTGCGCCATCCTGTGACCTGTTGCCGGTATCTGCGGCGGGACTCACAGGCTGATCCCGACGTCGAAGACGATGCTGCGACCCAGGTTGCTGCGCAGGAAGTCCGGGGCATCCGGGTGGGCGAAGAGCACCCGGGCGAAGGTGGGTCCAACCAGCGATAACGAGCGCCAGCCCTGGCGCAGGTATTCGGTGGGCGGCGGAAAGTGGCTGTTGAGGTCCAGCACTTCGCGCTTGAGGCTGGCGAAGGCAATGATGTCCAGATCCCCCAGGTCCATACCGCGTTCTTTGTAGTTGTGGGCTTTTTTGCGTAGGGTCGGCGCCAGTCTCAGCAGAAACTCATTAGCCGGGATGCGTCGGGGCTTGGCCTCGCGACGCACCAGTTGGCTCAGGGAAAACGCGCTGCGCCGGCGTTGCAGCTCATCACGCCATTCGTCATTGAGGCGCCGGCCCTCATCGAGCACGAAGAACACCTCGAAATTCGCATCGCGAAACAGCACGTCCGGCGGCTCTGCGGCGGGGGCAAATTCGTCGGCGCGATAGGGAATGTTCAGGCCCTGCAGCAGGCGCTGGCAAACCCAACGCTCACGCTCCCATTTGCGGGCATTGGAAAGGAACGTGTTGGCTTGCTCGGCCGCAATGGTCAGCAGGCGTAAATAATCTGAATCATCCATAGGCCCAAGCTTAGCGTTCAAATGTGATCTGAATAATAAAGTCTGTCGCAAAAGAAAAAAGGCTGTCGCGATTTCTTCAGATGAACCTTACCTGCTTTTTCTGGCATGCCTATGGGCGTTCGCGCTGTTGCAGCCTTTCCATGCTGTGCTTGATGACATCCATCACCGCGGCGGTCATGACCGAGGTGGAGACACCAAACATCAGAATGCCGTTGGCGGCCTCCAATGGGCCAAGCAGGCGCCAGCGTGAGGACATGATGATGTCGCCGTAGCCCAGGGTGGCGAAGTTGACTGCCGAGTGATACAGCGCCGTGGCGAATTCGTCGAATTCGTCGAGCAGCATGAACAGCGCGGCCCAGATGGCGATCTGCACGAAATTACCGAGCAACATCAGCACCATCACCATCGACAGCAACAGGATATTCAGCCATTGCGATTCACGATCGGGTTGGGCATGCCTGAAACGCACGTAACGACGCAAACATATAGCCACGAAAACGGCTTGCATCACCAGGCAGAACAGCATCACGGGGAGGCCGGCGAGTAGATTCATCAGCATGGGAATATCCTCGGCAGCCGCGTCAGGTTTGTCCCTGGTTGTCTGGCCCCGGTTCTTGCCCTTGATCCTCTACCCATTGCCAGAACAGCCGATAGCCGACCGCAAGTATCACGGGGCCGATAAACAGGCCGAGGATACCGCTCGTCACCATGCCGCCCAAGGCACCGATCAGCACCACGGGCATCGGTACATCGACACCACGACCCAGCAGCAGCGGTTTGAGGACGTTATCGACCAGGCCCGCAACGAAGACATAGATGGCAAACACAATGGTCGCGGTACTGGCACCTTCGCTCGCGAAAACGAAGACGATGACCGGAAGGGTAATCAGGGTGGCCGGTAATTGCATGATGCCAAGCAGCAGCACCGCCAAGGCGAGAAGACCTGCGCCGGGGATGCCCATGAACACAAAGCCGATGCCCACCAATAGCATCTGTATGAAAGCGATGCCGACCACACCCAGTGCCACTGCCCGGATGGTAGCGGTGCACAGTTCGGCGATTTTCGGTCCCTTGGCTGGGCCGCAGAAACGCGAAACGATCTGCAATGCGCTGCGTTGGCCACTTTCACCAAAGGCTATGAAAATACCGGCAATGATCAGGGCGAAGATGAATAAAAGGAGCCCCATGCCGACACCCGCAAGCTTGCTCAGCAGGGAGAGGCTGACACCTTTGATTTGCGGTATGAACTTCTCTACTAGATCGGGCAGGTCGGTGACGGCTTGTGTCCATAAGTTATGAAGAGGTTTCCCCACGAGTGGCCAGTTGGCTACCGCATCGGGCGGGAGGGGAACATGGAAACTGTCACTTTTGACCATGTGCATCCCCCGCTCCACGGAATCCACAAGCGAGGTTCCCAACAAATAGACGGGCACCATAAGGATACTGATGGCGATCAATACGATCAGTGTCGCGGTGAGCCCATCCTTGTTTCCCAACACGCCTTTGAGCCTGAGGTGCAATGGGTAGAGGGTGATTGCCAGGACGAACGACCACAGCATCAGATCGAGGAATGGGCTGAATATCTGGAAGCAGAAAATCACCAGAACGGCAATCAGCCCGGCACGAATCAGTACATCGAGCAGACCTCGGGAAAACGCCTTCTCGGAAATGGGCGTGGGAACCATTGATTTTTCCTCCTGTAGATAGGAGCAAAGGCATGAGAGCGCTAAGACCAGCATAGACGTGCTGACAATTCTCGTATGCCCGTATTTCCCCGCCCAACGCTCGGTTCAGGACATTGCACAAAACGGATAGCGATCTGCGCAAAGCGGCTATTGCCCCGTGCCTTGCGTCTTTACCCTCGGCTGTACGGACGTTCGCCGCGTTACCGACTCTTAAAAAAACAACAACAAGAGATAAATGCCATGCGCAAGATTGACGTACATGAGGTTATCGACAACGCACGATTCAATCGCTTTCACTGGATGGTGTTGTTCTGGTGTGCCCTGATCATCATTTTCGACGGTTACGATCTGGTGATCTACGGCGTGGTGTTGCCGATGCTGATGAAGGAGTGGGGGCTCAGTCCCCTGCAAGCCGGCGCGCTGGGAAGTTATGCGCTGTTCGGGATGATGTTCGGCGCGCTGTTTTTCGGCCCGCTGTCCGACAAGATCGGTCGCAAAAAAGCCATCACCCTGTGCGTGATGCTGTTCAGCGGTTTTACCGTGCTCAACGGTTTTGCCAGTAATCCCACCGAGTTTGGCCTGTGCCGGTTCATCGCCGGGCTGGGCATTGGCGGGGTGATGCCTAACGTCGTTGCACTGATGAACGAGTACGCACCGAAGAAAATCCGCAGCACGCTGGTGGCGATCATGTTCAGCGGCTACTCGGTGGGCGGCATGCTCTCGGCGGGGCTCGGCATCGTGCTGATCCCGAGTTTCGGCTGGCAATCGGTGTTTTACGTGGCGGTGCTGCCCTTGCTGTTGTTGCCGTTGATCATGTACTTCCTGCCCGAGTCGGTGGGTTTCATGCTGCGCCAGGGGCGCGATGAAGAGGCGCGCAACATCCTGGAACGGGTTGACCCGGCTTACGTCGCGCATGCCAGCGATCAGTTGCACATGAGCGAAGTGAAGGGCACCGGCACCCCGGTGTTGCAGTTGTTCCGTGAGGGACGGGCGCTGCGCACGCTGATGTTGTGGCTGGCATTCTTCTGCTGTTTGCTGATGGTCTACGCCTTGAGTTCCTGGCTGCCGAAACTGATGGCCAACGCCGGTTACAGTCTGGGTTCGAGTCTGTCGTTCCTGCTGGTGCTCAACTTCGGTGCCATTTTCGGCGCGGTCGGTGGCGGTGTACTGGGGGACAAGCTCAACCTGCCGCGCGTGTTGGCGGTGTTCTTCGTCATTGCTGCGGCATCGATCACGTTGCTTGGCTTCAACAGCCCGATGCCGGTGTTGTACCTGCTGATCGCCATCGCCGGCGCCACCACCATCGGTTCGCAGATTCTGCTGTACGCCTGCGCCGCGCAGTTCTACTCCATGACCATTCGCTCCACGGGCCTGGGCTGGGCGTCGGGTATCGGCCGCAACGGTGCCATCGTCGGCCCACTGCTGGGGGGTGCCTTGCTGGGGATCAGCCTGCCGCTGCAACTGAACTTCATGGCGTTTGCCTTGCCCGGTGCGGTGGCCGCCCTCGCCATGAGTGTGTTCGCCATCAGCAGTCGGCGCAGCAGCAAACGTGCTGCCCACGCGCTCGCGCCGACCAACGCCTGAACCTCGCTCCTGCTGCCGAGCGTCCGGCTGCCCCCCCCCCGCGTCGAAACACTGCGGGTGGCGCACAGCAACCTGTCGATCAATAACAATAAGAGAACAATGATGAATCAGATTTTCCCCACAAGCGGTTCGGTGGTGTCCTTGGCGCTCGTCTCGGGTTTTTCCAGTGGCGTGATGGCCGCCGAGAGCGGCTTCATCGAAGACACCACGGCCACCTTGCAAGCGCGCAATTATTACTTCAGCCGGGATTTTTCCGACATCGTCGGGGCCAACCAGCAGTCGAAGGCCGAAGAGTGGGCGCAGGGCTTCATCCTCAACGTCAAATCCGGTTATACCCAGGGCTCCGTTGGTTTTGGTGTGGATGTCATTGGCCTGCTCGGCCTCAAACTCGACAGCAGCCCGGACCGGGTCAATACCGGTTTGTTGCCGGTGCGCGATGATGGACGCGCAGCGAATGAATACAGTCGTCTGGAAGCTGCGTTGAAGGTGCGTTATTCGAAAACCGAGTTGAAAGTGGGTGAACTGCAACCCAACGTGCCGGTGCTGGCCTTCAGCGACATCCGCCTGCTGCCGCCCAGTTATCAAGGCGCAAGCATCAGTTCCAATGAGATCGATGGCCTGACCTTGCAGGGCGGCCACTTGAGTTCGACCAGCCTGCGCAACGAGGCCGGCGACGACAAGATGCAAGCCATGCTTGGTCATGTGCCGCAGCGTCAGGTCAGCAGTGACGGCTTCAACTTTGCCGGCGCTGACTACGCCTTCAATGACAAACGCAGCTCGGTCAGTGCCTGGTTCGGGCAATTGGAGGATATCTACAACCAGCGTTTTTTCGGCTTCAAGCACAGCGAGCCGTTGGGTGACTGGATCCTGGGCGCTAACCTTGGCTATTACGACTCGCGCGAAGACGGCAAAAAGTTGCTGGGCAACATCGACAACCAGGCGTTCTTTTCCCTGCTGTCGGCCAAGCGTGGCGGCCACACGTTTTATGTCGGCTATCAGGGCATGTTCGGTGACAGTGCCTTCCCGCGAGTGTTTGCCAATATCTCACCCCTGGGCAACGAGGTGCCGACCTACGAGTTCGCCTTCACCGATGAGCGTTCCTGGCAGGCGCGTTACGACTACGATTTCGCCGCCCTCGGCGTGCCGGGGCTGACCAGCACCGTGCGTTACATCACCGGCAATAATGTCGATACCGGCAAGGGGATTGAAGGCAAGGACCGCGAGCGTGATCTGGATATCGGTTATGTGTTGCAAAGCGGGAGCCTCAAAGGCCTCGGGATCCGCGTGCGCAACGTGATGGCGCGCTCCAACTATCGCAGTGATATCGACGAAAATCGCCTGATTCTCAGCTACACATGGAAGTTGTTATGAGTCGGCGATCACAGATCGGTGGTGCAGTTGCCCATGACTTCGTAGGTGACGCGATGGGTCTGGCCCTGATGATCGACGTACTCCATGGTTGCTGGCACGACTGCGCAGGCGGTTGCGGTGTCTGTCACTGAAACTACCTTGGCGATGTCCAGCGGCTGTGCCGGGTTGTACGGGGTGGCAGCGGCTGGCTCGTTGGCGGCCAGGGCTGAGGTGGTGGCGAGGGTCAGGAACAGGCCGATCAAGGTTTTCATTTTTCTGTGCTCTGTGTGGGGTCCGATGTCTGAATTTTAGTCTTTGCCCGTGAGCGATAAAGGGGGCTGGGTCTGATTCAGTCTTGCAGAAGATGTAACAATCGGTGGGTCTTTGATCGTGTGCATATCCGTTTCTGCGGTAACGGCGGCTGGCGGTTTCGCTCTTACAGCGAGTCACTTTGGAAGAGCCCCAAAGTAACCAAAGGGCTTTTGCCCCTTTCGTTCGGTGCCTCGCCCAGGCTCGGCATGCCCTCGCTCCGGTCCTGCTCCGTGGGCCCGCCGCGATCGGCCATCCATGGCCGTACGCGGCTAACCCGGCATCCATGCCGGGTTGCCCACTGCGCAGAACCTCCACTCGGCCTCTCGAGGGGGCGGTTACCGCAAAAGCAAAAGCGAGGCGGCCTACCGGCCGGCCTGGTTGGACGCGGGTACGTATTCCCCCTGTAGGAGCTGCCGAAGGCTGCGATCTTTTGATCTTGCCGTGGCTTTGGCTTTGGCTTTGGCTTTGGCTCTTGATCTTGATCTGTCCGCCCCTTTCCCAGAGGCCGAACGCAGGTATTGCGCAGGGGGCACCGCGGCAGGGATGCCGCGGTAGCCGCCCCCGGCCATGGATGGCCGATGGCGGCGGGCCCCCGGTGCAATGCCGGAGTGAGGGCATGCCGAGCCTAAGCGAGGCACCGAATGGCGGGGCAAAAGCGCTTTGGTTACTTTCGCGCTTTTCGAAAGTGACCCGCCATAAGGGCGGAACCCTAAGTGGCCGTTACAAATAAAACGGATATGTACGCAACCAAAGAGCCGCCAATACCGCAGAAACGGATATGCCCCCAATCTAAAACGCCCCCCTCCAGAGCAAAGTCCAAGGCCGGTGTAGACTAAGAGCCTGTTCTCATCGGGGCAAAACAAGGGAGTGTACCCAACCATGATCGCTGCCGAGTTACTGTCATCCCAAACCCTGACGATGGGGTGGCTGATCTATGTACCGGTACTGATCTGGGCCGTTGCGCGAGCCCCATGGGTCGAGCTGTTCAGCGACAGCCGCCGCCAGCATCTATTGTTCGGCACGGTGTTCGCGCTGTTCATGCTGTGGCTGGTGCGACGGGACTTCGATACCGGCGTGTCCTATCACTTCATCGGCATGACTGCCGTGACCTTACTGCTGGATTGGCCGCTGGCGATTGTCGGCGGGTTGGTCGCCCAAGCAGGCCTGGTGTTGCTCGGGCGTCAGGACCTGGCCGCTGTCGGCGTGAACGGCGCGCTGCTGATTTTGCTGCCGGTGCTGGTCACCGAATGCTGCGCCATCCTGGTGGAGCGCGCGCAGCCGCGTAATCCCTTTGTGTATATCTTCTGTTCCGGTTTTTTGGCCGCCGCGCTGTCGGCCTTGTTGTGCCTGATGCTGGCGCTGACATTGCTGTGGTACGACGAGCGTTTCGCCATGCCGTATTGGCTGGAGGATTTTGTCGGTTACCTGTGGCTGCTCATTTTTCCGGAAGCGTTCATCAACGGCATGGTGGTCAGCGCGTTGGTGGTGTTCTGCCCCGAGTGGCTGGAGACGTTCAATCGCACGCGCTACCTTTCGGCGCCCTGGAAGGACGACGATCCCAAATCTTGATCCACATCAAACCCAAAAAACGCTGTCGAATCCATGCTCCGGAAAACCTTCAGGAGCATCGAAATGAGTGTGTATGAGTGGGCCAGGCAGGAGCTGCGTCAAAGTCTGGATGTGGCGCAAGAGGTGGGTTTCGATCCGGGATTGAGCCTGCGCGCCTTGCTCAGTGCAGTGGTGCAGCAGAGCAAGGCGGTACGTAATGTCGATGACCTGGCCGATGAGTTGCGGTTTCTCGCCGAGAACCTCGACGAGGGGCAGGATTATGGCTTTATGCGTCCCTGACTGTTGGGGTCAGTGACGCGGGTCGAAGTCGCCGCTGAACAACTCATCCTCGGCATCGGGGGCCACCGGAATCTTGTGTTCTTCCGATGCCCAGGCACCCAGGTCGATCAGTTTGCAGCGGTCCGAACAGAACGGCCGGTTGACGTTGCTGGCGACCCATTCGACGGGAGCGCCGCAGGTTGGGCAATTGACGGTTGGGGTCTGGCTCATGACTGGCCTCCACGTAAAGTCAGGTAAAAGTGATGCAAGCGTTCGACTTCGCTGTGCAGCCAGGCGAGGTCGCGGTCGTTGACCACCACATCGTCGGCATGGCTCACGCGATCTTCGCGGCTGGACTGGGCCTTGAGGATCGCCTGGACCTGCTGTTCGCTGGTCTGGTCACGCTGCAGGGTGCGTTCGATTTGTAACTGTTGCGGGGCATCGATCACCAGAATCCGTTGGGTCATGGCGTACTGCCCGGACTCGATCAGCAGCGGCGAAACCAGAATCGCATAAGGCGATTGTGCCTTGGCCAGATGGTGGGCGATTTCCTCGGCGATCAGCGGATGCAGCAGCGCTTCGAGCCAGCGGCGTTCATCCGGCACTTCGAAGATCAGTTTGCGCAGCGCCGCACGATCCAGTTGGCCGTCGGCCAGTAGCACGCCAGGGCCAAAGTGCTCGGCGATCTTTGCCAATGCCGGGCGACCGGGTTCCACCACCCAACGAGCCGCATGATCGGCGTCGACCACGTGCACGCCCAGGTCGATGAAGTGCTGGGCGGCCGCGCTTTTACCGCTGCCGATGCCGCCGGTCAGGCCGAGAATCCAGGGTTTTTCCACAGGGGTATTCATTTGAAACCGACAAACTGCCAATAGAAGCCGGTTATTTGACCACCCCAGAGCAAGGCAATCCAGCCGGCAATGGCCAGATAGGGGCCAAAAGGAAGCGGCGTCGAGGTTTTCGCATCCCGCAGACGCAGCAAAATCACCCCGAGAATGGCCCCTGCCAGCGATGACAGCAGGATGGTCATGGGCAGGATCTGCCAGCCGCCCCAGGCACCGAGCATCGCCAACAGCTTGAAGTCACCATAGCCCATGCCGTCCCTGCCGGTGATCAGCTTGAACAGCCAGAACACCGACCACAACATCATGTAGCCGGCCACCGCGCCCCAGAGCGCGTCATGCAGTGACACGAAGAGCCCGAAGCTGTTGAGGATCAACCCCAGCCACATCAACGGCAGCACCAGCACATCCGGCAACAGCTGATGTTCGGCGTCGATCAGGCTCATCGCCAACAGGCCCCAACTCAGGACCAGGACCATGCAGGCCTGCCAGCCGAAACCGAAATGCCAGGCGACGAATGCCGACAGTAACCCGCACGCCAGTTCGGTCAGCGGGTAACGTTTACTGATCGGCATTGCACAGTTCGAGCATCGCCCACGTAAAAACAGATAACTGAGTACGGGAATGTTTTCCCATACACGGATCCGATGGCCGCAGTGGGGGCACTCGGAGTGAGGCAGTATCAGGTTGTAAGTCGGGCCAGGGGCTTCGGCTGGCATATCCAGTACGTCATGGGCCTGCAGGCGCCATTCACGCTCAAGCATTTTCGGCAGGCGCCAGATCACCACGTTGAGAAAACTGCCGATCAGCAGACCGATCACCGATGCGGTGATCACGAAGGCCAGCGGATCGAGGCTCAGAAATTCGTTCAAGGACATATCAGATCGCTGAGCCGAGTTGGAAGATAGGCAGGTACATTGCAACCACCAGACCGCCGACGATAACCCCCAGCACCACCATGATGAACGGTTCCATCAGGCTGGTCAGGTTATCGACCATGTTGTCCACCTCGGCCTCGTAGAAACTCGCGACCTTGTCGAGCATATCGTCCAGTGCGCCGGACTCTTCGCCAATGGCCGTCATCTGGATCGCCATGGTTGGAAAGATGCCGGAGGTGCGCATGGAAAAATTCAGCTGCATGCCGGTCGAAACGTCCTGCTTGATGCGTAATACCGCTCGCTTGAACACGATGTTGCCGGCCGCGCCCGCCACGGAGTCCAGTGCTTCGACCAGTGGCACCCCGGCGGCGAAGGTTGTCGATAGCGTGCGGGCGTAACGGGCCACGGCGGACTTGTACATGAGCGCGCCAACCAACGGCAGTTTCAGCAGCCAGGTGTCCATTCGGTCGCGAAAGCCCGGGGAGTTTTTGATGGCGTGGCGCAGGCCGAAGATCCCCCCAGCCAGCACGCCGAGCATCATCCACCACCAGGCCTGCATGAACTCCGACAAGCCGATGACCATCACGGTGAACGCCGGCAGTTCGGCGCCAAACCCCGAAAATACCGACTCGAACTGCGGGACGACTTTGACCAGCAGAATCCCGGTCACGATGATTGCGACGAACACCACGGCCAGCGGGTAGGTCATGGCTTTCTTGATCTTGGCCTTGAGGCTTTCGCTCTTTTCCTTGTAGGTCGCCACCCGTTCCAGCAGGGTGTCCAGGGCCCCGGCCTGCTCGCCGGCATCCACCAGGTTGCAGTACAGCTCATCGAAATACTGAGGCTTTTTGCGCAAGGCCGCGGCGAAGCTGTTACCGGCCGCGACTTCCTGTTTCACCTCGTCCACCAGCTTGCGCATGTTCGGGTTATCGAAGCCCTCGCTGATAATGTCGAACGATTGCAGCAGTGGTACACCGGCTTTCATCATGGTCGCCATCTGCCGGGTAAACAGGGCAATGTCCAGAGCCTTGATGCGTTTGCCGGCACTGAAAATGGACGCGGATTTTTTCCGCACCTTGCCCGGGTTGATGCCCTGCTTGCGCAACTGGGCCTTGATCAGCGCGGGGTTTTGCCCGGTCAGCTCGCCGGTCATTTTCGCGCCTTTGCGATCCGTGCCTTCCCAGGCATATACGCTGATTTTCGCTGCTTTGACCGCCATGTTCAGTCCTTGGTGACCCGATTGATTTCTTCAAGGCTGGTGATGCCTTGCATGGCCTTGAGCAGGCCCGACGTGCGCAGGTCGTTGAAACCGTCCTTGCGCATCTGGGTGTCGATCTCCAGTGAATTGCCTTCGGCCATGATCAGCCGTTGCAATTCCGGTGTGTTCTTGACCACTTCATAAATCCCGACTCGGCCTTTGTAGCCACCGTTGCATTGATCGCAACCGACCGGTTCATAGATCGTGAATGAGCCGATACGTTCCTCGGGGAAGCCTTCCTTGAGCAGCGTCTCGCGGGGAATCTCGATGGGTTTCTTGCAATGAATGCACAGTTTGCGCGCCAGGCGCTGGGCGATGATCAGGCTGACCGAGGTCGCGATGTTGAACCCCTGAATCCCCATGTTGTGCAGGCGGGTCAGGGTTTGCGCGGCGCTGTTGGTGTGCAGGGTGGAAAGCACCATGTGCCCGGTCTGGGCGGCCTTGATGGCGATTTCGGCGGTTTCGAGGTCACGGATTTCGCCGACCATGATCACGTCCGGGTCCTGGCGCAGAAACGAGCGCAGCGCCTGGGCGAAGTCCAGTCCCTGGCGGGGATTGACGTTGACCTGGTTGATGCCTTCGATGTTGATTTCTACCGGGTCCTCGGCGGTAGAAATATTGATGTCCACGGTGTTGAGGATGTTCAGGCCGGTATAGAGCGACACGGTTTTGCCCGAGCCGGTGGGGCCGGTCACCAGGATCATCCCCTGTGGCTGCTTGAGGGCGGCCATGTACAGGTCTTTCTGTTCGGGTTCATAGCCGAGGGCGTCGATGCCCATTTGTGCGCTGGACGGATCGAGGATCCGGATCACGACCTTCTCGCCCCACAGGGTCGGCAGGGTGTTGACCCGGAAGTCGATGGACTTGCTCTTGGACAGGCGCATCTTGATCCGCCCGTCCTGGGGTTTGCGCCGCTCGGAGATGTCGAGACTGGCCATGACCTTCAGCCGAGAAGCGATGCGGTTGGCCAGTTGCGCCGGTGGCTTGGCGACCTCATGCAGGATGCCATCGGTGCGCATCCGCACGCGGTAGGTTTTTTCATAAGGCTCGAAATGCAAGTCGGAAGAGCCGCTCTTGATCGCATCGAGCAACATCTTGTGGACGAAGCGCACCACGGGGGCATCATCGGCATCTTGCCCCACGAGGGCGTCCTGTTTCTGCTCATCGACCGACTCGATGTCCAGCCCGTCGAGATCGACATCGGCCATGTCTTCCAGGCCGGTGGAGTGGTTGTCGAAGAATTTTTCGATGGCGTCGCTGAGCTTGTCTTCCTCTACCAGGATGGCTTCGGTGCTCAGCCCGGTGCTGAACTGGATATCATTGATGGCCTGATGATTGGTCGGATCGGAAACCCCCACGAACAGTTTGTTGCCCCGCCGCCAGAGGGGCAGGGCGTGGTGCTGACGGATCAGCTTCTCGCTGACCAGCCCGCGGGGTTGGGTGTCCTTGTCCAGGCAGTTGAGGTCCAGCAGGGCCATGCCGAAATGGTCTGAAGCGATCTCCGCGACCTGCCGGCTTTTCAGTAGTTTGTTCTGCACCAGACAGCTGACCAGCGAGATTCGATCGCGTTGGGCTTGCTGATACGCCTGTTGCGCACTTTGATCAGTGATCAGCTCGGCCAGTACCAATTGTTTGGCCAAACCGCTAAGGGCAATGTCGTTCATTGGGATTCCGGACGCAGACGGTTAATGACTTATAGCCTAGTCAAGCAGTGGAACCAAACCAGCCGGGGTGAGGTGACAAAAAGTGTCAGATTGTGCGGTTTCTGGGAGTAGGAAAGGTCGTTGTCGTGATCTCGCGCCCCGCCCGCAGGGGCGTGCACGACTTGGCATGACCTGTGCTGTACCCTGTTCAGATCATGAGATTTCGACTCATGCATGGAGCCTGTCTATGAAAAATCAAAATGGTTTTACCCTGATCGAACTGCTGATCGTGGTGGCGATCATCGGGATTCTGGCGACGTTTGCGCTGCCGCAGTATTCGAAATATCAAGCGCGGGCGAAGGTCACCGCTGCGGTTGCAGAAATCTCGGCACTGAAGGTGCCTTTCGAAGACGTTATCAATCAAGGCACCGATATTGCCGCCCCCGCCGGGATCGGCGCGACGAGCCCCACGGGTAATTGCACGATTACGGCGACGGGTACCGCTTCTACCGGTGCGGGCACTATTGGCTGCACGATTCTCAACGCACCGGGGCCGGTGCTGGGCAAAACCGTTACGCTTACGCGCACACTCAACGGTGGCTGGACGTGCGCTACGACAGTCGAGCAGGAATACGCGCCTAAAGGCTGCCCTACTGCCGCCGCTAGCTGATCTATTGTCATCCCGCCAATGCCCCGCGTTTCACGACGCGGGGCATTTTTTTCGTCATTTGGGGGCGATTCAGAACGTGACGCCCCCCAAAATCACGGCCTTATGCCTGCGTTAAAACCCGCAAGTTGCATGTAGATAATTTCGCACTCATGCATTTTGCATGATTTCGAAGAGTGTCTTTTTTATTAAGTTATTGATTTATAGGTGTTTATTCTTTGAGGAGTAGTTGGCATAGCGTTCGCACTATCCCTGTTAACCCTGCTGACAAGGCGACATGCAGCAGACTTTCCAGAAGAACAGGAGTTACTCGTATGAAGAAGTTCGCTATCGCTGCCGCGACTGCTACCGCGCTGACCCTGACCATGGCAAGCGCTGCATTTGCACAGGCCACTCAGGCGACTCATGCCCCAATGATGCTGGCCGCCGGTGAAGTCACTGAAGTGAAAGAGGATGTTTCCGACACCTGGATCACGACCAAAGTCAAAGCAGACCTGGTAACCGAAAAAGGCATCCCAGGCACCGACATCAAGGTCGAAACCAACAAAGGCGTTGTTTCCCTATCTTCCACCACCGTGCTGACAGATGCTCAGAAAACAACCGCCGTGCAAATCGCCAAGAACATCAAAGGCGTCAAAGCGGTGTCCGCTGACGGCCTGAAAGCCCAGTAAGGAAAGGCTTCTCGCCTGGACCGGGAGAAGGAGCGACAGACGGGCCGAGCCATACGTCTGCCGCAGCTTGGAGTTCATGCGAAAGGCCACAGGACGTGGCCATTGCAGGCCCCGGCATTCGTGTCGGGGCTTGTTCTGTTTGCAGGCTCCATATTGGTTTGTGGATTCAATTACCGCGTTTGCTGGTGATTTGAACCAACCGGTTTCCTTCAAAGCGCAGGTATTGGTACATCCCGCTGTTGGGCCCGTAGGTCCATTCCTCGACCTGAAACTCTTCCCGTCGATTGGCGCTGCGCTTGTAGCCCAGCAGGTCGCGGGCTACGGGCTCTCCGCATTTTTGCAGCACTTCGCTGGACCTGTCCCCCACGCTGATCAATTGACTGCCACAGCGCAGGGTATCGGCCGCCGCTGCCTGGCCGGCAGCCAGCAGCAGGGCCAGATTCAGCAGCCATCGCGCGCTCATCACTCAGCATCCAGATGCATGGCCGTCACTACGCGGCCATCGCTTTCGGCCTCACCGAGGCTGGCGTCGATGAAGTACACGCGGTCATCGGCCAACTGACCTTTGTCCACCAGATAGTCCTTGATGCTGCTGGCCCGTTCTTGCCCCAGTTGGCGCAACAGCACCTCGCTGGAGCT
Organism: Pseudomonas frederiksbergensis; assembly: GCF_017114915.1. Taxonomy (GTDB): domain Bacteria; phylum Pseudomonadota; class Gammaproteobacteria; order Pseudomonadales; family Pseudomonadaceae; genus Aquipseudomonas; species Aquipseudomonas frederiksbergensis_I. Next base: position 275,749 of record NZ_JAAUOE010000001.1, read on the forward strand.
CCAGAAGTCGATCACGCTTTCACGCATTTTTTTGCTGCGCTCTTCCTTGCCCAGGTCCTTCCATTCCGCGGGCGGCTGGATCTTGAGGCGCGTGCGGTAGATCCCTTCGAGCAGCGGGCCTTTTTCATTGTCCGGCACTTGCAGTAATGAAGCCTGGGCCGGCACTTTGTCACCGCGGCGCTGGAGCATTTTGTAGTAGTTGTACTGGTATTCCCGTTCCAGGCGTTGCTCGGCGAGCAGCGGGCCGTCGCTGCTCTTGGCGGCAGTGCCTTCGATTTCCAGACGCAGGGCCGGACGCTCCTTGAGCGCCTGGGACAGTTTGATCAGTGTCGCTTCGGCCTCCTTGCTCAAGTCACTTGAACCTGGTGCAAACGCCACGGTACCCAGGTCCTCTGAACCAGCGCCGCTGACCAGCCCGCCAATCATCTTGAACGGTGCCGCAGCCGCTTTCACGATCAGATTGCGCAGGGTCTGCCAGATAATTGGCATGACACTGAACTGCGGGTTATTCAGGTCGCCGCTCACCGGCAGTTCGATGGAAATCTTGCCGTCGACATCCTTGAGCAAGGCAATCGCCAGTTTCAGCGGCAGGCTCACCGCGTCCGGGCTGTCGACTTTTTCACCCAGTTGCAGCTGCTCGACCACCACTTTGTTTTCGGCCTGGAGCTGGCCGTTGGTGATCCGGTAATGCAGATCGAGATTGAGTCGGCCCTTGCGGATGCGGTAACCGGCAAATTTGCCGGAGTAGGGCGTCAGGGTGGTCAGTTCCACCCGTTTGAAACTGGTGGCAATGTCCAGGCTGGCCATTGGGTCGAACGGGTTGACCGAGCCCTTGATGGTCACCGGCGCATAGCGGTCGACCTTGCCTTTGACGTCGACGCTGGCCGGTTTTGCCTGGCGGCTGTCGATGGCGCCGATCTTCCCGTTCAGCTGTTGAATGGCCGTTGCAAAGTTTGGGGTCAGGCTGAAGTCGGCGAAATTCGCCGAACCGTCATTGATGGCAATGCCGCCAATGTGGATGCCCAGCGGTTTTTCTTTTCCGGCTGCCGGTTTGGTCGCGGCGGTTGCGGTCGTTGTGGCGCCGGAGTCGGCCGGTTGCGGGATCAGCAGGTCATCAATATTGGTTGTGCGGTCATCGTTGATCATGAAGCGCGCATAGGGCTGGAACAGGTTGACCTTGTCGATCGACAGGCTATCGCCATGTTGATAGTTCAATCCTTCGAGCACCAACTGCTGCCACTTGAGGAAGTCGCGGGTTTTCAGGGTGTCGAGGGTATGCAACTGATCGATCTGGGCTTTACCTGTGACGCCGAACGCCAGCGGCTCGGTGCTTTTCAAGTCGACTGCCAGATCACTGCCCAGCATGCCACTGCGCAGTTCGAGGCGAATGAACGGGTTGATGTAGGACTGGGCGACGCGCAGGTCGATATCCCTGGTCTGCACGTTCAGTTTGGCGTTGATCGGGGCCAGATTGACCGTGCCGTCCGCCATGATCTTGCCTTGCTTGCCCACGCCCGTGTCGAGCTTGAGGTTGAAAGGGGAACCATTGAGGCTGTCGAAATTTTGCAGGTCGAGGTTCAACGGACCCAGCTCCAGCGCCACGGCGGGTTGTGCCTTGCGGTCGGCCAGGTGCACCTGATAATTGCGCAGTTGCACGTCTTTGAGCAGTACCTGCCAGGGCTTGCTCGGTGCGGTTGGTTCGGGCTGCGGTGAATCGGCTGCCGCGGGTGTGCTGGTGGGTTCGGCGTTGGCTTTGGCCGCCTGTTTGGACGGCTGGCTGGCGAACAGTTTTTGCCAGTCGAGTTGCCCGTCGGCTTCGAGGGCGGCCCAGGTTTCCAGTTTCTGGCTGCGGATCTTGCCGACCACCACTTGCTGTTTGGCCAGGTCCACGGTGGTTTCGCTGATGTCCAGCCGCTCGAGCTTCGCCAGCGGTCGGCCGTCCGGCGCCTTGATGGCGAAAGGCGCGACGCTGACGGCGACGTTGTTCAGCAGCAGTTCGGTGCCCTTGTTCAGATTGAGTTTGTAGTCGGTGCTGAGGCTGACGACGCCGTTTTCCAGGACCAGTGGCACAGCATCGCGCACATAGGGCCAGAAGGATTTCATCTTGCCATCGGTGATTTTCAGCTTACCTTCGGAGGCGATCGGGCTCAGGCTGAAGTTGCCGGTCCAGTCGATTTGCCCGCCGGCCGGGCCGACTGCGACCAGGGTCATATCGGCGTTGTCATCGGGCAGGGTACTGAGGTTTTTCAGCTCGAAATCGAGTTTGTCGTAGAGGAACTCGATGGGCTCGCTGGGCCGGGCATCTTCGAAGTGCACATAGCCGCCAGCCAGCTTGATTCGCTCCACGCGCAGCGGGAAGGGTTTGGCGTCCGGGTCGACCGGGGTTGGTTCGCTGGCGGGTATTTTGAACAGCCCGAGCAGGTTGAGCTGGCCGTCCTTGCCGAAGAGGATTTCAGTCTTGGGTTTGTCCAGCTCGATGTCGGACAGGTGTAGCGCCTTGGTCCACAGGCTGTCGATCTGCAGGTTGGCGTACAGGCGTTCGAAGCCCAGTTGTTCCTTACCCGGCTCGCCGATGACCAAACCCCAAAGGGTGACTTCAAGGCTGAAAGGATTGAGTTCGATCCGCGAAATCGTCGCGGGCGTCGTGGCGTAGTTGGCCAGTTGCTGGTTGGCAACCCGCAACGCGATGCCCGGCAATATCAGAAACCCCAACAGGCTATAAAGAGCCAGGGCAGTCAACAAGGCGCCGATAGCGCGAATCAATCCTTTGGGCATGTGCGGTTTCAACTGTCGGAATCGGAGTGCCTTGGAGTATGGCATGCGTTTGCGGTTCCGAAGCAATCACGCTTTATAGGATTTGTCTGATTATCGGTATGGATTTTCAGAGCTGCAGAATCAGCGTTTTCAGCGGCGGCTGTTGATCCATCGACGGAAAGTCACTGCCCGGTGTCAACACGCTCCACTCTCGCACCGGGCGCCCGGCCTTCTCTGCGCAGCGCAGCACCTGTTCGCGCCAATCGTCCATGCCGACCTTCGCCAGGTTGTTGCAGCAGATCAGTACGCCGTCTTCGGCAGTGGTCAGCAGTGCCGGTTTGAGCAGGCTCTGATAGTCGCGCAACAGGTCGACGGTGCCGAAAGCGCTCTTGGCCCAGGCCGGTGGATCGAGCAGCACCAGATCGTATTGACGCGGGTCCAGGCGTTGATAGCTCGGCAGTTTCTGCCCGCGCCGCTGGCTGATCGGCAGGCCGGCCAATTGACGGATCGCCGGGAAGTAATCGGACTGGATGAATTCCATTGTCGGTAATTGCGGATTGAGCAGGCCGTTCTCACGGCCGACCGCCAGATTGCCTTCGGCAAAGTCCAGGTTGCACACCTCGCTTGCTCCACCGGCCGCGGCACAGAGGCCGACGCCACAGGTGTAGGCAAACAGGTTCAGCACACTTTTGTTTTTGCTGTGTGCCTTGACCCAGCCACGGGCATTGCGAAGGTCGAGGAACAGCAACGGATCCTGACCGGCATGGCGCCCGCGAACCCGATAATTGAGCCCCCATTCGTGACCGATCAAATCTTGCAGGGCGGCCTCGTCGGCGCGGTAGACAGTGTCTTCGCGGTCGATGCGTGAGTTGCCGCGGGAGCGATCGTTGTAGACCAGCAGGGTGTCGAGGCCCAGCTGTTGATTGACGGTCTCGTGCAATTGGAGCAAGGCGTCACGCTCCAGCGCCTGGTGAAAACTTTGCACCAACAGTTGCGGGCCGTAGCGGTCGATGGTCAAGCCGCCGGCACCTTCCTGGCTGCCGTGGAACAGGCGATAGCAATCGGTGCCTTGTTGATGCAGCTCGGCGAGCAGGTCCTGGCGACGATCGAGGGCGGCGCACAGCGCCTGATTCAAGGAAGACATGCTGGGCGCCTTGCAGGGGAGAATTGGGGGCGCGGGAGTTTAACAGCTATGGACTGATCGTTCCCACGCGTGGGAACGATCATTGCGCGAACGATTTACGAGTTCAGGCGTTTGTCGATCAAGCCCTGCACCACGCTCGGGTCGGCAAGAGTCGAGGTGTCGCCCAGGCTGTCGAGTTCGTTGCAGGCGATCTTGCGCAGAATCCGTCGCATGATCTTGCCCGAACGGGTTTTGGGCAGGCCCGGGGCCCACTGGATCAAGTCCGGTTTGGCGAAACTGCCGATTTCCTGGCTGACATGGGCCAACAGTTCTTTCTTCAATTCATCGTTGGGTTCGACGCCGTTCATGGGCGTGACAAAGGCGTAGATGCCCTGGCCCTTGATGTCATGGGGATAACCGACCACGGCGGCCTCGGCAATGCTGTTGTGCAGCACCAGGGCGCTTTCCACTTCGGCGGTGCCGATGCGGTGCCCGGAGACGTTGATCACGTCGTCGATGCGCCCGGTGATCCAGTAGTCGCCATCCTCGTCGCGGCGTGCGCCATCGCCGGTGAAGTAGTAGCCGGGATAGGGCTTGAAGTAGGTTTCGACCATCCGTTTCGGGTCGCCGTAGACGCTGCGGATCTGCGCCGGCCAACTGGACTTGATCGCCAACACGCCGCTGCCGGCGCCTTTGATTTCCTTGCCGTGTTCATCGAGCAACACCGGTTGCACGCCGAACATCGGTTGGGTGGCGCAACCGGGTTTGACCCGTTGGGTGCTGACCAGCGGGCTGATCATGATGCCGCCGGTTTCGGTCTGCCACCAGGTATCGACAATCGGGCAGCGCTGTTGACCGACCGTATTGAAGTACCACTCCCAGGCTTCCGGGTTAATCGGCTCACCGACAGTGCCGAGTAGTCGCAGGCTTTCGCGGGACGTTTCCTTCAACGGCTCTGGACCTTCACGCATCAACGCGCGCAGGGCGGTCGGGGCGGTGTAGAAGATGTTTACGTGGTGTTTGTCGATCACCTGCCAGAAGCGCGAGGTGCTGGGATAGCTCGGTACGCCTTCGAAGATCAGTGTGGTCGCGCCGTTGGCTAATGGCCCGTAGACGATATAGCTGTGGCCGGTCACCCAGCCGACATCGGCGGTGCACCAGAAAACTTCACCGTCGCGATAGTCGAGCACGTACTTGAAGGTCATCGCCGCTTGCAGCAAGTAGCCGCCGGTGGTGTGCAACACGCCTTTGGGTTTGCCGGTGCTGCCGGAGGTGTAGAGGATGAACAGCGGGTCTTCGGCATCCATTGGTTCGGGCGGGCACTCGTCATCGACGTCGCGCAGGGCCTGGTGATACCAGAGGTCGCGGCCTTCGACCCAATTCACCGGGTTTTGAGTGTGTTCGACCACAATCACGCTGCTGACATCGGGGCAGCTTTGCAGGGCCTTGTCGACGTTCTGTTTGAGTGGCACGAATTTACCGCCGCGCACGCCTTCGTCGGCGGTGATCACGGTGCGGCAGTCGGCGTCGAGGATCCGGTCACGCAGTGAGTCGGGAGAGAATCCGCCAAACACCACCGAATGAATCGCGCCGATGCGTGCGCAGGCGAGCATGGCGTAGGCGGCTTCGGGGATCATCGGCATGTAGATGCACACGCGGTCGCCTTTCTTCACGCCACGGCTTTTGAGCACGTTGGCCAGTCGACAAACGTTGTGATGGAGTTTTTTGTAGGTGATTTGGGTGGATTCGGCGGGGTCATCGCCTTCCCAGAGGATTGCAACTTGATCGCCGCGTTTTTCCAGATGACGGTCGATGCAGTTGTAACTGACGTTCAGCTTTGCGCCGGCGAACCAGCTCGCCTCACCGGTTTTCAGGTCGTATCGCTGGACGGTCTGCCACGGGGCGCTCCAGTCGAGAAAGCGTGTGGCCTGTTCGGCCCAGAAGGTGCTGGGGTGTTCGACGGATTGGCGGTACAGGCGTTGGTAGTCGTCTTGACTTAACTGTGCAGCCCGGCGGACGGCATCGGCTTTGGGGAACGTGCTGATATCGAACATGACGGTTCCTTATTCTTGTTTTGCGACAAGAGGGGAGCTGCGCGACCCTCGTAGGAGCTGGCTTGCCAGCGAAAGCGATGGATCAGTCAACACACGTGTGGACTGACACACCACCTTCGCTGGCAAGCCAGTTCCTACAAGGTTAGTACCGTCTGTAGGACTGGCGTCAGATCACCCGCGGTGACGACCGCGGAAGTAGTTGATCAGGCCTTGGGTGGAGGCATCTTCGGCCAGGGTTTCTTCGCTGCCGACCAGACGGTTGTAGACGCCTTTGCCCAGCTCCTTGCCCAGCTCCACGCCCCACTGATCGAAGGCGTTGATGCCCCAGATCACGCTTTGCACGAAGACTTTGTGTTCGTACATCGCCACCAGTGCGCCGAGGCGACGCGGGCTGATGCGCTCGACCACCAGGGTGTTGCTCGGACGGTTGCCCGGAATCACCTTGTGCGCTGCGAGCTTTTTCACGTCGGCTTCACTCATGCCTTTGTCGCGCAGCTCGGCTTCGGCTTCGGCAAGGGTCTTGCCGAGCATCAGTGCCTGGCTTTGCGACAGGCAGTTGGCGTACAGCCACTGGTGGTGGTCGGACACCGGGTTGAAGCTGACGATCGGCACGATAAAGTCGGCCGGAATCAGTTGGGTGCCCTGGTGCAGCAACTGGTGGTAAGCGTGCTGACCGTTGCAGCCGACGCCGCCCCAGATCACCGGGCCGGTATCGGTGGACACAGGCGTGCCGTCCTGGCGCACGCTCTTGCCGTTGGATTCCATGTCCAGCTGTTGCAAGTGCTTGGTGATGTTGCGCAGGTAGTGGTCGTACGGCAGGATCGCGTGGCTCTGCGCGCCCCAGAAATTGCCGTACCAGACGCCGAGCAACGCCAGCAGCACCGGCATGTTCTGTTCGAATGGCGCGCTCTGGAAATGCTGGTCCATGGTGTAGGCACCGGACAGCAGCTCCTTGAAGTTCGACATGCCGATGGCCAGGGCAATTGGCAAACCGATGGCCGACCACAGCGAGTAACGGCCGCCGACCCAATCCCACATCGGGAAGATGTTCTCTTCGCGAATACCGAACGCCACCGCCGCCGCGTTGTTGCTGGAAACGGCGATGAAGTGACGGTACAGCTCGGCTTCCGAACCGCCCTGAGCCAGGTACCAGGCGCGTGCGGCCTGGGCGTTTTTCAGGGTTTCGAGGGTGTTGAAGGATTTCGACGAGACGATGAACAGCGTGGTCTCGGCGCGCAGCTTCATGGTCAGTTCGTGGAATTCGCTGCCGTCGATGTTCGCCAGGTAATGGCAGCGCACGCCTTTCTGGGCGTAGGACAGCAGCGCTTCGGACACCAGTTCAGGGCCGAGGAACGAGCCGCCGATGCCGATGTTCACCACGTCGGTGATAGGCTTTTCGGTGTAACCGCGCCACAGACCGTCATGGATACGGCCCACGAGGTCGGTGATCTGGTTCAGCACTTTATGCACGTCGGGCATCACATTGACGCCGTTGACCGACAGTTTGTCGCCCACTGGGCGGCGCAGTGCGGTGTGCAGGGCCGGACGACCTTCGGAAGAGTTGACGATCTCGCCCGAGAACAGCGCTTTGATCGCGCCCTGCAGGTCGACTTCGTTGGCCAGGCCTACCAGCAGGTTGCGGGTCTCGGCGTTGATCAGGTTCTTCGAGTAGTCGAGAAACAGGCCGCAGCTGCTGAGGGTGAATTGAGTAAAACGCTGCGGATCGGCATTAAAGGCTTCGCGCATGCTGAAATCCTGCATGGCTTGGCGGTGGTCATTCAGCGCTTGCCAAGCGGGCAGAGCGGTAACGTCGTGAGGAGTGCGGTAATACGCCATCGCTGCGGTTTTCCTTTTACTTGAACGGCCTTTTAAACACATAAAAATCCCGGAGCGCTGCGGGTGGGCGTCCGGTCAACTGCGTCGACACGATTTCTGGCGCAGGGCGAATACAGTAAACCTCGCGCTGCAATCTGTCTTGACTTTGTCTGACCTGCTCCCGGTACTTTTTTAACATTTGACCGGGAACGGTCCGACAAACGGAAGGCTGGAAGAGGAGCGGCTCGATCAGGCGACCTGAACCGGAATGGCGTTGCTGGTGTGGCTCAGTTCGTTACCCGGCGCCATGTAAAGCATGCGCGGCTTGAAGTTGAGCAGTTCGGCTTCGCTGTAGTGGGCGTAAGCGCAGATGATCACGCGGTCACCGACCTTGGCCTTGTGCGCGGCAGCACCGTTGACCGAGATGATGCGTGAGCCTTCTTCGCCACGAATGGCGTAGGTGGTGAAGCGTTCGCCGTTGTCGATGTTGTAGATCTGGATCTGTTCGTACTCACGGATGCCGGACAGGTCCAGCCATTCGCCGTCGATGGCGCAGGAGCCTTCGTAATCGAGTACAGCATGGGTGACTTCGGCGCGATGCAGCTTGGCCTTGAGCATGATGGCGTGCATGAGTGTTTCCCCAGGTCGGAATCGAACGGCGGGCAGTTTGCCCGAAGGCTTTGTGGGCGGCAATACAACGCAAAAGATCGCAGCCTGCGGCAGCGATACCGGGAGGCTGCGATCTTTTGATCTTGCCGTTAAGACGTAGCGTCGAGGTTCAGATGCAGGTTGTCGATCAACCGCGTCGTGCCCAGGAACGCTGCCACCAGAATCACCAGATCCCGATCTTCGGTCGTCGCCGGACGCAAGGTCAGCCCATGGCGAATTTCCAGATAGTCCGGGCGCAGCCCGGCGGCTTCGAGTTGCTTGATCTGCTCGTTGATCAGCGTCGGGTAATCGCGCTCGCCCTGTTTGATCGCGTCGCTGATCCGGGTCAGGGTGCGATAGACCTCTGGCGCGATGGCCCGCTGTTCTTCGCTGAGGAAACCATTGCGTGACGACAGCGCCAGGCCGTCGGCGGCCCGCACGGTGGGTTCACCGATGATCTGGATCGGCATGTTCAGGTCATGCACCAGAGCACGAATCACCGCCAATTGCTGGAAGTCTTTCTGGCCGAAGATCGCCAGGTCCGGCTGGACCATGTTGAACAGCTTGCTGACCACGGTCGCCACTCCTTCGAAATGCCCCGGACGGCTGGCGCCGCACAGGCCTTCGGAAAGTTGCGGGACGCTGACGCGGGTCTGGCCGGCCATGCCGTCGGGGTACATTTCTTCGACGCTTGGGGCAAATAGCAGATGGCAACCGGCCTGGAGCAGTTTCTCCTGATCGGCGGCCAGGGTTCGCGGGTACTTGTCGAGGTCTTCGCCGGCACCGAACTGCAGCGGGTTGACGAAAATGCTCGCGACCACGAAATCCACCCGTTGGGTGGCTTTGGTAATCAGCGCGATATGACCGCTGTGCAGGTTGCCCATGGTCGGCACGAAGCCGATGCGCTTGCCTTCGCTACGGGCACGGGCCACGGCGGCCCGCAGTTCGCGTACGGTTTTTACGGTGTTCATGCAGAGAATCCGTGTTCGATGCCAGGGAAAGTCGCCGCTTTGACTTCAGTGACGTAAGCGCTCAAGGCGGCTTGAATGCTGGATTGGTCAGTCATGAAGTTTTTCACGAATTTTGGCACGCGACCGGTAATGGACAAGCCCAGCATGTCGTGCAGAACCAGTACCTGGCCGTCGGTGCCACTGCCAGCGCCAATGCCGATCACCGGGATCTTCACCGCCTGGGAGATTTCTTCGGCCAGTTCGCTGGGCACGCATTCGAGCAGCAGCATGGCCGCGCCGGCCTGTTCCAGGGAAATCGCGTCGGCACGCATCTGGCGCGCCTGGTTCTCGTTGCGGCCCTGGACTTTATAACCGCCAAGGATGTTGACCGATTGCGGCGTCAGCCCCATGTGCGCGCACACCGGGATGCCGCGTTCGGCCAGCAGACGGATCGAGTCGGCGAGCCACAATGCCCCTTCAACCTTGACCATGTGCGCACCGGCCTGCATCAACAGGGCGCTGTTGGTCATGGTTTGTTCGAGGGTGGCGTAGGCCATGAAGGGCAGGTCGGCGAGGATCAGGGCATCGGCGTTGCCACGTTTGACGGCTGCCACGTGGTAGGCCATTTCAGCGGTGGTCACCGGTAGGGTGCTGTCGTGACCTTGCAAGACCATGCCGAGGGAGTCGCCCACCAGCAGCACTTCGACCCCGGCCTCATTGCAGGCGTGGGCGAAGGTCGCGTCATAGCAGGTCAGCATGGTGATCTTTTCACCTTTCTGCTTGAGGCTCTGGAGCGTGGTCAGGGTGATGGCTGGCATGAAAAAAATCCTCATTACAGGCGCTATGGAAACTACTGCGAGTAACGCGCGTGATTCGTCATTTATACAGGCGCACCCTCTTTCGTGGTGCTTGTAAGGCCTGGATTGCGCCCTTTTGCGCCGTGTTGGCGGCAGCGGGACGCCTATAGTCGTGAGGAGAACCCGGGAAGTCAATTGCATGTGTTACCGCATTGTTACGCGTGGGGTGTTACCGGCGTTACTGATGCGATTCAGCAGATTTGTGATGGGCTTGTATCGTCAAAGAGATCGCAGCCTTCGGCCGCTCAGGTTCGGCCGACATCTGCAGGCGCTGCCAAAGGGCTGCGATCTTTTTGCGGCAACTCAGGCTGCTGGCAGACGTTCCAGGCCGACGAACGGGCAGGCGGCGAGCAGTTCTGTGAGGGTGCGGCCGTCGGCCAGGCGCAAGTCCGCCGGTGCCAGCTCGGCCAGCGGATAGAGCACAAAGGCTCGTTCCTGCAGGTGGTAGTGGGGGACTTTGAGGCGGGGTTCGTCGATCAGTCGATCACCGAACAGCACGATGTCCAGATCCAGCGTGCGCGGCCCCCAGCGTTCAAGGCGCTGGCGGCCTTGACCGTTCTCGATGGCTTGCAGGGCATCGAGCAGCTCCAGCGGTGCGAGGTGACTGTCGAGGGCGGCGACCGCATTGGTATAGCGTGGTTGGCCGGGCAGCAGCGAGTCGCTTTGATAAAACCCGGAAACCCCGACCAGTTCGGTCTGTGGCAACCGCGCCAGCGCCAGGGCAGCGCTGCGCAACTGTTCGGCGGGGTCAGCCAGGTTGCTGCCCATGCCGATGTAGATACGTTCCATGACTTACTCGCCTGTCGCGCTCGAGGCGCCGGCAGCGCGCTTGCGCTTGGCACCACCGCTGCGGCGCCGTTTGCGCGGAGCACCGCTGCCGTCGTCCTTGCCGCTGAGGTCGCGGATCATGTCCCGGCGTTCGCTGTCGTTGGCGTCCTGATAGTCGGTCCACCACTCGCCCAGGCCATCGGTCTGCTCCCCGGCACTTTCGCGTAGCAGCAGGAAGTCGTAACCGGCGCGGAACCGTGGGTTATCGAGCAACAGGTCGGCGCGTTTGCCGCTGCGCCGTGGCAGACGCTCCTGCATGTCCCAGATCTCGCGGATCGGCATCGTGAAGCGTTTCGGAATCGCGATGCGCTGGCACTGTTCAGCGATCAGCTCATGCGCCGCTTCCTGCATCGCCGGAATTGGCGGCATGCCGCGCTCTTGCAGGCGCAACACGCGGGCCGGCAGGGCAGGCCAGAGCAGGGCGGCAAACAGGAACGCCGGAGTGACCGGTTTGTGCTGCTTGATGCGCAAGTCCGTGTTGATCAGCGCTTCACTGATCAGCGTATGGGTATAGGTCGGGTTGTATTCCAGCGCTGCCGCACTGGCCGGGAACAGCGGATCGAACAGCTGCAGGTCTACCAGCATCTCGAAGGTGTCCGCGGCATGGCCGGAGAGGAACAGCTTGAGCACTTCTTCGAACAGGCGGGCTGATGGAATCTCGCGCAGCATCGGTGCCAGATCGCGGATCGGCAGCGCGCTGTGTTTTTCGATGCCGAAATCCAGCTTGGCGGCGAAACGCACGGCCCTCAGCATCCGCACCGGGTCTTCCTGGTAGCGTTGTTTCGGATCGCCGATCAGGCGGATCAGGTGATTGCGGATATCGTGTACGCCATTGGCGTAGTCGAGAATGCGCTCGCTGACCGGATCGTAATACAGGGCGTTGATGGTGAAATCGCGGCGTTGCGCGTCTTCTTCCAGGGTGCCATAGACGTTATCGCGCAGAATGCGCCCGCTTTCGTTGCGGGAAGACTGGTTGCTGTCTTCGTCCTCGTCGTTTTGCGGGTGATTGGCGCGAAAGGTCGCGACTTCGATGATTTCGCGGCCAAAGTGGATATGCACCAGTTTGAAGCGACGACCGATGATCCGCGCGTTGCGGAATTCGGCGCGTACCTGTTCAGGGGTGGCGCTGGTGGCAACGTCGAAATCTTTCGGCGTGATGCCGAGCAGCATGTCACGCACACAGCCGCCGACCAGGTAAGCCTGGTAACCGGCGTTCTGCAAGCGTTCGACGATGTTGACCGCATAACGGCTGAATTGCGCCTTTTGCAGCGAATGTTGGCCGCTGTTGAGCACTTCAGGCGTACTGCGGATGTGTTGCGTACGACGCAGGGGAGAACGGAATGACTGGAACAGCTTCTTCAGCATGGGATGCACTGTTTGAAGGAATGTTCGGCCAAAACGAAGAATGACCGCATGATGGGCCGGGATTCTAGCATTTAGTCGGGGGATGGTGTAGGACACAGCAGTTATGAGCTGTAAGCCGCAAGCTTCAATCTGGAAACGAGCTGATGAGAGGGGGGATCGCGGAAACCACAAGGGGAGCCGAAGCTCCCCAAGAAGTAGTTGCGTGCTCTATTTTTATTATTGGTTTCGGGCTTCTTGTTTTTGTTGAGCGCCCTCGCCATGAAGTTTTTCCTTCATGACCCTCCCAATCGGGAGCCAAGAGCAAACGGATTGCTTTGGTCGCTGTGTTGCTGTGATCGAGTGATCCAACCAGTTCAGGCACTGTCTTGGGACAGTTTTTTATTGTTCTCGGCCTGGTCGTGGGGCAAGCCCCAAATGCAACGCCTCTCCAAAAGAATCAGTTAGCTACGCCTCTCGCCGTCTTGTTTTTATTGTGCGTGAGTCGATTCGTCTTATTTTTATTGTCTTGTGCATTACTTGTTATTGTTCTTGTACCGAACATATAGCAGGGTGCGTGCCAACTTTTGTGAAGCCCAGTAAAACAAGGGGTTAGGCGGGCTAATGAAGTTTTTCGAGGCCAAAAAAAACCGGGGCTTCGTTACCGTAAGCCCCGGCTTCTGTTACGTGAAAAAGCTGAGGTAACAGTTTTTCCACAATGTCACGTGTTACCCGCGCATTCGACAGGCGCGGTTCAGCTCTCGCTGGCCACCCCGGTCTTGCGTCGCGGGATGCCCAGGCGCTGACGGCGTTCCCACAGGCATTTGCGACTGACCCCGAGTTTGCGGGCCAGCTCGGTTTCGGTCATGTGATCCTGATGCTCGAGGACGAAATGCTGGAAATAGTCTTCCAGAGACAAATCTTCGGTCGGCTCGTGGCTGGTGTTACCGGCGCTGTTGCCCTGCTGGGGCGCCAGGCCGATGAAGTCGTCGTCTTCCAGATCGCTGAGTTCGATGTCGATACCCAACAGCTCGGCGGAAATTTCCGGGCTTTCGCACAGGATCACTGCGCGCTCGACCGCGTTTTCCAGCTCGCGAACGTTACCTGGCCAGGAGTAATGCCGAATCGCCTGCTCGGCATCCAGGGCGAATTTCAGATCAGTGCGGTTGACCCGCGCGCTCTGCCGCGCCAGGAAGGCATTGGCAATTTCATTGACGTCCGCACCGCGTTCACGCAAGGCCGGCAGTTTCAGGGCGATCACGTGAAGGCGGTAATACAAGTCTTCACGGAACTGACCGATCTTCGCCAGGCTCTTGAGGTCCCGGTGGGTGGCGGCGATCAGGCGTACATCGACTTTCTGCGATTGAACCGAGCCGACCCGGCGGATTTCACCTTCCTGCAATACGCGCAGCAGGCGGGCCTGGGCTTCCAGTGGCAGTTCACCGATTTCATCGAGGAACAAGGTGCCGCCGTCCGCCGCTTCCACCAGCCCGGCACGCCCGGCGCTGGCGCCGGTGAACGCGCCTTTTTCGTGGCCGAACAGTTCGGACTCGATCAGGCTTTCCGGAATGGCCGCGCAGTTCACTGAAATCATCGGTGCCTTGGCGCGTTTGGACAGGTTGTGCAGGGCGCGTGCAACCAGTTCTTTACCGGTACCGGATTCACCCTGGATCAGGACATTGGAATCGGTCGGCGCGACTTTGCGGATCTTGCCGTACAGATCCTGCATCGGCGGGCAGGAGCCAATGATGCCGATTTCGCCGTTGCTGTTGTCGACACCGTTTTTCGCGGCGCCATTGGATGCTTTACCGACGACCGGCTCACCGCTGGCTTGCGTCGATTGCCGGTCACGCAGGATGCGCGCGACGGCCTGAAGCATTTCGTCGTGATCGAAAGGCTTGGCGATGTAATCCACCGCGCCCATCTTCATTGAGTCGACGGCCGAACGCAGGCTGGCGTAACTGGTCATGATCAGCACCGGAGTGCCCTGGCCAAGTTTGATCAACTCGGTGCCCGGCGCGCCTGGCAGGCGCAGGTCGCTGACGATCAGGTCAAACGTGGGAATGCTGAAACGCTCTTGTGCTTCCTGCACGGATCCGGCTTCGCTGACCTGGTACTGGTTACGTTCCAGCAGACGGCGCAAGGCGGAGCGGATAATTGTTTCGTCTTCGACGATCAAAATGTGCGGCATTGATTCGATACTCTCGACGGTCTCAGTTCACAGCGGACGTCGCTTCGACATGACGCGGTAAGGTCACCCTGATACGGGTGCCGCGTTGGCTTTGAACATCAGCCGGGCTGTCGATGGTGATTTGTCCATAATGCTCTTCAACGATGGAATAGACCAGTGCAAGGCCCAGACCGGTGCCTTCGCCAGGGTCCTTGGTGGTGAAGAAGGGTTCGAACAGTCGGTCCATGATGCTCGAGGGAATACCGCTGCCTTCGTCTTCGACGATCAGATCGACCGTGTGTTCGCCGGCTTCGCTCTTGACGCGCACCGCACTGCCCGCAGGCGAGGCGTCGCGGGCGTTTGAGAGCAGGTTGATCAATACCTGGGCGAGCCGCTGCGGGTCACCTTCGACCCAGTGATCGGGGTCGCACAGGTTGTAGAACTGTACTTCGAAATTGCGCCGGTTCAAGGCCAGCAGGCCGATGGCATCTTGGGCCACTTCCGCCAGACAGACGGGTTCGTCACTGTGCTGGTAACTGCCGGCGTGGGCGAAACTCATCAGCGACTGAACGATGCGTGACACGCGTTTGGTCTGCTCGAGGATCTGCCCGCTGATCTCCGTGAGTTCGGCGTCTTCCTCGCGCTCTTCGCGCAGGTTTTGCGCGAGACAGGCAATACCGGTGATCGGGTTGCCGATTTCATGGGCCACGCCAGCGGCCAGCCGGCCAATGCTGGCCAGGCGCTCGGAATGCACCAGTTTGTCTTCGAGCATCTGGGTTTCGGTCAAGTCTTCCACCAGCAGCACCAGGCCGCTGTTACCCGGCGCCAACGGTTCATCGATCGCCGCTTTGTGCAGGTTCAGCCAGCGGGTCTGGCCGTCGAGGGCCAGGTGCTGTTTATGCAAATGCTCGTCCGGCAGATTGATGAAGCCTTGCAGCAGCTCTTTCCACGGATCGGCAATGGTGCTCAAGCGCGAACCGACCACACGCTGCGCGGCAATCCCGGTCAGCTCCTCCATGGCTTTGTTCCACATGAGGATTTCCTGGTCCTTGGCCAACGAGCACACGCCCATCGGCAATTCCTGCAGGGTCTGGCGGTGGTAGCGACGCAAGGCATCGAGTTCGGCGGCAAGACCGGTGAGGCGCGAGTGGTAGTCTTCGAGGCGACTTTCGATGAAGTGGATGTCTTCGGTGACGTAGTTTTCGCCGCCGGCCTTGTAGGGCAGGAAGGTTTCGACCATGTCCTGCGCCACGCTCGGCCCCATCAGGCCAGAGAGGTTGGCCTCGATACGGTCACGCAAACGACGCAAGGCGTAAGGCCGGCGCTCGTCGAACGGCAGATAAAGATCGCGCAACGCCTGTTCGACCTCCTTCTGTGCCGCCTTGGCGCCCAACGGTTTGGCCAGTTGCGTGGCAAATTCCTGAGGCGAGGCGGCATGCAGTTCGCGGCGCTGCGGGCGACGAACATTGTCCACCGCGCAGGCTTCGGCGGCGCTGGCCTCTTCGGGGCTGGCGTTGGTGAACAGTGAAATCAGGGTGAACATCAGCACGTTGGCCGCCAGCGAGGCAATCGCCGCCATGTGCCAACTGGTGTCGTCCAGCACGTAAATCATGTTCAGCAGCGGAATGTAGAAACCTTGCAGATTGCCGACCAACGGCAGCAGCATGGTCACCAGCCACACCAGAATCCCCGCCAGAAGGCCAGCGATGAAGCCTCGACGGTTAGCGGTCGGCCAATACAGCACCGACAACACACCCGGCAGGAACTGCAACGTGGCGACGAAGGCGACGATGCCGAGGTTGGCCAGGTCCTGTTCGGCGCCCAGCATCAGGTAGAAACCGTAACCGGCCATGATGATCGCGACAATCAGCGCCCGGCGGGTCCACTTCAGCCAACGGTAGATATTGCCCTCGGCCGGCGGTTGATAGAGCGGCAGCACCAAATGGTTCAGCGCCATCCCGGACAGCGCCAGGGTGGTGACGATGATCAGCCCGCTGGCCGCCGACAATCCGCCGACATAGGCCAATAGCGCCAGGGCTTTGCTATTGGCGGCGATGCCGATGCCCAGAGTGAAGTATTCCGGATTGGTGGTGGCGCCGAGTTTCAGCCCGGCCCAGAGAATCAGCGGCACGGCCAGGCTCATCAGCAGCAGGAACAGCGGCAAGCCCCAGCTCGCACTGACCAGCGAGCGTGGGTTGAGGTTTTCGGTAAAGGTCATGTGGTACATGTGCGGCATGACGATCGCCGAGGCGAAGAACACCAGCAGCAGCGTGCGCCACGGGCCTTCCTGCAAGGGCGTGTGCAGGGCGGCGAGGGCGGTCTGGTTTTGCAGCAGCCACAGTTCCAGTTGTTGCGGGCCGTCGAACACGCCATACAGTGCATACAGGCCGACGCCGCCAAGGGCGATCAGCTTGATCACCGACTCGAAGGCAATCGCGAACACCAGGCCTTCATGTTTCTCGCGGGTGGCGATGTGGCGTGAGCCGAAGAAAATCGTGAACAGCGTAATCAGGGCACAGAAGCTCAGGGCCACACGATGTTGCACCGGCTCGCGAGTGAGGATGCCGATGGAGTCGGCCACCGCCTGGATCTGCAACGCCAGCAACGGCAACACGCCGATCAGCATGAAAATCGTCGTCAGCGCACCGGCCCAGGTACTGCGGAAACGAAACGCAAACAGGTCGGCCAGGGAAGAGAGTTGATAAGTGCGGGTGATTTTCAGGATCGGGTACAAAAGCACCGGCGCCAGCAGAAAGGCCCCGGAAACCCCAAGGTAGCTGGACAGAAAACCGTAGCCGTACTGGTAGGCCAGGCCCACCGTGCCGTAAAACGCCCAGGCACTGGCGTAAACGCCCAGCGACAGGGTGTACGTCAGCGGGTGGCGAATGATCGCCCGCGGGATCATGCCCCGTTCGCTGACCCAGGCCACGCCGAACAGCACCGCCAGGTACGCGGCGCTGATCAGGATCATCTGGGTCAGGCTAAAGCTCATCGGCATCTTTTTGGCTCTGCAGGATGAAGGTCACGACGATCAGAATCAGCCAGAGCAAATACGGGCGATACCAGGCGCCAGTGGCGTCGATCCACCAATCCATGATGGCCGGGGAGAACAGATAAATCCCCACTACCAGGAGCAGGACCAAGCGATAAATGTACATCCCGGCCTCTCTCTTTTATGCGCGTGCCCGAAAACGTGCGGCGATGGTAACGGATGGGCGCGCCACTGCAAGTGGCATCACTGCAGTTGCGCTTCGGGCAATGTCAGTGTGCGCGGGATCAGCGATGCATCCCAGTGGGCAATGCCCCAGTTCAGCACTTCCCGTGGCGTAGCGTCATTGAGTTCGATAACAGGATTGTGCCCCAGCGCCCGCAATGCGCGCAGTAACAGCGGTGTGGCCTGATCTTCGGTCAGCGGCGGCGAACGATAGGATTTTCCGAGTTTGTGGCCGTCCGGCTGGGTAATCAGCGGGATGTGCAGGTAGCGCGGTTGCGGCAGGCCGAGCAGTTCTTGCAGATAGAGCTGGCGCGGTGTGGAGTCCAGCAGGTCGGCACCGCGCACGATATCGGTGATGCCTTGCCAGGCGTCGTCCAGCACCACTGCCAATTGATAGGCGTAGAGCCCGTCGCGGCGGCGAATCACGAAATCGCCGACCTCCCGGCCCAGGTGTTGACGGAATTCGCCCTGGACCCGGTCGACGACGTGATACTCCAACTCCGGTACGCGCAGGCGGATCGCTGCGTTCTCGGTGCCGTGCCCCGCGTTGCGGCAGAATCCGGGGTAGATGCCGTGATAGGGCTCCAGTTGCTTGCGCGAGCAAGTGCAGGCGTAAGCCAGGCCCTGGCTGAACAGGCGATTGAGGACTTCGGCGTAGGCCGCGTGTCGGTCACTCTGTCGGATCATCTCGCCATCCCACTCGAAGCCGTAGCTTTCCAACGCGTTGAGAATCGCTGCCTGGGCACCGGGTTCTTCCCGTGGCGGATCGAGATCCTCCATGCGCACCAGCCAACGGCCGCCGACCGAGCGGGCGTCGAGATACGAGGCCAACGCTGCGACCAGTGAGCCGAAATGCAGATGCCCGCTGGGTGTGGGGGCGAAGCGGCCGATGTAGGTGGGGGAGGAGATGGCAGTCATGGAGATTATTTAACGTCTAAAAGCGTCAGAAACAAAAACGGAGCGTTCGCACGCTCCGTTCTTCGTTCAAGTCGGAATTATTTGCCGACTTGCTTTTCCTTGATTTCCGCCAGGTTCTTGCAGTCGACGCACATGTCGGCTGTAGGGCGGGCTTCGAGGCGCTTGACGCCGATCTCGATGCCGCAGGAGTCGCACCAGCCGTACTCTTCGTCTTCGATCAGTTGCAGCGTCTTGTCGATCTTCTTGATCAGCTTGCGCTCGCGATCGCGGGCACGCAGTTCGAGGGCGAACTCTTCTTCCTGGCTGGCCCGGTCGGCCGGGTCAGGGAAATTGGCCGCTTCGTCTTTCATGTGATCAACAGTACGGTCGACTTCCTGCATCAAGTCCAGTTTCCACTTGGTCAGGATCTTGGTGAAGTGCGCGCGCATGGGGGCGCCCATGTACTCTTCGCCCGGGGTCGGAACGTAGGGTTCGAAACCGCTGATCGACTGTTGCTGCTGTTGCTTTGCTTGGGTGGGCATGAAATGGACCGCCTCTACTCTTGTAATCCATTGCGCAGGATTGCTCCATCACCGACACCTGCCGGCCCTGCGGCTGCAAGCGGGCGAACTTACCAGATCAAATCGGACCGCGCTACTCCCGGATGTCGAGCCCGCGGCCCACGGCGCTTGCAAAAGATTGCAAAGCCTTGTCTGGTGGCAAGGGAGGCCTGATCAATTATTGATTTTAGCCAAACCTGAGACATACGCTTGAACCGTTTCAGACCAGTGTCATACGGGCTCTGACTGCTTTAGGTTCTCGCTCGTTCCTGCGCTTGGGTAGAATCGACTCTTTTCCCGTTGTAAGGAAGGCTAATGGCTCTGTCCTACAGTGCGCGCAGTCGCGCGATCGAACCGTTCCACGTCATGGCCCTGCTGGCGCGGGCCAACGAGCTGCAAGCGGCCGGTCACGACGTGATTCACCTGGAAATCGGCGAGCCGGACTTCACCACCGCCGAGCCGATCATCCAGGCCGGCCAGGCCGCGCTGACGGCGGGGAAGACCCGTTACACCGCCGCCCGCGGCATTCCCGAGCTGCGCGAGGCCATTTCGGGCTTTTATCGACAGCGTTACGGGCTGAACATCGATCCGCAGCGCATCCTCATCACGCCCGGCGGTTCCGGCGCGTTGCTGCTGGCCAGTGCCTTGCTGGTGGACCCGGGCAAGCACTGGCTGCTGGCAGACCCCGGTTACCCGTGCAACCGGCACTTCCTGCGATTGGTGGAAGGCGCGGCACAACTGGTGCCGGTGGGCCCGGATGTGCGTTATCAGTTGACGCCGGACCTGGTCGCGCGTCACTGGGATCACGACAGCGTCGGCGCCCTGGTGGCATCGCCGGCCAACCCCACCGGAACCATCCTGACCCGCGACGAACTGGCCGGGTTGTCTGCAGCGATCAAGGCCCGCCACGGTCATTTGGTGGTCGATGAGATCTACCATGGCCTGACTTATGGCACCGAGGCGGCCAGCGTGCTGGAAGTCGACGACAGCGCCTTCGTCCTCAATAGTTTTTCCAAGTATTTCGGCATGACCGGCTGGCGCCTCGGTTGGCTGGTGGCGCCTGAAGCGGCGGTCGGTGAACTGGAGAAGCTCGCCCAGAACCTCTATATCAGTGCGCCGAGCATGGCCCAGCACGCCGCACTGGCCTGCTTCGACCCCGCCACCATCGACATTTTCGAGGAGCGTCGCGCCGAGTTCGGTCGACGTCGGGATTTCCTGCTGCCGGCCCTGCGGGAGTTGGGCTTCGGTATCGCCGTAGAGCCGGAGGGCGCGTTCTATTTATACGCCGATATCAGCAAGTTCGGCGGCGATGCCTTCGCGTTCTGTCGCCACTTCCTCGAAACCGAGCACGTTGCGATCACGCCGGGCCTGGACTTCGGGCGCCATCAGGCCGGGCATCATGTGCGGTTTGCCTACACCCAAAGTCTTCCGCGCTTGCAAGAAGCGGTCGAACGGATCGCTCGCGGCTTGAAGAGCTGGCAAGGCTGATGCGCTTTCATCCTCCCCTCGAAGAAGGTCGCCTGATTCGTCGTTACAAACGTTTTCTCGCCGATATCGAAACCGTGGGCGGCGAGTTGCTGACCATTCACTGCCCGAACACCGGCTCGATGCTTAATTGTCAGGTCGAAGGCGGGCAAGTCTGGTTTAGCCGCTCCACCGACCCCAAGCGCAAGTTGCCCGGCACCTGGGAGGTTGGCGAAACGCCACAGGGGCGGTTGTTCTGCGTGAATACCGGGCGCGCCAACGGCTTGATTGAAGAGGCGCTGCGGGCCAATGTCATCACCGAGCTGAACGGCTTTACCGAACTCAAGCGCGAAGTGGCCTACGGTCAGGAAAGCAGCCGCATCGATTTTCGTCTCGATTACCCGAGCGGGCCGGCGTATGTGGAAGTCAAAAGCGTCACCCTGGGCTTCGATGGCTCGGCGGTGGCAGCATTTCCTGACGCGGTGACCCAGCGCGGGGCCAAGCATTTGCGGGAGTTGGCGCATTTGGCCCGGGACGGGATTCGCGCGGTGCAGTTGTATTGCGTGAACCTGACAGGGATCGACGCCGTACGTCCTGCCGAAGAAATCGATTCGGCCTATGCGGCTGCGTTGCGCGAGGCGGTGGCGTGCGGGGTCGAGGTGCTGGCGTATGGCGTGCGCTTGACCCATGAAGAAATGGAGGTCGATCGGCGGCTGGAGGTGCTGCTTTAGAGCGTGACCCAGATCCCTTGCTCGTCTTCGCGGCAGGGGATGGTGGTCAGGGATTGCCCCGCGCAAGGGCCGGCGACGCATTCGCCGTCTTCGATCAGAAACAGTGCGCCATGGGTCGCGCACTGGATCAGGCTGTTGCTGGGGTCGAGAAACTGGTCGGGCTGCCATTCCAGTCCGACGCCACGGTGCGGGCAGCGATTTTCATACACGTAGACCCGACCGCCCCGGCGCACGGCCAGGAGTTTCTGACCGTCGACGTCGAAACCGCGACTGCTGGCGTCAGCCAATTCGGCGCCTGCGCAAAGAAGCTTCATGTCTATCCTCAAATCCTGCGGCTCGTGACCCGATATGTCCGAGCTTGACGTTCAAATGCAAGCAATTATCAAATGGCCGCTCACCCGCAGGGCGATTGCCGGATGCGGAGGATACTTGGCCTGTCATCTCGATGCCCGGGAAAACCGTTAAAGGAAGCTGTTTATGCGCCTGAGTACCCGCGTTGTTGCGTTCTATGGGGTCTATCCCGGTACGACCGGCCAATGACCTTTCTGGTTAAACCCCGTGCGTTATTCATTGGCCTGAGCCTGCTGTGTCTGCTGGCGATCTGGCTGTCGCTGGCGCTGGGGCCGGTAAGTCTGCCCCTGTTCGATACATTGCGCGCGGCACTGCGGCTGATGGGTTTGCCAATCGCGCCTGACGGGCTGGAGCAGGCTGAGCTGATTCTGGGGCAAATCCGCCTGCCGCGCACCTTGCTGGGCTTGGCGGTGGGCGGCGTACTGGCGCTGTCCGGTGTGGCAATGCAGGGGTTGTTTCGCAATCCTCTGGCCGATCCGGGATTGGTGGGGGTGTCCAGCGGCGCCGCCTTGGGCGCGGCCATCGCGATTGTCGGTGGCTCGGTGTTCGGCGGTTTGCCTGAATCTTTCGGGCCCTATCTGTTGTCGGTGTGCGCGTTTCTCGGCGGGTTGGGTGTGACGGCGCTGGTTTATCGGTTAGGTCGGCGCAATGGCCAGACCAACGTCGCCACCATGCTGCTGGCCGGCATTGCACTGACTGCTCTGGCTGGTTCGACGGTAGGGCTATTCACCTATCTGGCGGACGACGCGACCCTGCGCACCCTGACGTTCTGGAACCTGGGCAGCCTCAACGGCGCCAGTTATTCGCGACTCTGGCCATTACTGCTGGTGAGCACTGGCGTGGCGCTGTGGTTGCCGCGTCGGGCCAAGGCCTTGAATGCATTATTGCTGGGGGAATCGGAGGCCGGTCACCTGGGCATTGATGTCGAGAGCCTCAAGCGCGAGTTGGTGTTCTGTACGGCGCTGGGTGTCGGTGCGGCAGTGGCGGCGGCGGGGATGATCGGGTTTGTCGGCCTGGTGGTGCCGCATCTGGTGCGACTGCTGGCCGGCCCCGATCATCGGGTGCTGCTTCCGGCATCGGTGTTGGCGGGGGCCAGTCTTTTATTGTTGGCCGATCTGGTGGCGCGGCTGGCCCTGACGCCGGCCGAGTTGCCGATCGGGATTGTCACGGCCTTCATCGGCGCTCCGTTCTTTCTGTATTTACTGCTCAGAGGGCGTGCCTGATGTTGCGAACGCAGAACCTGCAAATCCGGCGCGGTCGAAAGATTGTTCTCACAGACATCACTCTTGCGCTTAAACCGGGCGAAGTCCTCGGCGTGCTGGGCCCCAACGGTGCCGGAAAAAGCACATTGCTCGGTGCCCTGTGCGGTGAATTTCAGGCGGACCAAGGCAGTGTCTGGCTCGATGAGCGTGAGTTGAGTCAATGGCCCAGAGGGCAGCGTGCCCAGCGTTTGGCGGTGTTGCCACAGGTGTCGACCCTGGACTTTGCCTTTCGCGTCGAGGAGGTGGTCGGCATGGGCCGTCTGCCTTATCAAAGCGGCCGGGTCCGGGATGACGAGATCGTCGCTGCCGCGCTGCGCGCGGCCGATGCGGGGCACTTGAGCGGTCGCAGTTATCTGGCGTTATCCGGCGGCGAGCGTCAGCGGGTGCATCTGGCCCGGGTGCTGGCGCAGCTCTGGCCGGGGGCGGCGGGGCAAACGCTGCTGCTCGATGAGCCGACTTCGATGCTCGACCCGCTGCATCAGCACACGACTCTGCAAGCCGTGCGCGAGTTCGCCGATCGCGGTGCGGCGGTGCTGGTGATCCTGCATGATCTGAACCTGGCGGCGCGTTATTGTGATCGCTTGTTACTGCTCGAAGGTGGGCGTCCCGTGGCGCTGGACACACCGGAACAGGTATTGCGTCCCGAACCGCTCAAGGCCGTGTTCGGACTGGAAGTGTTGGTGCAATCGCACCCGGAGCGTGGGCATCCGTTGATCATCGCCCGCTGAGGTGTTTTAGGGATGAAAACACGCGTGATGGTTCTTCTGGCTGTGCTATTTCTGAGTGCCTGCCAGCATGTGTCGGTACCGCCGCCGGTCAGCGGTGAGATCCGGGATCTGCGCAATGGTCAGACCTTGACGGCGCAGGAGCTGCTTGCACGGTTGGCTGAACCTTCGCGGCTGATCGTCGGCGAGCAGCACGACAATCGTGATCACCATCAGCTGCAATTGTGGTTATTGCAGGCACTGGGTGAGCGACGGCCCCAAGGCAGTCTGCTGCTGGAAATGCTTGCGCCGGATCAACAACGGCGCGTCGATGAGGTTCGGCATGCTTCAGCGCTGCCGACAGATTTGTCCGGCGCATTGTCCTGGCAACCAGGTTGGGACTGGAATCTGTACGAGCCGATTGTCCGTTTTGCCCTGACTCAGCCGTACCCGTTGCTGGCGGCCAATCTGGATACGCTTGAAATCCGTACTGTCTATGCCAAATCGCCGACATTGAGCGGTTCGCGCTCCAACGCCCCGATGGTCAAGGAGACGTTGCTGGCACAAATCAGTGATTCCCATTGTGGCTTGCTGCCCACATCGCAAATGCCCGCGATGCTGGCCGCTCAGCAGCAACGTGACCGGCGGATGGCCGGGCGATTACTGGCTGCACCGACGCCTTCACTGCTGTTTGCCGGCGCATACCACGCACGCAAGGATGTCGGGGTGCCGATCCATGTGCAGGATTTAAGTGAGCACGAGGCGCCAACGGTATTGATGCTGGCAGAGCAAGGTGCTGAGGTCACGCCAGCCATGGCCGATTATGTCTGGTATACGGCTGCCATGCCGCCGCAGGATTACTGCGCGCAAATGCGTAAGCAGTTCGGCAAGCAGTCAGGTCAGTAAACCTGAGGAGTTTTCCACAGGCAAAAAAAAAGACCCGGCAAGAGCCGGGTCAAATAACCGTGATTAGCCTGATGAGGAGATAATCTGAGAGTCCGAACCAAGGGCTTTTCAGAATATCGACCAGTCTCGCGACCAGTTGTGATAATCATAGCGATTCTCATTACCGAGTCAACCATTGATTTCCCATTTCCGTGAATTACGCCATTCCTTTGCCGGAAAGCCTCGTAATCATTGGGTTTAAAGCTGTGCGTACGAGTGGGATTACCTGCTCAATTTTTGTGGCGAGACGAAATGGCGTCCAGCTGTTGGTTCAAAGCTTCCTTGCGCTCGGCGGGAATGTCGTTCCAGTGAACATCCATCAATGCGCCTTCGATTGCATACAACAACACCTTGGACGCCCGAAAACCGCGCGTGCGCACGGCCCGATAAGCATCCACAGCTCCCAGTCGACGCAAGTCCGAGGCACTGTGGATGCCCACGGCATGCAGCCATTGCGCCGACGTCTTGCCAAGATTCTTCAGGTGTTGCAGTTCATCATTCATCAAGCCTCCTTGCGACAGCCGAACGGTGCGTGGGCGAGCCTCTCAGCAGTGTAGCCATCAGTAGGAAAAGCGTGATTGTTTGGTCGGTTTCGACCTAAAAGCTTCTAAGACCGGCGGGCGAGGGACTGAATAAAAGTCTGCGAATGCAGCAGGAAACAGGTGATGAGAGACAAATTCGGGCAAGAAAGGTACAGAATCCAGCGCAACGCGCAGCGCTGGATTTGTTTGGTAAAACGTCGCTTTTTAGCGGGTGCGATAACGCAGACGGGTTCCGAAATTCATCGACATCAGAATCTCGTCGGCACTCAGCTCCGGTGGGAAGTAGGCGCCGGAGATCTGCGCGTGGGCCAGGCTCGCGCCTTCCAGGGAAGCGTTGCGAAAATCGATGCCGCGCAAGTCGGCGGAGCGGAAATAGGCATCGGTGAAGTCGACGCCGTCGGCGTTCAGCTCACGCAGATCAAGACCGCGAAAGTCACCACCGACCATGTCGATAGGTCCATCTTTCGGGCGTTCGTTGTTAAAGCCTGTGATGTCGTCTTTGTGCAGCAAGGCATAAAGCGGGGTGTCGAGAAGTTTCGGCTGGCTCATGTCACATCACCTGATGGTTTTATGGCGCCAGTATAGTGCCACTATTTGACAGCCGTGAAGCCGGCGAGGGCTTCACGGTTGAAATAGTTTCTTACAGGCCTGGCAGACGTTGGCGAATTTGCGCCACGACGGTGTCGAGGGTGCCACTTTCATTGGTCTGGACGCGTTTGCTGCACAGAATTTCTGCTGGCGTCAGGGCCTCGCGGCTGGCTTGCTGAGCGGCGATAACGGACAGGTTAGCGTCGGACGGATCGTTGTTGTCCGCCTGACGTTGCTTCAACCAGCTCTCGATCACCGCTTGCGGTGCATCGCAATCGAGGATCAGGAACGGCGCACCGGTGGCCTCGGCGATTTTTGCCGCGCCGTCGCGTTGGTCGCGCTTGAGATAAGTGGCATCGATTACCACCGGGAAGCCGGCACGCAGAATCACAGCGGCAACTTCATGTAGGCGGGCATAGGTGGCGACGCTCGCGTCGGCGCTATAGATACCGGCCTGCAGGTCGTTCGGTACGGTCTGCTCACCGAACATGCGTTTGCGCTCGACATCGGAACGCAGGCGAATGGCGCCGAGGGCCTCGACCAGACGCATGGCCACGTGACTTTTGCCAACGGCGGAAACACCGTGGGTAATCGCCAGGAAGCGCGAAGGAATGGTGCTGTAGCTTTCCGCCAGGTTGGCGTAGTTGCGATATTGACGCAGGGTGGTGGCGCGCTGCACCGGATCGGCCTCGGCCGGCATGCTGAACAGGCTGACCTTGGCGCGAACCAGTGCGCGGTAGGCTTTATAGAAATTCAGCAGCTCAAGGCCCTGATAGTCGCCGGTCAGCTCCAGGTACTGGCTTATGAAACGGCGCGCCAGACTCTTCAGGCCACGGTCTTCCAGGTCCATCGCCAGGAAACCGGTGTCGGCGTAAACGTCGGTGAAGCGGAACGGTTCGTTGAACTCGATGCAGTCGAAGATCACCACTTTGCCGTCGATCACGGTGGCGTTGCCCAAGTGAATGTCACCGTGGCATTCACGAATGAAACCGTCGGCCTTGCGTTGGGCGAACAGCGGCTTGAGACGCTCGAAACTGCTTTCGGCCCAGGCTTGCAGTGCCTCGAGTTGCAGCAGATCAGCCTTGTCGCTGAGGAACGGACGGATCTGTTCGAAGTTTTGCCGTACCGGCGCCATGACGCTGTCCGGCGTGCCGGCTTCGTGTTCGGTGGGCACTTTCGGTGCGCTGAGGTGGAATTGAGCGATCTGCGCGGCCATCTCGTCGATGTGCGTGGTGGTCAATTCGCCGTTGGCTTGCAGGGTGCTGAGCAACTGGCTTTGTGGGAATTGACGCATTTTCAGGGCGTAATCGACAATAGGCCCGTCGCCGCCCAGTTGTGGCGCCTCGGCGCTGCCGGTGATCGGCAACACTTCAAGGTACAAGTCATGGGTCAGGCGCTGGTTGAGGCGCAGCTCTTCACCGCAGAAATGCTCGCGTGACTCAAGGCTGGTGAAATCGAGGAAGCCGAAATTTACCGGCTTCTTCACTTTATAAGCATAGGGGCCGGTGAGCAGCACCCAGGAAATATGGGTCTCGATGACCTGGAACCCTTCTACGGGATGCGGGTAGAGGGCCGGGTTTTGCAGGGCAGCGATCAGGGACTGGCTCACAGGCGATCCTTCAGAGTCTGGGGAAAATTCAAGGCCGTCATTATGGCCGCAAGTCCGCCCGACGCAAACCTCAGAGGGCTCCTGTTGAGGATGAATAAAGTGCGTATAATCCGCCGCCATGACTCGAACTCGATCCCCCCGCACCCCTAAAAAACCACCTTCCAAGGGCATGCGCCCCTGGCTGGGCTGGGCCCTTAAACTCAGCCTGGTCGGCCTTGTGGTGCTCGCCGGGTTCGCGGTTTACCTCGACGCTGTGGTCCAGGAGAAGTTCTCCGGCAAGCGCTGGACCATCCCGGCCAAGGTGTACGCGCGCCCGCTTGAGCTGTTCGTCGGACAAAAGCTCAGCAAGGACGACTTCCTCATCGAACTCGATGCCTTGGGTTACCGTCGCGAAAGCGTGAGCAATGGCCCTGGCGCTGCGGCGGTCAACGGCAACACCGTCGACTTGAATACCCGGGGCTTCCAGTTCTATGAAGGCCTGGAGAAGCCTCAGCCCGTGCGCGTGCGTTTCTCCGGCGACTACGTGGCCGAACTCTCGTCGAGCAACGATGCGAAGCTTTCCGTGGTGCGGCTGGAGCCGCTGCTGATCGGCGGGATTTACCCGAAAAACCTCGAAGATCGCATTCTGATCAAAATCGATCAGGTGCCGCCGTATCTGCTGGAAACGCTGGTTGCCGTGGAAGACCGCGATTTCTACAGCCACTGGGGCGTGTCACCCAAGTCGATTGCCCGAGCTATCTACGTCAACACCTCGGGCGGCAAGATGACCCAGGGCGGCAGTACGCTGACACAGCAGTTGGTCAAGAACTTCTACCTGACCAGCGAGCGCAGCCTGACCCGTAAGCTCACTGAAGCCATGATGGCGATGTTGCTGGAGCTGCATTACGACAAACAGGAAATCCTTGAGGCTTACCTCAACGAAGTGTTCGTCGGCCAGGATGGCCAGCGGGCGGTACACGGTTTCGGTCTGGCCAGTCAGTTCTTCTTCGGGCAGCCGTTGTCCGAATTGAAACTGCATCAGGTCGCCATGCTGGTGGGCATGGTCAAGGGGCCGTCCTATTACAACCCGCGTCGCAATCCGGAGCGGGCGCTTGAACGTCGTAATCTGGTACTCGATGTTCTCAAGGAACAAGGCGTTGCCAGCGCCGAGCAGGTTGAGGCGGCGAAGAAAATGCCACTGGGTGTGACCACTCGCGGCAAGCTGGCCGACAGCTCGTTCCCGGGTTTCCTCGATCTGGTCAAGCGTCAGTTGCGCGAAGACTACCGCGACGAAGACTTGACCGAAGAGGGGCTGCGGATCTTCACCAGTTTCGACCCGATCCTGCAGATGAAAGCCGAAGCCTCGGTCAATGACACGTTCAAACGTCTTTCGGGTCGCAAGGGTTCCGATGACGTGGAAGCGGCGATGGTCGTGACCAACCCGGAAACCGGTGAAGTCCAGGCCATGATCGGCAGCCGTCAGGCGAGTTTTGCCGGTTTCAACCGGGCGCTGGACGCGGTGCGACCGATCGGCTCGTTGATCAAGCCGGCGGTTTATCTGACAGCCCTTGAGAAGCCGAGCCAGTACACGCTGACCAGTTGGCTGTCAGACGACTACTTCTCGGTCAAAGGCGCGGACGGTCAGGTCTGGAAACCGCAGAACTATGATCGCCGTTCCCACGGCACGGTGTTCCTGTATCAAGGATTGGCCCATTCCTACAACTTGTCCACAGCCCGTCTGGGTCTGGCCGTTGGTGTGCCGAATGTACTCAAGACACTCGCGCGTCTGGGTGTAAGCCGCGAATTTCCGGCGTTCCCGTCGATGTTGCTCGGTGCTGGCGGCATGACCCCGATCGAAGTGGCGACCATGTACCAGACGCTGGCCAATGGCGGGTTCAATACGCCGATGCGCGGGATTCGTAGCGTGCTGACTGCCGAGGGCGAGCCGCTCAAACGTTATCCATTCCAGATTCAGCAGCAATTCGATCCGGCGTCCATTTACCTGATCCAGAACGCCATGCAGCGCGTCATGCGTGAAGGTACCGGCAGTTCGGTTTATAACGTGCTGCCGAAAACCCTGACCCTGGCCGGCAAGACCGGGACCAGTAACGATTCGCGGGACAGTTGGTTCGCCGGTTTCAGTCAGGATCTGCTGGCCGTGGTCTGGCTGGGGCGCGATGATAACGGCAAGACGCCGTTCACCGGTGCCACCGGTGCGCTGCAGGTCTGGACCAGTTTCATGCGCAAGGCCGATCCGCTACCGCTGGACATGCCGCAACCGGACAACATTGTTCAGGCCTGGGTCGATTCGCGTACCGGGCAAGGTTCCGAAGGCAGCTGCCCAGGCGCAGTGCAGATGCCGTATATTCGCGGCAGCGAACCGCCTCCCGGTCCAGCTTGCGGTGGCGAAAGCCCTGCTGAATCGGTGATGGATTGGGTCAAGGGCTGGATGAATTAAGCAAAGAGGATTTGAAGTGAACAAGTGGTTGATTCCAGCGGTGACTGCCGTGGCTTTGCTCAGCGGTTGCTCCACCGTACAGCGTGGTTCGATCCCGGTTGTGGATTCCGGCACCGCCGTCTCCAACAGCGAACGGATTTCGGCGAATGGCGGTTTCCGGCAGTCGACGGTGAAACGTCCTGTACAAGCCCAGACTCAGGCGATCCCGCAAGGTGACTCTGGCGTCGTGGTGATGATTCCGGGTGGGGGCGCTGTTTCTTCGGCGCCGATCAGCACTTCGCCGATTACCCCAGGCCCGATCACTCCGGGGCCGATCAATACCTCGCCGGTCCAGTCGGCACCGATCAATCAGGGCAGCTACAGTATGCCGTCGACGCCAAGCGGGATTCCCTCGGTGAACTCCGGCGGCCTGTCTGCCGATGAGCAACTGGACGGTCCGGTCCTGGCATTGTTGACCACCGCCCAGCAGCAACAGGCCAGTGGCGACCTTAATGGCGCATCTTCCAGCCTTGAACGCGCCCAGCGCGTTGCGCCGCGTGAGCCGCAGGTGCTTTATCGCCTGGCCCAGGTGCGTATGGCTCAAGGCGATGCGGCACAGGCCGAACAGTTTGCCCGTCGTGGTCTGACGTTCGCCAATGGTCGTCCGGATCTTCAGGCCAGCCTGTGGGAATTGATCGCCCAGGCCCGTGAGAAGCAGGGTGACTCGGCCGGTGCCGCGTTGGCTCGTCAGAAGGCCAAGGTTTCGCTGTGATGGATACTCGTTTTCCGAAGATTGCCGAGCAGTTGCTGTTGATCGAGCGCGAACTGCGCGTTCAGGGCTGGTGGGATGTAGTGCCGCCGTCCGCCGATGCGCTTTCCAGCGTCGAGCCGTTCTCGGTGGATACGCTGGATTTCGAGCAGTGGCTGCAATGGATCTTCCTGCCAAGGATGAAGTCGATCCTGGAGCAGGATCTGCCATTGCCCAATGCATCGGGAATCCAGGAAATGGCCGAAATGGTCTTCGCCGGTCGCAACGTCCAGGGCAAGGATCGGCAGCTCCAGGCCTTGCTCAAAGAGTTCGACCAGATGATCACTGCCTCTCGCTGACCCCGATCCGTTGTAGGTGCTTACTGGCAGTTTTTCGCAATCTGTTTCTGTGCTTCGATGATGCGCTCCTGACGTTGTTGGTCGGTCAGGCGGCGCGTCTCGCCATCGACTTCCTCCCGTAATCGCGGATTGTTCTGCAGTTGAGCCAGGTTCGTCCGGGCCTGCTCGCAGAACACTTTTAGCTGGGCCTGCTGCTCGGCGACCTGCTTTTTCACTTTGTTATCGATGGCCTGTTGATCGCCTATGACGTTGCTGCGCGGTAGAGCGCCCGGTTTGCCGACGGGTGGGGAGGGCGTGACCATGACGGTGGCCTCCCGGCCTTGGGGCGGCTGCGCATCGAAATGGGTGATGCCCTGGGCATCGACCCATTTATAGATCTGCCCCGCCATGCACAAAGGGCTCAGGCTGATCAGCAAGCTGGCGGTGAAGATGAACGTTCGCATGCCATTTCCTTGTCGTGGGTTGCGCAATTGAAGCTAACACAGTTGCTGTTTAGCGGTTTTTTCTTGCTTTCTCATGTGCTTAGTTCAATAAAGCACATTGACGGCTTGACTTGCGCAGGGCGAAACAGAAGAATCCAAAGTCCGCTGTAGAGGGACTGCCAGAAGCAGACCCACTCGGCAGATCATGAGGCGCACATCCGCGCCGACCTGTTACACCCGCAACGCGTTACCTCGCGCTGGGTGGGAAAGGCCCGCAACACTTGGGACGATCCCAATACTTGCTCAGTCAGTGCTGACGTAGTCGGCGACCACCGTCGCTCATGCTCTGCCGAGAAGTAAACCTATTAAGACCCGTCCTCTTGTATGTGGGCGGTATTCTGGCGTTTTAGAGGTGAACAACGTGGAGCTTTTATCTGGCGGTGAGATGCTCGTCCGCTTTTTGCGTGACGAAGGCGTCAAATATATCTACGGGTACCCGGGTGGTGCTCTTCTTCATGTCTATGATGCCCTGTTCAAAGAACCGGAAGTGACCCACATCCTGGTTCGTCACGAGCAGGCTGCGACCCATATGGCCGACGGCTATGCCCGTGCCACCGGTAAAGCCGGCGTGGTACTGGTGACTTCCGGTCCGGGTGCAACCAACGCCATCACCGGTATTGCCACGGCCTACATGGACTCCATTCCGATGGTGATCATTTCCGGCCAGGTGCCTAGCACCATGGTGGGCACCGATGCATTCCAGGAAACCGACATGATCGGTATCTCCCGGCCGATCGTGAAGCACAGCTTCATGATCAAGCACGCGTCGGAAATCCCGGAAGTCATGAAGAAAGCGTTCTACCTGGCGCAATCCGGTCGTCCTGGTCCAGTCGTTGTCGATATCCCGAAAGACATGACCAACCCGGCCGAGAAGTTCGAATACATCTTCCCGAAAAAAGCCAAGCTGCGTTCCTACAGCCCGGCCGTTCGCGGTCACTCCGGGCAAATCCGCAAAGCGGCAGAAATGCTTCTGGCGGCCAAGCGCCCTGTGTTGTATTCGGGCGGCGGCGTGATCCTCGGTGGCGGCTCCGCGCCGCTGACCGAACTGGCGAAGATGCTCAACCTGCCAGTGACCAATACCCTGATGGGCCTGGGTGCCTACCCTGGCACCGACCGTCAGTTCATCGGCATGCTCGGCATGCACGGCAGCTACACCGCCAACCTGGCGATGCACCATGCCGATGTGATCCTTGCAGTGGGCGCGCGCTTCGACGATCGCGTGATCAACGGCCCGGCCAAGTTCTGCCCGAATGCCAAGATCATTCACATCGACATCGACCCGGCTTCGATCTCCAAGACCATCAAGGCAGACGTGCCTATTGTCGGTCCGGTTGAGAGCGTCCTGACCGAAATGGTCGCGATCCTCAAGGAAATCGGCGAGACCCCGAACAAGGACTCCGTTGCCAGCTGGTGGAAGCAAGTCGATGAGTGGCGCGGTGACCGCGGCCTGTTCCCTTATGACAAGGGCGACGGCAGCATCATCAAGCCACAGACTGTGATCGAAACCCTGTGCGAAGTGACCAAGGGCGACGCCTTTGTGACCTCCGACGTGGGTCAGCACCAGATGTTCGCGGCGCAGTACTACAAGTTCAACAAGCCCAACCGCTGGATCAACTCCGGTGGCCTGGGCACCATGGGCTTCGGTTTCCCGGCGGCCATGGGCGTCAAGTTGAGCTTCCCGGATTCTGATGTCGCCTGCGTAACGGGCGAGGGCAGTATCCAGATGAACATTCAGGAGTTGTCGACCTGCCTGCAATACGGTTTGCCGGTGAAGATCGTCAACCTGAACAACGGCGTACTGGGCATGGTTCGCCAGTGGCAGGACATGAGTTACGGTAGCCGTCACTCGCACTCCTATATGGAATCGCTGCCTGACTTCGTCAAGCTGGCCGAGGCCTATGGTCACGTGGGCATCCGCATCACTGATCTGAAGGATTTGAAGCCGAAGCTGGAAGAAGCCTTCGCCATGAAGGATCGCCTGGTGTTCCTCGATATCCAGGTCGATACCAGCGAGCACGTCTACCCGATGCAGNGGATCGCCTGGTGTTCCTCGATATCCAGGTCGATACCAGCGAGCACGTCTACCCGATGCAGATCAAAGACGGCTCCATGCGCGATATGTGGTTGAGCAAGACGGAGCGTACTTAATCATGCGGCACATTATTTCCTTGCTTCTGGAAAACGAACCGGGCGCACTGTCTCGTGTAGTCGGCCTGTTCTCACAGCGCAACTACAACATCGAAAGCCTGACCGTGGCGCCAACCGAAGACCCGACCTTGTCGCGTCTGACGCTGACCACTGTCGGCCACGATGAAATCATCGAGCAGATCACCAAGAACCTGAACAAGTTGATCGAAGTGGTCAAACTGGTCGACCTGTCGGAAAGTGCTCACATCGAGCGCGAACTGATGCTGGTCAAGGTCAAGGCCACCGGCGCCCAGCGCGCCGAGATCAAGCGCACCACCGATATTTATCGTGGGCAGATCGTTGATGTCAGCGCCAGCGTATATACCGTTCAATTGACCGGTACCAGCGACAAGCTCGACAGCTTCATTCAATCGATCGGCACTGCCTCGATCCTGGAAACTGTACGCAGTGGCGTCACCGGGATTGCCCGCGGCGACAAAGTACTGAGCATCTAAACCAAATTAGCGAATGGCCTGAAGGGCCAGATATAAAGGGGAAATTCATGAAAGTTTTCTACGATAAAGACTGCGACCTGTCGATCATCCAGGGCAAGAAAGTTGCCATCATTGGTTACGGCTCCCAAGGCCACGCTCAAGCGTGCAACCTGAAAGACTCCGGCGTTGACGTTACCGTTGGCCTGCGTAAAGGTTCGGCCACCGTTGCCAAAGCTGAAGCCCACGGCCTGAAAGTGACTGACGTTGCTGCAGCCGTTGCCGCTGCCGACCTGGTCATGATCCTGACCCCGGACGAGTTCCAGTCCTCCCTGTACAAGAACGAAATCGAGCCGAACATCAAGAAAGGCGCCACTCTGGCCTTTTCCCACGGCTTCGCGATCCACTACAACCAGGTTGTTCCGCGCGCTGACCTCGACGTGATCATGATCGCGCCGAAAGCTCCGGGTCACACCGTGCGTTCCGAGTTCGTCAAAGGCGGCGGTATCCCTGACCTGATCGCGATCTACCAGGATGCTTCGGGCAACGCTAAAAATGTTGCACTGTCCTACGCTGCCGGCGTTGGCGGCGGTCGTACCGGCATCATCGAAACCACCTTCAAGGACGAGACCGAAACCGACCTGTTCGGCGAACAAGCCGTTCTGTGCGGCGGTACCGTTGAGCTGGTGAAAGCCGGTTTCGAAACCCTGGTTGAAGCTGGCTACGCGCCGGAAATGGCCTACTTCGAATGCCTGCACGAACTGAAACTGATCGTTGACCTCATGTACGAAGGCGGCATCGCCAACATGAACTACTCGATCTCCAACAACGCCGAATACGGCGAGTACGTGACCGGCCCGGAAGTGATCAACGCCGAATCCCGTCAGGCCATGCGCAACGCCCTGAAACGTATTCAGGACGGCGAATACGCCAAGATGTTCATCAGCGAAGGCGCTACCGGCTATCCTTCGATGACCGCCAAGCGTCGTAACAACGCCGCTCACGGTATCGAAATCATCGGTGAGCAACTGCGCTCCATGATGCCGTGGATCGGTGCCAACAAGATCGTCGACAAAGCCAAGAACTAAGTCACGAGCTTGTACGGAAAACGCGGCCTAGGCCGCGTTTTTTCGTTTGGATCCGCCGGTTCTGGTATAAAGCTGCATCGTTTGCGGTCGAATCGTCGTCCCAGACACCTGTCGAAACTTTCCACCCCGTTGCAAGGTAATGTCCATGAGCGAACGTCCCGAAGAGCCAAAGCAGGCTTCTGACGCCGAAAGCCTTTTGCCCATCGATGAGCACATCGAAGAAGGGCATGACGCTGAAGGTCGTAAAGTCCGGCATCGTGGTATCTATCTTCTGCCGAATCTGTTCACCACTGCGAATCTCTTCGCAGGGTTCTATTCCATCATCAATTCGATGAGCGCCCAGAGTGCCTTGAGTGCCGGTGACTCGATCGGTGCGAGTAAGTATTTTGCGTTTGCCGCGATTGCGATTTTCGTCGCCATGGTGCTCGACGGCCTCGACGGTCGCGTTGCTCGCATGACCAATACCCAAAGCGCCTTCGGTGCCGAGTACGACTCGTTGTCGGACATGGTCGCCTTTGGTGTCGCACCAGCTTTGCTGGCATTCGGCTGGGCTTTGGGTGATATGGGCAAGGTCGGCTGGATGGTCGCCTTCGTCTATGTGGCGGGTGCGGCGTTGCGTCTGGCGCGTTTCAACACGCAGGTCGGCACCGCCGACAAACGCTACTTCATCGGTCTGGCCAGCCCGGCCGCAGCCGGTGTGGTCGCGGGCATTGTCTGGGCGTTCAGCGATTACGGCATTCAGGGCTCCAAGATGTCGTTCCTGGTTGCACTGATGGTTGCCGCCGCGGGCATGCTGATGGTCAGCAACATCAAGTACAACAGCTTCAAGGAGCTGGACTTGAAGGGGCGCGTTCCCTTTGTCGCGATCCTGGCGGTGGTGCTGGTGTTTGCCGTTGTGTTCAGCGATCCGCCGCGCATCCTGCTGCTGGTTTTCCTCGCCTATGCGGCTTCCGGGCCGGTGCAGTACCTGTTGCGCCTTCGTCGGCACAAAAAATCCGAGTGATGTAATTTCCCTCATACTCCGCAGTCAATGGGTGCATCTGTCCTCCAATGCTGCGGAGTTGCCATGCTGATCAAAGTCTCTAAAGCGTCCGACTGTCATGAGTCGGACGTCACGCCTGAACCTCTCTACCTTTCTCGTCGCAATGTATTGGGCGCTGCTGTTGCCGGTTTGGCTGTGAGCAGTCTGCCGCGCTGGGCGAGTGCCGACGATGTTGCGCGTTATGCCGATGTCGAGCCCGGCAAGGCGCCGTCCTGGTTTGCCGAAAAACTGCCTTCCACTAAATGGGGGGCGGTCAACGTCAAGGATGAAGCAATCACGCCTTTCAAGGATGCGACCCACTACAACAACTTCTATGAGTTCGGTACCGACAAAGGCGATCCTGCGGCCAACGCCGGTGCGCTAAAAACCGAACCGTGGAGCGTGGTGGTAGACGGGGAGGTGGGTAAGCCGGGGCGGTATGCGCTGGAAGACTTCATGAAGCCTTATCAGCTGGAAGAGCGTATTTATCGTCTTCGCTGTGTAGAGGCCTGGTCGATGGTCATTCCGTGGATAGGTTTTCCAATTTCGGCTTTGCTGAAGGAAGTAGAACCGACGTCCAAAGCCAAATTTATTCGCTTTGAAACCCTGCAAGATCCCAAGAGTATGCCTGGGCAGCGTTCTGGCTTCGCCTTGATCGACTGGCCATATGTAGAAGGGCTGCGCCTGGATGAGGCGATGAATCCGTTGGCGATTCTCGCTGTAGGCATGTATGGACGTGAGTTGCCCAATCAGAACGGTGCGCCGCTACGTCTGGTGGTGCCGTGGAAATACGGCTTCAAGAGCATCAAGTCCATCGTGCGAATCAGCCTGGTCAGTGAGCAGCCGAAAACCACCTGGCAGAGCATTGCCTCGAATGAGTATGGCTTTTATGCGAACGTGAACCCGACAGTCGACCACCCGCGCTGGACGCAGGCACGGGAAAGACGTTTGCCGAGCGGTCTGTTCAAGCCCAATGTGCGGGACACGCAAATGTTCAACGGCTACTCGGATGAAGTCGCTTCTTTATATGCAGGGCTCGATCTGCGGAAGAATTACTGATGCGATATCTGTTCTGGCGTATTGGTGTCTTTATCGCCGCCGCGATTTGGCCGCTGCTTTGGTTGTATCAAGCCTGGGCGGATGTGCTGGGGCCTGATCCAGGAAAGGTGCTGGTTGATCGTCTGGGGTTGGGGACGCTTGTCCTGCTGCTCATTACGTTAAGCATGACGCCTTTGCAGAAGCTCACCGGTTGGTCGGGGTGGATAGCTGTCCGACGGCAGTTGGGGTTGTGGTGTTTCGCCTATGTGGTTTTGCATTTGAGCGGCTATACGGCGTTCATCCTCGGCTTTGATTGGTCACAACTGGGTATCGAGTTGCGCAAGCGGCCGTACATCATTGTCGGAGCGCTGGGGTTTCTCTGTTTGCTGGCATTGGCCGTCACTTCCAATCGTTATAGTCAGCGACGTTTGGGGGCTCGCTGGAAGAAACTGCACCGATTGGTCTATGTGATTCTCGGGCTTGGATTGCTACATATGTTGTGGATCGTTCGCGCCGATCTGAAGGAGTGGGCTGTTTATGCCTCTATAGGTGCGTTGTTATTAGTGTTGAGGTTGCCGTCTGTAACCCGCCGAATTCCACGTTTAATGGCTAAAAAGATACCTTCTGCCAGAAAGGCGTAATTAAGGGTTGACGGCAGATTCTGGACGTCTATAATTCGCCCCACTTCCGGCGCAGTCGAAACGGAAAACTCCTTGA
>NZ_JAAUOE010000010.1 GCF_017114915.1 Pseudomonas frederiksbergensis
ATCAGGAATGGACGCAATTCTGGACTGGTTCGAAAGGCATGTCAAGAACTGGAGGAAAATAATTCCGGATGCGTTATCGAGTGCCTTTATTCAACTCAAGAAAACCTCGGCCCTCCCGACAGCCGTTATCAGGCCTTCGCTCGCTGACACGCCTGCACGGCCGGTGAGCGACGTCGGCCCGACGTCCTCAGTGCCCGCGAATGTAGTGCTCCAGTTGCCGAATCAAATCGGCCTGCTCGACGATGGCTTCCTTGACCAGATCGCCGATCGACAGCAGCCCGATCAATTCACCGCCCTCCAGCACCGGCAGATGGCGCAAATGACTGTCGGTCATCACCTCCATGCAGCGCTCGATGCTCTGCAAGCTGTCGGCGGTCACCACCGGTGCGCTCATGATGTCGCGCACCGGCGTGCCGACCGAAGAACGCCCCTGCAGCACCACTTTGCGCGCATAGTCGCGCTCGCTGATGACGCCGATCACCTGCCCTTCTTCGATCACGGGCAGCGCGCCGACGTTCTTTTCGGCCATCATTTTCAAGGCGTCGAGAACCATCTCGTCCGGTGCAATGCTATGCACCTGCTGGTTTTGCACGACTTTCAGTTTCAGCAACTGTGCGGCTGTTTTCATCCACGTTCTCCGATACGGTTCAGGGCGGCGGTCAAGCCGCCGCGACTTCCACGACGCCGGCGTTCAGGCGCACCGGCCAGACCCGCAGGCGCTGCTCCGGGTACTCCAGGCAACTGCCATCCTCCAGACGGAAATGTTGCTTGTAGATCGGCGAAGCCACCACCAAATCGCCCTTGAGGCTACCGATCAAGCCGCGGCCGATGACGTTCGCGCCGGATTGCGGATCATGGTTGTCGATGGCGTAAAGGGTGCGGCCTTCAGCCTGCGGCAGGTAGAACAGCGCCACCTGGGCGCCGTCGAGCCAGACGACAACGCCGGAGTTGCTGACCAGATCCTGCTGGCTGCACACCGCCTGCCAGGCCTGGGCATGGGCCGCGGTGGCCAGGGCATCGACACGCTGGGTAGTGGACTGGCTCATCAGGCATTCTCCTCGGTGACAGGGATAAGGTTGAGTTCGGCGGCCATGATCGGCCGGCGTTGACCGCGTTCCTGAACAAAGTGGATGTCCGGATCCGGGCGTTGATCGTTGACGAAAGTGCGGAAACGCTTGAGTTTTTCCGGGTCTTTGAGGGCGTTGGCCCATTCGCATTCGTAGCGGTTGACCACCAGTTGCATCTGCGACTCGAGTTCCTCGCCAAGCCCCAGGCTGTCGTTGATGATCACGTCCTTGAGGTAATCCAGACCGCCTTCCAGGCTTTCACGCCAGACCGAGGTGCGCTGCAATTTGTCGGCGGTGCGGATGTAGAACATCAGGAACCGGTCGATGTAACGGATCAGGGTTGCATCGTCCAGGTCGGTGGCGAACAGTTCGGCGTGGCGCGGGCGCATGCCGCCGTTGCCGGCCACGTAGAGGTTCCAGCCATTCTCGGTGGCGATCACGCCCACATCCTTACTCTGCGCCTCGGCACATTCACGGGTGCAGCCAGACACCGCGAACTTGAGCTTGTGCGGCGAGCGCAGGCCTTTGTAGCGATCCTCCAGGGTCAGGGCCATTTTCACGCTGTCCTGCACACCATAACGGCACCAGGTACTGCCCACGCAAGACTTCACGGTGCGGGTCGATTTGCCGTAGGCGTGCCCGGTTTCGAAACCAGCCTCGATCAGCTCGGACCAGATGTCCGGCAGCTGATGCAATTGCGCGCCGAACAGGTCGATCCGCTGGCCGCCGGTGATTTTGGTGTAGAGGTCGTATTTCTTCGCCACCACGCCGATCGCGATCAGCTTGTCGGCCGTGATCTCGCCCCCGGCGATGCGTGGCACCACCGAATAGGTGCCATTTTTCTGCATGTTGGCCATGAAGGTGTCGTTGGTGTCCTGCAACGGCACCAGCGAGGCGTCCATGATCGGCTGGTTCCAGCATGAGGCGAGGATCGAGCCCACCGCCGGTTTGCACACATCGCAACCGGTG
The DNA here is from genome assembly GCF_017114915.1 of Pseudomonas frederiksbergensis. Taxonomy (GTDB): domain Bacteria; phylum Pseudomonadota; class Gammaproteobacteria; order Pseudomonadales; family Pseudomonadaceae; genus Aquipseudomonas; species Aquipseudomonas frederiksbergensis_I. Next base: position 2,037 of record NZ_JAAUOE010000010.1, read on the forward strand.
TGACCACGGCCATGCTTGGCCAGCAGTTCTTCGAAAGTGATCACCCCTTCTACCCGCACCAGTGCATATAGCTCCTGACGGGTATAGGCGAAGTGTTCGCACAGGCTCTTGTCGACGCTGACGCCACGGGCAATCAGCTCATGCTCGAACACTTGCTTGAGCAGCCCCGCGCAACCGCCGCAACCGGTGCAGGCCTTGGTCTGCGACTTGAGCAGGCCCAGGTCGGTGCAGCCGCCGTCGATGGCCGAGCAGATCGAACCCTTGGTGACGTTATGGCATGAGCACACCGTTGCCGACTCGGGCAACGCGCCCGGGCCCAGGGTTGGCGCGCCGGCGGACGATGGCAGAATCAGGCTGGCCGGTTCCGACGGCAAGGCAATGCCGTTCTGCATGTATTGCAGCAGGGTGTCGTAATAGCTGTTGTCGCCAACCAGCACTGCGCCGAGCACGCGTTTGCTGTCGGCGTCCACCACCAGACGACGGTAGCTGGCCGTCGCTTCGTCGATGAACTGATAACTGCGCGCACCCGGTGTCTGGGCATGAGCGTCGCCGATGGAACCGACGTCGACGCCGAGCAGTTTGAGCTTGGTCGACATGTCGGCGCCCTGGAACGGCTCGGCGGCTTGATTGCACAGCAGGGACGCCACACCACGGGCCATCTGGTAACCAGGGGCGACCAGGCCGAAGAGGCTGCCATTCCAGGCAGCACACTCGCCGATGGCGTAGATGCTCGGATCGCTGGTCAGGCACTGGTCGTCGATCACCACGCCGCCACGAGGACCGATGTCCAGCGCGCATTGGCGGGCCAGCGCATCTTGCGGGCGGATGCCGGCGGAGAACACGATCAGGTCGGCTTCGAGAAATTCGTCGTTGGCAAAATTCATCCGGTAACGGTACTGCTCGCCGGCACTGATCGACTGCGTGCCACGGGACAAGTGCACGCCCACGCCGAGTCGCTCGATTTGCGCCTTGAGCGCCAGGCCACCCTGCTCGTCCAGCTGCACCGGCATCAGGCGCGGGGCGAATTCCACCACATGGGCTTCCAGCCCCAGGCTTTTCAGGGCGTTGGCCGCTTCCAGGCCGAGCAGCCCACCGCCAACCACCACGCCACGCCGGGCATTGGCCGCCGCGGCACGAATGGCGTCGAGGTCTTCAAGGGTGCGATACACCAGGCGCGAATCACCTTCAGCACCTTCAATGGGCGGCACGAAAGGATAAGAGCCGGTGGCCAGCACCAGTTTGTCGTAGGCGACGCAACCTTGTGCGGTGATCACCTGACGCCGTGCGCGGTCGATCTCCAGCACCGGCACGCCCAGATGCAGGGTGACGCCCGGCGTCTGGTACAGAGAGGCTTCGCCCAAGGCCAGCGACTCGGCATCGCGACCACCGAAATACTCGGACAGATGCACGCGGTCGTAGGCACGCATCGGCTCTTCGCTGAAGACATGCAGGCGGTAGTGGTCGAGGGCGCCGCGCTCGATGAGCTGCTCGACACAATGATGTCCGACCATGCCATTGCCGATCACGATCAGCGTTTGCAGTTTGTTCAATGCGGCAACATTGGAATTCATAGTAAGCACCCAGCCAAAGCCAATCACGGTTAAAAAAGCAAAAAAAAACGCCTGAAACCTCTCGGTTTCAGGCGTCTTTGCCTGTTCTTCGCGGTGTTGACCTGGCGCCTTCGCCGGATCCACCGATGTTGCCCACGACCTGCTCGGCCGGTCGATCTTCGTTGATCGACGGGGCGGCCCACTGCGTGGACCTTGATCGATGTCATGCAGCGTTTGTGCCAGTTGCGGATCGGCGTCTTGAAAAGGTCTTATCGGTGGGGATCTAGCGGGGCTTAACGTGATTTCCCTTGCGAATCATTGAGGCTCGGGACGATTCGGTTTTTGCCTTGGCATAGTGCAGGCCACCTGCGGTGAGCTTCATAAAAGTGCATGCACCTCAATGAATGAAAGAACAGCAACACTTCGTAAATAACGAAATGTTGGTAAAGAATATTCGATTTTTCTTCGCCGCAATCTCCCCGCTAGCATGACCCTGTCGGCTCCAGAACACATCGAGACAGGGAGAACGACATGCGGCCCATGAACATCGGTGAACCCTGGATGTGGTTCGCCTTCATCGTCTTCGTTCTTGCCATGCTGGCCGTGGATCTGTTTGTCCTCGGTGGGCGCAAGGCGCATCGGGTATCGGTGCGCGAGGCGTCGTGCTGGGTGGTTGCGTGGTGCGCGCTAACGCTGACCTTCGCGGGATTGCTCTGGTGGTATTTGAATGGCGAGTTCGGACCTGAGATCGCCCAGCGCAAAATCCTCGAATTCCTCACGGGCTACCTGATCGAGCAGTCACTGTCGATCGACAACATGTTCATCTTCGTGATGATTTTCGGCTACTTCGCCGTGCCGCCGGAGTTGCAGCGCCGGGTGTTGCTGTACGGTGTGCTCGGGGCAATTGTGATGCGTGGGGCGATGATTTTCGCCGGCGTGTGGTTGGTGTCGCAGTTTGTGTGGCTGCTGTATGTATTCGGTGTGTTCCTGATCATCACCGGGATCAAGATGCTGATATTCGCCCATCAGCGGCCTGACCTTGATAAAAACCCCTTGTTGCACTGGATACACGGCCATCTGCGCGTCACCAGCGGACTTCATGGCGAACACTTTTTTGTGATGCAAGACGGTCGGCGCTGGGCGACGCCAATGTTTCTGGTGCTGGTGCTGATCGAGGCCAGCGACCTGATCTTTGCGGTCGACAGCATCCCGGCGATCTTCGCCATCACCACCGATCCGTTCATTGTGTTCACGTCGAACATCTTCGCGATCATGGGCCTGCGGGCGCTGTACTTCCTGCTGGCCGACATGGCTGACCGCTTCCACCTGCTCAAATACGGCTTGGCGATCGTGCTGGTGTTCATCGGCGCCAAGATGACGCTAATGCCGTGGCTTCAAATGCCGGTTGAATGGTCGCTGGCCATTGTTGGCGGGGTGATTCTGGTTTCGGTGGTGTTGAGTCTGATCTTGACCCGCAAGGAGGATCAAATGCGATCGCTGTAGGAGGGCCGAAGGCTGCGATCTTTTATCGTATTCGCCTGCCCTCACCTGATAATCTGAGGACCCTTGCCTGCATGTCTCTGATGGATCATCCGCGCGAAGACACCTCGATGATCACTTCACCCCCCATTCAATCAAGACACGGTGACTCTTTTGATCAGTAACACCCCTGCATTTGCCCGCGACATCGACGGCAAAGCCATTTCTGCCAAAGTCCTCGACGAAGTTCGGGATGAGGTTCTGGCCCTGGCCGGCCAACAGATCTATCCCGCCCTGGCGGTCGTGTTGGTCGGCGACGACCCGGCCAGCCACGTTTATGTGCGCAATAAACTGCTACGGGCCAAGGAAGTCGGTATCCGTTCCCTTGAACACCGCCTGCCGGAAACCGCCAGTCAGGCCCAGGTACTGGAACTGATTGCGCAACTCAATGCCGATCCCTCGGTGAACGGCATTCTCGTGCAACTGCCCTTGCCCGCTCCTATCGATGAACAGGCGGTGATTCATGCCATCGACCCGATCAAGGACGTGGACGGTTTTCATCGGGAAAACGTCGGCGGGCTGGTGCAAGGCATCGAGGTTCTGACCCCATGCACGCCCAGCGGCTGCATGCGCCTGCTGCACGAAACCTGCGGTGATGACTTGAGCGGCTTGCACGCAGTGGTCGTGGGCCGTTCGAACATTGTCGGCAAGCCGATGGCGACCTTGCTGTTGCAGGCCAACTGCTCGGTCAGCGTGGTGCATTCGCGCAGCGTCGATGCCCCGGCGTTGTGCCGGTTGGCCGATATCGTGGTCGCGGCGGTGGGTCGGCCGGGGTTGATCGACGCCAGTTGGCTCAAACCCGGCGCGGTGGTGATCGATGTCGGCATCAACCGCATCGCCGACGAGTCGGGCGAGCGTCTGGTGGGCGATGTCGACTACGCCAGCGCGCGCACCGTCGCCCGTGCGATCACCCCGGTTCCCGGCGGCGTCGGACCAATGACCATTGCCTATCTGCTGAAGAACACCCTGATCGCCAGCCGGTTGCAGCGCGCCGCGCAGGCCCGCGGGCAGCAGCCTGTGGACGACCTGGCGTTGAACTGAGCATTGATCTGACCCCAAAATTAGGATTGGTGCCCAACTTTTGGGGGGCAGATCAACCTGTAGGAGCGAGGCTTGCCCGCGAAGCTTTTGGCGTACTTGAGAACGCCTTCGCGGGCAAGTCGGATCGCCGCACCGCTCGCTCCTACAGTGGGCCGGGCCGGTCTTGCACTTCCTTTGTTTATTTCCCGGCGTGCAGCACCTGCGCTTGCGGCATCGCCGAAGAGTGGTGATTGAGAATCTTCCACTGACCGCCCACTTGCTCATAAACGAAGGTGTAGCGCGCCTGCACTTGACGGGTCTTGCCGTCGGCGTCGGTCAGGGTAAAGGTGTAGACGCCACTGTCCATGGCCACGTTGGCACCCAGTGGGCGGATCTCACGGAAGTTGATCTGGCCCACCGGCTTGAGCGCCATGAAGTGATCGAAGTAGTCCTTGATCTGCGCCGGCGTGGTGCGTACTTGATTGGAAACCGTCGGTTGCAGCACGGCGTTCGATGCATACAGGTCGACCACGCTCTGAACGTTGCCACTCTTCAACGCGCTGTTCCAATGGTCAAACAGGGCGGCGATTTCGCGTTCCTTCGCATCAACTGGCTGCTGCACCACGCTGCTGTAAACGTAAGGCACTGCCTCCAGTGCCTGGGCCAACGGGGCGCTCAGGGCGAAAAACAGGGCGATGGCTGAGGTCTTGAATTTCATTGCGCTATTCCAATGGTGGTCGATGGGCACACTGTGCCGTCCGTAACACCGCCCGCCATCGGCCAACCGGAGCCATTTGCCTATGCCATTCGGCAGATAGCGCCCTGCCCCGTTAACAAGGTTTAATGACGCCCCCGCCCGAACGGGCGTGCCAGCGCCGGAACCCTCCCATGCAAAAACCTGATCATGACCCCGGCAGCGCCCTGGCCATTCGCACCCAGTATCGGCAATCGCAAAGTCGCGCCGCGCGGCTGCGGCTGTTGGTGGATACCGGTCAGGAACTGACGCAACTGGATCCCGAGGCCATGCGTCAACGCGTGTTACAACGGGCCTGCGCCTTCCTGGCGATGGACCATGCACTGCTGCTGGAATGGGACGTGGATGCGCAAGTCCGGACCACCGCCAGTCACGGCAACCGTGATCGTTTGCACAGCCTGGAACGCCTCGCCGATACCGCGATGTGCACCCCGCACTGGCAGGAACAGCCAAGCGCGGTCTTGCCCAACGTGCTGCGGGTGCCTTTGCGCGGTGGCGATGGCGCGGCCTTCGGTGCGTTGGTGCTGGCCAACAGCGTCAGCATCAACGCGCCGGACACCGAGGACCTCGAGTCCCTGCAATTGCTCGCCACCCTGCTGGCCGCACACCTGGAGAACCAGCGCCTGCTGGACGCACTGGTGGCCCGCGAGCGCACCATGTCCGATCTGGTGCACAGGCTGTTTCGGGCCCAGGAAGACGAACGCAAACGCATGGCTTACGACCTGCACGACGGCCTGGCACAAACACTCGCCGGGCTGCATCAGCGCCTGCAAGGTTTTGCCGGTCGTTGCCCGCCACTGCCCGAGGAACTCGGCGCGGACTTACAGACGATTCTGGCACTGGCCCAGCATTGCGTGGGTGAAGGCCGACAATTGATCAGCGGCCTGCGCCCGACGGTACTCGACGATTTTGGCTTGCTCAAGGCCGTCGACAAAGAAGCGGATCGCCTGCGCGACGCCGGGATCAAAGTGAACTGGAATGCGCGTTGCGAAGCTCGCTTGCCCAGTCACGTGGAGATCGCCCTGTTCAGGATTGCCCAGGAAGCCATCAACAACATCCTCAAACATGCGCAAGCCAGCCACGTCGTCCTGGCGCTGGAACTGCTCGAAGGACAAGCCTCGCTGCGGGTGGACGACAACGGCAAAGGCTTTGCCATGGAGCAACCACTCGACACCTGCGGCGCCCGGCATCTGGGGCTTGCCGCGATGCAGGAGCGCGCGAGCCTGCTGGGCGGCGAGTTCACTTGCCTCAGCCAGGCGCACGGCGGCACGCAACTGCACGCCACCGTCCCTCTGGCCTCAATGGAACAGCTCAATGACTGACGCTATACGACTGGTGGTCGCGGACGATCATGAAGTCACGCGCACCGGCTTCGTCTCGTTGCTCGCCGGCCTGACGCAATTCGAAGTGGTCGGCCAGGCGTGCAATGGCCAGGAAGCACTGGATTTATGTGAACGGCTTTTGCCCGACATCGTCATTCTCGACATCCGCATGCCGGTGCTCAACGGGCTGGGCGCGGCACGCCTGCTTCAAGAGCGCCTGCCGAGCCTGAAAGTGATGATGTTCACCATGGACGACAGCCCCGATCACCTTGAAGCCGCCATGAACGCGGGCGCCGTGGGCTATCTGCTCAAGGATGCCAGCCGCCATGAGGTAATCGACGCCTTGCAACGTGTCGCCGCCGGCGAGCAAGCCCTCAACAGTTCAGTCAGTGCGCAGCTGCTGCGCCGCCTGACCGAGCGCAACGCCAGCGGCGCCGCCCCCGTCACCTTGACCCCACGGGAACGCCAGGTGCTGGGGCTGGTGGCCAGTGGCATGAGCAACCGTGCAATCGGCGAAAATCTCGGCATCACCACCGGCACGGCTAAAGCTCATGTGGAACGGGTCATCGGCAAACTCGGCGCCGCCGACCGCACCCAGGCCGCTGTGCGCGGCATCGCGTTGGGCCTGGTGACCCAGTCATGAAAGGTTCAAGCGCCCGCCGCTGGGCCGATCTGCCGTTACGCGGCAAAGCCCTCGTGGTGATTTCCCTGCCGTTGGTGATTCTGCTGCTCTCGCTGGTGCTGATCTATATCACCGAGCGCCAGACCGCTCGCGCGGAAGAAGACGTACGCCGTGTGCTGCTGGTGCAAGGCGACATTCAAGCGGTGCACACCCTGCTCGCCGAGGCCGCTGCCAGTGTGCGCGGCTATCTGCTGACCCACCGCGAGGATTTCCTGCCAGGCTACCGACAAGCCAAGCCCTTGATCGAATCGGCTCTGCAACGGCTCGACCGCAACGTTCGCGATGAGCGGGTGCGCAAACATCTGGAGGCGATCACACCGCTGATCGACACCAAGGTCGAGGGTCTGGTTGAACTGCTCGATGATCGCAACGCAACCCCTGAGTCGATCACCACCATCCTGATCAACAACAAGCACGTCCTCGACGAACTGCGCGAACGCATCAGCGCCATGCGCACCCTTGAGGACACCCTGCTGGCCGAGCGTACAGCGGCGGCGGCCTCCACTCGACAACGGCTGTTGTTCTCCACCCTGCTGGCCGCCGTTTGCGGGCTGTTTGGCGCCATTGTCGCGGTGCTGTTCCTGTCCAAGGGCATCGTCGCCCGGGTGAAACAGGTCCAGGGCAACGCCCAACGGCTGGCACTCGGTCAGCCGTTGTTGCCGCAACCGCCGGAAAACGATGAGATAGGTCAATTGGGCACGCGTCTGGTCGAAGCCGGGCTGCTGCTGGCCGAACGTGAACGGGCCTTGCGCGACAACGAAGAACGCCTGCGGCTGATCATCGACGGGGTGAAGGACTACGGCATTTTCGCCCTCGATACGCGGGGCGTCGTCACCAGTTGGAATGCCGGCGCCGAACGGATCAAGGGTTACACCGAACAGGAGATCGTGGGTCAGCATTTCTCCGTGTTTTATTTATCGCAGGAGTGCCCGCAACATCCCGACATGGCGCTGCGCGAGGCCACTCGCAATGGTCATTACATGGAAGAGGCCTGGCGCTGTCGTAAGGATGGCAGCCGCTTCTGGGCCAGTGTGGTGATTACCGCGCAGTACGACAGCAGTGGCGCCCTGCGTGGCTTCTCCAAGATCACCCGCGACATCACCGATCGCCGTGCCGCCGAGATCGCCCTGAGTACCGCACGGGAAGAAGCGGAGCGCGCCAGCCGCGCCAAAAGCGAATTCCTGTCGCGCATGAGCCATGAACTGCGCACGCCGCTCAACTCCATTCTCGGCTTTGCGCAACTGCTGGACATGGACTCACCCAAGGGGCAACGGGCGCAGATCGGTCATATCCTGCGGGCCGGGCAACACCTGCTGACCCTGATCAACGAAGTGCTGGACATCGCCAAGATCGAAGCCGGGCGCCTGCCGCTGAATGTAGAAGCGGTGCCCCTGGCGGTGGTGCTGCAAGAAGCCCTGACGCTGGTGTCTCCCATGGCGTGCGACGCCGGCATTCAGCTGGTCGAGTTGCCGATGCTGGCCGCCGACAACGGGATCGTCGCCGATCGGCAACGCCTGGTTCAGGTGCTGCTCAACCTGTTGTCCAACGCGATCAAATACAACCGCCCCCAGGGCCAGGTGCACATTGAGGTCAGGGTTCATCAACAGCGAATTGCCGTGTCGGTCTGCGATACCGGCAAGGGCATTGTGGCCGATCGACTGGATCAACTGTTCAAGCCGTTCGAGCGCCTGGAGACCGATCCGAACGTGGAAGGCACCGGCCTGGGGCTGGCCTTGAGCAAGAGTCTGCTGGAAATGATGAACGGCAGCCTGACGGTCAAAAGCCAGCCGGGCGAAGGCTCCAGCTTCACCCTGGAGTTGCCCTTCGTGCGCCTGCAGCCAGCCGCCGAGTCACCTGCTGCACGAATCAGCCACCCAGCGGCAAGGCCCGCCCTCGCCGCCCCCGATTACCAGGGCAAAGTGCTGTGCATCGAAGACAATCTGTCGAGCCTGGCCCTGATCGAAACCCTGCTGCAACGGCGACCGCACATCCAGTTGCTCTCAAGCATGCAAGGGCAAATGGGCCTGGACCTGGCCCGGCAACATGCACCGCAGCTGATTTTGCTGGATGTGGCGCTCCCGGACCTTGACGGCTTCAACGTCCTGCAACGCTTGCGTCAGTCCCCCAGCACCCGTGCCACGCCCGTGCTGATGATCACCGCCGATGCCAGCGACCTCACTCACCTGGCCTTGCTGGAGGCGGGAGCGACCGCGGTGCTGACCAAGCCGATTCACATTCCCTCATTCCTCGCCCACCTTGACCAGCACCTACCGGAGCCCGTGTGAACACCGACCTGCGTATTCTGATCATCGATGACCAACGGCCCAACCTCGATTTGATGGAGCAATTACTTGTCCGTGAAGGGCTGAGCAATGTACTGAGCAGCACCCAACCGTTGCGAACCCTGGACCTGTTCAACAGCTTCGAGCCTGACCTGGTCATTCTCGACCTGCACATGCCGGAGTTCGATGGCTTTGCCGTGCTTGAACAGCTCAACCGGCGCATCCCGGCCGGCGAATACCTGCCGATCCTCGTGCTCACCGCTGACGCCACCCGCGATACCCGGCTGCGCGCGCTGGCGCTGGGCGCCAAAGACTTTATCAGCAAACCATTGGACGCCCTGGAAACCATGCTGCGGGTATGGAACCTGCTAGAGACCCGCGCACTGTATAAAGCCCTGCGCACGCTGGTCCCTGCCGATCAGATCGAGTTGTTGCGTCAGCTAAAGCCGCAGCCAATTACCTGACTGAAGCGGCGGGATCACCGATGATTTGCCACTCAAAGCCAGGCTACGGGGCTGGCTTGGCGTCCTTACGACCACCGGCTGCAGAAATCCCAGCAAGGCCTGTTGGGTGTCATGCCAGGCTGTCGGGTGTTCCATGTCGAGGAAGTGTCCGGCGTTCTTGATGGTTTGAAACTGAGCCTGACGGGTATGACGCGCAAAAAGGCGGGCGTCTTCCACCGAGGTGTACTCATCCCGATCACCGTTGATGAACAGCAGCGGGACTTCGATGGCATCAGCACAGGAAACGTAGCAGTGGGTGTCCTGGGTCAGCACTTCATTGACGTGAAAATGCATCTGCTGGTATTCGTGTTCGTCCAGGCTGCTGACATGGCGTTCGTTGAAACGCTTGAACAGCGATGGCAGGTGCTTGCCGATCGTGCCGTTGATCAAACGCCCGACATTGCGCCGATCGCACGCGTGGAGAAAGTCCCGACCGCTCTCCAGATAATCGCGCATCGGCGTGTTGATCCGCGCAGCGAATGAACTGATCACCGCCTTTTCGATCCGGCGTGGCCGCTGGGCCAGCGCCACCAGGGTCGCTGCACCGCCCCAGGAAAAGGACAGCACATGGTGCGCGCGAAAGTGCTCGATCAACTCCAGCAGTATTTCGGCCTCGTCTTCCTTGCGGATCGGTTGGTCGTGCCGGTTGTGTTGTTTCGATTGACCGGCGTAGGGCTGATCGTAGAGGACCACATTGAAGCGTGGCCGCAGGTAACGCACCGTTTGTGCAAAGGATGCGGTCGTTGCCAGCGAGCCATTGACCAGAATGATGGTCTTGTCAGCGGCGGCGTTGAGATAGTGCTCGGTATAAACCTTGTACTTCTTACCAATCTCGACGATGGCAGTTATCGGCATCATTTCATTCTATTCCTTGAACAATTTGGACCAGACACACAGCTCGATCGACCGTCCGGCGTCCTCCGGGCAAGCCTGACAGCGCGAACCAGCGACAACGGTACAAGGGCGCTGAGATGAACGCCATGACTAATAAGTCACAACCCGACCAGCGGTTTCCAGTTAAGCAGGGATTTCTCCATGCGCAAGGTCGAAAAGCTTGAAAATGGCTGCCCAGACGCTTCGCCAACACCCGCCTAAGCGGGTTCATTGACCCATCGTCATCCGTACAGGGTTATCGCCGTCTGCGTTTGAGCCTTGCGCTCCCCCCCCTCAAGTCCAACGAGGAGTTAAAAAATGTCGCTGACGCTTTACTACCATCCGCTGTCATCGTACTGCCATAAAGTACTCGTCGCACTCTACGAGAACGGGATCGAGTTCGACAGAAGGATCATCGATCTTGCGGACGCTGCCGACCGTGCAGAACTTCAGGCATTGTGGCCAATCGGAAAGTTCCCGGTACTTCGCGACCCTGCTCGCCAACGTGATCTGCCGGAGTCCAGTGTCATCATCGAGTACCTGGATCGCCTGTATCCAGGTGAACGACGCCTGGTTCCAGACGATTGGGAGACCGCACTGGAGGTGCGGTTATGGGACCGTTTCTTCGACAATTATCTACAAACGCCGATCCAGCGGATTGTCAGTGATCGCCTATACGCGACCAACGGTGATTTGACGGGAGAACGGTCTACGCTTGCGACGGCGTACCGCATGCTCGATCACCGGATGGCGTCCAGAATCTGGGCGGCCAGCCCGGACTTCAGCCTGGCCGATTGCGCTGCCGCTCCGGCGCTCTTCTATGCCTGCACGCTTGTGCCGTTTCCCGACGACTGCAGCCACTTGAGCGCCTATTTTGAAAGGTTGATACAGAGACCGTCAGTCCTGAGGGTGATCGATGAAGCCCGGCCCTGGTTTTCGTTCTATCCGTTTGCGCAGGCCATCGAGCAACGGTTTCGCCAGGCGTCGGAGGAGAAAGGGTCCCGACCGGTTTAGCGCCCAATCGTGGCGGCGGTCTACCGTTGCGCCAACTCATGCCGGATGCATTGCTCGTAATACGTTTGCCTGATGCCGGCCGGCTTGAGACGCGAAGAGCTGTTATAGGTTTGCTCCGTAATTCCCATGGCCGTCATGCGCATCCACGGCCGGGGAAATTTGCGCGATTGCAGCTTCTTGCGTGCCCCATAAAGCGTGAGCCCGGAAAGTTTCGAGGCTTGCGCGCCCTCGGCAATTTCCGAACCCCAGCTGCATACATAGCGAGCGTTCTTGCTCAGTTCCTTGGCCTGAGCCCCAAGCGAGATAGCCACCAGGACAAACGTTGCAGCCATCCCTACCAAAGTCCGCATATCGCCAATGCCTAACCTGCTGAAAAGAAAGCAAGTTTGACAACGAACCGGAGATCGGGGGGCCAGCAGTTTGCCTCATTTCATCGCTGATTCTCTCTGCCAGGCCCGATGCAAAAGATCGATGACTTCTTCGTCCGATGTCTGAGAAAAGTCCGTGTACCAATGGCCGATCGATATCAGCCAGTCAGGGATCAGCGGGCAAATCAGTTCGTCCACTTCGTCGCGCAGCGCCTCTGCCGTCTCAAGGGGGGCCACCGGCACGGCAACGACGATGCGCGACGGCGCTTGCAGGCGCACGGACTGTATCGCCGCCATCATCGTGGCTCCTGTCGCCAGCCCGTCATCGATCAGGATCACCACCTGATCCTTGAGCGCCACAGGCGCACGGGACGCCCGGTATACCTGCTCGCGACGCAACAATTCCCGGGTTTCCCGTGCAACCACGCCATCGAGCGTGCGTTGATCGATACCGTTAGCCCGCAGCGCATCGTCATTCACAATCTGGATGCCGCCGCTGGCGATGGCGCCCATGGCGAACTCCTGGTGGGACGGCACCCCCAGTTTGCGGACCAGCATCAGGTCCAGGCGAACCTCCAGGGCTGTGGCCACTTCATAGGCGACCGGCACGCCGCCACGGGGTAAGGCAAGGACGATGACATCGGCTCTTTTAGCGTATTTAAGCAACGGCTCCACCAGGCTGCGGCCGGCATCGACCCGGTCATGCAAGATGGTTTGCAATGACGGACTATGAGTCATTTTGAAAACCTCCCTGGGGCGGGAGCCCCAAAAAACGGGCGAGCCCATTTCGTCAAGGATGCTCGCAACTACACCGCCAGAATGCTGCAAGGCACCTGATACAGAATATGCTCGGTCGTGCTGCCCAGCAGCCTCTCCAGACCACTGTATTGAGCTCTGCCCATCACGATCACATCCATTTGATGCTCGTAGGCAAACTCGCTCAGCACCGAAACCGGTTGCCCCATGACGAAATGCCGACAGTCAGGGGGCACACCGAACCGACCAGCCAGCTTGAGAAAAGACGTCTCCAGGTCGCTGCGCAATTCCTGGGTCAGCTCCGCGAGCATCAGACCGCCATCCATATCCGCCAGAAAAGCTGCCGAAATGTCACAGGCGTGCAGTAGATGCAACTCGGCATTGCATTGCAGTGCAAGGCTCGACGCCTGCAGGATGATCCGATCATTGAGCTCGCTGTTCGAAGGCTCGGTATCAGCAACGTCAACCGCGGCCACCACCTTCTGCGGCAAGGCATGGCTTTGAGCCCCCACCAGATAAACCGGCACCGGACAATGGCGCAACAAACGCCAGTCCAGCGGCGTAAAGAACGCGCGCTTGAGCATTGGCTCATGCTCGACTTGCTTGATCAGCAGATCGGGCTGCATTTGCGTGACGTGTTCAAGGATGTCCCGGCGCATGTTGTCGGCCCAGGCGACTTCGGTAGTCACCTCGACCCCTCTGCCCTGTATCTTTTGCGCCTGCTCCTCGAGCCAGTCGCGGTGTTCCTGCAGGTAACTCGCCCGCGCCTGTTTCCGGTCGCCTTCTTCAAGCAACGACAGAATGTTCAACGAAGGGATCAGCGCAGCAATATGCAAGCTCGCCCCGCTGGCCTTGGCCACGGCAGCGGCATGGTTCATCGCAGGAGAATGGCGCAGGAGCGGATTGATGATCAGTAATAACCGTTGATACTGGCTCATGAGCTGACTCCTCGGCATTGAAAGTGCCACTTGAAAAAGAATAGTTCACAACGGTGCCGTGCATCTCCCATCGGGCTCATTGGCGTGGGCTGTCAGCCTGGAAATCGGCGATCTGTTGCCACATCGCGATCGGGTTGGAATACATGGGGAAATGCCCGCACTGCGCAATCGGCGCCAACCGCACGCCTTCAGCCTGAATGTGCGGCAAATAGGACAGTGAGGCATTTTGCTCGCCGTACATGAACATGCGCGGGCATGGCAGGCCAAGAAACTTGCCCATCAGGTCGGCATTGTCGGAAAGATCGACCATTGACTCGAAAATCCCGCGCACCGCGCCCGCGCGCACCTTGTGCCGCAAGCTGGCGGCATAGAGCGCGCTGGCGTACGCCGGGGCGTGCCGGGCCCGTTCGATGAAGGCGGCGAAAAACTCCTCGGGATCGTCCGCCGGGTAATCGACGATCTGTCGGCTCAGGAAACAGTCCTCCGGGGCGATATTGCCCTCGATGTCGACGAAACTGAGCACCCGGTCCGGGTAGTGATGCGCCAGCATCAGCGCGGTCAGTCCGCCCATGGAATGGCCGACCAGATGGAAGCGCTCGATACCAAAATGCTCCAGCACCTTTAACGCGGCCTTCAGCAGTAAGGGAATGGAAATCCGCGACAGGTCGCTGCACTGGCTTTCCCCGCAACCCGGTGCGTCATAGGCGACGAAGGGATGACCGGTGAAGGCGGCTTGCTGCGCGATGTCGGCGTAGTCTTCCTTGGTCGAGCCAAACCCATGCAGGAACACAATTGGCGCCAGGGCACCGTCGCGATGAAGGGTGGCGATGTTCAGATCGATACCCTCCACGATCAGAGGAATGTGCGCTTGAGTAAAGGGTTTGGACACAGGATAGACTCCTTGAACGAAAAGATGGCCGTCGGGCCGGAGTTGCCGCCGGCAGGGCCGACAATTTCAAGGGGATCGGGCCTTGTGTAAATTCCTCATTCGGGAACACGGTCATAGGTCAAACCTATCAAACGCCATCGCGTAGCCGGGCGACCACCTCCTCCACCAGCGGATTAGGCCGATCGGCATTCCAGGCCACCGCGGTGGTCACCACATTGAGTGGCTGGCTCAACGGTCGCAACACCACATTGTCGGGGGCCAGTTTTTTCAGCGAGGCCGGCACCAGGGCGATGCCTTGGCCACAACTGACGAAAGCGATTTGCGAGGCGACGGAGCGCACTTCATGCAGCACCCGCGGGGAAAAACCGCTGGCGCGGCAGGTCGCGATCAGGTTGTCGAAATACACCGGGCTGACCTTTCGGGAAAACATCACCAAGGGCTCGGTGGCCAGGCTCGACAGGCTGATGCGCTTGCGCGAAGCCAATGGATGATCGCTGGCCAGGGCCACGACCAGACGATCCTCGGTCAGCGGCAGCGACTTGATCGCAGGCCCCAGGTCGCCGTCCAGGCGGGCGAAGGCCAGGTCGATGTCCCCGGCTTCCAGCGCAGGTACGGCTTCGACGCTGTCGATCTCGCGCACGGACACGGTGAGGTGCGGGTATTCGATCTTCAGTTGCTCGATCAACCCCGGCAACACATCGAACATCGCCGTGGAAATCGCGCCGATGGTTAACATCCCCGACTGACCCGCCACTGCCTCTTCCACCGCCAGTTCCAAGCGCTCCAGTTGCTCGGCGAATTTACGCACGGCCGGCAGGATCGCCGCGCCCACAGGGGTCAGCTTTGCGCCGCGTCGCGAGCGCTCGAACAGCGTGACCTTGAGTGCCTGTTCCAACACCTGAATCTGTTCGCTCAGCGGTGGCTGGGACATCCCCAGGCGCTTGGCGGCGCGGCCGAAATTCTGTTCTTCGGCTACGGCCAGGAACAACCAGAGGTGACGAATCAGACGGAAATTGATCATGGCTAATCCATAGGTTTAACGTATCTAACGCTTCTGTTATTCGTAATATACCTATCAAACCGTCTCGCCGACACTGGGCGCCTCCGACACCCCAGGGGCTCTCCCATGATCGATAAAAATTTGCTGGATCGCTTGGCGGCGCTGGACACCAATACGGTTTCCGACGCACTCGACTTCCTCGGCCTACCGGGTGCCACGGTAGGGCTACGCCCGCTGTGGAACTGCCCGAAGATCGTCGGCCGCGCCAGCACCGTGTTGCTGGCGCCCAAATCCGACACCGTACCGACCGTGCACCTGATCACACCGGTGGTTGAACAGATCGACAGCGACGATCGTGTGCTGGTGATCGCTGGCGGTAGCGAAGGTATCTCTTGCTGGGGCGACATCCTCGCCAATGCCGCGGCCGGCAAGCACGTGCGTGGCACGGTGATCGACGGATTCAGTCGCGACATCGACGGCAGTGAAGCCATCGGTTATCCGGTTTACGGGCGTGGCGTCACCATGATCAGCGCACGCAATCGGGTGGTGCAGATCGATGCGGCGGTGACGATCAAGGTGGCCGGTGTCGACGTCAGCGAGGACGACTATGTCATCGCCGATGCCTGCGGCACCGTGTTCGTGCCCCAGGCTTGCATCGAGAAAGTGATCGACCTCGGCGAGCGCATCGCCCGCCGCCAGGACGGCATGGTCGAGGCGGTACGCAGCGGTCGCTCGGTGGCCGAAGTGATGCATGACACCCAGTTCGAAGCGATCCACGTGGAGCACGCCCGATGAATCTTGAAGATCAAACCCTGGTCGCCTTGTTCGAAGGCCTGGACACCCCCGGCGTCTCCGATGCCCTGGACAAACTCGGCCTGCCCGGGCAATGCCTCGATGTGGCGCCGCTGGACAATTACCGCAAGGTCGTCGTCGGCCCAGCGTTCACCGTGCAGTACGTCTCGGCCAGTGTGCCGCCGGGCACGGTGGGCGATTTCATTGAAGACGTGGCACCCGGCGATGTCGTGGTGATTGACAACGGCGGCCGCACCGACTGCACGGTCTGGGGCGACATCATGACCCAGTACGCCGGCACCCGGCAGATCGCCGCCACGGTCATCGACGGTGTTTGTCGTGACGTGAACAAGGCACTGGGCGATGGCTACCCGATCTTCAGCAAGGGCCGCTTCATGCGCACCGGCAAAGACCGGGTGCAGGTGCAGTCGGTCAACCAGCCGGTGTCGATCGGTACGACGCGGGTCTGCGCCCGTGACATCGTGGTCGCCGACGCCAACGGCGTGGTGATCGTGCCGCGCGCCCGTGCCGCTGAAGTGGCGGCGTGTGCCCGTCAGATCGAATCGGTCGAAGCCGACATTCGCGCCCTGATCAGCCAAGGCAAAACCCTTAAAGAAGCCCGGGCCGCCCTGGGTTACCACAACCTGCAGAGGAAAGCCTGATGAGCACGCTCCCCTTTCCCCCGGATTTTCGCGCACGGGCCAAAGTGCTGGGCAGTTCGACGCTGTATGAAGCGTCCCATCTGCCCTGCGCGGTCGACAGTGCGATCCGCCCGATCTGGGACGGCGCCTTCATCGCGGCCCCCGCCTACCCGCTGGAATGTTCGCCGGGCGACAACCTCGCTCTGCACCTGGCCATGGAGCGCGTGCCCCGTGGCAGCGTGCTGGTCGTGGGCACGGGTGGTTTCATCGCCGGTTACTGGGGTGAGGTGCTGACCGTGGCGGCCGAAGCGGCTGGGGTGGTCGGGCTGGTGATCGATGGTGGCGTACGCGATATCGCGGCGTTGAAGAAACGCCAGTTCCCGGTGTTTGCCCGTGGTGTTTCGGTCAAAGGCACGGTCAAGGCCAGCGCGCCTTCGGTGGGGCAACCGTTCAATTTCAACGGTGCCTTCGTGGCGCCGGGCGATCTGGTGGTGGCCGACGATGACGGCGTGATCATCATTCCCAAGGCCGATGTGGCACGTACCCTGGCCGAAGGCGAGGCGCGCGCGAACAAGGAAACACAGATGATGCAGGCGCTGACCGAAGGCCGCTCGACCCTGGAACTGATGAACCTGACCGACTGGAGAACCCGGGCATGAGCACCGACATTCAGCGCCTGAACCAACGCCTGGTCAGCGCACAGCCCTCAGCGACTTACCGGATTATCGACCGGGTGGCGGAACGCCGGGCACAAGGGGCGAAGATCATTTCACTGTGTGCCGGCGAACCCGATTTCGATACCCCCGGGCATGTGCGTGAAGCCGCCATTCACGCCATCGAGCATGGCCACACCCGCTACACCCAGGTCGCCGGCGTGCGCTCGCTGCGTGAAGCCGTGGCGGCCAAGTTCCGTCGCGAAAACGGTCTGGACGTGAGCTGGCAAGACACGTTGGTGTGCAACGGTGGCAAACAGGTGATCTACAACGCCCTGGCCGCCACCCTCAACGAGGGTGACCAGGTCATCGTGCCGGCGCCGTACTGGGTCAGTTACCCGGAGATGGTGCAACTGTGCGGCGGTCAAGCGCGGATCGTCACCTGCGATGCCGGTACGGGATTCAAGCTGACGCCCACCGCGCTGGCCGCCGCGATCACCCCGCAGACGCGCTGGTTGATCCTCAATTCGCCGTCCAATCCGACCGGTGCGGTGTATAGCGAGCCGGAACTCCGTGCCCTGGCCGCTGTACTGCTGAATCATCCCCACGTACTGATTCTGGCCGATGACATCTATGAACACCTGATCTTCGACGATCAGGTGTTCTATACCCTGGCCCAGGTGGAGCCACGGCTGGCATCGCGCACCCTGACCATGAACGGTGTTTCCAAGGCCTACGCCATGACCGGCTGGCGCATCGGTTTTGCCACCGGGCCGCGCTGGTTGCTGGAGGCCATGGAAAAACTGCAAGGCCAGCAGACTTCCGGTGCGAGTTCTGTCTCGCAGCAAGCCGCGCTCGCCGCGCTGGAAGGGCCGAAGGATTTCATCCGCCAAAGCCGTGCCGCTTTTCAGGGCCGTCGCGATTTGATGGTGGAGCTGCTCAACGACACTCCGGGGTTGGAATGCGTCAGCCCGGCGGGGGCATTCTATGCGTTCGCCTCCTGTGCCGGGCTGATCGGCCGCACCTCGCCCGCCGGTCGAACGCTGCACACCGACGAAGATGTCGCCCACGCACTGCTCGATGAAGCGGATGTGGCGGTGGTGCATGGCAGTGCGTTTGGTCTCGGACCCTACATTCGTATTGCGTATGCGCTGGACGACGGGTCACTGCGTCAGGCCTGTAAAGCCATCCGCGCGTTCTGTACAGCGGTGCGTTAAGGAGTACGTAAAAAAACTGTAGGAGCGGGCTCGCCCGCGAAGGCGGCGGCACAGTCAACATCGATGTCGCCTGAAACACCGCCTTCGCGAGCAAGCTCGCTCCTGCATTATTGGTCGATCACCAGGTTTTGTTTGTGACCCGGGAATTCATCGTCCAGTCCCAAGAACAAACAACTCCAACATGGCCTCGATAGCATGCACCCGCAAAGACTGCCCCTGCACAACGAGCTGCACGCGCGCCCGTCCCTGTATTTCGACGAGCCCGCCCAGGTGTTTCATCTGGCGTTTCTGGCCAATGACGGGCAATGCGACACGCTGCTCAGTCGCTGCTGCCCCGGCCCTGTCGACCCGCAAGCCGCCCAGGGCATCACCGAGCTGCAAGGCCATGCCTTGAAGTGGGAGCGGCACGCCGAGTTCCTGACGCTGACGCTGGTGGTGCCCTCTTCCAGTCACGAACCTTTCTGGAGCCAGCCACCCAAAGCCTTGATGGACCGGGTCGAACCCTTCATGCAGCACGTGATCAACGCGGTGCAGATTGTGGTTCGCAACGACACATCCTTTGCCGGCGACCTGTCTGTTTATGGATTCAAAGACCCTTGCGGCTCTTGCATAGGCGGGGGCGATGCGACGGTCTGGAGCGATTTTCGCCTGAGCGCGGACGGCACTAACCGTTTCCTGTTCGTCAATAAACGCCTGAATGCCTATCGCCAGGGACGGATGATCCGCCGCCTGCTGGAAATCGAAACCTACCGCATGATGGCTTCGCTTTCGCTCACGACGGCGAAAGCCTTGAGCGCTCAGCTCAACGTTTTCGACAAGACATTGGTAAACCTTTCGGAGCGTAATGCTGGCCCCGATACCGGCAATGCCAAAGAGCTGCTGACCGACATCGCCAGCCTGTCGGCGCAAGTGGTCAGCAGCACCGCGAAAACCCGACACCGCTTCAGCGCCACCCAAGCGTATGCCCAGCTGGTTTTCGAGCGTCTGGGCGAACTCAGGGAAACTCACGTCGGTGATTGTCAGCGGCTGGGTATCTTCATCGAAAGACGCTTCAAACCCACCGTCAGGTACTGTGACGTCACCGAACAACGCCTGGAGCAACTGGCCAAAAGCGTGGCCAACCTCGGGGATCTGTTGCAGGCGCGGGTACAGGTCGAAATGGAAGAGCAAAACTCGGAAATTCTGAAAAGCCTGAACGCTCGCGCCGATACCCAAATCAAAATCCAGCGCGCGGTCGAAGGCTTGTCGATTATCGCCATCACCTATTACTTGCTGAGCCTGTTCAAGCTGTTCTACTCGGGTCTGCACACCCTGGGCGCGGACATTTCCGCGCGGGACGCCATGCTGGCCATGACCCCGCTCGCGCTGTGCATCCTGCTGTTCATTTTGATCAGAATCAGGAAAGCCAAAGAGCACTGATCCCCGCGCCGGCGTTCAAGGCTTGCGCAACAGGTAGGTGTCCATGATCCACCCGTTCGCCAGCCGCGCCGCCTTTCGCACCCGCTCGATCTCATCCGCGACATCCTTGAGCTGGCCGCTGATCAGGATTTCATCCGGTGTTCCCAGGTAAGCCCCCCAGTAAATCTCCGTTTCCTGATCGGCCACGCAATGGTAGGCATCCTGCGCATCCAGCATCACCACCAGGCTGTCGGCATCGCTCACCTGCCCCGCCGCCAACCGTCGGCCGGTGGTTATTTCAATCGAGCGGCCGATGCGATTGAGCGGCACCTTATGTTGCGCCGCCAACGCCTGCACGCTGGTGATCCCGGGGATCACCTCGAACTCGAACACACAACGACCTGACGCCAGAATCGCCTGCAGGATCCGAATGGTGCTGTCGTACAACGCCGGATCGCCCCACACCAGAAAACCGGCGCACTGGTCGTCGGTCATTTCCTCGTTGATCAACCGCTCGAACGTCTGCTGCTTGGCGCGGTTCAGTTCCTCGACGCTGGCGTTGTAGTCCACATCGCCGCGCTCACGCTCCGGGCTGTGGGCTTCGACGAAGCGGTAGTCGCGATCGGTGATGTAGCGCTCGCAGATCTCGCGGCGCAGGTCGATCAGTTTGTCTTTGCTCTGGCCCTTGTCCATGAGAAAAAACACGTCGACCCGGTTCAGTGCCTTCACCGCCTGCATCGTGATGTAGTCGGGGTTGCCGGCGCCGACACCGATGACCAGAAGTTTTTTCATCAACGCATCCCCTCAAGATCAGCGTTCATCAAGCGTAGCCGCCAGCGACCGTTGAATCGCAACTCGACGGCCGACAACGGTTCGACATCGATCTGGTTGAATGCCGCGCCCTGCAACACCTGCATCAGTGCGGCGCGAATGACGAAAGGATGGGTGACGGCAACGATATGCCCCGGCGTCGCCTCAAGGGTACTCAACCACGCAGCCACCCGCTCAGCGAGTTGTGCCACCGACTCTCCACCGTGGGGCGCCGACGTCGGGTCACTGAGCCAGGCCTGGAGCGTCTCGGGTTCGGATCTTTGCAGATCGTCGATCGACATGCCTTTCCAGCGTCCGAAATCGCAATCCCTCAATGCCGCGACAATGTCCACATTCTCGCCATACAGCTCAGCCGTTTGCCGGGTCCGCAGCTCCGGGCCGCAGAGCAACCGTCGCGCTCGCTTGAACTGACTGCAGCGCGACCCCTTCGCCGATTGCCAATCCATTTCCAATGGCTCATCTGTAGGAAAACGCGCCAATTTCTGTGCGACGGTTCGAGCGTGGCAAATCAGGGTCAAGCGGGTCGCCTGCACGGAAGAAATCTCTATCAATGGGATGGAAAACGGCACGCTGCCATGAACAACTGGCTCATTGTGCCGCAAGAAACGCACTCTGAACGCATCTCGTAGCAGCCTCGCGAGCTGGCAGCTGGTACGGCCTCTGATTCACCCCGGGAAATGGCGATATCTCACATCGCTATGGGCGATGTCCTACAAGCCCCATCGACATCTACGTAGCCCAATGAACACGAGGGTTTCGCTCTGTTTTGGTGCTTTGAAAATCCATGCGAAAAATCGCTAGACATGTAGCGCACGTTACACAAATACTATTTTAGCGATTTATGAAATGAAACCGACACACCCATCCAGCAGGAGCCCGGATGCCCCCTCTCAGAGACCTGCTCACCGATCCCGGCCTGGACTTCACGCCGTCGGATCGCAAAGTCATACGTGCCTTGCTGGACCAGTACCCGCGTAACGGACTGGGGCCGATGTCACGTTTGGCCGAACATGCCGGTGTCAGCGATCCGACCATCGTGCGGCTGGTAAAGAAGCTTGGTTTCAGCGGTTACGCCGATTTTCAAGAAGCCTTGCTCAGTGACATGGACCACCGCTTGCGCTCCCCCAGCAGCCTGTTGCAACCCCGCGCCCAACTCAAGAAAGATGACCCGTGGAGCCACTATCTGGCGGACAGCCATCGGGCACTGGTAGAAACCCAGGCGCTGACCCAACCCGAAGATGTACGAATTCTGGTCGAATGGCTGCTCGACACCCGCCACCAGGTCCACTGCTTTGGCGGGCGCTTCAGCAGTTTCCTCGCCAACTATTTGCTCAATCACCTGCGCCTGTTGCGGCCCGGCTGTTTCGCCCTGGAAGACAACGCGCAATTGCCGGACCGGTTGTTCGACGTGCAGCGCCAGGACGTGGTGCTGGTGTTCGACTATCGCCGCTACCAGTCTCAGGCCTTGCGGGTCGCCCATGCCGCGAAGAGCCGACATGCGCGGGTCGTGCTGTTCACCGACATCTATGCATCACCGCTACGGGAAGTGGCCGACCTGATCATCAGCGCACCGGTGGAATCGGCGTCGGCTTTCGACTCGATGGTGCCGGCGCTGGCCCAGGTTGAAGCGCTGATTGCCTGCCTGACCCTGCGCAGCCCCGATCTGGCCGATCGCCTGGAAGGCATCGACGCCCTGCGGACCGACTTCGACACTCACCTGCTGGAGGAAAAATAAGGATGTTCACGCTCCCCCACCCTTCGCCCCGGGACTTGCCGTTTGCCGCCGGCCATACCGCGCTGTTGCTGGTAGACATGCAACGTGCCTGGCTCGAGCCGCAGTTCGACCCACACCTCAACGGGCCGGACGCCGAATACTTCCTGACCCGCACCCACATGCAGGTGGTGCCTAATCAACGCAGGCTGCTCAGCGCCTTTCGTGGCGCACGGCAAAACGTATTACACACGCTTATCGAAAGCCTCACCGCCGATGGTCGCGATCGCTCGCTGGACCACAAGCTCTCGGACATGCACTTGCCCAAGGGCTGCCCGCAAGCGCGGATCATCGATGACCTGACGCCGGTCGAAAATGAAATCGTGCTGCCCAAGACCTCTTCCGGGGTGTTCAACTCCACCAACATCGACTACGTGCTGCGCAACCTTGAAACCCGGCACCTGATCATCGCCGGCATCGTCACCGATCAGTGCGTCGACATGGCCGTGCGCGACGCCGCCGACCGTGGCTATCTGGTGACGCTGGTCGAAGACGCCTGCGCCACTTACACCGAACAACGGCATCACGCCTGCCTGAATGCCATCAAGGGTTACTGCTGGATCACCGACACCCAGACCGTGCTCGGCCGGTTGCAGGAGATGCAGCCATGAGCGAACGCCTGTCGCCGCTGCCCATGACCACCATCGTCACCACCGACCTGATCGGCGTGACGCGCGGTCGCTCCTTTCCTACCGACGAACTCGACGCCTATCGAGTGGCAGGCTGCGGCTGGGTGCCGGCCAACAGCGCCCTGACCCCGCAAGACATCATCGCCTCCAGCAATCCATGGGGTGCTTATGGGGACTTGCGGCTGATTCCCGACTTGAGCAGCCGCGTGACCGTCAACAATGGCCCGGATGCCAATGCCCCCGCGCTGGACTTCATTCACGGCGATATCCGCGAAACCGATGGCCGTTCCTGGAGCGCCTGCCCGCGCACGCTGTTGTGCACCGAAGTGGAGCGCTATCGCGATGAGCTGGGCTTGCAGATCAACGCGGCGTTCGAACATGAGTTCAATCTCGACAGCGGCACGGCCGCGCATCTGGCCTTCTCCCTGCAAGCCCAGCGCCAGGGCGCCGAGTTCGGCGGCTGGCTGCTCAGCGCATTGCGTGCCGGCGGTGTGGAGCCGGAGATGTTCCTGCCCGAATACGGCAAGCACCAATATGAAATCACCTGCCGTCCGGCCCTCGGTGTCGCTGCCGCCGACCGCGCAGTAAACGTGCGTGAGATCACCCGTGAGATCGCCCGGCAAATGGGCCTGGACCTGAGCTTCGCGCCCAAGACGTCCGCGCAAGCGGTGTGCAATGGCGTGCATTTGCATGTAAGCCTGCAGGACCTGGCCGGCCAGCCGGTGATGTATGACGCCGGCGCCACCGACGGGCTGTCGACCCTCGGCCAGCATTGGGCCGCCGGCGTTCTGCATTACTTGCCTGCGCTCTGCGCCTTTACCGCGCCGACGCCGGTGTCCTACGAACGCTTGCAGCCCCATCACTGGAGCGCTTCCTACGCCTGCCTCGGCCAACGCAACCGCGAAGCGGCGCTGCGGATTTGCCCAACGGTGAGCCTGGGCGGCAAAGCCGTGGCGGCGCAGTACAACCTGGAATTTCGCGCCCTGGACGCCACCGCCTCGCCACACTTGGCCATGGCCGTGTTGCTGATCGCCGGGCGCCTGGGCATCGAGCAGCGCCTGGCGCTGAACGCGATCACCGATCAAGTCCCTGATTCCCTGAACGAAGAACAACGCCAGGTCCGCGGCATCGTCGCCCTGCCCGCTTCGCTGTCCCAGGCCCTGGACTGCCTGCGTCACAGCGAGGCGCTGATCGAAGCCCTGCCGAACGCGTTGCTGGACACTTACTTCGCCCTGAAAACCGAGGAACTGAAGCTGACGGAACAGCTCTCGCCCGCCGACCTCTGTGAGCACTATGCACGCCTGTACTGAGTCCGCCGAACGGGGGCTCTACACCCTGCCTGCGTACACCCTGAGCCGCGAAGCTTCCGAACACCCGCTGATTCTGGTGTGTGAACACGCCAGTCGTTTTATCCCGGCCGGGTTGAATGACCTGGGCCTGAGCGACGAGGCCGCCCGCGAACACATCGCCTGGGACATCGGCGCCCTGGCGCTGGCCGAGGGTTTAGCCCAAGCGCTGGGCGCTACCCTGTTGGCGGCCAATTATTCGCGGCTGTTGATCGACCTCAACCGTCCGCGCCATGCGCCGGACAGCATTCCGTTGCAGAGCGAGATTTATCAGGTGCCGGGCAATCGCGATCTGGACGAGGCCACCCGTGATTACCGCCGGCACTGCCTGTTCAAACCGTTTCATGCACGCCTGCAAACCTTGATCGACGCCCGTGTGGAGCAAAATAAACCGGTTCGAGTGGTGGGGATTCACAGTTTCACGCCGATATATTACGGCCAGCGACGAACGCTGGACGTCGGCGTGCTGTATGGGCAGGCCTGGGAGTACGCCCAGCGAGTGATCGACGGGCTGAGCCGATATCCCTTGAAAATCGCCGGTAATCAACCGTACAAAGTCGATCCGCTGGGTGACATGACCGTGCCGGTTCACGGCGACGCACGAGGACTGGACTCAGTGCTGATCGAGGTACGCAACGATTTGCTGCGCACGCCCGAGGACGTCGGTCGCTGGACCGACTATCTGGCGCCGTTGCTGTAGAGACCGCTTCAAACCCGCAGCGTGCAGCTGCTTTCATATCAAGGAGAACGACTTCATGGACATTGAAGAATTGGGCTACAAGCAAGAGTTGAAACGTAGCCTGTCGCTGACAGACCTGGTGGTGTACGGGATGATCTTCATGATCCCCATCGCACCGTTCGGCGTTTACGGTTACGTCAACGCCGAAGCACCGGGGATGGTGCCGCTGGCCTACATCATCGGCATGGTGGCGATGCTGTTCACCGCCCTCAGTTACGGCAGCATGGCCCGGGCCTTTCCGGTGGCGGGCTCCGTATATTCCTACGCACAACGCGGGCTCAACCCGCATGTCGGCTTTATCGCCGGTTGGCTGATGTTGCTCGACTACCTGCTGATTCCACCGCTGCTCTATGTGTACGCGGCGATGGCGCTGAATCATTTGTACCCGGACATCCCGAAAGTCGGCTTCATCCTGGCCTTTCTGGTCAGCGCCACCTTCGTCAATCTGCGGGGCATCACCTTCACCGCGCGGATGAACATCATCTTCCTGCTGGCGCAACTGGTGGTACTGGGAATCTTCCTGTTCTACGCCTGGAATGCCTTGCACAGTGGCGGCGGTAACGGTCAGCTGACCCTGGCGCCGCTGTACAACCCCGAGACGTTCAACTTCGCCTTGCTGATGCAAGCGGTGTCGATTGCGGTGCTGTCATTCCTCGGTTTCGATGCCATTTCCACCCTCGCCGAAGAGATCAAGGGCGACCCGGGCCGCAGCGTCGGCAAGGCAGCGCTGATCACACTGCTGGTGATGGGCGCGATTTTCGTGGTGCAGACCTGGATTGCCACCGACCTGGCTGCCGGCCTGGGCTTCAAGTCCGCCGACACCGCATTCTATGAAATCGCCGAAATCGCCGCCGGTAGCTGGCTGGCCACCCTGACCGCCGTGGCCACCGCGCTGGCCTGGGGGGTGGCGGTCGCGATCACCTCGCAAGCGGCGGTTTCGCGTCTGCTGTTCGGCATGGCCCGGGACGGCAAACTGCCGAAGGTGCTGGCCAAGGTACACCCGAAACACAACACGCCGTACTTGAGCATCTATCTGGTGGCGGTGCTGTCGCTGGTGATCTGCTACCTGTTCATCAACTCGGTGGACACCCTCACCTCCCTGGTGAACTTCGGAGCCCTGAGCGGTTTCATGCTGCTGCACCTGACCGTGATCAACTACTACTGGCGTCGGCAGCAGTCCGGCCAGGTGATCCGTCACCTGATCTGCCCGGTGATCGGCTTCATCATCGTCGCGGCCATCATGTACAACATGGGCGTCGACGCTCAGAAACTCGGCCTGATCTGGATTGCCCTGGGCCTGGTCTATCTGTTTTTCCTCAACAAACTGGGTGCCAGCACCGCACTGCCCGACCCAAGCAATGGCTGACAAGAAAAAGGGCAGCGTCTGACACGATTTCAGGCGACTGCCGATTTAACGCGTGGAAACCGACAGTGATAGTCAGGTTCGGTGCAAGCCGCCGAACCCTTTGATACAGGAGTACATCCATGCTGGTGTTACGCCCAGTGGAGTTAGCCGACCTGCCCCAGTTGCAACAACTGGCGCGCGACAGTCTGGTGGGGGTCACGTCCTTGCCGGACGACACCGAACGCCTGCGCGAGAAAATACTCGACTCCTGCGCTTCGTTCGAAAAGGATGTCCAGAGCCCAGGCCCGGAGAACTATTTCTTCGTGCTGGAAAACCTGACCACTCGCGGTCTGGTGGGCTGCTCGGAAATCCTCGCCACCGCGGGGTTCAACGAGCCGTTCTACAGTTTGCGCAACCGCCATTTCACCAGTGCCTCACGGGAGCTGAACATCGAGCATGGGGTGCCGGCGTTGTCGTTGTGCCAAGACCTCAGCGGCCATACCTTGCTGCGGGGTTTCCATATCGACTCGGCGCTGGAACGCACGCCGTTTTCCGAGTTGCTGTCCCGGGCACGGCTGTTGTTCATCGCCGCACACAAGGCGCGTTTTGCCGAAGCGGTGATCACCGAGATCGTCGGTTACAGCGACGAACAGGGGCAGTCGCCGTTCTGGGATGCGCTGGGCAAGCATTTCTTCGACCTGCCTTACGTCGAGGCCGAGCGACTTTGCGG
This sequence comes from Pseudomonas frederiksbergensis, assembly GCF_017114915.1. Lineage (GTDB taxonomy): Bacteria > Pseudomonadota > Gammaproteobacteria > Pseudomonadales > Pseudomonadaceae > Aquipseudomonas > Aquipseudomonas frederiksbergensis_I. Next base: position 29,619 of record NZ_JAAUOE010000010.1, read on the forward strand.
TCTGCAGAGCCGGACATTCCTCGCCGAACTGATGCCGCAATACCCGATCTACGTGCCGATGCTGCCGCCAGCCGCGCAGGCCTGTATCGGCCGGATTCACCCCGATGGCCAGGAGGCCTTCGATATTCTTGAGCGTGAAGGCTTCGAGACCAACAGCTACATCGACCTGTTCGACGGTGGCCCGACGTTGTACGCACGCACTTCGAACATTCGCTCCATCGCCCGGAGCCACACCGCCGCGGTGCAAACGGGCTCATCCATCGATGCCCGTGGCCGTTATCTGGTGAGCAACGATTCGTTGACAGGCTATCGCGCCATCGTCGCCGAACTGGACTACCACGCAGGGCAACCCGTGGCCTTGAGCGACGAGATGTGCGCGGCCCTGAACGTGACCGCCACCCGTGCGATCCGGTTGATCGCCCTGTGAGCGGCCACCTGCCCCGTGCCCAACGACAGCGCCCGAGCAGGCGCGAAGAAGGAGTTGCATCATGATTGTCCGCCCGGTTCAAGTCACCGACCTGCCCGCCTTGCTGGATTTGGTCCAACGGGCCGGCCCCGGCTTCACCACCCTGCCGGCCAACGAGGAGCGCCTGGCCCACCGGGTGCGTTGGGCTCAGCGGACCTTCGCCGAACAGGTCGAGCGTGCGGATGCCGACTACCTGTTTGTGCTCGAAGACGACGATCGGCAAGTGGTCGGCGTCAGCGCCCTGGTGGGGGCCGTGGGTTTGCGGGAGCCGTGGTACAACTATCGGGTCGGGCTCACGGTCAGCTCATCGCCGGACCTGGGTATTCAGCGCCAGATCCCGACGTTGTTCCTGAACAACGAAATGACCGGGCAATCGGAAATCTGCTCGCTGTTTTTGCGACATGATCAACGCCACGGCAGTAACGGTCGATTGCTGTCGCTGGGGCGTCTGTTGTTCGTCGCCGAATTCCCCCACCTGTTCGGCGACAAGCTCATTGCCGAACTGCGCGGCAGTGCCGACGAAAACGGCTGCTCACCGTTCTGGGACAGCCTGGGCCGGCACTTCTTCAAGATGGATTTCAGCCATGCCGACCACTTGTCGGGGCTGGGCAGCAAAGCGTTCATCGCCGAACTGATGCCGCGTCAGCCGCTCTACACCTGCCTGCTCACCGAACAGGCCCAGGCGGTGATCGGCAAGCCTCACCCCAACACCGAACCTGCGCTGAAGATCCTCACCGCCGAAGGGTTTGCCCATAAGGGTTACATCGACATCTTCGACGCAGGCCCGGTGATCGAAGCCCCGGTGTCGAGAATCCGCACGGTACGCGACAGCCAATCATGGGTGCTGGCCATCGGCACGCCCGACGACCAGGCCCCGCTATGGCTGATCCACAACCGTCGCCTGGAAAGCTGTCGCATCACCGCCGCCCGGGCGCGGGTGGTGGGCAACAGCCTGATGGTCGACCGCCTCACCGCCAAGCGCCTGCAACTGCAACCCGGCAACTCGGTCCGCGCCGTACCGCTGCCTAACCAACAGCAACAGGCGGTGGCGGCGTGAACGGAAAATATCGTCCGATCTTTTGATCTGGCATCCACTGGCCAAAAAATTCGTCATCATTCCTTACCCGCCCGCGTGATAGCCTTTTGTTCCTTCGGCGTTGACACTTTTGCTCAAGCCCTTCCATTCCTTTGTATTGGTGGAACTCATATGTCCAGGCTGTCTCATCAAGATTTACGCCGTAATTTCCGTCAACTGCTCGCCTCCGACACCTGCTATCACACGGCATCGGTCTTCGATCCCATGTCGGCACGCATCGCCGCCGACCTGGGTTTTGAAGTGGGGATCCTCGGCGGTTCGGTTGCGTCGTTGCAGGTTTTGGGTGCCCCGGACTTTGCATTGATCAGCCTCAGCGAATTCTCCGAACAGGCCACCCGCATCGGCCGTGTGGCGCAATTGCCGGTCATCGCCGACGCGGACCACGGCTACGGCAATGCGCTCAACGTCATGCGCACCATTGTCGAACTCGAACGCGCCGGCGTGGCGGCCCTGACCATCGAAGACACTCTGCTGCCGGCGCAATTCGGCCGCAAATCCACCGACCTGATCACGGTCGCCGAAGGTGTCGGCAAGATTCGCGCGGCGCTGGAAGCCCGGGTCGATTCGGAAATGGCCATCATCGCCCGCACCAACGCGGGGATCCTGCCGATCCAGGAAATCATCAGCCGCACCCAGCATTACCAACAGGCCGGGGCCGATGGAATTTGCATGGTGGGCGTGCAGGATTTCGACCAACTGGAACAGATCGCCGAGCACCTGAGCGTGCCGCTGATGCTGGTCACCTACGGCAATCCGCTGCTGCGCGACGACAAGCGCCTGGCCGAACTGGGTGTGCGCGTCACTATCGACGGGCATGGTGCGTACTTCGCTGCGATCAAAGCGACTTACGACAGCCTGCGGGAACAGCGGCAGATCTTCACCCAGGCCTCCGACCTGAATGCCACCGAACTGACGCATACCTATACGCAGCCGGAGGACTACATTCTTTGGGCCAAGGAGTTCATGAGCGTTAAAGAATGATGGTGCAAACCGCCTCACCACGGCGCTTGCGCCTCTGTGGTGAGGTTGAGGTCAAGCCATTGGCATGTCCTTCAGTCCGACCTGCGACACCACTTCAAACCGATCCGCCAGAAACGGTGTGATGTCCAGCGGTAACGGCTCGTTATTCACCAGTTTGTCCAGCAATACGCCGGTTATCGCCGAGGTCAGGATGCCGGTGCGGAAATGTCCGCAGGCATTCAGGTAACCCTGCACCCCTTTCATCGGCCCGAGAATCGGCAACTCGTCCGGCGAACCCGGACGCAACCCGGCCCAGCAACGCTTCAGGCTGATGTCGGCGAGCGCCGGAATGCAGCGCACCGCGCCTTGCACCAGGCCGCTGATTTCCGGGTAGGTGGTGGTCACGTCGAAACCTTTGTCTTCGGTGGTGCTGCCGATCAGGACTTCACCGTTGTCTTTCTGCGCCACATAACAGTCGCTGGTGGTCAGGCAACCGTGCAAGATCTTCGGCATACGCTCGGTCAGCAGGATCTGGCCTTTCACCGGTTTCACCGGAATGCGAATGCCGGTGGCCTGCTCGCTGAGGTCGGCGGCCCAGGCTCCGGCGGCGTTGATCAGCGTATCGCAATGGAACACTCCCGCTGCGGTGGTCTGCACGCCGCTGACCCGCGAGCCGTGGTGCAACACGCCGGTGACGTTGGTGTTGAAATACAGATCCACACCGTTCTGCCGCGCACCTTCGGTGTAGGCATCGGCCAGGCGGAACGGGCTGACCTGATGGTCGCAGAGAAACTCCAGTGCGCCCCTCGCCTCATGGCTGACACTCGGCTCGGCTTCGCGCAGTGCCGCTTGATCGAGCCAGCGCACCTGATCCGCCAGGTGTGGTATGCAGGCAACGATGTGCTCGGCGTAGAGCCGGTCTTCATCGTCGTAAATCACGAATTTCAATCCGGTTTTCTCGAACTTGAAATCCATCCCGTGGTTTTCCTGCAACTCCCGATGCAGGTCCGGGTACATCGCGTTGGACTGCAAGGCGAAATCGAAGAATGACTGCGGCAGGATGTGCGGCGTGCTGGAATCCACCGCCACGGCCGCGCCCTGGGCTTCGCGCTTGCGATTGGCCGACATCATGCGGAAGAAAATCACCCCGCAACCCAGCCCCACCGACTCACCGATTGCCCATAAGCCACCGGCCGAAGCGCGGGTCGCGTTGCCGGGACGCTTGGCGTCGATCAGGGCGACTTTAAGGTGTTTGCGCTTGGACAATTGATAGGCGCAGGACGCCCCGATCACACCGCCGCCGGCGATCACCACGTCGTAGAACTTACTCATGGCTTGCGGCCTCCGTGCCGACAGACTGGAACGCTGAAAAGGGAATCGGGTCGACAGGAAAGCGCGGTCGCAACCAGCCGACGTCGTGCCGTCCGGTCGCTTCGCGCAAACGGTCGGTGCAATACCCGACGCACATCCGCCCCTGACAGTCGCCCATGCTCACGCGGGTGTGCATTTTCAGGCTGGCCAGGTCTTGCACGCCTTGCTCCAGCGCCCGATCGATGTCGGCGCGGGTCGCATGCTCGCAGCGGCAGATCACCGTGTCGGCGGCCGGCAAGGCGGTCTGCCCTGCGCCGCGTTCGGTGTAACGGTCGACGGCGGCGCGAAAGCGCACGATGGATTTGAGTTTCGACAGGTAGCGGTCGCGTCTGATCAACGCCAGTTCCGCGTCCAGCACGTCCCGTTGCAGCAGGATCGACACCGCGGCGATCCTTCCCGCGAGCATCGCCGCCTCGCCTCCGCGAATGCCGCCCATGTCACCGGCCAAGTGCACGTGTGGTTCGCTGCTTTGCTGCCAGACATTGGCGCTGGGCCGCAGATAGCCGTCATCGCTGAAGCCGTGATCCAGGCCCATTTGCTGGCTCAGTTGCGTGCGTGGCATGAAGCCGTAGCCGACCGCCAGGGTCTGCGCGGCAATCCGTTCGGCGCGGCTCAGGTCCGGCTCCCAGGTGCTGGAGTACGGCGCGACGGCCACCGAATGCAACTCGCCTTCACCCTGTGCCTCGACCACGCCCCAGCCATAGTGCATGGGAATGCCGTGCAGTTTCAGATAGGCGAGCATGCTCAAGCCATCGAGAAACAGTTGCGGCTTGTTCAACAGTGCGAGGCCTTCCCGAGCGATCTTGCCGAATGCACACGCCTCATAGACCCCGGCGACGTTCACCCCGGATGTGTGCAACTGGCAGGCTACCAGCGGCAACAGCGGACCGGTGCCCGCGATCACTACCGGCCCTTGGGGTTTGACGACGCCGCTCTTGATTTGCAGTTGCAGACCACCCAGCAGAATCACCCCGGGCAAGGTCCAGCCCGGGAACGGTACGCTGCGTTCATGGCAACCGGCCGCCAACAGCAGCTGCGGGTACTCGACCTCCTGCAAACGCTCGTTGACGTCCAGCACCACCAGCGCCCGGGTGCCTTCGGCGCCGACCACTCGGTGGTTCAAACGTACGTCGATCAGGCTCGACTGCTCCTGGAATGCTCCATGCAGTCTGGCCAGGGCTTCCGAATAGCGTGGCCCCAGATAGTCCAGTTGAACGTTGTCGCGCAAGGGGCCGCGATAGACCACCCCGCCAAGGCGCGAAGCTTCTTCGAGCAAGGTACAACGCACACCATGGCGCGCCAGTTCAATGGCCGCGGCCATGCCCGCCGGTCCGCCGCCGACAATCACCGGATGCGGGCTCATGACACTTCCTGCCCGGCGATACGGTTGACCCGGGTTTCGACGCTCATGCCGTCACGCACGATTGTCTGGCAGGCACGACGCTTGTGTCGGCCATCGATTTTCACCAGGCAGCACTGGCACACGCCCATGCCGCAATAGGCACCGCTGACTTGATCGTGATCGTTACGGGCCAGCTGGCGAATGCCCAGTGATTGAATGACTGTCAGCACGGTTTCGTCGATGGCGGCGCCGACGGTCTGGCCATTGATGCACACCGTCATGTCCGCCCGCACCAGCGGCTGGATATCGAAGGTTCGGTCCAGGTGTTGCATTGCGAAGTTCCTCCTTGGAAAGTTCAGGTCAGGGTTGCCAGCTTCATGCTGCGCATACACCTTGCCGGCCAGCGCAGGAAGGGCCTGGATCTTTTATGTTAAGGAGTGTCGCCAAAGGGAACATTGATCCAGGCCAGTGAAAACGCCTGCGGCGCTCAACATGAAAGTTAATTTAAAAAACCGTGCGTAAATCTTGGCAAAATGCTCGCAACTTCGTATTGAACCGATTATCAGGCAAGCCCTATGACCCGCATCTTGACCATTGAAGACGACGCCGTGACCGCCCGGGAAATTGTCGCCGAACTGAGCAGCCACGGCCTTGAGGTGGATTGGGTCGACAATGGCCGCGAAGGCCTGGAGCGGGCGGTCAGCGGCGACTATGACCTGATCACGCTTGATCGCATGCTACCGGAGCTCGATGGCCTGGCGATTGTCACCACCTTGCGCACCATGGGCGTGGCCACGCCGATCCTGATGATCAGCGCCCTCTCCGACGTCGATGAACGGGTGCGCGGCCTGCGCGCCGGCGGCGACGATTACCTGACCAAACCGTTCGCCACCGATGAAATGGCCGCCCGGGTGGAAGTCTTGCTGCGCCGGCAGAACACCGTGACCGCCCAGGCCACCACATTGCGCGTGGCCGATCTGGAGCTGAATCTGATCAGCCACGAGGCCAGCCGTGCCAGTCAGTTGCTGACGCTGCTGCCTACCGAGTACAAGTTGCTGGAATTCCTGATGCGCAACACCGGGCAGATCCTGTCCCGGATGATGATTTTCGAAGAGGTCTGGGGCTATCACTTCGACCCCGGCACCAACCTGATCGACGTGCACATCGGCCGTCTGCGCAAGAAGATCGACCCGCCAGGCAAAGTCCCACTGATTCGGACTGTGCGAGGCTCGGGCTATGTCATTGCTGAACCCCTCTAACGGCTGGCGCTCCTCCAGCAGCCGTTTGCTGGCGCTGTACAGTTCGCTGTTCGTGGCCTGGAGCGGGATTCTCATGGGGGTCATGTACTACGAGGTGTCCAGTTACCTCGACAGCCTGGCCAAGCATTCGCTGATGCAACGTCAACATTTGTTTTCACACGTCCAGGGTGAGCAACTGGTGGACGCCCTCGCCGCCAGCATGACCTTCGACATTCGCGGCATCGATGCCTACGGCCTGTTTGATGACCAGCAACGCTACCTCAGCGGTGCCCTGCGCCAGATCCCCCAGGGCCTGCCGCTGGACGGCAAGATTCACATGCTCGACGACTGCGCCGATTCCAACGATCCGACCCTGCCCGCCGACAGCTGCGATGCCGTGGCCACCCGGACCCGGGACGGGCGCTGGCTGGTGCTGGTGCGGGACAACGGTTCGTTGTTTGCCGTGACCCGGATCATCCTGCACGCGCTGCTGTGGGGTGTGTCGCTGACCATTCTGCCGGGCATCGCCGGCTGGCATTTATTGAGACGGCGCCCGCTGCGGCGGATCCGGGCGATCCAGGCCAGCGCCGAAGCCATCGTCGCCGGCGACCTGACCCGGCGCCTGCCGCTGTCCAACCGCCGCGACGAACTGGACATGCTCGCCGCCATCGTCAATGCCATGCTCGAGCGCATCGAGCGCCTGATGAACGAGGTCAAGGGCGTGTGCGACAACATCGCCCATGACCTGCGCACGCCGCTGACCCGCCTGCGGGCGCAGCTGTACCGGATTCAACAGCAGGCCGACGAAGGCTCGACGCTGGCCGTGCAGCTGGATTCGGTACTCGGCGAGGCCGATACCTTGATGGCGCGTTTCCGTGGTTTGCTGCGGATTTCCGAACTGGAGGATCGCCAGCGCCGCTCGGGTTTCGTGCAACTGGACCCGGTGCCGCTGCTCAAAGAGCTGCACGACTTTTATCTGCCACTGGCCGAAGAAGGGGAACTGACCTTTGAGCTGCAACAGCCCGAGTCCCTGCCCTGGCTGAACGGTGATCGGGCACTGTTGTTTGAAGCCGTGGCGAATTTGCTGAGCAATTCGATCAAATTCACCCCGCCCGGTGGCGCGGTGATTTTGCGTGGGGTGAATGACAACGGGCATACGCGAATCGAAGTGCTCGACTCCGGCCCCGGCATTGCGCTGGCCGAGCGTGAGGCGGTGTTTCAGCGTTTCTATCGCGCCGAAGGCGGCAACCCGCAAAGCGGATTCGGACTGGGGCTGTCGATCGTCGCGGCGATCGTCAGCCTGCACGGGTTTACGCTGGAAGTGGGCAGCAGCGAGCTGGGTGGCGCGCAATTGGTGCTCGATTGCCGACAGAGCCCGATGTAGGAGCGAGCTTGCTCGCGAAGACGGTGTCTCTGGCGACATGAATATTGAATGTGATGGCCTCTTCGCGGGCAAGCCCGCTCCTACAAGGGATTTAGGGTGTTATCGAGTCAATACCCCGGCACCTCGCGCAGAAACTCCGGCAGGTCGGTGATCGGTGGCATGGCCGGAATCTCGAAGTACATCTGGATGACCCAACCCCGGTGATAACTGGCCTGGTTCACCACATGCAACAGCATGGCGCCGGCGCTCATGATCCCGCTTTGCCCCGACATGGAGGTGAATTCGATGGGTTTATCCAGCGATTCGTCGGTCTGGGCCGAACTCCACCCACAGAACCATTGATCGATCTCCTGTTGCACCCTCCGCAGCTCGTCGAGTTCGGTATGCAGCAGGTCATGGGAGGTTTTGAAGTCGTGCCCCCGGCCCTCCAGGTGGGCTTGCCAGATACAGTCCACCACGTAGGTGTGGTTCAAAGCGCCGATCATGTCATTGAACACTGAGACCCGTTTGCGGTTGAGCTCCTCCGGTGGCAGCGCAATGAGGCTGTCGAAGAGTCGCTGATCGGCCCAGCGCTTGTAATCGGCGAGCATGCGGGCAGTGCGTACGTTGATCATCAGAGGTCTCCCATGGCGATGGGCGCATTGCCAAGAATAGCCCTCGCGGCGGGCAGTATCGTAAACGCTGATTATCGGTCAAGCCCGGTGACTCGATGCCGATCATCGATCAGGCCGGAGGATATCGCCAGCAGCAAAGCCACGATCACAAGATCACACGCCTACGCTTTCGAATCAGCAGGGGAACTCCTGAGCGTCGCCAGACATCCTAAACTATGTGTTACTTCCTTTACGCTTCACGCTTTCGGAGGACGCTGTCATGCGCCGTCTGTTTCTCATCTCTTCGCTAGTGCTTTGTTTACCCGTTGGTTCAGCCTTGGCCGATGTGGATGCAAAAGATGTCGCCACCTCGGCAGGGGTCTCCGCATCGCTGTACTCGACGTTCAAGGATGACAAAATCGTGATCCCCGCACGGGATGACGCCTCAAGCTTCGTGGCGAGTGGCGGTACGATTCGTGGCGCTTATCTGGAGTCGATGTTGAAGGAAATTCGACAAAATCATCCCGACCTCAAGGCCAGCGACGAAGACCTGGCCAAAGCGATCCTCGCAGGTCACTGAAATTTGCAAACGTAAACGGTGGGGCTTGTGACACCTGGATCGTGTTTGCAGCCCTACCTTGCGTCAGCGCTGTTTTTTTCAACCCCAGCGGACAGGCGTGCCCAGCCGGCGACCAACTGCGCGCTGATGCTGACCCCGCCGCACACCACAATCACCACGTCATGGGCCTCGGCAATCGCCGGATGGTCGAGGTATGCCACCGCCAATGAAACGCCGCACGCCGGTTCGACCAATTGGCGCAGGTCGTTGGCGTAACGGACCACGCCCATGATCGCCTCATCATCGCTGAGCACCACGCATTCGTGCGCAAAATCGAGGATGTGCTGCACCGGCCAGGCCGCCACTTGCGCAGCGCCGAGTGACGTGGCGACAGTGTCGATGCGCGGCAGTCTGACCGGGTGGCCGGCACGCACGGCGGCAGCGAAAGACGCCGCCCCCCGGGTTTCGCACGCAACGATCCTGCAGTCCATGCGCTGATGACGGATCAGCCCGGTGAGCAGGCCTGCCAGCAAACCGCCGCCCCCTACCGAGGTCACCAACACATCGACCTGAGGGCAGTCCTCAAGGATTTCATCAATCATCGTGCTGTGCCCTTCCCACAGCACCGGGTGATCAAAAGCCGGGACGTATTCGGTGTCCGCGCCCTGCGCGAGTTCTTTGGCCCGTTGATTGGCCTCGTCCCAGACCTTGCCATGGACGATCACCTCGGCACCGGTTTTTCTGATCCTGGCGCGGGTGGTTTCCGGGGTGGTATTCGGCACCACGATGCAGGCTTTCAACCCAAGGGCGGCGGCGGCCACGGCGGTGGCCAAACCGGCATTACCGCCGGAAGGACAGACGACTTTGCGCTTGCCCTGCTCCGCTGCCTGGCTGCACAGCAGGCCCATGCCGCGTAATTTGAACGAGCCGCTGGGTTGCAGGTTTTCCAGCTTGAGCCAGATTCGCCGGGCCGGGGTCGACAGGCCAGGATGCAAAATCAGGGGTGTTCTGATGTGAAGCATCGGGTGCTCCTTGTGGACTCATCCTTATCCAAGCTTAGTTCACCCTGCCCCCCCGGCCTGCCGCCGAATGACCGAACAACCGCGCAGGAGCTCCCGCAGCCAGGCGCCTACAATGTTCATATACCTTTTGCGAAGTCAGTCATGAAAATCTCGGCCAAGCTCGCGTTTTTCACCCTCGTTTCCACGCTTGCCTACCTCGCTCTCGCGGTGTTCGGACTGGGCGGGTTGGCGGTTTTTTTCTCACACCCGCCGCTGGTGCTCATTGCGTTTGCAACCTTGGTGATGGCGATCGTTTCGTTGTTCAGCGAGGGCAATTTGAGCTCCGGTGTACGTGAAGACCGGGCCAATCGCTGGGTATTGCCGGTCTTCGGGGTGATCGGGTTATTGAGTGGGTTTGTGCCGGCCTACACCGATCGGGTCGACTTCTGGACCTTCGGTGGCGAGGGCGTGCGTTGGCTGGGCGCGCTGCTGTTCATCGGCGGCGGCGCGTTGCGGATGTGGCCGGTGTTTGTCCTGGGCAAACGCTTCAGCGGCCTGGTGGCGATTCAACCGGGGCACCGCCTGGCAACCGACGGAATCTATCGAAACGTGCGCAACCCCAGCTATCTGGGGCTGCTGATCAATGGTGTGGGCTGGGCGCTGGCCTTTCGTTCCGGCGTCGGATTGCTGCTGGTGGCGTTGATGTTGATACCGTTGATCGCCCGCATTCGCTCCGAAGAAACGCTGTTACAGGCGCAGTTCGGCAGTGAATACGAGGCTTATTGCGCCCGTAGCTGGCGATTGATCCCCGGGATTTACTGAACTGACCGCCCCCACATTAGCGGCTGTACAGGCTTATTTGGCTGTCGAGATCCACTCGCACTTCGACCGAGTCATAACTGGCCAGGGTGGCATGCTGCGTCTGGAGCGGATGAACGTGGGTCGCGGTGATGACCATGACATTGGCCCCCGCCGCTTCACCGGCGCGAATACCGACGTCGGCGTCTTCGAAGATCAGGCACTCGGCAGGCTCCACTTGCAGCCGGCGAGCGGCCAGTCGATAGCCCGCAGGGTCGGGCTTGCCAGCGCTGACGTCTTCGGCGGTAACCAGCACGCCAGGTTCGGGAATACCGGCCGCCGCCATTCGGCGCAGGGCCAGCGCTCGCGGCGCGGAGGTGACGACAGCCCATTGATGGACGGGCAGCGACTTGAGGAAATTCGCCGCGCCGGGCACCTCGACAACCCCTTGCACATCGTCGATTTCCGCCTCGGTGATCCACGCCGCTTCAGCTTCAGCGTCTACTCCGGGCAAGGCCAGACGATTGATGGTGTCGATGGCGCGCACCCCATGAATAGTCGGCAGGAAAGTAACGACATCAACACCGTGGCGCAGGGCCCAGGCCGTCCAGATTCGCTCGGCGGCGGCGATGGAATTAAGGAGTGTGCCGTCCATATCGAACAGGAAGGCGCGGTACGACGGGGTAACGGATGCTTGAACTGACAAAGGGCAACTTCCTTTCCCAAGAAGGATGAGTGTTGTCAGGCAATGTACACCAGCCGTCCTACGGGATCCGGTTCGAGTGCAAGGCACTTTGCACGCAGTCCAGCAACTGCCCTACCGCCCACGGCTTCTTGATGAACGAAACCGGGTGCTTGACCCCGGAGCTTTTCGGGGTTTCGAAGCCGGACATGATCATGATCGGTTTGTCTGGCCAACGGTCGCCGAACTGATTGGCCAGGTCCGCGCCATTGAGTTTGCCCGGCATGGTGATGTCCGTCAGCAGCAATCTCACCTCTGGAGCGTGCTGCTCCAGATACTGCGACGCAGCGTCCGCGCTGACTTGTGGTTCAACCGCAAAGCCTTCTTCCTGAAGAATTTCGCACAGAAACTCCAGGATCAACGGATCGTCCTCAACCACAAGAATCAAACCGTCAGACAAATGCTCGCCCGCCGCCGATACTGGACTCATCACTGTGCCACTCCCTGATTGTTTCAATGGTTGCGCGGGCTCAAATCCGCCTCCTATTTCAGGTATGAGCAGCGGACTTCGCGGAAAATTCATTTTTGATGCATCTGCCTTGTACATTCTCCGTCCAGGCCGACAAACACGACCGTTTGTCAGCGCGTAATTGTGGTTAAAATGCCGCCTCTTCTACTTTGCCGACCTTGCCCGATGAATCCAGACGCCCTCTCCATCCTCCATGACCATTTGCTGACAGCGCTTGCGGCTGCGCCCGCAGAAACCCGTCGGCTGTTCCACGGCCGTGGGCGCTGCTGGCCGGGGCTGGAGCAATTGACCGTCGACTGGCTGCAGGGCGTGGTGCTGGTCTGCGTGTTCAAGGAGCCCGAAGCGTCGCAACTGGACGATCTGAAGCAGCGGCTGATGGCAATCACCCAGTCACCTGCGTGGAAAACCTCCGGCGCGCATACCTTGCTGCTGCAACATCGCTACCTGCAGGAAAGCACCACCGAATGGCTGCTCGGGGAGCCGATCGACGAGATGACGATCACCGAGGGCGGCTTGCAGTATCGCGTGGACCTGGGCCGCAAACAGAACACCGGCCTGTTCCTCGACATGCGCTACGGCCGCGACTGGGTGCGAGCCAATGCCGATGGCAAGCGGGTGTTGAACCTGTTTGCCTACACCTGCGGGTTTTCGGTGGCGGCCATCGCGGGGGGCGCAACGCACGTGGTCAACCTGGATATGTCCCGCGCGGCCCTGAGCCGTGGTCGCGACAATCACCGGCTCAACGGCCATGACCTGAGCAAGGTGAGTTTTCTGGGCCATGACCTGTTCAAATCCTGGGGCAAAGTGATCAATGGTGGCCCTTACGATCTGGTGATCATCGATCCACCGTCCTTTCAGAAAGGCAGTTTTCTGCTGACCAAGGACTATCAGCGCGTGCTGCGCCGTCTACCGGAACTGCTCAGCCCTCAGGGCACGGTTTTGGCCTGCATGAACGATCCGGCTTTTGGCGCGGACTTCCTCATCGACGGCGTCACTCGCGAAGCACCGAGCCTACGGTTTGAGCAACGGCTGGAAAACCCGCCGGAGTTTCCCGACGCCGATGTTGAGTGCGGGTTGAAAGCGTTGGTGTTTCGACAGGGGTAGTTGAAGATTAAAAGACGTTGATTCAACGCGGCTGCAACACCAGCGCAAACAGTTCGCCATGCCCATTCACATTGAGCTTGTGGTAAAGATTGCGCCGATGCACCTTCACCGTTTCCGGAGAAATACCCAGTTGCTGGGCGATGGCTTTGCTGGAAAAGCCCTGAAGAATCAGCCGCGCCGTCTCGACTTCGCGCCCCGACAAACGCGCATCGAAGCGGTCCAGCAGGGTCGCCAGATCACCGGCCACGGCCTCGGCGGTCGGCCCTTCCGGGGGCAGCAGTTGCAAGTGACGGCGCATCGCTGAGAGCACCCAGTCGCGCACGCACAGCAGACGACCCTGCTCCTCAAGGGTGAACGCCGTCGAGCGCCCCAACGATAAGCCGAGCACCGCCCCGTCGACGTTGACCATGAACTGCAACTCGTCGCTGCCCACCACCGAGCGGAAGTAGCTCAGGTAATACTCGCTCTGCTGAAACTGGTCAGGGGCCACGGACGCCAGGCTGTGCAAGCCATCGGCAACACCGGCGCACGCGGCCTGATAGAACGGATCGAGCAGGTACATGCCGGCGCTGTAGTCCGCCAATTCCTCATGCTCGTCGGCGCCGCCCTTGGTGTCGAAATCAATCAGCAGCCGTGGCACCCGCCCTGGCTGCATCACCGCGACCAACGCGTTATCCAGCGGCACCAGCAGCCGCAACGTGTCCACCAGCGCTCGCCAGAAACCGTCCTGCCCCAATGCCCCAAACATCCGCGCCAGCCCTTGGTGCATCGGCAATTCTTTGAGCAACGCGTCCACGCCCTACCCCTTTTGAGTAACCCATAATGGGAATGGGTGAGTACCCCGCCTGCCGATACGCTGCAAGCACCTGATCATCACCGGCCTGCAGCAGGCCAGGAGTGCCGCATCATGAGTGGTCATCGCTCGCATATCAACCTGGGACTGGGCGCCTGTCTGTGCGCTTCGCTGTCGGCGGTCGCCGCCGATACTCCCTCCGTGCACGTCTACAACTGGTATGACTACATCGGTCCCACCACCCTGCAGGATTTCAAGCGCGACACGGGGATCCAGCCGGTTTACGACACCTTCGACAGCGCCGAAGTCCTGGAAGGCAAACTGCTGACCAGCCGCAGCGGCTATGACGTGGTGGTGGCCAGCAACTTCAGCCTGCCGACGCTGATCAAGGCCGGCGCGCTGGCACCACTGCCCCGCGCGCAGATGCCTGGCCTCAAAAACATGGACACCGAACTGTTGGCGAAACTGGCCAACAACGATCCGGGCAACCAGTACGCCGTGCCGTATCTGTGGGGCACCAACGGCATCGGCTACAACGTCGACAAGNCTGTGGGGCACCAACGGCATCGGCTACAACGTCGACAAGGTCCGCGCTGCACTGGGCGACAAGGCTGCGCTGGACTCCTGGGAATTGATATTCAACGAACAGAACCTGGCCAAGCTCGGCGAATGCGGCGTGGCCATGCTCGACTCGCCTTCGGAGATGCTGCCGGTCGCCCTGCACTACCTGGGCTTGCCGCCCAACAGCACCGACCCCGAGGACTACAAGAAAGTCCAGGCGCTGTTGCTCAAATTGCGCCCGCACATCGCCTACTTCAACTCCTCAAAATTCATCAGCGACCTGGCCAACGGCAACATCTGCGTGGCGGTGGGTTGGTCCGGCGCGATGCTGGAAGCCAAGACCAACGCCGAACAGGCGGGCAATGGCGTGAAAATCGCCTACAGCCTGCCGAAGGAAGGAGCGCCGGTGTGGTTCGACACCTTGGTGCTGCTCAAGGACGCGCCGCATCCACAGCAAGGCCTGGCATTCATCGACTACTTGATGCGCCCCGACGTCATTGCCCCGGTCAGCGATCACCTGTCTTACCCCAACGGCAATCGCAGCGCGACACCGCTGGTGGCCGAAGCGACCCGCAACAACCCCGCCATTTACCCTCCGGCCGAGGCCATGGCCAAGCTGTTCACCCTTGAACCTCTGCCGAAGGCGACCGAGCGCATACGCACTCGCGTCTGGAGCGTTGTGAAGAACGGTCAGTAAGTCCCTTTTTTCTGCCACGAATTGACGATGAGAGAAACAATGAAACCACGTGCCCGCGACCTGAACATTCAGTTCGGACAACTGCAACCCGGCCCCCTCAACGCCATCACCGATGTGCCCGGCGTACGGGTCGGCCACAGCAATGTGCGAGGACGAACCGCCAATGGCCGCGACATCCATACCGGCGTCACGCTGATCGAGCCCCGTGCCGGTTCCACCAATCAACAGCCGTGCTTCGCCGGCGTCCATGTGCTCAACGGCAATGGCGATGCCACGGGGCTTGAATGGATTCGCGAAGCAGGCTTGCTGACCAGCCCGATCGCCTTCACCAACACCCACAGCCTGGGCGTGGTGCGTGATGCGCTGATTGCTCTGGATCGCCAGGACCAGCCCGACGACGGGCGTCTTTACTGGAACATGCCGGTGGTGCTGGAAACGTTCGACGGTTTGCTCAACGACATCAATGGCTTTCATGTGCGTCCTGAACATGTGGCCGAAGCGTTGCGCACAGCCGTCGGCGGCCCGGTCATCGAAGGCGCGGTGGGCGGCGGCAGCGGGATGATCTGTCATGAATTCAAGGGCGGGATCGGCACCGCATCGCGGCGGCTGAACGCAGCGCAGGGAGGCTGGACCGTCGGCGCCATCGTCCAGGCCAATCACGGCATTCGCAGTGAGTTGCGCGTCGATGGTTATCCGGTGGGACGTTATATGGAGCAGGTCGACTCGCCCTTCCTCAAAGCCTCCCTGCCGCATCCGGGCATGGGCTCCATCGTGGTCTGCCTGGCCACCGACGCACCGCTATTGCCGCACCAATGCACACGCCTGGCGCAACGTGCCAGCCTCGGCCTGGCCCGCACCGGCGGCGGCAACGAAGACCACAGCGGTGATATCTTCGTGGCCTTCGCCACCGGTAACCGGCACGTGCCGCCGGCTGCTTACGAAGGCAAGGGCGCCCCCACCTGCGACCAACTGAGCATGGTCAACAACGACCACATCAGCGAACTGTTCCTGGCCGCCACCGAAGCCGTGGAAGAAGCCATCATCAACGCCCTGCTGGCCGCGAACACCCTCGAAGGCAATGGCCATACGGTGCCGGGCCTGGACGCCGACACTTTGCTCAAAGCGTTGCGCCAGGCCGGTTGGCCGGGGGAGCAGACTAATGGTACTTGAGTACACACTCGCGGCTTCCTACGATGATGATACGCAGCGGTTGGAGGTTTAGGCCGTTGCGTAGGTGGTGGGTGAACTGAACCCCAATAAGCCCACCACTTGTTTCATGCGCATCTTGAGCCTCTGGGCTCTACTTCCTCCCCATCAAAGAGCTTTGAGGCTCTTTTTTTGTCTGTCAAAAGCGAAAAGCTCACGACCCAACACACGCGCCGTCTCCAGATGAACCGTCGGCTCCTGGATTTCCGATTCGAGCAGCAGTTCGGACGTGACCACGCGGGCGCCGCAATAATCGAAGATCCCATGGTCGATCTGTGTCTTCATGGCATCGGCATAACCGTGGCGCGCATAGGTTCCTGCGTCGGCACCGCCAACCCCCACCAGATGAACCCGCAGATGGCGAAGTTTCTTCTCTAACTTGGCATCCGCGCTGAAATCGAACGCCCAGCCATTGGCGAACACACGGTCGATCCAGCCTTTGAGCAGCGCCGGCATCGACCACCAATACACCGGATAGACCAGTATCAACGCATCGGCGCGATCGATTCGTGCCTGCTCGGCGGTCACATCCGCGGGAGGCGGTGCTTCGCGGTGATGGACGGCGAGATCGGCCGCGCCGAACCGCGGATCGAACCCTTGCGCCCAAAGGTCTGCAATTTCGAAAGAGTGAACGGAATCAGCCTCGGATACACCTTCAGCGATGTGCCTGGCGAGGCTATGGGTGAGCGACTTGGGATCATGGTGAGCCACAACGATGAGCGCATGCATGTCGAAAACTCCTGCGACGGAATGAGTGATTGAGGGTGAAAGACGAGCCTTATATACTCTTGGTAAGTTACGTTCAGTAAGCTACTTTTGGTATATAGCCATGTCAAGCACCGAAACACCCGAGCAAGATTCCAGCCCGCAACCACGCCGCCGGATGTCGCGGGAAGAGCGCCAGCGCCAGTTGCTGGACGTCGCCTGGCAACTCGTTCGAGAAGAAGGCACGGACGCGTTGACGCTTGGCCGGCTCGCCGAGCAGGCCGGTGTGACAAAACCGGTGGTTTACGATCACTTCACCACCCGCCCCGGGCTGCTGGCGGCGCTCTATCAGGAGTTCGACGCGCGTCAGACCGCACTCATGGATGCCGCGCTTCAAACCAGTGAGCCGACGCTGGCCAGCAAGGCAACGGTCATTGCCTCGTCTTATGTCGACTGCGTCCTGCTTCAGGGCCGCGAGATACCCGGCGTGATCGCGGCGTTGACCAGCTCGCCCGAGCTGGAAAAGATCAAGCGCGAGTACGAAGCGATCTTCATGGACAAGTGCCGCAATGCCCTGCTCCCCTTCGCCGGAACCGGTGATATCGCGCCGGCGAGTCTGCGGGCGATGCTCGGTGCCGCCGAGGCGCTGTCCCATGCCGCCGCGACTGGAGAAATCACGGCTTTGCAGGCGCAAGACGAACTCTTCGAAACGATCATGGCGATGGTCGAAAGAAGCGCGCGCCTCGGAGGCGGCCTCGAAGCCTGAATGGCATTACAACGCCTGGCAAAGCAGCTTCAAGAGGAGACAAAGGCCCGTCAGGACAGCAGCGTAATGCCACCTATACTCAAGCCACCTTCCCCCCACGGGGACCTGCGCTAACGACAATAAAAAGCAGAGGTGGAACATGGTCTGGCAGCAAATCTACGACCCCTTCGGTAACCCCGTGCTATCGACCCTCATGGCGGCGGTGCCGGTGGTGGTGATGCTGGTTTCCCTGGCGTTTTTCCACATCAAGGCGCATCTGGCGGCGTTGCTGGCCCTGGGCTCGGCCTTGTTGATCGCAATTTTCGCCTTCGGCATGCCGGCGAACATGGCGGGCTCGGCCGCACTGTTCGGCGCCGCCAACGGTCTGTTGCCGATTGGCTGGATCGTGCTCAACATCATTTTCCTGCATCGGCTGACCACCGAAAACGGTTCGTTCAAGGTGCTGCAAGACTCCCTGGCGCGCATCACCGACGATCGACGTTTGCAATTGCTGCTGATTGCCTTCTGCTTCGGTGCCTTCTTCGAAGGGGCCGCCGGCTTCGGCACTCCCGTGGCGGTGACCGGGGCCATTCTGATCGGGCTGGGTTTTTCGCCCCTGGCCGCGTCTGGCCTGGCGTTGATCGCCAATACCGCGCCGGTGGCGTTCGGCGCTCTGGGCACGCCCATCATCACCCTGGCCAAAGTGACCGGGCTGGATGAAATGGAGCTGTCGATGATGGTCGGCCGGCAGTTGCCGTTTTTCTCGGTGATCGTGCCGTTCTGGCTGATCTGGGCCTTTGCCGGCTGGCGCAAGATGCTGGAAATCTGGCCGGCGATTCTGGTTGCCGGGGTCAGCTTCGCCATACCGCAGTTCCTCGTCTCCAACTACCACGGGCCCATGCTGGTGGACGTGATCGCCGCGCTGATTTCCATGACCTGCCTGACCGGTTTCCTCAGGGTCTGGAAGCCGGCCACGGTGCATACCTCCGCCGCCCTGTCTGGCCGGGCCGACACCTCCAGGGTGGATGCGGACCCGGACGAGCAACCCAGCGAAATATTCACCAGCGATGCAAAACCCGCCGTGATGCGCGCCTGGATGCCGTGGATCATCCTCACGGTGTTCGTTTTCGCCTGGGGCACTCAAAGCTTCAAAAACCTGTTCGATACACGGCCGGCGATCGATCCGCAAACCAGCTCGGCCAGGCTTGATCCTCAGGGCAAGCCGATGCGCGAAGCGAACCCGATCTTTGCCCCGACCGTGACCTTCACCACGATTCACCAACAGATCGAAAAAGTCCCACCCGTGGTGCCCGCGCCGAAAACCGAGGATGCGATCTACAAGTTCACCTGGTTCACCAGCACCGGTAGCGGCATCTTGCTGGCGGCGATTCTCGGTGGGCTACTGATGGGCTATTCCATCCCGCAACTGGTACACCATTACTTGCGAACGCTATGGGTGGTTCGCTATTCGCTCATCACCATCGTGGCCATGCTCGCCCTCGGTTTCCTGACCCGCTACTCGGGCCTGGACGCGACCATGGGCCTGGCCTTCGCCGCAACGGGGATTTTCTATCCGATGTTCGGCACCCTGCTCGGCTGGCTCGGCGTGGCCCTGACCGGCTCGGACACGGCCTCCAACGTGTTGTTCGGCGGCTTGCAACGGGTGACCTCCGAGCAACTGGGCCTGAGCCCGGTACTGATGGCCGCGGCCAACAGTTCCGGCGGAGTCATGGGCAAGATGGTCGACGCCCAGTCGATCGTGGTCGCATCCACCGCCACCCGCTGGTACGGCCATGAAGGGGAAATTCTGCGCTACGTGTTTTTCCACTCCGTGGTGCTGGCGATTCTGGTCGGCGGGCTGGTGACGTTGCAGGCGTATGTCGCGCCGTTCAGCCATATGGTGGTGGGCGGGCACTGATTCAGACGGTGTCGGGCTGCCGATCCGCGCCTTGTTTTTGGCGCTGCTGCGGCCCTGACGCTGACAATTTGTCGGACAAGGCAACATCCTCTTGTATGATGGCCCGCTTCAAGAGCGGGCCGCGGATTCAGACTTGCCAATGACCACCGGAGCAACTCCGGCCTGGCGCTCTCAGGGCACACATCGCTTTTTCCAGTGTTAACAGCACGGCGCTTTCCTGAAGCGCGCCCGGCAACTGTGCCCGGTGCTCACCTAATCCGGGAATGCAGTCGTTGAGGAGTTTTGATGGATATGCTTGACCGGACCTCCCGCCACGGAGTGTCCGCCCCGCGGTTCGCGCTCAATCCCCTGAATCTGGGCCTGTTGCTGGCCAGCGTGGTGCCTTCGGCCTGGGCCGTCGAGACCGAATTGCCGGCGATGACGGTCACTGGCGAAGACACCTCCGGTTATCAGGTCAGCAGCGCTTCAGTCGGCGGTTTCGAGGCGGCGCCATTACTTGATACACCGGCCTCGATTTCGGTGGTCAATGAAGCCTTGATCAAGGATCAGCAGGCCCGCCTGCTCAGCGAAGTGCTGCGCAACGACGCCTCGGTGGGTGAAAGCTATGCGCCGGTCGGCTATTACGAAAACTTCGTCGTGCGCGGCTTCTCCCTCAACTCCGCCAGCAGTTACAAGATCAACGGCCGCACTATCACCGGCGAACAGAACGTCGGGTTGGAAAACAAACAGCAGGTGGAGTTGCTCAAGGGCCTTTCCGGCTTGCAAAGCGGTGTCAGTGAGCCCGGTGGGCTGGTCAACTACGTGACCAAGCGGCCGACCGATGTACGTTCGGTCACCGTCTCTACCGACGATCGCGGCAGCGGTTACCTGGCCACCGACGTCGGTGGCTGGTTCGGCAGCGAACAGCAGTTCGGCCTGCGCGCCAACCTGGCCCATGAAGACCTCCATTCCTACGTCGAACACACCCATGGCCAGCGTGATTTCGCCTCCCTGGCCTTCGACTGGAACATCAGCCCCGATGCTCTGCTGCAGCTGGATGTCGAGTACCAAACCAAGGAACAGCGTTCGGCGCCAGGTTACCAATTGCTCGGCGGTTCCAGCCTGCCGCACCACGCCTCGCCGAAAAAGCTGCTGGCCCACCAGAGCGGTTCGAAGCCGGTCACCACCGATGCGCTGAACCTCAATGGCAACTTCGAATACCGTTTCAGCGATCAATGGAAAGGCAGCCTCAGCGCCTCGCGCAGCCGGGTGGTGATCGATGACTACAGCTCGTTCGCCTGGGGTTGCTACGGTTCCGCCAGTTGCGCCGGCGCTACGGTGCCGAACTACTTCAGCCCCGAGGGTGACTACGACATTTACGATTTCCGCAGCCCCGACGATACCCGCCGCAACGACGAGGTGCAGGCTGCCCTCAGCGGTCACTTCGAGACCGCCGGCCTGAGCCATGAGCTGAGCGTCGGCACCAGCGCATTGCGTCGCGTAGTGGACAAGCGCGATGCCATCAACGTCATGATCGGCAGTGCCAACATCGACAGCGAACCGGCTGACGTTGCCCGCTACGAGGGCCCGCTCAACGATTCCTACCGACGGCTGGACAGCCGACAGTACGGGCTGTTTTTCAATGACCGGATCAGCTTCAACGAGCAATGGCAGACCGTGCTTGGCGGGCGCGAAGTACGCCTGGATGAAGAAACCTTCGACAGCCAGGGCGACACCACCCGGCACACTCAACGCTACGTGTTCCTGCCCCAGGCCGCGCTGATCTACAAGCCGGTGCAGGACCTGTCGCTGTACACCCGCTACAGCAAGGGACTGTCCCTGGGCGGCGAAGCGGCGTGGTTCACCACCAATGCCTATGAAATCCTTGCGCCCACTGTGTCGCGACAAATCGAGGCGGGCATCAAGTACGACTGGCAGCGAATCAGCCTCGCCGCGGCGCTGTTCCAGATCCGCCAGGCCTACCAATATTCGCGACCGAATGACGACGGCACCTTCACGTTCACCCAACAGGGCGAACAGAAGAACACCGGACTGGAACTCACGGCCAATGGCTGGGCCAGTCAGCGCCTGCAGATTAGCGCCAGCGTCGCGGCGATCCGCGCACGGGTTATCGACAGTGGCACACCGGCTTATGAAGGCCACCAGACGATCAACGTGCCGACCCTGCGCGCCAGCCTCTATGGCGACTACGCCCTGCCCTGGTTCGACGGCCTGGCGCTGCTCGGCGGGGTGCAATACAGCGGCAGCAAGTACGCCAACCGCCAGGGCGAAGTGCAGACCGGCGCCTACGCCATCTTCAACATCGGCAGCCGCTACAGCACACGCATCGACGGCTACGACACGGTGTTCCGGCTGACCGTGGACAACCTCTTCGATAAACGCTACTGGCGTGATGCCGGTGAATACCTGGGCGATGGCTACCTGTTCCAGGGCGCGCCACTGACCGCCCGGTTGAGTGCCTCGATCAACTTCTGATTCGCCGGACGGGAGCGAAGCCTGGTACTGAGCTCGCCGACGCCTGATGCGCCGTCGAGACTAAAGATGACCGCCGCCCCGTTCCGCCGGCTACACGGGCAGAACGGGGCAGCGCGTCAACGCGGTGCGATCAGAACGTCACACTGGCGCTGAGGCGTGCCGTGCGCGGCTCGCCGACATTGACCGCCAGTTGGCTGCCGGTGGAGGACGGGTAGTACTGTTTGTCGAACAGATTGTCGACGTTGAATTGCAGCGAAGTCTTGTACCCGAACATCGGCGACTCCCAGCGCACGAAGGCATCGGCGACGGTGTAACTGCTCAGCCAGAAATCGTTGGCGTTGTTGGCGGCGCGCTCGCCGACGTAACGTGCGCCGCCACCGGTATGCCAGGCCCCGAACTCCGCAGGCACATTCAGGTGATGCGTGAGGTACAGGCTCGCGGTGTGCTTCGGCGCGTTGGCGAGGCGGTGACCTTCGTCATTCGGATCGTCGAGGATTTCCGTGTGGGTGTAAGCGTAGGTGCCGATCAGGTCCCAGCGCTCGGCCACACGTCCGGTGATGTCAAGTTCCAGGCCCTGTGAACCGACCTTGCCCGCCGCCTCCGAAAGACTCTCGCCATTGATCGTTTGGGTGGTCACGACGTTTTTCTTGACGATGTCGAACAGCGCCAGGTTGATGTTCAGCCCCGGTAGCGGGTCGTACTTCGCGCCGACCTCGTAGCTGCGGCCCTCCTCCGGATCAAAGGTGTGGCCGGCATCGTCGACTTGGGTATTGGGCTTGAACGAACGGCTGTAGTTGCCGTAAAGCGACAGGGTATCGGTGGCTTTGTAAACTAGGCCCAGGAACGGCACGAAGGCATCGCCGTTATCGTCGCGGTTGACGGTGTAGCTGCTGCCGCGGCCCTGATCGCTGTACTGATCGTAATGCTGCTGGCGACCGCCGAGGACCAGGATCCAGCGGTCATCAAGGTGCCAGTTATCCTTGAAGTACACGGAGCTGGAGGTCAGCTGGTTACTCAGGTCACTTTGGCTGGCGCTGACAAGGCTCGGCTCGGCCAGACGACCATAAACCGGCGATGTGATGTTGAAGCCCGATTGCGCGGTATTGCGATAGGTTTTGCCGCGAAATTGGTCCGACGCTTCGGTGTCCGCGCCGATCAGCAGGTCATGGCGCTGGCCGAACAGTTCCTGCTGACCGATGAAGTCCCAGCTGGCGTAGCGGGTTTCATCGTCGTAGTGAGCGCCGTTGGCAGCACGGCGCAGATTGTTGCCGGTCAACGAACTCGGCTGGGCAATCGAGAGGCTGTAGCGGTCGTTGTTCCAGCCATAGGTGACGCGGGTTTTCCAATCGTCATTGAGCTGATATTCGAAACGCGCGGTGGCCACTTCACGGATACCAATGCTTTTGGCCCATTTTTCGTCAAGGCGCTTGTCGTAGTCGATGTCTGCCGGATGACCGTTGGTGAACACGGTGCCACGGTCAAAGGGCTTGGAATAATCGTTGTATTCGTAGCTCAGGGTCAGGCTGGCGCGATCGCCGGTCCAGGTCAGCGAAGGTGCGACCAGAGTGCTCTCATTCACGCCGTAGTTGCGCCAGTAATCCTCATGCTTACGTTCGGCAATCAGGCGATAGGCCAGGCCTGTATCTCCCAGCGGCCCGGTGGTGTCCACGGCCATGGTGCCGCCGCCTTCGCTGTAGGCCGAGCCGCTCAGGGTCGTGCTCTGGGTGTATTCAGGCTTCTTGCTGATCACGTTGACCAACCCGCCGGGCTCCAGCGCGCCGTACAGCAGAGACGCAGGCCCTTTGAGCACTTCGACACGATCTGTCGTGGCGCTGAAATTTTGCCCCAGATTGGAACGCACGCCATCGCGCAGGATCGAGCCGTCATCGTTGGTGCCGAAACCGCGCTTGACCAGCGAGTCCCGAGAATTGCCCAGCGTATTGCCCTGGCTGACACCGCTGACGAACTTCATGGCGTCGTCCAGCGAGCGCACCTGATAGTCGGCCAGGGTCTGCCGGGTGACCACATTGATCGACTGCGCCTCTTCCTTGATCGGCACATTGCTTTTGCTCGCCGTGCTGGCCTGGGAAGTGGTGTAGCTCGTGTCTTGGCTGACGCGGCTCGCCTGAACATCAGTGGTCGGCAGTTCGATGGTTTCCTGTGCCCATAAAGGACTGGCAAACATGACGCAGGAGAGTGTCGGCAACGCGTGTTTCATGAAGACCTTGCGGCGGGCAAAGGGGTGGGGATGGCTCAAGACGTCGCACTCAATGAGTTAGTAGTAATGATTCTCATTGTATGATGCAAGATATTTCCAGTAAATCCCCCCTTACATTATTAACTAACGAGTTATTGATCCGCCGCATAGATGATGGTCTGTGTGCTGTCTGCCCTTCATCGGTCCGGGTGGATGTGTCCCGCCGCAAAGTCTGGGTAGAATACGGTCTCGATACCGGACCCTATACAACAACAGACTCATCCTCCCTGTGATCAACACCCCTGTGGCTCTCCTCTACTTTCAATGCCTGAATGATCAACCATGAGCGGCAGCTCACGGGTCTCAACTGCCTGGACAACGGCACTTTGCTGGTTTTGTCTGTCGGTTTCGCTGCTGATGGCCTGTCACGCGAGCGGCGCCCCCTTGCCGCTCGAACTGTATATTCCGGACGCTCCACCCCTGACGTTCGTCGACGGCTCCAAAGGCCACGGCATGGTCGGTGAAGCCGTGCTGACCGCCATTGCCAACGCCGGCTATGTCGCGCATGTCCATGTGCTTCCCTGGGCCAGATCGCAGAAACACGTCAGCGAGAATCAGGACATCCTGATCGCCCCTTTGTCACGCACGCCGGAACGTGAGGATCGCTTCACCTGGATCGCGCCGATCATGCCCATGGAGCGCGCTTTTTTCAGCCTTGACCGGCCGGTGAACAGCTTCGAGCAAGCGAAGCAAACCTACCGGGTGATCGGCGTCGGCCTGGGCAGTGCGCAGGAGGAAATCCTCCGTGTACAAGGCTTCAGCGACAATCAGATCTACCCGCTGACCATCGGCGACAACCCTGCGCAGATGCTCTTGAAAGGTCGCATCGATGCCTGGTTCAACGGTGTCCCGGAGAGCCAATACATCTGGTCGAAGGTTTCTGAACACGCACTGCTCATGAGCCCCGTCATGAGCAGAGTGGAACTCTATCTGGCCTGCTCCAGGCGTTGCTCCGCCCAACTGGTGCAAAACTTGCGCGCGGCGGTTGAAACGCTTCGCGATGATGGCACCCTGGCGCGCATACAAAAGAGCTATTTGTCGCCATAACGATACGGGTCAAGGGACCTGCCGCAGCCCCGCGCTGTTGATGGAACCGACAGCGCCAGCTGTCTGGGTCAAGCACGATCATATCGATCAGTCACGAGCCCCTGTCGCGGCCATATCGCAGTCAGCAGGGCCGTGCCTGCGAACCAGTACAGAGCACGGCGGCTCAGCCATTCCCGCGACTGGTGCGTTTATCTCCTTTCTGCCTTCGCAGCCCAATAGCCATCGAATGGATTCCCCTTTCACCGTGGGCGCGACAGGCCGCCCCGTTGTCGAGCACAAAGGCTGGCAAACAACTTGCTTGGCTCTGCTCAAGCTTGAGCCATCAACGACGACGGCTTGGCAAACATCACGGACAACGGCGTCCGCTCCCCTGCACATTGCGGCAGGAGGGCGTGCGCCGTTTTTGCTTTCATCCCGGCATCAGAAGGAAATCCTCATGTCTGCTCAAGGAATGTCCCACCCGGGCCATGCCATCGCCAATCTGCACAGCGATGCCGGCAAGTCGCACCCGGTCGGCACACCATTCGCCAAGGCCTTGTTCGAACCCGGCGTGGCCCTGCTCGAACGCAGCAGGATCGGCTTCTGGGCACCGCTCGCATTGGCCCTTGGCGCCTGCGGTCTCGCACTGGTCGAACAGCCCGCCAGCGCACTGGCGCTGATACCTGGCGTCCTCTATCTGGGAGGTGCCTGGCAGCTTCGCGAGCGTCATCAACGCCATCTACAGACATTCTGGGACACTGAACTGGCACAACTGCTGCGCACCTCCCGGGAGGCCGACCCGGCGACGCTACTGGTGGCCGTCAGCCTGCAACTGCGCAACAACGAACGCTTGCGCAGCGAAGTACAGTTCGCCAGCCGTGCCCTGGAGCAGATGGCCCAACAGGCCAGCGATCAAGGTGAGGAACAGAGCCAACGCATCGCCATGATCGCCGCCGCCAGCGAGCAGATCGATCAGACCCTGCACAGCATCGATGCCTTGGCCCAGGGCGCGTTGGCAGCCTTCGCCAACGCTCATACCCAGAGCGAAACCGGTTGTCTGCAGGCACGTTCGGTGGGCGACAGCATGCGCGCCATTCAGCACAGCCTGGGCAATACCGCACACGCCGTCGAAGCGTTGCTGCAGCGCACGACCGCCGTGGCAAGCACCGTCAACAGCATTCAGGCACTGGCCAAACAGACCCAGTTGCTGGCGCTCAATGCCTCCATCGAGGCCGCCCGCGCCGGCGAACACGGTCGCGGTTTCGCCGTGGTCGCCGATGAGGTCCGCAGTCTGGCCCAGGCCACCGACCGGGCGACCCATGAAATCACCACCGCCGCGACGGCGATCGCCATGGCCGTGCGCCAGGTGGATGGCGAGGTCAAGGAGCACCGCGACCTGCTGGCCGCCGGTAGCCAGCAGAGCGAGCAGCTCGCCGCCAACCTCGACGACCTGGCGCAACATAGCCAGATCAATCTGCAACAGCTCGGTGCCATGCAACAGGCGCTCAGCGAGCATCAGCAAGCCAATCATGACCTCAGTGAACAGTTGCAACAGGTCAATGGCGCGGTGCAGGAACAGAGCACGCAGACCCATGCGTTGCACGACCTGACCCGATATCTCAACCAGCTCACCGTCGGAAGCCGCCCATGAATCCAGCACTCGCCGCAACACTCGAAGGTGGGCCATCCCGCCGAGTCCGCCTGCCACAGAGCGACACGGGACTAAGGCAGGCGCTGTTGCTGGGTATCGACCTGCTGCAAGGTCTGCAACAGCATCGCGGTCTTGGCGGGCAGATCACCCGCGAGGCGCAACAACGTTGCCAGGCACTGGGTCAATCGCTCGACCAACGCTGGAGAGGGTGGCCGTATACCGCACAGTGCCAGGCCTGGAGCGCGTTACGCCGCGACCCGGCGGATTTCGATGGCCATTGCCGCTTGCTGCAAGACCTGCTCGGTGCCATCCAGCACCTGGAACTGCAGCGCTGCGCGCTCAACCTGGCGCCCCCGAGCATCGCCGCGCGCTGCTGGGAGCTGGAAGACCTGGGACGACTGCGCGGGCTGTCGGTACGCGCCGCCGCCCATCGAAGCTGCCCATTGGAAATGCTGATTCAATTGCAGTACCTGCACGAACGCTTGCTCGAGCACGCTCCCCGTTCGCTGCACGCCGCGCTCGAACAACTGCAACGCTGCCTGATCGGTACAACGACCGTGTCCATCACCCCGGCGCAGTGTTACGCCCTCCTCACCCCATTGCTCGACGAACGCCTGGACGCGATCCGTCGGGATCTCGATTAAGGCCGCAACAACTCGTTCCTTTACCGTAGATTCGCTACTATGTTTGTCCCGCTTTCCTTGTCTGCGAATTTCTTCACTCTGGAGCCCGAATGCCTAGTCAAAAGGACATCGCCGCCGACAGCGGCGCACCGATGATTCCTGAACAGCGCCGTGAATTGATGCTGCGCCAATTACGCAAGCATCAGGTGCTGAGCGTTCATCAATTGATGGAAATGTTCGACTGTTCGCACATGACCATCCGCCGCGATATCGCGCTGCTCGAGCAGGAAGGCCGGGCTTACTCGGTCACCGGCGGCGTGCGCATCGCCAGCCAGCTCCACAGCGAGCCCAGCCATCAGTTCAAGGCGGTGGTCGAGTTGCCGCAGAAGCAGGCGATGGCCAAGATGGCCGCGCGGCTGCTGCATGCCGATATGACGGTTTATCTGGATGCGGGGACCAGCACGCTGGAGATCGTCCCGTACATCAAGGCACTGTCGGGGATGACCGTGGTGACCAACGATTTCGGGATTGTCCAGGCGCTGATCGATGCACCCCATGTCACGGTGATTCACACCGGCGGGCAGCTGGATCACTCCAACCAATCGTGCGTGGGCGGCCTGGCGGTGGCCACCTTGCGTCAGGTCGTCACCGATATCGCCTTCATCTCCACCAGCTCCTGGGATTTGCGTCGCGGCCTCACCACGCCTTCGGCGCTGAAGGTGGAGGTCAAGCAAGTCGCGATGCAATCGGCCTCGCAAGTGGTGCTGGTGGCCAGCAGTTCGAAGTACGGCACGTTCAGCATGTACCGGATCGCCGGGCTCGAGCAGTTCGACATCATCCTCAGCGACGACGCGCTGACCCCTGCCGCGGCCGATAGCATCCGCAAGCAGGGTGTCGAACTGCTGTTGCCTTCCGATAACAACCTGTAAGGCGTTAGCGCGCCTTCCAGTCACGCAACCACTGCAAGCCGGCCGACGTGTTGCCACGGGGCCGGTATTCGCACCCTACCCAGCCGTCATAACCCAACTGGTCGAGCAACTCGAACAGGTAGGGGTAGTTGACTTCGCCCTGGTCCGGCTCGTGTCGATCCGGCACGCCGGCGATCTGGATATGGCCTATCCCGGCGAAGTCCCGACGCAGTTTAGTGGCCAGGTCGCCTTCGACGATCTGGCAGTGGTAGCAGTCGAACTGAACCTTCAGGTTACTGGCGCCCACTTCCTTGCAGATGGCCTGGGCCTGATCCTGGCGGTTGAGGAAAAAGCCCGGCATGTCCCGCGTATTGATCGGCTCCAGCAGCACCGTGATGCCGACCTTGGCGGCCTGCGCGGTGGCGTAGGCCAGGTTCTCCAGGTACACGCCGTGGTGCCGCGGGCGATCGCTTTCCGACGGCAGCAACCCGGCCATCACATGGATGCGTGAGTTGCCCAATACTGCGGCGTATTCCAGTGCGCGATCGAAACCGCTGCGAAATTCACTCTCGCGGCCGGGCAACGACACCGTGCCCCGCTCGCCCGCCGCCCAATCGCCGGGCGGTGCGTTGAACAATGCCTGCACCAGGCCGTTATCGCTCAGGCGCTGTTTGAGTTCCTGAGCGCTGTAGTCGTAGGGAAACAGATATTCCACTGCTTCGAAACCATCGGCGGCCGCGGCGGCGAAGCGATCCAGAAACTCATGTTCCGGGTAGAGCATGCTGAGGTTGGCAGCAAAACGAGGCATGGTAGCTCCTTGGATAGAAGGTTAGACAAACGGCCAGATCAACAAGGTAATACCGAAACCCAACGTGCCGAGCAAGGTGGTCAGTACCGTCCAGGTGCGCAAGCCGTCGGCCACGTTCAGCCCGGACAGTTTGGTGAAGATCCAGTAACCGGCGTCGTTGATGTGGGACATGGCCAACCCGCCACCGCCCATGGCCAGGCACAGCAGCGCCATGTGGTTCGCGGTGAGATCGAGGGTCGCGATCAGCGGACTGATAATGCCGGCGGTGGTCACCAGCGCCACCGTGGTCGAGCCCTGAACCGCACGCAGCAGCATGGTCAGCAGAAAGCCCAGCGCGAGTACCGGCAGACCGGTGGTGCGCAGCAAATCGGAGACGACGGCGCCGATGCCGGTATCCACCAGCACCTTGCCGAACACACCGCCGGCGCCGGCAATCAGAATCACCATGGCCACGCCTGGCAAGGCCGAGCCGATCACGTCAGACACCTGAGTACGGCTCCAGCCCCGACGCGAACCCAGCAACCAGGCACACAGCAAGGTATCGATCAACAACGCCACCAGCGGCGCACCGAGCACGGTCATGATGCCGCGCAAGACCGAGTCGGCCGGCAGCAACGAGGTGGACAGCGTTCCCAGCAGAATCAGAATGATCGGCAGTGCAATCAGGCTGACGATCATGCCAAAACCCGGCGCGGGCGCCGGCGGCAACTTGGAAACGATAGCGCTGGTGGCTTCTTCCAGACCCATGTGCGACGCGGCCACAGCGGCTCGTTCAGCGCTCTTGCCATTGCCATTGGCCCAGGCGGCCAGATCCTCGTTGGTGACATGCGGGCCATAGACTTCGGCACGGATATCGTCGGTCATCGGGTACACACGACGGGTCATGCGCCCGGCCACGCGGTAGCCGACATAGCAGAGGAACGCCGTGATCGGCAGACCGAACATCAGCACGCGGCCAAGGTCGGCGCCCAACTGACTGGCAGCAGCCACCGCACCTGGGTGTGGCGGCAGGAAGGCGTGTACGGTCAGCAACGCCGCGCACATCGGCAGCGCGAACACCAACAGCGGCTTGCGCGCACTGCGAGCGACGCCATAGGCCAGCGGCATCAGGATGATCACGCCGACCTCGAAGAACACCGGCACCCCGACCATGAACCCGGCAATCGTCAGCGCCAGTGGCGTGCGTTTATTACCGAAACGGGTGATCAGCGTCTTGGCCAGCGCCTCGGCACCGCCAGAGAGTTCAATGATCCGCCCGATCATCGCGCCCAGGGCAATGATGATCGCGATATGGCCCAGGGTCTTGCCCATGCCGCCTTCGATGGTGGCGACCAGATCGGCCGGTTTCACCCCGGCCACCAGCGCCACCAGAATGCTCACCAGCATCAAGGCCACGAACGGCTGGAACTTGTACTTGAGCACCAGAAACAACAACAGAGCGATCCCTAGCCCCGCGGTAACCATCAGGATTAACGGGCTCATTTCACGAGCCCTCCACGCCGGGTGAACACAAGGGTTGTGCAACCGGATCCGAAACTGCCGCAGTGAAGATGAGTCATGCCTGGATGTCCTCTTGTTATTGTATTTTTCAGGCAAGCCGGGGTCGTGGGAAGTCGCTGCGCGTCTCCCGAACAGGGCCTGCTTTATCGGTCTTTCGTGTTCTTTCGTTTTCTAGCGTTTTAAAAGAAGCCAGCGCACTACCAGTGCACGCCGAAGGCCGCTCGCAGCTCGTCCAGTGCTGCCTGATCGAGCGGCTCGGGCTTGGGATTGCTCATCAGCCACAGTCGCGCGGTTTCCTCGAGTTCTTCCAGGGCATAGCTGGCCCGGGATACCGAACCTTCCCAGACCACCGGCCCCAGCCGTTCGAGCATCACGCCGCGAACGCTGTTGGCCAGTTGCGCCACCTGTTCGGCCACCTTCGGCGAGCCGGGACGCTGGTAGCCGATCAACGGGATATGCCCGACTTTCATCACCTGATACGGCGTCAGTGGCGGCAGGATGTCGTCCGGCTGCCAGACACCCGCCAGGGTCAACGCCACCAGATGAGTGGAATGGGTATGCACCACGCCACCGACACTCGGGTTGCGGTCGTAGACCTGGCGATGCAGCGCCAATGTTTTTGACGGCTTGTCACCGGACACCCATTCGCCGGCCAGATTGACCTTGGCGATGGTCGCCGGATCGAGGCGACCGAGGCATACGTCGGTCGGCGTGATCAACCAGCCGTCATCCAGCCGTGCACTGATATTGCCGGCGCTGCCGACGGTGTAACCGCGCTCATAAAGGCTGCGGCCAACGTCGCAGATTTCTTCGCGCAGGGCGTTTTCATTACTCACTGCGCAGCTCATTGCACATTCCCCTCGGCCAATTGCTTCAAGGCTTTGCTGAAGAAATCCCGACCACCGAAGTTGCCCGATTTGAGCGCCAGGGCCAGAGGCTCATCGGTGCTGCTGACCGTCGCCGGCACACCCGGATCGATCTGCGCGCCGATCTGCAGCAGTTGCACACCCAGCGCCTGAACCACCGCGCCCGAGGTTTCACCGCCGGCGATCACGAAGCGCCGCACGCCACTCTGACGCAGGCCTTGGGCAATTTCGCCGAAGGCGTTTTCCACCAGACTGCCGGCCCGTTCGACGCCGAGTTGCTGTTGCACAGCCTTGACCTCGTCCGGTGAGCAGGTGGCATAGATCAACACTGTTTGTTCGTTGTCCTTGGCGAAGGCCAGGGCCTGGGCAACCACCGGCTCCCCGGCGGCCAGGGCCAACGGGTCAATCCGCAACGCGGGCCGACCGGCTTCGAGCCAGGCCGCGACCTGGCCATTGGTGGCGATCGAAGCGCTGCCGGCCAACACCACTTCACCGCCAGATACTGCCGGGAGTTTCGAGGCATCGAGGTCGCGCAATTTACCGGCGCGACGGAAGTTTTCCGGCAAGCCCAGGGCCAGCCCCGAACCGCCAGTCAGCAACGGCAGGTCGGCGCAGGCGGTGCCGAGGGTGTACAGATCCTGGTCCGACAAGGCATCGGCAATCGCCATGCCGACTCCTTCAGCCCGCAGTTCTGCAATGCGCGCACGTACCTTGTCAGCCCCTTGGGCAATGGTGTCGTAGCGCAACAAGCCGACGTTCAATTGGGTCTGCGATTGCAGCACCCGCACCAGGTTGGCATCGGTCATCGGCGTCAACGGGTGATGCTGCATGCCCGACTCGCTGAGCAGCTGATCCTGGACGAACAAGTGGCCGCGAAAGATCGTTCGGCCATTCTCCGGGAACGCCGGGCACGCCAGGGTGAAGTCGCTGCCCAGCGCCGCCAGCAGCGCTTCGCTGACCTGGCCGATATTGCCGGCCGCGGTGGAATCGAACGTCGAGCAGTACTTGAAGAAGATCTGTTCGCAGCCTTGCTCACGCAGCCAGGCCAGCGCGGCCAGGGATTGCTCGACCGCTTCGGCGACTGGAATGGTGCGCGACTTCAGCGCGATGACGATCGCATCGGCATCCAGCCCGGCCGCCACTTCGCGGCTCGGAATACCGATGCTTTGCACGGTGCGCATCCCGCCGCGCACCAACATGTTGGCAAGGTCCGTGGCGCCGGTGAAATCGTCGGCGATGCAGCCCAGCAATGGGCGTGCAGGGGTTGTGTTCATTGGGCGTTCCTCAAACCGGCTCGGTCTTGGCAGTCGGCAACTCGATGCCGGGGAAAATCTTGATCACTGCCGAATCATCCTCACGCCCGAAGCCGGCGCTGGAAGCCTGCATGAACATTTGGTGCGCAGTGGCTGACAGCGGCAGCGGGAATTTGCTGGCCCGCGCTGTATCCAGCACCAGCCCCAGGTCCTTGACGAAAATATCCACCGCGGACAACGGCGTGTAGTCGGCCTTGAGAATGTGCGGCACGCGGTTTTCAAACATCCAGGAATTACCGGCGCTGTGGGTGATCACTTCGTAAAGCGCATCGGCATCGACCCCTTCACGCAGGCCCAGCGCCATGGCTTCGGCGGAGGCGGCGATGTGCACCCCGGCGAGCAGCTGGTTGATGATCTTGACCTTGGAACCCAGGCCATGGCTGTCACCCAGGCGATAAACCTTGCCGGCCATGCCCGCCAGAACCGCTTCGGCCTTGGCGTAGGCGTCGGCCGGGCCCGAGGTCATCATGGTCATTTCACCGGCAGCCGCCTTGGCCGCGCCACCGGAGATCGGTGCATCCAGATACAGCAAGCCTTGGGCGGTCAGGCGCTGGCCCAGATCCACGGCGTAGGTCGGCGCCACGGTGGCGC
Organism: Pseudomonas frederiksbergensis; assembly: GCF_017114915.1. Lineage (GTDB taxonomy): Bacteria > Pseudomonadota > Gammaproteobacteria > Pseudomonadales > Pseudomonadaceae > Aquipseudomonas > Aquipseudomonas frederiksbergensis_I. Next base: position 63,385 of record NZ_JAAUOE010000010.1, read on the forward strand.
AACCGATCACCAGGCTGCCAGGGCGCAATGCAGCAACGGCACCACCCTCGCCAAACAATACGGTTTCGGTCTGCTCGGCATTCACCACCACGGTAATGATCACGTCGCACGCTGCGGCCATCTGCGCGGGCGAAGCGCACGCCACGCCGCCCTCCCCGGCAAACTGTTCAGTCACCTGCGCACGCACATCACAGGCATGCACATTGAAACCGCTGCGCAACAGTGAGCGGGCAATGCCCAGGCCCATCGCGCCCAGACCGACAACACCGACAACACCGACATTCTTGTTATTCATGGGGTACTCCTGAGGGAAGCAGCGGCCTGTTTCACGCAAGGCGCAGGCAGTGGGCCGCGTTGTAGAAATGAGCACGGGCAGTCTGAGGGCAGCCACGATCGCTTGAGCAGATAATCCTCCAATGAACAGATTATGTGAAGTATTTTTTTAAAATAACATTTTTTAACATCGACTGATAATCTGATACCGACCAGACGCTGCTTCTAATGAAAGACACGGAATCAGAACAAAAAGAGGGATGCTTGATGAAGCGCAGCCATGGGGAAGGTTCGTTGTCGCAACAGGGGGGGCCCGGCTAGTGTTCGGCAGGCTACGGCGGGTGCAGCTCTGAAAAAGCGGGCTACAGGCTCCCTGAACATCTCCTGCCCCGAATTCGGCAGGAGTGTTCAGGCTCGGCGATCGTCAATCGCTCTCTGACGTGTCTCGGATTCGAGCGGGTGACACGATGATTTTCACGTTGTGCTGCTTGTTGTTGACCAACTCCTCAAAGCCCTGCCCGACGATCTGTTCCAGCTGAATACGCCCGGTTATCAGCGGCGTGATGTCCAGCCGACCGTCGGCGATAAAGGCGATCACATCTGCAAACTCACCGTTGTAGGCGAGTGCACCCAGCACCTGTTTTTCGGTGGCGACCAGCTCGAAGAAATTGAACTCGCTGGGCTCCTCGAAGATGCCCACCAGCACACACGTGCCGGCCTTGCGGATGAGGTCGATGGCGAGCTTGGCCGTGTGTTTGTTGCCGATGCATTCAAAACTGACATCCGCCCCTAGCCCGCCGGTCAGCCGACGCACCTCGGCCAGAGCGTCGCACTCATTGGGGTCCAGCACTTGACTCGCTCCCACCTCCAGCGCCTTGGCCTTGCGCGCTCCGGACATTTCCAGAGCAATGACCTGGGCCGCACCAGCAGCCTTGGCGCACATGATGGTGCACAGGCCGATGGTTCCCGCGCCAACCACCACCACATTTTTCCCCAGCAAACTCCCGGCCTTTTTCACCGCGTGCATGCCCACTGCCAGCGGTTCGATCAGCGCGCCGGCTTCGGCGGGAAAGTTGGCCGGCAACTTGTAAAGCAGGTTGGCCGGCACGTTGACCAACTCGGCGAACGCGCCATTGTTCATCAGCCCGGTGAAGGCCAGGTTCTCGCAAATGTTGTACAGCCCATGGGTGCAGTAATAACACGTGCCACAGTGCTGACAGGCATCGGCGGCCACCGGTTCGCCCACACTGAACCCTTGGACCCCGGCGCCGATTTCGACGATCTCGCCACAGAACTCATGACCGAGAATGCACTGCCCCTTGATGCCGGTCAGCGGGTGCGGCGCATCCACTGGAATGAACACTGGCCCGGCCACGTATTCATGCAAGTCGGAGCCGCAAATACCGCACCATTGCACGCGAATCTGCACCCAACCCGCCGGTGGCGAGACGGGCAACGGCACGTCTTCGACACGGATATCGTGACGACCATGCCAGACAGCGGCACGCATGCTGCGGGTCGGATTAATGGGAAGGCTCATGTTGGAATCTCCTTGAACTCGTTGGCCTTGGCGCCCGGCAAATGGCCGGCCGCCAAGGGAGGCATCAGTGTTGTTGGACAAAGTCCAGAATCAGCCGATTGACCTGCTCGGCCGCTTCCATCTGCACCATGTGCGCCTGACCCGGCAGGATTTCGACCTGAGCAGCCAGGCCAGCGCTGTGGGTCGCAGGAATGATCGCGTCGTCACTGCCCCAGATCAGCAATACCGGTTGCCGGTTTTCTTGCACCACGCCGCGCAGATCGAGTTGTTGCCGCCCTTCTTTGAACAGCCCCGCAACCAGCAGGCGCAGGGCCGCATCCACCCCTTCCAGACGCTTGTACTTGAGCATGTCTTCGAGCATCTGCCGATTGACCAAATCGGGATCGGAGAACAGTTGCACCAATTGTGGTTTGAGGGCATTGCGGCTGGCCGCCTCGACAAAACCTTGCAGGTAATCGCCGTTGATTTCCGCGCCCAGGCCGGCGCTGCCGATCAAGCTCAGGGAACGCACCCGCTGCGGTGCCAGGCGCGCGGTGTTCAGCGACACCGCCCCGCCCATGGAATGCCCCACCAGATGCGCCACGGGAACATCCAGATGATCGAGCAGAGCCAGCAGCACCCCGCTCAACTCATCCAGATCGCCGTGCTCCAGTTGTTTGGTCGACTCACCATGGCCCGGCAGATCCAGGGCAATCACCCGGCGCTCGGCGGCCAGTGCTTCATGATTGAACATCCAGTTATTCAGGTCACCGCCGAACCCGTGCACCAGCACCAACGGCACTCCGCCTTCGCCGCGCTCGAAGTAACGGATCAGTCGCCCGTCCAGTTCGACCTTCTGCGGCTTCGGCCCACTGTCTTCCTCGGCACCGTCACCTGGCACGAACGCAGCCTGGAACTGCTCGATCACTGCATCGATCTCGGCCTCGCTGGCTTCGCCGTCGACCACGATGCCGAGCAATGCACCGACCGCGAGGGTTTCGTCCTGGCGCGCGATCTGACGGCGCAGTACACCGGAAAACGGCGCTTCGACGCTGCTGGAAATTTTGTCGGTTTCCACGTCGAGCACTTCATCGCCCTTGGCGATCGCCTGGCCCTCCTCCTTGAGCCAGACATCGACCCGGCCTTCGGTCATGGACAAGCCCCACTTGGGCATGGTCAGGGTATGGATCTGGCTCATGAACGCTTGCTCCACTCGATCAGTTTGAGCACGGCGTTTTCGATCTTCGCCGCGTCAGGGATATAGAGGTCTTCCAGGGCGTCGGAGAATGGCACCGGCGTGTGCGGCGCGGTGACCATCTCGATGGGTGCCTTGAGCGAGGCGAACGCTTTTTGCGCCACCAGGGCCGAGATGTCGGTGGCCATGGAACAGCGCGGATTGGCTTCGTCGATCACCACCAGGCGTCCGGTCTTTTCCACGCTTTCAAGAATGCTGTCTTCGTCCAGCGGGCTGGTGGTGCGCAGGTCGATGACCTCGCAGTCAATGCCTCGCCCTGCCAGGCTGCGGGCTGCATCCATCGCCGTATTGACCGTGCGCCCATAGGAGACCAGGGTCACGTCCTTGCCGTCGCGCAGGAAGTTGGCCTCGCCGAACGGGATGGTATAGAGCTCTTCCGGCACCTCGCCCTGCATGCTGTAGAGCAGTTTGTGTTCGCAGAAGATGACCGGATCGTTGTCGCGGATGGCCTGGATCAACAGGCCCTTGGCGTCATAAGGGGATGACGGGCAGACAACTTTCAGGCCGGGGATGTGGGTCCACAGCGACGTGAGCATTTGCGAGTGTTGGGCGGCGGCCCGCAGGCCCGCGCCGACCATCGTGCGAATCACCAACGGGGTGGAGGCCTTGCCCCCGAACATGTAGCGAAACTTGGCCGCCTGATTGAGGATCTGGTCCAGGCAGCAACCGGCGAAGTCGACGAACATCAACTCACACACCGGGCGCACGCCGCAGGTTGCTGCGCCTACCGCGGCACCGACATAACCCAACTCCGACAGCGGCGTGTCCAGCACGCGACCGGGAAATTGGTGGTAAAGGCCCTTGGTCACGCCCAATACCCCGCCCCAAGCGTCGTTTTCCCCGGGAGCACCGGCACCGCCGGCGACGTCTTCCCCCATGATGAACACGCTGGGGTCGCGGCGCATTTCCTGGGCCAGGGCTTCGTTGATTGCCTGCTGATAACTGATTTTTCTCGCCATGATGAAGGTCTCGATTCTTGTTATAGGGGGCGTTCAAGGATAGGAAACGTAGACGTCGGTGAGCAGGTCGGCGGCGCTTGGCTTGGGGTCGGACTTGGCCTTGCGCACGGCATTTTCGATCAGCAGGTCCACTTCGCCATCGATCTGGTCCAACTGGCTGGCATCGATCAATCCGGTCCGGGTGGTGCGCTCGCGAAACTGCATCAGGCAGTCGTTGTGTTCGCGGAAATACTTGACCTCGTCCGGTGCCCGGTAGGTCTGGGCATCGCCCTCGAAGTGACCGTAGTAGCGGGTCAACTTGACTTCGATCAGCGACGGTCCTTCACCGGCTCGGGCGCGCGCCACCGCCGCACCGGCGGCTTCGTGAACGGCAAAAAAATCGAAGCCGTCGACGGTGACCCCAGGCATGCCGAAACCGGCTGCGCGGTCGGCGATGTGATCGCAGGCCACCGACCAGTTGGAGGCCGTGGCCTCGGCGTAACCGTTGTTCTCGGCAATGAACAGGCACGGCAGGTTCCACACCGAGGCCATGTTCATCGCTTCGAACACGGCCCCTTCGTTGGAACCGCCGTCGCCGAAAAACGCCACGGCGACGCCGTCGGTTCCCTTGAGCCTGGCGGCCAGGGCCGCCCCTACCACCAGCGGTGCACCGGCCCCGACGATGCCGTTGGCACCGAGCATGCCCTTCTCGAAATCGGCGATGTGCATGGAGCCGCCCTTGCCCTGACAGACCCCGGTTTTCTTACCGTAGATTTCGGCCATCATCCCGTGCACATCAACGCCCTTGGCGATGCAATGACCGTGGCCACGGTGGTTGGAGGCGATGCAGTCGTCATCCCTCAAGTGAGCCATGACACCGGCGGCCGAGGCCTCTTCACCGGCATAAAGATGGACGAAACCGGGAATCTCGCCGGTGGCGAACTCCACGTGCAGGCGCTCTTCAAAGACGCGGATGGTGCGCATCACCCGATAGGCATGCAGCAATTGATCAGCAGTCAGCTGTGTCGACATTTTTATTCTCCAGGGTGTCTTGAGGCTCAAGTTTCAAAGTGCAAGGTTCAAAGGGTGTTGCGGGTGTTCACGACCGATAGCCAGCAGCCGCTCTTGCGCGGCATAGGCCAGCGCCGCATTGACATCGATGCTCAACGGGCCGCCGGCATCGAGGGTCACGGTGGGTAAGTCATGGGCGTTGAATTCGATTTCCCGCTCGCCATCCAGGGCCAGGGTGCCGCTGCTCAGGCACAGACGATGGGCAATGCCAGGTTCAAGGCTGGCGGCTGCGAGCACGCCGCAGCCTTGCAACAGGCCAGGCGCCAGGGGCACCAGCAAGGCTTCGGACGATTGCGGATCCAGGCGCATCCAGGCACCGTTGGGGGCTTGGCGCGATACTGGAAACCACAAGCCGCAGAGGGCCGAGATGCCAATGGACTGAGGTTCCGCGAAGGTGACGAACACCTCCGCCAGATCAATCCCGCGACTGATTGCACGGGCGCCGACGAAGGGCAGCGAGGACACCGCCACGTCCACCAGCGCCACTTCGCACAAGTCGCGGCTGGGAATCCGCACCAGCAGGCGTTTATTGCGGCGCAAAGCGATTTCGGGGGCAATCCGCCCGCTGGCAAATAGCCCGCCGGCCAACCCGGCACTGGTGGCCTCACGCAGCTCCGGGAAGGCATTGTTGGTCCCCGTCGACAGGGTCAGCAGCGGAATGTCGCCGACTTCGGCGGCCACCGCTTTGTGGGTGCCGTCACCGCCGAGCACGGCAATCAGCGACACGCCGCGTTCAGCCATCCAGCGCGCGGCCTGGCGAGTGTCCGCCACGCTCTGGCGCAAGGTCAGTTCCAGGAACTCCAGAGTTGGCCAGTGGCTGTCACGCGCCTGGCGGCCATGACTGTTCTTCTTCACCGCGGCCGCGATGCCGGTCATGTCGGTGGGCATCAGCACGCGCTCGACACCGGTGGCGCCAAAAGCCGCCAGCAGCCGTTGGATCACCGAGACCTTGTCAGTGCTGGAAAACAGCCCGGCATTCGCCGTCAGGCGCCTTACGTCCCGGCCGGACGCCGGATTGGCAATGATGCCGACGGTCAGGGGCAAGCGACTCATGTCGCCACCACGGGTACAGCAGAGTAAAGGCCTTGGCAGGAGGACATAGGGCACCTCTTGTTATTATCGGGTTGCCAGTCGTACTGGTTGACGGGGTTAGAGCAAGGCCGGTGCCAGGTTCGCAAAAGATCGCCAGAAAGCCCGGTCCAGAGCGGTTCTTGATCGCATTACAAGTGGTGGGATCTCACTTGATTGAGACGTCCCATGTCAGCCTGCACGGGTTCATGGTGAGACCTTGAGACATCGCGTCTCAGCTTCGCTGTGGGGTGAACCGATGCTTGTCGACCGTCGGTGAACGGCGCTTAATAGCCCGCACAACTAAAAGAAGATCGAACCGGAGGCCTTAAATGCTTTCCGCACACTCGAAGGCGCATGTGGATTGCGTCAGCCGTGTTTTGAAGAACGCAGCGCACCTGCCGCAACTGCCGGTGCCGGACTTGATACTGGATTCCTGGCGCCGCTCCATGGAGCAACACCACCTGGACCCTGGCTCATTACAAGGACCGCGAATCCTTTCCCAGAACGTACTGCAGGAGTGTCGAGAACGCGCCGAACTCTTCCTGCGCATCGCCAGCGAAGAAGTCGCCCGACTCCACGGTCGTGTGCGCGATGCCGACTACTGCGTGTTGCTCACCGACGCCCAGGGCCAGACCATCGACTATCGCGTGGAAACCTCCATCCGTAATGACTGCCGCAAAGCAGGCCTGTACCTGGGCACCTGCTGGTCAGAGGGCGAGGAAGGCACCTGCGGCGTGGCCGCGGTGCTGACCGCGCGAACACCGGTCACGGTGCACAAGCGGGATCACTTCCGCGCGGCTTTTATCGGACTCACCTGCTCTGCCGCTCCGGTCTTCGACCCTCGGGGTGAACTGCTCGGGGTGCTCGATGTGTCTGCGGTGCGCTCGCCGGACGACCGTCGTTCGCAGCATCTGATCCGGCAAATGGTGGTGCAGAGCGCACGGGAAATAGAGCAGGCGTTTTTCATGAACAGTGCCCAGGGTTACTGGGTGCTACGGGCCCACAACAGCCCGGGCTACGTCGACAGCCAACCCGATTACCTGCTCGCCTGGGATGACGACGGACAACTGCAGGCGCTGAACCCCGCGGCGCGACAGTGGCTGTTGCAAAGCGTTGGTCAGTTGCCGGAACACGTCGGCCAAGTGTTCGATCAGCAGTTGTTGCATCGGGCCAGGGACGAATCGCTCTGCCTGTTTCACTGCCAGGGTAGCCGCCATGTCTTGCATGGCCGACTCAGCGCGCCACGGCAGGTGAAACGCAGCCCTGCGCGTCGGGTATTGTCACCCGCCGATCTCGACCCGCGACTCGAAGAAAGCCTGCGCCTTGCGGTTCGGGTCAAAGACCGTAATCTGCCGGTGCTGATCCATGGCGAAACCGGTTCCGGCAAGGAAGTCTTCGCCCGCCAGCTGCACCAGGCCAGTCTGCGCCGTGATCGACCTTTTATCGCGGTGAACTGCGCAGCGATTCCCGAAAACCTGATCGAAAGCGAGCTGTTTGGTTATGCGGCCGGCGCCTTCACCGGGGCTTCGAGTAAAGGCATGCAAGGTCTGCTGGAACAGGCCGATGGCGGCACCCTGTTTCTCGATGAAATCGGCGATATGCCTCTGACCCTGCAAACCCGGCTACTGCGGGTTTTAGCCGAGGGCGAAGTGGCGCCCCTGGGGGCGTCACGAAGCAAAGCGATAGACATTCAGGTCGTCTGCGCGAGCCACCGCGATCTGGAAGCCCTGGTGGCCAGCGGCGAGTTTCGCGAGGACCTGTACTTTCGTCTCAGTGGCGCGCGATTCCAATTGCCGCCGTTGCGCGAACGCAGTGATCGACTCGCATTGATCAACCGGATACTCGAAGAAGAATCGTCGACCTGCGCGGTAGCGCTGCAACTGGGAAGCGCCGCACTGGAATGCCTGCTCGGCTATCGTTGGCCGGGTAATGTGCGCGAACTGCGGCACGTGCTGCGTTACGCCTGCGCCGTGTGCGAGAACCACTTGATTCTGTTGAGTGACTTGCCTGAGCATCTGCCCGGCCATCGACTCAATGATCCGGCTTCAGCTGACACCGTGGAACGCTGCGCCAGTCCGGAACGCCAGGCACTCATCGATGCCCTCGTGCGTCATCGCTGGAAACCCACCCCCGCAGCCAAGGCATTGGGCATCTCCCGGGCAACGCTGTACCGACGGGTGCATCTACATCACATCGACATGCCTGGCAGGGGCTAACCACCGCCTCATCCGGCGGCCCCGCTCAATGAGCGTTCGCCACCGGACAGGGAGCAGCCCCGGGTATTAAAACCAGGTTTCCATCTGTATCCCGTACTGCCACACACCGCCGGCATTGAAGTCCGTCTTGCCGAAGTTGTCTGTGGAGCTGTATCGGTCCAGGTCCGAAGACCAGTTCATGAGGCTGGCGAACACACGCAGTTCGGGGCGTGTGAGCAGGTCTCCAAGGTCAGGTTTGAATGTCGGCGCGACGGTGAATTTCCAGAAGTTACCGTCCACTGCATTACGTTGCAGGTAGCCCTTGGGGTCGAGGTTCATGGTTTGCCAGCTCATTTCGTAGGCCATCTCGAAATTGCTGTTGATTTCATTGGCCAAGCGCACGTTCAGGGTCATCCAGCGGTAGTCGTCACCCTTGACGTAGCGATCCTTGCTTTGTTCAGCCAGCAGACTGGGGCCGATGCGCCAGCCGGGTGCAATCGGTGTCTCGCCGTACAGCGCCAGACGCAGCGCGCGGGCGTCGTCGATCAGCTCGCCGTCCGAGCCGATGTTCTTGACCTCGGCCCCCAGCCCTTGCCCATAGAGCAGCGCCGTTTTGAAGAAGCCTTCCCTGCCGAAAAAGGTTTTCTGATGATTCGCGACCATGCTGTGCAAGCCGGAATCCGCAGGTGTCAGGCCCGCTTCATTGGTGCGAGTGCCAAAGTCGTTTTTCTTCGAGCCAATGCCATTGAACATCCACTGCCATTGACCGTTGTCGAAGAACTGGTTGGAGGTGAGGATGTAGCTTTCCACATCGGCATTGACCCCGCCCTCACTGAAATCCCCGTAGTTACGCCCGACCAACGAGTAATTGGAGCGCCAATCCTTGGTCATCTGCACATCGTAGATTCCACCCCCGGTGCCCGCCAAAAAGACCACGTCCGAGTCCAGCCAGTGGATATCGAAGTTGTCTCTGTCGAAGCGTTTGCCGGCCCACAGCGTGGCGTTCTCGAACACTGAATTGCCCTTGAAGGCGGCCAGATGATCAAGCTCGGTAAATACCTGACGCACGTTCAGATTGCTTTCGTCGGCCGTCCAGTCATTGGAACTTTCCACGCCGTCGGCGATGGAAACCGTGAATTTGGAACGGGTACCGTTCTGCGCAAGAATTTCTTTCGACAGGTCGATACGCATGTAGGTGTCGTCTTCGTTGCCCAGTCGCCCGACGGCGCCACCGACAGAACCGGCAGGCGTTGTATAAGGGCCGCCACGACCACCGCCCAGCCCATCGTTGATCAGCAATCCGGAGCGGGCGTAGCCCTTGAAACTGAAGCCGTCGGTGAGGTGTCCAGTGCTGCCCTGTTTTTCCAGGCTCTGCTGTTGGGCCTCGAGTTTGGCCAGACGGGTGTCCACAGTGGGCGCGGCAATGGCTGTCGCCGTGGACGCCGCCGGCTGTGAGGTGGGCGTGGCGAGTTTGATCTGCTGCAATTCCCTGGCAAGCGCCTGGGTTTGCTGTTCGGCGGCGGCCGCGCGTTTTTCCGCCGCGCTGGCACGGGCTTCAAACGCAGCCATGCGTTCTTCCAGCGTCGCGGCCTGAGAGGTGGCCGCCGAGGTGCCGAGTACGCCTGCGAGTAGCCAGCTTGATGCTTTCTGCATATCAATTTCCTTGTTTTGTTTTTATTGTCTTGTTCCCGCGACCGCCCTTTTTCCTCGTCAACTGTGAGTTGTCACAATCCATGAAAAAAAGGATGCCTAATCGCAAATACGCTGCTACATTTGGCGATGTTAACGTTAACTTTTCTAAAAACAAAAATAAAGAGGGCTTTATGAAACAACTAAAATCGCTCCTTCCAGCAGCACTGCTCACCCTGTGTGCCGGGCTTCCATCCCTCTCGAACGCAGCCGATCTGACGATCTCGTGCGGGGCCGTGGGTGCCGAATTGCAACTGTGCAAGGAGGCTGTCGACGCATGGTCGAAACAGACCGGCAATCACGTCGAGGTGGTGTCCACACCTAACTCGGCGACCGAAAGGTTGTCGTTCTACCAACAGATCCTCAGTGCCCAGTCCAGCGACATCGACATCATTCAAATCGACATGGTGTGGCCAGGGATGCTGGCCAAACATCTGTTGAATCTGCGCGAGGTGCTGCCCGCCGACGCGACCCAAGGCTACTTCCAGGCACAGGTGGACAACGCCACGGTGAACGGACGGCTGGTGACAATGCCGTGGTTCACCGACTCGGGCCTGCTGTATTACCGCAAGGACTTGCTCGAGAAATACAACAAGTCGGTGCCCCAGACCTGGGAGGAAATGACTGCTACCGCCAGGGATGTTCAACAGGCCGAGCGCAACGCCGGGAACGCCAATGCCTGGGGTTACATCTTTCAGGGACGCGCCTACGAGGGCCTGACCTGTAATGCGCTGGAGTGGATCAGCAGCCAACCGCAAGGTGGACTGGTCAACTCAAAAGGCGACATCGTGGTCAACAGTCAGGCCTCAAAAACGGCTTTGACCCTGGCCAAAAGCTGGGTAGGCGACATCTCCCCGCGTGGCGTACTCAACTACACCGAGGAAGAAGGACGTGGCGTATTCCAGTCGGGCAATGCGCTGTTCATGCGTAACTGGCCTTATGTCTGGGCGCTGGTGCAAAGCCAGGACAGTGCCATCAAAGACAAGGTCGGCGTCGCTCCCCTGCCCCGAGGCGGCAGCGCCGGCACCCATGCCTCCACCCTCGGTGGCTGGGGCCTGGCGGTATCGCGTTACAGCGCCCATCCAAAACTCGCCGCAGAACTGGTGAGCTACCTGAGCAGTGCCCAGCAGCAGAAACGTCGTGCTCTGGTGGGCGCCTATAACCCGGTGATCGAGTCGCTTTATCAAGATCCTGAATTGCTCGCGGCCATGCCTTATTACAGCCAGCTGCACAGCATCCTCAACGATGGGGTCATGCGCCCCGCTTCAATCACCGCCGATCGTTACCCACGGGTTTCCAATGCGTTCTTCGATCAAGTGCATGGCGTGCTGGCCGGTGAGTTGCCGGTCGATCAGGCGCTGGCCGAACTGGAAAGCCAACTCACGCGCATCAAACACCGGAACTGGTAAGCCACAAGGAAGGAAATCACCATGTCTGTTTCTACTGCCCATGTTCCCTGTGACGAGCTCCTGCTCGCCAGGGAAACGCCGGTCCAGCGTCGCCGAGTACGCGCCGCCTGGCTGTTCCTGACACCGATGTTGCTGTGTCTGGCCCTGGTGGCGGCCTGGCCGCTGCTGCGCACATTCTGGTTCAGCCTGACCGACGCCAACCTGGCGGACACCGCTGACGGAACCTTCATTGGCCTGAGCAATTATCTATTCCACAACGGTTCCAGCTGGTCGGGCATTCTGGTCGACCCTCAATGGTGGAACGCGGTGCGCAACACCTTGCATTTCACCGTGGTGTCGGTGGGGCTGGAAGTCGTACTCGGGCTGCTGGTGGCGTTGCTGCTGAACATCAAGTTCACCGGCCGTTCGCTGGTGCGGGCATTGATTCTGATTCCGTGGGCAATTCCAACGATTGTCTCGGCGAAGATTTGGTCGTGGATGCTCAACGACCAGTTCGGCATCATCAATCACCTGATGCTCAGCCTCGGCCTGATTGACGCGCCCCTGGCCTGGACGGCAGACGCGGACCTGTCGATGTGGGCGGTGATCCTCGTCGATGTCTGGAAAACCGTGCCTTTTGTCACGCTGCTGATGCTGGCGGCGTTGCAGATGTTGCCGAGTGATTGCTACGAAGCCGCCAGGGTCGATGGCATTCATCCACTGAAGGTGTTCTGGCGGGTCACACTGCCACTGCTGATGCCCGCACTGCTGGTGGCGGCGATCTTTCGCATCCTCGACTCCTTGCGAGTGTTCGACGTGATCTATGTATTGACCTCTAACTCGTCGAGCACCATGAGCATGTCGGTCTATGCCCGCCAGCATCTGGTGGAGTTCCAGGACGTCGGCTACGGCAGCGCGGCCTCGACCCTGCTGTTTCTGGTCGTTGCGGTGATTGCCGTGCTTTATCTCTACCTCGGCCGCCGTCAACTGGAGGTCCGCTCATGAGCCCGCGTCTACTGAAAAAAGCCCTGTTGCGCTTCGGGTTCTGGTGCCTGATCGGGGTGTTGCTGCTGTATGCGGTGTTCCCGTTCTACTACGCCATCGTCACGTCGCTGAAGCCGTCCAGCGCCTTGTTCCAGGTGAGCTACTGGATCAAAAACCCCGACTTCTCCAATTACGCGGCGGTACTGAACCAGGCCTCATTCCTGCGGGCGATCGGTAACTCGCTGGTGGTTGCGCTTAGCGTGGTGACGCTGGCGCTGTTCCTCAGCCTGACCGCCGCCTATGCCTTGGGCCGGGTGAAGTTCCGTGGGCGCGGCACGGTGTTGATGATGGTCCTTGGGGTGTCGATGTTTCCCCAGGTCGCGGTGCTGTCGGGGCTGTTCGAAGTGATCCGCGCCCTGGGCCTGTACAACACCTCCTGGGCGTTGATCCTCAGCTACACGATTTTCACCCTGCCCTTCACCGTCTGGGTGCTGACCACGTTCATGGGCCAACTGCCCCATGAACTGGAAGAAGCGGCAATCATGGATGGCGCGTCGCCCTGGGTCACGCTGACCCGTGTGCTGTTGCCGCTGCTCTGGCCCGCCCTGGTCACCACGGGTTTGTTGGCCTTCATCGCCGCGTGGAACGAGTTCCTGTTTGCCCTGACCTTCACCCTCACTGACACCCAACGCACAGTGCCGGTGGCCATCGCCCTGATTTCCGGCGGCAGCCCCCATGAGCTGCCTTGGGGGCTGTTGATGGCCGCCTCGGTGCTGGTCACCGTCCCGCTGGTGATTCTGGTGCTGATCTTCCAGCGCCGAATCGTTTCCGGTCTCACTGCCGGCGCGTTAAAGGGTTGATGCCCGACAATTACAAGGAACAGCATCGTGATCAAATTGAAACTGGACAACGTGAACAAACAATTGGGCGGCATGCGGATTCTGCGCGACGTCAGCCTGGACATCGCGGCGGGTGAATTCGTGGTGTTCGTCGGCCCTTCGGGCTGCGGGAAGTCGACCCTGCTGCGCCTGATCGCCGGGCTGGATTCGATCTGCGCCGGCGACCTGTTGATCGACGGGCGTCGGGTCAACGACCTGGAGCCCCGCGAGCGTGGCGTCGGCATGGTGTTTCAGTCTTATGCGCTGTACCCGCACATGAGCGTCTACGACAACATCAGCTTTGGTCTCAAACTGGCCAAGACTGAAAAAACCAGCCTGCGCGAGCGGGTGCTGAAAACCGCGCAAATCCTGCAATTGGACAAATTGCTGCAACGCAAGCCAAAGGAACTGTCTGGCGGGCAGCGTCAGCGGGTGGCGATGGGCAGAGCCATGGCGCGGGAACCGGACATTTTGTTGTTCGATGAGCCGCTCTCCAACCTGGATGCGTCCTTGCGGGTGCAGATGCGCAACGAAATCGCCCGGCTGCATGCCCGACTGGGCTCGACCATGATCTACGTCACCCACGATCAGGTGGAAGCGATGACTCTGGCCGACAAAATTGTCGTGCTCAATGGCGGTCGCGTCGAGCAGGTCGGCTCCCCACGCGAACTCTATGAACGCCCGGCCAGCCGCTTTGTCGCCGGCTTTCTCGGCTCACCCAAAATGAACTTTCTGGCGGTGCGCCTGCAGGCGCCAGGCGCCACCAGCCTGGTCGACAGCCCCGTTTTGGGTACGACATCCCTGCCCTTCGACAGCTCGAGCCTGACGGCGGGTGCGCAACTGACTCTGGGGGTTCGCCCGGAACAGGTGTCGCTCAAGGCGGCGCAGAGCGCCGGCATCGTCGTGACCGCAGTCGAATACCTGGGCAGCGAAACCTATGTGCACCTTGATATCGGTCAGGACGAGCCGCTGATCTGTCGTTGCGAAGTCAACGCCGGATGGCAGGCAGGCGATCGGGTCGAGCTGCAGCTGGACATCGCCAATCTGCATCTGTTCGACGCCGACGGCGCGGCCTTGAAGCGCCACGCCATTGAAACCCTGCCCGAGGGCGTCCCTCTGCGCTCGGCACGGGCAGGCGCCCTATGACCTTGTCTTTGAATACCATGAGCGATCCAATGTCTGCCTCTCTTGACCTTGCGCAGCGTGCGCTGAGTCACGGCCTGTCTCGCGTCATCGACGATTACCGCCCCGGTTATCACCTTGCCCCCCCGGCGGGCTGGATGAACGACCCTAACGGGGTGGTGTACTTTCGTGGCGAGTATCACGTGTTCTATCAACACCACCCCTTCGACGCGAAATGGGGCCCGATGTATTGGGGGCATGCCAAGAGTGCCGACCTGGTCCATTGGCAGCATCTGCCCATTGCCCTGGCGCCCGGCGATGACTTCGACCGCGACGGTTGTTTTTCCGGTAGCGCGGTGGTGTGTGGAGATACCCTGGCACTGATCTACACCGGGCACACCTGGCTGGGGGACGTGGGAGACGAGCGCTCGATCCGTCAAGTCCAGTGCCTGGCCACCAGTGTCGACGGCATCCGCTTCGTCAAACATGGCGCCGTCATCGAGACCGCGCCGCACGACGCGATCATGCACTTTCGTGACCCCAAGGTCTGGCAGGAGGATGACTGCTGGTACCTGATTGCCGGTGCACGCCTGGGCGATCAACCGCTGCTGCCGCTGTACCGTTCCACGGATCTGCATGCCTGGGAGTTCCTGGACTATGTGTCCAGCGGCAACGAGGGCGATGGCTATATGTGGGAGTGTCCGGACCTGTTCCGACTGAACGGACGCGATGTGCTGCTGTACTCGCCCCAGGGCATGCAACCCCAGGGTTATGAACGGCTCAACAAATACCAGACCGGTTATCGCGTGGGCCGACTCGACAGCCAATGGCACTTCACCGGCGGGCCTTTTATCGAGCTGGATAACGGCCATGACTTCTATGCCGCGCAAACCCTGGTGGCCGCCGATGGTCGACGCCTGGTGTGGGCGTGGCTCGACATGTGGGAAAGCCCGATGCCAAGCCAGGCCCATCACTGGTGCGGCATGCTCGGTTTGCCACGCGAACTTGAACTGCACGACGATCGCCTTCTCGTGTACCCGGCACGGGAGCTCACTGCTCTGCGCGAGGCGCCATTGCCGAGTACGTCTTGGTGGAATGAGTCAGGAACCCGTCGGGTGCCAGAAGTGAATGGCGACAGGCTCGAAATCCATGTGCACCTGGATCTGCTCGGCTGCACCGACGGCCACCTGGGCATCGCCTTGCGTTGCAGCGACGATGGCCAGGAACAAACCCTGCTCTACTACGATGCGTCGCTGCAGCGTCTGGTGCTGGACCGAAGCCGATCGGGTGCGCAAGTCACCGGCGAGCGCAGCGTGTCGATAGACCCGACGCAAGCGCGACTGGCACTGCGCGTGTTCCTCGATCGCTCGTCCATTGAGGTATTCGACGAAAACGGGCGCTTCAGCCTCAGCAGTCGCCTTTATCCGCGGCCCGACAGTCTGGGGGTGAAGCTTCTGGCTAGCGGAAGTGGCGGGCGTGTCCGCGTTCCCAGGGCATGGCCTTTGGCCTCGGGATGGCTGGGAGCGGCGTCATTCGGGTCGCGAGAAGCCCAGGGCCTGTGTCATGATTCTGCGTCAACCTGACCGGCCTCGCCTCGCATGACTTCAGTGAAAGACGTTGCACAACTGGCCGGCGTGTCCCTGATGACGGTTTCTCGAGCGCTCAACAACCCGGAAAAACTGAGCCCCGAAACCCTTCAGCGGGTGCGTCGCGCCATTGATGAACTGCAATTCGTACCGAGCCTGTCGGCGCGCAAAATGCGCGGCGACAATCTCCAGTCCCGAACCATTGGCGTGTTCGCGCTGGACACCGCCACCACGCCGTTCGCCGTAGAGCTGCTGCTGTCCATCGAACAGACCGCGCAGCAGGCGGGCTGGAATGTCTTCATTCTTAACCTGTTGAGCAACCCGCCCACCGACCAGAACATCGACCTGATGCTGTCGCACCGCCCCGACGGGTTGATCTTCAGCGCCATGGGCTTTCGCCAGGTGAGCATTCCCGAGCGATTGAAGAGCAAACCCCTGGTGCTCGCCAATTGCCTGGCGGACGACAGTCGCCTGGTCAGTTATGTGCCGGACGACGAAACGGGGCAGTATCGCGCCGTGCACCACGCCTTGAGTCAAGGCTATCGGCGCCCGCTGTGTATCAATCTGCCCAAGCAGAGCCTGGCCTGGGACTTGCGACAAAAAGGCCTGCAGCGTGCCTGTCAGGCATTCGGGCTGGCGCCTGACGCACTCTTGCAATACGACCTTTCCGAGCATGACGCCTATGGTGAAACCGCCGCCATCCTCGACCGGCACATCATTGAGGGTCGCCCGCAATTCGACATTCTGATCTGTGGCAACGACCGCATTGCGTTTTGTGCCTATCAGTTGTTGCTGGGCCGTGGCCTGAAGATTCCCGACGATGTCGCGGTGCTCGGCTACGACAACATGATCGGTATCGCCGAACTGTTCATCCCGCCTTTGACCACGGTGCAACTGCCGTACTACGAAATCGGTCGCAATGCGGCCCGGCACCTGATTGAAGCCCTTGAGGTGGAGGGAGCCCATCCGGTTGATTGTCCATTGGTGGTCAGGGCGTCGCTATGAGGCGCACGCCCTTCCCTCAGATCCAGCGCGGATCGACCTCCCCGGTCCAGGCCAGCAGCGCCGCCAACAGAAAGAAACTGCCGCAGGCCGACTCGACTTTCTGTTCCTGCGCCGCCGTGGTGCGATAGCAATGGCCGATGAAGCGCCCAGCCTCGAAGTCGGCACTGCGCAGGATCGCCGCCAGTAGCTGGCCGGCCTGTTGCCGCAATAACTCAGCCTCAACGGCTCCTGCCGCTTGCCCTTGCAGAGCCAAAGCTGCCATCGCCGCGGCGCAAGGGTCGTCCAGCCCTTGGGGCTGATCCAAACGATTGGCCGGGACCAACAAGCCCCGACTACCCAGCCAGTACCGGCGTGCCTTTTCGGCGTCGCTGCTGAACGGCTCGCCGTACAAGCGGGCGCCCGTTCCCAGACCGAGCAGGGCCCAGGCCTGCCCCCGGGACCAATTGCCCGGCACATCGCCGGCCTGCCACGGCCCTTGATCAAAACGCGCATGACTGCTCCAGGTCCCGCCCGTGCCTGCGCAGGCCCGCAAGGAAGTCTGCAACTGTTGACGGCCCAACCCCAGCAGCCGTGGTTCGGCATTCAGGGCAAACAGCTGCAGGGTCGCGGCCAGCGGATCGATGCTCAAACGGCTGTCACCCTGTTCACCGCCACCCATCTCGCGGCCCAGAGGGATGCAGCCCAGCACCGGATCGAAGGCCCAGGCCAGACGTTCTATCGCCTGCTCCGTCAGTTCTTCGGCCAGGGGATCGGCCAACAGGCGTGCGCCCAACCCGGCGCCGTACCAGAAAATCAGGCTGCGATGATGAGTATCGCAGTTGAGCTGGCCACGCAGCCGCTCGGCCATGCGCTGCGCCTGTTGCAGATCCGACCGACGCCCGCTGCAATGGGCGCGCAACCACCACAGACCGGCCCAGAACCCGCCCAGCCAGGAGCCGCTGGCAGAGACTTTCCAGGCCTCGCCGCTGCCCGTGCAAAACAGGGGGAAGCCTTGGTCACACGCAGCGTCGATCTGCTCCAGTCGGGTGAAGATATCGTTGATGGCGCGCCGAACTTCAGCGGTTTCAAGAGGCCGATCCAGGCGTTCGAAAGCGCTCATTTGACCACCCTCAAGGACGGCTCGACCGTACCGTTTCTCAGGCGCAGTCGAACCTGCGTCAACAAAAGGCACAGCAGGCAACCGAGCAGCAACACGCCGATCAGTGCCAGCCAGGCTTGGGCAAAGCCCCATGGCCCGTTCAGCACCCACCCGAACAACGGCGGGCCCAGCGCAAAACCACCAAAGAAACCCACCGACAACAAACCCGCAGCCGGCGCCGGGCTGCCGAAGCCCGGGTCGCGCAGCACCATGCTCATGGCGATGGCATTGGTCGCCACCGCCGTCAGCCCCATGCCCAGAGCCCCGGCCCACAATGGCCAGTGACTGCCCGGCGCGGCCAGCGAAGTCAGCCATAAGGCCAGGCTCGACAGCAGCAATAACACCAGCAGCAGCCAGGATTCGTCAGCCATGCGCGCGCCCAACGGTGTCAGGAAAATCCGCGCGACAATGCCCATCACACCGAAGCCGGCGATCAGACCGCCGATCAACGTCGCCGGCATCCCCTGCCCCGCGGCGAACACCCCAAGAAAGGTCACGAACGACGAGAGCACAATCCCCACGCACAGCTGCACGCTCATCAACAGCGCCAGTCGCCCGTTGGGCCGGGAAACGCCAAGGCTCAGCGGTTTGCCCTCGTGTACCCGTGGGGCCACTCGCGGCCCCAGAAGCGCCAGCAACAAGGCCGGTATCAACAAACTCGCCAAGGCGCCGCGCCAGCCGAAACTCACCGCCAGGGTCGGCAGCAGCAGGCCGGCAAACAGCGCCGAAACCTGCACCCCGGATTGTTTCAAGCCAACCACCGCCGCCTTGTGCCGGGGCTCGACGCGCTCGGCGATCAGCAGATTGGTCACCGGGTTGGCCAGCGCCTGGGCAATTCCGCACGCCGCCAGCGCCAACACCACGCCGACGAATCCCGGCAGGCTGGCGAGCAAGCCATAGGCGCCCACCGTGCTCCAGAACAGCACCGCCATGGCCCGCCGGGTGCCCAACCGGTTGACCAACGGCCCGGCCCACAACGACAACAGCGCAGCGAAACCGAAGGCGCTGGTGATCAGCCAACCCAGCCAGTGGGTCGGCATCCCGAGGTCGGCGACGATTAACGGGCCGAGGGTCCCGACGGCGTAGAAGATCAGCATCGGCAAAGCCATCGCCGCAGTCAGCACCACTCGCAGCCACAAACCCGACGGGGCTTTGTGCTCAGTCATCGGCCCGCTCCCGCTACCTGCGACGGCCAGTCGAAATCCAGCCCGGCTTCGCCGCAACTGTCCAGCAGTTGCCGCCCCACCGCGCTGATCAGCGCATCGTCGGTGCCGTCAAGAATGTGCGTGGTGCGGGCGGTGCGGTAAATCCCCGACAGTGGCGACAGCTCGCTCAGGCCCTCGGCGCCCATGATCTGGATCGCCGAATCCACCGCCTCGCTCAAGGCCTGGGAAGCGGCGACCTTGGCGATGTTGACCTCAATGCTGTTGGCCACCCCGGCATCGTGTTTACCGGCAGCGTCCTGCAACAATGCGCGGGCGCTGGCGATGGCCTGATAGACCTTGAACACCCGCTGGCGCACCAGCTGTTTATCCGCCAGCCGTGCCTGCTGGCCACGGGCCGAGTGGATACGCGCGCACATCAGATCGAAGCAGCGCTGAGCCAGGCCCAGCCAGTGCACCGAGCGCAATATCCGTCCCAGCCCCAGGCGTTCCTGCATCAGCGCCAGCCCTTGTCCCGGTTGCCCCAGCACATGGCTGGGCGGGACTCGCACCTGATCGAAGGATAACTCGCCCTGGCCAGAGAACCGGCCGAGGATCGACAGCGGCCGCTCGACCCGAAAGCCCGGCGTATCACTGGGCACCAGCAACATCGACAAGGCGCTTTCCAGGGGACCGGCGCCAGTGCGGGCAATCACCGTGACCAGGCCCGCACGCTCGGCGCGGCAGATGAACCACTTGCGCCCGTTCAACAACCATTGGCCGTCGATGAATTCGGCGTGGCTGCTCAAGGTCGCCGGAATCGAGCCGATGCTGTCGGGCTCGGACATGCCGTAGCTGGAGACCAGCGTCCCCGCCGCCAACGGCGCGAGAAAACGCTGGCGAATGTCCTCGCTGGCATGCCGGGTGAGCATGTGCAGATCGAGCGTCGCATCGTCACCGAAGATCGCCGGGGCGTACTCGCAACGCCCCTCCTGTTCGGCCACCGCCAGATAGTCGCGCAGGCTGGCGATGCGCCCGCCGAGAGCCTGAGGATAAAAACTGCCCCAGAGCCCGGCGGCCCGTGCCTCGGCGCTGAGCTCGGCCATACGCTGGGCGGCCTGCCGGGGTTCCGCCGCCAGTTCGGCCTCCAGTGGAATAATGCGTTCGTCGACAAAACGCCGAACCGCTCGGGCCAGCTGCGCAGTGTCCCGAGTGGCCGCCAATGGCTGTGCACTCAACATGCGATGCCCGCCCCACTCTCCAGAAACGCCACTTCGGCGGCCAGGGATTTCTTGTCGATCTTGCCCGCCGGGGTCAGCGGCAGCTGGCGGTAGAAGCGCAGGTACTCCGGCAATTTGTTGACCTCCAGGCCCTGCTCGCGCAGGTAGTCGGTCAGCTCGCTGAGGGAGAAGCGCGGCGCGCCTTCGCGCAGGGTCACGCAGATGCATACGCGCTGGCCGAGGTCCGGGTCCGGCACGGCCACGCACGCGACGCTGACCACATCCGGGTGACCGGTGGCCAGGGTTTCAATCTGCACCGGGCTGATATTGGCGCCGCCACGGATGATGATGTCTTTCTTGCGCCCGGCCAGAATCAGATAGCCGTCAGCATCGATGTAGCCCAGGTCGCCGGTGTTGACCCAGCCTTCGGCATCGCGGTACTGCGCGTCGAGTTCCGGGGCGTTGACGTATTGCATCGGGCTCAGCGGGCCGCGGGCCTTGATTTCACCGACGCTGCCCTGGGGCAATTCATGGCCCTGCTCGTCGCAAATCCTGATCGCGCACACCGCCGGGTTCGGCCGGCCGACGCTGTAGAACACCACGTCCTGGGCATCGTCCAGGGTGTTGTGACAGTTCACCCCGTCCGCCGAACCGTAAAGACTGATAAAGCCGCAACCGAACGCCTCGACACAGCGGCGCACGGTCACTTCATCGATCAGCGAACCGCCGCAAATCAGCCCCAACAGGCTGGATTTGTCGACCTGTTGCAGGCGGGCATCGGCGGCGATGCGCTGGAGCATGGTCGGCACCCCCAGAATGTGGGTCGGACGCAGCTGCTCGATGGCCTCGATCGCCGCCTCCACGTCGAACTGCGGCAGCACGGCAATCGAACCGCCGAGCCAGGACAGGCTGCCAAAGGTGGCGGTGGAGCCGAAGGACGACCCCAGTGGCACCAGGTACAACCCACGGAAGCTCTCGCCTTCGGGGTGGATACGCTGCAGGAATCGCCCGCGCCCGCCCACCAGGGCGTTGTGGGAATAGGCCACCAGCTTGGGTTCGGATTCAGTGCCGGAAGACACCAGCAAGCGCACCGGCGAGTTGGGGCAAACCTGGGGCAATTGTTCTTGGGTCAACGGCTCGGCCTGGAGCATGTCCTGCAGACTCAGCCAACCGTCCCGGGCGCTACCTTCAACCACCAGCACCCGCAGCGACAACAGGCTCGGGCGCAGGGACTCGATGACCTGGCACAGGTCGATGCCGGCGTACTGCGCCGGAACGATCACCGCCCGCGCATCGCAACGGCGCACAAGGGCCTGGATGTCCAGGCTGCCACGTCCCGGTGGAAACGGCGCGACCACCGCCCCCAGGGCTGCGGCGGCGAGATCGATGGCGCAACTGCGCCAGCTGTTGGTCAGTTGATAGGCCACCACATCGCCGGCGACGATGCCAGCAGCGCGCAGGCTCGCGGCCAGGCGCAGCGCGGCGTCGTGCAACTCGCCGTAGCTCAAAGTGCCTTCGGGCGAGAGCACCGCCGGTTTCTGCGGAGCACGCTGTGCATGCTCGCGGAACAGTTGGTAGACCGAACGGTTGGGGTAGGTGCCGTCGCGTTCCCAAACACTGCGAACGTCGGCGGGGACCAGATCAATAATGCCTGCGTTGTTCATCGAAAACTCCAGTGAGCGTTGACCGAGGTATAGGTATTCACGCTTAAACACGTCTTCAATCGCCTGTCTTGAGCCAGCTCTGACAGGTCTTCTACGACCACGGAGGCCGGTATGGCGGCGTCGCCCAGCACCTGTTGCCAGGTAGCGGCGGACTGCGACGCCAAGGCACTGCGAATCAGCCCGTCACGCCCCTCGGGGTCGCTGTGCAGATCGCAGGCGAGGATGTTTTCCAGTTGCTGAAGCTGGGCCGGGGTCTGGCAGTCGATGGCCAATAGCCCGGCCTGGGTCGGATACACGCCCTTGAGCAGACTGTCGTCGGCGGTATCTGTCTCCTGCAGTTGCTGCGCGCACAGCAGGTTGGCGGCGCCGAGCAGCGAGCTGTCGACCCGCACGCCCTGCCCGCTGAGGGCACGATGCAGCAAGGCGGCGCTGACCCCTTGGGCCGCGACCACGCCGCCCAGCACATCGAGCACGGTGAACAGCGAACCGCCCGGCGTCGCCGAAGCCAGACCGATCTGTTCGCCGACCCCGGACCAGGCCTGGACCACGAAATCGGTGCCCGGCAAGGCTTCGCCCGGACGGTCGTGGCCCCAACCGCCGGCATAGGCGTACACCAGCGCCGGATTGACCCGCATCAGGTCGGCGCGATCCAGGGCCAGTTCGACGGCCTTGCCCGGCGCCCAGTTGTGCAGGAACACGTCAGCGTCCCGGACTCGCTCATACAACTCTTCGCGGCCGGCGGCGGATTTGATGTCCAGTTCGCGGACCTGCTTGTGCCGATTGAGGGCGTCGAAGCGCACCGACACCCCGTCGACGCACGGCGGCATGCCGCGCAGCGGATCGCCACCGGGCAGCTCGATGCGGATCACCTCGGCCCCCAGCTGCGCCAACAGGTGCCCGGCCAGCGGCCCCTGGATCCGCCGGCATGACTCGATCACCGTCAGGCCGCTCAACGGCAGTGCCTGCCCATCCAGGTCACGCATCGGTTTGCCGCCAGCGCTGATGGCGTCGAAGGCCCAGGGCCCCTGCTCCAACTGACCAGGCAGATCGCGATCAGCCCGACGCTCGGCGAGGCTGCGCACCGGGCACAGGGCAACGCCGCTCAAGTCGCACAGAGCGCTGATCCGCGCCATGGACAAACGCGAAAGCGCCTGACGAAACACCGCCGGCATCGGCGCAACAGCCTTGGCGTAGCGCAGCAAAAAGGCCTTCCAACCCTGCCCGGCCTGTTCGCCGTCGATGCCTACCGCCGCCCAAAAGCGCCGCCACGGTTCGGCGTCCAGGGTTTCCAGTTCAAAGTGCACGCCGTCGGCCGAGACAAACGGCGGACGATTCTTCGCGCACGTGGCCCCTGGCAACAGGCGTTCGGCTTCGGCGCCCGCGGTCGCACCCGCCAGGTACTGGGCAATCCCCAGCACCCCGGCTGCGGCCATGGAGGTGCTCACGGTGTTGAAGTCGCCACCGCGCAATTGTCCCAGCGCTGCGGCAAATACGCCTTGCAGAGCCAGGCTGGCGCTGAGGGTCGAGACATAATCCACGCCAAGCCCTTGGGCCTTGCCGCTGGCCCGGCCATGCACCGACATCAACCCGCAAGCTGCCTGCACGGTGTGCTCTGTGATACCTGCGCTGCTGCCGTCGGGCCAGCCATGAATCAGCCCTTTGAGTGGTTGTAGATCGGGGTGGCGCAGGGTGAAGCTCAATCCCCCGTGCGCTGGATCATCGGTTGTGGTCTGCGGGTTCAGACCCAGCGTCGTCGCTTGATAGCGCAGTGACGCGGCCAGTGATTCGAACCCGGCAGGTGAAGAGGCAAAGGAGCCGCTGAGGCTACATCCATGTAAAAGACGAGACATAAAACCTACACCAGAGTGGTTGCATAACGCTGCGCGGACGGCCTCGGGTGAGGTACGTCGCGCACGCCCGGAGCGATCAGTCAGCAATCAACCGCCGGCAACCGCCGGCAGAATGGTGATGGCATCGCCGGCCTTGAGGGGGGTGGCCAGGTTGTCGGCAAAACGGATGTCGTCATCGTTGACGTAGATGTTCACGAAACGATGCACTTGACCGTCGCCAATCAGCCGTTCCTTGACGCCGGGGTACTCCCGTTCCATCTGTTCGATCACTTCAAGCACCGTACTTCCCTGAACTTCGACGCGCTTCTGGTCTTGAGTAAAAGTGCGCAACAAAGTTGGCACAATGACGGAAATCGACATGCAGAACTCCCTGAGCCTGAACAAGGCTCTTTTTATTAATTAATGGATCTTGTTTAACGCCATGCCGGTATCAAGTTTCAACGCACGACATGAATACTTTCTTCGGTCACTTTACGATTAACGATTCGAAAGCTACGCACCGCTACATCAATGTCCGGAATGGTTGAAATAATCACGTAGTGCACCGAAGCGTCACCGGCGTACTGCACATCTTCAGCACTGGGATAAGCCGCGCTGGCGGTGTGGGAGTGATAGATCACCCGGCATTCCTCGTCCCGCTCATCCAGTTCACGCCAGACCGCCAGTTGCTGTTTCGGCGCAAAGCTGAAGAAGGTTGGCGAGCGCGCCGCGTTGTCCATGGCAATCAGCCTTTCGGCGGTTTTGGTGCCAGCAGGCGCGGCGATGATGCCGCAGGTTTCCAGCGGATGATCCCGCCGTGCTTGCTCCAGCATGGCCTCCAACAGGCCGGCACGAATACTCAACATCCTCGTCCGTCGCCCCCGCTCAATAACTCGGCAACGTCGGCTCGACGTCCCGCACCCAGGCGAGTACGCCGCCGTCGAGGTTGCGCACATTGCTAAAGCCCAGTTGCTGCAATTCCAGCAACACCGCTTTGGAGCGCGCCCCGGACTTGCAGTGCAGAACCAGGTTGGCGTGCTTGCCGAAACGAGTTTCGATCAGCGCGGCGATCTTCGGGCCCTTGGGGATGTGCTGGGCTCCCTGAATGCGCACGATGTCCCATTCGGTACGTTCGCGCACATCGATCAGCAGCACATCCTGGCCGCTTTCGCGCAAGGCTTTTAGCTCCCGGGCGCTGATCGACGGAATGTCCGAAGGCTGCACGCCCTTGGGCGCGATCAGGCCGCAGAACGCCTGATAATCGCTCAGGGCGGTGATCGGCTGGCGACCGGGTGAACGGCGCAGCGGCATCTGCCGGTAGGACATTTCCAGGGCGTCGTAGACCATCAGCCGCCCCAGCAAACTTTCGCCAATGCCGGTAATGAGCTTGACCGCCTCGGTGGCCATGATCGCACCGATGGAGGCGCAGAGAATGCCCAGCACCCCGCCCTCCGAGCAGGACGGCGCCAGCTCCGGCGGTGGCGGTTCCGGGTACAGGTCGCGGTAATTGAGGCCGACGCCGCCGGGAGCGTTTTCCCAGAACACCGAGGCCTGGCCCTCGAAGCGGAAGATCGAACCCCAGACATAGGGCTTGTTGGCCAGCACACAAGCATCGTTGACCAGATAGCGGGTGGCGAAGTTGTCGGTGCCGTCGAGGATCAGGTCGTACTGGCTGAACAGCTGCACCGCGGTTTCCGGCTCCAGACGCTGATCGTAGAGGTTGACCTGCACATGGGGGTTCAGGTCCTTGATCGCCGCGGCGGCGCTTTCAACTTTCAATTGGCCGACGGTGGCCACCCGGTGAATCACCTGACGCTGCAGATTGGACTCGTCCACCCGGTCGAAATCGATGATGCCCAGGGTGCCGATGCCGGCCGCCGCCAGATACAACAAGGCCGGTGAACCCAGACCGCCCGCACCGATGACCAGCACTTTACTGCTCTTCAATCGACGCTGGCCTTCAAGGCCGACATCGGGAATTAACAAGTGCCGACTGTAGCGGGTTATTTCTTCGCTACTTAGGCTTGCAACGGGTTCTACAAGAGCGGGAAGTTTCATGGCAAATACCTGTTACTGAATGCAACCGATTCTCAAGCAGGCACTTCGATTAATCAATTCAACGGGGCTGGATTTTCATATTCAGAACACACGTTTTTGTATGCATTTAAACAATCGTCGGTAACTTGTGACGAATAGATGAAAGCCCTCTTTCAAGGGCTTTCATGGGCCGTCAATACTGTCAGGCGAGGAAGGTCGACATGTCCTTGCACACGGCGCTGAACGCCTCGACAAAATGCCGCGCTTCAGCGTCGCTGAGCACCAGCGGCGGCTGGATGCGCATCACCCGGTTGTTGTTGGCGGTGACGAAGGTGAGCACCCCATGCTCCCTCGACAGTTTGCTGACAAAGCGCAGCACGAACATCTCCTCGAAGTTCTTCTCCACCTCGCTGATGGCCTCCTCGATATGCCGCTTGGCCTTGCCCGACAGCATGCGGTAGGTGCCCGCCGCGTTCCCCGGAATCCGGGTGGCGAACTCACGCACGAACGCCTCGACCCCACCCTGGAAGCTGTACTCGAACTCGATGGCGATCATCAGCCCGACACCTCGCACCTCGCGGATAAACGGGTAAGCGCTGACCGCTTCGCGCAGCGCTTGCTTGAGTTGCCCGCCGACCCGCGCGGCATTGCCGGCCAGGTCTTCGTCGGCGATCACGTCCAGGGTTGCCAGGGCCGAGGCCGAGGCGAAATTGCCGCCGCCGAAGGTCGAGGTATGCAGGGCAAAGGTATCGATGCTGCCGTAGGCGCGGTCCCACAGTGCCGCGCTGGACAGGGTCGCGCCGATGGGCACGGCGCCGCCGGAAAGGGACTTGGACAGCACCAGGATATCCGGCACCACCGCCTCCCATTCGCAGGCGAAGAGCTTGCCGGTACGCCCGAGGCCGGTCTGGATCTCATCGAGGATCAACAGGCAGTCATGGGCGCTGCACAGCTCCCGGACCTGTTTCAAGTAACCCGTCGGCGGCAGTATCACCCCGCCCTCGCCCTGGATCGGCTCGAGGATGAAGGCGCCGATATCGCCCTGGCTCAAGGCCGTCTCCAGCGCGGCCAGATCGCCGAAGGGAATCGAATCGCAGCGCGACAACAGCGGCTTGAACGGGTCGCGGTGTTTGTCGCGACCGGTCACCGACAGCGCGCCCAGGGTCTTACCGTGATAGCCGTTGTCGCAATACAGCACCCGTGGGCGACGCATGGCGGCCATGGCCAGTTTCAATGCGGCCTCGATCGCCTCGGTGCCGGAGTTGCTGAAAAACACTCGCTCCAGATTACCCGGCGCCAGCTCGCTCAGACGCTTCGCCAGCAGGCTGGTTTGCAGCGGCACCGAGACGTACTGGACGAAGGTCGGGTGCTGCTGTTGCAAGTACGCCTGCAATGCCTGGTTGACCCGCGGGTGGTTGTGCCCGGTATTCAGGCAGCCATAACCGGCGACGAAATCCAGGTAGCGACCGCCATCCAGATCGGTCAGCCAGCAGCCGCTGCCGTGGGTGAACACTCGCTCGATGTGGTTGAACTGATAGAACTCGCGCAACACCGGATTGATGTGCTCGCCAAAACAACGCAGGGCTTCGGCGCGCAACGCCGCCGGCTGTTCGACGGACGGGGTTGGTGTGGGCCGTCGATGGAAACGGCGCAAAGCCTGGAAGTCTTCTTCGCGCAGACGCTCGCCATAGGACGCCATGGGCGATGGGGAGAAACCATGCAGCTCGGCGATCCGGCCGATCTCCAGCACCCGTTCCTCGGGCAGTTCGCGACCGATGGAAAACGCCTCGGCACGCCCCTCCAGCGCCAGCACTAGGGTTTCCGCCAGGCAGCCATTGAGGAATTTCTTCGGTGCCAGGCCCAGGGTCTCGGTGCCGAAACGCAAGGCTTCACTGGCCGACACCAGGCCACCGTCGATGATCAGAATGTCTTTTCGGTCGTGGTGAAACGGCAGCACATCACGCGGCAACGCGGCGTCCACCACCACCGAACCCGGTGCCAGCCGGTAGGGATCGATCACCCCGCCACTGGACGTCGCGGCGACGTAAAAGCGCACCTCGTCGTAGCAACTGTCGATGTCCGCCGTCATGCGCACCTGGCCGTGCATTTCTGCCGGCAGATACGCCAGACTTTCGCGGCCTTGCTCGACGCTGCCGCGATGTACCAGACGCAGGCGGCAACCATCCCGGGCCAGCAGCTTGGCGATGACCAGGGCAATCGAACCCGGGTAACCGACCACCGCCACTTCGCTGTCCACTGGCGACACTTCCAGGCGAGCCATGGCTTCCAGCACATTCTTGTAGGCGGCGTAGGCCGTGAGCGAGTTGCCTGTGGTCACCGGCACACCGCTACGGTCCAGGGTTTGCAAACCGCGATTGCCGACGATCGCGGTAAACCCGCCCAGGCCAACCAATTGCGCGCCCTGCTCTTTGAGGCTTTGCACACCTTCGAGCACGCGGCCGGCAATGGTTCGCGGCTGGCTGAGCATTTGCTCGGCGGTCAGCGGCAGGTAATGCAGGATGCCTTCGCAGGTCGCGCCGCTGGCGCTGACGATGCGCCCGAAGTCGGCGAACGGCACCAGGTTGCGCGGCTGCCAGAGTCGGGCCTGATAACCACGGTCCTGCTCGGCGAGAGTGCGGTCCAACAGGTCGATGATCTTCACCTGACGTTGCAAGGCGATGGAGGTCGGGTGGGCGATAAAACCGAATTTCATGGGCGTCTTTCCTGGGTTCTGGCTCATTGACGGTTCCAGGCGGTTTCGGAGACCAGGCTCAAGCCGTCGCCTTCCGAGTTATGGGCCAGTAACACGTCGAAAATATTCAATTGTCCGGGGCGCGTCAGGGCGCCGCGCAGGTGCGCTTCATCGAAGTTCACCAAGCGCTCGCGGTGCAGGCTGATCGGCCCGACGCGCTCCAGTGGTGCCGCCAACGGTGCGGCACTGGTCACCGCAACCTGTTGCGCGCCATGGTGGGCGTAGCGTTTGTCGAGGTAGGTCTGAATCAGCGACAGCAGGCCGTTGGTGAGGTAGAACAGGGTCACGTTGCGCTTCGCCGACCCGGGGTCCTCGGCCAGCCCCTGGGCCAGCCGCGCCTCGATATCCGGCACCAGCGCCCGGGCGCCGTCGCCGACAAACGCCAGGACATTGCCGGTCCCGGTCATGGCGATGTAAGGCAAAGCCATCAGCGCATCGCCCATCAAGGCGCGCCCGTACCAACCGGAAAAACCCGGATCAGTGCGCGGCACGTTGCGCATCGCCGAGATGCCGCAGCGACCGACGTCGTAAACGCCGATATAGCGATAGTCCTGCTGCTCGATCAGTTCGCGCACCAGGTTGCCCAGGCGGCGAAAGAAGTAGTTGGAGGTCATCGGCAGGGTTTCGATGTGGTCCGCCGCCACGCTCTCGCTGGTGGCCGACAGCACCTGGAGCTTGGCGCGACGCAGGGCGAGAATCTGCGGCTCGACCTGCAAGCCCCTTTCGATGTGATCGAGGAACACGTCCAGCGGCACATCCAGCGCCAGGTCGGTAAACGGCGAAAGATGCCGGGGCTCATGGTTGACCTGCACCACCCGCAACTGACGCTTGAGCTTGCCTTCGGAAAACGGCGTGGCGGCCTGGTCCACCTTGCCCTTGAGGAAGAACACGCAATGGCTTTGCGGCCCGTTCAACTCGTGGTCGGTGTGCACGAACTGATAGACCCGTCGGCTGAAACCATACAACGACAACGGCCCCAGGTAGTGCGGCACCGATTTCCCCTCGTGATAAGGGCCGACACTGCCGGGCTGGGTGATGCTGTCGGCCAGGCCGATGGCGCCGCGTTCGGCCAGGGCGTGTACCCGTTGCCGCTGCTGATCACTGAGCTTGCCGCACTGCCAGAGCAGGTGCAGCGGCTGGTGGTTGATCAGATCCAGGGCCTGATCCAGCGCCTCAATCTGAGTGCTGCTGAGAGTGATCCCCGACGTCTTCGGCGGCTCGGGCAGACGCACATCCAGCGGCACCACCGGCCGGGATTCGAGCACGCCTTGAGTGGCCAGGATGAACACCGGTTCGGCCCGTTCGGCGAGCATCGCGAAAGCCTGCTCCAAGCAGGCACCGATCTCCTCGACTTTGCGGATGAACACCTGGCGCAGGCCCTTGGCCTCGATCACCCGACGCCCGTCATTGTCACCGTCATGGGTGCCCTGGAAGGCATACCAGACGCTTTCCGGACTGTCGGCGCAGATAATCAGACCCGGCGCGCCGAGGCGCTTGAGGTTGGCCAGGGTACCGCGAAACTCATCGATCATGCCCGAGGTCACGGTGATCACGTAGGCCCGGCCAAACAGTTGCCAACCGGCCATGGCACTCACCGCCAGGCTGTGTTCGTTGCAGCCACTGAGGCAACGAATGCCCGTGCCGGCGACATTCTGCTGCATGGACTGGATCAACCCGGCCACCATGGAACCGGTGTAGGAATGAAAATCCCATCGCTCCTGCCAACGGCTGCGCATAAAGCGCGTCACTTCGGTGGCCAGACTCACCGACAGCAGCGGGCCGCTGATGGAGCGCGCCAGCAGGCGGTTGAAGTGGGCATGTTCCAGGTGATCGAGGACGATGCGCAACAAGTCCGCGCGCCGCGCCACACGGTCCTCCCCCGCCACCCGCAGATGACGATTGCCACCGATGCGGTTCATCCACTGCGGCAAGGCCGACAAGCTGCAATACAACAAGGCCGAATGGGGTGACAGGCGCGAGTTGGGCGCGGCGGCGATCAATTCGTCGAAAGGGTCTGCGACACCCGCCTCTGCTTGCTCGCCAAGGTCGAGAATGAACAGCTCGCTCGACAGTTGCGGGCCGAGGTGGCGCAACCGCGATTGCGCCGCCTCGACTGAATCGAAGGTCATCAACCACAGATCGGGCAGCCCCGCGGCATTCGCCGCGCTACCTTGAAGATAGCTCTGGGCCTGGACCATCAAGGTTTCCAGCACCGCTTCGCTGCGAGGCCGTGACCCCAGGGCCCGGTGCATGTCTTCGCAGCCTCCGATCGTCAGTGGCCAGTCAGCGGCGGTGGCAGGTGGCTGCAAGCCGGCCTGCAACTGCTCGATGACAAAGGTCACATCCTCGATCAGAGGCTCAGCCTGGGTAACCAGACAGATACCTAAGGTTGCCTTCATGGACTCATCCTTACTCAAGTCAGACTTACGATTGAATGGCTCGCCGCTGAGGGCCATGGCCCTCAGCTCGAACCGGACGGGGCGCCAACCGCCTTGTTGGCGCCTCCTTGTGAAGACCGGCCGTGGCCACCGCGATCGAACGCCGGGCAGCCAAAGCCAGTGCACAAACCAAAAACATCGCCAGGGACAGACCGGCCAGCATTCCCAGATGACCGCTGTGGTCGAGCAGCACCCCGGCAGCGATTGGCACCAGCAGGCGCGTCAGCACGAACAGGCTGGCTTGCAGCCCGTAGTCGGCGGCCTGCCGATGTTCGCGGGAGAACAACATCATCAAGGCGAAGACCAGTGTCGACACCGCGCCCATGGCCGTGGCCAGCACAAAAGCCGCGGCCACCAGCCAGGCCATCCCCGCCTGCAACCCCACCGCCGCGGTCAGCGCCAGCAGGGCAAACAAGGCCCAGACCATAAACAGTGGAATCGCCCGCCCCGGCCCCAGGCGCTGAATCAAGCGACCACCCAGCACACTGGCCAGAGCCCCCACCACGCCGCCGCCAACACCGGCAATCAAAGCCACTTGCTGCGCGGCCATGCCCTGATCCAGCAGCAAAGGCTTGAGGTACAGCCAGGCGGCGCCGACAAAGGGAAAGCTGCTCAGCAGTAGCCAGGTCCACAGTCGTGCACCGGGCTGGCGGAAATAGCCCGACCAGTCGGCCAGTGAGGGGCTGGCCGGCGCAGGCGTTGCACCCTCGACGCAGCCTTCGCGCAGCCAGGCCAGGGGCAGCAACGCCAGCAGCAGTCCGGCGGCCATCAGCAGAAACGGCGCCTGCCAGCCCCAGCGGTTGTGCACCAGCAACATCACGCCGGCGCCGACGATGGCGCCGAGAAACAGCGCCGCCGAGCGGATGCTGCCCGCGCGAATCCGCTCGGACTCGGGCAGCAACTTGATCGCCAGGGCATTGACCGGAATGTCCGCCCAGGTCGCCAGCACCCCGGCGGCGAACGCCAGGCCGAACAGGTACCCGCGAGGGGCCGTGATCGCCTGCTGGCTGACCACCACCAGCAACAGCGCCAGCAACAGGCACAGCACCAGCGCCCAGATCCGGTAATGCCCGCGCTCGAAGCGAAAACGCTGCACGGGCAACGCCAGCAGGAATTTGAACACCGCCGGTAAACCGGCCAACTGGAACAGGCCGATATCAGTGCCGGACCAGCCGTGCTCGCGCATCACCAGTGGCAACCCGAGCAGCAGGTAGATGCTCGGCACCGCCAGCACAAAACTCAGCCAGCCAAAGAGCAATTGCAGACGCCAGGCGCCGGCGTCGACCTGGCGATTCACGAGGCACTCCGACGCGCCACCAGCACCGACACCGGTGCCACGGCGAAAGCCACTTCGGGGTAACTGTCGATAGTGACGAAACCGGCCTGCTGCAAGGCGTCGCCCAAACCGCCGGCAGGGGTCACCTGGCGCCCGAGCATCTGCATCGACAGGTAATAAGGCATGACCCGCCGAGCGTGCGCCGGGTCTGCGGGGATTTCCGCATGGGCGCTGACCAACACCCCGCCCGGGCGCAGCGCCGCATGGATCTTGGCCAGGGTCGCGGCCATGTCCGGGACGAAATGCAGCACCGAGGAGCACCAGATCAGGTCGTAGCCCTCGCCGATCGGATCGCTCGCCAGATCACCGCCGCGCACGTCCAGCCGTCCTTCGAGGCCGGCCTGGCGAATGTTGTCCGCCGCCACCGTCACGGTCTGGGCAAAGTCGAACACCTCGCCGGTGAGCATCGGGTTATCCCGGGCCAGGGCAATGGCCACCAGCCCCGGGCCACCACCCAGATCAAGCATGCGCCGCGCAGTGGAGAACTCCGGCACCTGGGCCATCAGGCGCAACGCCATATCCACGGTGACCGCCCGTTGTTCCTGGGCGATTTGCAAGCGCGCCGCCGTGGTCCAGTTGTCGATGGTGGTCGCCACATTCGGCGCCTGGCCGCTGAGCTGGCCGCTGCGTACCTGGTCGCCGAGCTGGCTGCCGAAATGCCGCAAGCCGCGCAGGCGAAAGGTCCAGGCGTCACCGCAATAGTCTGGCGCGTCGGCCCGCAAATAATCGCTGGCCACCGCGGTGTTGCGGTAGTGGGCCGGCTGACGATCGTCGCGCTCCAGCAGCTCCATGCTCCACAACGCCTCCAGCCAGTAGCCGGTATTGGCTGGGTCGAGCTGTAATTGCCGGGCAATCGCCAGGGCCGTGACTGGCACTTGCAGCAGGTTGAACAGTTTCCAGTCCAGGGCGATGCGCAGGGCATCGGCGCGTACCGCCGCCAGGGTCAGATCCCAGTAAGGTTGCAGGGGATGAGGGGTTGCCAGGTTGATTGCGTTCATGGTTCGCAGCTCACTATTTTCATCATTCACAGTTCGTAGCTGACCCGCAGGCCGATCTCCCGCGGCGGGCTGTAGACCCGGGCGGTGCCATTCAAGTAGCCGACGGCGTCGTAGCGCTTGTCTGCGGCGTTTTTCACGTAAGCGCTAATGCCGTAGTGGCTGAAGTCGTAACCGGCATTCAGGTCGATCAGGCCGTAGCCTCCACGGCTGTACTGGTTGGCCGAGTCCAGGTAAGTCTTGCCAACGGCACTGATACCGCCCTGGACATACCAGCCTGCGGGCGCGTCATAGCGCAGGCTGAGGTGGCCGGTGAAGTCCGGCGCGTAGGGGTTGTGGTTGCCCTGGTAGTCGTTGCTGCCTTCGTTGAAGCGCTCGAAACGGGTGCGGTTCAGGCCCACCGCGCTGACCACCCGCCAGTTCTCGGCGAACAGGTATTCGGCTTCCAGGTCGAGCCCGGTGGAGTGCGCCGAGGCAGCGTTGGTGATGTACACCACGCCTGGCTGGATGATCTGCTGCACCTGCATGTCACGGACGTCCATCCAGTACAGCGCCGCCGAGTAGCGCAGGCGTTTGTCGTCGAGCCAGCCCTTGGCCCCGATCTCGTAGGTTTTGACTTTTTCCGGGTCGTAGCCAGGGTAATTGGCGGCACTGGAAAAGGCGTTGAAACCACCGGCGCGGAATCCTTCGGCGTAACTGCCATAGAGATACGACTCGGGCTGCCATTCGTATTGCAGCGCCGCCTTGGGGGTGAAGCGCTGCCATTTAGCGCTCTGGCGGCTGCCGACCGCCGGGTCGATATGCACTTTGTCCTGCTCGGCCCGGGCACCGAGCGTCAGCGTCCAGCGCTCGGCCAGGGGCATCACCCATTGGCCGAACAGCGCCGTGGTATTGCCGCCCAATTGCACATCGGTGCGGGTCAGGCTCAGGGGCAGCTTCTGTTCATAAGACAGGTCGTGATCGTCGCGGTCGGCATAGGCACCGAGCAGCCACTGGTTGTCGCGCCACTGGCCTTCCAGGCGAAACTCCTGGGACAGGGTGTTCAGGTGAAAGTCGCGGCCCAGGTGGAACAGGTCTGCCGGCATGAAATCGGTGTCCTGCCGGACCCGGTCGTAGAAGTCATTGCGCGCGGTGATCGAGCGCAGCTTCAGACCGGAATCGAATTCATGCAGCACATCCAGAGACAGGCTGCGGCCGCTGGAATGGTTCCAGCTTGAAGTGCCGGAACGCACCTCGCGTCGTGAAGTGTTCACCGCGCCCCACTGCGAACCACCGTCGCGATAATCCTGGCGGCTGTAGCGCAGGTTGACGTCCGTGGCCAGACCCGGGGTCCAGCGCAGGACCGTCCTTGCACTGTGCCGCTCACGATCATCGGCTTGGCCGCCGCGATAGGCGTTGTCGATAAAGCCGTCCTGCTCCAGCCATTGCCCGGACACGCCGGCATAGAGGGTGTCCAGCACCAGGGCGGTGCTGGCATCGGCGCTCAGGGTGCGCTGGTCGCGACTGCCGCCACCGGCTTCGATGCGGGCGTAAGGCTCGGCGCCGGGCTGGCGGGTATGAATGCTCAAGACCCCGGCTTCGGCATTGCGGCCGTAGAGGGTCGACTGGGGCCCACGCAGGATCTCGATGCGCTCCACCCCCAGCAAGTTGTGATCAAAGCCCTGCGCCATCAGGGTCGGCACGCCGTCCACTAGCATCAGCATCGAAGACGAAAACGCCGTGGGGCTGGAGGTCAGGCCGCGCACCACCGGCAGGTTGGTGCCAGACTGGCCGAAGGGTTGAAAGGTGAACCCGGGGGTGACCCTGGCAAGGCGTTGCAGATCATCGATGGCGCCCTTGCGCAGGTCTTCGCCGTTGAGCACCGACAGGCTGGCCGGGACCTGCTCCTGTTGCTGCTCGATCTTGTTCGCCGTGACAATGACCGACGGCAGTTCGGTCTGCGCGATTGCAGTCGTCGCCCCACTCACCCAGCAGCCAACAAACAGCGTATAACCGCTGGCTTTCAACACATGCATGCTCATTGCTTTCCCCATCAATGAATCAGCGCGCTGCCGTCCGGAGATGGCAGTTGACTTGGAAACATGTTATTCATTAATGCGAATGCTTATCATGTGTGTACGTATGGATTCTGGATCAATCCATATGCGAGCCGCAGTCAAATCAAGGAGGACAGTAAAAGTGGCGGTCTTACAGAGGATTTCCCAGTCGTATCGAGTCGCGTCAACGCACTCGCGGCTGGTCAGCAACGACACCTGTGGCTGGATGCGCCAGCAATTGCCGCAAGAGTTGGGCGAGTGTTATTCCGAACGCTTGTGCCTGGATGAAGACTTGATGGTGGTGCGCTCGCGCTACCGCCCCACGCGCAACCTGATCGAGGAAACCGTCAGCCCGCACAACCGTCATATGCTGGTGATCACCTTCGGCATGCAGGGCGACTCCGGGTACAAGGGCGCCGACGGTTCGGCGGTATCATTTCGCGCCGGCTACACCACCATCACCTCGTTCCAGCTGAGCCTCGGCGAGCGCTGCTACGAAGCCGGGGCAACGGTGTCCCAACTGCGGTTGCTGATCGGCGAAAACATGCTCAACAAATACATTGGCGAGCAGCGCACCCGCCAGTTACTGGGCAACGGCAACGTCCGCCAACTGGCGTTCCAGAAGACCTCGGCGGCCAGCGCCAGCCACGCCACCGCCCTGACCCGCTACCTCAATCAGGGGGTGACCGGAACGCTGGAGATGCACATTCACACCCTGAGCCTGCTCTCCGAACAGTTGAAACTGCTGAGCCCCGAGGTTAGCGGCGACAGCACGCAGTTCAGCGCGGTCGACATCGAGAAACTCGACCGCGCCCGGGACATCATGATCGAGCAGATGGACCAGCCGCTGACCATCCCCTATCTGTGCGCCGCGGTCGGGCTCAATGAGTTCAAACTCAAGGAAGGCCTGCACTATCGATTCAACTCCACTCCCCACCGCATGCTGCACGAGATCCGCATGCGCAAGGCCTACACCCTGCTCGAAAGCGGTTGCCAAGTGGCCCAGGCGGCCTATCAGGTGGGCTACAAGTTCCCCAACAATTTCAGCGCGGCCTTTACCCGGTTTTTCGGCAAGCCCCCCAAATCGGTATTCGGCAAACGCCGCTGAGCAATCAGCGGCGCACTGCCCTCCATGAACCCAAACCACGCCCCAACGTAAATCCTTATAAATCATTTTAAAAACAATCAGTTGGAACCACTGAATAGATTATTGGACAGAAGGCTGTATTTTTGACGAGGGACATTTGACAGGTCGCCTTGAGTGATCAATACATAACAGAGTCGACACCTGATTAAGGTGAGCACGCAAGTTAGTGGATATCCGTTACCACCAGCATTTAAGGCTCACGATCGAAAGTACTTGTTTTTAAAGGGCCGAAGGTTCGGACCATGCGGTAGCCTTGACTTGGATTCGGCCCTTACTGTTACTTGTGCATTACATGCTTCATCATTGATACATCGTTTTAAAAACTTAACACTTTCGCGTCCCCACGTTCTCAATAGCGTTGGCGGCAAGTGTGATGACATCGCTGAGGCGCGAACAGGCATGCTTAAACCAACGCTACGGAGCTTGCCAGTATGCTGACGAGTACCCACGTTTCTAACTGGTATCTTTTGCAATGCAAGCCACGTCAGGACGAACGGGCACAAATCAATTTATTGCGACAAAACTATGTTATTTTTTGCCCGCAAATCGTTAGCCAGCGCTTGATTCGTGGTAAACCCCATCAATCCTTTGAATCTCTCTTTCCCGGGTATCTGTTCATTCAGCTGAGCCGAGACGACAAGTGGGCGCCTTTGCGTTCTACCCGTGGTGTCAGCCGCATCGTCGATTTCAATCATGGCCCGGCACTGGTCCCGGACGATGTCATCGAGCATCTGCGTAGCCGCTGTTTTAAACCACCGCATGCCCACCCACCGCTCAAGCCCGGCGATACATTGCAAATAACCCGAGGACCGCTATCGACCCTCGAAGGTATTTTCCTGACCCTGTTAGGGGACGAGCGAGTCATGATCCTGCTTCACTTTCTAAATAGAGAACAGCAGATCCGTATTCCATTGACTGATATTGAACAACCACGATCGCAATTATAAATCTGGCGATCTGTTTTCTTTAGCAGTGCGCTTAATTATTAATTCATTTAACGCCCACTCCATTTGATCTGACGCTTCACGCCTAAGCCTGTTACTGCCAACTTCTTTGTTAATTAACCGTACCCTGGAGAGTTATTATTTAAGTGAGCTCGAAGCACTTCCCCACACAACATACCTCCCGCACGGATCGCGCTCCCTACCTTGTGCAGTCGCCTTGAGACAGGAACGCTCTATCATGGGAAAAACCACGTTGATAACTGGCGGGGCCGGCTACATCGGCTCCCATACCACCCTGGCCCTGATCAACGCCGGCAAAAAGGTGTTGGTGCTCGATAACCTGTGCAACAGCTGCCGGGAATCGCTTGTGCGTCTGGAGTATTTGACCCGCACACGGGTCGACTTCATTGAAGGCGATATTCGCAATACGAACCTGCTCGACGATATTTTCAGCCGCTACGACATTGATGCCGTGGTGCACTTTGCCGGCCTCAAATCCGTGGAGGAAAGCGTTCGAAAACCGCTGGATTATTACGCCAACAATGTTGTCGGTACGCTCAATCTCTGCCATGCCATGGCGCGATCCGAGGTCTTCAAGCTGGTGTTCAGCTCGTCGGCCATGGTGTATGGCACCCCCCGGCAGATACCGATCATCGAAGACCTGGGCACAGGCAAACCGATCAATCCCTATGGTCGCACCAAGCTCCTGATCGAAGAGTTGCTTACCGACCTGTGCCTGTCCGATCCGCAGTGGCGGATCGCGGTGTTGCGCTACTTCAACCCGATTGGTGCTCACGAAAGCGGGCTGATCGGGGAAAACCCCAATGGCAGGCCCAACAACCTGCTGCCTTGCCTGACACGGGTCGCGATGAGGCAAGTGCCCGAACTCATGGTGTATGGCGGCGACTATCCCACTGCCGACGGAACGTGTGTGCGCGATTACGTCCATGTGGTCGACCTTGCCGATGGCCATCTCAAAGCGTTGCAGGCGTTGCAGAGCAGAAACGGCATCCATGCCTGGAACCTGGGAACAGGCATCGGCTACAGCGTGCTGCAGATCATCCGCAGCTTCGAGGACATGACCGGTATCACCATCCCCTTGCGGTTCGCGCCACGCCGCGCCGGCGATATCGCCGAATGCTGGGCCGACCCCAGCAAGGCGGAGCGTGATCTGGGCTGGTATGCACAGCGCGACTTGATGCAGATGATCATCGACACCTGGCGATGGCAGATGCGTAATCCGCATGGGTACCGCTCCCAACCCGGATTGCTGGCGTCGATTGCGTTAAAGCAGTGGGTGTGAGCGGCAGCGAGATTCAGCGCCCGGGCAACGGCAAGCCCAGCAGCCATTCTCTGAAAGCGACCAGAGAAGGCAGGTTCTGATACCGCTGTTGATACCCCAGGTAATAGCTTCGGTCGCTGCTGACGGGCTCGAACAGTTCGATCAGGTCGCCGTTATCAATCTCGTCCTGTACCAGGATTCGAGGCACAAGGCCTACACCAATCCCGGCGACGACTGCCTGGATCAAATGAGAGGTGAGTTCGAAACTCGGCCCCTGGCGCATGGCCCTGTGGTCCAGCCCCTTTTTTTCGAACCACTCCGACCAGGCGTGGGGTCGGGTCACGACACTGAGCAACGCATGTTTGGCAATCTCGATCGGCTGTATCGACGCTTGCGCGGACACGACCTCGGGACTGGCAATCACAATCAGTTCTTCGGATACCAGTTCATGAGTGATGTAGCCAGGCCAGTTACCGGCACCCGCGAAGATAATGGCGTTCATCTCGCTGGCTGCCGACGACAAGTCGGAATGAACGATACGCGAGTGGATATGCACCTGAATGCCCGGGTGCGCAGCATAGAAATTCTTCAGGCGTGGCAATAGCCATTTCGAGCCAAACGTCGGCAGTACCGCCAGGTGCAGCGTGCCGCTCTGAGAATTGAAGGCGATGGTTTGCAAGGTCGCGCTACGAATACGGCTCAGTGCAGCGGCCAATTCATGCTGATACAACGCACCGGCCGCGGTCAGTTCGATGCGTCTGCCTTCGCGCTTGAACAGCGCAACCTCCAACAATGACTCCAGGGTTTGCACCTGCCGGCTGACGGCACTCTGGGTCAGCGCCAGTTCATCGGCCGCCCGGGTGAAACTGCAATGTCGAGCGGCGGCTTCAAAAGCGACCAGCAACGACATGGAGGGGGTAAGTTTTCGCGGGTTCATTCATAAAGCTCATGCTAATGCTGCAGCAATTACGTTTGTTTAAAGGCCTGGAATGAGCAAAATCTAGCACAACCGCTCAAACCGGGTGCCTGAATGATGCGCCCTGCATGCATCTTCTGAATACAACAATTTCCCTCAGGAACACGTGCCGTGATTGCCCTTTTAAACACCGATGATCAACAAACTGCGCATTGCGAGCAGTTCCTGAGGGTTCTCAAGCAGGAGGGTTTTCGCGGAGAAATCGTCAAGGATCACGGTTCGCGAACCGTATTGGCCACCGATAACTCGATTTACCAGCGCTTGCCCCAGGCCGCCGTTTTCCCGATGGATACCGCCGATGTCCAGTTACTCGCCCGCCTGGCCGCACAGCCCGGGCACCGGCACATTGTGCTGACACCCCGGGGTGGCGGAACAGGCACCAACGGCCAATCGCTGACAAACGGGATCGTCGTCGATCTGTCGCGGCACATGAACACCATCCTCGACATCAACGTCGAGGAGCGCTGGGTGCGCGTGCAAAGTGGCGTGGTGAAGGATCAGTTGAACGCGGCGCTGAAACCCTATGGCCTGTTCTTCGCGCCAGAATTGTCGACCTCCAACCGGGCGACTGTCGGTGGAATGATCAATACCGACGCCAGCGGGCAAGGCAGTTGCACGTATGGCAAAACGCGGGATCACGTCATTGAACTGTCCACGGTGCTGCTGGGCGGGAATCTGCTTCACAGCCAGGCCTTGGATGACAAGCGCCTCAAAGACGAAACGGCGCGCACTGATCGCATTGGTGAGGTTTACCGCTGCGCCAGCGGGATTTCGCACAGCCAGTCGCAATTGATTGCGACCACCTTCCCCAAACTCAACCGCTGCCTGACGGGCTACGACCTGGCCCATCTGCAAGAGGCCGATGGGCGCTTCAATCTCAACAGTGTGTTATGCGGCTCGGAAGGCTCGCTGGGTTTCGTGGTCGAGGCCAGGCTGAACGTCTTGCCGATTCCCCGGCATTCGATCCTGGTCAACGTGCGTTACGCAGGATTCATGGATGCGTTGCGAGACGCCAAGGCGCTCATGGCCCTTCATCCGTTGTCTATCGAGACCGTGGACTCCAAAGTCCTGATGCTGGCGATGAAAGACATCGTCTGGCACGGTGTGGCCGAATACTTTCCGGCAGACCCTGGCACGCCAACGCTGGGGATCAACCTGATCGAATTCAGCGGCGACGATCTCACGGTGCTTGAGCAGCAGGTTCATGCTTTTGTCGAGCACCTGCAAACGGACACTTCGGTGCTGCGCCTGGGCCATACGCTGGCGAGCGGCGCCGAAGCGGTAAAGCGCATTTATGCGATGCGCAAACGCGCCGTCGGTTTGCTCGGCAACGTTCAGGGCGAGGCCCGACCGCAGCCGTTTGTCGAGGATACAGCCGTGCCACCGGAGAACCTGGCGGATTTCATTCTGGCGTTCCGGGCGCTGCTTGACAGTTACGGGCTTGAGTACGGCATGTTTGGCCATGTGGATGCCGGCGTGTTGCACGTCCGGCCGATCCTGGACATGAAAGACCCCGTTCAAGCCGCGTTGATCCGTCCGATCTCCGATGCCGTGGCGGCATTGACGCGCCAGCATGGCGGGCTGCTGTGGGGCGAAC
This sequence comes from Pseudomonas frederiksbergensis, assembly GCF_017114915.1. GTDB lineage: Bacteria > Pseudomonadota > Gammaproteobacteria > Pseudomonadales > Pseudomonadaceae > Aquipseudomonas > Aquipseudomonas frederiksbergensis_I. The sequence continues at coordinate 104,892 of NZ_JAAUOE010000010.1, forward strand.
ATGGCAAGGGCCTGCGCTCTCAATATGTGCCGGATTACTTCGGCGATCTTTACCCGTCGCTGCAAGCGCTCAAAGCCGCGTTCGATCCGTTCAATCAATTGAACCCCGGCAAGATAGCGACGCCGTCGTCCATTCCGACAGCACAGTTGACCCGAGTGGACGAGGTCGAACTCAGGGGCGCGTTCGACCGTACCATCGATGAACGGGTGTGGCGCAGCTACGAGAGCGCCGTTCACTGCAACGGCAACGGCGCCTGCTACAACTTCGACCCGGACGACGCCATGTGCCCGTCCTGGAAGGCAACGCGCAACCGAATCCACTCGCCCAAAGGTCGCGCGTCATTGATTCGCGAATGGCTGCGCCTGCAGGGCGAGCAAGGCCTGAATGTGCTGGAGGTGAGCAAACGCATTCGCACCTCCAGCCACCTGGCCGGTTTTGTCCGTCGAGCCAAAAACACAGTGGCCATGAAGTGGGGGCAACGGGATTTCTCTCACGAAGTTTATGACGCCATGGCGGGCTGCCTGGCCTGCAAATCCTGCGCGGGCCAGTGCCCGGTGAAGGTCAACGTCCCCGAGTTCCGCTCGCGTTTTCTGGAGCTTTACCATGGACGCTACCTGCGCCCGTTGAAGGACTACCTGATCGGCTCCCTGGAGTTCAGCATCCCGTGGCTCGCACGTTTCCCATCGCTGTACAACGCCATCATGAGTGCCAGACCCACCCGCTATGTGCTTGAGCGTGTGGTGGGCATGGTCGACAGTCCGCTGCTGAGCAGGCTGGATTTCCAGGCGGTGTGTGAGCGCTGGAACGTTCGCATCGCCACGACGCAGCGCCTGGAGGCTTTGACGGCCGAGCAGCGCCAGCGCAGTGTGATTCTGGTCCAGGATGCATTCACCCGTTACTTCGAAACCCCCGTGGCGGCAGACTGGATTGAACTGATCGCCAGGCTGGGTTATCAGGTCTACCTCGCGCCGTTTGCGCCCAATGGCAAGCCGTTGCAGGTGCAGGGTTTCCTGGGAGCGTTCGAGCGCGCCGCTCGTTTCAACGCGCAATCACTGCGCACGTTGCAGCAGTACGGTGTGCCGCTGGTGGGACTGGATCCGGCGATGACCCTGGTGTATCGCCAGGAATACAGCAAGACGCTGGACGGTGAAGACACACCGACCGTGGTCCTGCCTCAGGAATGGCTGGCTACCGCCCTGCCCCGGCAAGCGGCGGAACCTGGCGCTGAGGTCTATCAATTTCTCCCCCACTGCACTGAAAAAACCAATGAGCCGGCCAGTGTCGCTCTATGGCAACAGGTATTCGAGCGGATGGGGCTCAAGCTTGAGGTATTGGCGAGCGGCTGTTGCGGGATGTCGGGGACCTATGGGCACGAAACTCGGAACGTCCAGACCTCCGCGGTCATCTACGGTCAGTCCTGGCAGCCGCTGGTGGCGAAGTTCGGCGTTACCGGTCGGTTGGTAGCCGATGGTTATTCGTGTCGAAGCCAGGTTAAACGGCTGGACGGCCAGGTTGTGTTGCATCCGCTGCAGGCGCTTCTCGGCCATATGAAAGCGATGGAGGCCTAGCCGCCGAGGCCCCGAGGCCACGGCTTTATCCGGCGGCCCTGCGCGGCAGCGGTCGCCACCGGGCAGCCTACGCGTGCCGGCCGAGCGTTTCGCCGCTACAATGCGCGCCTCGACCGTGACAAGCCCGATTAAAAAAATATGTCCTTGCCCAAACATCATCTGGAACTGCTCAGCCCCGCCCGCGATGTGGCCATTGCCCGCGAAGCCATCCTGCACGGCGCCGACGCGGTGTACATCGGCGGCCCGAGCTTCGGCGCCCGCCACAACGCCTGCAACGAGGTGAGCGATATCGCCCAATTGGTGGAGTTCGCCCGTCGCTACCACGCCCGGGTCTTCACCACTATCAACACGATCCTGCACGACAACGAGCTGGAGCCGGCCCGCAAGCTGATTCATCAGCTGTACGACGCCGGCGTCGACGCGCTGATCGTCCAGGACCTGGGCGTGATGGAGCTGGACATTCCGCCGATCGAGCTGCACGCCAGCACCCAGACCGACATCCGCACCCTGGCGCGGGCGAAGTTCCTCGATCAGGCCGGTTTCTCGCAACTGGTACTGGCCCGCGAGCTGAACCTGCAGGAAATCCGCGCCATCGCCGACGAGACCGACGCGGCCATCGAATTCTTCATCCACGGCGCGCTGTGCGTGGCGTTCTCCGGCCAGTGCAACATCTCCCACGCGCAGACCGGCCGCAGCGCCAACCGGGGCGACTGCTCCCAGGCTTGCCGCCTGCCGTACACCCTCAAGGACGAAAAAGGCGGTGTGATCGCTTACGAAAAACACCTGCTGTCGATGAAGGACAACAACCAGAGCGCCAACATCCGCGCACTGGTGGAAGCCGGCGTGCGCTCGTTCAAGATCGAGGGACGCTACAAGGACATGGGCTATGTGAAGAACATCACCGCCTTCTATCGCCAGCGCCTGGATGACGTCCTCGAAGACCGCCCGGACCTGGCCCGCGCTTCCAGCGGCCGCACCGCGCACTTCTTCCTGCCCGATCCGGACAAGACCTTCCACCGCGGCAGCACCGACTACTTCGTCAGCGAGCGCAAGATCGACATCGGCGCCTTCGATTCGCCGACCTTCACCGGTCTGCCCGTGGGCGTGGTGGAGAAAGTCGGCAAACGCGACCTGCTGGTGGTCACCCACGAACCGCTGTCCAACGGCGACGGCCTCAATGTGCTGGTCAAGCGCGAAGTGGTGGGCTGGCGCACCAACATTGCCGAGCCCAAGGGCGAGTTCGAAGAGGACGGCGAAAAACGCTACCGCTACCGCGTCGAGCCCAACGAAATGCCGAAGGGGCTGCACCAGTTGCGGCCGAACCACCCGCTGAGCCGCAACCTCGACCACAACTGGCAGCAGGCTCTGCTCAAGACCTCCGCCGAGCGCCGGGTGGGTGTGGCCTGGGTCGCTCGCCTGCGCGAGGATCGCCTGGAACTGACCGCCACCAGCGAGGAAGGCGTCAGCGTCAGCGTCGCCCTGGACGGTCCATTCGGTCTGGCCAACAAGCCGGAACAGGCCCTGGAGCAATTGCACGACCTGCTCGGCCAACTGGGCACCACTCAGTACCACGCCACCGCGATCGAACTGGATGCACCCCAGGCGTACTTCATCCCCAACTCGCAGCTCAAGGCCTTGCGCCGCGAAGTCATCGAAGCGCTGACCACGGCCCGCATCGAAGCCCACCCTCGTGGTGGTCGCAAGGCCGAGACCAATCCGCCACCGGTGTACCCGGAGTCGCACCTGTCATTCCTGGCCAACGTCTACAACCAGAAAGCCCGGGACTTCTATCACCGTCACGGGGTCAAGCTGATCGATGCGGCCTATGAGGCTCACGAGGAAACCGGCGAGGTGCCGGTGATGATCACCAAGCACTGCCTGCGTTTCTCCTTCAACCTCTGCCCCAAGCAGGCCAAAGGCGTCACCGGCGTGCGCACCAAGGTTGCGCCGATGCAACTGGTGCACGGTGACGAAGTGCTGACGCTGAAGTTCGACTGCAAGCCCTGCGAGATGCACGTGATCGGCAAGATGAAGGGCCACATCCTTGATCTGCCGCAACCGGGCAGCGTGCAGCCGGTTGTCGGCCACATCAGCCCTGAAGACTTGCTCAAGACCATCCCTCGCGCGCCCCACTGAGTGACGGGCGAGCGCGCCGCTACGGCGCCGCGTTCGCCAGTCGGCTGAATGTTAAAGGCGTCACTGAAAGGGTATGCAACCGACACAAAAAAACGCCAGGCCGGATCGGCGTTGGCGTTTTTCGTAAAGACAATCATCCTGAACTCATGCAATGCCTGCCGGCGGAGTCATATCTGGATGATTATAAGGAAAATGGCAGGGGCGGCTGGATTCGAACCAACGCATGGCAGGATCAAAACCTGCTGCCTTACCGCTTGGCGACGCCCCTGTATCTGTTGCGACGAGTGCCTGGCACTCTCTTTCTGATTTTGCAGCTTGCGAGCAATATCGAGCTGCTGCGTCCTTGCACTGCAAGCCCTGTAAGGGCCTCTGCAAGAACGGGCGGAAATTTATCAGCTTTTGTTTCGTCCGGGAAGCCCAGAACCAAATATTTTTGTTTTAAAACAGACGCTTGCTGTTGATCCTGGAGGGTGCCATGGCAACTGTTAGCGATACGTTGAAGTTGTTTCTCACCGGCGATGTCATGACCGCCCGCGGCATCGACGCGGTTCTGCCGCATCCTGGCGATCCGCGGCTTTACGAAGACTACGTCAAGAAAGCCGGCGATTACGTCCGGCTGGCAGAACGGCTCAATGGCCCGCTTCCCCGCCCGGTCGATTTCGCCTATGTCTGGGGCGTTGCCCTGGATGAGTTCGAACGTCGCCAGCCACACGCACGCATCATCAACCTGGAAACAGCGGTGTCGCGCCGTGGGCGTCCGGAGCCAAAGGGCATCAATTACCGCATGAACCCGGAGAATTTCCCGGCGATCAGCGCCGCCGGCATCGACTGCTGCGTGCTGTCCAACAACCACGTGCTGGACTGGGGGGTAGCCGGCCTGGCCGATACGCTGGCCACCCTGGCGAGCAACGGCATGCGCAGCGCTGGTGCCGGGCACAACCGGCAAGCTGCCGAGGCGCCCGCCGTGCTGCTACAGCCTGGTGGGCAGCGCTTGCTGGTGTTTGGCCTCGGTGCACCTGACAGCGGCATTCCACCGGAATGGGCCGCCACGGACAAGCGCGCGGGCGTCGCACGATTGAAAGATCTGTCGATGCAAAGCCTGCGCCCTGTGGCCGAACGGATTCTCCAGTACAAAAAAACCGGGGATCGGGTGGTCGCCTCCATTCACTGGGGCGGCAACTGGGGATTCGAAATCCCGCGCGAGCAAGTCCGGTTCGCCCATGCCTTGATCGACGAGGCCGGCGTTGACGTGGTGCATGGGCATTCCTCGCACCACATCAAAGGCATCGAGGTGTACCGCGAACGCCTGATTCTCTATGGCTGCGGTGATCTGCTGAACGATTACGAAGGCATCGAGGGCCACACAACCTATCGCGGCGACCTGGGGTTTCTGTACTTTGCCTCGCTGGACCCGGGTGGACGCCTGCAGACGCTGGAGCTGACCCCCACTCGCCTGCATCGCTTTCGCCTCTGTCACGCCGAAGGGGATGACCGCCAATGGCTGCACGATACCCTTTCTCGCGAGTGCGCACGTTTGGGCAGCAGCCTCCAGCCGGGCACGCAAAATGCTTTCGAGTTGCGTTGGTAGGCTTTTTCGTTTCTGCGTCGCTTTTGCATTTTTGTGCGACAGATCGTACTTCAGGTACTCCCGTACCACTCCATCATGGTGTTAGTTTGCAAAAACTTCTGTCTCATCGATCAGATATTTTTCACCAACAACCTGCAAAGGAATGCCCCCAGCGATGGACTTTTCACTCAAGCACCTGGCCGCGACAACCCTGATGCTGGCCAGTCTTTCGTCGTTCACCACCTCAGCGCACGCCAACATCACCCCCGCAACAGAGCCCATGAGCTGCCCAACGGCGTGCAGTTCGGTTTGGCCAGGCCCGAGCTCAAGTACACCGGCCACAACGACAACGCGTTCAAGACCGTCGACCAGTTCCTGCCGGACCTGCAGATCGTGACCGAGATGATGGCCGCGTAGGGCAATTGCCGACACTCTGATCCCCCTTTCGGACCCGCCGTTCTGGCGAGTCCATCGTTTTGATCGTCTTGCCATGAGCCGGCGGCTATCGCACAACTGGCCTATTCTGAATCTGCCGACAAGGCGTCAAACCCTTCCGGCTTACCGGACTCTTTACAGCAATGGAGGCTAGGCGATGAAGGAGCAATCGATTGAGTTCCGCCCTGGAGATGAGCACTTTGGCAAGGGGCACCTTGGCGAGGGGCACTCTGCGCCCCTCTCCACGACCCATTGCGCCAAATCCTCCACGTCCAATAGCCGCATCGAGCTTTACACCCAGGAGCCGATGGTCAATTGGCTAGGCCCGTTTCAGCTCATGCGCACGGGCTTGCAATCGGCCGCAGCCACCACGATGGGGGCCTTTGCGGACCCACGCGACGTGCTGGCCATGCTCAACCCTCGGGACTCCAACCCCCCCCTCCAGGTAGCTGGCGACGGTGACGTGTGGATCGACTATCTGGCCGATACCGGCGATGGCTGGGACTCCACCTATTCCATGGCGCTGTGCGTCAGCCAGGATGTCAAGTTGCCGGAGCTCACGCTGCCGCGCGGCGACGTGTTGCTGCTCGGCGGCGATCAGGTCTATCCCACACCGGCCCAATCCGGTTATCGCACTCACTTCCTGGACCCCTTCCGCGCCGCCTTTCCCGCGCCGGTCCCCAAGGTTCGCCCCAATGAGCAGGACCAGCCCGTGCCGCAGCCGGGTGCACCGTGGATGGTGGCGACGCCCGGCAACCACGATTGGTATGACGGCCTGCGCGGATTCTCCCAACTGTTTTGCGAGCAGAAGCCCATCGGCGGCTGGGAAACCCGCCAGCACACCAGTTACTACGTGCTGCAGTTGCCCAATGGCTGGTGGGTCTGGGGCCTGGACCTGCAGTTGGAGTCAATGATCGACCGACAACAGAAGCAGTACTTCGAAGAGATGCGCGCCAAGCTGCAGCCAGGCGACCGTGTGATCCTCTGTACGCCCGAGCCGAGCTGGGTGGACGAAGCCGAACGACTCGCACGCGTGGGGAACAAGACCCTGCCCTCGATCGAGACCCAGACCCTGCGCTTCAGCAGCCTGCGCGAGATCGAGCAGCTCTTGGGTGACCATCTGGCGGTGGTCCTGGCCGGGGACTCGCACCACTACGCGCGCTACCAGCCAAAAGCCGGCACCCAGGCGCCGCAACGCATCACCTGCGGAGGCGGTGGCGCCTTCCTGCATGGTACGCATCAGCTTCCAGATCCGCCCAAGCCGATCAACGTCGGCGGAACCCGGCAGCACTACGAGCTGGCCGCTGCCTACCCGGACAAAAAGACTTCCGAACAGCTGCGTAATCGGGCCTGGCGGCTACCCACCCACAACCTCTCGTTCTGCGGCATGCTGGCCATCTTGTACCTGCTGTTCGACTGGATGGTGCAAAGCGCCAGCAAGGTGCCCCACCTGGCGCGCGATAACCGCAGCCTGATGGAGGTGTTGTCTAGTCTCGAAGTGTCTATTCCCAACATCCCCGAGGTTTGGCGACAACTGGTCCTGGTCCTGGCACACAGCCCTTCGTCGGTGATGTTCGCCGTGGCCATTATGCTGGGCTGCGCCGTGCTCTCAGCCGCCGGGGTCAAGCGCACCCGAAAGCTTGCCTACGGCATCGGCGCCGTTCACGGGCTGCTTCACCTGGGACTGGCGATCGGTCTGCTGTGGCTCATGGGCCGTATCAACATCCACTACTTGCAGTTCGAAGTAGAAAATCTGCTTCAGGTCTTGTTGTTCCTCGTTGGGACACTGATGCTCGGTGGTATTTTTGGGGGCCTGCTATTCGGTGCGTGGATGGTCATGGCCAACACTTTATGGGGGCTACATAGCGAGGTGGTTTTTTCCTCGCAACGCATCGCCGACCACAAATGCTTCCTGCGCATGCACTTCAAAGACGACAAACTCACCCTTTACCCGCTCAAGTTGGAGAAGGTCTGCCGGCGCTGGTCGGTGGCCTCGGGAGTTGCCAAACTGACGAAAATACAGCGCACCTGGAGGTTGCGGGCAACGCCTGAAAGCACTGGCCCGCGCTTCGTGCCCGCCTCGGGCGAGCTCGAACTGCGGCTGATCGAGCCGCCCATCGAGATTCTGCGTGCAGGAACCACCCCATGAGTTCGAGCCGCCTCCCAGCCGGCTCGAGGAACGGAACGACGAGCGATGGTGTCAGGTGTATTAGGCACCGTCGTATCGCAATCCTGTTGAGGCAGAGAGGTGGTTTCCATGAACAATATTATCTACATCGTCGGGGCAGTTGTGATCGTCCTGGTTATTCTGTCGTTTGTCGGTCTTGCATAGCCTTCGCTAATAGACGCAGAACCTGTAGGAGCGTGGCTTGCCCGCGAAGAATGCACCGCGTTTTTTTCAGGTACTACGCGTCATCGTTCTTCGCGGGCAAGCCTCGCTCCTACAGCGTGTAAGAAATACCAACCTGAACCGTTCTCGGCTCACCGGGGTAGGCATAGACATTGCCGAAAGCGCCTTCTTCATAGTCACGATCGAACAGGTTCTTCACATCGAGATTAAGCCTGACCTTGTCGTTGACCTTGTAGAAACCAAGCAGGTCGACGACGGTGTAGCTGCCCATCGAAAACGCCGTGTTGGCGGTCTGGCCCGCACGTTCATCGACGTATTTACCCCCCACGCCCAAGCCCAGCCCTTTGAACGTGCCGTCCTGGAACTCGTAGACGTTGAGCAGGCTGAAGCTGTTCCGCGGAATGTTCATCAGCCGGGCTCCCGACTGGATCACATTGTCCTTGGTGACCTCGGCATCGACATAGGCATAGCCGCCAATCACCCGCCATTCCGGGGTCAGATTGCCTGCCACGTTCAGATCAAAGCCACGACTGCGCACCTCGCCAGCCGCGACACTGAATGTAGAGTCCACCGGGTCAGTGGTGAGGACATTGCGTTTTTCGATCTGGTAGATCGCCGCGTCAACACTCAACTGGCGATCCAGGGCTTCCCATTTGATACCCATCTCATAAGACTTGCCCTTTTCCGGCTCAAAGCCGCCGCCCTGACGGCTAGCCCCGGTATTGGGCTTGAAAGAGCGTGCGGCATCGGCATACACCGCCACCGTATCGGTCAGGTCGTAAATCACCCCAAGACGCGGCGTCACCGCGTTGTCGCTCGCGGCCCAGCTTCTGCCACCCGGTACGAAGGTTTCATAGTCGTGCTCGAAGCGCTCGAAGCGGGCGCCGGCCAAAACCTTCAAACGTTCGGTCAACGCCACCTGATCCTGAACGAAGGCGGCGTATGTCTTGAGGTTTTCCTTGTCGTTGGTCGGGGTCCGGGTCAGGGCCGGACGAGGTTGGCCATACACCGGATTGAACAGGTCGATCGAATAGGCGCCGACCGCGCCGCTGGAGCGCTGGATGATGGACTTGTAGTCATAATCCTCGTACTCGACACCGGTCAGCAGCGTGTGATCGAAGCCGCCCGTGGAGAAATGCCCGGTGAGGTTCAGTTGAGTGTCTTTGTCTGTCCACTCCAACTTGCGGTAGCTGAAGTTACGACCCAGCGTGCGCCCGTCAGCGGCGACACCATTGGCTTCAACCGCGTTGCCCTGCAAGGTGCCATCGAGCCATTGAAAACCACCACCCAATGTCCAGTTATCGCTCAGCAGGTGCTCGAACCGCAGCTGCGCCATGTTGTTGTCGTTGTGTAATTTGCCCGCGTCTTTTTCACCGAAGAAGGTGTCACGAGACGCTGTGCCAATCTGATTCGGATAGCGCGTCACACCGCGATCCAGCGGGTGATTGTTGCGCATGAAGTCGCCCTCGAAAATCACTTTGGTGGTGTCGTTGGCCTGCCAGGAAATCACCGGCGCCACACCATAACGTTCGGTTTCGACATGATCACGGAAGGTGTCCCCGCCCTCGCCCACCACATTCAGGCGATACGCCAGGCGGCCCTCTTCGTCGAGCGGGCCAGAGGCATCCAGCGTGCCGCGCTTCATGCCCTGGTCATCCAGTTGGCTGCCCAGCGTGACCGTGCGCTCTGCCAGCGGCTGTTTGGAGACAACGTTGAAGGTGCCACCGGGATCGCCCCGGCCATAGAGCAGGGTCGCCGGGCCGCGCAGCACTTCCAGCCGCTCGATGGTGTTGGCGTCAGGCATGTTCGGATAACCACGGTTGATCGGAAAACCGTTGCGATAAAACTCTCCGGTGGTGAATCCGCGCACCGTAAAAGTGGTCAGCCCCTGACCACCGAAGTTGTTCGCCCGCCCCACTCCACCGGCGTAGTCAAGTGCGTCTTGAAGGCGGGTTGCACCGATGTCCTCTACCACGTCCCGGGACACCACGCTGATGGACTGTGGTGTTTCGTGAATCGCCGTGTCGGTTCGCGTCGCACTGGCCGACCGCGTTGCGTGATACCCCTGCACCGGCCCTTGAGCTGTTTCATAGTCCGTCGTACCGATGATGTCGGTCGCTTGCAACTCCAGACTGGCCTTTTCCGTAGCGGCTTGCTCAGCCCATGTAAAAGGAGAAAACGCCTGAAGCACACAGAGAGAAAGCAGGGTACGACGCATTGATGATGAACCTTGGTGAAGAAGCCAAATGGGACGGCATACGTGCCAACAAATTGCGGCGCATGATACATCACACCATTAGCCTTTGATACGTATTCGCATTTGATATCTTCACTCTGTCTCTATCTGCCATCCTCCGACGCCTTGTCTGTCGTGATGACCGCCTCACTGCCCCCGTCGCCAGACAGATGCCAATCCTCTCCAAACAACTCCGCCGGATGCATCGTGCGCTCGGAACCATTGCCGCAAGCAAGGGACTTCGCCGGACAATAGCGGTCGCATCCCCAACAGATCCGCTCGGGGTGCCTGGGGTTGACGGGGAAGTGCTTGGCCATGCCGATCTCCTATCATTGAGTGGCGTACTTCCAACCTACAGTCCCCGAACAACGCCGGCCTTGATACCTGTCAAGAATCGACTGCGCTCCCCCTGCGCAATGGCGAGCGTGCCCAACGCAACGAGCCATCGGTTTAATTGCTCGAAACTTGATAACAATCATTATTGTTCGCAGCAAAGCTTTCTAGACTCGGGCTCCTACTCGTCAGTGCTCAGGAAGTTCTCATGCGTACCCCTTTTTCGTTGTCACTCGCCCTGCTCTTGCTCACCCCGCTGGCTCACGCCAAGGAATACCCAATCGGGGAACCCCAACTGTGTCCGGGGCTGGAAGTCGGGGCGGTGTATCTGCAACCGATCGAAATGGCACCTGCCGGGATGATGCGCGCCACTGCGGATTCCGACGTGCATCTGGAAGCCGACATTCGGGCCACTGCGGACAATCGACAGGGCTTCCAGGAAGGCAGTTTCGTGCCTTACCTCACTGTCTCTTTCAACTTGAAAAGAGCAGGTAACCCCGACGAAATCAAAGGTGACTTCCATGCCATGGTCGCCAACGACGGCCCGCACTATGGCAATAACGTCAAGCTGCTGGGCCCCGGAAAATATCAGCTGACGTTCACCGTTCTGCCGCCCGGCGGTCATGGTTCCCTCGGACGCCACACCGATAAGGAAACCGGTGTCGCCCCCTGGTTCGAACGCTGCGAACTGCACTACGAGTTCATCTACGCCGGCATCGGCAAAAAAGGCGGCTATTGAATGAAGCGTTTGCGCATTGCCTGGCTGATGCTTGCCGCAGCGGTTGTGCCATTGACGGCTCATGCCCAGTTACCCAGCTATGAACTGAGCCTTCGCGATGGCCACTTCACGCCCGCCTTGCTGGAGGTGCCGGCCGGACAGCGCTTCAAAATCGTTCTGAAGAACGTCGGTCAAGGTCCGGCCGAGTTCGAGAGCACGCCGTTGCGGGTGGAAAAAGTCCTGTCGCCGGGGGTGACGACCTTCGTGGTCATTCACCCCTTGAGGCCCGGACACTACCCGTTTTTCGACGAGTTCAATCCGCAATTGCCCGAGGGCGGCATCCTCGCGAAATAACCGGCCAGCGCACGGAGCTTCCATGAATCAATCAATGTTTATCGTCTGGCGTGAAAGCGTCGAGGCGTTGCTGGTGATCGGCATTCTCCAGGCCTGGGGCAGCCAGCAAGGCCAAGGTCATCGTTTGCTCAGATACCTGTGGGCCGGTGTGGCACTGGGGTTGATGCTCTCGGGTCTGCTGGCGGTGTTGATCCTGTTTGCCGGTGAAACCATGAGCGGCTCGGCCAGTGAATGGTTCCAGGCCGCACTCGCGCTGGTGGCCAGCCTGTTGATGGTGCAGATGGTGGGCTGGATGCACCGTCACGGGCGCACCCTCAACCACGATTTGCGGCGACACGCCGATCGCCACCTGGCCCGACAAGGTGGCGCCGGTCTATTGCTGCTGGCAATGCTCGCGATCAGCCGCGAAGGCAGCGAAACGGTGGTCTTTCTCTATGGCGCCGGGGCGCGACTGCGAGGTCCGCAGCTGGGTTTGTTTGCCGTCGGCGGCGTATTGGGGCTGGTGCTGTCGGCGCTGACCGTTACGTTGCTGCACAGCAGTCGCCGACTCCTTTCATGGCAACGATTCTTTGCCATCAGCGAAGTCATCTTGCTCATGCTCGGCGCGGCGTTGCTGGTCAGCGGCACCGAGCGGATCAGCGGCCAACTGCTCGCCCTGGATGTGCCGGACGTGGTTTACAGCCTTGTTGGCGAAGCGCTGTGGGACAGCAGCGGGTGGCTGAGCGACAGCCATGGATTGGGTGGTTTCCTGGCCGGTTTTGCCGGTTATCGCGCGACGCCCAGCGGCATGACCTTGCTGGTGTGGGGCGGTTACTGGCTGGTTGTCGGCGGTTGGCTACGGCAACGCACTGTGGAAAATGTCCCATGCCTGAACTGAGCCGGCGCAATCGATGGCTCCAGCATCTGGGTGACGGGATGCGTCGCCATGCGTCCGTCATCCGTGCGCTGCAATGGGCTGTCGTAGTGTTTTACGCGGTGCTGTTGGTGACCCCGGCGCTGTTGCCGCTGCCGGACAGCCAGGCCCGGCTACTCGACGACCTGACCTTGCTCGCGCAGTTTCTATTCTGGGGGATCTGGTGGCCGTTCGTGTTGCTGTCGATGGTGTTCTTCGGCCGGCTCTGGTGTGGCGTTCTGTGCCCGGAAGGTTCTCTCAGCGAATGGGCCAGCCATTACGGTAAAGGCCTGGGTGTGCCGCGCTGGGTGCGCTGGGGCGGTTGGCCCACCTTGGCGTTTTGCCTGACGACTCTCTACGGCCAGTTGATCAGCGTCTATGACTACGCCCAGGCCGCGCTGTTGATTCTGGGCGGTTCAACCGTTGCTGCCGTCATCGTCGGGTTGTTATTCGCCCGGGGCAAGCGGGTCTGGTGCCGTTACCTGTGCCCAGTCAGCGGCGTTTTCGCCCTGCTCGCCCGGCTGGCCCCTGTGCACTTTCAGGTCGATGAACAACGCTGGATGGAAAATGCCGCACCCCGCCTGCCGCCGCCCAACTGCGCGCCCCTGCTCGATATCCGCCGCCTGCAAGGCGCCAGCGATTGCCATGCCTGTGGACGCTGCAGCGGGCAACGTGGTGCCGTTCAACTGATCGCCCGCTCCAGCAATCAGGAGATTGTTCACGCGACAGCGCAGACACTGTCCCCGTGGGATACACGCTTGCTGCTGTTCGGCGTGATCGGCTTGGCCATGGGCGCGTTTCAGTGGACGGTCAGCCCATGGTTTGTCGCCCTCAAACAGCACCTGGCCCAGTGGCTGGTCGAACACGACCAGCTCTGGGCTTTGCAGGACAATGCCCCCTGGTGGCTGCTCACCCATTACCCGCAACTCAACGACAGCTTCAGTTGGCTCGACGGTTTCAGCATCGTCGCGTACTTGGGTTTGAGTTCGCTCGTGCTCGGCACAGCGTTGATGCTGCTCCTGCGTCTGACAGCCCGCCTGGCGCAAGACCGCACACTGTATGGGCCTCTGGCGCTGACACTCACGCCCCTGGGGGGTGCCGGGCTGTTTCTCGGGCTGTCGGCCACCACCGTCAAATTGCTGCGTTATGAAGGTTTGCTGCTCGAATGGGTGCAACCCGCCAGGGCCTGTCTGTTATTGGCCGCAATGGGCTGGAGCCTGCTACTGGGCTGGAAACGGCTGAGCCGCGAAAATCTTTCCCTGATGCGTCGCGGGTCAGCCATCACTTGCCTGCTACTGGCCCAAGGCATGGTGGGATTGGGCTGGTGGTTGCAGTTCTGGGGCTGGGCTTGAGTGCCCAGCCCCCATTACCCCCGTAACACGAAGACTGGAAACAACTCGCGCAGGGCCTCCCACAGCTCAGGCTGCAAGGCTTGCGCCGAAATGCCTGGCAGCAGCGGATCGAACATTCGCTCGGTGCGAACCAGTTGCACGGCAAAGCGTTTGACGCCCAGCGCGCTCAAGCGTTTTGCCAGGATCAGCAGACGCGCCGGCTCGAACAGATGCCAATGCACGGTGGTGCGGCATTCGTAGTCCACACCACTGGCCAGCAGATGCTCAAGACTGCGCCAGTTGGCCGTTCCGCTGCCCTCGACCCGGGTAATGGCCTGGCAATCCTCGGGCAACGCCTTGACATCGAAGCCGACCCAATCAGCACCGGTCAGTGCCTTGGCGAAGGCCGCAGGCTTGATGCCGGCGCTGTGCAAGCCAATGCGAAATCCCATCGCCCGCACTTCGTCCATGGCGCCGGGCAAGCCGTCCTGCAGGGTCGGCTCACCACCGCTGAACACCACGGCATCGAGCAGGTCCTGACGCCGTTGCAGAAACGCCAACACCCGCCGCCACTCCACTTCGTCAGTCCCACGAGGCGGAATCAGCTGCGGGTTATGGCAGTAACGACAACGCCAGGCGCAACCCTGGCAGAACAGCACGCAGGCGAGTTGTCCCGGATAGTCGATAGTGGTCAGGGGCACCATGCCCCCGACCCGAAGCATTCGACTCATTGGCGCCCGGCCGGTGTCGCGCATTCAGTGAAGTGCAGCCGTTCACGGTGCTCCGACTGTTTACCCGGATTGAACGCCGACACAGGGCGGTGATAGCCCATCACCCGGGTCCAGACTTCGCAGCGTTGACGTTGAGCCTGGGGCAGTGTTTGCGATGCAGTCATGGTGAAGCTCCTTGCGGTTGAGTGGATCGAAATCAATGAACGGTGCCGGCCTTCTGTTCTTGCAACAGCAGGACCTCGTCACATTTGGGGCAAAACTCATGCTCGCCATCGAGGTAGCCATGCACCGGGCAGATGGAGAAGGTCGGGGTCACGGTCAGGTATGGCAGGCGGAAACGTCCAAGGGCCTTGCGCACCAGTTGCTTGCAGGCCTGAGTCGATGAAATCCGCTCGGCCATGTACAGATGCAAAACCGTGCCGCCGGTGTATTTGCATTGCAGTTCGTCTTGAAGCTCCAGGGCCTCGAAGGGGTCTTCGGTATAGCCCACCGGCAGTTGCGAGGAGTTGGTGTAATACGGCGCCTGCGGGCTGCCGGCCTGGAGAATGTCGGGGTAGCGCTTGAGGTCTTCCTTGGCGAAGCGGTAGGTGGTGCCCTCCGCCGGTGTCGCTTCCAGGTTGTAGAGATGACCGGTTTCTTCCTGGAAACGCAGCAAGGTGGCGCGCACATGGTCCAGCAGATTCAGGGCAAACTGGCGGCCATGCTCGGTGTGCATGCCCTCCTCGTCGCCGGTGAAATTGCGCAGCATTTCATGCAGGCCATTGAGACCGATGGTGGAAAAATGGTTGCGCAAGGTGCCCAGGTAACGCTTGGTGTAAGGGTACAAACCGGCATCCATGTGGTGTTGAATGACTTTGCGCTTGACCTCCAGGCTCTCCATCGCCAGTTCCATCAGCGTGTCCAGGCGCCGCAACAAACCACTGGTGTTGCCCTTGAACACATAGCCCAGCCTCGCGCAGTTGATGGTCACCACGCCGAGCGATCCGGTCTGTTCCGCCGAACCGAACAAACCGCCGCCACGCTTGAGCAACTCGCGCACATCGAGCTGCAACCGACAACACATCGAACGCACCTGATTGGGCTGCATGTCCGAATTGAGGAAGTTCTGGAAGTACGGCAAACCGTAACGCGCCGTCATCTCGAACAGACGGTCGGCGTTTTCACTGTCCCAGGGAAAGTCATGGGTGATGTTGTAGGTCGGGATCGGAAAGGTGAACACTCGCCCCTTGGCATCGCCGGCCTGCATCACCTCGATGTATGCACGGTTGAGCAGGTCCATTTCGACTTGCAGATCGCCATAGGCAAACGGCATTTCCTCACCGCAGATGACAGGTATCTGCTCACGCAAATCCTGCGGGCAAACCCAGTCGAAGGTCAGGTTGGTGAACGGCGTCTGGGTGCCCCAGCGCGAGGGCACGTTGAGGTTGTAGATGAACTCCTGGATCGCCTGGCGGACCTCCTGATAACTCAGTTGGTCCTTGCGTACGTAAGGTGCCAGGTAGGTATCGAACGAGCTGAACGCCTGGGCGCCGGCCCATTCGTTTTGCAGGGTGCCGAGGAAATTCACCATTTGCCCCAGGGCACTGCTCAAGTGCTTCGGCGGACCGGCTTCGACCCGCCCCGGCACGCCGTTGAGCCCTTCGTGCAACAGGGTGCGTAGCGACCACCCGGCGCAGTAACCGGCGAGCATGTCCAGGTCGTGCACATGCAAATCCGCCTCGCGGTGGGCCTGGCCGATGGCTTCGCTGTATACCTCGTCCAGCCAGTAGTTGGCGGTGACCTTGCCCGACACGTTCAACACCAGTCCGCCCAGGGAGTAGCCCTGATTGGCGTTAGCCTGGACCCGCCAGTCTTCACGGTCCAGGTACTCATTCATCGAAGTCGCCACCTCGACCATGGTCCGGCGGTCGCGGCGCAAACGCCCGTGCTGTTCGCGGTAGACGATGTAGGCACGCATGGCGAAGAAAAAACCGGCGTCCATCAATACTCGTTCGACCCGATCCTGGATCTGCTCGACGTGCAGCCTTGGCAGCCCTTCCAGCCGGGCCAGCACGGCCTGAAGCAACCCCTCAACCTCAACCTCGGTGTACTCCCCTGTCGCCTTGCCGGCGGCGATCAACGCCTGGCGGATCTTGTCCGCATCGAAGGCGACCAGACTGCCATCGCGTTTGTGCAAGCGGTTACATCCCACTGAGATCAGCGTGCTCTGCATTTGGCCTCCAGATACTACATATAGATGTTCAGACACAAACAAACACAACATGCAGTGAAGACTACGGACAAAGCGCTGTTCTGCAATTGATCGACGTCAAGAATCGCTGGTGAAAAAACACTGTGGCCAACGAAGACTAAATGTAGGAGCGAGCTTGCTCGCGAAGGCGGTCTATCAGTCAAAATTGATGTCGACTGACACTCCGCCTTCGCGAGCAAGCTCGCTCCTACGTTGGATTTGTTGTGTTTTACAGATCAGTTCAACCGCCGCTCATGTTCATGAACCGCACAATCTGCACCTCCCCTTCGGGGTTGAAGTCGTGGCGCAACGGCTTGCCGCGCAAGGCCTTTTGCACCGCATTGATCAGCGGTTTGTCGTCCAGCGGATAGCGCCGCAGCAATCCGCGCAAATCCAGCGCGTCTTCCTGGCCGAGACAGAGCAACAGCTTTCCTTCCACGGTCATTCGCACCCGGTTACAGGTGCCACAGAAGTTATGACTGTTGGGTGAGATGAAACCGATCCGGGTCTCGGGATGGCGCTCCAGGCGAACATAGCGCGCCGGCCCGCCGCTGTTTTCAGTGCTGTCGAGCAACCGGTGATCGCTGGCGATCAGCGCCCGGACCTCATCGCTGGAACAAAACGACTCGCCCCGGGAACGCCCGACATCACCCAAGGGCATTTCTTCAATGAAACTGATGTCGATGCGCTGATCGATGGCGTATTGCACCAACGCCGGGACTTCATCGAAGTTGCGCCCTTTCATCACCACGCAGTTGAGTTTGATCCGCTCGAATCCCGCATCCCGCGCCGCCTCAATGCCGCCCAGCACCTGATCGAGATCGCCGTTGCGGGTGATCGCCCGAAACCTTTGCCCGTCGAGGCTATCGAGGCTGATGTTCATCCGCTTGACCCCCGCCTCCGCCAACGGCCGGGCCAGACGGCCCAGCTGCGAGCCGTTGCTGGTCATCACCAGTTCGCGCAAACCGGGCAGCGCGGCGATGTGGCGGCACAGCTCGACAATCCCCGGACGAATCAGCGGCTCGCCGCCGGTCAGACGGATTTTGCGTACGCCCAACCCGACGAACAGCGTTGCCAGGCGCTGCAACTCTTCCAGCGTGAGCACCTGCTGACGCGGCAGGAAGGTCATGTTTTTCGCCATGCAATACACACAGCGAAAATCACAACGGTCCGTCACCGACATCCGCAGATAATCGATCTGCCGCCCAAAACCATCCTGCATCACAGCGTTCATCACATCTCCCGGTTTGCCCGATGTTCACTGCACCAGCGGTGAGTCGGCGCCCTGCAAGCGGATGCCGCGAATATCCGCCGCACCGATCAGGGTTTGCAGGTATTGCACCAGGGCTTTTTGCCAGACGCCCTGCTGCAACTGCGTGCGGATCGACGTCGACACCACTTCATAGGGCAGCGGCATGCCTTCGATCCGCTGATCGACACTGACCACGTGCCAGCCGTAACGGCTTTCCAGCGGTTTGCCGGCCAGCCCCGGTGCCAGGGTGAACAACTGACGCTCCAGTTCGGGCACGGTCTGGCCCTTGCTGATCTGCCCCAGGGAACCGCCTTGGGCCTTCGACGGGCAGGCCGAATATTTCAGCGCCAGCTCGGCGAAGCTGCCGGGCAAATCCGCCAGCCGCTGCAACAGGGTTTCGGCCTGGGCATGCGCCAGCGCGCGGGCCTCGGCGTCGTCCGGCGCGCATTCGAGCAGGATGTGCCGCACCGCCAGTAACGGCGCGCTGTGGAAGCGCCCGCGATTGTTTTCGTAGTAGCGCAGACTGGTTTGCTCGTCGCACTGCGGCACGTGGACCTCGCGCTCAAGCAACAAGCGCGTGGCCGCTTCTTCTGCGTTCTCGCCAGGGCCAATCTCCAGCGACAGGCCGAGTTCGGCAATACGCTGCTGCAACAACTCGCGGATCACCAGCGCCCGGGCCGCCAGGTACACCGCTTCCTCGCGGCTCTCGGCCGGATGATATTGCAGCTCCTGGGCCATTGCTTCCGGGGTGATCGGCACCTGGTTGACGCTGATGATCGGCCACTCCTGCTCGCTGCTGGCGATCAACTGCGCCGGGGCCTCCTCGGCAGCCGCCGGCTCGACCGGCAGTGCTTCAAACTGCGCGATGTCGACAACGTCCGGCACCGCAGCCTCTGCTTGTTTGGAAGAGCCGCAACCACCGCTGCCGCCGTTACCACCACCACATCCACATCCACCTGACATGATTGTCTCCTCAGATTTTCTGCCGAACGATTTGATAACGGCGTCCCAGGTACCAGACCGGTGCACTGACGATGTGCACGAGACGGGTGAAGGGGAACAGCACGAACAGGGTCAGACCGAGAAACACGTGCAGCTTGTAGGTCAGCCCGACCGGCGCAATGGACGCCGCTGCTTCCAACGGCCGCAACAGCACGGTGTTCTGCGCCCAGTTGGCGAGCATCACCATCACCGAGCCGTCCATGTGGCCGGTGGACGCGACGATCGTCAGCAGACCCAGCAGCAACTGCGCCAGCAGCACCAGCAGAATCAGGATGTCCGAACGGCTGGAAGTGGCACGTACCCGAGGATCAGTCAGCCGCCGGTTGACCAGCATCAGCAGGCCGATCAGGCACAACAGGCCGAAGAACCCGCCGGACACCATCGCCAGCAACTGCTTGTTCTCGGTACTGATCACATGGTGATAGACCGACGCCGGGGTCAGCAGGCCGACGAAATGCCCGGCCAGCACGAACAGCACACCGATGTGAAACAAGTTGCTCGCCACGCGCATGCCGCTCTGATTGAGCATCTGGCTGGAGCCAGCCTTCCAGGTGTACTGCGACAGATCGAAGCGTGCCCAGCTGCCAACCAGGCAAATCATCAGGGCTACATAGGGATAGATCCCGAACAACAACAGGTTCCATTTAGACATTACCCACCTCCTGGGCCGGCACGGCGGCCGGCCCTTCATGCTGAAAATCCACCCAGTGCAACGGCACCGCGCTTTCTTCCCGGGCCTTGCCCGGTGCGCTTGGCAGTGAGCCGCAGCGCTCCTGTTGTTCGGCCTTGAGGAAATCCACGGCCTCCTCTTCCCAGATCTTGTCGAGGGCTTCGAGGGAGTCGTCGCGCACCTCGGCGGCGACCTGCTCACGCAGATCGGCCACGGCCTGATGCGGCTCCGCCCCGGCAATCTGCAGCAGCGCCCGGAAGCAACTGGCGTAGGCGCTTTCACGCTCCTCCAGACGCGCCGCGAGCAGGGCCAGCAAGTGCGAAACATCCGCCAGGCCCTCCCGGGCCTCGTCGTCTTCGCGGGTGGACAGGAACTCCAGGTACAGCGGGATATAGTCCGGCAGCTCCTTGACGCCGATGGCAAAACCGGCGGCTTCGTATTGCGCCATCATGTCGACCATCGCCTGGCCACGATCGCGGGATTCGCCATGGACATGCTCGAACAGCAGCAGCGACAGCGAGCGACCCCGACCGAACAACGCACCGTAGTGCTCCTGCCCGTCCATCAGGTCATTGGCGCAGATCAGCTCCAGCAATTCGAACAATGCACCGCGCTGTTTCGGGCTGATTTCCCGGGACTGGATAATCGCCTGCTCCAGTTCGTCGCGCCCGGCAATCAAGGTTTGGGTCGGGTAGTCGAGCAGCAACGAAATCACTTTGAGAATTTGCATGCTCACTCCTCCCACAACTGGACGGTTTTCAGAACGTCGCGGCGGTTGGCTTTCTTCGCACCGAACATGTTGGTGTCGGAGCTGCCGCTGCAGCCGCTGCCGAAACTGAAGCCGCAACCGGAACGCTCGGCAAAGGCGTCGCTCATGGCGTCTTCACGGTGGGCACTGGGCACCACGAAACGATCTTCGTAGTTGGCGATCGCCAGGTAGCGATACATCTCCTCGACCTGCGTCACGCTCAAGCCGACATCCTTGAGCACTTGCAGGTCCTGAACGCCATCGACTTGCTCGGAACGTTTGTAGGCGCGCATCGCCAGCAAGCGTTTAAGCGCACGTTTGACCGGTTTTTCGTCGCCGGCGGTCAGCAGGTTGGCCAGGTAACGCAACGGAATACGCAGGCTGTCGACGTCCGGGATCACCCCGTTCATGCCGACGGTGCCCGCCTCGGCCGCGTTCTGGATCGGCGACAGCGGCGGTACGTACCAGACCATCGGCAAGGTGCGATATTCCGGGTGCAGCGGCAGTGCGAGTTTCCAGTCCACGGCCATTTTGTAGACTGGCGAACGTTGCGCCGAATCGATCACCGATTGCGGCACGCCGTCGGCCAGGGCCTGACGAATCACCGCCGGGTCATGCGGATCGAGGAAGATCTCCAGTTGTTTTTCGTACAGGTCCTGCTCATTGGCGGTGCTCGCCACTTCGCTGATGCGGTCGGCGTCATACAGCAACACGCCGAGGTAACGGATGCGCCCGACGCAGGTTTCGGCGCAGACGGTCGGCATGCCGGCTTCGATCCGCGGGTAGCAGAAAATGCACTTCTCGGATTTGCCGCTTTTCCAGTTGAAGTAGATTTTCTTGTACGGGCAGCCGCTGATGCACATCCGCCAGCCACGGCATTTTTCCTGGTCGATCAGGACGATGCCGTCTTCTTCACGCTTGTAGATCGCGCCGCTCGGGCACGACGCCGCGCACGCCGGGTTGAGGCAGTGCTCGCACAGGCGCGGCAGGTACATCATGAACGTGTTTTCGTACTCGCCGTAGATGTCCGCCTGGATCTTGTCGAAGTTCTTGTCCTTGCGACGCTTGGCGAATTCGGTGCCGAGGATTTCTTCCCAGTTCGGGCCCCACTCGATTTTCTCCATGCGCTTGCCGGAGATCAGCGAGCGCGGACGCGCAACCGGCTGGTGCTCGCCCAGTGGTGCGGTGTGCAGGTGCTGGTAATCGAAGTCGAACGGCTCGTAGTAGTCGTCCAGGCTCGGCAGGTCCGGGTTGGCGAAAATGTTCGCCAACACGCGGAATTTGCCGCCGATGCGCGGGTTGATCGAACCATTGGCATTGCGGATCCAGCCGCCCTTCCACTTGTCCTGGTTCTCCCATTCTTTCGGGTAGCCGATGCCGGGTTTGGTTTCAACGTTGTTGAACCAGGCGTATTCCATGCCTTCACGGCTGGTCCAGACGTTTTTGCAAGTGATCGAGCAGGTGTGGCAGCCGATGCATTTGTCCAGGTTCAGGACCATGCCGATTTGTGAGCGAATCTTCATCTCAGTTCTCCTCGATGTCGGTCGGCAGTGGACGCGGCAAGGCATCGCCGTCTGTGCCATCGAGCCAGTCAACTTTGGACATTTTGCGCACCACGACAAACTCGTCGCGGTTGCAACCGACGGTGCCGTAGTAGTTGAAACCGTAGGCCTGCTGGGCATAGCCGCCGATCATGTGGGTGGGCTTGAGCACCACGCGGGTCACCGAGTTGTGGTGGCCGCCACGGGTCTTGGTGGTCTGCGCACCGGGCACGTTCACGATCCGTTCCTGGGCGTGGTACATGATCACCATGCCGTCCTTGACGCGCTGGCTGACCACCGCACGGGCGGTCAATGCACCGTTGGCGTTGAAGCACTCGACCCAGTCGTTGTCCTCGATGTTCGCGCTCTTGGCGTCGTTCTCCGAGAGCCAGACAATCGGGCCGCCACGGCTCAAGGTGAGCATCAGCAGGTTGTCGGTGTAGGTACTGTGGATACCCCATTTCTGGTGCGGGGTGATCCAGTTCAGGACGATTTCAGTCTCGCCATTGCCGCGCTTGCCTTTCACCCCGGCGATGGTCCGGGTGTTGACCGGTGGCCGGTAGTTCATGAACTGCTCGCCGAACGCCTGCATCCACGGGTGATCCTGGTAGAACTGCTGGCGACCGGTGATGGTGCGCCATGGGATGTCTTCATGGACGTTGGTGTAGCCGGCGTTGTAGCTGACGTGTTCGTCCTCGAGCCCCGACCAGGTCGGGCTGGAAATGATCTTGCGCGGCTGCGCCTGAATGTCGCGGAAACGAATCGCTTCGTGGGCTTTCGACAGCGCCAGGTGGCTGTGGTCGATGCCGGTGAATTCCGACAACGCCGCCCAGGCCTTGACCGCCACATGGCCGTTGGTTTCCGGCGCCAGGGACAGGATCACTTCTGCGGCATCGATGGCCGTGTCGATTTTCGGCCGACCCTGGCTGATACCCGCAGCCCCTTCGCGATGATTGAGCTCACCGAGGAATTTCACTTCCTTGTCGGTGTTCCAGTTGATGCCCTTGCCGCCGTTGCCGTGTTTCTCCAGCAATGGACCCAGCGAGGTGAACTGCTTGTAGATGTTGGTGTAATCACGCTCTACCACTTGCAGGTTCGGCGCGTTCTTGCCCGGCACCGGGGCCACCCCGGCGGTTTTCCAATCGGTGCCGCCAAACGGTTGGGCCAGTTCGCCCACGCTGTCGTGCATCAACGGCACGGTCACCAGGTCCTTCTCGACGCCCAGGTGTCCTTCGGACATGGCGGAAAATGCCTTGGCGATGCCTTTGTAGATCTCCCAGTCGGAACGCGATTCCCACGCCGGGTCGATCGCAGCCGACAACGGGTGAATGAACGGGTGCATGTCCGAGGTGTTCATGTCGTCTTTTTCGTACCAGGTCGCGGTCGGCAACACGATGTCGGAATAGACGCAGGTTGAGGACATGCGGAAGTCCAGGGTGGTGACCAGATCGAGCTTGCCGATGGCGCCCTCGTCCACCCATTCGGCTTCTTCGGGCTTGCAATCGCCGACCTGACCGATGTCTTCGTTCATCACCCCGTTCTTGGTGCCCAGCAAGTACTTGAGCATGTACTCGTGGCCCTTGCCCGAGGAGCCCAGCAGGTTGGAACGCCAGATGAACATGTTGCGCGGGAAGTTGACCGGGCTGTCCGGCTGTTCGCAGGCAAAACGCAGCGAACCGTCCTGCCACGACTTGACCACGTAGTCTTTGGGGTCCATGCCGGCGGCGGCAGCATCGCGGCAGATGTTCAGCGGGTTGGTGTTGAGTTGCGGAGCGCTGGGTAACCAGCCGGCCCGTTCGGCGCGGATGTTGTAGTCCAGCGCATGTTCGGGGAATTGCGACTTGTCGGCCAATGGCGAGAGCACATCGTGCATGCTCATCTTCTCGTGGCGCCATTGCGAACTGTGGGCGTAGAAGAAGCTGGTGCCGTTCATCTGGCGTGGCGGACGGTTCCAGTCCAGGCCGAAGGCCAGGGGCAACCAGCCGCATTGCGGACGCAGTTTTTCCTGGCCGACGTAGTGCGCCCAACCACCACCGGTCTGACCGACACACCCGCAGAGCATGAGCATGTTGATCAGCCCGCGGTAGTTCATGTCCATGTGGTACCAGTGGTTCATCGCCGCGCCGACGATGATCATCGAGCGACCACGGGTCTTGTCGGCGTTGTCGGCAAATTCACGGGCGATCTGGATGGCTTTCTCGCGGCTCACGCCAGTGATCTGCTCCTGCCAGGCCGGGGTGCCAGGTACGCTTGCGTCGTTGTAATCCTTGGCAACGTTAGCGCCACCCAGGCCACGATCGATCGCCAGGTTGGCGGCCGACAGGTCGAACACGGTGGCCACTTTGGCCACGCTGCCGTCCGCCAGCACCACGCTGTGCACCGGTACGCGGCGGTATTGCACGGCATCGCCGGCCACGTGCTGGAAGTGCTCTTGCGATTCACCGGCAAAGTACGGGAACGCCACTTCGGCGACGTCTTCACCGATCAGACTGAGTTTCAGGTCGATCTCACGACCTTCGCCGCCCTCGCGAGGCAGGATGTTCCACTTGCCCTTCTCGCCCCAGCGATAACCGATGGAGCCCTGCGGCGACACCAGCTCGCCGTTGGCATCCAGGGCGATGGTTTTCCATTCCGGGTTGTTGTCCTGGCCCAGGTTGTCGGTCAGGTCACTGGCGCGCAGGAAACGGTCGGGCTGGTAACCGGCGCCCGGTGCCACATCGGCCATTGGCTTGAGCAGTACCAGCACCGGCAAGTCGGTGTAGCGCTTGGCGTAGTCGGTGAAATAGGCGCTCGGCTTGTCCAGGTGGAATTCTTTGAAGATCACATGGTTGAACGCCTGGGCCAGCGCCGCGTCGGTACCCTGTTTAGGGTTGAGCCACAGGTCGGTGAGCTTGGCGACTTCCGAGTAGTCCGGGGTGATCGCCACGGTCTTGGTGCCCTTGTAGCGAACTTCGGTGAAGAAGTGCGCGTCGGGGGTACGGGTCTGCGGAACGTTGGAGCCCCAGGCAATGATGTAGTTGGAGTTGTACCAGTCGGCCGATTCCGGCACGTCGGTCTGCTCGCCCCACACCATCGGCGAGGCTGGAGGCAAGTCGCAGTACCAGTCGTAGAAGCTCAGGCAGGCGCCACCGATCAGCGAGAGGTAACGCGCGCCGGCGGCGTAGCTGACCATCGACATCGCAGGGATTGGCGAGAAGCCGACGACCCGGTCGGGGCCGTACGTCTTGATGGTGTAGACGTTGGACGCGGCAATGATCTCGTTAACTTCCTCCCAGCTCGAACGAATGAAGCCACCCATGCCGCGCTTGCTTTTATACGAGTCAGCCTTGGCCTTGTTCTCGACGATGCTGGCCCAGGCTTCGACAGGCGCCATGGTCAGGCGCGCCTCACGCCAGAGCTTGAGCAACGGCTTGCGGATTTTCGGGTACTTGAGCCGGTTGGCGCTGTAGATGTACCAACTGTAACTGGCGCCACGCGGGCAACCACGGGGTTCATGGTTAGGCAGATCGTTGCGGGTACGCGGGTAGTCGGTCTGCTGGGTTTCCCAGGTGATCAGGCCGTTCTTGACGTAGATTTTCCACGAGCAGGAGCCGGTGCAGTTCACCCCGTGGGTGGAACGCACGATCTTGTCGTACTGCCAGCGCGAACGGTAGACGTTCTCCCAATCGCGAGACTCCTTGCGGGTCTCTCCATGGCCGTCGGAAAACTCGTTTTGCTTGCGATTGAAAAACCGCAGTTGATCCAGTAAATGACTCACGGTGTGTCCTCTCAGGCTTGCTGCGGGGTTCTGTGCCCCGCCCACGCAATGGTTGGATTCGGGTCGGCTTAGCAGGGGGTTGCGGCGCCTTTGCGGGCGTACCACCACCAGGTCACGACGATGCAGCTCAGGTAAAAACCGACGAACATGTAGAAGGCCATCTCCGGGCCGCCGGTGTGGGCCATCGAAGTGCCGAAGGATTTGGGAATGAAGAACGCACCGAAGGCGCCCATGGCCGAACTGAAGCCCAGGACGGCGGCCGATTCTTTGCCGGCATCCTTGAGCGCCTGTTCGCGCACCGCTGGTGGTTTTCCGGCAGCGGCTTTTTCGTGCTGGGTGCGGAAGATCACCGGGATCATCCGGAAGGTGGAACCGTTGCCCACGCCCGTGGTGATGAACAGCAGCATGAACAGGCCGAGAAAGCCGTAGAAGCTACCGCCGTGGCCGTCCTTGGGGAGAAAGTGAAGAACGCCGAACACCATCACGATCATCAACACGAAGTTCCACAAGGTCACTTTCGCGCCGCCGAGTTTGTCCGCCAGCCAGCCGCCCAATGGACGTACCAGCGCACCGACCAACGGGCCGAGGAAGGCGAATTTCAAGGCGATGACGTCAGGAAAGGAGGTTTTGATCAGCAGCGGAAACGCGGCGGAAAAGCCAATGAACGAACCGAAGGTCGCCAGGTACAACCAGCACATCAGCCAGTTGTGTTTGCGCTTGAAGATCACCGCCTGCTCGCTGAACGAGGCCCGGGCGCTGGACAGGTCATTCATGCCGAACCAGGCCAGCACCGTCACCAGGACAATGAACGGCACCCAGATGAACCCGGCGTTTTGCAGCCACAACTGGCCGCCGTCCGGCAGTGCTTGCGGCGAACCGCCTATGAAGCCGAACACACCGAAGGTCATCACCAGCGGCACACAGAACTGCATCACCGAGACGCCCAGGTTGCCCAGCCCGGCATTGAGGCCCAAGGCTGTGCCCTGCTGGGACTTGGGATAGAAGAAGCTGATGTTGGACATGCTCGAGGCAAAGTTGCCGCCACCAAAACCGCAGAGCAAGGCAATCAACACGAACACGCTATAGGAGGTAGTCGGGTCCTGCACGGCGAAGCCCATCCAGATCGATGGCAACAGCAGCGACGCGGTGCTCAGGGCGGTCCAGCGCCGGCCACCGAAGATCGGCACCATAAAGGAATAGAAAATCCGCAGGGTCGCTCCGGACAGCCCCGGCAACGCCGCCAGCCAGAACAGTTGGTCGGTGGTGAAGTTGAAGCCGATGGCGTTCAACCGCACAATCACCGTGCTCCAGACCATCCACACCGCAAAGGCCAACAACAGCGCTGGAATGGAAATCCACAAGTTGCGCGTGGCGGTCTGTTTGCCGCTACTCCCCCAGAACGCGGGGTCCTCGGGGCGCCAGTCATGAATGACCGGGCCTTTGTCAGGCGTTTGCAGAACGGACATGTTCTTCTCCTTGGGCAATGCTGGAAATCGGGGACGGGGTCAGCAGCGGCTCTTTACCAAGCACCGGGCTTTTGCGTATTTCGCTGAAGTACATCCAGGTGAGGGAGACCCAGACCACGCCGTACATCAACATGAAGCAGGAAGAGCGCACGCCGGTGAGGTCCACCAGGGCGCCGAACAGGATCGGCAGCACGAAACCGCCCAGGCCACCCGCCAGGCCGACGATGCCGGACACCGCGCCCATGTTTTTCGGGTAGTCGTTGGCGATGTACTTGAAAACCGAGGCCTTGCCGAACGCGAAGGCGATGCCCATGACGAACAGCAGCACGGTGAACAGCGCGGGGCTCAGGCCAATGTGGAAATTCAACGGGCCGTCGATGGTCTGCACTTGCAGTTGGGTCTGGGGATACGAGAGCAGGAACAGGCAGATCCAGCTGACCCACAACACCCACCAGGTCACGCTTTGCGCGCCCCAGCGATCCGACATCCAGCCGCCGACGGCACGCAGCACGCCTCCGGGCAGGGAAAAACAGGCCGCCAGCAGCGCGGCGCTTTGCAGGCTGAAACCGTATTCCTGTACGTAGTACTTGGTCATCCACAGGGCCAGGGCCACGTAGCCACCGAAGACAATCGAGTAGTACTGGCAGTAGCGCCACACCGCAGGATCCTTCAACGCCCTCAGTTGCTCACGCAAACTGGCGCCCGAGGCACTGCGATGGCCCTTGTCTTCTGAAGTCAGGAACCAGAACAGCAGCGCGGTGATAAACAGGATGGCGCTGAAGACTTTCGGCACCAGGTGCCAGCTGCCGGCAGCGATCAGCGCCGGGGCCAGGAATTTGGTCACCGCCGACCCGGCGTTACCGGCACCGAAGATGCCCATGGCAAAGCCCTGGTTCTCCTTGTCGAACCATTTGGCGACGTAGGCAATCCCCACCGAAAACGAGCCGCCGGCCAGGCCGACGAACAAACCCAGCACCAGGAACTGCCAGTAGGCGGTGGCGTGGCTGATCAAATACAGCGGCGCGACGCAGACCAGCATCAGCAGGAAGAACACACTGCGCCCGCCAAAGCGGTCGGTCAGCAAACCCAGCGGCAAACGCACCAGCGAGCCGGTCAGCACCGGGGTCGCGGCCAGCAGGCCGAATTGGGTTTCGTTGAGCTGGAGCAGTTCCTTGATCGGCACTCCGAGCACGGCAAACATCATCCAGACCATGAAGCACACCGTGAAGGCCAGCGTGCTCATGCCCAGCACCAAGCCTTGTCGTACACGCGGTTGGGTCACAAATGCTCTCCCGTCAGTTAGCCATGCCGGCAGACTAGAGAGGCAAACCCCGCAAAAACTTGACCCATATCAACGAAGCCCATGGGTCCCCAAGCCTATGCTTGCACTGCCTACCTCCAAGGAGGTAGTCCAATAAAAGCTTAAAACCCTTTATTTATCAGCTTGTTAAGGATTTAAGCCGACGCTTTTGCTGACAAGGAACTGTCGACAACTCTTTAGAGGTAGCGCGCCCTGGATGGGCGGCAAAACCCGACGCTGGAACTTTGCATGCTCTGTTTTCTGATCGTTTTCCCGGACCTGCGCCGATGATCCGCTGGTTGCGCAGCTCCCTGCCCGCTCGCGCCGGGCTGGCGGTGATCCTGATCGCCGTGCTGGCGCTCGCCAGTTCATTGAGCGCCGGGCTGATTGCCTGGTTCAGCCAGGGCGATGCCGCCGCCATCAACACTGCAGGCTCGGTACGCATGGAGACCTATCACCTGAGCTGGAAACTCGCCGCCGGCGCCACCGGCGAAGAAATCGCAACCATCACCGACAGCCTGCAATACCGCTTGAACAGCCACTCGCTCAAGGCAGTATTGGAAGATGGCCCGACCACCGCCCTGCAAATCAGTTACGGGCAAATCCAGCAACGCTGGAGCGAGGATTTGCGTCCGGCCTTGGATCGCGGCGATGCAGCGGCCTTTCAAGCCCAGGCCCTGCCCTTCGTTGAGCAACTGAACCAGTTCGTCAATCTGTTGCAGCGCCAAAGCGAACAAAAGCAAGGCTGGCAACAGGCGATCCAGGGCCTGGCCCTGTTCACCACCATGATTGTCCTGTTGCTCGGGCTCTACGAACTGCAGTACGGCGTTGTCACCCCTTTAAAGGAGTTGGTGGATGCAACCCAGCGCTTTCGTCGCGGCGACTTCAAGGTGCGGGTCAACCATCAGTCCGAGGACGAACTGGGCCAGTTAGCCATGAGCTTCAACACCATGGCCGAGACGATCGAAGAGTCGCATCGCACCCTGGAAAGTCAGGTCCGGCAAAAAACCCTGAACCTGCAACAAGCCAATGCCGCCCTGGAGCTTCTGTATCAAAGCAGCCGAAGCCTGGCCACACGCCTGGCCAATGCCGAAGGCCTGGATGAGTTGATCCGCCGCTTCCAGCAACGCCTGCCCGGCTTGCGCCTGTCGCTGTGTCTGCAGGGGCAGCTGCAGGCACCGGCCCAGCAGTTGCTCGCCCTGCATGGCGCGAACATCCGGGAAGTCTGCGCCAGTAGCGACTGCGCCACGTGCCAGCGACATCCTAAAACCAACCCGCAAATCTTCAGCATCAGCAACCAGGGCAGTGAACTGGGTGAGCTCAAGGCGCACTTTGTCGACGGGCACCCCATGCAAGCCTGGGAAACCCAACTGATCCAGGCCCTGGCCAATCTGATCGGCACCTCACTCTCGCTCAAGCGTCAACGGGAACAGGATCATCGCCTGCTGCTGCTCGAAGAACGCACGATCATCGCCCGCGAACTGCACGATTCACTGGCCCAGGCCCTGTCCTACATGAAGCTGCAAGTCAGCCGCATGCAGACCTTGATGCGCCGGGGCGAACCGGTCCAGACCCTGGAAACCGTCACCGCCGAATTGCGCGAGGGACTGAACAATGCCTATCGCCAGTTGCGCGAGTTGCTGACCACGTTTCGCTTGCAGATTCACGACGCGGGACTGGTACAGGAACTCAAGGACACGGCCGAGGAGTTTTCCCGTCGCGGAGAATTTCAGGTGCACCTGCACGTCGACACGCTGGCCTTCCAGCTATCGGCCAGCGAACAAATCCACATTCTGCAGATCACCCGCGAGGCGCTCTCCAACTGCCTGCGCCATGCCCATGCGCAAAACGCCTGGCTACAACTGCGCCAGGACGGCGAGACCGTCAGGTTGTCGGTCGAAGACGACGGGCGTGGATTCAGCGGCAACGTCGATCAACGCGAACACCATGGCCTGAACATCATGGATGAGCGGGCTCGCAGCCTGCGCGGCCAGCTGCAGATATTTTCCAGGGAGCCCCAAGGCACCCGTGTCCAACTGGAATTCCACCCGGAATTTCTCGGGCAGCAAACAGAAGGTAGCGCCACATGAACCCGTCCCCGCAACACAAAATCCTGCTGGTAGACGATCACCCGATGATGCGTCACGGCATTCGTCAGATGCTCGAACTCGAAGATGATTTCCTGATCGTCGGCGAAGCCAGCCAGGGTGAAGAAGCACTCAGCCTGATCGAGCCGCTGCAACCGGATCTGGTCCTGCTCGATAACAACATGCCGCAAATGAATGGCATCGAAACCCTGCGCCGATTGCGGGCGATGCACTACACCGGCAAGGTGCTGCTGTTCACCGTGTCGGACGCCGAAGACGATATTCGCGACGCCCTGCGCCTGGATGCCGACGGCTATCTGCTCAAGGACATGGAGCCCGAACTGTTGATTCAGTACATCCGAGATGCCTTGAACGGCGTCCTGGTGATCAGCCCGGGCCTGACCCAAGTCATGGCGCAGGCGCTGCGGGCACCTGCGCGTCAGGCGGTGGTGGAACTGACCGAGCGTGAGCGTCAGGTGCTGAAAACCATCGCCAGCGGCTTCAGCAACAAGGTCATCGGGCACAAATTGGGCATCACCGAAGGAACGGTCAAGGTCCATGTGAAAAACCTGCTGCACAAACTCGGTTTGCGCTCGCGGGTAGAGGCGGCAGTGTGGGCCATGGAGCATCTGCGCAATGCGGGCTGACAGGCATCCCTCCTTGGAGGTAGGCCTGTAGAGGCATAGGTCATCGGGCCCGCGCTCTCTACTATGACGGTCAGCGGAGGTACGCCATGCTGACCCACCCTTCCATCGTTTTAACGTTGCGCCGTCATCATCTGTTCAGCCAACTGCCGGAGAAAGTCTTCGAAGAAGTCTGCAGCCTGGCCATGCTCAAACGCCTGAGTTGTCATGGCACGCTCATGCATCAAGGGGATCCGGCCAGGCGTTTTTTCCTGCTGGTCAGTGGCCAGGTCAAATTGTACCGGCTCACCGGCGAAGGCCAGGAAAACCTGGTGGAGATCATTCAGCCCGGCCAGACTTTTGCCGAAGCTTTGTTATTCAGCCAGGCGCGTCTGTATCCGGTGAGCGCCACCGCACTGAAGGACAGCGTGCTGGTAAGTATCGACGGCAACCATTACCGCAATGCCCTGGAGGACCAGCCGAAAGTCTGCCTGGCCATCCTGGCGAGCATGAGCGTTCACCTGCACCTGCGTCTGCGCGACATCGATACCTTGACCATGGCCAGTGCCACCCGCCGGGTGATCAATTTCCTGTTCCAGGAACGCCACCCGGTGACCGGCCAGATTGTCTTGCAGGTGTCCAAGCGCCTGGTGGCGTCGAAGCTGGGGATTCAACCGGAAACCTTTTCGCGGATATTGCATCGCCTGGTGGAAAGCGGACTGATCGCCATGGAACGGCGCCATATCAGCATCCTCGCGGAAGAAGAACTGGCGGCTTTCCAATAGCCGGAATTGACCGTCATCAAGGCGCGATACCACGGGTCTTGCACACTGACAGAGCCCATCCACGGAGAGTGCAAATGCCCCATTCAACCCTGCCTTTGGTTTACTCCTGCTCAGGTTGCTCCAACGTCGCCCAACTGGCCAACACCCTGGCCGTGCGGCTGGACCGCAGTGGCCTGGCCGAAATGTCCTGCATCGTTGGTGTCGGCGGGCATGTGGCAGCGCTGGTCAACAAAGCGCGCTCGGGACGGCGGATCTTCGCGCTGGACGGCTGCCCCCTGCAATGTGTTGAAAACTGCCTCAAGCAGCATGGCCTGCATGCGGATGTGCACCTGATTCTCAGCCATTACGGGCTGCGCAAACGCTATGGCGAGGACTGCACACAGGCGCAGAGTGATGAGTTGTTTGAAGGGATCAGGCGGTTGATTGCCAGCGAGCCCCACACAAATCACCTGTAGGAGCGGGCTTGCCCGCGAAGGCGGTGTGTCAGTCAACATCAATGTTGTATGGGCCGGCCCCTTCGCGGGCAAGCCCGCTCCTACGGGTGATTTGTGTCAGTCACCCCGCCGCCAGGCCCTTCCCTGCCCGCTCCAGATGGCGCCACAGCCAAACCGGCAAGCCAGCCCCAGTTCGGATTGATTGCCAGTGAGCCCCACACAAATCACCTGTAGGAGCGGGCTTGCCCGCGAAGGCGGTGTGTCAGTCAACATCAATGTTGTATGGGCCGGCCCCTTCGCGGGCAAGCCCGCTCCTACGGGTGATTTGTGTCAGTCACCCTGCCGCCAGCCCCTTCCCTGCCCGCTCCAGGTTGCGCCACAGCCAGACCGGCAATACGTCGGGGTCAAGGCTGTCGATCAGGTTCTTCAGCGCCAGCCCCAGTTCGGTATCGCCTTCGATGACCAGGCGCCGACGAAAGAACAGCGTGTCCGGATCTTCCTGACGACTCGCCAGGAGTAGAAACTCGCGCCAGTTGCCGCTGATCGTCACATCCGCCGTGGCGTGCCGGGCGATCCGCAATCCTTCACGACTGAAGGTCAGGTACCAGGACAAGCCCAGATCCGCAATCCGCAGGCACAGCCAACGCCCACGCAACACTTCAAATTCGCCATCGCGCAATGGCTCGGCGAGGCAGCGATTCAGCGCCTGCTGCAACGCCAGGCGCTGCACGGCAAAAGGCACCCGGCGCACCAGCGGCAGCAACCGGTCGGCACCTTTCAACAGCCACTTCTTCCGATTCAACACAGGCCGACCTCCTCGACGCGCAGCATGCCGGCCTGGCCATGCCAGTAACCATTGCACCCTTCGACGAACAGCGGCGGTGTCTCGCCCAGGCGAACCCGTTGATAGGCCGCGATCACTTCGGCCATGCCCTGAGCACGAGGGCTCAGGCGCAACAGATCGGCACCGCAGGCCACCAGCCCGGAATAATCGGCCAGCAGATTGGTCACCTGGGCCGACATCGTCTGAATACCGTTAAGGGTGAACAGCGGCTGCCCTTCCTGGCTGGTCAGCGCCAGGCCGTCGGGGTAGTTGATGCAGCAGAATTGGCAGTCGTCCTTGGGCCGGTTTTCCGCACGGGCGGTGAAGCAGCGGGCGGAATAGGCCAACGGCAAATGCCCGTAGGCGAAGATTTCAACTTCCGGCACCGCACGGTTCAGTTCGCGCACCTGCCCGATCACATCACCAATCAGCGCCGCCGAACATTCCACGGGCGGCACCCAGCGGGTCATTCCGCTGTCCAGCAACTGCACCAATGAGTGACCGTTGTACAGATTGAGGGCCGGCCCCCCAACGAACGGTAACTTGCGCTCGGCCAGGAATTGCACCGCGCCCATGTCATTGGCTTCCACCAACATTTGGCCGTTGTCGCACAGCCGGCGCAGGCTGGAGAGTTCGGACGCCGCCTCGATCAGCGTCAGGCTGGAAAGCACCAACTGCGCCTGGCTGCATTCCTGCAACTCGCGCCCCAATCCCAGCCATTGATCCAGTGAAAAGGCCCGGCGTTTCGAGCACACGGTTTCCCCCAGGTAAATCACATCCAGAGGCAAGGCCGACATCTCGGCGTAAAAGTGGCTAAGTTGCTCTTTGTCCCAATAAAACAGGACCGGTCCCAGGCTGAGTTTCATGTCGAGCCCCTCATTGCCATGATCGATGATAAGCACCCAGGGTGGTCTGGCTGCCTTCGGACAAACCGGCCAGCACCTGACGCCATTCTTCCTTGACCCGAAAACTGCCCGGCGCGCCGCGATGGGCATCCAGCGCCGCGCGCCAGACACGGGTGACTTGTTCGACATAGGCCGGACTGCGTTGCCGGCCCTCGATTTTCACCGCTTCGACGCCAATGGCCGTCAGTTCCGGCAGCAAGTCCAGGGTGTCGAGGCTGGTGGGCTCCTCCAGCGCATGAAAGCGTTTGCCCTCGACCAGAAAACGGCCTTTGCACAAGGTCGGGTAACCGGCCGATTCGTCAGGGGTGTAGCGATCGATCAGCACTTCGCTGAGTCGCGCGCTCAAGCCTTCGGCGTCTTCGCTCCAGCGCACCGCCTTGGCCGGCGAACAGACGCCGCACAGGTTCGGCGACTCGCCGGTAATGTAGGAAGACAGGTGACAACGCCCTTCGGCCATGATGCACAGGCTGCCGAAGCCAAACACTTCGATGGGCACCGGGCTGCTGGCGGCGACCTGGCGTACTTGCGCCAACGACAACACCCGCGGCAATACCGCGCGACGAATGCCGTAGCGCTGCGCATAGAACTCCAGCGCCGCGGCATGGGTCGCCGAGCCCTGGACCGACAGGTGCAACGCCAGCTGCGGGTGACGCTGACTGGCGTAGTTGAGCACTCCGGGGTCGGCGGCGATCAGCGCATCCACGCCGAAATCGGCCGCACGATCCACCGCCCGCTGCCAGCGCTCCCAGCCTTTGGGTTGCGGGTAGGTGTTGACCGCGACGTAGAGCTTGCGCTGATGCTGACGAATGTGGGCGACGGCGGCGTCGAACTGCTTGTCGTCCATGTTCAGCCCCGCGAAATGCCGGGCGTTGGTGTCATCGCGAAAGCCGACATACACGGCATCGGCGCCTTGGCGCACCGCCGCTTTGAGCGCAGGCAGGTTCCCTGCCGGGCAGACCAGTTGCATGGGTAATCCTCATGAAAAACGCGCTGCCAGTCTAGCCAGACCGGCAGGCACGGCCTTGACGGCAATCAATTGCCCTCAATGCATCAGGTCGGCAAAAGGCAGGAACAACACGTTGTCGTGCTTGAGCACTTGCTGCTCGCAGTCGATCACCGCCAGCCCGTCGGCCCAGCACGCGGCGGTCAACATCGCCGAGCTCTGCTGAGGGTGCAGTTCCACACGCAACTGGCCGTCGGTGCCGGGCGTCAATTTGGCCCGCAGGTACTGCCGACGCTTGTTGCGCTGCAGCCAGTCGAACCCGGCCGGCACGGCCAGCGGCACCGGCAGCACGTCCGTCACGCCCTGGGCCCTGAGCAGAAACGGACGCACCACCACCAACGCGGTGATCAGCGCCGCCGACGGGTTGCCCGGCATGCCGATCCAGGGTTTGCCGGCCACTTCGCCAAAGGCCAGCGGCTTGCCGGGCTGCATGGCCAGCCGCCAGAAATCCACGCGGCCCAGTTCCTCGATGGCCTGTTTGAGGTGATCTTCCTCGCCCACCGACACGCCACCGGAGCTCAGCAGCAGGTCGCATTCCGAAGACGCCAGGCTCAAGGCATGCCGGCTGACCGCCAGTTCATCGGCCATGACGCCATAGTCATGCACCTCGACACCCCAGCCGCGCAACAACGCAGCGAGGCAATACCGGTTGCTGTTGTAAATCTGCCCCGGCGCCAAGGGATCGCCCGGCTCGCGCAGTTCATTACCGCTGCTGAGCAGGCACACCTGCAACGGCCGATAGACCTCGACCCGGGCGATCCCGGCGCCGGCCAGCAACCCCAGTTCCTGTGCGCGCAGGCGTTTGCCGGCCTTGAGCAACAGATGCCCGCGACGCACTTCCTCAC
Source organism: Pseudomonas frederiksbergensis (assembly GCF_017114915.1). Taxonomy (GTDB): domain Bacteria; phylum Pseudomonadota; class Gammaproteobacteria; order Pseudomonadales; family Pseudomonadaceae; genus Aquipseudomonas; species Aquipseudomonas frederiksbergensis_I. Next base: position 141,014 of record NZ_JAAUOE010000010.1, read on the forward strand.
CCTCCTTGCGCACGTGATCACCCATGGTTACCGGCGGGAACCAGACACGCCCGCCCTCGACCCGGCAGCGCTCTTGCGGCACAACAGTGTCGGCACCCGGTGGCAACGGCGCGCCGGTAAAGATTTGCACCGCGTGCTGCGCGAGCAAAGGCGAGCACGCTTGATCCCCTGCCGCAATTCGCCCGCCAATCGACAAACAGCCACCTTCCGACGGCAGGTCGGCGGCCCTGAGGGCATAACCGTCCATGGCACTGTTGTCCCAGGCCGGCAGGTTCACCGGACACTGGATGTCCGCCGCCAGCACTCGTCCCATGGCTTGATCCAGCGGGATCATATGCGCCAGGGGCGGTGGCGGTGCCTGGTCGAGCAGACGGCTGATGGCCTCGTCCACGGGCATCAGGTTGCCGAGGTCACACACCCGGCCGGTCATGGGCGTGCCTCGCAGGCGTCGATGACCCGCTGCGCCTGCGCTTTCAAATGCGGGGCGAAATTGCACGGGCCGGTGCGACTGTCCAGTTGTTCGAGCAGGATCTTGTTCCAGGCGGTCCGGCAGGCACCCGGCGAGCCAGGAACGCAGCACACCAGTACGCCGTTACTCATGCCGGCCAGTGCCCGGGACTGCAGGCTGGACATGCCGATTTCCTCCAGAGACACCTGGCGGAACAATTCGCCGAAGCCTTCCACGTGTTTGTCCAGCAGCGGCAACACCGCTTGCGGTGTGTTGTCGCGAGCGGTGAAACCGGTGCCGCCGGTCATTAATACAACTTGCACCTGGGGGTCGGCGATCCACTGGGAGACCTTGGCGCGGATCTGATAGATGTCGTCCTTGACCAGATCCCGATCGATCAACACATGCCCGGCGGTTTGCAGCAAATCGGTCAGGGTCTGTCCCGAGGTGTCGGTGTCAAAGGTGCGCGTATCGCTGATGGTCAGCACGGCGATGTTCAGGGGTTCGAAACTGCGTTGCGCCAGATGGGCCATATCCAGGTTTTCCCGTAGATGAGGGTATGGCCCAAAGCCTGAACCGGAATGGCGAGCGAGCCTATTCCTCCAAGGAGGTATCTCGATGGGGACAATGAACACCTGTAGGAGCGGGCTTGCCCGCGAAGGCGATAGTCGACTCAACACATGCATCGACTGAGATGACGCCTTCGCGGGTAAGCCCGCTCCTACACAGTGTTCAAGGCGCCAAGCGGCTGCGTTGCCATACGCCCTCGCGTAAACGGTAGTCGATTCGATCATGCAAACGGTCAGCCCGCCCTTGCCAGAACTCCAGACGCTCAGGGTGCAAGCAATAGCCGCCCCAATGCTCGGGGCGCGACACGGTCTGGCCGACGAAGCGTTTGATGGTTTGCGCCAGCATGGATTCCAGCGCGGCGCGACTGGCCAACGGACGACTTTGCGGTGAGGCCCAGGCCCCCAGACGACTGGCCATCGAGCGGGTATCGAAGTACGCATCCGAGAGTTTCGGGTCGAGCCTGGACACCTGCCCTTCGATACGCACCTGGCGCTCCAGCCCCGGCCAGAAAAACGTCATGGCGGCATAGGGATTGGCCGCCAGTTGCTGCCCCTTGTCGCTCTGGTAATTGCCGAAGAAAGTAAAACCTTCATCGCTCAACCCCTTGAGCAGCAGCACCCGGCAGTGCGGCCGCCCTTCATCGTCGACCGTCGCCAGCACCATGCTGTTGGCCTCGACAGGTGCGCACTCGGTGTCGCGGGCCTGTTGCAGCCATTGCCGGAACATCGCCAGCGGATCGTCCAGCGCTGCTTCATCCTGCAGGCCATTAAGGGTGTAGTTGCGGCGCATTTGGGCCAGGGAAAGGGGCATGACAGTGATCTCCGGGAAGGTTTTGCGCAGTGTGCGAGGCACTGCGCGACACCACCTTGACCGCCATCAACATGCGGCGCCGCCCCTGGCTTACTTAAGGCGCAGACGCCGGGCCAGTTTGTGCAGATTGCTCGGATCGACTTCCAGCAACCGCGCGGCGCTGGCCCAGTTCTCCCCGGAAAGACTCAAGGCGTGGAGAATTTTTTGCCGCTGGTAATCGTCGACGGCTTCGCCCAACGGCTGGAACGGCAGATCAGCCGTCACGTCCGGGGATGGCTCGAGCATCGACGCCGGTGCCGTCATCGCGCTGTCGAGATCAAGCACCTCAGGCTCCAGCGTCATGATCAACGTGCGACTCGTCCCGCGACTGAGCTGCTTCAACGCGGCCCGGCTGATCACGTGTTCCAGTTCGCGCACATTGCCCGGCCAGGTATAAAGCAGCAGCGCGCGTTCGGCCGCCGGCGACAGGCGCAAGCCCCGCAGGCCGAGCCGCGCCCGATTGAGTTCAAGGAAATGCCCGGCCAGCAGCAACACGTCGTGGCCGCGTTCGCGCAGGGCCGGAATCGGCACCGGGTACACCGAAAGCCGGTGATACAGATCGGCGCGAAACAAGCCGTCGCGGATGCTGTCCGGCAGGTGCCGGTTGGTGGCGGCGATGATGCGCACATCGACGTGCAACGGCTTGTCGGCGCCCAAGCGCTGGATCTCGCCATTCTGCAGGGTGCGCAGCAATTTCGCTTGCACGCTCAAGGGCAACTCCCCGACTTCATCGAGAAACAGCGTACCGCCATTGGCGGCATCGAAGCGTCCGGCACGGTCACTGGTGGCGCCGGAAAAGGCGCCTTTGACATGCCCGAACAACTCACTCTCTGCCAGCGACTCCGGCAAGGCGGCGCAGTTGACCTGTATCAGCGGCTTGTGGTGACGCCTCGAAAGACGATGCAAGCGCCGGGCGAACAGCTCTTTGCCGACGCCGGTCTCGCCCAGCAGCAACACCGGCAAATCGGAGTCGGCCAGTACATCCAGCTCATTGAGCAACTGGTGCAACACCTCACTCTGCCCGAGGATCTCGCCCTCGCCGACCGGCATTCGCAAGTCCTGGGGATCGCTGCGGGACAGACGCAAGCTGCGGTTTTCCTGTTCCAGGCGAGTGACCCGCACGGCGGCTTCGATCTGCAGGGTGCAACGCTTGAGTTCTTCCCGCGCCTGGCTGTCAAAGGTCCCGGCATGCAGCGCATCGAGGGTGATCGCGCCCCAGATCCGCCCCTCGACATAGAGACTCACGCCCATGCAGTCATGCACCGGCAGCGGTTCGCCGACGTGGTTGTCGAGCAGGCCGTCGTAGGGGTCCGGCAGGCGACTGTCGGGCTCGAACCAGGTCGGCTCGCGCGACGCCATGATTGCCGCCAGTCGAGGATGCTGGGCGATGACGAACCGGCGCCCCAACGCTTCATGCACCAGCCCCACCGTCGCAACCGGCCTGAGGCTGTCGTCATCCAGACGCAGCAAGCCCACGGCGCCACTGTTGAAGTATTCGCGCAGGGTCTGGACCAGTCGTTGCAACCGCACGGCATTGGGCAACTCGACGATCAGGTCGGCCGCCAGGCTTTCTCGCAGCATGGTAGTCATCACCCTCTATGGTTGGATTCACCCTGAAGCATCAGGGTAAATATCACCACAACTAAAAATTAATCCATGTTTTTCAATACGTTAAAAATGGCATGCCGGGTGCAATGAGCTTGGAGAACCGTTGAAACCCAAACAAGGAACCCTGATGAGCCAGACCCTATTGGAACAAAGCCTCGGCCAACTGGCCTGCGACATTCCCGGTGCCACCCGGATCTTCCACACCTTCAAACTGGACTTCTGTTGCGGCGGGCATAAAAGCCTGCGTGAAGCAGCCCTTGGCAAACACCTCGATCCGGTCCTGATTGCCGACGCCCTGAGCTTGCTGCAAGACGCCGGCGAAACCCAGCACGACTGGCGCAACGAGCCGTTGGAACTGCTGATCGCCCACCTCCTGACGCGTTACCACGCCCGCCATCGCGAGCAACTGCCGGAACTGATCCGTCTGGCTCGCCGCGTCGAGCAGGTCCACGGTGCGCGCAGCAGCTGCCCCAACGGCTTGGCCGATCTGCTGACCGACATGCAGCAAGAACTCGAAGGCCACATGCTCAAGGAAGAACAAGTGCTGTTCCCGATGCTGCAACAAGGCATCGGACCCCAGGCCGCACCGCCGATCCAGGTGCTGCGCTTTGAACATGATCAACACGGCGAAGCGCTGGAGAAGATGCTCGCCCTGACCCATCACATCACCCCGCCTGCCGATGCCTGCAACACCTGGCGCGCACTCTACCGCGGGTTGCTGGAGTTTAAAGATGACCTGATGCAACACATCCATCTGGAAAACAATGTGTTGTTCATCAACGCCCTGAACCCTCGTCATTGATCGCTTGCTGATCCCGCCCAACCCGCGTCAGCCCACCGGTTGACGCGGGTTTTGTTTATCCGGAACGGCTTGCGATCAGCCGTGCCAATAGAACATCGCCTTGGCCAGGATCACGATCAACACCATGTGCCCCAGGATACTGCGGCGGATCCAGCTGGCGCGGGTCGCGGTCAGGCGCGCGTGGGTCAGCCAATACGCCAACAGCAAGTAGTGACCAATGATGCTCAGGGCCAACAGGATTTTCAGGCTCAGCAACGTACCAAACTGGCTGGCCAGCGGCTGACTCAATGCACCCCGGTACTGCCACGCCAGGCCGATGCCGGCGCCATACAACAGCAACACCACGCCGTGCAGGACTTTACGCGAACGCAGCGCAATCGCCTGATCCGCCGTCGCTTGCGCAACGTCCGTCAACGGCTGGCGGGCGCGATGCCAGATGACCACCTCGAAAAACAGCGTACCGATGAAAGCAATAGCCGCCAGCAGGTGGGTGACCAGTAGAAAGGGGTACATCAGCGCCAGCCTCTGTCAGTTCGCGTGCTCATCCCGGATGACCGTCGACCCGGGCTCGCAGCAGCATCGGCCCATAACGCCAGGCGTACAGCGCAAACGCCAGCGCCCAGCACAGGCCGGCCAGCCACAATGCGCCCAAGGGCAAGAACAGGATCAACACCACCCGGCTCAAACACGCCAGGTTGAGCAGAATGAACGCCAGGGTCATGCCTGATGGCGGTTCCAGGGGGCGACCGGTGTGGCCGAGGCTGACCCGGGCGATCATCGCCAACACCAGGCCGCCCATGGCCCCAATGGTCAGGCAATGCACCGCCAGACTCGGGTTGATCGGCACGCCGAAGTGCCACAACGCCATTGCCAGACAGGCCACCGCCAACCAGCCATAGGCCAGGTGCAACGACCACAGCAACGGCACGCGCCAGAGTGCCCGGTCATGCCAACGCACCAGGCGCAGCAGATGCCCCGCCGCCAGCACCGCGAACAGCAGGCCCACCCAGACATTGGGGTTGAGCGCCGGTCCCGCGGCATACAGCAACGCCACCAGCGGCGACCCGATCAACAGCAGTCGATCCAGCCAGGGCCAGGCTGCAACGCCTTCAACCCGACCAAGGCCACGCTGGGTGAAGAACGGAATGACCCGCCCGCCGATCAACCCCATCATCGCCGCCACCAGCCAGAGGCCGCTCAGCACGCCCTGGCGTTGCCAGCCTTCATGCCCCTCGACCAGGCCATACAGGGACAACCCGTCGGCCCCGGCCAACAACAGCAAAACCACCACAATCGGGTAGTTACGCTTCTGCCGCACCTTCCACAGGGTAAAGCCCATGAGCACCGCCACTGCCAACGGGAACGCCAGTTCCAGCACCGCGAGCAACGGCCATGGCGCGTTGGCCAGCCAGGCCACTCGCGCCAATAACCACAGCAACGCCAGCGCCGCCAACGGTTTGCCACTGAGGCCGGGGCGACCGGTCCAGGTCTGCACCGCCGTCAGCAAAAAGCCCGCGATAATCGCCAGGCCGAATCCGAACAGCAATTCATGCCGATGCCAGCCCAACCAGCCGCCTGCCGGCTGCCAGTTGGAAATCGAGCCACTGAAGGCCGCCAGCCAGAGCGGTATGGCCAGCACCGCCAAGAGGCTACCGGCGAGGAAAAATGGTCGAAAGGCCAGACGAAACAGCGGCGTGATTGCCATTGCTTTACGGCGGTCAAGCACTTGCATAAAACCACTCCTCTACCTTGTTGCCGACCTTGCGCCAACCCGCAGGCGCCGAGGTAAATCCAGGAGCAATTATCGGGTATTACCGATCAATTGCCGTTGTCGCAGATCAAGTGTGCAAGGGGCATGCCCCAATTCCGGAGTTAACGCGCACTGTAGGAGCGTGGCTTGCCCGCGAAGAATGCACCGCGGTTTTCAGGCATTACGCGTCATCGTTCTTCGCGGGCAAGCCACGCTCCTACAGGGTACAAATGACCATTAAAGGGTTATTTGCACCCTAATCATCAGGGTATTTTTTACCCTCGCACTTGAGAACCCCGCTAAATAAAGGCCTCCAGGCCTGGCCCATGTCTTGCTCAAGCTTCTGGAAATCAAATAAACCGATCCCCCGGAGTCGTCATGAAAAAAGTCATCCAGCCACTGGCCTGGTTCGTGGTGCTGACCTCAATCCTGGCCGTGGCCAGCGGCGTTTCCCTGGGCCTCGTCTGACTTGATCACCAGTCCCCTTCTCTACCTTCAGGATGAATTCTCATGGTGCTTCACCGCGTCCATCACCAGATTCTGCGCAGTCATCATTTGTTCGAGCCGTTGAACGAAGAACAACTGGACGAATTGATGAGTACCAGCCACTTGCTGAGCATCGACAAAGGCGAGCCATTGTTCCGTCAGGGTGAGCCGGCCGATGCGTTCTATTTCATCATTGCCGGCGCGGTGAAGATCTACCGACTGACACCGGATGGGCAGGAGAAAGTGTTCGAGGTCATCAGCGAGCGGCAAACCTTCGCCGAGGCGATGATGCTGATGGACACCCCCAACTATGTGGCCTCGGCCGAAGCGGTCTGCCCCACCCAGCTCTATCGGTTATCCAACAGCACCTACATGCGCCTGTTGCAGAGCAACAGCCGGCTGACCTTCGCGCTGCTGGGCAAGCTCTGCGTTCGTTTGCATCAACGGGTCAACGAAATCGAAACCCTGTCCCTGAAAAACGCCACCCACCGGGTCGTGCGTTATCTGCTGACGCAACTGGTGCGCTTGCAGCCTGTTGACTGCCAATTCGAGCTGCCGATGGCCAAGCAACTGATTGCCGGACATCTGTCGATCCAGCCGGAAACCTTTTCGCGGATCATCCGCCGCCTGATCGATGAAAACATCATCACTCAGGAGGGCCGCCAGATCGCCATTCTTGATCGTCTGCGCCTGGAACAGTTCGAGTGAGTGCCATGCCCGCCTGCCTGTATTGCCAACACGCCAACCCACCGCAAGCGACCGAGTGCCACCAATGTGGCATGCCTTTGCCGGCACTGGCTGCACGCGCCGGGGAACGTCGGCAGCGCCGATTCATGTGGTTTTGCGTTGGCCTGACGATCTTTTGCGTGGTGATGTTCTTCTGGTTGCCGCGCAACTGAAGACCACACACATCCCCTGTAGCAGCTGCCGAGCGTGCGAGGCTGCGTTCGGCTCGGGCCGCGTTCGGACGCAGCAGTCGCAAATCCTGAACCCACGGTATTCCTGAATCACCGCGGTGAATGGTTTTACGACTGCTGCGCAGCCGAACGCAGGCTACGCCAGCTGCTACAGGGACGCAGGTGGTCAAGGAGATCACGGTTGGGTCAGTTGGCGGTACAACTGCGGCAGGCGCAGGGGTAACTGCTCGGGCTGACGGATCAAGGTGTAGCCATTGGCGCCAAACATGTACGGCAGGTAATCCCCGGCTTCGCGATCGATCGTGATGCAGAACGGCGTCAACCCTTGGCGCCGCGCCTCCAGCACCGCTTCGCGGGTGTCCTCGACACCGTAGCGCCCCTCATACAGGTCCAGATCATTCGGTTTGCCATCCGTGAGCAGCAGCAACAGTTTGCTGCGCCGCTTGCTCGTGCCCAGCAGTTGCGTGGCCTGGCGAATGGCGGCGCCCATGCGTGTGTAATAACCCGGTTTGAGCCCTTGGATGCGGCCTCGGGTGTTGTCGTCATACCGCTGGGTGAACGACTTGAGTTCCTGCATGCGCACTTGCTGGCGGCGCAGCGAGGAAAACCCGTACAGGGCGAACTCATCCCCCAGCACCGACAGGGTTTCGCCAAACAGCAGCAAGCTGTCGCGGATCACGTCGATGACCCGATGCTCATCGTTGAGGTGGGCGTCGGTGGACATCGACACGTCGGCCAGCAACAGGCACGCCAGGTCGCGGCGCGTCTGCCGTTGCTCCATGAACAGACCGCGTTCGGCGCACTGGCCCTGCTCACGCTCAACGTGAAAATCCAGCCAGGCCTGCATGTCCAGCTCAGAACCCTGGGGTTGCTGGCGTAGCCACTGGCGATCATTGCGCAGGTGCTCGAACTGGCGCCGCAAGCGGTGTGCCGAGGCCTTCAAGCGTGGCGGCAGCGGCTGTGCCTCACAGTCGCGGGGCACCCTCATTTGCAGGTTGACGAAGCGCGCCTGCATTTGTTGTTTGCGATAGTCCCACTCCGGCAACTTGAGGCCCTCGCCCAGGGGAATGTCGTCGACATCGGCTGGCGGTAAATCCAGGTGCAGCTTGAGACCGCCGCCCTTGCGCAGGCGTGTGCGCGACAGGGTCAGTTCGTCCAGGTCGTCGGCGACCCGGGCGGCGTCCGGGTCCTCGCTGTCGTCCGACCAGCGATCCAGGTCCACGTGCTCGGTCCAGCTGAACAGGTTTTCCAGGCGTACCACCAACAGCCCGCCTTCACGGGTGCTTTCATCGATCCGTGTGGCGCGTTTACGCCCGCTCTTCTGTTCACCGGGCGGCGTCGTCAACGATTCTTCGGACTCATCCCCCAGATCGGCAGCCTGCGGGCTGGCAAGGTTTTGCGGCGGGTACAACCACAGCGGCAGCGGCCATGCGGCCCGTTCGCTGCGCGGGAAATGTTCGACGCTGCCGGGTTCGCGCAACGCCTGGCACAACGCCCGTTCCAGTGCGGCTTCACTGGCGTTCAACGAGGCCGGATCGGGGCGCAATTGCAGATGGGCATCGACCAGGCGTGTGTAGCGAGCACGCAGCGCGGGATAGCGCCGCAGCAGCTGTTGCGTCCAGCGTTGATTGTCCCGGCCCCAGTGGCGCATCTGCCCGGCCTGTGCCGCCAGCAAGGCAAGCCAACGATAGAGTTCCTCATTGAGTGCGACTTCAGGAAAAACCGCCAGGCTCGATGGCAGCCGAAAATTACTCTCGTCGCACCACGCCAACGGCACTTGTTTGCAGGTGCCGGCGATTTGCTGCAACAGGTTGCGCCGCAGCAGCAGATCGCGGTCGCTGGCGGCTTCCACCGCGATGCCATTGGCGCCGCCCATGGCGCGAAACAACAGCGCCAGCGACCGTTGCTGACTGGCCAGTTCAACCCGCGCTTCAGGGAAATCAGGGCTGGCACGCCGGGTGATGAAACGATGCCAGGCGCTGCCCACCCATTCTTCCAGTTCGACGGTAAACGCCATGATGCTTGCCCTTGCTGGAACCCAAAAAACGGCCCGCTGTATCAGCCGGGCCGACCTTTTCTAGCCATTGCACCCATTCATGAACGGACAACCGCAGCCGGGGCGCGCAAGGCTGCGCGAGCACGCTGCCTGAAGCTCAACAGATAACAGAGCAACCCGGCGAAGAAGCCTAGACCGGCACCCAGACGCGCCCAGAACAGCACGCTCAGATGATCGACCGTGGCCATGAATGGCAAGGCACTGCCGTCGACAGCCCAGCGTTGCAACATCACCTGCACGACACCGGCAGCGGTGAGGAACAGCGTGATCATCACCATCGACAAGGTCATCAACCAGAAACCCCAGACTTCCAGGGTCTGCGAGCGTTCGTCGGCGGCTTCACCCAATCCGCGCAAGCGCGGCATGGCGTAGCTGATCAAGGTCATCACGATCATCGCGTAGGCACCGTAGAAGGCCAGGTGACCGTGGGCCGCCGTCAGTTGCGAACCGTGGGTGTAGAAGTTGACCGGCGCCAGGGTGTGCAGAAAGCCCCAGACACCCGCACCGAAGAACGCCGTGACCGTGGTGCCCTTGGCCCAGAGCGTGGCCGCGCGGTTGGGGTGTTGCCGACGACGGTTCTTCACCATGCTGAAGGCAAAGATCACCATGGCCAGGAACGGCAGCGGCTCAAGTGCCGAGAAGATCGAGCCGACCCACAACCAGACCTCGGGCGCACCGATCCAGAAGAAGTGGTGACCGGTGCCGATGATCCCGGTAATCAGCGCCATGGCGATGATCACGTACAGCCACTTCTCCACGACTTCGCGGTCGACGCCGGTGATCTTGATCAACACGAAGGCCAGCATCGACCCCATGATCAGTTCCCACACGCCTTCCACCCAAAGATGCACCACCCACCACCAGTAGAACTTGTCGCGGGCCAGGTTGCCGGGGTTGTAGAAGGAGAACAGGAAGAACACCGCAAGGCCGATCAACCCGGTCATCATCACCATGCTGACCGTGGTCTTGCGACCTTTGAGCAGGGTCATGCCGATGTTGTAGAGAAAGCCCAGGCACACCACCACAATGCCCATCTTGGTAATGGTCGGCTGCTCCAGGAACTCCCGGCCCATGGTCGGCAGCAACTCGTTGTGGGTCAGTTTGGCCAGGCCCGCATAAGGCACCAGCAGATAGCCGAGGATCGTCAGCACGCCCGCGGCGGCGAATACCCAGAACAGGATGATCGCCAGCTTCGGGCTGTGCAGTTCGCGGTCGGCCTCTTCCGGAATCAGGTAGTAGGCAGCACCCATGAAGCCGAACAGCAGCCAGACAATCAGCAGGTTGGTGTGCACCATCCGCGCCACGTTGAAGGGAATGATCGGGAACAGAAAGTCTCCGATCACGTATTGCACCCCCATGATCAAACCGAACAGCACCTGACCGAGAAACAGCATCAGGGCAAACACGAAGTAAGGTTTGGCCACGGCTTGCGAGGCGAATTTCAGATGTGGATTGGCAAGACTCATTGCTCAGCCCTCCTTGTTTGGCGGCCAGCCATTGGTGTTGATGTTCGAGCTCCATTTGAGGAACTCGGCGATGTCATCCACCTCCTGCTCGCTCAACTTGAACTGCGGCATCGCTCGCCGGCCCGGTACGCCCAGCGGTTGCATCTTCATCCAGGCATGCAGAAAGGGTTTGAAGCCCTCCTCCCCGCCGCGTCGCTGGAACACATTGCCCAGCTCAGGCGCAAAGTAGGCGCCCTCGCCCAGCAGCGTGTGGCAGCCGATGCAGTTGTTTTGCTCCCAGACTGTCTTGCCGCGGATCACTGATTCGCTGAGCTGCGCTTCGTTGCTGCGCACTGGAAAGGTCTGTTCCGTGTGATAGGTCAAGGCCAGGAATATCAGGAAGAAGAAAACGCTTCCCCCGAAATAGATATTCCTGGCCATGCCTTTGGTGAAGGTCTCTGACATCGTCGCTTCCTCTTTGCTTGGCCCGTCCATGATAGGAAGCGAAGGGTTGAAACCTGCTTGATGGCGATCAAGAAATTCTGATGGTTTGGGTCGGGTATCAGGGCCAACCTGTAGCAGCTGCCGAAGGCTGCGTTCGGCTGCGCAGCAGTCGTAAACCCGCCTCCTCAATCATCCTGAAACACCGCGGCGTCTGATTTTGCGACTGCTTCGCAGCCGAACGCAGCCTTCGGCAGCTGCTACAGGGTTCGCGTCAGCCCCACTACCGCCGCCAACACCACCGCCCAACTCAACATCAACCGGCGCCACCCTCGCGGCGCGTGGCGCATCTCCATGAAGCCATCGGTGATCAGCCAGGCCTTGCCGACCGCCACCAGCAAAATGGCCACGGACAGCAGCCACGTTGCGCCCACCTGAGCCAGCACCACCGTGCACACGCTTAACGTGGTCAGCGCGGCCCAGCAGACGAGTAAAAACCTGGATGCCGACATCAGCCCTCCGTCAATTCAGAACGTAGACCAGCGGAAACAGCACGACCCAGATCAGATCGACCATGTGCCAATACAGCACGCCGGACTCAAACCCGCTGCGATTGCCGGCGTTGTACAAGCCACGACGGCAGCGCTGGGCCAGCCATCCGAGAATGACCATGCCGAGCAATACGTGGAGAAAATGAAAACCGGTAAGAATCCAGTAGAGGGTGAAAAACGTGTTGTGCTCCATGCCCAGCCCCGAGGCCAGCAAGTGGCGGTATTCCGTGAGTTTCAACACCACGTAAACGCTGCCGGCAAGCAACGCTGCCACCAGAAACACGGCGCCGTGGCGGGGCCTTGAGCGCCTGACTTGCTCCTGGGCCAGCGCGGCGAACAGCCCGGCGGTGAGCAGGCTCAGGGTCATCGCCAGGCCGGTAGAGGTGTCGAGCAACAGACGGCTTTCGCCGAACAGTTGGGGCTTGAGTGCCTGGGTCATGGCGAACGCCAGCATCAGAATGGCGAACACCGACAGCTCGGCCAGAATGAAAAACCACATCGCCAGATCGCCCGGCAAGTGGCCCGGCGCAACGTTGGCGGGCTCAACCGAAGTGGACATCAACCACGCCCATCAGCGCCGACACCGTCAGCGGATCATCGCTCAGCGGCTCGGCCAGGCAGGCCATGCATGCCTCACGCGGGCTCATGCCGGAACGGATCATCCGCGCGGTGAAAATCAGCAGCCGCGTCGAGGCGACTTCTTCCAGGTCATGTTGGTCCAGTCGGCGCAGGGCCTGCCCCAGCCTGACCACTTGCGCCGCCAGCGCGCTGTCCACTTGGGCTTCCCTGGCGACAATGCGCTCTTCATCGGCCACCGGCGGATAGCCGAAACGCATCGCCACGAAGCGTTGGCGGGTACTGGGTTTCATGCCTTTGAGCAGGTTCTGGTAGCCGGGGTTGTACGACACCACCAACATGAATGACGGCGGTGCCTTCAACACTTCGCCGGTGCGCTCCAGGAACAACTCGCGACGATCGTCGGCCAACGGGTGCAACACCACCACCGTGTCCTGTCGCGCCTCGACCACTTCGTCCAGATAGCAGATGCCGCCTTCACGCACCGCGCGGGTCAGTGGCCCGTCCTGCCACCAGGTGCCCTGAGCACCGATCAGATGCCGGCCGATCAGGTCGGCGGCACTCAGATCGTCATGGCAGGCCACGGTGTACAGCGGCAGTTTCAGCCGATGGGCCATGTGCTGGACGAAACGGGTCTTGCCGCAGCCCGTCGGGCCTTTGATCAGCACCGGCATGCCGTGTTGCCAGGCTTGCTCGAACAGCACCTGCTCATTGTTCAGCGGTTGATAGAAGGGTTCGCAAGACTGAATTCGGTCCATGGGCTACCTGTTCCAAAAGCGGATTCAAGCCACACGCTACGGCCCCCTGCGACAACCTGGCAAGCGCCATGGCCGGCAAACTTGATCGCGGTCAAGCGAGCATCGGCCTGCTCGGGCATAGCCTTGCACGGCACTAAGAACCTGCGTTCTGCGCTGCCGTTTCAGCACATCGCAAAGGTCTTGCCTGAGGAGAAATGGAATGCTGATCAGCAATAGAAAAACGTTTGCTCTGACTGTCGCCACCCTGTGTTCGACGCTGGCCCTCGCGGTGACTCACGCAGCCAGAGCCGAAGAACCCGCCGCTGCTGCGGCCAGCCCGCTGATGGTCAAAACCGCCGGAGCGCCCGACATGAGTCAGGCCGAGTTCGACTCATCCAAGGAAATCTACTTCCAGCGCTGCGCCGGCTGTCACGGCGTTCTGCGCAAAGGCGCCACGGGCAAACCCCTGACGCCGGACATCACCCAGTCCCGCGGCCAACCGTACCTGGAGGCGTTGATTACCTTTGGCTCGCCGGCGGGCATGCCGAACTGGGGCACATCGAATGCGCTGACCAAGGAGCAGATCACGACCATGGCCAAGTTCATTCAGCACACGCCGCCCACGCCGCCGGAATGGGGCATGGCCGAGACGCTGAAAACCTGGAAAGTGCTGGTCAAGCCCGAGGATCGTCCGAAGAAGCAACTGAGCAAACTCAACCTGCCCAACCTGTTCTCGGTGACGTTGCGCGATGACGGCAAGATTGCCCTGATCGACGGCGACAGCAAGAAAATCGTCAAGCTGATCGAGACCGGTTACGCGGTGCACATCTCGCGAATCTCCGCCTCGGGCCGGTACTTGCTGGTGATTGGTCGAGACGCCCGGATCGACATGATCGACCTGTGGCCCGTGGAGCCGACCAAGGTCGCCGAAGTCAAAGTGGGCATCGAGGCGCGCTCGGTGGAGACCTCCAAGTTCAAGGGCTACGAAGACAAATACACCGTCGCCGGCTCCTATTGGCCACCGCAATTCACCATCATGGATGGCGAAACCCTGGAGCCCAAACAGATCGTCTCGACCCGCGGCATGACCGTCGACAAGCAGCAATACCACCCCGAACCCCGGGTCGCGGCGATCATCGCCTCCCACGAATGGCCGGAGTTCATCGTCAACGTCAAGGAAACCGGCAAGGTCATGCTGGTCAATTACCAGGACATCAAAAACCTCACCATCACCTACATCGATGCCGCGCCCTTCCTGCATGACGGCGGCTGGGACAGCACGCACCGCTACTTCATGACCGCCGCCAACAACTCCAACAAAGTCGCCGTGATCGACTCCAAGGAGCGCAATCTGGCAGCCCTGGTGGACGTCGGCAAAACCCCTCACCCCGGTCGCGGTGCCAACTTCGACCACCCCACCTACGGGCCGGTCTGGGCCACCAGCCATCTGGGTGACGAGGGCATCTCCCTGATCGGTACCGACCCGGTCAAACACCCGCAATACGCCTGGAAACAGGTCGCCTCGCTCAAGGGCCAGGGCGGCGGTTCGCTGTTCATCAAAACTCACCCCGACTCCCGTCACCTGTATGTCGACACCACCCTCAACCCGGACGCCAAGCTGAGTCAGTCGGTGGCGGTGTTCAACATCGACAAACTCGACGCCGGCTACACCGTGCTGCCCATCGCCGAGTACGCCGGCATCAAGCAAGGCGCCATGCGGGTCGTGCAGCCGGAGTACAACAAGGCCGGCGATGAGGTCTGGTTCTCCGTGTGGAGCGGCCAGTCAGACGAGTCGGCGCTGGTGGTGATCGACGACAAAACCCTGAAGCTCAAAACAGTCATCAAGGACAAACGACTGATCACACCCACGGGGAAATTCAACGTCTACAACACCCAACACGACATTTATTGAGCTCTATCAATGCAAGGAACTCCCATGAAAAATACTCTGTTTTCACTGTTCGCCCTGACCGCTGCGCTGAGCGTGCAGCCGGCCATGGCCCAAGACGCGCCGGAGCTGTTCAAGAGCAAACCCTGCGCCGCCTGCCATACCATCGACACCAAGTTAGTCGGCCCGGCGCTCAAGGATGTCGCAGCCAAGAACGCTGGCGTGGCCGGAGCCGTGGACACCCTGGCCAACCACATCAAGAACGGTACGCAAGGCAACTGGGGCCCGATGCCAATGCCGGCCAACCCGGTGACGGATGAAGAAGCGAAGATCCTTGCGACGTGGGTCCTGAGTCTCAAATAGCCAATGGAGGGCGTCATGATGGTGTATCGACACGCTGTGGTTCTGGCGGCCCTCCTCCTCATTTGCGCGACCTCGGTTGCGGCGCCGGACGCCAAGCGTCAGGCACAACTCGAACACCTGCTGGCCCAGGACTGCGGCGCCTGCCATGGATTGCACATGACCGGCGGACTGGGTCCCGACCTGACCCGCGCGAAGCTGGCGGGCAAGTCCAGGGACAGCCTGATTGCCACCGTCACCCACGGCCGGCCCGGCACCGCGATGCCCGGTTGGGCTCCGCTGCTCAACCCGGACGACATCCGTTGGCTGGTCGACCTTCTTCTCCAGGGATATCCCGCACCATGATCCGTTCAACCCTGCTGTTAGCGGCGACCGGGCTGTTGTTGTCCGCGTGTGTTCAGCCTCCGTTGCGGGGCACCGGCGATCTGGGCGTGGTGGTGGAGCGCGCCACTGGCAGCGTGCAAATCATCGAAAGCGACACCCGCGGGGCGTTGGCCCGCCTCGAAGGCTTGGGCGACCTGTCCCATGCTTCGGTGGTGTTCTCCCGCGACCAGCGTTATGCCTATGTGTTCGGCCGCGACGGCGGGTTGAGCAAAATCGACCTGCTGAGCCAACGCATCGATCAACGGGTGATACAGGGCGGCAACAGCATCGGCGGCGCCATCAGTCAGGACGGCAAACTCATCGCCGTGTCCAACTACGTGCCCGGTGGCGTGAAGGTGTTCGATGCCGTCACCCTGCAACAAGTGGCCGATATTCCCGCGACACCGCTCGCCGATGGCAGCAAGCGTTCGCGGGTAGTTGGCCTGGTGGATGCGCCGGGGCAACGTTTCGTGTTCAGCCTGTTCGATACCGGTGAGATCTGGAGCGCCGACTTCAGTCAGGGCAACACACCACAGATCAGCCGCTTCACCGGCATCGGCCAGCAACCCTACGATGCGCTGATCACCCCGGATGGTCGCTATTACATGGCCGGGCTGTTCGGCGAAGACGGCATGGCGCAACTCGACCTCTGGCATCCGGAGCGTGGCGTGCAACGGGTGCTGGGTGATTACGGGCGCGGCCAGGCGAAATTGCCCGTTTACAAGATGCCGCACCTGGAGGGCTGGGCCGTCGCGGACAACCAGGCCTTCGTGCCCGCCGTTGGCCGTCATCAGGTGCTGGTGATGGATGCGCGCACCTGGAAGCAGACCGCTGTCATCCCGGTGGCCGGCCAACCGGTGTTCGTCACCTCACGGCCGGACGGTCGGCAGTTGTGGGTCAACTTCGCCTACCCGGACAACGATCGGGTCCAGGTCATCGACAGCGAAACCCATGCCGTGGTCGCCGATCTGCGGCCGGGGCCGGCGGTGCTGCACATGGAATTCACCGCCCGTGGCGACCAGTTGTGGCTGTCGTTACGCGATGGTGATCAGGTTCAGGTCTGGGACCCGTACAGCCTGAAGTTGTTGAGCACTCTGCCGGCCACCGCGCCCAGCGGCATCTTTTTCAGCAGTCGCGCGCAGAAAATGGGGTATTGAGATGAACCTTGAGCTGCTCAGCCGGCAACTGATCGACCGCTTCCAGCACGGCATGCCGCTGTGCCCGGAACCTTACAAGGAGATGGCGCGGATGCTCGGTTGCCGCGAGGACCAGGTGATGGCTTGCCTGGAAGAAATGGATAAGGCCGGCACCCTCTCACGGATCGGCCCGGTGTTCGAACACAGTCGCGCCGGGGCCAGCACCCTCGCCGCCCTCGCCGTGCCCGCCGAACGGCTGCAACAGGTCGCCGAGCGCGTCAGCCAATACCCCGAGGTCAACCATAACTATGCACGGGAGCATTTCTACAACCTGTGGTTTGTGCTGACCGGGCCTGATCGCCCGCACATCGAACGCGCTCTGGAACAACTGGAGAACGACACCGGCCTCGTTCCGCTGGATCTGCCGATGTTGACCGCTTACCGCATCGACCTCGGTTTTGCCTTGGGAGAAGGCCCATGACAGCGGGATTGAGCCCCAAACAGGCATTGGCCCTGCGTCGGCATCTGGAAGGCGGATTACCACGGGTATCGCGCCCCTATCAGGCCCTCGCCGAACGGATCAACGCCGATGAAAGCCAGGTGCTCGCGCAAATGCGGCAGTGGCACGAACAAGGACTTTTTCGCCGCGTCGGTCTGGTGCTCAACCATCGCGCGCTGGGCTTTACCGCCAACGCCATGCTGGTGCTGGATGTTCCCGACGCGCTGATCGACGAGGTGGGCCAGCGCCTGGGGCGAGCGCCCGGTATCACCCTCTGCTATCAACGGCCGCGGCGTTTGCCGCAGTGGCGCTACAACCTGTTCTGCATGGTTCACGGGCGTCAACGCGCTCAGGTCGAGGCGCACATCCAGACGTTACTGGAAGAACACCTGCTAAGCGACCTGCCCCACCAACTGCTGTTCAGCACCCAGGTATTCAAACAGTGCGGCGGACGCTTTGCGCCCTCGCCAACAGGAGCCCCCCGCCATGGATGACCTCGACCGCCGGTTGATCAACCGCTTACAACTGGGCCTGCCGCTGGTGCGCCATCCCTGGCAGGCACTGGCCGCCGAACTGGACAGCAGCAGCACCGAACTGCTCGATCGCCTCCACCAATTGCTCGAAGACGGCATCCTCACGCGCTTCGGCCCGATGTTCGACATCGAACGCCTCGGCGGCGCCTTCACCCTTGCCGCACTGGCGGTCCCGGAAGAACGTTTCGACGAGGTCGCCGAGCAACTGCATGCCCTGCCTGAAGTGGCGCACAACTACCGACGCGAACACGCCTGGAACATGTGGTTCGTGCTCGCCTGCGCGACCGAACAAGGAATCGCCCAGACCCTGCAGCGCATCGAAACCCTGACCGGTTTGCCGCCGCTCAACGTGCCCAAAGAGGAGACTTACCATGTCGGTTTGTACTTCACGGTCTGAAGAGACCCTGGCTCATCGTTTGATCGAATTGACCCAGGCAGGCCTGCCGCTTTTGGATGATCCGTGGGCCTGGCTCGCCGAACAGCTGGAGCTGAGCATCGAATCCACCCTGGATTTGCTCAAGCGAATGCAGGCCGAGGGTTCGATCCGGCGCATCGCCGCCGTGCCCAACCACTATCGCCTGGGCTATCGCTACAACGGCATGACCGTCTGGGATGTGCGCGACACCGACATGCCGCGCCTCGGCGCGTTGATCGGCGCGCAGCCTTTTGTCAGCCACTGTTATCGACGCCCGCGACGAACCGCATGGCGCTACAACCTGTTCGCCATGGTCCACGGTCGCAGCCGCGAGGAAATCGACAGTTACCGTGAACAGCTGCGCTATTTGCTGGGCGACGCCTGTGCCGCCGACGAGATGTTGGTGAGCAGCCGCATCCTGAAAAAAACCGGTGTGCGTTTAATGCCGCTCAGTTAGCAACGCATACCTTGTAGCAGCTGGCGAAGCCTGCGTTCGGCTGCGCAGCAGTCGTGAAATCAGGCAGTGCGGCATGTCAGACACACCACGCACACAGGTTTTACGACTGCTGCGCAGCCGAACGCAGCCTCGCGAGCTCGGCAGCTGCTACGGGCATCAGGTTTGCGTTTACCACCCGCTTCGCGCTGAACACACCCTGACTCAAGGAGATTTGCATGTTGAGGATCAGCCAATACCTGCGTGCCCTGACCGGCCAGGCGCCTGCCCCCAAAACCCGCCCACCGGGCAGCCACCGTGCGCCGGTGGTGATCTGGAACCTGCTCAGGCGCTGCAACCTGACCTGCAAACACTGCTACGCCACGTCCGCCGACAGCGTCTTTCGCGACGAGCTGGACACACCCGCTGCGCTGAGGGTGATCGACGACCTGCACGAGGCCGGGGTGAAGGTGCTGATTCTTTCCGGCGGCGAACCGCTGTTGCGCGATGACCTGTTTGTGCTCAGCGCCTACGCCCGGGACAAGGGTTTCTTTGTGGCTCTGTCCACCAACGGCACGCTGATCAATGAGCAGAACATCGCGCAGATCCACGCGGCGAATTTCGACTATGTCGGGATCAGTATCGATGGCCTGGAAGCCACCCATGACGCCTTTCGCCAACTGAAGGGCAGCTTCGCCAGCTCCATGCGGGCGATCCGGCTCTGTCGCGAACAAGGCATTCGTGTCGGCCTGCGCACCACACTGACTCAGGAGAATCATGGGCAGCTTCCCCGATTACTGGCGCTGATGCGCGAGTACGACGTGCAGAAGTTTTACCTGTCGCACCTCAACTACAGCGGTCGCGGCAAACGCAGCCGCCAACTCGACGCCCGGCAGCAGATGAGCCGCGAAGCCATGACGCTGATCTTCGAACAGGCCTGGGAAGACATCCAGCACGGCCGCGACAGCGATTTTGTCAGTGGCAACAACGACGCCGACGCGATTCTCTTGCTGCAATGGGTGGGCCTGCATCGACCCGAACATTATCCGCGCCTGGAACACATGCTCCGCGCCTGGGGCGGCAACGCCTCGGGCAGCGGCATCGCCAATATCGACAACACCGGCGAAGTACACCCCGATACCTATTGGTGGCAGCACTCGGTGGGTAATGTCCGGCGCACATCGTTCCGCACCCTGTGGCTGGACCGGCCAGACGCCTTGTTGCAGCAACTGCGCGCGCATCCTCGCGCCGTGGGTGGCCGTTGTGGCCAATGCCGCTGGCTCAGTATCTGCAACGGCAATACCCGCACCCGCGCCTGGGCCGAAGGTGATCTCTGGGGCCAGGACCCCGGTTGCCATCTCAGCGATGAAGAAATTGGCGTGCCGCCCTTATCGACCATCCCTTGCGTCATGCACTGAAGCACCCGCCTGGCGAGCCATCTGACAAAGGATGGGGCCGGCCCACCTGATGAAGCACCAAGGACGTCCCATGCATCCATCGATTATGTTACCGGCCGCGCTTGAGTCCCCGTTCAGACCGGGCGAAGTGGCCCTGGTCGGCGCCGGCCCCGGCGATCCACGCTTGCTGACCCTGCGGGCCTGGAGCCTGTTGATGCAGGCCGATGCCGTGGTTTACGACCGCCTGATCAGCCCCGAGCTGCTGTCATTGATCCCCCTCACCTGCGCCCGGCATTACGTCGGCAAGGCCAGCGGCTGCCATAGCCTGCCCCAGGAACAGATCAACCAACTGCTCGCCGACCTCGCCGATCAGGGGCAGCGCGTGGTCCGGCTCAAGGGCGGCGACCCGTTCATATTCGGTCGTGGCGCCGAGGAGCTGGAGTATCTGCTGCAACGCAACATTGACTGCCAGGTGGTCCCGGGCATTACCGCCGCTTCCGGCTGCAGTGCTTACGCCGGCATTCCGCTGACCCACCGGGACCTGGTCAACTCCTGTCGATTCATCACGGGTCATCTGCAGCGCGAGGGTGAGTTGCAACTGCCCTGGCGCAGCCTCGCCGACAGCAGCCAGACCCTGGTGTTTTACATGGGATTATCGAATCTCGGAATGATCGCCCGGCGCTTGATCGAAGCCGGCATGGCCGCCGATACACCGGCGGCGTTGATCAGTAATGGCACGCGCCCCGACCAGCACGTCGTTCGAGGCAGGCTGCAGCAGTTACCGACCCTGGCGCTGGATTGTCCACCGGGCATCCCGACCCTGACGGTGATCGGCAAAGTGGTCGATCTGTTCGCGATACATCAGCAGGAATACCCGGCGTGCTTCTACCCCGCGCAAGGGTCGCAACACCACGGCAAGGTGGCGATATGAGGCGCATGATGCTTGCCCCGTTGCTTTGGCTCGCTGCGACCCATGCCAGCGCAGCGGTTCCGCCCTCCGACGCGGCATTTGAACAAGCCGCCAACCTCTACCAACAGCATTGCCAGCGCTGCCATGGCGCCAACCGTCTCGGCGGTACCGGGCCGGCCTTGCTGCCGGAGAGTCTGAGCCGGATCAAACCCGGTGAAATCCGCAGTGTCATCCACAACGGCCGCCCCGCGAGCCAGATGGCCGGGTATGCCAACATATTCAGCAGCGCGCAGATCGAGGCGATGGTCGATTATCTCCAGCAACCACCCGCCACTGCGCCCACCTGGAGTAACGACGACATTCTCGCCAGTCACTCGATACTCACCGATATCAGCAAACTGCCCGACACGCCCCGGCATGGCGCCGACCCGCTGAACCTGTTCGTGGTGGTGGAAGCCGGCGACCATCACATCAACATCCTCGACGGCGATCGTTTCGAGGTGCTGGCACGGTTTGCTTCGCACTTTGCGGTGCACGGCGGGCCGAAGTTCTCGCCAGACGGACGCTTCGTCTACGTCGCCTCACGCGATGGCTGGATCAGCCTGTACGACCTGCACAACCTCAAGCTGATCGCCGAGGTCCGCGCCGGCCTTAATACCCGCAACCTGGCGGTGAGCAAGGATGGACGCTGGGTGCTAGTGGGCAACTATCTGCCGGGCAATCTGGTGGTGCTCGATGCCCGCGATCTGTCACTGGTCAAAACCATCCCGGCGATCGGCCAGGACGGTACCGCGTCTCGGGTCAGCGCGGTCTATACCGCGCCGCCACGGGACAGTTTCATCGTGGCGCTCAAGGACGTGAAGGAAGTCTGGGAGCTGCCGAGCGCAGGCACGCCAGACTTCGAACCGCGTCGGATCCAGGCCGAGGATATGCTGGACGACTTTTCCTTTTCACCGGACTACAAGCAACTGCTGGCCACGTCGCGCAAGGCCAGGGGCGGCCAGGTGATCGACCTCGACAGTGGCCAGGCGGTCACCGACATACCGCTGCCGGGCATGCCGCACCTGGGGTCCGGGACCTATTGGAAGCGCAACGGTGAGTGGGTGTTCGCCACGCCGAACATCAGCAAGGGGCTGATCTCGGTCATCGACTTCAAGACCTGGAAGCTGATCAAGGAAATTCCGACCCTGGGGCCGGGCTTCTTCATGCGCAGTCACCTCAACTCGCGGTATGCCTGGACCGACGTGTTCTTCGGCCCCGACAACGATGCGATTCACCTGATCGACAAACAGACCCTGGAAATCGCCCACACGCTGCGCCCGATGCCCGGCAAGACCGCCGCCCACGTCGAGTTCAGCCGCGACGGCCGCTACCTGTTGCTGAGCATCTGGGCCACCGACGGCGCGCTGATCGTTTACGACAGCAATACCCTCAAGGAGCTCAAACGCCTGCCGATGAACAAGCCGTCGGGCAAGTACAACGTGGGCAACAAGATTGAGTTTGTGGAGGGGACTTCGCATTAGGTGTTGGTGTACATATCCGTTTCTGCGGTAACGGCTATGTACACCATCAAAAAGCCGCTAGCTCAACACACAGTCTTCGCGGGCAGGCTCGCTCCCACAAAAGATTCCGGGAACATCCGCAAAACCAGCAGCGATCTTAAGCGAGCACGCACAAAGCCCAAGTGTGTTTACCCTTCAGCCCAGGGTGTAACCGTTATCGACTTTCCAGTCCTGACCGTAGACACCCCGAGCGCCTTGGGACAGTTGAAAGAGAATCACGTTGGCCACCGCTGATGCATCGAGGAAATGACCGGGCAGCAGACGTTCGCCGAGGGATTCGGCGACGTCGTCGAGCTCACTGTCGCTCAACCCCAGGTTGTCCCACATCGAGGTCGCGGTCGGACCCGGCGAAACCAGATTGATGCGCACATCAAAGCGCGCAAACTCCACCGCCAAGGTGCGCGCCTGTGCTGCCAGCGCGGCCTTGCTGGCGATACAGGCGGCCAGGCCGGGAAAGCTCGAACCGGTTAGGAAGCTGCCGACAAACACCACCGAAGCCGGACTCGCCAACTCACCGCGCAACGCCGCCAGGGTGTTCAACGCCCCTGCGCCATTGACTACCCACTGGCGCTGGAAGGCCGGCATGTCCAGGCTGTCGGCCATTTCGGCAATACCCGCGTTGGGCACCAGATAATCCACCGGACCCAGCGCCGCAGCACGCCGAGCCAGCTCGTGCAGGTCTTCCTGGCACGTGACGTCCCCTGCACACCATTGAAGCCGCTCACCGTATATCCGTTGCAAGGTCGGCAATTCACCGACAGTCCGTGACATGGCAAGTACCTTGACTCCACGCGGCAGGAGCGCGGCGCACAACGCCAGGCCGATGCCGGAGCTGGCACCGGTGATCACCGCCAAACGATCCTGAAACTCGGTTTGCATCATGTTCTCCTGGGCATCGTTAATGCCAAGCACTGGGGACCTTGTGGGGCCTTATCTTCGAACAGACGCAGAAATACCGACTTGACGGCGATCACTTTTCCAGGTGGCACGCCGGTCAATGAGTCGAATACGACATCGCTGGCTGCTGCTGAAGTACCGCCTGATCGATATCACTGAACCGCAGCACACGACCGCCCTGGTCGGCGGCCAGTTTTTGCGCAGCCTGTTGGCTGGAGAAAGACGCCAGCACCACACCCATTGCTCCCTTGAGTTGGGTGCCGACCACATAAAACGCCTCCCTGGCATCGATCAGATCGGCATCATTGGGTGCGTTCCACGGACTGCGGCCCATGTCGTGGACATACAACCTGGCCTCGCCATGATGATTTTCCGGCTGTAACCACCAACCGATCATCTCCGCCGTGGAGCAGAATTTCTTGATGCCGCTGCGCTCGACCACTTCACCCTTGGGCCCGGGGAAGCCGTCGATGATCATGCCGCAAACATGGCATTCGTCACTGGGATGAAAAGCAGCGGGGGCGTCGCTGTAGGTGGCTTGCACCGGTTTGTCACAGGCCGCCAGCAGCAGGCAGACCATCAGGCCCGCCACGGCGCGTACCGTTGTCGAATAAAGAGTGCTCATTGTCAGATGCTCCAAAAACCAAGGTGTGAATTCATGTCGCCCGTCGACGGAACAGGAGCCAGGCCGAGCCCAGAGGCACCGCCACCCACAGCAACAGGCACAACCAGAGCATCGAACCCGGCACAGGCAAATCGCTGCCCAGCGTCAGCACGCCAGCGGTACCGGCGCCGGGCTCAAAACCGGAAAGATTGATCAGGCGATAGACATCGGCGGGGTTGAGCAGCAGCAACCAGGGCAGTACTTTCGGGTTGAACTGCCCTTCGCTGAGCACCAGCAGTGCCAGCAGCACCAGGTCGAACACCAGCACGAAGAAGAACCACACCCCCAGCGCCAGCCCGGCAGCCGTGGATTTCTCGGCAGACACACTGCTCAGCACATAGGCCAGCCCAAGAAAGCCCCAGCCCAGCAACGTCGACGACAGCATGAATCGTCCAAAAGCCCAGAGCAGCAAGTTCAGTTCGACGTCCTCCACCAGCACCGCAATCGCCAGCATCGCGCAGCCGAAACCGATGAGGGTCGCCAGCGCCAGGATCGATCCGTGGCCGAGGAATTTGCCGAGCAAAATGTGCCCGCGCCCCAGTGGATAGGTCAGCAACAGCAGCAACGTGCCGCTTTCGTCTTCGCCGACGATGGCGTCATAGGCCAGCAGCAAGGCAATCAGCGGCATCAGGAATGTCGCCAGGCTGGCCAGGCTGGCGATGGTGGCGGGCACCGACGTAAAGCCCAATTGCCCGGACGCCGCCGCCCCCAACCAGGCGATACCAGTCGCCAGCACCGCGAACAACAGGCTGATCGCCAACAACCAGCGGTTGCGCAAACCGTCATTCAGTTCCTTGCGGGCCATGTACCAGATCGGGTTCATACGATCTCTCCACTGGGAGTCGCAACGGCACGGCCCATGTAATAGCGGTAAATGTCCTCCAGGGACGGTGGGTCGATTTCCACGTCAGCTGGCTCATGCTCATTGAGCAATTGGCGCAACAGGCCCAATTTGCTGCCATTGAGCGCAGCCACTTCAAGGCCCTCCCCCCCCCAGCGCCGGGTGACGTGCCCGGCGTTGTTCCAAGACGCCTGCAACGGCCCGGCATGCTTGAGCCCGCTGGCGCGAATCCGCGTCGGCAACCCGGCTGTCTCGCGCAAACTGCGCAGACTGCCGAGGGCCAGCAGGCGCCCCTGGGTCAGAATCGCGGCACGGTTGATGTGCGCCTCGACCCCCGGCAATACGTGGGAACAGAGAATGATGCTGGTGCCCTGGCTGCGCAGCCGGTCGAGCAACCGATACAGGTCTTGAGTGGCGATGGGGTCGAGACCGACGGTCGGTTCGTCGAGCAATAACAAGCGTGGCTCGCCGAGCAAGGCCTGCGCCAGGCCCAGGCGCTGGCGCATGCCCTTGGAGTAGGTCTTGACCCGTCGATGCGCCGCGCCCGCCAGGCCGACCTCTTCCAGCAGCACCTCCACCTGAGCGAGCGCTGCGCCTTTGAGTCGAGCGAAATGACGCAGCGTCTCCAGGCCGCTCATCTGCGGATAAAAGGTCACGTTCTCCGGCAAATAGCCCAGCAGACGCCGAACCTGCGGATCGCTGGGCAAGCGGCCGAACACCCGAACCTGACCTTCACTGGCCTGGAGCAGGCCGAGCACCAGTTTCATGCTGGTGGTCTTGCCCGCGCCGTTGTGCCCGAACAAACCCAGCACTTCGCCTTCGGCCAGGCTCAGGTGCAACTGATGCAACACCGTGGTGTGTCCATAACGCTGGCTGACGCCTTCCATATCGATGACGTTCATGCGGTGGGCTCCTGGATCAGGGATTGCGTGGTGGGACTCATCAGCGGATGGCTGTCCCGGACGCCCGGCGATCTCATCACTGGAAAGGCCCGTTGCACCCAGCGCAGCAACTCGATCCCGGGGCTGTTCATCAACAGCCGCACCTGCGGGTACAGCCACAGCAGGCGGTCGACGTTGTCGTTGGGTTCATAGGCAATATCGCCCAGGCCATCGTTGTTGCGATCCCACCCCAGGTAATCGCTCCAGTAATTGCCCCGGCCATCCGCCGACCATTCCTGCAAACGGGTGGCAACGTATTTGACCTGCCGTTGGTTGCCGACAAATGCGTTGTCGGCAATGCGGTTGTCTTCGGAGCCGGCGGTGAGGTGAATGCCCACGGCGCTGTGCTCGAAGTGGTTGTGTTCGATGCGATTGAACAGAGAGTTGTAGATGAACAGCGCCTTGCCTTCGGCGCCGCTGATCATGCTGTCGCCGGTCGAGCCGTCGCGCACGTCCGTGACGAAATTGTCGCGCAAGGTTGAATAGGTGATGTAGTTCATCAGGATGCCGTAGTTCTGATCCTGTTCGGAGCGGTTGCCAATCACCTCGAGTTTGCGGCTTTGCATCAGGGCGTAGCCGGTGCGGGTGCGGCGGGTGGTGTTGCCAATCAATCGGTTGTCGTTGGCGAACATGTAATGCACGCCGTAACGCAGGTCTTCCAGGGTATTGCCCTGCAGCAGGTTACCGTTGGAGGTATCGATGTAGATGCCATCGCGGGTGTCGCGCACCTGGTTACCGATGACCCGGGCGCCATGCACCGCATACAGATGAATACCGTTGCCGCGATCCTGGGAACGCATCACCGGATCACCCTGGATGCGATTGTCTATCAGGCTCGCATCCTGAGTCCCGTCGACCCAGATGCCGAAACCCTGGCCTTGCATGCGATTGTCTTTGATCACCGCGCCACGGGCTTTGGGCTGGAGGAACACCGCCGCATTCATGGCGGTGAGGTCATGCCCCCAGTCCAGAAAGGTGCAGCCTTCGATCCGGACATCGGGGGCGCTGACGATCACCCCGTTGCCCTGCCCCTGCGCCTGAAACACCGCGCCGGGCTCACAGAGAATCTGCATCGGTTGATCGACGCTGAACGAACCACGGTACTCGCCCGCTGGCAGGTGCCAGCGTTGTTCAGCGTCAACCCGCAACGGCAACGTGGTGATCGGTTGCACCGCCGCCAGTGCGCCGCCTGACATCAACAGGAGCACAAGGGCAATGACCTTCGCCGGGGTTTCCTTGAGATCAGTCATGGGCCCGCTCCCGTTGATTGGCAACCGTCAGGCCCGCTCGACCTTCATGCGGCCGACCATTTCCATGTGCAGCGCATGGCAGAACCAGCTGCAGTAGTACCAATGCAGGCCGGCCTTGTCGGCGGTAAAGGTGATGGACGAGGTTTGCTGCGGGCTGATCTCCATGCTGGCGCCATGGTTGGTCATGATGAAGCCGTGGGTCAGGTCTTCAATCTGGTCGATGTTGGTGATGGTCACGGTGACCTCGTTGCCCTGCTTGACGGTGAACTCGGTCAGACCATAGGCCGGCGCCATGGAAGTCATGTAGACCCGCACATGATTGCCGTCGCGGATGACCTTGTTGTCGGTCTCCAAGTTGACGCCGTCTTTCTTGGCCAGCTCCACGGTGGCGGCGAAGAACGGGTCATTGCGGTTCCAGATCTTTTGGGTCTTGATCTGGTCCCGGCGCGCCATGATGCAATCGTGAGGTTCGGCAAACGCAGGGCCGTCGTGCACCAGCTTCATCTCTTCGCCGGAAATATCGATCAATTGGTCGTTTTCCGGGTGCAGCGGCCCGGTCGGCAGGAAGCGGTCCTTGGAGAATTTGCACAACACCACCAGCCACTTGCCATCCGCCTCACTGGTTTCGGTCAGCGAGGCGTGGTTATGGCCAGGCTGGTAATGCACGTCGAGCTTTTGCTTGATGTAATTGACCTTCTCGCCCTTGTAGGCGCGTATCGCTTCCTCCATGTTCCACTTCACCACCTGGCTGTCGATGAACAACGTGGTGTACGCATTGCCGCGTCCGTCGAAAGTGGTGTGCAAAGGGCCCAGGCCCAGTTCCGGCTCGGCGACGATAACCTCGCGCGGGTCCTTGAATTTATCGGCGAACAGGTCGTCCAGCCGGTCGATGGCAATCATTGATACCGTTGGCGACAGCTTGCCGTTGGCAATGAAATACTTGCCATCGGATGAGGTGTTGAGGCCGTGGGGGTTCTTCGGAACGGGGATGTAACGGGTGAACTCAGAGTCCTTGCCATCAGTTTTACGACCGTCGACCACTGGCACTTTCGAGTCTTCCAGAGTGATGAACTTGCCGGCCTTGATGGCGGCTTCGATGCGCGGGATGTTGAACACCACGACCCAGTCGCGCTCGTTGCGCATCATGCCGCCAAGATCGTAAGCCTTCTCCGAGTTGTAGCAGGTGGACGCGGCGTACTTACCGGTGTAATCCATGTCGGCGTTGTCCAGGTTGCCGTCGACGATTACCTGGAAGGCCATTTCCATTTTCTCGGCATCGATGGCATTGAACAGGGTGAAGCTGTTTTTGTCTTGCAGGTCGAAGGTGTGGCCGTCATTGGGGTGTGGAATGACGAATTCGGCATTGGCGAACACATACTTGGTGTAGGGCACTTTTTGCAGACGCAGGCCGTGAATGGCTTGCACGTTCGGCACCGTAAGCATCTTGTCGCACTTCATGATGTCCAGGCGGATGCGCGCGACACGGGAGTTGGCCTTGTCGTTGATGAACAGGTACTTGCCGTCGTACTTGCCATCGGTCATGGAGATATGCGGGTGATGGCAATCGCCGTTCTGAAACTTTGCACTGTCGCCCAGAATCCGCTTGCTTTCGTTGGTCAGGCCCCAACCGGTGGCAGCGTCGACGTTGAACACCGGAATACGCGTCAACTCACGCATCGACGGCACGCCCAGCACCCGCACTTCCCCCTGATGACCACCGCTCCAGAAGCCGTAGTATTCGTCCAGCTCACCGGGGCCGACATGGGTTTTCGCCTGCGCATCCTTGACCGCCGCCGCCCATGACTCACGGCTGAACACCGCGCCGCCGAGGGTCGTGGCCCCCGCCAGCACCGCACCGGTGACGGCACTGCTGCCCAGAAAACCGCGACGACTGAGTCCCGCCTGTTCCTCTTCCTGCACGGGCTTTGTCGATTGTGTGTCAGTCATGCTGCGTACTCCTTGAAGGGATAAACGGTCATTGCGGACGTGCGCTCGCGAGCTTCATTCAGGAGCCGACACTTCCACGACAGGTATCAGGTGTGCGCCGGTGGGTGCCGGCTTGCTGCGCTTCTTGCGCTTGTTGATCAGCGGCGGGCATTTGTTTTCGTTGTGGTAGGTCATCTGGCAATCGAGGCAGTAGTGACACTCGTTGGCATTGATCCGGCCATCCGGATGAATCGCCTGGATCTCGCATTCCCTGGCGCACAGCTGGCAGGGGTTGCCGCATTCCTTGCGACGCTTGAGCCAGTCGAACAGACGCAATTTGGTGCCGATTGCCAGCCCCGCGCCCAAGGGGCAGATGTAGCGGCAATAGACTTTTCGCGTGAAAAGATTGATGACCAGCAGTGCCACCGCGTAGAGCACGAACCACCACTGACGGTCGAACTTGAGGGTGATGGCGGTCTTGAACGGTTCCACTTCGGCGAACAGCTCGGCAGCGGACATCGATTCCAGGGAGATGCCGAAAAGCAGCAGCAAGATGATGTACTTGATCGCCCACAGCCGCTCATGCACCGCGAACGGCAATTCGTACTGGGGAATTTTCACCTTGCGCGCGGCTTCGTTGATCAGCTCTTGCAAGGCGCCAAACGGGCACAGCCAGCCGCAGAACACGCCACGGCCCCACAGCAGAATGCTCGCTGCAGTGAAGACCCAGAGCATGAAGATCAGCGGATCGGTAAGAAACAGTTCCCAGCGAAAGTGCTCGAACAGCGCATGGACAAAGGTCAGGACATTGACCACCGACAACTGGCCCAGGGCATACCAGCCCAGAAAAACCACGGTAAAGAGCAGGTAGCCACGACGCAGCCAGTGCAGAAAACGTGGCCGGCGGGTGAGTTTGTCTTGCAGGAACAGGATTGCCGTCAGCAGCAGCAACGCGCTCGCGAGTACGGCGATCTGGAAATGTTTCTGATACCAGATGGTCAACCACATCGGCCGGTTGGCCTCCTCGACGGCCGCCCGCTCTTCGGCACTGGGCGCGGGTCGCTCAAGGTAAGGCTCGGGCAGTTGATAAGGCAGTTCGAAGCTGCTGAAGGTGCCGCTGACCGGTCCCGTCTGACGCCGCACCAGGAGCTCCAGGGACCAGGGCGATCCCGGATCGAATCCGGCCTGTCTGCGGACAATGAAAATCGACATTTCATTGAATTCGGGCATGCCCTCGGCAAACACATCGGAAATCCGCTGATGGTCCATGTCGCGAAAGCTGATGACGTTGCCGAACTGACGCAATTGCACCCGATCGAAAATCCCGCCGCGCACATAACCCGAGCCTTTATAGGAAAACAGCCCGCGACCCAGTACCACGATGGCCTGCTCGCCGGGTTTGAGTTCCTGCATGAGGAAGCGATATTGATTGTCGCCCAGCAGCGCACGACCAATGGTTGGCGGGTTCAGGTCGGCGGTGTACAGCTCGATAAAGGTGTCATTGACTTGATCCGGGCCGGCGTTGTCGACGCCTTCGGCTTCGGTGCCCTTGAAGGCGGCATCGACTTGTCCGCGGGTCAGGTTCAGCCGGCGAATGGCGCCGTTACCGGTCAGTTGCTCCCAGGTGGCGGGCTCGAAAAAGTCCTGGCGCACGGTGGCGGGCTTGTGCACCGCTGCACCCTTGTCCTCGATCAGCTTGAGCGATACGGCCACTTCATGGGCGGCACGCATGATGACCTCATTGACCACCATGGCGGTGACCGTTGCGCCGGCGATGGCATCCACGGTGACCGCGTTCGGGTCGCTGGAATGACCGACCACCACTCGCTGATTGACCTTGACTCCTTTGTATCGGGCACTGAAACCGTGAAGTTTTTCTTCAGCAATGCCAATCAGCAGAATCGGTTCATGGTGTTCCAGCACATAGGCGTCCTGAATCATGCCAGCGGTATCGAGGATCACCTGGGTGTTGACGGGTTTGCCCGAGTAGGCCGGAATATCCACCACATCCAGGCTCTGGAACACATAACCGATGACCTTGCCGGCCGCCGACAGCGTACGCACCTTGAACTTGCCTTCGGGTGCGGACACCGATTCGGTTTGAGGGAAGACCTTCTCGATCCGCTGCTGCTCGATGTCGCCATATGACTTGGCCTGCACCGTCGCGAACATTGCGATCATCAGCACGATCATCACCACCAGCCCGACGCCCCGGATGCGCAGGTTGCCATGTATCGAAGGCTGATGGATTGTCATGAACTCGCTGATTTCAAAGGGGCTTGCGGCCATGTTAGGGAGCGTTGCGCGCCCTGCCCTTGATTGAAATCAACTCGATAAAATTACTGTGCCAGAGCGTCCCGAAGCCTCAAACGGTACGTGAAAACTGGCCTTTTTGTTCACCACCCAAATAGGCGTCAAATGCCATCGCGGCACTGCGCATCATCAAATGCCCTTGGGGCAACAGCACCAATTCGTCATGGTGAATCTGCAACAGTCCATCGCGCACATGCTCGTCCAGTTGCGCCAGCGCATCGGCAAAATACTCGGTAAAGCGAATGTCATGACGCACTTCGAACTTGCCGAAATCGATCCGCCCGTGGCACATCAGGTCACTGATCACCTCACGGCGCAGCAGGTCATCCGCGCTCAAGCGGTACCCTCGATGCACCGGCAACAAGCCTTGATCGATACGGGCGTAATACTGAGAAAGCTCCTTGACGCTCTGGCTGTAGCTGTCGCCGACCTTGCCGATCGAAGACACCCCCAGGCCGATCAAGTCGCAATCGGCATGGGTTGAGTACCCCTGAAAATTGCGTTGCAGGGTGCCATGGGTGCGGGCCTGCGCCAGTTCATCGTCCGGCAAGGCGAAGTGATCCATGCCGATATAAACATAACCGGCTTCGGTCAGACGGCGGATGGTCAACTCGAGCAACTCCAGCTTGCGTTCCGGTGGCGGCATATCCTCCGGGCGAATCAGCCGTTGCGCGCGCACCAGCTCCGGCAAATGGGCGTAACTGTAGGCGGCAATCCGGTCGGGGCGCAGGGCGATGATCTTGCCGAGGGTGACATCGAAACTGTTCACGGTTTGCAGCGGCAGACCGTAAATCAGATCGACGCTGATCGACTTGAATTGTGCCTCACGCGCTGCGGCAACCAACCCCTGAATCTGCTCTTCACTTTGCTGGCGATTGACTGCAGCCTGCACGTCGGGATCGAAATCCTGTACGCCGAAGCTCAGGCGATTGAACCCCAGTTGGCGCAGCGACCGGATCTGCTCGGTGCTGACGGTGCGTGGATCGACCTCGATGGAGAACTCATGATTATCGCTGTCGTCCATGTCGAATGCCTGGTGCAGACAGTTCATCAGGTCCGCCAGCTGTTCACTGGTCAAATAGGTTGGCGTGCCCCCGCCCAGGTGCAGCTGCGTGAGTTTGCGCGTGCTGTCGAACAGGGCCGCCTGCATCACGATTTCACGTTTGAGGTACGTCAGGTATTCGACCGCCCGATGGGTTTTTCGGGTAATGATTTTGTTGCAGGCGCAGTAGTAACAAAGGCTCTTGCAGAACGGAATGTGGATATACACCGACAATGGCTTGGGCACAGCCACCAGGTTGCTGTCGGAGGCGGCGCGCTGATAGTCGTCGACAGCAAACGCCTGATGAAACTGTGGCGCCGTGGGATAAGAGGTATAGCGCGGCCCGGGGCGGTCATACTTTACGACCAGGGCTCGATTGAAATCGAATGAAGGCTTCATGATCAATCAACTCGCAGGTGGGTTAAATGCCTTGCACCGCCCAGATTCCTTTCAAACAGGTTGCAGATGGCATCCACTTCCGGCCGGCCGGCCGGAAGAATGCTGATGAAACGGTCCGACAATTCGATCAACCCATCACGCCTCAATTGCTCCAGCAATGGCCAGACAGATGCGAAGTACTGGTGGAAAATCAGCCCATAGCGCCGCTCGATGGCGCGGATGTCCAGCTCTTGATCACACGCCAGTCGCTCCATGACCTTGCGTCTTATCTGATCCCCTGCCTCGAAACGCCAGCCGCGACACGTCGGCAATTGGTCCCTGTCCAACTGCTGCCGATAACGTTCAATCGCGTCGGTGTTTTGCGTATACAAATCGTCGATCTGGCTGATGGCACCCAGACCGAAGCCGATATGGTCGCAATAGCCGTGACGGGTGAAACCCTCACAGGTGCGCCGTAACCGGCCGCGTTCCTGAGCGATCGCCAGATCATCATCGGGCCGGACAAACTGCCCCATCCCGATGTAGTGATAGCCCGCGACGTTCAGCTGCTCGAAGCAGATCCGGCGCATCGCGCCTTTATCGTCCTGGCTGCACAGCGCTCTGACCTTGTCGTCGAGCCTGGGACTGTAACGACGTGGTGGCCGGGTATAGTCGAACACCATCAGCCTGTCCGGCTCCAGCTCAATAATCGCCGCCAGTTTCAGGGCGAAACTTTCCGGTGTTTGCCAGGCATGGCCAAAACCCAGATCGACATTGATGGATCGAAAACCAAAGGTGCGGGCGGCATCGATCAGTGAGTGAATGGGGGCCGGGTTCTGGTAGCAGGTCACTGACCTGTCACAGTCGGTGTCGATATCCGGAACGCCGATGCTGACATGATTGAATCCCTGGCCACGCAGCGCGCCCATGGTCGACCAATTCGTATGGTGAAGGTCCACATCGACGCTGTAGTCGCCGCACTCATGTTCGAGAAAGTTGAACCGGCCACGCAGGTGATTCATCAGCCGCTCCAGATGAACGATGGTGGGTGTTGCGCCGCCCAGATGGAATTGTTCGACCCGTTGCTCTCTGCTCAGATGGCAACCGACGAGGTCGATCTCCTGTTCCAGACGCTGCAGGTACTGTTCGATGCCATCGTGTTCGCCGCAAACATCGCGCGGGGAGCAGAAGGATGGCTTGAGCCTGGAAGGCAGCTGTACGTTCAGGGCTATCGGACGTCGTTTCTGGCGGCTGATGCGCAAGGCACGAAGCAAATCCAGAGAGCCGATGCCGTCATGAAACTTTTGCGTGTCGGCAGGACAGTTGGGGTCGAGTACGCCCTGATCGCACCGATCGATCAGCTCGCCGGGGGCGTGGAAAAAATCGAGCATGACAGGTCTCCGAGACTGGCTGCGAATCAACAGTGTCCGGGATCGGCGAGCCATGCTCCTTGACTTGTATCAAGCACAAGACGAGTGCTTGCAGGACCGGTTTTCGCTCAAGGCCGGTCACCAGCTCAGGTAAAACATGCCCTTGGCCAACAGTACGATGATGACCATATGGCAGAACAGACTGCCATGGATGAAGTGCAGGGATCGCGCGCTCATTCGGCCGCTTTTGAACAAGAACATGGCGACCAGGAAATGCAGCAACACGCTCACGGCAACCACGATTTTCAACATCAACAAGGTGCTGAATGATGAAGCCATTGGTGTTGCAAGGACGGGCAAATAGCGGAGCCAGACCATGCCCAGCCCGGCGCCGAACAATATCAGCAGCACCCACGGCATCAGGGTGCGGGCTCGTCGGCCAATGCCCTGCTCGACCAGCAACATCACTTTGGCGGGCAACTGTTTGCGGATGCTTTCCAGGAACAGAACTTCGAAAAACACCGTGCCGATAAAGATCAGGGCGGCAAACAGGTGAAACGTCAGAAACAGCGGATAAAGCATGGGATTTTCGCCCTCGGGCGCCGACCCTCACTGGAGGGCTGGACAGGTTCGGCAAACCAGTCTCGCCATTGAAGCTGTCGGCTTCTGCGCAGAATACAGAGCAGGTCGGCTCATGCGGTTGACATCGATCAAGAACCCCGCAAATCGCGGATGCTCCAGCGCATGTCGCGAGTACAGGCCTTACATTCAAACGTCCAGCATGCCCTCATGCACAAATGGAATATGTGGTGCCGCTCCTTAGCGTCCTCATCCCGTTTTCCCCTCCCACATAGGCCGAAACTCCCATCCCGTTTGGGAGTATCGGCCGATGTGCAATCTGCGGCGCCTAGTCATAGTTGCAGAGGTCAATGGTCAGGCCTCAATGACCGCAATTGCTCAGGAGAACGTCATGACTATTCGCGAGCAAGACTCATCGCTAACGGGCGATACGGTCGCCCTATCCACAACGTCGGTCACGACCAACGCTTTGGGCGTGGTGACCGGCGAGGACGTTACGCTGGATGAAACGGCCGGGCTGCAGAACGCCACCGCCACGCCAAGCCCCGCAGCAGACGCTGACGACAACGACATTCTGGTGGCGTCCCTGCCCTCAGCCTTCGCTACCCGTTTGACTGCACTGGGTGCAGGTACCGCAACGGGTGCGGCCTTGAGTGGTTATACCGGTGCCGCGGGCGACACGGGCAGCAATGCGTTCACCCTCACCGACCCGACCGGCATTACCGATATCAGATTCGTCGACAGCGCTGGCGCACCGCTCGATGGCGTGGACAGCGGACTGGATACCCTCGATGGCACCAGCATCCTTCTCTATACCGATACGAACGACAATAACATCGTTGTGGGCCGAGCCGGGGGCCCAGCCGGCGCGATCGTGTTCGCGGGCTATATCGAAGAAACCGGATCGCCGGTCTCAGGTGGCAAGATCTGGACCGTGGAGTACCAACCGCTCAAGCATCCAGATACGACGAACCCCGATGATTCGCTCAACCTGCTGAATAAGGTGTTCATCGGAGTCACTCAAGACTTGGGATTCAGTCTGGCCGGCGCGCCCTCCGGTCAGAACCTCTTCCTGATGTTCACGAAAGCGAACCCGGCCACTGAAACGGTCAATGGTGTCGTGCGGATCACGGATCCCACCATCATCGCCACCGGCAAGAACCCTGCTGACCAGTCAAGCGGCGCCAATATAAACACTGGCGACACGATCAATACCAGCCAGGGGGGTGGCCCGACCACCATCGGCACCAATAACCAGATGATTACGGAACAGGAAGGCATCCGCTTTTCGTTCGTCACCGGTGCCAGGCAGGATGTGACCGTACCCAACCTCAGTCAGACCGAAGCGGATGTTGAGTCCAACATCGACTTCACCAGCGTCTACAATTCGACGTCGGCCAGTTTCGACGTCGTGCAGTTGCAAGGCGGCAAGAGTGCTGTGGTAAAAGTCAGCGCATACAACACCGCTGCTGAACCTGGCGTGAACTTCGTCAACGGCTATGTGGGTGATGCGTCGGTTGCCATCACCAATATTCGCGTCATCAACATCAGCACCGGGCTGGTGATCGAGAATTCAGACGGATCGGTGAATGATCCGGCCATTGGCATCAGCTTCGCCAATGGGGTTGCAACCATCACCGGCGTTTTGGCCGGCTACCAGATTGAATACACCACAACGTCGGATCACAACCGCGTACTCATCGAGAACGGGGCGGCCCTCGACGCCAGGGGTAATGACCATGCCGATTTTGATATCGGCGGCTTCACACTGCGCAAAGCCGATACTGCGATCGCCGAAATCGGCTCCAAGATGATCTTCGAGGACGACGGGCCAAGCGCCGACGTGGCCGATGGCGGCGGTTCAGTGACGATCGACGAAACGGCCGGCAACCAGGATGACGACAGCGACGCGGCGGCGGTGCTGGCGCTGTTCGACACGGAAGTGCTGAACAAGGGCACGGACTTGAATCCAACCGAGTTCGCGATCAGCACCACGCCTCTGGCCACCACGGCGCTCAGCAGCTTTGGCCAGGACCAGGAGAATGCAACGAAAGTGCTGTCGCTGGCGATTGT
>NZ_JAAUOE010000100.1 GCF_017114915.1 Pseudomonas frederiksbergensis
AATACCCGTGCAACCACTGC
The DNA here is from genome assembly GCF_017114915.1 of Pseudomonas frederiksbergensis. GTDB lineage: Bacteria > Pseudomonadota > Gammaproteobacteria > Pseudomonadales > Pseudomonadaceae > Aquipseudomonas > Aquipseudomonas frederiksbergensis_I. The sequence continues at coordinate 21 of NZ_JAAUOE010000100.1, forward strand.
GCAAGAGATTTTCCATTTAGATAATGCCTAACTTTCCAATCAATTCTAGTAAATTGGTCTGATTCGAACATTTTGCTAAGAGATGGGTTGAGGCGGATTATGGACTTTCCGCTAATTTCGTCGCGTAGTATTTCATTTATAAGGCTGCCCTCGTAGTAAGTATTATTTTCAATCTTAATATCTAGTGCGCTAGCGCTGAGGCGGCTAAGACGATGTTTGAGAATCTTTCGATTGGCTCCTGTGTCTGTTTTGTTCAAAAGTTTTAATAATCTATATATGCTAATTATGCAATCTTGGCCAAGGGGTTGGGTTCGGGCTATATGCAATAGGTTTTCCCACAGATCAAGATCCCCTTGGTCCAATTGCACTCCAGTATAGAGGATCATGGTGTTTGCTTGAGAGAATACTCTTTCTCGCTCAAAATAGCGTCGATTGCCTTTGCCTATTGCGCCAAATAAAGCGGAGCGTAACGCAATATTAGGTACCTCGCGGATATTCTCGAATTTGGAAGGAGGTTGGTACTCTTTCGGTAGTGAGGTTGGCGGGGAGGCTAGATTTTTAGTCCTTCCCTTAGCCAGGGCTTTGGCTGCAACAGCTTCTACCCTAGCTAGGTTACCCCATAGCGAGAGTTTTTTATCATCGATAGTGTTCATTGTTTAGAAGCATCGCGTTGGGCGATACGGCTTGCAATCCAAGCCTCAACTTCAGCTACAACGTAGTACGTGGCAGCTTGTCTGGTGTTACCGTCCTTGATGGGCTTTGGAAAGCTTTCGTCTTTTTTTCTGAGCTTGTCCAGGCCCGATCGGGAAAGGTCGAGTTGTGCGCAGAGGTTGGTTTGGCGGATCAGTGCTTTACTGGTATCAAGATGCATTTGAGCGTCTCCCTAGTGTTGACGCTCGTTACGTTATGCATCCGGAATTGATTGCACACTACTGTCAGGGGGGGTGAAATTCACTTTTCGTGTTTGCTCACCGAGCGCTTTTCGTAGTCTGGAAGCCGTCCACGCTCAGCCTCATTGAGGCCACTGCATAGGAAACTGCATTCTGGGAGCTCGACGAAATCAGGGATTGTCCAAAGTTCATCTGAGGAGAATCGGGGTTCTTTGGCATTTTTACTAGAAACCTTTGGAGCTATCTTAACTAACTCTTTCGCTATACTAAGTTGTCGGAGATATGAATCTGAGTCGTGCTCTGCCGTGTCGTTGATTATTATGTAAGCTGCCCATAAGTGCGCAGCTGGTGTATAGGCTGTCCATGCACGCCGTATCGAACTCTCTGAAGAAGATATTTTACCCATGACTTTGTTTTGAGCATGCTCGAAAAAGCTGTCTCCTAGGAACATTGCCTTGTTGACGCTGGCATCTTCGCCACTGCAGTGAAGTTTAACTAGATTAAGGAAGATCTCAGCGGCGACGCATGCTTGTTTTACAATATGCTCAGTTATTTCAGGGGCGCTGACAGTACTATTTTCGAGTAGGTCTTGGAGGATTTCAGCAGGTATCAGGTGACTGTCTTCTTGTGATTGTTTTAGCGTGTACTCCGCCATTTTTTTTGCAAGATATGCACTTCTCTCAGGGGGGCTTTTAGGAAATAGCATATATGCGGTTATTTCGTATGGTAGAAATGCACTGTCATAAGGTGCATGGAACTCCATGATTGGCATACTGTGGCGCTCCATCTTATTGCCGGTGGGTCACGTTCACGATTTTGTCAAATTCAGTGCAACGTGTGGGGGCTAGCGGGCGTTTTTTGCCTGGCAGCAGTTACTCCGGTGTCATCATCACCGCGAGTGTCATCTTGATGAATTCCTCGTTGCGGTCGATCGCATCCAGGGCGCCGC
>NZ_JAAUOE010000101.1 GCF_017114915.1 Pseudomonas frederiksbergensis
TCGAAGGTCAGGTGGGCGTCCGGTGTCGCCGTGGACACGAAGCCGATGTTGACGATCTTGATGGGTTCGTTATTGCCCTCAGTCGTGGCGCCACCGAAAGCTATCTGGCCATTGGTTGTTGCGCCCTCAACAACGTTCGGAGTCGCGGGATTGTCGATGACCCCATTGAGCTGATACCCGGTTCCGCTTGCGCTTTGGGTCGATGTCACCACTTGCGCGCCCTGGATCGAGAAGTGCTCAAAAACTCCTCCGCCGAGGTCAAAGTTGTAGTCATTGCTCTCGAAGACCACAATGCCGTTCTGTGCCTTGGCCACGAATCCGTAGGTGGGCACACTGGCGTTGATAACGTCGTCATTACCGTCTGAGTTTCCAACGATGAAGGTCCGATTGATGGTTGCCCCGGTAATGTCATCAACCAGTTTCAATACCACCACCATGTCTTTGCCAGCGCCAGGGCCGGCCTGTGTGAACTCGATAAAGATCGCCTTGCTCGTGGCTCTGGGCTCGCCAGAATTGGTGAACCCTTCGGGATTGTTCTTGAAGAAGTCCAGATCAATCACCTCGTCCGATTGGAGCGTGTCGCTGGCAGCGCCAATCGAATCCGATGAGACCGTGACATACCGTCGATCATTGGAGAACAAGCCCGTGTTGGTGTCATAAGCGAAGGTTTGGGCCGTCCCGTTGTTCACGCCAAATCCTTCGAACTGCACGAAGAAGTTGCTGGCCAGCGTCATCACCGAGACCGGCGGATTCGATCCAACAATCGCGTTTGAGTCGAGCGCATAGCCCTTGAGGGGGTTTCCAGGCGTCGAGGTGTTCAGGATGCTGAAGCTCTCGATCTCCTGAGCCAGTTTCAAGGTATAGGTGTCCGCCACCTTGTCAAAGATCAGCGTGCCGGTGGCGTTGCTGGTCGCTCCCTGCGTCGGATTGTTGGACACGTAGGTGAAGCCCACGTTGAACACCGCCTGGCTATCAGACTCCGAAACCCAGGTCACCGATTTGTTGGTGATGGCGTTCGCACCCACCGTGACGCCCGTGAGGGCCACGGACAGGAAGTCGGAGTTTGGCGTGAGGCCCGCTGGATCGCTGTAAGGCGCCACATGCTTGTCCGCGCCAATTGAGTATGCGAAGACACCCGTTCCACCGATATCCGTCACAGCCCCCCCGTTGCTGCTGTTCGAGTAGACCAGACTCGACTTGGCCGTCACGACCGGGGTGTCGTCATCGACGTTGATGGAGAGCGTGCCATCGGCCGTATCGCCATCACCATCGGTCACCCGGTNGGAGAGCGTGCCATCGGCCGTATCGCCATCACCATCGGTCACCCGGTAGGTGATGGTGAACGCCTGGTTGTTCTCGTTCAGACCCGCCGCATGGAGGATCGGGCTGTTTTGCACCACCCCGTAGGCGCCCGTTGCCGAATCCAACGACAAGGTCAGGACCGTGGTCAGAACGCCGTTCTGGGTTTGCTTGACCAGCAGGCTGGTGCCATCGGCCACATAGCTGAAGCCCGTGGGTGCTCCGTTCGTCCGGTATGCCACTGTCGCACCTTCGTCGTCCTCACCAAAGGCGTGTCCCAGAGTGCCGCTTATGTTAGCCGAGTTTGCATCGTCGTCCGTGCCGCCAGGATTACCACCCGTGAGCGCATCGTCATCGAGCAGCACCGTGTTGTTGGCCGACACCGTCGGTCCGTCGTCCTGGAAGTTGATGCCGTCGCC
>NZ_JAAUOE010000102.1 GCF_017114915.1 Pseudomonas frederiksbergensis
AGGCTGCGTTCGGCTGCGAAGCAGTCGTCAACCCTGAATGTACGGTGTGCCTGACGGACCGCAGCGCCTGATTTTACGACTGCTTCGCAGTCGAACAGCTGCTACTAAAGCGTGTCAGAAAACGACACGTCGCATACCCGCTGCCGACAGTTGTTTTTCTAAAAACGACAGGCCTCTGATCTGCTCCGCACAACCATTGCTCAGCTAAGCCTTTGCTTCTGCTCGTTTATCGCGGAGAATCCCGCCCCTGTTTCGGCCGGAGCATGTCTGTCGGTTTTTTCCGACGCGTCCTGACCGAGTGGCAAGTGACCGGAAAGCGGAGATCCGACCGGATGAATGATCAGGCCAATAGCGTCGACGAACGCTACGTAGCGGCGACACCAGCGAGCCTCGAAAGCTGGAATCGCCATGACACCACCTGGATGCTGGGCCTGTTTGGCACGGCAATCGGGGCTGGCACCCTGTTTTTGCCGATCAACGCGGGGCTGGGCGGCTTCTGGCCGCTGCTGATCCTGGCGTTGCTGGCGTTCCCCATGACGTTTTATGCGCACCGTGGCCTGACCCGTTTTGTGCTGTCGGGCCGTGAAGGCGCGGACATCACTGAAGTGGTGGAAGAACATTTCGGCATCAAGGCCGGTGCGCTGATTACGTTGCTGTATTTCTTCGCGATCTTCCCGATCCTGCTGATCTACAGCGTGGCCCTGACCAACACCGTGGGCAGTTTCCTGGAGCATCAACTGCACATCATGCCGCCACCGCGCGTGGTGCTGTCGTTCGTGTTGATTCTCGGCCTGCTGGCAGTGGTGCGTTGCGGTGAGCAGGTGATCGTCAAGGCCATGAGCCTGATGGTGTACCCGTTCATCGTTGCGCTGCTGTTCCTGGCGGTGTTCCTGATTCCCCACTGGAACGGCGGCATCCTCAGCACCGCGACCACCTTGCCTGAGTCGTCGGCGCTGCTGCACACGCTATGGCTGGCGATTCCGGTGATGGTGTTCTCGTTCAACCATTCGCCGATCATTTCGGCGTTCGCGGTGGACCAGAAGCGTCGCTACGGTAACCACGCCCAAGAACGCAGCTCGCAGATCCTGTCCCGCGCCCACATCCTGATGGTGGTGATGGTGCTGTTCTTCGTCTTCAGCTGCGTGCTGACCCTGTCGCCGGCGCAATTGGCGGAGGCCAAAGCGCAGAACCTGTCGATCCTGTCGTACCTGGCCAACCACTTCAGCAACCCGACCATCGCCTTCGCGGCGCCGTTGATTGCCTTCGTGGCCATTTCCAAGTCGTTCCTGGGCCACTACATCGGTGCCAGCGAAGGCTTGAAGGGCCTGATCGTCAAGAGCGGCAAACGCCCGGCGCCGAAGACCCTGGACCGCATGACCGCTGCATTCATGCTGGTGGTGTGCTGGATCGTCGCGACCCTGAACCCGAGCATTCTGGGCATGATCGAAACCCTCGGTGGCCCGGTCATCGCGGCGATCCTGTTCCTGATGCCGATGTACGCGATCCGCAAGGTGCCGGCCATGGCGCGTTATCGCGGCCAGGCGTCCAACGTGTTTGTAGTGGCGGTAGGGTTGGTGGCGATTTCGGCGTTGATCTATTCGCTCAGCGCTTGATCCCGTCAACCTGATCGTTCCCACGCGCAGCAAAGGAATGCC
>NZ_JAAUOE010000103.1 GCF_017114915.1 Pseudomonas frederiksbergensis
TGGCGGCGGGGATTACGTGTACGGTGGTGGTCACACCATCTCCGGCGCCATTACAACAAACAGCACATGACTGATTCAGCCAAGGTAAGCGATCAGTTTGCCCAGTCCACCGGCGACTCCGGTGGGATTGCCGGCCCAGAGAGTTTTGTTCTCGTGGCGACCAGCCACAATGGCCGGCTCTGCGGCATTCGAAGAGTCTTCCGATATATGCCCGTCAGTGCCGAACGTTTGGTCGGCCATGCCGTTAGTCAGCCAACGCGCAAGGTATATGTAATGCCGTGCCGCTGTAGTCACTAATTTTCCATCGGGTTGCACGTAGCCATTGAGCCACGCGCCTTCTCGGTCCTGATGGTATTTCGTCAACACCGGTTCACCCTTGTTGACATCGGGATCTGGCAAGCCATCTTGGGTGATGCCAAAAAGCATTCCTTCGGTGTCGGGATTGTTTGAGTCACCGACTTGACCGAGCCCGACAAAACCGCGATTCGTGGATAGCAGGTCGTTGAACCGGGTCGAACGGTTGTCTACCTCGATGCCGCAGTAACCCGGTGAATTTTGGCTGCCGAAGCTCTGGTCGAGAAGGCCGTTGTTATCGAAGCGCGCAATAAGTGCCGTATCGCGCATTGAGTGCAAACGACCATAACCCGCCACCACGATTTTTCCGTCCGCTTGGGGCAGCACAGCGGACAGACCGGTCGGCGTGGTCGAGTCTTGCATTTTGAAATCTAGGCGACCGGTATTTTTGAAGGACTTGTCGAATGTGCCGTTGGGATGCAGCCGAAAGAGCACGCCGGTGGTATTACTCCAGTCGCCCAATTTGTGATACGTGGTGCAGATGAGTAGTTTGCCGTCTGCTTGCTCGACGACTTTGGAGAAGTCCGTCATGCAAATTTCGTCCTGCTGATTTTCGATAATTTGGTGGCCGGTACCCGGCTCTCCGAAAGATTGGTCCAGCTCGTAGTTGCTGGAGTAACGGGCCATGGCCAAGTGGGCTACCGGATCCACTCCCACGTACCTGATGTCAGAACCGAGCATTAACAGGCCTCCGTCCGCAAGGCGTAAGAGCCTGCCCCCGCCGCAGGGATTATCCCCGTTGAAAGAGTCAATCCGCAGACCTCCATCGTGAAAACTTGGGTCCAGTTTGCCCTCAGCGGTCAGCATTGCCAGCCCGTATTGTCCAAAACCGGACTGCGTTTCCAGCGTCATACTCAACAGAATTTTGTTGTCCGGGAGTACCAGAACGCCCTTAATCAAACGGGTGTCAAGAATATCGTCGGGAAGGATGCTCAGCGTCCTCTCACCCTCGATGCCAAATAAATTATCGCGGTCGCCTGCGCTACGTTCGATGTTTCTATGGCTCATAAGCACCTCTGAATAAAAGCGCTCCGGATTGCCGAATGGCGACCAACGTACCTATGCATTATCAGAAGCCCATACATACAGTGGCTCTTTCCGGTCAGCACAGTCTGTGTTCGTGGATTTGAGGCGTCTACTGTCAGAAATTACAGGTATCGGCACATTTCGGACGAGCGGTGGGGATGACTATGGCTGGACGGTTACGTGACCCGTCTCAACAACTGGGTGCGTCTGGCGCAGCGGGTGCCGGTCAGGATTCACATTGATGAAGTGC
>NZ_JAAUOE010000104.1 GCF_017114915.1 Pseudomonas frederiksbergensis
GTCAGCACCACGATCACTGGCGCTACCGGCGGCAACTACGAGAACCTGGTGCCGAACACGACTCCGGCCGTCACCACCATTACCGACTCGGTCGACAACACCGGCCTGAGCCTCAGCGCCACTGGCTCCGTCGTCGAAGGCGGCCAGATCACCTACACCGCCACCCTGACCAACCCGGCGGGCACGCCGATGACCGTGACCTTGAGCAATGGCTCGGTCATTACCATCGAAGCGGGCAAGACCACCGGCAGCGTGACGGTCGATACCCCGGCCAACGACGTCTACAACAACGGCAGTACCGTCAGCACCACGATCACCGGCACCACCGGCGGCAATTTCGAACAACTGACCCCGAGCACCGAGCCGGCACTCACCACCATCACCGATTCGAAAGATGACACCGGCCTGAGCCTGTCGGCGTCCACCGAAGTGGCCGAAGGCGGCTCCATCGTCTACACCGCGACCCTGACCAATCCGGCCGGCACGCCGGTCACCGTGACCCTGAGCAACGGCGCCGTGATCACCATCGCCGCCGGTGCGACCACCGGCAGCGTGAGCGTCGCCGCCCCTGCTGATGACGTCTATAAAGATGCCGGCACGGTTCAGGCGACCATCTCCACCGCCACCGGTGGCAATTTCGAGAACCTGGTGCCTAGCACTGCCCCGGCAGTCACTATCGTCACCGACACCCTCGATACTTCGACCGTCAATCTGACCGCGACCAGCACTGTGGCCGAGGGCGGCACCGTGGTGTACACCGCGTCCGTCTCTGCACCAGTGACAGGTTCGCCGGTGGTGGTGACCCTGTCCAATGGCCAGACCATCACCATTCCGGTTGGTGCCAGCAGCGGTTCTGTCAACTTCGTTGCACCCAACGATGCCCTGGCGGGCGGCAGTTCGCTGAGCGTGAAGATCGACGACGCCAAGGGCGGCAACTACGAGAAGCTGGAAGTCGACGGCAAGTCGGCGGATACCTCGATTACCGATACCCCGGACACCACCACCCTCAGCCTGTCGGCAACCGACTCGGTGGCTGAAGGCGGCTCCATCGTTTACACCGCGACCCTGACCAATGCCGCCGGCACCCCGGTCACCGTGACCCTGTCGAATGGTGCGGTGATCACCATCGCCGCCGGTGCGACTAGCGGCTCGGTGACTGTCGATGCACCGAAGGACGACGTCTACAAAGACGCGGGCACGGTCCAGGCGACCATTTCCACCGCCACCGGTGGCAATTTCGAGAGCCTGGTGACCAGCCCAGCGGCGGCGGTTACCGACGTCACTGACACCCTCGATACCTCGACCGTCAATCTGACCGCCACTTCGAGTGTGGCTGAAGGCGGCACCGTGGTGTACACCGCGTCCGTGACTTCGCCGGTGACTGGTTCGCCGGTGGTGGTGACCCTGTCCAACGGCCAGACCATCACCATCCCGGTCGGT
>NZ_JAAUOE010000105.1 GCF_017114915.1 Pseudomonas frederiksbergensis
GTGGAACGCGTCATCGTCGCCGGCCTGCCGAAATCCCGCGCGGCGATGCACCTGGACACCGTGTTCAGCTTCTGCGACCGCGACCTGGTGACGATTTTCCCGGAAGTGGTGAAGCAGATCGTCGCCTTCAGCCTGCGCCCCGATGAAAGCAAACCGGGCGGCATCGACGTGCGCCGTGAAGAAACCAGCTTCCTCGACACCGTGGCCAAGGCCCTCAACCTCAAGCAACTGCGCGTCGTCGAAACCGGCGGCAACAGCTTCGCCGCCGAGCGCGAGCAATGGGACGACGGCAACAACGTGGTGGCCGTGGAACCGGGCGTGGTCATCGGCTATGACCGCAACACCTACACCAATACCCTGCTGCGCAAGGCCGGCGTGGAGGTCATCACCATCAGTGCCAGTGAACTCGGGCGCGGGCGCGGCGGTGGCCATTGCATGACCTGCCCGATCATTCGCGACCCTATCGATTATTAACTTTCAAGCCTCGGCCGATGCTTATCCAGCACGGCCGAGGGGATAACCGAAACCCAAGGAGATCCAACTCATGGCGTTCAACATGCGCAACCGCAGCCTGCTCTCGCTGATGCACCACACCACTCGCGAGTTGCACTACCTGCTGGACCTGTCCCGCGACCTCAAGCGCGCCAAATACACCGGCACCGAGCGTCCGCACCTGCAAGGCAAGAACATCGCGCTGATCTTCGAAAAAACCTCGACCCGCACCCGTTGCGCCTTCGAAGTCGCGGCCCATGACCAGGGCGCCCACGTCACCTACATCGACCCGGTGTCGTCGCAGATCGGCCACAAGGAAAGCATGAAAGACACCGCCCGCGTGCTGGGGCGGATGTTCGACGCCATCGAGTACCGCGGCTTCGAACAGGACATCGTCGAAGAGCTGGCCAAGTACGCCGGCGTACCGGTATTCAACGGCCTGACCGCTGAATTCCACCCGACGCAAATGATCGCCGACACCCTGACCATGCGCGAACACAGCGACAAACCGCTGCACGACATCAGCTACGCCTACCTCGGCGATGCGCGCTACAACATGGGCAATTCGTTGCTGATGATCGGCGCCAAACTCGGCATGGACGTGCGCATCGCCGCGCCGAAAGCGCTGTGGCCGCATCAGGAGTTCATCGATCAGTGCAAAGCCTTCNGCCGCGCCGAAAGCGCTGTGGCCGCATCAGGAGTTCATCGATCAGTGCAAAGCCTTCGCCGAAGAGAGCGGAGCGCGCATCACCATCACCGAAGACCCCAAGGCTGCCGTCAAGGGCGTGGACTTCATCCACACCGACATCTGGGTGTCGATGGGTGAACCGGTGGAAGCGTGGGACGAGCGCATCGAGCAACTGCTGCCGTACCAGGTCAACGCCGACATGATGAAAGCTTCGGGCAACCCGCGTGTGAAGTTCATGCACTGCCTGCCGGCGTTTCACA
>NZ_JAAUOE010000106.1 GCF_017114915.1 Pseudomonas frederiksbergensis
ACCGGCCGCGCCGTCAGCTGATGCTCATTGAGCGGATTCAAAAACAGATCACAAAACAAGCAAGTAGCTACGATGCCCGGCGAACCCAAGTTAAACTCAGTTCCTGCAACCGCCCAGCAAACAGAATCAGCTTTTTCATGCCGGTTATCTGCCAAAACCAATTAAAAAACCCTACCTCTTAGCTTGCTAACCGCTACTTCAGTTGAACCACAATCTGCGATTTCAAATCACTTAACATCGAGCCAATGACTGTATTCATGCTTTTGAAATCTTCCGGACCGCACAGCGCACTGGGGTTGTAAAACTTTAAGCGGCGACGGACGATCACCGCACCAGGTTCTTTTAAATAAGTAGAGGTATATTCAAATTTCTCATCACGCAATGTCATCGACTTAGGCACTGCGACAATAATGACCTCCTTTGAAAACTCAAAGCGCGCCTGCTCTTCTGTTACTCCCGAAATACAGGTGAAGGCCTGAACACGATCGCTCTCCGCTGCGAAAGCAAAAACGCTTTGTGCAATACCGCCAGCGAAGCTACTCATAGAGGAAACGCCTGTAGGCCCGGGAAAGCCAACCAGACTCTCCGATCGACCGGACATTTCTATTGTAATTTCGTTATCGCTCGCCTCGAGTCCCGACGCGCTGAACTCTCCTTTACCCGTCTGTCCATAGCTAGCCAGAATGTTCTGTACTAACTGATTTCGATCAACAGGACTCATGGAGTTAACGGCGTAACGATTGGGTTCTGCTGCCCAACCCGTGATTCTGGAAGTGTGAATGAAGTCGGCATTACCGTTCGCGCTAACCTTGAATACCGTGCTGTTTTCAACCTTTCCTTCTTGGGTAGAAGGTGTGCGGCCCAGGGTCCCTGATTTTGTGAAAACTACGGGTTTATCCAGGACAAAAATGGGTAGATAGCCGCCTGCTATTCCCTCTGCGGTTGAGTCCAGATACAGATTCAGGCTTGGGATATGGGTGATGACATGATTGAGTACACCAAGGGTTGGAACCTTGGGTAAGGTATAGGCATTACCAGAGTTGATAAGCGCGGGCGTGCTATCTATGCCCACCGTGTCCAGCAATGACTGCAATAACGCTACGTGATCCTTACAGTCCCCATAGCGATTGGCCAAAATTGTGTCGACAGGATTTGGAACAACGCTACCGGCCCCCACGTAAACTGCGACATAGCGAATGTTTTTTCGCACCCAGTCGCTCAAGGCAATCGCCTTGTCCCGAGGGTTATCGAGATTGGCGGTCCTACGTAGCAGTTCTTAACGGTCCTACTCCACCACAAACCTACGGCAATGCATTCCTCATGATCATGGTCTGCTTCATCCTCGCCACGG
>NZ_JAAUOE010000107.1 GCF_017114915.1 Pseudomonas frederiksbergensis
GGCAAGGTCATGCGGATGGCCAGGGTCGTCGACCAGAATGCCATCATGAGCATGGAATGGCTGAGCCCCATCGGGCAACATTCCCGGAGACTTTGTAGGTAAAGGATCGAATGGTTCTGGCTCTGGCAGACTTTGCAACTCGCCGATAGCAAGGCGCCAATCAAAGCGACCAAAGGCGACACCGAGCGCCCAGCTTAACAAGCCGGCTGTTTGGTCGAGAGGCGCAGCGCTCTCTTCATCGTCGCTATCGTCGTCGGATTCAGCACCTTCCATCTCCCCTTCGGCGTTGGCAACGTTGATCGCCTGAACAGCCGCGCTGTCAGCCTCAGCGAAGCCATAGAGGTCGAAGGCCATCGAGTCGATTTCGGCCTGAATACGCGCGAGCTCTGCTTCGATGGCCGATGGATCGTAGTCGCCCAAGCGTGAGCGCAAACCCGCGGGTAGGAGAAATGCGTGAGAGGTCTCAGTAGTTGTGTCGAGTGTGCGCTTCAGCGACCATGCCCGGCAACCAAGTGCCGCCAATTGCTCGATTTGTGCTGCCTTCAGATTTGGAATTGGCGTCTGCTGAATCAATCCGACTTCAAATGACTGAGCCAATTCAACACGAGCCAGCTGCACCGAAACTAACAAGCCGAATGCTCGAGAATTTAGCAAACTCAACAGTGCGAGCAATTCTTTAGGACTATCGTCATTAACAAACGCTGCAGGCCCTTTATCGGCAAATATACAACCCGCGGGCATTATTCGAAAGCTGAGGCCATTCGTCCTCCTCGGCCATGTTATCCCCGGACGAAAGTACGCATCTACTCCGCGAGTGCCTCCACCAAAACCCTCACGCGGACGTCGTTGATACCCATACCAGCTAATGTCAAGACCCTCCGCCTCCCAATTTACAACCATATGCAAGTCCGAATACATCGGAGAAAATGAACCGCCCTTAGCAATAGGCCTCCATGTAAATTTTGGTTCTGGCTCCCACCAGCATCTCAAAAAACGCTCATCAAGAAGCGTTTTAAGACCGCCAAGTGCTGACCGACGCTTTGACTCAAAAGGCTCGAATTCTTCAAAGCACGTATGTACCGAATCCTTCACCCAGTAGGCGAAGGGGGCTCCTGGAATTCGCCGGAAAGCATTAGGATTCACCTCAAACATACTTTCGCTGCCACCCGCTATTGCCTGCCGGAGCGCTAGCGCCTTGTCCAACTCATTTAATACGCGGAGAAAAGTAGTCATTTCTTCGCCTCGCCACTAGTTTTCAGCGGTTCAACAAAGACTTCTTCCACCCCATGCGCTATGGCGAGAGACTTGTCGGTCTTGGACTTTTCACGCACACGTTCTGGCC
>NZ_JAAUOE010000108.1 GCF_017114915.1 Pseudomonas frederiksbergensis
ACGCCCCGCAGCGGCATACGCTCCTGGCGATCCAGCAGGTCATCATGCTGGCCGGGCTGGCGGTGAATCGGGTACTGGATAATGTAGAAGTGACCACGCAGGGCTGATCAATTTCCCACGTCGACGCGTCGACGTGGGAGTGATCCGGGTGAATCTGCCCGGGAAACGGCGCATGTACCGCCGAAGAGCAATGGCCGGATTTCTATTGTTACGTCGGAGGATGTTCAAGACCCCGAACATTCTCAAACGTGCCGTTGCCATCCAGGTCGGGCCCAGGCGGATTGCTTTGAAATTTAAGACTAAATCTTAATTCAAGAGTCCCTTCACTTTTATTGAACGTCACATTAACAAATCCACTGTCACGCACAGCCGGATGGGGCGTCATCTGCGGCCCTTTAAACACATAATAATGCATATATCTCACCGGGCCATCCGTTGCATAGGGATGATCACCATTAACAATATCTGCATCAAATTTGCAAACAAGCGCTCGCGACTCTTTCGAACTAAGATCCTGGGAAGCCCAAACTGTTACTTCATTAGTATTCGACCAAAACTCGGCAACCTTCCCTGCGAACGGATATATATTGTCTATCAGTGCTCTTGCCGCGCCATCGACTGCGTTTTGACCAGAAATAGATTTCTTTGCAAAAAATATGGTATCCATAAAGAAGTCCTTTTAAGAGTTTTGATACTGCTGCTTCAGACTCCAACCTCACGAAAATTATTGCTACTATCAGAAATAACAGTTAGCGATATTTTTTCGCTATAACCTATTAACCGCTAGTCGCGATAGAAACTAATGGCTAGTGGGCCGAGTACTTGCGCCGGGGCTTGCCGGAGGTACTCGCGGCGCATCAGGCGGAAAATAAAGCGGGAGTCTGAGTGGGGCTCGGCTGGCGAACTAGTTCTCCAAAATTCCCCGCTCCTACAGACGGGGTGATTTTTGAGGATGTTTCCAACAGGTTTTGACGGTTGTTGCGTCGGAAGCTAAGTGGGTAGGCTTTGTGGGTCGCTGCAAAATCAGCGGCCGGGCCTGGAAACCTGATAAACACAGTCACAGCACATGGCATACTGCTGCGCTTTTTTTGGCATGCAATTCTATGGCGGCTGTGTGCGGGAGACCTTCGGGTCTGCCGGGTTTGTGGCTGTGTTTATCCGGTTTTCCAGCCTGCGCACGGCTGCCACCCATTTCGTCTGGAAACGAAAAATGGCGGCTTCAAAAAACATATGCCATAGAGAAATTTCCTCATGTTCAAGCCGACACCTAATCCGCCCGAAGCGGACGACACTTCCCCCT
>NZ_JAAUOE010000109.1 GCF_017114915.1 Pseudomonas frederiksbergensis
CACCGTCAAAGGCAATCGCCTATTGATGCAGGGCGACCGCCATTACGACTACGACGCCTTTGGCAACCTGATCCGCGAATGTCGTGGCACCGGGCAAAAACTGGTCACCGAGTATCGCTATGACTGCCAGCACCGACTGGTCGGCGTCACATTGCCGGATGGAAGTTGCGCGAGTTATCGCTACGACGCCTTCGGCCGCCGCATCGCCAAAACCATCGACGGCAAAACCACTGAGTTCTTCTGGCAGGGCGATCAGGTCGTCGCTGAAAGCAGCAAGGAGCACTACCGCAGCTACATCTACGAGCCGGGCAGCTTCCGCCCGCTGGCCATGCTCGACGGCAAAGGCCCGAAAAAGGCCTGCCCCTTCTACTACCAACTCGACCACCTCGGCACCCCGCAGGAACTCACCGACTACAGCGGCGACATCATCTGGGCCGCCCGATACACCGCCTACGGCCGCCTCACCCGCCTCCACCGCGACACCCACCAGGTCCTCGATCAGCCGCTGCGCTTTCAAGGGCAGTACTTCGACGCGGAAACCGGCCTGCATTACAACCGGCATCGCTACTACAATCCGGATGTCGGACGGTACTTGACCCCGGATCCGAGCAAGTTGGCGGGAGGGTTAAACGGGTATCAGTACACGCACAATCCGACGGGATGGGTTGATCCGCTGGGGTTGAGTGATTGTCCGGGGGCGGATGGGTGTGGGAAGCCGTCGTTTGGGGATGAAGATCCGGCGGGTAAGGCTAGGGTTGATGAAGGGGAGCCAAAACTTCCATTCCCGGAAAGCGTCGACTGGACACCACATGGTTACAAACACAGCCCGTC
>NZ_JAAUOE010000011.1:0-142057 GCF_017114915.1 Pseudomonas frederiksbergensis
ATTATAGACGTCCAGAATCTGCCGTCAACCCCTGATTTGGCTTTTCTATCAGGATATTCAAAATCCCTGCTTAATATATAGACGCAACATGAATGAATGCGCAGTATATTGCCCAAGACATAGAACAATCCTCTCGCTTCCTGCCTCGGACGATGCCACGCAATGAATGACCACCCCCGCAGCCTTGCCTCGACTCTGTTCTCGGTTGGCCTGCTCTTGATAGCGATGGCATCGATCCAGTCCGGGGCCTCCCTGGCCAAAAGCATGTTCCCGGTTATCGGCGCTCAAGGGACCACCACCCTGCGGCTGATCTTCGCCAGCGTGATCATGCTGCTGCTATTACGGCCATGGCGAGCGAAGCTCACCACAAAATCCCTGCGCACCGTTATCGTCTACGGGATGGCCCTGGGCGGCATGAATTTCCTCTTCTATATGTCCTTGCGCACTGTCCCCTTGGGTATTGCGGTAGCCCTGGAATTCACCGGCCCATTGGCGGTCGCCATTTATGCCTCACGTCGAGCGATCGACTTTCTGTGGATCGCTCTGGCAGCCGTGGGCTTACTGCTGTTGATTCCGACGGGCGCCACGAGTGCGGGCATTGACCTCGTGGGTGCCGGTTATGCCCTTGGCGCTGGTGTCTGCTGGGCGTTATACATTTTGTTCGGCCAGAAGGCCGGTGCTGACAATGGTGTGCAGACCGCCGCATTGGGCGTGATGATTGCCGCACTGTTCGTAGCCCCCATCGGCATCATCCACGCTGGCGCGGCGCTGCTGACACCCTCGCTGATTCCCGTGGCCATCGGGGTCGCCATTCTGTCCACCGCCCTGCCCTATACCCTGGAGATGGTCGCCCTCACACGGATGCCGGCCCGGACCTTCGGCACTTTAATGAGCATCGAACCTGCAATTGGCGCATTGTCCGGTCTGTTATTCCTCCATGAATTCCTTTCCCTGTCACAGTGGATGGCTATCCTGTGCATCATTCTGGCTTCCGTCGGAGCGACCATGACCATGGGCAGTACCGCCAAGCCCGCGGTTGCGGCGGATTGAAATGAGATTTGACGAAGGTCTGGTATTTGCCGCTCAATTAGGCCATGTTTAGGCCACGTAACTCAGTGTCAGATATGGATTTTTTCAGATAGGGACATCCGAACGCTTCAAGCAAAAGCGAATGCAGGCAGACCCGGGCGCAAGATCCGGGGCCTCAATAAGGACAGCAATGAAACGAATTTTGATACTGATCGCCGTACTTGCAATTGCAGGCTGCGCGGCGACCTCGAAACCCCAGATGAAACATGGCAAGAAAGGACTGCATATCAACTGTTCGGGGTTGTCATCCTCCTGGGACAAGTGCTACGCCAGCGCAGCCAATTCGTGCGCGCCCAAGGGTTACAAGGTCATTGCCAAGTCAGGGGATGCCGTGGAAGAGCCCGGTGATTATCCGTTCGGCCTCAACCCGGCCGGCTATACCAGCCGCAGCATGATCGTCATCTGTAAGTAACCCTCCCCTTCCATCGGGTTTGCGTACCCGATAGGCGCTTCACCCGGATGCTGCTAACGTTCGTCAGTCACTGACCGTTCAGCAAAGGGCGAGCTGATTTACAGACCGATACTGCTGGGCGGTGTCTTCAAAGCGACTGGTAGCCCTACCCGCGCAATAGCCAGACATGAATCAGGCGCTGGAAACAGCGCCTGAACTCAAGCCGATCAAATAGCCGCGGTCCGGGTGTTCAACCACTCCAGGGCTGCGCCATCGAGCAACGGGCTCAAGCGTTCACGCACCTCGGTGTGATAGCCGTTGAACCACTGCTTTTCATCCTCGGTCAGCAGCGACGGTTCCAGGCA
Source organism: Pseudomonas frederiksbergensis (assembly GCF_017114915.1). GTDB lineage: Bacteria > Pseudomonadota > Gammaproteobacteria > Pseudomonadales > Pseudomonadaceae > Aquipseudomonas > Aquipseudomonas frederiksbergensis_I. The sequence goes on from NZ_JAAUOE010000011.1 coordinate 1,846, forward strand.
ACGGGTGTCGATCGGGCACAGGGTCAGGGTTTCGAATTTCAGGAACTCACCAAACTCACTCTTGCCCGCTTCGCGATTCAACACCAGGTTCTCGATCCGCACCCCCCAGCGGCCCGGACGGTAGGTGCCCGGTTCGATGGACGTGATCATGCCTGGCTGCATCGCGGTTTGCGGTGCCGCCGCAGCCTGATAGGCGATGACTTGCGGGCCTTCGTGAACGTTGAGGAAGTAGCCAACGCCGTGGCCGGTGCCGTGACCGTAATCGACGCTTTCGGCCCAGATCGGCGCGCGGGCAATGGCGTCCAGCAATGGCGACAGAATGCCTCGAGGGAACTGGGCACGGGAGAGTGCAATCACGCCTTTGAGCACTCGGGTGCAATCGCGCTTCTGTTCGTCAGTCGGCGTACCCACCGCAACCATACGAGTAATGTCAGTGGTACCGCCCAGGTATTGACCACCGGAGTCGATCAGCAACAAACCGTCACCTTCGATCACCGCGTGTTCTTCTTCGGTGGCATGGTAATGCGGCATCGCACCGTTGGCGTTAAACGCGGCAATGGTGTTGAAGCTCAACGACACATAATCCGGGCGCCGGGTACGGGCCGCGGTCAGGTGTTCGTCGATGGTCAGTTCGGTGATGCGCTCGCGCCCCCACGCTGCTTCCAACCAGGCGAAAAATTCGCACAGCGCCGCGCCATCCTGCTCCATGGCCCGACGAATGTGCTCGGCATCGGCCAGGCTTTTCTGCGACTTGGCCAGGGTGGTCGGGTTCAGGCCTTCAAGCAGTTTCACGCCGCTGTTCAGGTTATCCAGCAGCCCCACGGTGACCCGTGCCGGATCGACTTGCAGGCTTGCGCCGCTTGGTACGGCGCGCAAGGCGGCGGCCACTTCGCTGTAGTCGCGCAGGGTCACGCCGTCCTCTTCCAGAATGGCGCGCAATTCGGTGCTCACTTTGCTCAGGGCCACAAACAGGGTGGCCTGCTGCTGGCTGATCAGGGCGAAGGACACAAACACCGGGTTGAACGACACATCACCGCCGCGCAGGTTGAACAGCCAGGCGATGTCGTCGAGGGTGGCAATGAAATGCCAGTCGGCACCGCGCTCTTTCAACACGTCACGTAGCCGGGTGAGTTTTTCGCCACGGCTGACGGTCGCCTGAGGTGGCGAGTGTTGATAGATCGGCTCGTTCGGCAGGCTCGGACGATCACTCCAGACTTCGCTCAGCAAATCGATGTCGGTGCGCAGACGGGCGCCGCGCTCTTGGAGTTTGCTGCTCAAGGTACGCGCCGAAGCCACAGCCATTACCGCGCCATCGACGGCGACGACACCGCCCTCAGGGGTTTGCTCGGCCAGCCAATCGAGCGGGCCGGGTTGGCCCGGTTGCAGCTTGACCAGCTCGATGCCGCTGCCCTTGAGTTCTTTGCTCGCTTGTTCCCAATAGCGGCTGTCGGCCCAGACGCCAGCGAAATCCGGCGTGACGATCAACGTGCCGACCGAGCCATGGAAACCCGACAGCCACTGCCGTCCCTGCCAATAGCCCGGCAGGTATTCCGACAGGTGCGGGTCGGCCGACGGCACCAGCAGCGCGTGAATACCCTCGCGGCTCATCAGCTCGCGGGTTTGCGCCAGGCGCCGGGGTACCAATCCATTGATCGAAGGCTGCGTACTCATCGTGTCTCCTGCTAACCACTTCATCATTATTGTTCGGTGCCGATCGGAGTCGGCGTTTAAGGACCTGTCGCCCAGAATGCCGGAGCACTGGCGACGGCCGCTTTGATCAGCTCTACCGCCTGGTCGATATCTTGCTCGGTGGTGAAACGCCCCAGGCTCAAGCGAATGGTCCGGCTCGCCGAGCGGGCGTCATGCCCCAGGGCCAGCAGCACATGGGACGGTGCATTGCTGGCGGAGTTGCAAGCCGAAGTCGCGGAAAACGCGATCGAGGTGCTCAACGCCGTGGAATTGAACTCGCCTTCGTTGAAGGTCAGGCTCAAGGTGTGAGGAATGCGCTGGGTCGAGCTGCCATTGAGGCGCACGCCAGGGATGCTCAGCAGTGACTCAAGCAAGCGTTCACGCAAACGCACGATAGTGGCTTTTTCTTCGTCGAACGACGCGGCTGCCAACGCGAACGCTACGCCCATGGCTGCAATCTGGTGCGTCGCCAGAGTGCCGGAGCGCAACCCGCCCTCGTGACCGCCGCCGTGAATCTGCGCCTGCAAGCGCTGTTGCGCACGAGGCCCGACATACAGCGCGCCAATGCCTTTGGGGCCGTAGACCTTGTGCGCCGAAAATGACATCAAATCCACCGGCCACCGGGCCAGATCGATCGCCACTTTGCCTGCACCCTGAGCCGCGTCAACGTGGAACAGCGCATTGCGATCACGCACCACTTGGCCGATGGCCGGGATGTCGTTGACGGTGCCCAGTTCGTTGTTGACTAGCATCAGCGACACCAGGAAGGTGTCTTCACGCATTGCCTCGCTGACCGCCTGCGGGGTAATCAGGCCTTCGGCATCCGGCACCAGATACGTCACGGCAACGCTGGCGTCCTGCAATTGTTTTGCCGCGTCGAGAATCGCCTTGTGCTCAATCTGGCTGGTGATGATGTGGCCACCGGACACACCGCGGGCCTGGGCCACACCCTTGAGGGCAAGGTTGTTGGATTCAGTGGCGCCGGAGGTCCAGACGATCTGCTCGGCCTGGGCGCCCACCAGTTCGGCGACCTGGCACCGTGCTTGTTCGACCGATTGCCGGGCCTGCTGGCCGAAGGCATGGGAGCTGGAAGCCGGGTTGCCGAAGTTACCGTTAAAACCCAGACACTCGACCATCACCTTGATGACCCGCTCATCCACCGGCGTGGTGGCAGCGTAGTCGAAATACAACGGACGTTTATTCATAAAAGACTCGCAGAGCGTGTTCCGGGATCAGGACGCTCGTCACTGGAAATGTCAAAGCGTCGCCTCGTGAGCGACGCCGAACTTTCAGAACGACAGCAATACCTGATCGGAGGCCGTTAAAGAAGTACAACTTCATTTAAAAGTGCGTAGGAACGCTCCTGAAGTCGAGCTTAACAGGCATCGGGCAACCGGTTGAAGCAATGCGTCAGCTAAAACTTTCGAGCAACAACGGATACAGCGAAGCCACCAGCAACAAGGCCATGCCCCAGTTGAACAGCCGCAACCAGCGGCGATCGCGCAGCACATTACGCAGCAGCGTGCCACAGCCGGCCCACACCCCGACGCTCGGCAGGTTGATCAAAGCGAAGACCGCGGCAATCACGATCACATTGGTGAAATAACCCTGCATCGGCGTGTAGGTGCTGATGGCACCGATGGCCATGATCCAGGCCTTGGGGTTGACCCATTGAAACGCCGCCGCGCCCAAATAGCTGATCGGCTTGCCCTCGCCCTGCTCACCGTCGGCTACCGGCCCGGAATGGGCAATCTTCCACGCCAGGTACAGCAAATAGGCCGCACCGACATAGCGCAACACGGTGTAAAGCAGTGGATAGGTTTGAAACACCGCGCCCAGGCCGAAACCCACGGCGACCACCAACACGAAGAAACCGCAGGTAATGCCCAGCATGTGGGGGATGGTGCGGTTGAAACCGAAATTCACGCCCGAGGCCAGCAACATGGTGTTGTTCGGACCGGGAGTGATCGAGGTGACAAGGGCAAACAGGGCAAAGCCCAGCAACAGGTCGAGAGAGAGTGTCATGGGTGGCAGTCCATCGGGGTCAGTCAGGTGTTGACCCTATCGCACGCCTTGAGGGAAACCCATGGACAGTTGCGTGAAAGTTCGAGCGGTACAGTTGTCGTTCAGCTTGGGCGACCGTGAAGCTGTACTGTGCGCTCGGCGTTCATCTCGCCTTGTTTATCGAAACTGAACGATTTTGCCGGCTGGGGCTGGCCGAGCAGTTCGGCTTTCTTCGCGTGGTACTCCTCGAAGGACAAGCCGCGACGATTCAGGGCTTCCAGCGCCAGCTCCCGGGTTTCTTCGGCGGTGTAGGGGCGCAGTTCCGGTGAAACATGACTGGCACATCCGGCGAGAACGGAAACGGCGAGCAGCAAGACAGTGGCGAGTAGAGATTTCATATCGAGCGTCCGGGTATCTGGGTTCGGGGCAATGAACACAGGCTACCCGCGCCTCTCGAAGGGCAGAAATCAACGCTCTCGATAGTGGGTATCGGATTGACAAGGATATGCGTGGCTCAGGGCCGCGGCGGCTCGTCGGACTCTCGGTTGCGGCGAAGAGGTTGACCTATAGTTATCCGACCGGTAATCGGCGAAGGAACACCTTGCTCCCACAACAAAAAGGAGAACCGTCATGAGCGTTAAACCCATTCCAGAGGGTTATCACAGCATCACCCCTTATCTGGGCATTCAGAAAGCTGCCGAAGCCATCGACTTCTACAAAAAAGCCTTTGGCGCCACCGAAGTCATGCGCCTGGCCATGCCCGATGGCGGTATCGGGCACGCAGAACTGCGCATCGGCGACAGTTCGATCATGCTCGGCACGCCGTGCGACCAGGGCCCGTTGAGCAATCCGGACAACTCGGCGTCCGTGGGCCTGCACTTGTATGTGAACGACGTGGACAAATCCTACAAACAGGCCATCGATGCCGGTGCCACGGTGGTGTCCGAGGTCAAGGATCAGTTCTATGGCGACCGCACGGGAACCTTGAAGGATCCCTATGGGCATTTGTGGTTCCTGGCCACACGTAAAGAGGATCTGACTCAGGAACAGATCGAACAGCGGGCCAAGGAGATGTTCAAGCAGGGTTGAGATCTTCGGTGCCTGATCAGGCCCCATCGCGAGCAGACTCGCGATGGGGCCATCACATTCGCCATCAATGTTGACCGTCAGATCACTTTCGTGAGCAAGCCCGCCCAGGGCCACCGCAACACGAAACATTTACTTTCATATCCCCTTTCGGGATTTCCGATGCTCATACGTCTTATTTAGATGCAGTCGGTCGCGTAGGCAAAAGCCACGGCCGGACTTTTCATGGACCACTACGCTGGGAAGCCCGCAGCAGAGGTCCTCTCATCGAAACAAGACCTTTAATCATGTCGAAGAAATCCCGCTCAAAACTCTGGTTTCTGGTCCATAGCTGGCTGGCACTGCCGATCTGGTTCTTTGTATTGATCGTCTGCGTGACCGGCACGCTGGCGGTGGTCAGCCAGGAAATCGTCTGGCTGGCCAACCCGCAAATGCGTGCCAGCCCGCCTTCGGACGATGCGCCTCGACTCAATTACGACCAGATCGTCGCCGCCATCAAACAGGCCGAACCCCAGACGCGGGTCCAGGGCATCAGCCGCCCCGACGAGTCGCATTTCGCCCTGGACGTGGACGTCAGTTACCCGGATGGTCGCTCGGTGACGGTCTATGTGAATCCTTACAGCGGAGTGATTCAGGGCACGGCCCCGCCATTCAATTTCAAGGCGTTCACGCGCGCACTGCATGGCTGGTGGCTGGTGCCGTTCACCAACGGTTACAGCTGGGGCTGGTATCTGGTGTCGTTCCTCGGGCTGCCGATGCTGGCGTCATTGGTGACCGGGCTAGTGGTTTACAAACGGTTCTGGAAAGGCTTCTTGCGCCCAACCCTGCGCATTCGCCATGGCGCGCGGATTTTCTGGGGTGATTTTCACCGGCTCAGTGGCATCTGGTCGATCTGGTTCATCGCGGTGATCTCGATCACCGGCGTCTGGTTCCTGATCAAGGCGATTCTGTTCGACAACCAGATTTCGATTACCACCGAACCGGTCGTGTCGGTCGTCTCGCGTGAAAGCGTGCCGTTGACCCGCACCGGCACGCCGGCCCCGATGATCAGCCTGGAACAGGCCATCAAGGTCGCCCAGGAGCAAATCCCCGGCCTTGAAGCCAGTTTCGTCACCCTGCCAGGCAACGCCTACAGTCACCTGTCGGTCGGCGGTCGCAGCGGGTACCCGCTGATGTTCCAGACCGCCGAGATCAACCCGTACAACGGCGATGTTGCCAGCACGCGGTTGCTGACCGATCGCACCCGCCTGGAATTCGTGACCGAGTCGATGCGTCCGTTGCACACCGGTGACTTTGGCGGGATCTGGATCAAGCTGATCTGGTTCTTCTTCGGATTGCTGCTGAGCATGATGGTGCTCAGTGGATTGCTGATCTGGACCAAACGCACCGCCCTGGCCACCGCCAACGCGTTAAAACGCAGCAACAAGCCCCCGCGCCCGGTGTCGAGGCCGCAAACGGTCATGAACCAGCAGACGCCGGAGGGCAACCTGTGAGCAAGACGATCCCGGCACCACGGCCTTCGCGCGCAAGCCTGTTCTGGAACAAATGGCGCTTCCACATCAACATTCTTTTGCTGCTGATCCCTTTGGGCTTCATGCCTAAATACCTTGCCGACGCCTCGCTGTTTCGCGGTGACAGCGGATTGGGGGAACGGGAGATCGGCGAAATCCAGGTCGGTCCCTGGAGCCTGAAACTGGCTGAGCTGCGCAACGAAGCGCCGCGGCTGACAGGCCCCGCCGGCTACATGAAAGGCTTCAACGCAGCGCTGTGCGAGCGTTGTCGTGAACAGGTCAAGGCGACTTACCTGCGCATCGGCAAACCCCGCAGCCTGCGCGCCGCCGGGGCGATTTTCTTTGGCACGCCCTACCGCATGGGCGCTTCGCTGCCGATGCCTGAAAAGACCAGAACCGACGCCGAGCTGTGGATCACCATGGAAGGCTGGGACGGCGCCATGCATCAAGCCTCCATCCCCCTGAGCCAGGCATCCCCGGCCACCGTCGCATGGCTGAACAAACAAGGAGGCAAACCATGATCAACGCTTTTCGCCCCGTTTTACTGGTGCTCTGCGCCGCCTTCAGTACCGGTGCCCTGGCCCATAACCCGATGTGCGAATGCAAGGCCATCGACGCCGAGCAGATCCGTTGCACCGGCGGCTTCTCTGACGGCAGTGGTGCACCGGGCGTGACCCTGGACGTGATCGGTTACGACGAAACCATTCTGGTGCCAGGCAAGCTCGGCGCCGATTCGACCCTGACCTTCAAGAAGCCCGGCGCCGAGTTCTATGTGCTGTTCGACGCCGGTCCCGGTCATGTCGTCGAGATCGACCAAGCCGACATCGAGGCGCCCTGAACATGAGCATGACCACGCCAACCACCCAAGTGGTTCGCCCGGCCGGTGCCGGCCACGAAACCCTTTATGTGTTGCTGTTGTGCCTGATGATCCTGGCGGTGGCCGGCTCGGTGGTCGCCTGGCGTGGCGAGTCCTTTGAGGTGAGCAGCGTCGGCAGCCATCAACTGGATGCCCGTCGCGACCTGAGCGCCTCCGAGCAAGGCATCTACGCCGACCTGCGGGTCACACTGGATGAAATCCACCTGTTGCGTCAGGAACAGCAGGCGCTGCCCACACCCGTCACCCTCGCCGATGAAGGTTTCGCGCCGTTTGCCCAGGACGCCAGTTCTGTCAGCCGCGGCGGTCATGCCTGGCAGTTGCTGGGCGCCAAGGCTTACTTTGGCCGGAGCCAGACTCCAACCGTGGCTGGCTCGTTTCTGATGCGTTTGACCGCTGAAGACGACACCGCGCCGGACATCTGGCTCAACCGTGGTAGCGCCCTCATCGCCCCCAACGATCTCACCGACGCTGCGCTCAACGGCACCGGCTGGCAGCAGATCGTCGCGAAATTCGACGCCGGCGTTACCCGCCAGCATCGGCATTGAACCCCCGCCTTCACCCGAGAGAAGACCGCTTCCCCATGCCTAGTTCATCTCAACGTCCTTTCTTGCGCCTGCTGCTGGTCGGCCTGTTTGCCTGTCTGCTGAGCCCTTTGGCCAATGCCGATGAAGCCAAGCGCCTGCGCATCGGCATCACCCTGCACCCTTATTACAGTTATGTGGCCAATATCGTTGGCGACAAGGCCGAAGTGGTGCCGCTGATCCCGGCCGGTTTCAACCCGCATGCCTACGAGCCGCGAGCCGAAGACATCAAACGTATCAGCGGGCTCGACGTGATCGTGCTCAACGGTGTGGGCCATGACGACTTCGCCGACCGCATGATCGCCGCCAGCGAAACCCCGAACGTCAAGGTGATCGAAGCCAACGAAAACGTGCCGCTGCTGGCCGCCACCGGCGTCGCCGCCCGGGGTGCCGGCAAGGTCGTCAATCCGCACACGTTCCTGTCGATCAGCGCCTCTATCGCCCAGGTCAACAACATCGCCCGGGAACTGGGCAAGCTCGACCCGGCCAACGCCAAGACCTACACCCAGAACGCCCGCGCCTACGGCAAACGCCTGCGGCAGATGCGCGCCGATGCCTTGGCCAAATTGACCCAGGCGCCGAACGCCGAGCTGCGCGTGGCCACGGTCCATGCGGCCTACGACTATTTGCTGCGCGAATTCGGCCTGGAAGTGACCGCCGTGGTCGAACCGGCCCACGGCATCGAACCGAGCCCCAGCCAACTGAAAAAGACCATCGATCAACTGCGCGAACTGGACGTGAAGGTGATCTTCTCGGAGATGGATTTCCCGTCCACCTACGTCGATACCATCCAGCGTGAGTCCGGGGTGAAGCTGTATCCGCTGTCACACATTTCCTATGGCGAATACACCGCCGACAAGTACGAAAAAGAAATGACCGGCAACCTCAATACCGTGGTTCGGGCGATTCAGGAGTCCGGCGCATGACCGCTCAAGAAACCTTGACCGTAAAAAGCACCGGCCCGACCCTCGATTTCACCGAAGTCAGCCTGACGCTGGGCCGCACGACCATCCTCGACAAGGTGACTTTTGAGGTCCGGCCCAGCAGCGTGCATGCCCTGGTCGGCCCCAACGGTGGCGGCAAGAGTTCGCTGATCAAGACCCTGCTCGGGCAGATGCCGCATCAGGGTCGCTTGAGCCTGCAATGGCCCGGCGGCGCCGGCACCATTGGCTACGTACCCCAGGCATTGGAGTTCGATCGCGGCTTGCCGATGACCGTCGACGATTTCATGGCCGCCATGTGCCAGCGGCGCCCGGCATTCCTCGGGTTGAGCAAGCACTACGCCGTGGCGATTGGCGAGGCGCTGGAGCGGGTCGGTATGCAGGACAAGCGCCAGCGGCGCATGGGCGCGCTGTCCGGTGGTGAGCGCCAGCGCGTCTTGTTGGCCCAGGGGCTGATTCCAGCACCGCAACTGCTGGTGCTCGACGAACCGATGTCGGCCCTTGATGAGGCTGGTATCCAGGTGTTCGAACGGCTGCTGGGCGACTGGCGCCAGAGCGGCATCACCGTGTTGTGGATCGAGCATGATCTGGAAGCGGTCGGGCGTCTGGCGGACCGGGTCACCGGGCTCAATCGCCGGGTGCTGTTCGATGCCACGCCGAAACAGGCACTGACCCCGGAGCGACTGCTGACCTTGTTCTCGACCCATCCCCGGAGCGTTGCCTGATGAGTTACGAAGCCTTTCGTTTGATGGTCCAGGGGTGGGCCTCGTCGGGTTACCTGCCAGAAGCGCTGGCCTATGGTTTCGTGGTCAACGCCCTGCTCGCCGGGTTGCTGATCGGCCCGGTGCTGGGCGGCTTGGGCACGCTGGTGGTGGTCAAGCGCTTCGCGTTTTTTTCCGAAGCGGTGGGTCACGCGGCGTTGACTGGCGTGGCGATCGGCATTCTGCTCGGTGAACCCTACACCGGTCCCTATGGCAGCCTGTTCGGTTACTGCCTGCTGTTCGGGATTCTGCTGAACTACCTGCGCAACCGCACAGGTCTGGCGCCGGATACGTTGATCGGTGTGTTTCTGTCGGTGTCGTTGGCGCTGGGTGCCAGTCTGTTGTTGATTCTGGCGGGCAAGATCAACGTGCACATTCTGGAAAACGTGCTGTTCGGTTCAGTGCTGACGGTCAACGGCAACGACCTGCTGGTATTGGCCATCGTTGGTTCACTGGTGATGGCGCTGGCCCTGCCGCTGTACAACCGCATCATGCTCGCCAGTTTCAACCCGCAATTGGCGGCGGTGCGCGGTGTGGCGGTGAAGACCCTGGATTACCTGTTCGTGATTCTGGTGACCCTGATCACGGTGGCGGCGGTGAAAGTCATCGGGGCAATTCTGGTCGGCGCGCTGTTGGTGATTCCAGCGGCAGCCGCGCGTTTGCTCAGCCAGTCGCTGAAGGGGTTTTTCTGGTGTTCGGTGCTGATTGCCACGGTGAGCACCCTGTGCGGAATCCTCGCACCGATTGTGTTTGACCTGCCCATCCCGTCCGGTGCCGCGATCATTCTGGTGGCCGGCATCGCCTTCGCCCTGGCCGCGATCGCTCGCGGCATCGTCCCCAGTCTGAAAGGGAACCTCGGATAAATGTCTTTTTCTCTGCGTCAATTGAGCCTGGCTGTAACCCTCTGTGGGCTGGTCAACACACCGCTGCTCGCCGCTGACAGCGCCAAACCGTTGCGCGTGCTCGCCTCCCTGCCGATCACCTATGGCTTGGGCGAAGTTCTGCTCAACGGCACCGATGTCCGTCTTGAGCGCGCCGCCCCGGACAACCTGCCCGGGAGCCGGCAGACTGCTTACTTCACCGGCCGTGGCGCTCCCGCGCTGAATAAGCTGGCGATCGATGCCGATGCAGTGATCGGCCTGCGCTCGCTGTGGCCTGACGATCCGCTGTACCCGAACGCCCGGCGCAGCAACATCCGTATCGTCGAAGTCGACGCCGCCCGCCCGGTGGACGGCGCCCTGCCCGGCATCGCCGTGCAGCCTGACAACAAGGTCGACGGTTTGAACAGTCAGCCGTGGCTTTCCAGCAACAACATGGGGCGCATGGCGGACGTCATGGCGGCAGACCTGGTACGCCTGACGCCAGCGTCCAAACCGAAGATCGACGCTAACCTGGCAGCGCTCAAACAGCGCCTGCTCAAGCTCAGCGCCGACAGCGAGTCACGGCTGGCCAGTGCCAACAACCTGAGTGTGATGAGCCTGAGCGATCATTTCGGTTACCTGATTGGCAGCCTCAACCTGGAACTGATCGGCCTGGATGCACGGCCAGATGCTGAGTGGACGCCCGAAGCTCTCAAGCAGTTGAGCGTGATGCTCAAGGACCATGACGTGGCGGTGGTGTTGCATCATCGACAGCCGTCGGACGCGGTGAAAGCGGTGATTGCCGAGGCTGGCAGTCGGTTGGTGGTGTTGAGTGTCGATGGGGCGGATCCGGTGGCCGAATTGGAAGGGGATGTGGATTTGGTCATCAAGGGGTTGAGCGGTAAGCCTGCTGCCTAAGATCTTTTGATGTTAAAAAAACAATGAAGCCCGCTGACCTTACCGGTTCAGCGGGCTTTTCGTTCCCACGCTCTGCGTGGGAATGCAGCCAGAGACGCTTCGCGTCTCACTTGACAACTCAGTGAGCCACGGCCGCCTGCTCTTGCATTTTCTGGCGCAGGCTCAGTGGACGCATGTCGGTCCAGACTTCTTCGATATAGGCCAGGCATTCCTTTTTCAGGCCGCTCTTGCCCACGGTGCGCCAGCCTTGTGGCACGGCTTTGTAGTCGGGCCAGATCGAGTATTGCTCTTCGTGGTTGACCACGACCTGAAAGAGGATGTCCTCGCGGTCGAATACTGACGTCATGCTGTGTCTCCATCGCTGTAGGGTGGGCTGCACGCCGTGCGCAGCCGTTATGTAAAAAGAACGTTCGAGGCGCCGAAAAATTTAGAGGCTGGTAGTGGCAGCAGCCATGGCCCTGCCGAAAATCTCGGCCACCCGATCGATTTCCGCGGCGGTGATCACCAGCGGCGGCAGGAAACGCACGACACCGCCGTGGCGCCCGCCCAGTTCGAGGATCAACCCGCGCTTGAGGCATTCGCGCTGCACCAGTGGCGCCAGACGCCCGAAAATCGGCGGATGGCCTTGAGCGTCCGGGGCGCCAGTCGGATCGACCAATTCGACGCCCAGCATCAAGCCGCGTCCGCGAATATCACCCAGTTGCGGGAAGTCCCGCTGCAGGATGCGCAAGTGTTCACTCAGGCGTCCGCCCATGGCGGCAGCGTGCTCGCAAACCTTGTGCTCAGTCAGGTAGCGCATCACCGCAGAGCCCGCGGCCATGGCCATCTGATTACCGCGGAAGGTTCCGGCATGGGCGCCCGGCAGCCAGGTGTCGAGCCAGTCGCGATAGACCACCACCGCCAGCGGCAGGCTGCCGCCGATGGCCTTGGACATCACCACCACGTCCGGAATGATCCCGGCGTGTTCGAAGGCGAACATCTTGCCGGTGCGGGCAAAACCGCTCTGGATTTCATCGACGATCAGCGCCACGCCAGCCTTCTCGGTGATGCGCCGCACACCGCGCAGCCAGTCAAGATCGGCCGGAATCACCCCGCCCTCGCCCTGCACCACTTCGACGATCACGGCAGCGGGCAATTGCACGCCGGCTTCCGGATCATTGAGCAGGTTCTCCAGGTAATTCAGGTTGACCTGCACCCCTTGCGCGCCGCCGAGCCCGAACGGGCAACGATAGTCGTAGGGGTATGGCATGAACTGCACGCCACTGCCGAGCAAGGCACCCAACGGCTTTTTCGGCCCCAGACTGCCCATCAGGCTCAGCGAGCCCTGGCTCATGCCGTGGTAACCGCCCTGGAACGACAAAACCGTGCTGCGCCCGGTGGCGGTGCGCACCAGTTTCAGCGCGGCTTCCACGGCGTCGGTGCCGGTGGGGCCGCAGAACTGGATCTTCGCTTGCGCGGCCAACGCCGGAGGCAACAGACCGAACAGGTCCTGGACAAACTGATCCTTGACCGGCGTAGTCAGGTCGAGGGTGTGCAGCGGCAGTTCATCGCTCAGTACTTGCTGAATCGCTTCGATCACCACCGGATGGTTGTGCCCCAGGGCCAGGGTTCCGGCTCCGGCCAGGCAATCGATGAAACGGCGGCCTTCGACGTCCTCGACATAAATGCCCTTGGCACGCTTGAGTGCCAGGGGAATGCGCCGCGGGTAGCTGCGGGCATTCGATTCCTGCTGGCTTTGACGGGCCAGCAGCGGCGATTCGTTGAACTGATAAAGCGTCTCGGCAGGTATCGGGATGATCCGGGCCGGCTGATCTTCGATAAGGCTGGTAGCGACTGACATCTCTCGACCCCTGTTGATAGTGACCAAAACTGCACACCGGACAGGTGCGCATTCCAGTCACGGAGCGCACTTGCAGGTTTTCCTGTTCTGGAAACGCATCAGGACCTCAAGGATTTAGACCCTCGATCAGCTTTCTATGAAGGTGGCGACAGCGACTTGAGCATGGGGATGGCGCGGAGTCCCGCCACGGTGAAGGTTTCAGCGCAAGTCCGATAACCCAGGCGATGGTAAAACGCCTCGCTGGTACGCGTGCTGTTGAGTCGCGCCTGAGGCAAACCCCGAGCGATCAACCACGCCTCGAGGTCGTGCACCAGCGCCTGTCCGGCGCCGCGCCGAAACCATTCCGGCTGCACGTAACAGAACGCGACCTTGCCGCTGATCGCCGCCATGGCAACGCCGATCGGTTTGTCCTGCAACAGCGCAATGTTCAGGTACAACCGTGGGTCGGACAGCCAGGGCTGCACGTGGTCGATGGTCTTGGTGTGGGTCCAGGTGGCGACGGTTTGCGGATCGTTGCGATGGTCGAGCGCGCACCCGACGCGAATGGAGCGCTCGACGATCCGGCAGATGATGCCGGCATCGGCGGGCGTGGCCTTGCAGATGTGTATCGATGCATCCATGGCGCTGTTACCTCAATCCATTGAGTCAAAGCTGCCGGGGACGATAGCGCTGTGGGGGCCGGGTGGCTAATGGAGAGACGTTACATTTGGTGTGCGCTAAAGCGTCAGACCGGTTGCAACGGCATCGTCAATTCAACCCGCAACCCATCCGGCCGGCTATCGAAATGCAAAGTGCAACCGCAACGCTGGACAATGGCCTGGACAATCGCCAGGCCGAGGCCGCAACCGGTGCTTTGGCTGTTGCGCCAGAAGCGTTGGGTCAGGTGTTGCAAGTCGTCTTTGGCAATCCCCGGGCCATGGTCGCGGACCAGAAAGCGCACGCGATCGCCACTGGTTTCCAGGCTCAGCTCCACCGCGCCATCGCCCGGGGTATGGCGCAGGGCGTTGTCGAGCAAGTTGCGCAACGCGGCAATCGACAGCACCGCAGGCATTTGCACCGGCGCATCGGAGAGTCTGGCGGGCAATTGAAACCTGATCCGCTGACGGTCACTGCTGGCCGCATCCTGAATCGCCAGTTTCGCCACCTGCTCGGCACTGCATTGCACACCATCATCGAACGACAGACTGCCCTCGACACGCGCCAGCAATAACAATTGTTCTAGGGTACGGTGCAGACGGTCGGCGCCCTCTTCAGCCCGAGCCAGAGACTGATCCCGGGCCGCACCATCAGTCATGCGCGCCACCTGCAGATGGGTCTTGATGGCGGTCAGCGGGCTGCGCAACTCGTGCGCGGCATCACCGGTCAGGCGCCGCTCGCGCTCGATGGTCTTGCCGATGCGCTGGAACAGCTGATTCTGGGTGTCCAGCAGCGGTTGCAGCTCGCTGGGCAGCGGCTGGATCTGTAACGGTTCCAGAGAATCGGCGCTGCGCCGCATCAAGGCATCGCGCATACGATTGAGCGGTGCCAGCCCCTGACCGATGCCAAGCCACAACAGGCACAGGCAGCCGAGCAGCGCCACGCCGACCGGCACCGAGGCCGCCAGCAGAATGGACATGTTCAAGGCTTCGCGCTCGATCTGCCGGTCGGCGGTGGTAATGCGCACATCCCCCCGCGCCAGGGTGAAACTGCGCCATGGCGCGCCGTCGATGATCTGATCGTGGAAGCCCATTTTCTCGGCTTCCAGCGCTTGCTCGGGATTGCTGTGGCTGCGGGCCAGAATCTCGCCGCGCAACGAGCTGACCTGACAAGCCATGCCACCCGGGATATTCAGTTGCTCGGCACTGAAATGGGTGCCCTCGCCCTTGCTCGGCAACGTCGGCAATTGCTCCAGCAGCCCGGCGACCATCCGCGCCGACGCCACCAGCCGCTGGTCGAGGGAAAACATCATTTGGTTGCGCAGATCACTGAGCATCCAGGCGGCGGCCAGGGCCCAGATCAATGCAAACGCGGCACCGAGGGTCAGGCTCAGGCGCAAACGCAGGCTCATCACTTCGATTGCTCTCCGCCATCGGCCGGCCCCAGGCGATAGCCCAGGCCGCGCACGGTTTCGACGATGCCGTTACCGAGTTTGCGCCGCAGGTGATGGATGTGGACGTTAAGGGCGTTGCTTTCCAGTTCGTCGTTGAAACCGTACACGCTGTCCTTGAGTTGCTCGGTGGACAGCACCCGGCCACGGTTATGCAGCAAGGCTTGCAGCAGCGATTGCTCACGGCGCGACAAATCCACCGGTTGGCCGCCGAGCTGGGTTTCGCGGCTGCTGGGATCGTAGGTCAAACGACCGTGTTCAATCAGATTGACGCTGCGCCCCGCCACTCGTCGCAACAGGGTGTGTAGCCGCGCGGCAAGTTCGCGCAGATCGAATGGTTTGAGCAGGTAATCGTCGGCGCCGGCTTGCAAGCCGTCGACCCGATCAGTGACCGAATCGCGGGCCGTGAGGATCAGCACTGGAATCTCCAGGCCATGGTGGCGCAACTGCTGCAACAGCTTGAGGCCATCTTCATCGGGCAGGCCGAGGTCCAGCACCATGACGTCGAACTCCGCGACCTTGAGCATCGCCCGGGCCTTTGATGCGGTGGCGACGTGCTCGACGGTCAGGCCTTGAGCGGTCAGGCCGGCAACGATGCCGCTGGCGATCAACTCATCGTCTTCACAAACCAGTACGTGCATGGGAGCTCCATGAGCAAAAAACATGAGTCAAGCAGGTGAGGATTAAGCCGCAATTATGGCAAGCGTCACCCGCCAGGAGAAGCACAGCCTTGAGTTACGCCATTGTTGCAGTGTCAGACGGATACAGAAAGCGCTCTTTGCTTTATCAACTTCATCATCCATCTCCGTTTTAAATAGATACAACCCTCTTATCAAAGCCCATATCAAAGAGCGATTTAACGCGATAATCTAAGTTCATTACCAAGCCCTCACAAACTTGATAATTCAATAAAACAAACCGACACACACTAGAAAACCAAAATGCGCTCACCCGCTAGAGCGAGCGCAAACAAACTCAAACCGAAACAGCTCTACTTACCAGCAAGAGCCTTTTCACAAACTGAAAGGATTCAGAAAATGCCAACATTAAAAAACTTTGTCGCCATCGACTGGCGCGCGGGCCCTGATCGTATTTATTTCTTCTTCAAGGATACCGACACCTATACTCGCTTTGACATTGGCGACAAAACGGTTCCGCCGGAATACCCCACCTCTGTCGAAGGAAACTGGGGGGGCTTCGAGCAACATGTTAAAAATCTACGCTTTGGATTCACCACCACCTCGTTAGGCCTGTTTGATGACCAGGATACTTCATGGCTATTCTATTACGACGGCAATACGCCAATGGTCTGTGAATACGACCAGGATCTTGACGCGGTGGCTGGCAAATACAAAGTTGTCAATTCGATGTGGGCTCCGATACTGCCTTACTTTGACCAGATCGTCGCTGGAACATGGTGGCAAATCTCCGGCTACCCCTCCCTGTTTAGATTCCTCTTGAATGACGGGCATTATCTGTCGTTCAACTACGCAACTAAAAAGCTGACCCGCAGCGCCATCACCTACAATTCGATGCGGGGGCTGGAGCCTTATAAAGACCGAATCATCACCGCCGCACAAAACGATCGAACGTTTGCAGACAGCTATTGGTACATTTTCCTGACCAACAACCAGTTCTTGATTTACAACATTCAGAGCGGCGGTGTGGTAGGCGGTCTGCGCAACGTCAACGACGCCACTTGGCCCGGGTTGTTACGCGGCTGAGGCCCTGAATAAGGTCCGATGCAGGTAAATTGGAGTTCTTCCTCTCCACATTGACGCAGGGCGCGGTTAATCATCGGTTAATCGCCGCCCTCCACTGTGCACCTCACTTGCACAGGGATAAGGCTTACCCATGCGTCGATTGTTTCTATTCTTCGTTCTGTTGATCTCGGGCATCGCCCAGGCAGGAACGAATCCGTTCGAAACCAAACCCGAATTTCTCCCGGTGGAAAAAGCATTCATCTTCACCTCCGAACGCCTTGAATCCGGCGAAACCCAGCTCTATTGGCAGATCGCCGACCATTATTACCTGTATCAGAAACGCCTGAAACTCGACGGTCTGGCCCCGGAGCAGATGCCGGTGCTGCCCGAAGGCGAGTCCCACAGCGATGAGTTCTTCGGCGAACAGCAGGTGTACCGCCAGGGTCTGGAGCTGAAGATCCCGGCCGGTGCCGCCGGTCAGATCAAGGTAGGCTTCCAGGGCTGCGCCGATGCCGGTTTGTGTTATCCGCCGCAGACTCAAGTGGTCGACCTTGGCGCCAGTAACGTCCTTGCCGCGTTCAATGAAGAAGCGCCCGACCAGGCCCTGGCCAGTGGCCTGCAACAGCGGGCGCTGGGCTGGAGCCTGCTGGTGTTCTTCGGTCTGGGGCTGCTGCTGGCATTCACCCCTTGCTCGTTGCCGATGCTGCCGATTTTGGCGGGGTTGATCGTCGGCAGTGGCGCCACGCCTAAACGCGGTTTTGCCTTGGCCGGCAGCTACGTGATCAGCATGGCGCTGGTGTATGCGGCGATGGGCGTTCTGGCGGCGGCGCTCGGGGCAAACCTTCAAGCGCTGCTGCAGAATCCATGGCTGCTCGGCAGCTTTGCGGCGGTGTTCGTGCTGCTGGCCTTGCCGATGTTCGGCTTTTTCGAACTGCAATTGCCGGTGGCCGTGCGAGATCGCCTGGAACATGTTTCGCGCAACCAGCGCGGTGGCAACCTGATCGGCGCCGGTGTGCTGGGAGCGTTGTCCGGCCTGTTAGTCGGCCCGTGCATGACCGCTCCATTGGCCGGCGCCCTGCTCTATATCGCCCAGAGCGGCAATGCGCTGCACGGCGGGTTGATTCTGTTCGCCCTGGGCATCGGCATCGGTGTACCGCTGTTGTTGCTGGTGACCGTCGGCAATCGTTTCCTGCCCAAACCCGGCGCCTGGATGAACCTGCTCAAAGGCGTGTTCGGCTTCCTGTTCCTCGCCACCGCGCTGCTGATGCTGCGCCCGGTGCTGGATGAATCGCTATGGCTCGGCTTGTGCGGCGCGTTGTTGCTGATCGCCGCCTACAGTGCCTGGAAGCAGTCGCAAGGTTTTGGCCGGGTTGCCCACTTGTTCGGCGTCAGTTCGCTGTTGTTGGGTCTTTGGGGCAGCCTGCTGGTGATCGGTGCCGCGGGCGGTAGTGACGATCCGTATCAGCCGTTGCAGGTGTACAGCACCGGCCGTACCGACGCTGCCGCGCCAAGCGCCCATGATGCCTTCACCACGATCAAGGACCCGATCGCACTGCAACGGGAGCTGGACGCCGCACGGGACCAGGGCCAATGGGTGCTGCTCGATTACTACGCCGACTGGTGTGTCTCGTGCAAAGTCATGGAAAAACAGGTTTTCGGCAAACCCCAGGTGCTGGATGCGCTCCGCGATGTGCGCTTGCTACGGCTGGACGTCACCGCCGACAATGCCGCCAGCCGCGAACTGCTCGGCCGTTACAAAGTGCCGGGGCCGCCCAGCCTGTTGTGGATAGGCACCGACGGCATTGAGCGCCGCAGCCAGCGCATCACCGGTGAGGTCGATGCCGGCACTTTCCTGCAACACTGGACCACCACCCGAGACACTCGTTAATGCTGACCTTTACCCTCGGCACCTTTGCCATCGCGCTTAATCACCTGCTGCTGATCAGTGCCCTGGCGCTGGCGACCTTGGTCGGCTGGCGGGTGGCCAAGCGCGGCGGCGAGAACCCGGAGTCGGTGCTGTTCAGCCTGTTCCTGCTGGGCATGCTGGCGGCCCGGGTCGGCTTCGTGATTGCCTACTGGGCGCACTATCGCAACGATCCGTGGCAGATCATCGACCTGCGCGACGGTGGTTTTCTCGCCTGGCCGGGGGTGGTCGTGTTGTTGCTGGCTGCGTTGTATCGAGGCTGGCGTCGCCCGGGCATGCGTCGGCCCTTGGGCTTTGGCGTGGTCAGTGGCCTGGCGTTCTGGCTGCTGGCGAGTTTCTCCCTGAGTATGTACGAACAAGGCACGCGCCTGCCGCAGATCACCCTGCGCAATGCCGCCGGCCAGGCCATACCGCTCAGCGACTACCAGGGCGGTCCGCTGATCATCAACCTTTGGGCCACCTGGTGCCCACCGTGCCGCCGGGAAATGCCGGTGCTGGAAAACGCCCAGCAGCAACGCCCGGACCTGACGTTCCTGTTCGTCAACCAGTCCGAGAGCATGCAGAGCGTCGCCACCTTCCTCGAAACCCAGGGCCTGAGCCTGACCAACGTGCTGTTCGATGGCAGCGGTCGATTGAGTCAGGCGGTGGGTTCCATGGCATTGCCGACTACGCTGTTCTATAGCCCTGACGGGCACCTGCTGGGCAGCCATCTGGGCGAACTCTCTGAAGCCAGCCTGGCCCGCGCCCTGGAAAACTTCGACACCCCGAACCCGGCCACCTCGGCCACGCCTTCAAGGAACTTGCCATGCTCCGCCTCCGCCTCCGCCACCTGCTGACACTGACCCTGGGTGCCGCCCTGCTGCACCTGCCGTCGGTACAGGCCGAAGAACTGCCTGAAGCGATCAAGAAGATCGAAGCCAAGGGCGCCAAAATCGTCGGCACCTTCGACGCGCCCGACGGCCTGCGCGGTTACGCGGCGCAGTACCAGAACCGCGGCATGACGCTGTACCTGACCCTGGATGGCAAACATGTGCTGCTCGGCAATCTGTATGACGCCGACGGCAATGACCTGAGCAGCGCGCCGTTGCAGAAACTGGTGTACGCGCCGATGGCCAAGGAAATCTGGAGCAAGATGGAAGCCAGCCACTGGATCGCTGACGGCAACAAGGACGCACCGCGGGTCGTCTACCTGTTCAGCGACCCGAATTGCCCATACTGCAACATGTTCTGGGAACAGGCGCGGCCGTGGGTCAAGGCCGGCAAGGTGCAGTTGCGGCACATCATGGTCGGCATCATTCGCGAAGACAGTCCCGGCAAGTCCGCCGCGCTGCTGGCGGCCAAGGACCCGCAGAAAGCCCTGGAAGAACATGAGAAATCCGGCAAGGGCAGTTCGCTCAAGCCGCTGAAAGACGTGCCACCGGCGATTCAAGCGAAACTGGCGGCGAACATGAAGTTGATGGAAGACCTGGAATTGGCCGCCACCCCGGCGATTTTCTACATGGATGACAAGGGCCAGCTGCAACAACAGCAAGGCGCGCCGTCACCGGACAAGTTGGTGAAGATTCTCGGGCCTAAGTAATCCCAGCCGGCCCCTTCGCGGGCAAGCCTCGCTCCTACGGGATTTGGGTGGTTTGCGATTATTGCGAACGACCCAATACTGTAGGAGCGAGGCTTGCCCGCGAAGGCGTCTGCATGATCGACTAAGTTCTCTCAGCCAAAAACTTCATCAGTGCGTCAGTCACGAACTTCGGGTTCTCCAGATTGGAGATATGCCCCGCCTCCGGCACCAGCACATACGGGCAACCGATCAACTCAGCCATCTCTTGGGTTTCCGACGGCGGCCGCGGTTTGTCCTGGTCGCCGCACATCAACAGCGTGGTTTCAGGGTTCAACTGAGCCAGGCGCGGCAACAGATCATCACGCCCAAAGGTAATCCGCCCCATCGGCACGATACTTTCACGCAGACGGTCGGCTGGCAGCGCCGCCAGTTTTGCGCGGAATTCCTGATACAGCGCCGACTGCGGATCGATGCCCGGGCGGAAGAAAATCGGCACCACAATGTCGAGCAGTTGCGGCGAGATCTCACCGCTGTCTTCGATCTGCTTGAACAGCGAGAAATAGTACTGGCGAGTCGGTTCCGGTTCGACGCCGACGTAGGTGTCCATCAGCACCAGACCGTTGAGCCGCTGCGGCGCCGACAGCGCCAGTCGAACGCCCCACATGCCACCCACCGAAAGACCGACCAGCGTGACGCGGTCGATGTCCAGATGATCGAGCAATGCCAGTGCCTGACGCGCCACGTCATTGAGCGAGGTCATGCCCTCGGGCATCCGCCCGGACTCGCCATGGCCCCACAGGTCCAGGGCAATGACCCGATAGTGCTGCGACAGTGCCGCAATCTGCGGTGCCCACATGGCCTGGTCCCACAGGTAACTGCCAGCCAGCAACACCGCCGGGCCTGTGCCTTGATCCATGTAGTGAAGCGCTTGTCCATCAACCGTTACGAAGGGCATCGACTGTCTCCCTGGTGAAATCGGATCCATTAAAAAAGCACAGGAAGACTGAGCCGCATGGGACCGGCAGTCAACCCGCAGCTTTGTGCTGCCTGTTGGGACGCCTTCGCGGGCAAGCCTCGCTCCTACGGTATTGTGTCGATCAATCGACGCGGACCTGTAGGAGCGAGGCTTGCCCGCGAAGAGGCCCTCACTGATGCTAGAGAACTACAACCCCTCCAGCTCCGCCATCAAATCATTCAACCGATCCACCTTCTCCTCGGTAATGTCGCTCGCCGCCAACCCGTCGATGTACTCGGCCAACTCCGCCACCGTGCTGCACTCAAACATCGCCCGCAGCGGCACGTTGCGTTGCAGGGCTTTTTGCACCCGCGAGGCGATCTGTGTGGCCAACAGCGAATGGCCGCCGAGCTCGAAGAAATTGTCACGCACGCCGACCTTCTCGACCTTCAACACCTCGGCCCAGATATCGGCCAGGGTTTGCTCCAGCTCATTGCCCGGCGCCTGATAGTCCTGGCTTTGCAGCTGGCCGATCTCCAGCGCCGGCAAGGCCTTGCGATCGAGTTTGCCGTTGGCGTTGAGCGGCAGCTTGTCGAGCCACAGCCAGTGCAGTGGCACCATGTACTCCGGCAACTCGGCACGCAGGCGCTGCTTGATCCGCTCCAGTGGTTCGTGCGGATTGAGCGCCGAATCTGCTGCCACCAGATAGCCGACCAGATGCTTGCCGTTGATGCCCTCCTGCACCCCGACCGCCGCGTCGCGGACTTCCGGCTGTTCATGCAGACGCGCCTCGATTTCACCCAGTTCGATGCGGTAACCGCGAATCTTCACTTGATGGTCGATGCGTCCGACGTATTCCAGCACACCATCACTGCGACGTCGGGCCAGATCGCCGGTGCGATACAAGCGATCCCCCGGCGCACCGAACGGGTTCGGCACAAACACCTGCGCCGTGCGCAACGGATCGCTCACATAACCGCGCCCCACCCCGGTGCCGGTCACGCACAACTCACCCACCGCCCCCAATGGCACCAGCTCCAGCGCGCCATCGAGCAGGTACAAACGGTTGTTGTCGGTCGGTGTACCAATCGGTAGATAACTGCCACGGGTCGAGGCCATGTCGACCCGGAAGAACGCCACATCGTCCGAGCATTCCGCCGGGCCATAAGCGTTCACCAAGCCGATCTGCGGGTAACACAGCAACCATTGATGCGCCAGTTCCGGCGGCATCGCCTCACCGGTCGGCAGCATCCAGCGCAGGCCATCGAGGCTCATGCGCTCCTGGGCAAGCATGCCCTGGATCAGCGACGGCACGCTTTCCAGTACGGTGATGCCCTGGCGCTGAACGTGAGCCAGCAAGCCTTGCGGATCGTGGGCGATGCTGTTTGGCACGATGTCCACCCGAGCACCGAACAACGGCGCCGCGAGGAACTGCCAGACCGAAATGTCGAAGCTTTGCGAGGCGGTTTGCGCGATCACATCGGCATCGCTCAGTTTCAGGTACGGCACCTTGCTCAACTGGTTATTAAGCATGCCGCGCTGTTCGACCATCACGCCTTTCGGCAGGCCGGTGGAGCCCGAGGTGTAGATCACATACGCGAGATTGTCCGGGCCGCTGTAAATACCCGGATTGGCCACCGACACATCGCTCGCCTGCACGTCTTCCCAGACCAGCAATCGAGGTCGGTTGGCACAACCGAACTCTTCCAGCAGCGCAACGGCTTGTTCACGGCACGCCTGGGTGCAGACCAGCAACGGCGTGCGACTCAGGTCGATGATCCGGCTCAGACGCTGACTCGGCAGGCTCGGGTCCAGCGGCAGGTAACCGGCACCGGCCTTGAAGCTGCCGATGATCATGCCCAGCAGGTCGAGGTTACGTTCGGCGAGCAGCGCCACGGGTTGATCGAGGCCGACGCCGGCTGCAATCAGCGCATGGCCGAGACGGTTGCTGCGCTGGTTCAGCTCAACATAACTGTGTTGCTGATCGAGGCAACTGGCGGCAATCCGCTGCGGATGCTGGGCAACCTGCGCTTCGAACAATGAGACATAGCTCTGCTCCAGCGGGTAATCGTGTTCACTCTGGTTGCAGCCATGGATCAGGAAGTCCTGTTCCTCTGCGCCCAACAGCGGCAAGTCGGCCATGTCGCCATGGAAGCCTTCGACCAGCGCCAGCAACAGGCGCTTGAACTCACCGAGCATGCGCTCGACCGTGGATTCGTCGAAGTAACGCTGGTCGTAGGACAGGTGCAAACCCAGGTCATCCCCCGGATAACACACCGCCGTCAACGGGAAGTTGGTGTGGGTGCGGCCCGAATCCGAGGTGGCATTGAGGCTTTGCGCCCGGTCCAGCACCGAGACTTCCACCGGGGCGTTCTCGAATACGAACAGGCTGTCGAACAGCGGCTGGCCCTTCGGCAACTCGCTGTTTTCCTGGATGCTCACCAGCGGCAGGTACTCGTACTCGCGCAGCTGCATGTTGCTGTCGAGCAAACCGGTCAGCCACTGACGAACGCTGCAGCGCTGATCGTCCTCGGGCATTTTCACCCGCAGGGCGATGCTGTTGATGAACAGCCCGACGGTACGCTGCATCTCTGGCATCTGCACCGGACGCCCGGCCACCGTGACGCCGAACAGCACGTCGCGATCACCGCTCAGGCGACGCAGCACAAGCGCCCACGCCGCCTGGGCGAAGGTGTTGATGGTCAGTTGATGGGCCTGGGCCAGTTCGCGCAGTTGCGCACCCTCCCGGGCATCGAGCCTCGTATAACGGTCGCCGACGATCATGCCGCCGCTGTCGCCGGCATGTTCACGCAGCAATGGCCGGTCGCTCGGAATCGGCGTGGTGCGCTCGAAACCTTGCAGGTTCTGCCGCCACCACTGCCGCGCTTCGGCCAGGCTCTGGCGTTGCAGCCAGCCGATGTAATCGCGATAACGCGGCGGCACGGCCAGTTGCGCTTCCCGACCTTCGCCGAGGGCGGTGTAGATGTCGAAGAAGTCGTTCATCAATAGCGAACGGCACCAGGCATCGATGAGGATGTGGTGGTTGCTCATCATGAACCAGTAGCGCGCCGCGCCCACGCGGATCAAGCGCAGGTGGAACGGTGCCTGGTTGAGCAGATCGAACCCGGCCTCGCGCTCGCTTTTGAGCAGCGCCTGCAACTTCGGCTCTTGCTCGGTTTCGGCAACCGCGCTCCAGTCCAGATACTCGATCGGCGTGCTGCCCGGTTTATGGATCACTTGCAGCATGTCTTCGCCGACGTTCCAGCAGAACGACGCGCGCAAGGCTTCATGTCGAGCGATCACGGCTTGCCAGGCCTGGGCGAAACGTTGCGGGTCGAGCTCGCTGTTGATGCGGTAGCGGTCCTGCATGTAGTAGAGGCCGGTGCCCGGTTCGAGCAAGGTGTGCAGCAGCATGCCTTCCTGCATCGGGGTCAGCGGGTAGACGTCTTCGATCATCGCCGCCGGGACTGGCAGTGCGTCGAGTTGCGGCTGAGTCAGTCTGGCCAACGGGAAGTCCGACGGCGTCAGGCCGCCCGCGTTGTCGCTCAGGCAGTGCTGGATCAGGCTTTGCAATTCGCCCAGATACGCCTCTGCCAGGTCAGTGATGGTTTGCAGATCATGACGTTCGGCGCTGAAGGTCCAGCGCAGCACCAGCTCACCGCCGTACACCTGACTGTCGACGCTCAGCTCGTTAGGCAGCGGCGCCTGCGGATCATGAGCCGCACCCACCGGCTCATCGAGCGGACGGAACAGCGCATCACTGCCGAAGCTCTGGTCGAACTGGCCAAGGTAGTTGAAGGTGATCGGCGCCACCGGCAGCGCGGCCATGGTCTGGCGGCACAGGCCATCGGCCAGGTAACGCAGCACGCCATAACCCAAACCTTTGTGCGGCACCGCGCGCAGTTGTTCCTTGATCGCCTTGATCGATGCACCCTGCTCATTCGCCGGTGTGAGGCGCAGCGGATACGCGCTGGTGAACCAGCCGACGGTGCGGGTCAGGTCGATCTCGTCGAACAGGGTTTCTCGGCCGTGACCTTCGAGTTGAATCAACGCCGACTCATGACCGCTCCAGCGGCACACCACACGGGCCAATGCGGTCAGCAGCAAATCGTTGACCTGGGTGCGATAGGCCGTCGGCGCCTGTTGCAGCAGTTGGCGGGTACGCTCGCTGTCGAGGCGCACGCTGACAGTTTGCGCGTGACGATTCTGTTGACCGCCCCGAGGTCGGTCACACGGCAATTCAGCACTTGGGCCAGCCAGCTGAGCCTGCCACCCGCTCAATTCTTCCCGCAGGGATTCGCTGCCGGCGTAAGCCTGCAACCGTGCGGCCCAGTCCCTGAAGGCACTGGTTTTGGCCGGCAGTTTTATCGGCTGCCGGGATTCGAGTTGACGATAAACCGTTTGCAGATCGTCCAGCAGCACCCGCCACGACACCCCGTCCACCACCAGGTGGTGAATGGCAATGAACAGCCGCTGGTGCCCCTCGGGATCATCGACCAGCAGTGCCCGCAGCAACGGCCCTTGCTTAAGGTCGAGGCTGCGCTGGGCATCGGCGAACAGCGCCGCGCATGTGTCCAGGGTCGGCACTTGCACCTGCCACAGCACGGCGGCGTCGGAAACTGGCTGATGCTCGGCCTGCCACTGGCCGGCGACTTTGGTGAAGCGCAGGCGCAAGGCGTCGTGCTGCTCGATCACCGCCAACAGCGCTTGCTCCAGACGATGGGGTTCCAGCGCCACGGTCGGTTCCAGCAGCAATGCCTGGTTCCAGTGTTGACGCTGCGGAATTTCAGTGTCGAAGAACCAGTGCTGAATCGGCGTCAAACGCGATTCACCCGTGAGCAAACCTTGCTCGGCGGTAACCTGCTCGGTGCGGGTCGCCACGGCGGCGAGGGTTTGCACGGTCTGGTGCTGGAACAGGTCACGCGGGCTGAAGTGAATGCCCTGCTGCCGCGCACGGCTGACCACCTGGATCGACAGAATCGAATCGCCGCCCAGTTCGAAGAAGTTGTCGTTAAGGCCGACCTGCTGGACGTTCAGCACTTCGCACCAGATGCCGGCCAGGGTCTGCTCAAGTTCGTTGCTCGGCGCCACGTACTGCTGACGATTCAGTTCCGGGTCCGGTGCCGGCAGTGCGCGGCGGTCGAGTTTGCCGTTGGCAGTCAGCGGCATGCACGCCAGCAGCATCAGGTGCGTGGGCACCATGTAGTCCGGCAGTTGGGCCTTCAAATGAGCCTTGAGCGCATCGCGCAGGGCGGTTTGTTGCGCTTCGTCCTGCTCGGCCACGTCGGTGACCAGATAGCCGACCAGTTGTTTGCCGCTCGGTGCATCGAGTGCCAGCACGACCACTTCACGGATCGACTCATGTTCCAGCAAACGGGTTTCAATCTCCCCCAGTTCGATGCGGAAACCACGGATCTTCACTTGATGGTCGATGCGGCCGAGGTACTCAACCAGACCATCGGCGCGCTGACGGACAAGGTCGCCGGTGCGGTACAAACGTCCGCCGTTCGCGGCAAAAGGATCAGCGACAAAGCGTTCGGCGGTCATGCCCGGACGCTGGTGATACCCCTGCGCCAGACCGGCGCCACCGACATACAACTCACCCATCGCACCTTGCGGCACCAACGCCAGATCGGCATCGAGGAGGTAAGCCACGCGCGCGCCAATTACGCTGCCGATCGGCACGCTGCCCAGCCCTTCTTCCAATTGCTCGGGCGCCAGGCTGGCCAGCGGCATGACCACGGTTTCGGTCGGGCCGTACGCGTTGAAAAACAGGCTCGGCTTGAACGCTGCGCGAATCCGCTGCAAGTGTTCGCCGGTCAGGGCCTCGCCGCCAGTGATGCACATGCGCACCGGCAGGGTTTCGCCCTGGGTCGCCAGCCATTGCGCCAACTGGCTGCCATAGCTTGGGGTGAAGCCGAGGATGTTGATGTTATGGCGACGAATCAGCCCGCAGATTTCCTGCGCATCCCACTGGCCTTGAGCACGCAGGACCACCTGCGCACCGCTCAATAGCGGCACCAGCAGACGCTCGGTCGCGGCGTCGAAGTTGATCGAATAGAAGTGCAGTTCGCAGTCATCCGGGCGCATGCCGAAGCGTTCTATCACGGCGCGGCAGTGCATGGCGATTTCACCGTGGGACACCACCACGCCTTTCGGTTTGCCGGTGGAGCCCGAGGTGTAAATCAGGTAAGCCTGATGCTGCGGCAGGCTGATAAATGGCAGCTCGCTGGCCGGGTAGTTGGCCAGTGCAGCGGCGTCATCTTCCAGGCACCAGCGGCCGACGCTGGCCGGCAACTCGCCGAGGGCCGCGAACATCGCCGCATCGCTGAGCAGCAGACCGATGCCGCTGTCTTCGATCATGTAGTGCAGGCGATCCAGCGGGTATTCCGGATCCAGCGGCACATAGGCGCCGCCTGCCTTGAGGATCGCCAGCAAACCGATGACCATCTCCAGCGAACGCTCAAGCGCCAGGCCGACCCGCACCTGCGGCCCGACACCGCGTTCGCGCAGCATCCAGGCCAGGCGATTGGCGCGGCTGTCGAGTTCGGCGTAACTCAGGGTTTGCCCGGCGAACGTCAGGGCCGGCGCGTCCTTGCGCACCAGCGCCTGTTCGGCGAACAGCTGATGGATGCATTGATCGAGGCGATGTTCGCCCGATTCGATGCCGAGGCTGTCAAGCAGGTTTTGCTGTTCAGTGGCGTCGAGCAATGGCAGCTCGCTCAAGCGCTGTTGCGGATCGGCCAGCAACGCTTCCAGCAGATTGCGCCAGTGCCCGGCCATGCGCGCGATACGTGGTTCGTCGAACAAATCGGTGCTGTAGGTCAGGCAGCAACCCAGGCGATGGTCGAGGTCGGTGACTTCCAGATTGAGGTCGAACTTGGTCGCTCGCGCATCGTTGGCCAAGTACTCGACGGTCATCCCGGCCAGGGTGCGGCTCTGCTGGAACTCCCAGCGCTGCACGTTGCACATTACCTGGAACAGCGGGTTGTACGCAGCACTGCGGGGCGGCTGCAAGGCTTCCACCAAATGATCGAACGGCAGGTCCTGATGGGACTGGCCTTCGATCACGGTGTGGCGAACCTGCTCGAACAACTCGCCGACGGACATCTGCCCGTCGAGCTGGCAACGCAGCACTTGAGTGTTGAGGAACGCGCCGATCAACCCTTCGCTTTCCGGGCGAATGCGGTTGGCCACCGGCGCGCCGATGCGCAGGTCGGTCTGGCCGCTGTAGCGGTAAAGCAGCACGGCCAGAGCGGCGGTCATGGTCATGAACAGGGTCAGGCCGTTGTCTGCGTTGAAGGCACGAACCCGTGCCGCGAGGTCATCGCTGAGGTCGAAGCGGAACAGTTCGCCCTGATGGCTTTGCACCGGCGGACGCGGACGATCAGCCGGCAATTCCAGCAGCGGGTGTTCGCGGCCCAGTTGCGCGGTCCAGTAATCGAGCTGGCGCTGACGTTCGCCGGACTCCAGCCACTGACGCTGCCACACGCTGTAATCCAGGTACTGCACCGGCAGCGGTGGCAGCGGAGAATCTCGATCATCGACGAACGCTTCGTAGAGCGCGCTCAGTTCTCGGGCGAAGATGTCCATCGCCCAGCCTTCGGTGACGATGTGGTGCAGGGTCAGGACGAAGTAATGCTCCTGCTCGGCGGTCTTGACCAGGCAAGCACGCAGCAGCGGCCCGGTTTCCAGATCGAAAGGCTTATGGGCCTCGTCGTCGGCCAGTTGCTGTACTCGTTGTTCACGGGTGTCGAACGCCAGCGCGGAAAAATCCTTCCAGTCCATGCGCAGGCCGGTGTCCGGATGCACCTGTTGCCGGGCCACGCCGTCGACACTCGGGAACGTCGTGCGCAGGGTTTCGTGACGCATGATCAGCGCTTGCAGCGCCGCTTCGAAACGCCCGACATCCAGCACGCCGCGCAACCGCGCCATGCCGCCGACGTTGTAGGCCGGGCTGTCCGGTTCCAATTGCCAGAGGAACCACATGCGTTGCTGGGAATAGGACAAGGGCACCGGTTGGCTGCGGTCGACCTTCTCGATCGGTGGCTGCATGTTGGTTATGCCGCTGGCCTGGATCACTCGAACCTGCTCGGCGAATGCGCCCAGCTCGGAGTTTTCGAACAGCGCCCTTAGCGGCAACTCGACGTCGCAGGCCTGGCGGGTGCGGGAGATGATTTGCGTGGCCAACAGCGAGTGGCCGCCGAGGGCGAAGAAATCATCGCGCAGGCCGATCTGTGTTTGGCCCAGCACTTCACGCCAGATGCCGGTGATTTGTTGCTCAAGGACAGTGACAGGTTCGACGTGCTCACGGACTTGCCACTGAGGTTCCGGCAAGGCGCGACGGTCAAGTTTTCCGCTCGGGCTCAGGGGCATTTCGTCCAGTCGCATGAGTTGCACCGGAACCATGTATTCCGGCAGTTCGGCGGCCAGTGCTGCTTTCAGGCGTGCGATTTGAGCGCCGACGTCTTCAGTGGAATCGGTGGCGGTGTAGTAGCCGATCAACTGCTCGCCCGCCGCCGTTTCCCGCACCAGTACCACCGCTTGGGCGACTCCGGGCTGCGCCAACAAACGCGCTTCGATTTCTTCCGGCTCGACACGAAAACCGCGCAGTTTGACTTGCTGATCGAGACGACCGAGGTATTCGATCACGCCGTCGGCGGTCCAGCGGGCACGGTCGCCGGTGCGATACAGACGTGCGCCTTGCTCGCCCAGCGGATCGACCACAAAGCGTTCCGCGGTCAAACCTGGACGACCGAGGTAACCTCGGGCCAAACCGATACCGCTGATGCATAGTTCACCCGGCACACCGGCCGGCACCGGATTGAGGTCACTGTCGAGCACGCGGCACAGCACGTTGCCCAATGGCCGGCCAATCGGCGAGCGCTCGCCATCAGCCGTTGTGCAACGCCAGTGAGTGACGTTGATCGCGGTTTCGGTCGGGCCGTAGCGGTTGTGCAGTTGCACCGCCGGCAGTTGCGCCAGCACGCGGTTGCGCAGTTCGGCGGGCAAGGCTTCGCCGCCGGAAAACAGCCGGCGCAGGCTGGTGCATTCGGCGCTGAGCGGTTCGTCGATGAACAATGAAAGCAGCGGCGGCACGAAGTGCAGCGTAGTCACGCTGTACTGTTGAACCAGTCGCGCGATGCGGTGCGGATCGCGATGTTCACCGGGGCCGGCGATCAGCAGGCGGCACCCGGTGATCAACGGCCAGAAGCATTCCCATACCGACACGTCGAAACTGATCGGCGCTTTTTGCATCAGTACATCGGTTTCATTCAGGCGATAAGTGTTCTGCATCCATTGCAGACGTTCGGCCAATGCGGCATGGGTGTTGCCAACGCCTTTGGGCTGGCCAGTGGAACCGGAGGTGTAAATCACGTAGGCGAGGTTGTCGCCGTGCAGGTGCAAACCCGGGGCATGGCTTGGCCAGTTCTCCAGATGCAGGGCGTCCATGGCAATCACGCTGACGCCGTCGGTAACCGGCAAGCGGTCGAGCAATTCGGTTTGGGTCAGCAGCAACTCGACGCCACTGTCGCTGAGCATGTAGGCCAGGCGCTCGGCCGGGTAATCCGGGTCCAGCGGCACATAAGCGCCGCCGGCCTTGATGATCGCCAGCAAGCCGATCAGCAACTGTGGCGAACGTTCGGCAGCAATCGCCACGCACACGTCCGGGCCGACGCCTTTGTCACGCAGGTAATGCGCCAGACGGTTGGCCTGGGCGTGCAGTTCGGCGAAGTCCACGCTGCCGCCGTCCCACAGCAGCGCGGTGCGCTCCGGGGTCTGGCGTGCTTGTTCGTTGAGCAGCTCCGGCAGCCACTGTTGCGCCGGGTTGCACGGAGCAACACTCCAGCCATTTAGCTGAGCGTGTTCGGCGGCGGTCAGCAGTTGCAGGTCGCCGATCGCTTGTTGCGGGCGCTCACAGACGGCTCGCAGCAGGTTGCTGAAATGCTCGGCCAGACGCTCGATGGTCGGCGCATCGAACAGTTCGCTGGCGTAGTCAAACGACAGGCTCAAGCGTCCGTTGCGGTCTTCTTCGCTGTGCAGTTGCAGGTCGAACTTGGCTTCACGGCTGTGCCACGGCAGCTCTTCGGCGAGCAGCCCCGGCAGACGACGCAGGGCGCTGAGATCCCGTTGCTGATGGTTGAACATGACCTGGAACAAGCCTTGTTCGCGGGCCTGCGGGAAAGCTTCGAGCAGTTGTTCGAACGGCAGGTCCTGATGCGCTTGCGCGCCCAATGCGGCTTGCCGGGTTTGCGCCAACAACTCAATGAACGGCAGTCGCGAATCCACCTCGGCGCGCAGCACCTGAGTGTTGATAAAGAAGCCGATCAACCCCTGGGTTTCCAAGCGTGGACGGTTGGCATTCGGCACGCCGATGCGAATGTCGCGCTGGCCGCTGTAGCGATGCAACAGGCTCTGGAAGGCAGCGAGCAACAGCATGAACGGCGTCGACTCATGGGCCTGGGCGGTCTGGCGAATGGCGTTGCTCAGGCTCGCGTCCAAACGCCGCGTGTGGCGGGCGGCGCTATGAATGTGTTGTGCCGAACGCGGATGGTCGGTGGCCAGGCTCAGGATCGGATGCTCATCACCCAACTGCTCTTTCCAGTACGCGAGTTGACGCTCGCCCTCCCCTTGCGCCAGCCATTGGCGCTGCCAGCTGCCGTAGTCGGCGTATTGGGTCGGCAAGGCCGGGAGGCTGGCGGTCTGGCCCTGAGAAGCGGCCGCGTACAGCCGTGAGAACTCGTCGATCAATACGTTCAGCGACCAGCCGTCAGCGATGATGTGGTGCATCGTCACCAGCAGTTGATGGTCCTCGTCGTCGAGGCGCACCAGGGTCACCCACAGCAACGGGCCTTTTTGCAGATCGAACAATGTGCGGGCTTCGTCCTCACGGATTTGCTGCGCGCGAGCTTCACGCTCGGCGGCTGGCATGTCGCTGATGTCGATCACTTGCAGGTTGAACTCACCGGCAGCCATGACCTGTTGCAGGGCCACACCGTCGCGCTCGAAAAACCGTGTGCGCAGGGATTCGTGACGCTCGATCAATTGCAGGAAACTGGCGCGCAAGGCGTCTTCGTCCAGTTCGCCACGCAGGCGCAAGGCACCGGGAATGTTGTAGGCGCTGCTCTGCGGGTCGAGTTGCCAGGTGATCCACAAACGGTTTTGCGCCAGGGTTTG
Organism: Pseudomonas frederiksbergensis; assembly: GCF_017114915.1. GTDB lineage: Bacteria > Pseudomonadota > Gammaproteobacteria > Pseudomonadales > Pseudomonadaceae > Aquipseudomonas > Aquipseudomonas frederiksbergensis_I. Next base: position 34,318 of record NZ_JAAUOE010000011.1, read on the forward strand.
CGGCATGGCTTCACTGCGCGACAGCGTGGTGATCGCACCTTGGGCCAGGCCACCGTCCTGTTGTTGTCGGGCGACTGCGGCGGCGAACGCGCCGAGGGTTGGCGCTTCGAACAACAGGCGCAGATTCAGTTCCAGCCCCAACGCTTCACGCAGGCGTGCGACCACTTGAGTGGCGGCGATGGAGTTGCCGCCGAGCAGGAAGAAGTGATCGTCGGCGTTGACCTGCTTGACCTGCAATTGCTCACACCAGATCTGGCCGATCAGGGTTTGCAGCTCTGAGCCCGACTCGGTGCTGCCTTCACTTTCGCTCGCTGCCGATGGGAAAACCGCGTAGCTGTCGAGGCTGCCATCGGCCAGGCGATTACGGCACGCCGAGCGTTGCAACTTGCCGCTGGAGGTCTTGGGCAGCGCCCCCGGATTGAGCAGCACCACCACGCTCGGCGCCTCCTGATAGGCCTCGGCCACCGCCTGGCGGATGGCTTTGATCAGCGCCTCGGGCGGCAGGATTTTCTGCACGCTGCGGCTGATTTCCGCGGCGATACCGATGCCTTCCTGACCCTCGAGGTTGACCGCGAACGCGGCCACGCGACCTTTACGCACTACCTCCACTTCCCGCTCGATGGTCTGCTCGATGTCCTGCGGATAGAGGTTGTGCCCGCGCACGATCAGCATGTCTTTCAGGCGTCCGGTGATGAACAGCTCACCGTCACGCATAAAGCCCAGGTCACCGGTGCGCAGCCAGGTACGGCCAGCGTGCTGGACGAACGTCTTGGCCGTGGCCTCGGGGTTGCGCCAGTAACCATGGGCGATGCTCGGCCCGGCGGCCCAGACTTCACCGACTGCGTTGTCGGCGAGTTCTTCGAGCGATACCGAATCGACAATCAGCACCGCATGATCCGGCTGGTTGATGCCGCAACTCATGATTGGGCTGCCATCGCCCGGCTCGGCACGGTGTTGCGCCAGAGCCTGATCATCCACGCGCAATGCCGGGATGCCTTGACCGCGCGGGCTGCCGGCCACGAACAGCGTGGCTTCCGCCAGGCCGTAAGAAGCCATGAAGCTGTCCGAGGTAAAACCACAGGCCGCGAACTTCTCGGCGAAACGCTCCAGTGTGTCGAGGCGAATCGGTTCGGAACCGGAATACGCCACGCGCCAGCCACTCAGGTCGAGGCGCTCCAGCGCCGATTCGCTGACCCGTTCGCTGCACAATCGATAGGCAAAGTCCGGCCCGCCGCTGATGGTGCCGCCGTATTCGTTGATCGCTTCCAGCCAGCGTAAGGGCCGGCCGAGAAAGTACGCCGGCGACATCAACACACACGGCACACCACTGAAAATCGGCTGCAGCAGGCCGCCGATCAGGCCCATGTCGTGGTACAGCGGCAGCCAGCTGACGATCACGTCGTCAGGATTGAGGTCGATGCCAAAGCCACGACGAATCAACAGTTCATTGGCCACCAGGTTGCCGTGGCTGACTTGCACGCCTTTAGGCAACGCGGTGGAACCGGAGGTGTATTGCAAGAAGGCGATGTGTTCGCCGTGCAGGTGCGGCGCGACCCAGCGTTCGGCCAGTGCGCTGTCGAGGGTGTCGACACACAACAGCGGCGGCGCCTCATTGATTTGCAGCAACGCGTCGCGCAGGTCGGCGCTGGTCAACAGCAAGCGTGGCTCGGCATCGCCAATGATCGACAACAGGCGTTCCTGGTGATGACGACGGTTCGACTCCGGCGGATAGGCCGGCACCGCGATCACGCCTGCGTACAGGCAACCAAAGAACGCCGCGACGTAATCCGGGCCGCTGGGAAACAGCAGCACTGCGCGATCGCCGAACGACGCCTGGGCCTGCAATGCGCCGGCAATGGTTCGCGCCCGCTGGTCCAGCTCACGATAACTGAGCACCACAGCCTGATCCTGGGTTTCGGCGAGAAAACGCAAGGCCACCCGATCCGGCATCAGGGCCGCACGGCGCTGGAGGGCTTGGACCAGTGTGCTGGGGAGTTCGAACGCGTCGGTCATGAGGTTTCCTGCCTGAATTCGGCTTGCAAGTGGAATCGGTTTTCGTACGTCACGCCCGTTTACAGGCATGCAGGGCGCGGTCTTCGCCGACCGCGCAAGGCATTGGGGATGCGGTTTAGGCCGGGGCGAGCGCCCGCAGCCATTCACCAATGAGAACGGATGGGGTCTTCAAATAATTAGTCGCCAGGCTTGAGCGCCAGCAGGTTTGCGGTCGGTAAGTGAGTCAGCATGTCGCGGCTCTCACTCTGCACTTCATTGAGTGCACTAATTCTCTTTCTCAATTGACAATCATTATCATTCAAACTAATTTGTCGCTCGATATGTAGGACGGCTCCGATGTTCATGTCGCCCCACGCCCCTATTTGCAGCAAGGTGATTTCCAATGACGGAACAAGTATCCACAAGCAGGTGCGATTCACCGCTACTTCAGGCCTTCGTCGACAACCGACTGATTCTGGTCAAGATTGCCGCCCGCATCACCGGCTGCCGATCCCGCGCCGAAGATGTGGTGCAAGATGCGTTCTTCCGGCTGCAATCGGCACCGCAGATCACCTCGTCAATCAAGGCGCAGCTCAGCTACCTGTTCCAGATCGTGCGCAACCTGGCGATCGATCACTACCGCAAGCAGGCGCTGGAGCAGAAGTATTCGGGCCCGGAAGAGGAAGGTCTGAACGTGGTGATTCAGGGCGCTTCGCCGGAAACCTCGCATATGAATTTCTCGACCCTGGAAAACATTGCCGACGCACTGACGGAGCTGCCCAGCCGCACCCGTTACGCCTTCGAGATGTACCGTCTGCACGGGGTGCCGCAAAAAGACATCGCCAAGGAACTCGGCGTCTCGCCAACCCTGGTGAACTTCATGATTCGTGATGCGCTGGTGCATTGCCGCAAGGTGTCGGGTAATCGTGCGGATACGTTCGCACGCCGTTAAAAGCTTCGCGGGCAAGCCTCGCTCCTACAGGATTGTGTCGTTCACAAATAATGTAATCGACACAATCCTGTAGGAGCGAGGCTTGCCCGCGAAGACTGACTCAAGACCGCCACAGCCCTTGAGCCTTACGCATCAAGCCAACGAACACCGATCAAAAAACCGCTCACGCCCCAGCACCATCAGCGCCGCGCGCTTGTGCGGGAAGTCGAACTCTTTTTCGCAGTGAAAACACTGATTGTGCAGATGCCCGATCATCTTTGCGTTGTCGGCGCGAGGCTCGGCGACCACCCGTTGAGTGCGCGGATCATCGAGAAACAGGTAATGCACCAACGCCGATAACCAACTGGCCACCTTGTGCGGGCCGCGGTGATCTTCTTCACCCACCAACATGTGAATGCCCCGGTCGTAATCCCCGGCGCCATAGAACGGCGCAATGCGATCTTCCTTGGCCCAGTAGGCTTCGAAGTAGGCAAACGGCTGATCATCGAAGCAACCGATCAGCGTCAAGGTGTGCGGGTCGGCTTCGAGCTTGCTCAGGTACTCGCGATGCTTCTGGAGACTGCCCTCCTCCTGCCAGAAACTCGCCACCCGCGGACTGTTCTGCCAGCGGTTGAAACGCGCCAGGTCGTGCCCGATTTCTACCGTGCGCAGGGACACCCACGCCCCCAGCCGCGCATCGAAGCGTCGATAGACCTCACCACGGGGTTTCACCGGACGTAATGGATGGCGCTTGCCATCGCTGATGACCATTTGCTGCGGATAACTGCCGGTCAGTGATTCACCCAGCCAGGGCTGAGGCAATTGCCAGAACAGCGTGCGTTCACAGCGATACTGACCGCTGATGTCGGTCGCGATCAGCAACCCGCTGAACAAGGCTTCGGTGGGCTCATCATCGAGGTGCCAGGTTAGCCGCTGACAAGCCGCATCACGGGCAAACAGCCAATAACAAGCCGCCCAGAACGCTTGACCGTCAGGACGGCCGAAACGCTCCTCCAGCCGCAGATGCAACTCGGGCTCGCGGGTTATCCGCAGTTCGATCAGCGGCTGCCTTTCCAGGCTCAGGCTCAGGCGGCCTGCGGTTTCATCGGCTACAAGATGGTTGCCTGATGGCAAGGCCAGGGCGGTCAGGTCATTCAGAATGGACATGGGTCGGGCTCACGGTAATCGTCGACAGTTCAACGATGTGACGTGAGCCGGGGCAGAAAATTTAAGCGCCGTCGCCCAATGCGTGACCCATGGCACGCTTCAGTCTTTACCCACGGGCACCAGGGCAATCTTGTAGGGATCGAAAATCTTCAGCATCTGGCCGTTGTTTCGCAGGCCTTGCAGCAACTTGCCGAATGCTTCGCCCGTAATTGACGCTTGCGGGCGAATCAGCGCGTAATGGTGATAGACCTGATCGATGCGTTGGGACACCAACAACTGCTCGCCGACCTTCTCGTTGCGCAGCAGGTAATCGCTCAGGTAGGAACGTGTCACCAAGGCAATGTCCGCTCGTCCACGCAGTACCATCAACAGGTTGCTGTCGTGGGAATAGGTCAACGTGGCCTTGTAGGTGTCGGCCAGATACTTGGGATCGGCATTGAAATTGGCAAACTCGTAGTGATAGCCGCTGTACAGGGCCAGGCGCTTGCCCGTCAGGTCCTTGAAGTAACTCTCGTCGCGATCGGGTTTCTTCTGCGCGACAAAGATTTCTGCATCTTCCAGGCCCATGTCGACGAGGCTATGCGGGATGTCCTTCCAGCCCCAGTCCGGGTTCTCGAAAATCGCCATATCGACCCGGCCTTCCTTGAAGTCGTTGAAACGCCTGGGAATCGAGGTGGGCACCAGTACAAACTGATAATCGGTTTGCAACTGATTCAGCGCTTCCACCAGCTGCGGCAGCAGACCGGTGTCGGCACCGGATTCCGGGCGTACGGTATAGGGAGGAAAATGCGCAGCACCGACCCGCACCATTTGTGCAGCCTGAGACGGCAATACCCAGCACACTGCAAGCGCCGCCAGCAAAAGCCGCGACGCCATTCGAATTGGCGAAGACATCAACACAGCCACTCCCCCGAAAAAAAATACTCATCAATGCATTCAAGCTAGGCGGTTTCGCCGACTTAGCCAGTTTTTGCCGAGATAGACGGCTCACTGCCGTTCCTCAAGTACCAGAATCAGCGCTTGCTCGGCCAATTGATCAAGGCTCATGCTGCCATCGGCACGAAACCAGGTGGTGGTCCAGGACAACGCACCCGTCAGGAAACGGCGGGTGATGAACAGATCGCCACGAATAAAACCGGCGTCCTTGGCTTCACCCAGCACCTGCAGCCAGATGTCTTCATAGATATCGCGCAGCGCCAGCACCTGCGCCTGGCCTTCTTCAGACAGCGAACGCCACTCATACACCAGCACCGCCATGGCCTCGCCGCTGCCGCCCATGATCGACTGCAACTCGCAGCGAATCAGCGCCAGCACCCGCTCGCGCACGCTGCCAGCCTCGGCCAGCGCTGCGCGCATCAACGCGGTGTTGTAGCGAATGGTCTCCTCCATCACGGCCCGCAGGATCTCGTCCTTGCTTTTGAAGTGATGAAAGATGCTGCCTGACTGAATACCCACCGCACTGGCCAGATCGCGCACGGTGGTCCGTTCATAACCTTTATTACGAAACAGGTGAGCAGCCACTTGCAGCAGTTTGCCGCGGGCGCTGTCCGGGTCGGTCAATTGGCCGCTGTCGACCAATTCGCGCATTACCCTCAGGGCTTTTTGCTCGTCCACCCGTTATCTCCTACAGTCGATCAATCAGTTGCGCCGCTGCCCGCTAAAACAGCGGGGTTGCGCGGGCAATTTAAGCTGGCGGGAGCGACCAAGCAAGCGCTTGGGCAGAAGATAGTTTAGGCGTTTACAAACCAAGCGCTTGCTTGGTAGTCTCGAAGCACTTCTGTCGGAGGTGGTTATGGAATTGGCGGCGCCCAAAACAATCCGCATCGGTTGCGCCAGCGCATTCTGGGGCGACACCTCGACCGCCGCCGCGCAACTGGTGGAAGGCGGGCGGCTGGATTATCTGGTGTTCGATTATCTAGCCGAAATCACGATGTCGATCATGGCCGGGGCGCGGATGAATGATCCCGCCACCGGCTACGCCAGCGACTTCATCGAAATCCTCAGCCCCCTTCTCAACCAGCTCGCGCAACAACAGATCCGGGTGATCAGCAATGCCGGCGGGGTCAATCCACAGGCGTGCGCCGCTGCCTTGCAAGCGGCCTGCGACAAGGCCGGAGTGGCGCTGAAGATCGCCGTGCTGTCGGGCGACGACCTGCAACCCCGGTTCGAACACCTGAGCAGCCTTGGCCTGCATGAGATGTTCAGTGGCGCGCCCCTGCCGCCGATGTGCGTGTCGACCAACGCCTACCTCGGCGCACCGGGCATCGTCGAAGCCCTGCGCCTGGGCGCCGACATCGTCATTACCGGGCGCGTGGTCGACAGCGCCGTGGTCAGCGCCGCGCTGGTGCATGAGTTCGGCTGGTCGTGGCACGACTACGACAAACTCGCCCAGGCCGCGTTGGCCGGGCACCTGATCGAATGCGGCGCCCAGTGCACCGGCGGCAATTTCACCGATTGGCAGGACGTGCCCGACTACGAACACATCGGTTTTCCGATCGTCGAAGTCAGCGCCGACAGCCAGTTCATCGTCAGCAAACCCGACGGCTCCGGCGGTCTGGTCACACCACTGACGGTTGGCGAGCAGATGCTCTATGAGATCGGCGACCCGCAGGCCTATTTGCTGCCCGACGTGGTGTGCGATTTCAGTCAGGTCAAACTCGTGCAACAAGGCAAAAACGCGGTTCAGGTGCATGGCGCAAAAGGCTTGCCGCCGACCGCTCAGTACAAGGTCAGCGCCACGTATCCGGACGGTTTCCGCTGCACCGCCAGTTGCCTGATCGCCGGGGTCGATGCCGTGGCCAAGGCCCAACGGGTCAGCCAGGCGATCATCAACAAGACCTCGGAAATGTTCAGCCTGCGCGGTTGGGCGCCTTATAGCGAAGTAAACATCGAACTGCTCGGCAGCGAGGCCACTTATGGCCCCCATGGCCAGCGCCAGGACAGTCGCGAGGTGGTGATCAAACTCGCCGTGCGCCACCCGAGCAAACAAGCCTTGATCCTGTTCTCCCGGGAAATCGCCCAGGCCGCCACCGGCATGGCGCCGGGGTTGACCGGCATCGTCGGTGGGCGGCCGACGGTGTACCCGGTGATCCGGCTGTTTTCGTTCCTGATCGACAAAACCGCCTGCCACCTGGCAATCGACCTCGCCGGTGAGCACCACCCGTGCACCCTGCCTACCCTCGATGCGCTCGACCCGGCTGACTTGCCGCTGCCGTTCGATCCGCCCAAAACCACGGAACGTGCCGACGCCAGCGTGGCCCTGATCAAACTCGCCGTGGCGCGCTCCGGCGACAAGGGGAATCACAGCAACATCGGCGTCATGGCCCGCCACCCCGATTATTTGCCATGGATCGCCGAAGCGCTGACGCCCGAGGTGATGGTCGACTGGATGAGCCATGTCCTCGACCCGATCCACGGACGTGTCGAACGCTGGTATTTACCCGGCACTCAGAGCTTTAATTTTCTTTTGGAAAACGCACTCGGCGGCGGTGGCGTGGCCAGCCTGCGGATCGATCCGCAAGGCAAGGCATTCGCCCAACAACTGCTGGACATCCAGATCCCGGTGCCCCAGCGCATCGCCGATCAGGTCACCTAGAGGACCGTCGCCATGGCTTATGACTCGATTTACAAACCCGACCTGTTCGCTGGCCAAACCATCATCGTCACCGGCGGCGGCAGCGGCATCGGTCGTTGCACCGCTCACGAGCTCGCGGCCCTCGGCGCGCTGGTCCTGCTGGGGCGGGCCTGGCCGATGCACAAGGCGCAGAACCGTCACTCGTACAACGGCTTTCATCGCGCCTATTTACCCGAGGTACTTCGACCCGAAGCCTCTAAACCAGACGAGCTCAAGGACAAGGAATAACCCATGCCGGTCATCCAGTCCCAAGTCGACCCGTTCAGCGAACCGTTCGCCCGCAACCGCGCGGCCATGCTGGTCGGCATCGAGCAAATCCGCCAGCTCGAACAGAACCTGTTGAGCAAAGCCACCCAAGCCAAACCCAGGTTCGACAAGCGTGGGCAACTGTTGCCCCGGGAGCGTCTCAACTTGCTGCTCGACCCCGGCGCGCCGTTCCTCGAACTGGCGAGCCTGGCCGGCTACAAGCTGCACGACGACAAGGACGGCAGCGCGGCCGGTGGCGGTTTGATCGCCGGGATCGGTTATGTGTCTGGCGTACGGGTATTGGTGGTGGCGAACAACAGCGCGATCAAGGGCGGGACCATTTCCCCCAGCGGCCTGAAAAAATCCCTGCGCCTGCAACAGATCGCCATGGAAAACAAACTGCCGGTGATCACCCTCGCCGAAAGCGGTGGCGCCAACCTCAATTATGCGGCGCAGATTTTCGTCGAAGGCGCGCGCAGTTTTGCCAATCAGGCGCGGATGTCGGCCATGGGTCTGCCGCAAATCACCGTGGTCCATGGCTCGGCCACGGCGGGCGGCGCGTATCAGCCGGGGTTGTCGGATTACGTGGTGGTGGTGCGCGGCAAGGCCAAGTTGTTTCTGGCCGGTCCCCCACTGCTCAAGGCCGCCACCGGCGAAGTCGCTACCGATGAAGAATTGGGCGGCGCCCAGATGCACGCGCAAACCGCCGGCACCGCTGAATACCTGGCCGAAAACGACGCCGATGGCGTGCGCCAGGTGCGCGAGATCATGAGCCTGTTGCCGTGGAACGATCAGCTGCCATGGTTACCGGAGCGCCGGTGGGAAGAACCGCTCTACCCCATCGACGAACTGCTGGGGCTGATCCCGGAGGACCCGAAAAAGCCTTACGACGTGCGTGAAATCATCGCGCGGATTGCCGACGCATCAAACTTCCTCGAATTCAAGGGCGAGTTCGATCAGCAGACGGTGTGCGGGCATTTACAGATTCAGGGTCGAACCTGCGGGTTTATCGGCAACAACGGCCCGATCACGCCCAAAGGTGCGAGCAAAGCCGCGCAATTCATTCAGCTCTGCGACCAGAGCCAGACGCCCCTGCTGTTTTTCCACAACACCACCGGTTTCATGGTCGGCACCGAGTCGGAACAGCAAGGTGTGATCAAGCACGGCGCGAAAATGATTCAGGCGGTGGCCAATGCCCGAGTGCCCAAACTGACGATCGTCGTCGGCGGTTCCTACGGCGCCGGCAACTACGCAATGTGCGGTCGCGGCCTCGACCCGCGTTTCATCTTCGCCTGGCCCAACAGCCGCACCGCCGTAATGGGCGGCGCCCAGGCCGGCAAAGTGCTGCGGATCGTCACCGAAGCCAAACAGCTCAAGGATGGGGTAGTGCCCGATCCGAACATGCTCGACACGCTGGAGCAGGTCACCGCACAGAAACTCGACAGCCAGTCCACCGCGCTGTACGGCAGCGCCAACCTGTGGGACGACGGGCTGATCGATCCACGGGATACCCGCACCTTGCTCGGCTACCTGCTGGATATCTGTCATGAGGCACAAGTGCGGCCGCTGCAAGCCAACAGTTTTGGTATCGCGAGGTTTTGATCGTTCCCACGCTCCGCGTGGGAATGCAGCCCGGGACGCTCCGCGTCCCAACGGCGGACGCAGAGCGTCCATTGAGGCGTTCCCACGCAGAGCGTGGGAACGATCGAGGATGAAAGGAGAACAATAAAAATGATCTTCACCCAGGAACACGAAGCACTGCGCCGCACCGTCCGCCAGTTCGTCGATCACGAGATCAATCCTCACGTCGAGGAATGGGAAAAGGCCGGGCGTTTTCCGATCCATGACATCTTCCGCAAGGCCGGCGAGCTCGGTCTGCTGGGGATTTCCAAGCCGGAAAAATTCGGCGGCATGGGCCTCGATTACAGCTATTCGATTGTGGCGGCCGAAGAGTTCGGCACCATTCATTGCGGCGGCATTCCGATGTCCATCGGCGTGCAGACCGACATGTGCACCCCGGCCCTGGCGCGATTCGGCTCCGATGAACTGCGCGAAGAATTCCTGCGGCCGGCGATCACCGGCGAACAGGTCGGCTGCATCGGTGTTTCCGAAGTCGGCGCCGGCTCCGACGTCGCCGGGTTGAAAACTACCGCCCGCAAGGACGGCGACGACTACGTGATCAACGGCAGCAAAATGTGGATCACCAACTCGCCGAGCGCCGACTTCATCTGCCTGCTGGCCAACACCTCGGACGACAAGCCGCACATCAACAAGTCGCTGATCATGGTGCCGATGAACAGCCCCGGGATCAGCCTCAGCTCGCACCTGGACAAGCTCGGCATGCGCAGTTCGGAAACCGCCCAGGTGTTTTTCGACAACGTGCGCGTGCCGCAACGCAACCGCATCGGCCACGAAGGCGCCGGGTTCATGATGCAGATGCTGCAGTTCCAGGAAGAACGGCTATTCGGCGCGGCGAACATGATCAAAGGCCTGGAGTACTGCGTCGACAGCACCATCGAATACTGCAAGGAGCGTAAAACCTTCGGCAATGCGCTGATCGACAACCAGGTCATCCACTTTCGCCTGGCCGAACTGCAAACCGAAATCGAATGCCTGCGGGCGCTGGTCTACCAGGCCACCGAGCAATACATCAACGGCCAGGACGTCACCCGCCTGGCGTCCATGGCCAAACTCAAGGCCGGGCGACTGGGCCGGGAAGTCAGCGACAGTTGCCTGCAATATTGGGGCGGCATGGGTTTCATGTGGGACAACCCGGTGGCCAGGGCTTACCGCGATGTGCGCCTGGTGTCGATCGGCGGCGGTGCCGACGAAATCATGCTGGGGATCATCTGCAAACTCATGGGCATCCTGCCGGGGAAAAACAAATGAGCACCCTTCCCGTTTGCCAGACCCTGTTGCTCGAACGGCACAACGGCGTCCTGCACATCACCCTCAATCGCCCCGACAGTCGCAATGCCATGAACTTGCAGATGGTCGCCGAACTGCGGGCGGTGCTGGTGGCGGTGCGCGATGACCGGCAGATTCGCGCGCTGGTGATCGGCGGTGCCGGCGGGCATTTTTGTGCCGGCGCCGACATCAAGGACATGGCCAACGCCCGTGCTCAAGGTGCGACCGCCTACCGCGAATTGAATCGCGCGTTCGGTACCTTGCTGGAAGAAACCCAAAACGCGCCGCAAGTAGTGATCAGCGTGCTGCAAGGCGCGGTGCTTGGCGGGGGTTTCGGCCTGGCGTGCGTGAGTGATATCGCGATGGCCGATCATCAAGCGCAGTTCGGCCTACCGGAAACCAGCCTCGGCCTGCTGCCGGCGCAGATCGCGCCGTTCGTGGTACAGCGCATCGGTCTGACCCAGGCCCGTCGACTGGCCCTGACCGCCGCACGCTTCGATGGCACCCAGGCGCGGCGGATGGGGCTGGTGCATTTTGTCGAGCATGACGCGCAAGCTTTGGCCGAGCGCCTCGATGAGGTGCTGGCCCATGTGCTGTGTTGCGCGCCCGGGGCGAATGCGGCGACCAAAAAACTGTTGCTGGCGAGCGCCGGACAGCCATCGGGAGCGTTGCTGGATCAGGCGGCCGAGTGGTTCAGCGAAGCGGTGATCGGAGCTGAAGGGGTCGAGGGGACGATGGCTTTTGTGCAGAAGCGTAAACCGGGGTGGGCCGTTTAAGAGCTTCGCGGGCAAGCCTCGCTCCTACAGATTCAGCGATGGCCGCGTGATTTGGGCACGACACAAAACCTGTAGGAGCGAGGCTTGCCCGCGAAGAGGCCCTTACATTCACCGCAAAAACCAAGGGAATAACCGATGCCCGCCCTCAAAAAAATCCTGATCGCCAACCGCGGTGAAATCGCCTGCCGCATCCAGCGCACCGCGCAAAACCTGGGCTACCGCACGGTCGCGGTGTTCAGCGATGCCGACGCCGAAGCGCTGCATGTGCAGATGGCCGACGAAGCCGTGAACATCGGCCCGGCCCCGGTGCAGCAGTCTTATCTGAACATCCCGGCCATCATCGACGCCGCCCGGCGCACCGGTGCCGATGCGATCCACCCCGGTTACGGTTTCCTCTCGGAAAACGCCAAATTCGCCCTCGCCTGCCAACAGGCCGGCATCACGTTCATCGGCCCCAGCCCCGAAGCCATCGAGCTGATGGGCAGTAAACGGCTGGCGAAACTCGCCATGATCAAAGCAGGCGTGCCCTGCATTAAAGGCTATCAGGGCAGCGAACAGGACTCTGCCACCCTGAGCCGCGAAGCCGAACGCATCGGCTACCCGCTGATGATCAAGGCCAGCGCCGGCGGTGGTGGTCGTGGGATGCGCCTGGTGCGTAGCGCCGTCGAGTTGCCGGGGCAGATCCGCACCGCTCGCTCTGAAGCGCTGCACGGGTTTGGCAGCAACGAACTGATCCTCGAACAAGCCCTGATCGATCCGCGTCACGTCGAGGTTCAGGTGTTCGGTGACCAGCACGGCAACCTGATCTACCTCGGCGAGCGCGACTGTTCGATTCAGCGCCGCCACCAGAAAATCATCGAAGAAGCGCCCTGCCCGGTGATGACCGCCGAGTTGCGTCAGGCCATGGGTGAAGCGGCGCTCAAGGCGGGGCGCGCGGTGAATTACGTGGGCGCTGGCACCGTGGAGTTCCTGCTGGATGCTCACGGGCAGTTCTACTTCCTGGAGATGAACACTCGGCTGCAAGTGGAACACCCGGTGACCGAATTGATCACCGGCCTCGACCTGGTGGCCTGGCAGTTACACGTCGCCGAAGGACAGCCGCTGCCGCTACGGCAGGAACAGGTGCAGCTCAACGGGCATGCCATGGAAGTGCGCCTGTACGCCGAAGATCCGGCCCAGGAATTTGTGCCGCAAACCGGGCGAATCGCGGCCTGGGAGCCTGCGTTGCAGAACAGCGTGCGGATCGACCATGGCCTGCTCCAGGGTCAGTCTGTCAGCCCGTTCTATGACCCGTTGCTGGGCAAACTCATCGCCCACGGTGCCACCCGCGAAGAAGCCCGGCGCAAGTTGCTGCGGGCGGTGCAAGACAGCGTGCTGCTGGGGGTGCAGAGCAATCAGCGCTTGCTCGCCAACCTGCTGGAGCACCCGCGGTTCGTCAGTGGCGAGTTCAGTACCGGGTTCATCCCCACGTACTTCGCCGACCATCCCTGCCTGCATCCTCATGTGCCGAGCGCCGAAGAACTGGCCATCGCCGCGGTGCTGTTTTATCAGGCATCCGCTCAGGCTCACCGCGCCCCCCTGGCCGGTTGGCGCAACAATGCCAGCGTGCCGCTGCACTACCGGATTGGCCTGGAGGATCAGGATTGGCCGGTGGAATTGAACGCTGAACCTGGCGAGCCCTTCCAGGTTCAGGTCGGCGCCCGAGCCCTCGAACTGAAGATCATCGGATGCGACGGAGGCTGGGCCACCCTGCAAATCGACGGCATCCGCCAACGCCATGCCTACCGTCTCGAGGCCGGGCAACTCTGGTTGTTCACGCGCCCCGGCAGCCTGCGGCTGGTCGATCGGACCCAGGCGCAGGTCAGCGGCCAAGTCAGTGTCAGTTCCGGCACGCTCAAGGCGCCGATGGACGGGGCGATCGTCGACGTATTGGTCAGTGAAGGCAGCCCGGTCAGCAAAGGTCAGCTTTTGGTAGTGCTCGAAGCGATGAAAATGGAGCACCCGCTCAAATCGGGTATCGACGGGGTGCTCAAACGCTTGCAGGTCAGGGTCGGCGACCAGGTGAAAAATCGTCAGATTTTGTTGGAGGTCGAATAAGCCGCTAGGCGGATCCGTCGGGTTTGGCTACGCTCAAGCCCTATCAGGACGCGGATACCAGGAACCCTGCGATGCCTCACTGGCTGGTCATTGATCTGGAAGCCACCACCGATGAGGGTGGCTGGCCAGTAACGGAAATGGAAATCATCGAAGTCGGCGCCACCCTCGTGGACCGCAAGGGCCGGGAACTGGATCACTTCCAGAGCTTCGTGCGCCCGTTGCGTCGGCCCTTGCTGACGCCGTTTTGCCGGGAACTGACCCATATTACCCAAGCCAATGTCGATGCCGCCCAGCCCCTGAACGACGTCTGGGCCTCGTTCGAGCGCTGGCTCGGCCAGCATCACTCGCGCCTGGAAGGCTGGGCCAGTTGGGGCGATTACGACCGCAAACAGCTGCTTCAGGAATGGCAGCGCCTGCAACTCGACAGTGCCCTGAGCCGGGTGCCGCACATGAACCTCAAGCAACGCTTTGCCAAGGTTTGTCGGCTGGAGCGCCCACTGGGGCTTAATGGCGCCCTGCAACTGGCGGGCCTGCAGTTCAACGGCCAACAGCATCGGGCGCTGGAGGATGCGCGCAATACCGCGCGCCTGCTGCCGCTGGTTTTCCCGGTTAATCCTTGAGTGCAGGAGGTGACGCCTATCGACACCTTGTGCATACTGGCCGGCCCTTTTTAGCCCTTTTCGAGGAACCGCCCATGTTTAAAGTCAACGAGTACTTCGACGGCACCGTCAAGTCGATCGCCTTTGGCACCGCTGAAGGTCCGGCGACCATCGGCGTCATGGCACCGGGCGAATACGAATTCGGCACCAGCCAGCGTGAAATCATGCACGTGGTGTCCGGCGCCCTGACCGTCAAACTGCCTGACAGCGACACCTGGGAAACCTTCGCCGCCGGCAGCCAGTTCAACGTGCCCGCCAACAGCAAGTTCCAGCTGAAAGTGGCCGTCGACACCGCTTACCTGTGCGAATACCGCGGCTAAACCCCTGGGTTTTCACTGCGAAAAAAATGCCCGTGTCCAAGGACACGGGCATTTTTTTATTCAGGGCAGCTATTCGAGGATCGTCACCGGCATGCCGACTTCGAGCCGGCCGTTACCGTCATTGACCAGGTTCTGCCCGAACATCGCGCCGTCTTCCTGGGCCCGGTACTTCTGCAAGGTCGCCAGCGGCTCACGATCTTCGCTGCGCTCGCCGGTCTGCGGGTCGATGGTGGTCAGAATGCAACGTGAGCAGGACTTGACCACGCGGAACTCGACATCACCGATGCGGATGCGCTTCCAGCCATCTTCGGCATAAGCCTCACTGCCCTCGATCACCAGATTGGGCCGAAAACGCAACATCTCCAGCGGCCGCCCGACCCGTTGCGACAAGTCTTCCAGCGACGCCTGACCAATCAGCAACAACGGAAAACCGTCGGCAAAAGCCACCTGATCATCGTCTTTGCCATAACCGGCCTGGGTGGTCCGTGCACGATCAAGCGGCACTTGCACCAGACGCGTCGGCTTGCCGATGAACTCGCTGACCCAGGCACCTGCCGCGTCGCCGGCATCGGGGACGCGCAAGGTGTCGCGCCAGATGGTCACGCCGCGCAGCTCTGCGTCGCCGTCAGGCAATGCAATATCGATCGGTGAATGGCCCGGGGCACTGAGGGTCAAGCCGCCATCGGCATTCCACAAGGCTGACAGCTGACTCATTTTCGCCACCGCACGCTGGGTCAGAAAGCGCCCGCTGGCCTCGTCCACCAGCATCCAGCGTCGGTCGCCGTCCAGCCCCAGCTTGTCCAGGCTGATCTGATTCAGGCTCTCGCCCTTGCCGGATTTCAACGGAAAACGATAAAGCGCGCTCAGACGCATGGCCAGCTCCCTGGTGGCTAAAAAAAGCCACCCTATACGAGCTTGATCGCCGAATCAAAGGCCCAGTGACAAGTCGGATCGCCGCACCGCTGGCTCCTGACGTGTCCGTTTCAGGCAGATACCGTATCGAGCATCAGGCGCTGGCGCACCACGTCGACGAGTTTGTCGGGCTGGAATTTGGAGAGGAAGTTGTCGCACCCGACCTTCTTGACCATCGAGTCGTTGAAGCTACCCGACAGCGAGGTGTGCAGGACCACATAAAGGCCGCGCAAACGGGGGTCGTTGCGGATTTCGGTGGTCAGGCGATAGCCGTCCATCTCCGGCATTTCCGCATCAGTGAAAATCATCAGCAACTTGTCAGTCATGACTTCACCCGTATCGGCCCAGGCCTTGAGCATGTTCAGCGCCTTCAAGCCATCGCTGGCGATGTGCATCTTCACGCCCAACTGCCCCAGAGTGTCGCGCAGTTGCGACAGGGCCACGTTCGAGTCATCCACCAACAGCACTTCACGACCACGGGCGCGCTCCAGAACCGGATCGTCGAGTTTGTCGCGCGAGACCTTGGCGTTGTATGGAACGATTTCGGCCAGGACTTTTTCGACATCGATGATTTCCACCAACTGATCGTCGACCTTGCTGATGGCGGTCAGGTAATGCTGGCGACCGGCGCTGGTCGGCGGTGGCAGAATGGCTTCCCAATTCATATTGACGATGCGGTCCACGCCACCGACCAGGAATGCCTGCACCGAGCGGTTGTATTCGGTGACGATGATGGTACTGGTGGAGCTTGGCACCAGCGGACGCATGCCGATCGCCTGGGACAGGTCGATCACCGGCAGCGTCTGGCCACGCAGGTTGACCACGCCGCAAACAAAGGGATGGCGCTGTGGCATCAGGGTCAGCTTCGGCAGCTGCAGCACTTCCTGGACCTTGAAGACGTTGATCGCGAACAATTGCCGTCCGGCCAGCCGGAACATGAGAATTTCCAGGCGATTCTCACCCACCAGTTGCGTGCGTTGGTCTACCGTGTCGAGAATGCCGGCCATTAATGACTCCTGGGCTTGTTCTGATGAATTCACTAAAGGGAGTTATCGGCTGTTTTTGCCGAATCTTGACCCCCAGACAAAATGCCACGGCCAAGCATTGATGTCACATTAACATCATGCTTTACTGACCCCGTGATTTCATCTGCATCATCCCCTGCGGCGCGACCTCGGTTTGCACGTTAGGTTCCCCTGCGTAAGGGATTCCCCTAGGCACAATCAGGCACAGCCTGATATTCGCAATATCCAATAGCCATTAATGTGACGCCATTCTCATTGCATGAACGGAGTCAGGCTTTTGTGTGCGATCGCAGGTCAGTGGTCATCCACCCTCTCGAGTTCCCCAGCCCGCGCCCATGCCTGCCGGAGCGCGATCTCAGGAAAGCCTGGCAGCGCCGGAACACGTAAGGTTCTCGTCAGCACACACGACATTCCCTCATCTGACATGACGTTGTGGAGATAAGCATGCCGAACTCCCCCAAAGAGTGGTCTCAGCGGTTTCCGGAGTTTCTTGTCGAGGCTGAAATGCTCCTGGCCAAATCCGAAGAGTGCCTGAGTCATTTGCAGCTGATCAGCAATGACAAGGACGCCATCGATTGCATGCTCAGCACCCTTCTCAAGTTGGCGAACAAGGCCGATGCCCTGGCATTGGCAGCCGTTTCGGAGTTCTCATTGCACATTCATGGATTGCTGAGCCATGCCCAGATCCACATGGACCTGCATGATCAGGCGCTGGAAGCGCTCAAGGATTGCTTCACGCTAATGGCCTGGCAACTCGAACTCATCGACCAGACCACCGGCCAACTCAGCCTGGATGACAGTGAACAGACCTCCCTGATCGAAGCGTTTGCATTTCAAGTGGGAAAAAGTCAGTTTCAGCCGCCCAGACTCTCCAGACCGTTCAGGCTCGTTTCGTCGTTCTCGGAACGACAGGCCTGAACTCATCAGCCCCTATGCCAAATTGGGCATTTTTATTGGAATGATGTCGCCCCTGTAACTTGAGCATGCTCATGACGCTATTGAATATTTCATATCTGTCGACGGCGGTTCTAAACAAATAGTAACCCCGCCCTCGACTTCAGCTATTGCAAAACAAAAAGCCTGGCACACTCGATATCTTTCGAAGATAGAATCGAAAGTTTTTCCATTGTAGAACTGCCGTCCAAAAACGTTATTTCCTGACTTGTGCAGACTTATATAGCAGACGCGACCGACGGTATCTTAGGTGGTACTATGCCGCCCATTCGTTGACGTCAATTAATGGCAGAGTGACTACAGGCGAGAACAGGCCGCGTTTCGAGCATTGCACTGCATTCATTAATGGCGACTCATACAACAGAATTTCCACACAGAGACCCGTCAACCCCTTATGGCCGGTCTGCCCGTAGCGAACATCCATTGGCTCCAACCGCTATGTACGCCAGCCTCAAGTCAATCACCCTGTGGCAACCCTCCCGGAAAAGTGCGCGCCGGTTCACGCTTTTACTGTGTGCCTGCTCGGCGCTTGGCAGCCTGCTGGTCTATAGCTTGTCCATGCCTCTGCCTGTGAGTCTGCTGGTGCTCAATAGTGCGGTGCTGATCTGCGTCTGGGTGGGCCATCGTCTCTCGCGCAAATCGATAAAGTTTCAGCCTCAAGAACTGGCCGAGCGTCTGCTGCAAGTTCAGGAAAACGAACGCCACAGGCTCAGTCGGGAATTGCATGATGACATCGGCCAATTGCTGACCGCCGCAAAACTTCAAAGTGAATGGCTCAAACGTCGATTGCCCGAAGAACTGCAGGGTCAATGTTCGGTGCTCTGCGAGACGCTGGACGAAACCCTGACCAAGGTTCGTGATATGTCGGCCATCCTGAACCCACGACAACTGACCAGTCTCGGGCTGGAAGCCAGTCTGCGTGCGCATTTACTCAGAACCCTGGCCAATACGTCCGTGCACTGGAGCCTGGAATGCCATCAACGTTTGACTGGCATACCGGAGGAAATGGCGGTGGCGGCCTTTCGCATCACTCAAGAAGCGGTTACCAATATATTGCGTCATGCCCAAGCCAGGAATCTGCTGATCCGCCTGCAACGCCTGCCCCAGGGCCTGACGCTGTTGATCAGCGACGATGGCCTGGGTTTCGCACCAGCGGCAGACCCAGCTCGCGAGGGGCAACGCGGAATGGCCGGAATGTCGGAACGAATCGATCAGTTTGGCGGCACGCTGACCGTGACCAGCGAGCCGGGCAAAGGTACTCAAATCGAAGCACTCTTCCCCTGGGCGCCTCGCGCGCTGGAACGGGCCAGTACGAATAAGGTTATGCGTTGACTTGTAACTTACTTCTGGTGGACGACCACTCACTTATCAGGGCTGGCGTGCGCGCTCTGGTGCTGGATATTCCCGGTTTTGCGGTCATCGGTGAGGCCAATGATGGCTCGCATTTACTCGAGATGGTCGAGCAGCTGTCCCCGGACATTATCCTGCTGGATATTTCCATGAAAGAAACCGGCGGCCTTGAAGCCTTGCAGCGACTCAAACGAGTACG
The DNA here is from genome assembly GCF_017114915.1 of Pseudomonas frederiksbergensis. Classification (GTDB taxonomy): domain Bacteria; phylum Pseudomonadota; class Gammaproteobacteria; order Pseudomonadales; family Pseudomonadaceae; genus Aquipseudomonas; species Aquipseudomonas frederiksbergensis_I. The sequence continues at coordinate 53,487 of NZ_JAAUOE010000011.1, forward strand.
TGCGCAGTGCAAAGTGCTCATTCTGTCCATGCACACCGACCCGGCGCTCATCATGCAGGCACTGGAGGCCGGGGCTCATGGCTACCTGCTCAAGGACACCACGGCCACCGAGCTCGAACATGCCCTGAATGCCTTGCGCAACAACGAACGTTACCTGAGCCCGGCCATTGCTCACACCGTGATCAACCAGGCGCTGAACCGAACCCAGAAAAACCAGGCGCAAACACAGGATTCGCACAACCTGACGGCTCGTCAGCTGGAAATCCTGCGACTGATCGTTCGCGGAAAATCCACCCGGGAAATTGCCAATGGCCTGGGCCTGAGCATCAAGACAGTCGAAACCCACCGCTCGCAGATCATGAAACGCTTGCAGATCTACGATGTGGCTGGCCTGGTACTGTTCGCCGTGCGCGAGCAAATCATCAGTCTGGACGACTAACCGGACTCAAGACGCTCAACAGCGGCGAGCCTTCGGGCAAATGCACCCACAATGCCGCCGGGCGCCTTGCTCACTCATTGTTGTCACTCCCCAATCCGAAATCCGTATGGGAGATGCTGACCTCGCAGCCCCTCATAAAAGTCGCAAGAATTTCAGTTATTTCCAAGGGAAGGCACTGGAGTCCTACAGAGCGGTATTTTTTCTTACAAAACGTGAGGAATCGGCTCAATTGACCCATCAGGGCAATTGGTACACCGTTGTGTCAGCGGTTATCAGTCATCACCCATCAATTACACAGGGACGTGCAAACAATGAATGGAACCCCCTTGAGGGCCTCAAAAATCGCAAGCAATAACGGTATCGGCCGCTTGAATGGTTTTAACGCAAGGACCCAGTTACTCCATGCAAAGCCATGACCTCAGACTACCGGTAACTCCGGTCGCGCCGTTCGCAGACAATCGCGCCAATCATCAGACTGAATTCAAAAGCAGCGCAAAGCCCACCGGAGAAGTTGATATGGAACCTCGCGTCACTGAACTGGAGACACACCTCAAGTACATCCGAAGAGACATGGATGAAGTCCGCGGTGACGTCAAATCCATCAAGCACCGGCTTGCCTATTCGGCCGGCGGAACAGCTGTGATCCTGGGGCTTTTGGCCTGGATCGCCAACAGTCGCTTCGACCAGGTGGTGACACTTCTGGCAAATTAAGGAACCGTCATGCACGCAAGCCCGACTCTTTCAACCGGGCTTACGTGGCAGAACCAGGGGCCTGTATCAGCCCAAGACTTCACTCAACGGGATGAAGCTCACACAATCACCCTCGATCAGCGTACGGCCCTCCAGTACTTCAACCAGACCATCAGCCCAGGCGGCGCTGCGCAGTACGCCAGAACTCTGATTCCTGTAGATGATTGCCCGGCCATTTTCCAAACGTCCACGCAGGTACTCACGTCGGTTGCCAGCCTTTGGCCAGACAAACCCTGCCGGCACCTGAAACTTCAGGGGCTCGACCTCTTTTACGCCTTGGCGGCGCAAGAGGTAGGGCCTTGCCAACAGAGCAAAAGTCACCAGGGTCGACGCCGGATTGCCGGGCAGACCAATGACAGGTACGCCACGAAAATACCCGAACGTCAGCGGCTTGCCTGGTTTGATGGCAAGCTTCCACAGGGTCAACTCGCCCTCTTCACGCAAGGCAATGCCCAAAAAGTCGGCCTCTCCCACCGATACGCCACCGGTCGAAAGAATCAGGTCGACATCCTTCAACTCACCAAGGCGGGCACGAGTGGTCGGCAAATCATCGGGAAGAATGCCGGCATCGATCACCTCACAACCCAGACGCTGCAACCAGCTGCAGAGCAATACCCGATTACTGTTGTAGATCTGCCCTGGCCCGAGGGCCTGACCCGGTTCAATCAATTCATCACCGGTAGACAAGACCGCAACACGAACTTTGCGAACCACGTCCAGTTCAGCGCATCCCAGCGATGCCGCCAGCCCCTGCTCAATAGCCCCCAGGCGTGTTCCGGCGGGCAAGATCAGTTCACCGACAGTAGTTTCCTGGCCTTGTGGACGGATGTTCTGTCCCGGGGCCATGGTCTGCGTGAAACGTACCCGCTCATCCGCCTGAACCTCGGCGTTCTCCTGCATCTCGACACAATCAGCACCTGCGGGCACAGGTGCTCCGGTGAAGATCCGTGCGCAGGTACCCGGCTGCAAGGGCTCCGGAGCCAGGCCTGCAAAAATCTTCTGACTGACCGGCAACGGCTCTCCCGTCCAGTCGGACAAGCGTAAGGCATAACCGTCCATGGCACTGTTGGACCAGGGCGGTAAATCAAGTGTCGAGACCAGATCGGCGGCTAGCACACGCCCCTGGACCTGCGCCAGCGGCAAGCGTTCGTGCTCACGAATTTTCGAGGTGTCGGCCATTTCCAGTAAACGCGCCAGTGCCACCTCGACAGCCATCAGACTGCCAGTCTTGCCTGGCTTACCCGCGGGATTCACAGGGTGCCGCCTGTTTCAGGTGGGTCACGAAATTGCACGGACGGTGCCGGGAATCCAGTTGCTCGGCGAGAATGCCGTCCCAACCGGTGCGCACCGCATTGGTCGAACCCGGCAAGCAGCAAACCAGCGTGCCATTGGCCAGACCGGCCAGAGCCCGGGACTGAACCGTCGAGGTGCCGATATCCGCCACCGATATCTGCCGGAACAACTCACCAAAACCATCGACCTGCTTATCCAGCAGGCAACTCACGGCTTCGGGCGTGCTGTCGCGACCGGTGAACCCGGTACCGCCAGTGATCAGCACCACTTGCACGACCTCGTCGGCAATCCAGCTGGCGACTTGCGCACGAATTTTGTAGAGGTCATCTTTAAGCAGTACACGGGCAGCCAGGTTATGACCGGCAGCACTCAAACGGTCAACGAAGACCTGACCTGAGGTATCGGTTTCCAGGGTACGGGTATCGCTGACAGTCAGCACCGCGATGTTGAGCGGTGCGAAAGGTACATCGGCCTTGGCTTTCATAGGCTCGTCCAGTTGTAGGAGAAACAGCCCGGTGTTATATCACAGCGCCTCATTTTTTCGCCGCCCCCATGGAGAAGTGCGATGACCTCGAATACACCTCTGGCGCCCTGCTCCATTCTGCTCCTGGCTGGCGGTCGTGGCCAACGCATGGGTGGTCAGGACAAGGGCTTGCTGGAATGGCACGGCGAGCCATTGATTGCGCATCTGCACCGCAAGACCCGTCCGCTGAGTGATGACCTGATCATCTCCTGCAACAGAAATCTGGAAAAATATGCGCCTTATGCGGATCAGTTGGTCCATGACGACGAAGGCGACTTTCCGGGGCCATTGGCAGGTATTCGCGCAGGTTTGAAGGCCGCCCGCCACACGCACCTGCTGGTATTGCCCTGCGATGTGCCACGCATCGATGCCACGCTGCTGCAGAGCATGCGTGAAACCGCCGCGCAGCATCCGGACAAACCGTTAATGCTGCGCCATGGCGAACACTGGGAACCATTGCTGTGCATGATTCCCGTCGCCCTTTCAGCAGCCTTCGAAACTGCCTGGAACGAAGGCGAGCGCAGCCCGGGCCGCCTTATGCGCACATTGGGCGCCACAGCTCTGCAATGCCCCGACAAGGACCCTCGTCTGGCCAACCTCAATACACCGGAACTGTTAAGCACGCATCACACTGTGTCAGACTGACACTCGAAGGAACTTGCGTGCGTTGCATACGTCTCAAGCTCAGCAATCAAAAGATTTTCCATTCGGAGACACACCCATGATCCAACGGACCCTCGCCACTTTCATGCTCGCACTGAGCCTTGCAACCCTCGCCGGTTGCGCGTCGCCTTCAGTGATCACCTTGAATGACGGTCGAGAAATCCAGGCCGTCGACACGCCTAAGTACGATGAAGAATCGGGCTTTTACGAATTCGAACAGCTGGATGGCAAACACACCCGCATCAACAAGGATCAGATCCGTACCGTTAAAGAGTTGTAATCTTTGCGGCGATCCCGGATATAGAAAAGCCCGCTTTTAAAAGCGGGCTTTTTCGTGACCGAAGGAAAGCAGGATCACCGCGCCCTGTGATCACCACTGCAAGGTGATGGTGCTTTCGAATGCTCTTTCCTGCCCCGTTACCGGATCGACAAATCGCAGTCCCTGGGCCAGCAGCTTCAAGGGATTGGCATAGTCGTCTTCTACATCCTTGAGCACCTGCGGATAGAACGGGTCATTGCAGATGCCGGCACCCAAGGCCGCCATGTGCACTCGCAACTGATGTTTCTTGCCCGTCACCGGGTAAAGCGCATAACGCCAGAGTTCACCATTTTTCTCCCTGACCTCGACAGCCGTCTCGGTATTGCTGACTCCCGGACCTTCCTGCATGCGAAAGAACGGCTCGCCATCGATGAGCCGACTTTTATGGACCATCGGGAAGGTCAATTCAGGCAATGCCCGAGCGATTGCTTCGTAGCGTTTTTCAATCTGGCGCGAAGGAAACAATGACTGATACGCCGACCGACTCTGAGGATTGGCCGAAAACAGCACCAGCCCCGCCGTATGCCGGTCAATGCGATGCAAAGGCACCAGATGCGGGTTATCCAGTCGCCGGATCAGTCGTCGCAGCAATGTCTGCTCCACGTATTCGCCAGCCGGAGTCACCGGCAGGAAGTGCGGCTTGTCCGCTACCACCAGATGCTCGTCTGCATAAAGGATCGACTCCACCACCGGGATCGGTTTTTCGTCCGGCACCTCACGGAAATAATGAATGCGCAGCCCTTCCTTGTAAGGCAGGTCCAGGGCGATCGGCAGGCCTTGCCCATCGAGAACGCGACCGCGAGCGATTCTGTCCAGCCATTGCTCACGACCGATGGCGCTGAAGTGTTCACACAGGCAATCGAATACGGTCAGCCACGGACCAGGCGGCAGATAGAGCGTACTGGCCTGATTGTGTGCAGCAGAAAAAGATGAAGTGGACATACGAAAAGCTCTAACCCTCAATGCAGGGCGGCATTATCCAACAGTGGCCGGAACGAACCTAGAAGAGAATCCTCAGGCCGGTATCGACTGCGTTCGAGCGGCCGCTTCGATGAACTCCTTGAGCCAGCGCAGCACCTCGACCGCTTCCCAGCGCCCCGGATCATAAAGCGCATACAACAGACCCTGATAGCCCACGACATCCAGCTGCCGGTGGTAACCCGCACGCTGGAACAAGGCTTCGATTTCAGCGAAACAGGTATTGAAATGCAGTTTATTGAACGGCGTTTTTCCTTCCGTGACCAGACCATCCAGACGCAATTCGAGGACAGCCTCGCGCACCACGTCTGCCGACATCCGGTTCACACTGTTCTTCAATTGTTCGACATTGACCATGATTCATCCCTCTGACTTGCGGGATCGGCTGCCCAACCCCGAACAGGGAGAAACATGGCAGGCAATCCGAATAACTGTATACACATACAGTAACCGAATAACCAACCTTTCGCCAATGGATGAAACGAGGATCGCGACAGGTGGATATCGCCAGCGGCATCAGGATTCGCGCAGGAACGCCACCACCTGCTCGGCACTAAACGGCCAACCCAGCTCAGCGCCGGTATCGACCCGTCGCAATACCGGAATACGCAGGCTGTAAGCTTCGAACCAGGTTTCATCGTCAGCGATATCCACCAGCTCCACCAACAGACCACGCTCGACAAACTCCATCAGCATGGCTTCGGCGACTTCACAAAGATGGCAACCAACGGTGCCGAACAGCTGACATTCAGGAGGCATGACGACAGGACCAAACGAAGTAAGCGCTCATTCTAGGCCCGCCATCAAACGCAGTCGAGCCGACGTCCGAGCAACGGTGATTTCAACAGACTCCGGCAAACTCCTGATGCAAATCATTCGCTTCCAATACCATTTGCGCAATGCTCGCTTCTTTCTTTGCCTCTACGCTTGAGCTACCAGCACCTCACCGGAGTTTTTTGTGTTCGCCAACCTATTGATCATCCTCGCTTCCTCCCTGGTGGTGATTGCACTGTTCCAGCGCCTGCGATTGCCACCGGTGTTGGGCTACCTGTGCGTGGGGCTGATAATCGGGCCGACAGCGTTCAACTGGGTGCATGAAAGCGAAGATTTACCCGACCTGGCGGAATTGGGCGTGGTGTTCTTGCTGTTCTCCCTGGGGCTTGAGTTCTCCCTGTCGAAAATGCTCGCACTTCGCCGGGTGGTGTTTGGCCTGGGAAGCCTGCAAGTGCTGGGGTCCGGGATCGTACTGGGGGCATTGCTGATGCTGTTCGGCATGCCGATCACACCTGCCCTGTTGCTCGGCGCCGGCCTGGCACTGTCGTCTACCGCGATTGTCAGCAAGGAGTTGAGCAGCCTGGGGGAGATTTTCAGCCGCCATGGTCAGAATGCCATCGCCGTGCTGTTGTTCCAGGACGTGGTCGCGGTGTTGCTGCTGACCCTGGTGCCGGTGTTCGCCGGCAGCAGCGATCAGGCCTGGTATTGGGCGCTGCCCTTGACGTTGGGAAAGACCCTGGTGCTGTTCGTCGGTCTGCTGCTGGTCAGTCGCTGGTTTCTGCCACGGCTGTTCCATGAAGTTGCCGCGTCCCGGTCCGCGGAGCTGTTCGTGCTGTTGGCGCTGGTGATCGTTTTGCTGACGGCCTGGCTGACTCACCTGCTCGGCCTCTCCCCTGCCCTGGGCGCTTTTCTCGCCGGCATGCTATTGGGCGAAAGCCACTACCGACATCAGATCGAGGCCGACATCCGTCCGTTCCGCGACATCCTGCTCGGGGTGTTCTTCGTCAGTATCGGCATGCTGATCGACTTGCGGTTGTTTGCCAGCCACGGTCTGCTGATTTTCGGGCTGACCCTGGGGTTACTGCTGATCAAGGGCTCCGTAGTCGCACTGCTGGTCAAATGGCGCGGCAGCGATGGCGAAACCGCCTGGCGCAGCGGCCTGGCATTGGCTCAGGGAGGCGAGTTCTGCTTTGCCCTGATGGCGCAGATGCAGCAGAACAAACTGATGCCCACCGACCTCGGTGGCTTGTTGCTGGCTGCTACGTTCTGCTCGATGCTGGTAACGCCTCTACTGCTGCGTGCCGCTCCTCTCATCGCCATGCGTCTGCACCGCAAACCCAACAAAGAAGCCGAGCTCGAAGAAATCAGCGCGCTCAACGCCGGCTTGCACAATCATGTAGTGATCTGTGGCTACGGCCGCGTAGGTCAGTCCATCGGGCGCTTCCTGCGTCATGTACAGCAACCGTACATTGCGCTGGACACCGACCCCGTGCGGGTCCAGGAGGCCGTGGTCAATGAAACCTGTGTGCATTACGGCGACTCACGTCGTGGCGAACTGCTGATTGCGATAGGGCTGGAGCGCGCCAGACTGTTGGTGGTTGCCGTAGACAAGACGGACATCGCCCTGCTGATACTCAAGGAAGCACGCCGGTTCAACCCGACCGTGCCAATCCTGGTGCGCACCCGGGATGACAGTCAGTTGGCCGAGTTGAAGGCGGCGGGTGCCAGCGAAGTCGTCCCTGAGCTGCTGGAGTCCAGCCTGATGCTCGCCTCCCACGCGCTGATCATGCTGGGCATACCCGGCCAGCAAGTGCAGGACCGGGTCGACCAGGTACGGTATGACCGCTATCGCCTGCTGCACGATTTTTACCCTGGCGCCGACGATGAAGAACGCTGATTCAATCCTGGCTCACGGCGCCGATCTTGTGCACCGACAAGTCCGCGCCGTAATACTCTTCTTCCTGGCTCAGGCGCAGACCATGGACCGCCTTGATCGCGCCATACACGGAAAAACCGCCGGCCAACGCCACGACTACCCCCAAAGAAGTGCCGATCAACTGACTGACCAGGCTCACGCCGCCCAAACCACCCAAGGCGGTTTGACCGAAGATGCCGCAAGCGATCCCGCCCCAGACGCCACACAACCCGTGCAAAGGCCAGACACCCAGCACATCGTCGATACGCCATTTGCCTTGAGCCGCGGTAAAACACCAGACAAACAGTGCCCCGGCGATAGCACCGGTCACCAATGCGCCTACCGGATGCATCAAATCCGAGCCGGCGCAAATCGCCACCAACCCGGCCAGCGGGCCGTTATGCAGAAAGCCCGGGTCATTGCGCCCGACGATCAATGCCGCCACCGTGCCGCCGACCATGGCCATCAACGAATTCACCGCCACCAACCCGCTAACCCCTTGCAGGGTCTGGGCGCTCATCACGTTGAAGCCGAACCAGCCGACGATCAGGATCCACGAACCCAACGCCAGAAAGGGAATGCTCGACGGTGCGAATGCCACCAGTCGTCCGTCGCGATAACGACCTTGCCTTGGACCGAGCAACAACACCGCCGCGAGTGCCAGCCAGCCGCCCATGGCGTGCACCACCACGGAGCCGGCGAAGTCATGGAAGCTGGCGCCAAAGCGTTCCAGCAACCAGGCTTGCAGACCGAAGTTTCCGTTCCAGACCACGCCTTCGAAGAAGGGATAGATGAACGCCACGATCAGCGCCGTCGCACACAACTGCGGGACGAACCGGGCGCGCTCGGCGATGCCGCCGGAAATAATTGCCGGTATTGCCGCAGCAAAGGTCAGCAGAAAGAAAAATTTCACCAGCCCATAGCCATGGTCGGCAGTAATCACCGCCGCCGGTTGCATGAAAGTGACCCCGTAGGAAATCCAATAGCCTATAAAGAAGTAGGCCAGGGTCGAAATGGCGAAATCGCTGAGGATCTTCGACAAGGCGTTGACCTGGTTCTTTTGCCGAACCGTACCGACCTCGAGAAAGGCGAAACCGGCGTGCATGGCCAGGACCATGACCGCACCGATAAGGATGAACAACGTGTTGGAGCTATGGACCAGACTGTCCACAGCACTTTGCAGATTTTCCATGGATTGGCAGACCTGAAGGCTGAAAAAAGCACCAAAGCAGTTCGCACAGATGGCCGACGCACCAAGTTGCACCTCATCCGGTACCGCAGCACTGATCCGGATGAACCGCTTTGGCGCACAAGAGTCGAGCCTATGCGTGAGTTTTGATTGTTTGAGTTAGAGTTTTCCTGAAATCATGCCCGGCAACAGCGCAACGGTGCCGGCTGACGCACCACGACATAGCAAAAGATATACCAGTCATTTGTACTGAACCTTCGCGCAAGGCTCATACTCGAACGCTTCAGAAGCCACTTACGGAGATCACCAATGGCACGCACCACAGCAAAGACTGCTCAAGAAGTTCTGATGGAAGATTTTCAGGCGCTGGTCAGCGACACTGAACGGTTGCTGGAACACACCGCATCCCTGGCCGGTGATCAGGCCGATGAACTGCGCGAGCAGATCCGCGACAGCCTGCTGCGTGCCCGGGAAACCCTGAAGCTAACCGAAGACTCCCTTCGCGAACGCGGTAAAGCTGCTGTCACCGCCACGGAAGATTACGTCCAGGCCAACCCATGGCAATCGGTCGGAATCGCGGCTGGCGTGGGTTTCCTGATTGGCCTGCTAGCCACTCGGCGCTGATATGGCGATCGGCGAATCCGGCCCGTCCGCGACGGGAACGCGCTCTTCACCGCGGCGCCTGGGTGCCGCTTTTCTTGGGTTGCTGCACAGCCATGTCGAACTGTTCGGCATCGAACTGCAGGAGCAAAAAGCCCGCACCGTCAGCCTGTTGCTGTTTGCAGGCCTGACACTGGTCTTTGCCTTGTTGTTGCTGGTGGGCTTGTCGACGCTGGTGTTGATCCTGTTTTGGGACACCTATCGCCTGACGGCGATCATCGGGCTCTGTGCGTTCTACACCCTCGCAACCTTTTTCTGTGCGATGCGTTTGAGAGCGGCGATTTTCGATGAATCCTCGCCCTTCCATGGCACCCTCGAAGAGCTGGCCAATGACCGGGAGCGTCTGTTGCCATGAATTTGCCTGAACTTCCCCGCAACAGTTCGCGCACGGAAATGCGCAAGGCGCTGATCCGCCTGCGCATGGAAATGCATCGCCAGGAAATCCGCCACGAATCCCAACAACTGCTGCACCCCCTGCAACGAGTGCGTGACATGACGCACAACCTGCAAGACGGTTTTGGCATCAAACACGCCCCGCTCTGGGGCATCGCAGCCGTGATCGGGCTGGGTTTTCTGACCGGCAAGAGTGCCAAGGGCGGCGGTATCAGCAGCCTGGCCCGGCTGGTTCGCCTGGGTGCCACGCTGGGGCCTCTGATCAAACTGGTCATGCAGAGCACTTCGCGCAAACACTGATCAGTCCTTTCTGGCTGCATGCTTGACCGTTGGGCTCCAGGGCTTATTGACGATTGGTCACGAACCGAATGTCAATAAACCCTGCCTCCCCTTGCAGGGACCCGCTTGAACCCGGAAGCTAAGGGATCAGTCACGTGACGGAGAAACCAGCCTTGGATTGGCACACCCTGCTTACCCGCGAACGCCTCGGAAAACCTGTGCACAGCCCGGAAGAACTCGGCCGCAGCCCTTTCCATAAAGACCACGACCGGATCATTTTCTCGGGCGCGTTTCGCCGTCTCGGGCGCAAGACCCAGGTCCATCCAGTCTCCAGCAACGATCACATCCACACGCGCCTGACCCACTCACTGGAAGTCAGCTGCGTCGGCCGCTCACTGGGCATGCGCGTCGGTGAAACCATCCGCAGTGCCCTGCCCGACTGGTGCGAGCCGAGCGACCTGGGGATGGTGGTGCAATCAGCTTGCCTAGCCCATGACATCGGCAACCCGCCCTTCGGCCACTCCGGCGAAGACGCGATCCGCCACTGGTTTCAGCAGGCCGCAGGGCGTGGCTGGCTGGATGCCATGAGCGAAGCCGAACGCAATGACTTCCTCAACTTCGAAGGCAATGCCCAAGGTTTCCGGGTGCTCACCCAGCTTGAATACCATCAGTTCGAAGGGGGTACCCGACTGACCTACGCCACTCTGGGCACCTACCTGAAATACCCGTGGACCGCTCGGCACGCCGACTCACTGGGCTACAAGAAGCACAAATTCGGCTGCTACCAGAGCGAACTGCCGCTGCTGGAACAGATTGCCCAGAAACTTGGCCTGCCCCAACTGGAGGAACAGCGCTGGGCGCGTCATCCATTGGTGTATCTGATGGAGGCCGCCGACGACATCTGCTATGCGCTGATCGATCTGGAAGACGGCCTGGAGATGGAGCTGCTGGAATACGCCGAAGTCGAGTCCCTGCTGCTGGATCTGGTGGGCGACGACCTGCCGGAAACCTATCGCCAGCTCGGCCCACAGGATTCACGTCGGCGCAAACTGGCGATTCTGCGGGGTAAAGCCATCGAACATCTGACCAACGCGGCGGCCCGAGCCTTCGTCGAGCAACAGGACGCGCTGCTGGCCGGCACGCTGCCGGGCGACCTAGTGGAACACATGCATGGCCCGGCCAAACGCTGCGTCTTGAATGCCAAGGACATGGCGCGCAAAAAAATCTTCCAGGACAAGCGCAAGACGCTCCACGAAATCGGCGCTTACACCACCCTGGAAATCCTGCTCAACGCTTTTTGCGGCGCGGCGCTGGAACAGCACAACGGTCGTACGCCCTCCTTCAAGAACCGCCGCATACTTGACCTCTTGGGCAACAATGCGCCCGATCCCCATGGCCCTTTGCACACGTCCTTTTTGCGCATGATTGACTTCATCGCCGGCATGACCGACAGCTATGCCGGTGAAATGGCGCTGGAAATGACCGGTCGTTCAAGCCACGGATAAAAGCGCATTGATCAGCCGGGTCAGAGACGTCTGAACGGCTGATTGAATTTCTCGACACTCATCTGTATTTCAACGTCGACAGAATCGCCCTACACCTTGTGCAGAGCTGACTGATCGATTGTTCGGCCATCTCGCGCAACAATCACACTCCCACGGCTCGACAGATGAAGCATGAAAACTCCTATGTTCAAACACGATTGGCGCATCTTGCTGGTGGAGGATCACCCCTTCCAGCTAAGAGCGACTCAATACCTGCTCGAGAGTTATGGTTTCACCCAACTGACCACCACTGACAGCGCCGAAGGTGCCTTGCAACAAATGCTCAAGGCTGCGCAGCCGTTCGATATTCTTCTGTGCGACCAATGCCTGCCCGACCTTCCAGGCCTTGATTTAATCGAGCTCTCCAGTCACTGCGGAATGATCAGGCAGGCCATACTTCTGAGCAGCCTGACATCCGTCGAACTGGACAAACTTAAAACAACAGCCTGCGAACATGGGCTGCCCTTGCTGGGTTACTTGATCAAGCCATTGAAACAATCAGACTTTAGAAACCTATTGACCTTGGCACCACAACAAAACACGACTACTCCAAAAAATAATACCGAAACAAATTAAAACCTATAGCTCAATGTTTCAGACTATTGACTACACCTTCCAATCTTCACCCCTTCCTCATTCTAAACCTAGTTTGTACGTAGTCCATTTCTTTTTCAATCGTAGGATTTTTCCTATATTGCTGCTATCGGCTTGTCAGTTCATGCGCCCCCTCAACTACTGAGCTAAGGTGCGCGCTTTATCTGTGCACGTATGGGATTTGATTATGAACTCCGTTTTTATTGTCGACGATCACCCTGTCATCCGCCTTGCGGTTCGAATGCTGCTGGAACATGAAGGCTACAAAGTCGTCGGCGAAACCGACAATGGCGTCGATGCCATGCAGATGGTTCGCGAATGCATGCCCGATCTGATCATCCTCGACATCAGCATTCCCAAACTGGACGGACTGGAAGTTCTCTCCCGTTTCAACGCAATGAGCACGCCATTAAAAACACTGGTACTAACTGCACAATGTCCGAAACTTTTCGGTATTCGCTGCATGCAATCAGGCGCATCAGGATATGTGTGTAAACAGGAAGAACTCAGTGAACTTGTAAGCGCGATCAAAGCAGTCTTATCAGGCTACAACTATTTCCCCAGTGAGGCATTGAACCCCGTTCGTTGTGACGATGCGCAGTGGGCTGACCTGGAATTATTTAAATCCGTCAATGACAGAGAGCTGATGGTATTACAACTTTTCGCCCAAGGCCGTACCAACAAGGAGATCGCCAAGGGTATGTTTCTCAGCAACAAGACTGTCAGCACCTATAAAAAACGACTCATGCAGAAACTCAAAGCCAAATCCCTGGTTGAACTCATCGATATGGCAAAACGTAACGCGTTAGTGTGAGGAACAGGATGCCCAGTCGTTTGAAGGATTATCTAAGACTCATGGTCGCGGGTTTATGCTTGAGTTCCCCGGTGCTCGCAGAGCAGATGGCCAGCGAATACTACACCTTGCTCAGTCGCTCAACGACCGGGCACATGGAAGTCCAACTGGATACCTCACAACGACAATGGGTCAAAGACAAGCGTGAATTGATCCTGGGCACGTCGGCCCCGGATTATCCTCCTTTCGACCTGACCCTCAGCGGCCACGACTACGAAGGTTTCACCGCCGACTACGCAGGCATCCTCGGCAAGGTTACGGGGTTGCCCGTCAAGGTTCAGCGCTTCGCCTCCCGAGGGGCTGCGATCGAGGCGCTGGAAAAAGGCCAGGTCGACATGCTCGGCACCGCCAATGGGTTCGAGGCCGATCATGCCGACATCGCGCTGTCCACACCTTACGCGGTGGATCAACCCGTGCTGGTAACACGGGAAGGAGAGACCAGGTCACTGACCGATGGACTCGCCGGCATGCGGCTTAGCATGGTGTATCACTACCTGCCTCTGAACGAGGTCAGGGCACTGTATCCAAAGGCAATCATCACCTCCTACCCGTCCTACCAGAATGCAATCAACGCGGTAGCCTTCGACCAGGCCGATGTTTTTCTCGGTGATACCATTTCAACCCACTACATTATCAACAAGGGGTATCTGAACAACATCCGCATGGCCAACTTTGGTAAACACGAAGCCCATGGTTTCAGCTTTGCCGTACAAAAGAACAACCCGGATCTGCTCGGGATCATCAACGCAGTACTCAAGGCCATCCCCACCAGCGAGCGAGAAAACATCGCCAAACGCTGGAGTGCCGGCAGCGACATTCTTCTCACCGATCACAAACTGCAACTCACCCACCGCGAAGAACGCTGGCTGGCGCAACATCCGGTTGTCCGGGTCGTGGTCAATGAAGCGCTTGCGCCGCTGACGTTTTTCGACAGCGACGGCAACTTTCGGGGTGTGACGGCTGACCTGCTCGAACTGATCAGATTGCGCACCGGTCTGCGCTTCAAGATCCAGCGCAGCCGAAGCGATGACGAGATGGTCGAGCAGATCGGTAACCATCAGGCCGACCTGATCGCCGCCCTGCTACCCAGCGCACAACGTGAAACGATGTTGAACTTCAGCCGTCCTTATCTGGAGAACTCTTTTGTTCTGTTGACACGCAAAGCAGCCGACAGCCCGACAAACCTCACCCAGCTGCAGGACAAACGCCTGGCCATTGCCCAAGGCAATCCACTGGTGGACTATCTGCGCACAGAGTTTCCACGGATCAACCTGGTTGAAACCCCGGACACCTTCAATGCCGTGGAGTTGCTCGCCGAGGGCCAGGCTGAAGGTGCGGTGAACTCACTGGTGATCGCCAATTACTTCATCTCATCGCGAATCTTCGAACAGACACTTCAGATCACCACCACCATCGGCACCCAACAGGCGGCATTTTCCCTGGCGACCGGGCGCGACGCCAAAGAACTGAATTCCATCCTCGACAAGGCACTGCTGAGCATCGCACCGGAAGAGTTGGGCATTATCAACAACCGCTGGCGTGGTTATTCGGCAGTCTCGCAAAGTACCTGGCGCAACTATCACCGAGTGTTCTATCAGATCGTTATTGGCGCCGGTGTGTTGCTGCTCATATCCGTTGCCTGGAACGCCTACATGAGACGCCAGATAAAACAGCGGCAGGCGGCGAAAGAACGTGCCGATGAAGCCAATCGGGCTAAAAGCACCTTTCTGGCCACCATGAGCCATGAGATCCGCACGCCAATGAATGCGATCATCGGCATGCTCGAACTGACACTCAAACGTATTGATCCTGGCCATCCAGATCGACCGGCCATCGACGTCGCGTACAACTCGGCGAAAGACCTGCTGGAGCTGATCGGCGATATTCTCGACATTGCGCGCATCGAATCCGGACGTCTGAGCCTGAGCCCGGAACGCGTCAATCTGGCTGAAACCGTAGCCTCGGTGGTGCGGATCTTCGACGGGCTGGCCCGGCAGAAAAACCTCGAACTGCAACTGCAATTCAGCCCCGCCAAACCGGCGACCGATGTCTTGTTGGACCCGATGCGGTTCAAGCAGGTGTTGTCCAACCTGATCAGCAATGCCATCAAGTTTACGCAACAGGGCCAAGTCAGGATCGGCGTCGAGCTGCAACCGACCGACGAGCCCGGCCGGGTCCAGCTGCAGTTGCTGGTGGAGGACAGTGGCGCTGGAATCAGCGAGCAAGATCAACAGCGTTTGTTCGAGCCTTTCGTTCAAGCCGATAACTCGGGTCAGTTATCCAGGTGTGGCGCGGGACTGGGCCTGGTGATCAGCCGTAATCTGTGCGAAATGATGGGTGGCAGTCTGAGCTTGAGCAGCCAGCCGGGAGTCGGCACCCAGGTCCGGATTTCACTGAACCTGGCAACTCTGCCGCCGGAACGGATGCCGGAACCTGTCGAGCCGCAAATCCACCCTGGTTCTGCCCCCTTGAACGTTCTGGTGGTCGATGATCACCCGGCCAATCGCTTGCTCATGTGTCAGCAACTGGAGTTTCTGGGGCATCGGTTCAACATCGCAGCGGATGGCGAGGCGGGGTTGGAGGTATGGAAGAATCAGCCATTCGACCTGGTGATCGCCGATTGCAACATGCCGATCATGAATGGCTATGACATGGCCCGTGCCATTCGCCGACATGAACAGAGCACGCAGCGCCCTCCCTGTACCGTCCTGGGTTTCACCGCCAATGCGCAGCCGGAGGAAAGACAACGCTGCAAACAAGCCGGGATGGACGATTGCTTGTTCAAACCCCTCAGCCTGACAGCCTTGAGCCGATGGATCGAAGGCATTGCACCGAGGGTCCGCGATCCGGCCTTCAGCCTGGAGGGAATGCACCTGTTGACCGGTGGCAACCCGACACTGAACCGCAGATTGCTGACCGAGCTGCTGAACAGTAACCGCCAGGATCGGCAAACGCTGCTGGCGTTGTCTGAGTCGAAAGATCGACAGTCACTCCTCGACATCGCCCACAAAATCAAGGGTGCGGCGCGAATCGTCCAGGCCTGCCGACTGATCGACAGCTGCGAGGCGCTCGAAAAGGCCTGCAACAACAGTTTCCACCATGACCAGTTGATCGATTGCTGCAAGTCCATGGAGCGCGCCATGCTCGAACTGGAGCAAGCATTGCAACAACAGATGGCGCGCCCCGACAAAAAGCAGAATGATGGAGCGTTAACTATGCTTGGTGGCTGAGCAGTGTGTTAATCATCATGGAGAAATCTGCAATGCCCAACCCACTGCGCCCGGATCAACGCCGGTTTCCCCTGCACATTCATATCAGCGTGATGTTCACTTTCCTGTTGCTGCTGACCGGGGTGGTGCTGGGCATTTTCAACTATCAGCAAACGACGCGGATCATTCTTTCCAGCAGTGAAAAGCTTTTCGAGCGCATCGAGCAGGATGTCCGTCTGGACCTGCAGCGCACCTATGAACCGATTCGTCATCTGCTGAGCCTGCTGGCGGACAATCCGGCAACCCAGGCACCCGACCTTGAGCAACGCCTGGCGCTACTCAAGCCTTTCAGCCAATCACTCAAGGACAACCCCGATCTGGCCTCGCTGTACCTGGGCTATGGAAATGGCGATTTCTTCATGGTTCGCCCCCTGCGCAGCGTCGCCCTGAAAACACAGGTCAAGGCACCGGACTCGGCGGCGTATCAGGTATGGAGTATCGAGCACCCAGGCAGCGGTCAGGTCCGTTCCCAGTCATTGTTTTTCGATCAGAACCTGACCCTCATCAGCCGTCTGGACAACCCCGACGAAAGCTACGATCCCCGTACACGCGCATGGTTCTCCAGCGCCCGCAACGATCGTGATCAGATCACCACCGAACCCTATCTGTTTTTCTCCACCCACAACATCGGCACCACGCTCGCGCGGCGCAGCGGCGAGCAGGCGGTGATGGGGGCTGACCTTACACTGGCTGAACTGTCGGCGACCCTGGCCGACCATGTGGTGACCCCCAGTACCGAAATTGTGCTGTTCGATGCCGAGGGTAATGCCATCGCCTACCCCGACAGCAGCAAACTGATCGTCAACGACCAGACAGCCCGGCTGATCAAAGCCGTCGACCTGAGCCCCGGCCTCGCGGCCCTACTCACCAGCCCCCCTGAGATCAATCGCCTGAATGCCGCGGGCCGTCAATGGATCGTGGCGCGCAGCAACATGCAGGAAGGTGGCCCCCAAGGGCTGCAACTGGCGCTGTTGGTGCCGGAGGACGAATTGCTCGTCGATGCCTACCGCATGCGCTGGCAAGGGGCGCTGATTACCCTGGCGACGCTGCTGTTGTGCCTGCCCATGGGTTGGCTGACCTCGAGAATCCTGGTCAAACCCTTGCACGCCCTGGTGCAGGAAGCCGATGCGATTCGTAGTTTCGATTTCAATTTTCCGGCCAGCCGTCGCTCGCCGGTGCTTGAAGTCGACCAACTGAGCGTGTCGATGGCGCGCATGAAAGATACCCTGGCGAGTTTTTTCCGGATTACCGATAGCCTGAGCGCCGAAACCCGTTTCGCCCCGTTGCTGCAACGGGTGCTGTTTGAAACCGTGCAGATCGGCCAGGCCCAGGCCGGTCTGCTCTACCTTCGCGAAAGTGATGACGATCGCGTGGAGCCTCATGCGCTGGTCATCGACGGCAGCTCGCAGGCATTGCCGTCATTTGACATTCAAGGACACACACCTCGGGATTCGCAGAGCCCTCAATGGATGCAGGAACTGTCCAACACCGACAATGTCGTCACCTCTCTGGGCTTCGAACAGGCGGGGGATTTGCAGAAGGTTTTGCTCGCACTCCAATGCCCTCGGGTTCATCTGATCGGTATTCGGCTGCACAATCGCCACAACGAAACCGTCGGCCTGCTGGTCCTGCTGCTGGCCGACAGCGGTTCGCAAAGCGACCTGGAAAAACTGCGCCCGGATCGCATCGCGTTTCTCCAGGCGGTGTCCGGCGCGGCGGCCGTGAGTATCGAAAGTCAGCGCCTGCAAGCCAAACAGAAACAGCTGCTGGACTCCTTCATTCAACTGCTGGCCGGCGCGATCGATGCCAAGAGTCCCTATACCGGCGGTCATTGCCAACGGGTGCCGGCACTGACCCTGATGCTGGCCCAGGCGGCCGCTGCCAGTCAGGCCCCGGCCTTCAGCGGCTATCAGCCCACCGAAGATGAGTGGGAAGCGCTGCACATCGCGGCCTGGCTGCATGATTGCGGCAAGGTCACCACCCCTGAATACGTGGTCGACAAAGCCACGAAGCTTGAGACGCTGAACGATCGCATCCACGAAATCCGCACCCGTTTCGAAGTCCTCAAGCGTGATGCCTGGATCAACTATTGGCAGGCCCTCGCCGGGGGCGGCGGCGAAGCGCATCTGGCGCAATTGCGCGATGCGAGCCTGGCCGCGCTTGACGATGATTTCGCGTTTGTGGCTCGCTGCAACCTGGGCAGCGAGGCCATGGTCGAGGCCGATCTGCATCGGCTGAACACCATCGCCCAACGCACCTGGACCCGAACCCTGGATGATCGACTGGGCGTTTCGTGGGAAGAGAACCGGCGCCAGGCCCGAACCCCGGCGGCGACCCTGCCGGTCAGCGAGCCGCTACTGGCGGATAAACCCGAACATCTGCTCGAGCGCGCCGACAGCGAACTGATCCCGGCCGACAACCCATGGGGATTCAAGCTCGACGTGCCGCGCTACAAGTACAACCGGGGCGAACTCTACAACCTGAGCATCACCCGAGGCACCCTGACCCGCGAGGAGCGTTACATCATCAATCACCACATGGTGCAGACGATCCTGATGCTCAGTCACCTGCCCTTCCCCGGCCACCTCAATAATGTCGCGGAGATCGCCGGCGGCCACCACGAAAAAATGGACGGCACCGGTTATCCCAAACGGTTGAAGCGCGAAGACATGAGCCTGCCGGCGCGGATGATGGCGATTGCCGATATTTTCGAAGCGCTGACCGCCGCCGACCGACCCTACAAGAAAGCCAAGTCCTTGAGCGAAGCGCTGAACATAATGGCCACCATGTGCTGTGACGACCACATCGATCCTGAGTTGTTTGGGCTATTCATCAGCGACGAAATCTACTTGCAGTACGCCAGCCGATACCTTGAGCCACAACAGATCGACGCGGTCGATTCTTCAAGCCTGCTGATCAAGGCCGGCTTGAAGGCCTGATCAGCAGTCGGTCAGACGCAGGAAAATCGCCGCCAGTTGCTCGATACCGGCCTGATCGTCAGCGGTAAAACGCGCCAGTTTCGGGCTGTCGAGGTCCAGTACACCGATCAAACGACCGTCCTTGACCAGCGGCACGACGAGTTCACTGTTCGATGCACTGTCGCAAGCGATGTGGCCGGGGAACGCATGTACATCTTCGACCCGTTGAGTCTGCAAGGTGGCCGCTGCCGCCCCGCACACACCACGACCCAACGGAATCCGCACGCAGGCGATCTGCCCCTGAAACGGGCCGAGCACCAGTTCTTCATTGCGATTAAGGTAGAAACCGGCCCAGTTCAGGTCTTCGAGCTGGTTGAACAAAAACGCGGAAAATTGCGCCGCGTTGGCGATAAAATCGCGCTCATCCGCCAGCAACGATTCCAGCTGCGCCCACAGCAGGCCATAGCCCTCGAGGCCCTGGCCGCTCTTTTGTAAATCGATCATGCCTTGTGCTCCAACAGCTTGAGCCCGACCCAATAGCGGGCAAATTGATACGCGCAACGTCCGTTGCGATTACCCCGGCCCGTGGCCCAGCGCACCGCGAGGATGTCCAACTCTTCGTCACGCTGCCACTTGAGGCCGGCCTTGTCGGCCAATTGGCCGATCCAGTGCTCGACGACGTTGAGGAAATGTTCCTGAGTAAACGGATAGAACGACAGCCACAGGCCAAAACGGTCCGACAGCGCGATCTTGTCTTCCACCGCCTCATTGGGGTGGAGCTCGCCATCGACCCTTTTCCAGTTTTCGTTATCGCTTTCCTTTTCCGGCACCAGATGGCGACGGTTGGAGGTGGCGTACAGCAGAACGTTGTCTGGCGCCTGCTCAAGAGAGCCATCGAGTACGCTTTTGAGTACGCGATAATCGCCCTCGCCCGACTCGAACGAGAGGTCATCGCAGAACAGCACGAAACGTTGAGGCAACTTGGCAATCTGCTCGACCACCCGCGGCAAGTCCGCCAGGTGATCGCGCTCGATCTCGATCAGCCGCAGACCGTTCCTGGCATGTTCGGCCAGCAAGGCGCGCACCAGCGACGACTTACCGGTGCCACGCGAGCCCCAGAGCAAGGCATGGTTGGCGGGCATGCCGTCGAGGAACTGTCGAGTATTGCGGCCCAATTGCTCGAGTTGCCGGTCAACACCGATCAGGTCGGACAGACGCATCTCGAGGCTGACTTGCAGCGGCAACAGAAAACCGTTGCGCCCCTCCCGCTGCCAGCGGGCGGCCAGGCAATGCGTCCAGTCGATCGCTTGCCGAGGCGCGGGCAGCAGCGGTTCGATACGGGCCAGAACGGCATCGGCGCGTTCAAGAAAAGCATTCAATCGGGAATCCACGTCTTCTCCTCGGGCACGTTCACAGTGATGATGGCGGTACAGCGACGAAACACAGCGTCCGATGCCCGGTCGACACCCCATACAAGTGTTTTGCGAGAACATCGGTATCCATTGATGATCGACTATGCTTGAGCAGCGAAGGGAAACGGAAGTGGTTCAACATCCCATGGATATCAAGTTCAGCCAGCGGCTGTCGTACAAGCAAGCCAAGCTTACGGTGCTGGTCGGTTTCATTCTGGGCACGCTGCTCAGTTTGCTGCAAATAGGCATCGATTATGCCAGCGAAGACGCCTCCATCAACCGGGAAATACTGTCTTTACTGGAAATCAGCCACAACCCCGCGTCCCGCATCGCCTACAACATCGACGCCGAACTCGCCCAGGAGCTGGCCCTGGGCCTGCTGCGCTCCCCCGCGATCATCGGCGCGCAATTGACCGACAACAACAATACCGTGCTGGCCAGCGTCAAACGCGAGGGGCTGGAAAACAATGACCGGGTGATCAGCGACTTCCTGTTCGGCGCCAATCGACAGTTCGAAGACCGCCTCTACCTCGACCACTTGCCGGACGAATCCCTCGGGACCTTGCACCTGGAAGTCGATACCTACACCTTTGGCAGTCGCTTCCTGCGTCGGGCCGAAGTGACCCTGCTCAACGGCTTCGCGCGCAGCCTGATCCTCACGGGCATTTTGCTGGCGCTGTTTTACGTGATGCTGACCAAACCGCTGGTGCGGGTCATAAGCGAGCTCAGTGGCCGTGATCCGCGCAGCGCGGAGCCGACCTGGCTGGAGTATCCGGCGGGGCATGAAAACGATGAAATCGGGGTCTTGGTCAAGGTCGCCAATCAGCAGTTCGAAAACATCGCCACCGAAATCCAGCAGCGGCGCAACGCCGAAAATCGCCTGACCGACTACCTCTCGCAACTGGAAAACATCGTCTCGGCCCGCACCGCAGAACTCAAGGCGATCAACTCCCGGCTCAGCCAGTCCAACGAGGAACTGGAAGTCGCCCGCCGCACCGCCCTGGACATGGCCGAGGCGCGCTCGGTGTTCCTGGCCAACATGAGCCATGAAATCCGCACGCCCCTCAACGGCCTGCTGGGGATGATCGCGCTCTCGCTGGACGGTCCGCTCAACGCCGAGCAGCAGCAACAGCTGTCCATCGCCCATGACTCGGGCAAGGTGCTGGTGGAATTGCTCAACGATATTCTCGACCTGTCGAAGTTCGATGCCGGCCAGCTCGAACTCGAACACATTCCATTCGACCTCGGCTCGCTGATCGAAGACACCGCCAACCTGCTGTCCCAGAACGCCGCGCCCAGTGTCGAGCTGACGTGCCTGATCGACCCGCAATTTCCCGCGCTGGTGCTCGGTGATCCGACCCGGGTCCGGCAGATCGTCAGCAACCTGTTGTCCAACGCCCTCAAGTTCACCCGTTTCGGGCGAGTCGATGTGCGTCTTTCAACGTTCGAGGACGGTGTGCGCATCGAGGTCTGTGACACCGGCATCGGCATCGCTCAGGACGCGCAGGTCAAAATCTTCCAGCCGTTTACCCAGGCCGGCGCCGGCATCACCCGACAATTCGGCGGCACCGGGCTGGGGCTGGCGCTGACTTATAACCTCTGCGAAGCCATGCAAGGACGTCTGACAATCAGTTCGGAAGCGGGCTTCGGTAGTCAGTTCTGCGCGGATCTGCCGCTGCCCTGCCATACCCGGGCCGCTCCCCCGGCACCGCTGCGAGGCAATATCATCGCGATCACCGCCGCCAGCAGCGGTCTGGCGGAACTGCTGAACAATCTGTTGCCCGAGTGGGGGCTGGACTATCAGCAGCGTTCCATCGATGACCGGTTGATCGGCCTGGAACCGGATGTGCTGATCACCGACTGCCCCGAATGCCTGTTTGGCCTGCGCCCTACCTTCACCGCACCGATCCTGCTGGTGACCGCTTACGGCAGCTTCCTGCCCAGCGAGCAAGCCAATGCCCTGGCGCCCTTGCAGCAGCAGGCGCGGCCGTTGGCGCGCAATGCGCTTTATCAGACATTGCGGCGGATCCTGCAGCCGGAGCTCAACGCGATCAACGGTGCCCGGGTCGAAGTCCTCTCGCCCCTGCGACGCGGGCGCATCCTGCTGGTGGAGGACAATCCGGTCAATCAGTTGGTGGCCAAGGGAATGCTCGGCAAACTCGGTTGCGAGGTGAGCGTCGCGGCCCATGGTGGCGAAGCCCTGGATCAGCTCGAACAAAGCGAATTCGACCTGGTGCTGATGGACTGCAACATGCCGGTGATGGACGGCTATGAAGCCAGCCGGCAGATCCGTCGCAGCGGGCGCTGGCCACAATTGCCCATCGTCGCCCTGACCGCCAACGCCATGTCCGAAGAACGCGAACGCTGCCGTGCGGCGGGCATGAGCGACTACCTGGCCAAACCCTTCCGCCGGGAAGAACTGGCGGCCCTGCTCGACTTGTGGATCCCTACTACGTCAGCGCGTTGATTTGCCCCAACAGGTGATCGAGACCTTCGCGCAGATCATTCAGGCGATCCAGATCGACACCGCTATCGCACAACAGCCGGGCCTTGAGCGGCCCGACCTGATCGCGCAAGGCCTTGCCGGCGAGCGACAGGCTCAGGTGAACCTCGCGCTCATCGCGCGTCGAACGCTGGCGCTGCACCAGTTGCAGTAGCTCAAGACGTTTGAGCAGCGGCGTCAGGGTCCCGGAGTCCAGCGCCAGGCGCTCCCCCAGGGCCTTGACCGTCGGCTGCTCCGGCGCCGCCTCCTGCCATTCCCACAACACCAGCATTGCCAGGTATTGCGGATAGGTCAGGCCCAGTTGATCGAGCATCGGCTTGTAGGCACGAATCACCGCCCGAGAAGCGGCGTACAGCTTGAAGCAGAGCTGGCTGTCGAGCTTCAGCGAATCGACTGACAACGTGTTCATTTGAGCAGGGCTTCGATCTCGCGACTCAGGTCCTGCGGCTTGGTCGCCGGAGCAAAACGCTTGACCAGCTGGCCATCCTTGCCGATCAGGAACTTGGTGAAGTTCCACTTGATGCCCTGGGAACCCAACACACCCGGTGCGCGTTTTTTCAGCTGAACGAATAGTGGATGGGCGCCGGCACCGTTGACTTCGATCTTCTTGAACAGCGGGAAGCTCACCCCATAATTCAACTCACAGAACTCGGAAATCGCCCCCTCGTTGCCCGGCTCCTGCTGGCCGAACTGATTGCAGGGAAAGCCGAGCACCACCAGGCCTTGATCCTTGTAGGTCTGCCACAGCTCTTCGAGGCCTTTGTATTGCGGGGTAAAACCGCATTTGCTGGCGGTGTTGACCACCAACACCGCTTTGCCGGCGAAATCGGCCAGGGTCTTTTGCTCACCCTTGATGGTGGTGCAAGGGATGCTCAGCAGGTTGTCGCTCATGGCACGAACTCCGAATGAAGGAAGACCAAACATAGCGAGCAATTGAATTGTGTGCAATTTAAAATATTGAACGTCGTTCATCTGCAGGAACGAAGCTTGCTCGCGAAGGCGCCGGGCCAGTCAACATCAATGTTGAATGCCAAGACGCCTTCGCGAGCAAGCTTCGCTCCTACGGGGCTCGCATTATTCGCGGGCAACGAGGTCCAGGCACACCGAGTTGATGCAATAACGCAAGCCAGTGGGCGGCGGGCCATCCGGGAACACGTGCCCAAGGTGCGCATCGCATTTGGCGCAGACCACTTCGGTACGGATCATGCCGTGGCTGACGTCACGGATCTCGACCATCGCGCTGTCACCGATCGGCGCGTAAAAGCTCGGCCAGCCGCAGCCGGAATCGAACTTGGTCTTGGAGTCGAACAGCGGCGCGTTGCAGCAGATGCAGTGGTAAACACCGTCGGTTTTGGTGCCATTGTATTTACCGGAAAACGGCCGCTCGGTGCCCTTGAGGCGGCAAACGTTGTACTGCTCCGGATCAAGCATGGCCCGCCATTCTTCCAAGGTTTTTTCCAACTTTTCCATCGATACACCTCAGCAACTGAAAAAGCCCGATCTGTACCTTTTCCACGGATCGGGCGGCACGTATGATTGCGCCTCGTCAAACGCCAGTCTGGCAGCCAGACCACGCGCATTCAAACGGATTATGAGTGCCGCCACTCAAGGCGTCAGGCCTGTGTGAATACGCAGGATTCCCAGCACGGTCGTTCATACGCCGCCTGGATCGTTCATTTTCGGGAACACATCGCCATGCAGGTCAGCAAATCGAACAAGCTCGCCAACGTCTGCTACGACATTCGCGGCCCAGTGCTCAAGCACGCCAAACGCCTGGAAGAGGAAGGCCATCGCATCCTAAAGCTGAACATCGGCAACCCGGCGCCCTTTGGTTTCGAAGCGCCGGATGAAATCCTTCAGGACGTGATCCGCAACCTGCCGACCGCCCAGGGCTACAGCGACTCCAAGGGGCTGTTCAGCGCCCGTAAAGCCGTGATGCAGTACTACCAGCAAAAGCAGGTGGAAGGCGTCGGCATTGAAGACATCTACTTGGGCAACGGCGTTTCCGAGCTGATCGTAATGTCGATGCAGGCCCTGCTCAACAACGGCGACGAAGTGCTGGTGCCGGCTCCCGACTATCCGCTGTGGACCGCCGCAGTGAGCCTGGCGGGCGGCAACCCGGTGCATTACCTGTGCGACGAGCAGGCCAACTGGTGGCCGGACCTGGCCGACATCAAGGCCAAGATCACCCCGAACACCAAGGCCCTGGTGATCATCAACCCGAACAACCCGACCGGCGCGGTGTATTCGAAAGAAGTCCTGCTGGGCATGCTGGAACTGGCGCGCCAGCACAATCTGGTGGTGTTCTCCGACGAGATCTACGACAAGATCCTGTACGACGACGCCGTGCACATCTGCACCGCCTCGCTGGCGCCGGACCTGCTGTGCCTGACTTTCAACGGTCTGTCCAAGTCCTACCGCGTGGCCGGTTTCCGCTCCGGCTGGATCGCCATTTCCGGACCGAAACACCACGCTCAGAGCTACATCGAAGGCATCGACATGCTGGCCAACATGCGCTTGTGTGCCAACGTGCCAAGCCAGCACGCAATCCAGACCGCGCTAGGCGGCTATCAGAGCATCAACGACCTGGTATTGCCGCAAGGGCGTCTGCTGGAACAGCGCAATCGGACTTGGGAGCTGCTCAATGACATCCCAGGCGTAAGCTGCGTCAAGCCGATGGGCGCGCTGTATGCGTTCCCGCGGATCGACCCGAAAGTCTGCCCGATCCACAACGACGAGAAATTCGTGCTCGACCTGCTGCTTTCGGAGAAGCTGCTGGTGGTACAAGGCACGGCCTTCAACTGGCCATGGCCAGACCACTTCCGCGTGGTCACCCTGCCGCGGGTCGACGACCTGGATCAGGCCATTGGCCGGATTGGCAACTTCCTCAAATCCTATCGCCAGTAAATGACCTGTCACCGTGCGACGCCTGTGAAAGTCGCACGGTGATTAATTCAGCAACATATCTGTGTGTCCTGCGCTGACTGACGACTCGTTTCACGCCCACGCCTAACAACGGCGGGGGCTTGCGACACCAATTGGCTGACAACCATTTCCCATGCCGACGTCGGAAATGCCCTTCATGCAGCTAAACTGTTGCCGTAGGACACAGTTTGAAATAGTCACCCAGTTGAATAGCCCGGTGCAGCACCTTATATACCCCGCAGTACGCTACATCTTTAGCACGAGGAGATTTCTACAACCATGATGCGCATCTTGCTGTTTTTGGCCACTAACCTGGCGGTCGTGCTGATTGCCAGCATCACCCTGAGCCTTGTCGGCTTCAACGGGTTCATGGCGGCCAATGGGGTTGACCTCAACCTCAATCAGCTGCTGATTTTCTGTGCGGTCTTTGGTTTCGCCGGTTCCCTGTTCTCGCTGTTCATCTCCAAATGGATGGCGAAAATGAGCACCAGCACCCAGATCATCAGCCAGCCGCGTACCCGGCACGAGCAATGGCTGCTGCAAACCGTCGAGCAACTGTCCCGCGAAGCCGGGATCAAGATGCCCGAAGTCGGGATTTTCCCAGCCTATGAAGCCAACGCCTTCGCCACTGGCTGGAACAAGAACGATGCACTGGTCGCGGTCAGCCAGGGCTTGCTCGAGCGTTTCTCGCCGGATGAAGTGAAAGCCGTTCTGGCCCACGAAATCGGCCACGTGGCCAATGGCGACATGGTCACCCTGGCGTTGATCCAGGGCGTGGTGAACACCTTCGTGATGTTCTTCGCCCGGATCATCGGCAACTTTGTCGACAAGGTGATTTTCAAGAACGAAGAAGGCCAGGGCATTGCCTACTACGTAGCGACCATCTTTGCCGAACTGGTTCTGGGCATCCTGGCCAGCGCCATCGTCATGTGGTTCTCGCGCAAGCGTGAATTCCGTGCCGACGAGGCCGGCGCAAGCCTGGCGGGTACCAGCGCAATGATCGGCGCCTTGCAGCGTCTGCGTGCAGAACAAGGGCTACCGGTGCACATGCCGGACACCCTGAATGCCTTCGGCATCAACGGTGGCCTCAAACAAGGGTTCGCCCGCATGTTCATGAGCCACCCGCCGCTGGAAGAGCGCATCGACGCACTGCGTCGCCGGGGCTGACAGGCTCCGCACTAAAAGAAAAGGCCCGCAGTGAATGCGGGCCTTTTTTTGTCTGTCTGGATGTTGTGGTACTCATTCTGGCTCCATCGCGAGCCTGCTCGCGATGGAGCCGGTACAACAACACAAATCTATTAACTGGAAACCCGATACACACGCTCCTCAAGCCGTGTGACACCGGCCTCGAGAAACTTCCAGCTCTCGCCCAGAACGTCCTGGTCTTCCAGAATCTTCAGCTCCCACGAAGCCCCCAGCAACCGCTGCACTTCGTCATCAAGTACAGCAAACGGCGGCCCGGCCATTTGCGCCTGGTCGTAATCCAGCGTAATCAGAAGCCCTAAAGAGCCCTTCGGCAGAATCCGAAGCAGATGAGCCGCGTATTGCTCACGCATCGTCGGCGGCAAGGCGATCAACGCCGCGCGATCGTACAATGCGCTGCAATCGGCAACATCGCCTGCCGTCAACTCGAAGAAATCACCGCACCACAGCTCGATCGAGCCCGCCCGATAGACCTTGAATGGCCCCTGTTCGCTGATTGCCGGGTCCAATTGATGCTCATTGAAAAAGTCCTCGATGGCCTTTTCCGACAGCTCGATACCCAAAACCTCGTGACCGCAGTGCGCCAACCACAACAGGTCCAGGCTTTTGCCACACAACGGCACCAGCACGCGAGAACCTTCATCAAGGCCCAGCTGCGGCCAGAACCGTTGCAGATAGGGATTTACTTCCGGCAGATGAAAGCCGATCTGATTCGACGCCCATCGTTTGTGCCAAAACTCCGGCTGCATAATTAACCCCGAAAATTCGATCAATAGACTCTAAAACTTATATTAGATTTAGATCAATGATCTGGCTGAAGATGGTGCCATCTTACTCTCAGGAGCTCATTTATGTTCCCCAGCCTGTACATCTCTCATGGCTCCCCCATGCTGGCCCTGGAGCCGGGCGCCAGCGGGCCGGCCCTCGCGCATCTGGCCGCCGCAATGCCCAAACCCAAGGCCATCGTGATAGTTTCCGCGCACTGGGAAAGCAGCGAACTGTTGGTCAGCGGCAATCCCCAACCCGAAACCTGGCACGACTTCAGCGGTTTTCCGCGAGCCTTATTCGAGGTGCAGTACCCGGCCCCCGGCAATCCGCAGCTGGCGGCAGAAGTTGTCGAACGGCTGGAGGCCGATGGCCTGCCTGCGCGCATCGACACCCAGCGCCCCTTCGACCATGGCGTTTGGGTGCCTTTGTCGTTGATGTATCCGCAGGCTGACATTGCGGTGGTGCAAGTCTCGCTGCCCACCCGTGGCGGCCCAGCCCTGCAAACCCGCGTCGGCCATGCCCTGGCCAGCCTGCGCGAACACGGCGTGCTGTTGATCGGCTCCGGCAGCATTACCCACAACCTGCGCGAACTGGACTGGCACGCCGGCCCGGAAAGCGTCGAACCATGGGCCAAGGCGTTCCGCGACTGGATAATCGAGAAACTCGAAGCGAACGACGAAGCCGCGCTGCACGACTATCGTCAGCAAGCGCCGAACGCCGTGCGCAACCATCCGAGTGACGAACATCTGCTGCCGTTGTACTTTGCCCGCGCAGCCGGGGGTCAGTTCAGCGTTGCGCACCAGGGGTTCACCATGGGGGCGCTGGGGATGGACATTTATCGGTTCGGCTGATCGTTCCCACGCTCTGCGTGGGAATGCAGCCCGGGACGCTCCGCGTCCCAGAAGCGGACGCAGAGCGTCCATTGATTCATTCCCACGCAGAGCGTGGGAACGATCAGATAGGCATAAAAAATCCCCGAACCAGTCGGGGATTTTTTATGTTCGATCAATCAGCCCGAGAGCGGATCAATCTTCGCGGTAGCGACGCAGCTTCAACTGCTTACCGGCAACGCGAGTGTCCTTCAGCTTGGTCAGCAGACGCTCCAGACCATCTTCCGGCAACTCGACGAGGCTGAAGCTGTCACGCACCTGGATGCGACCGATGGCTTCACGTGCCAGACCACCTTCGTTGAGGATGGCGCCCAGCAGGTTCTTGGCCGCGATACCATCACGCGCACCCAGCGCGGTACGGCAACGGGCACGGCCTTCGGCCAACGGGATCGGAGCACGACGCTCGCGGTCACCACGGTCCGGACGATCACCGGAACGCTCAGGACGATCGCCACGCGGTGCATTGTTCGGCACCAATGGACGTTCCTTCTCGATCGCGGCCAGGGTCAGCGCTTGACCGTTGGTAGCCTTGCGCAGCAGGGCTGCGGCCAGGGCACGCGGGCTGCAACCGATGTCGGCGGTCAGACGATCCAGCAGATCACCGTGAGTCGACTCGGCATCGCCCACCAGCGGCGACAGGCTGTTGGTCAGTTTCTTGATGCGGGCATCGAGAACGGCCTGAGCATCCGGCAGCCGAACTTCGGCAACCTTCTGACCGGTAACACGCTCGATCACTTGCAGCATGCGGCGCTCACGAGGCGTCACCAACAGCAGCGCGCGACCTTCGCGACCGGCACGGCCGGTACGGCCGATACGGTGAACGTAGGACTCCGGGTCATACGGCATATCAACGTTGAACACGTGAGTGATACGCGGAACGTCCAGGCCACGAGCAGCAACGTCGGTCGCCACAACGATGTCCAGACGGCCATCCTTGAGGGAGTCGATCACGCGCTCACGCTGGTTCTGAGCAATGTCACCGTTCAGCGCAGCGGCTTTGTAGCCTTTGGCTTCCAGGGCACTGGCCAGGTCCAGGGTCGCTTGCTTGGTGCGCACGAACATGATCAGGGCGTCGAAATCTTCCACTTCCAGCAAGCTGAGAACGGCAGAGGTCTTCTGGTCAGCGTGAACCAACAGGTGAGCCTGTTCGATCGCGGTAACGGTCTGAGTCTTGCTCTGGATCTTCACGTGCTTCGGATCGCGCAGGTGGCGTTCGGCGATGGCACGGATCGATTGCGGCAGGGTGGCCGAGAACAATACGGTCTGACGGGTTTCCGGCATGGCCTTGAAGATAACTTCCAGGTCGTCCATGAAGCCCAGTTTGAGCATTTCGTCCGCTTCGTCGAGAACCAGGTGGTTCACGGTAGTCAGGACTTTTTCGTCGCGACGCAGGTGGTCGCACAGACGCCCCGGAGTGGCGACAACAATCTGTGCGCCATTACGGATTGCTTTCAATTGTGGGCCCATCGGCGCGCCGCCGTAGACAGCCACAACAGTTACACCCGGCATTTGCTTGGCGTAGGTTTCGAAAGCGGTTGCAACTTGTAGCGCCAACTCACGAGTTGGGGCCAGGATCAGAGCTTGCGGCTCGCGCTTGGACGGATCAATGCGGTGCAGGATCGGCAGGGCAAAGGCAGCGGTTTTACCGGTACCGGTTTGCGCCTGGCCAATCATATCGTGACCGGCGAGAATGATCGGGATCGACTGCTGCTGAATGGCCGAAGGCTCTTCATAGCCGGTAGCGACTACTGCAGCGACAATATTAGGGTGAAGTTCAAGAGCGGCGAAGCCGCCGATTTCCTGGGTCATGGGTCTGCCTCTAAGTGCATCCGCAAAGACCCATGCTCCAAAGCTGCGCATGCCGTGTTGAGACTCAAGAGTCGCCCTGGCAGCTTTGTCGGCGGGGATTTGCGAAAACGAATGAATGAAAAGAATCGTCAAGGAAGAGTCCGCGGGGCGGACGTGCAGCCGAAGCTGGCTTCGGGGAATTGCGCTACCTAAACGCGGCCCGGTTAAAGGCCGGCGCGCACTATACCGGAATTTGCCCAAAAAGGGAGCTTTTTTTATCGGAAAAAACCCGCGTACGCCGTTGTGTCACAGGCTTTGCGGATAATTATGCGACCATCTATTTTGCAAAGGCCCGGCCCTGCTGGCGATGGCGCTAAAACGGTTCACCGTGGTGACGCAGACCTTCGGTCTCATACCCCCCTCCCCACCCGAGGAAATGCTCCATGAATCAGCCCAGCCCCAGTCGTGTAACCCGTGAACGACACGGTCATGTCCTGATGATCGGCCTGGATCGGGTGGCCAAGCGCAATGCCTTCGACCTCGACCTGCTCAACGAACTCAGCCTGGCCTATGGCGAGTTCGAGGCGGACAGTGAGGCGCGGGTCGCGGTGGTGTTCGGCCATGGCGAGCACTTCACCGCCGGCCTCGACCTGGTCAATGCCGGCGCGGCCCTGGCCGAAGGCTGGCAGGCTCCGCCCGGTGGCTGCGATCCGTGGGGCGTGCTCGCCGGCCCACGGGTCAGCAAACCGGTGATTGTTGCCGCTCAGGGCTACTGCCTGACCGTGGGCATCGAGTTGATGCTGGCCGCCGACATCAACCTGTGCGCCAGCAATACCCGTTTTGCTCAGAAGGAAGTGCAGCGCGGAATCTTCCCGTTCGGCGGCGCCACGTTGCGCCTGCATCAGGTCGCCGGCTGGGGCAATGCCATGCGCTGGCTGCTCACCGGTGATGAATTCGACGCGCATGACGCCTTGCACCTGGGCCTGGTGCAGGAAGTCATGGCCAGCGAGGACTTGTTGCCTCGGGCAATCGAGTTGGCTGAGCGAATCGCCCGACAGGCACCGCTGGGGGTTCAGGCGACGCTGATGTCTGCCCGACAGGCGCGCTATGAGGGTGAAACAGCGGCGGCCCAAGCATTGCCGGAGCTGGTGAAAAAATTGCTGAATAGCGAGGATGCCAAGGAGGGCGTGCGGTCGATGATCGAGAAGCGGCCGGGTGTCTTCAAAGGCTGCTGACAAGTCGGCTTTTGTGGCGAGGGAGCTTGCTCCCGTCGGGCTACGAGGCGGCCCCAAAAACTCTTGTACATCAATACAGACTTTGTGAGTGCTGCGCACTCAAGCGGGGCCTCCCTCGCCACAGATAGCCTCATCGCATTATGTCGCCGGCCGAATCGCCTTGATCAACGACCGCAACGAATACCCCAGCCGTGGCGCCAGCCCTTCAGCGCGGGCAATCAGCCCATCCATGTCCAGCTCCTGATCCAGCTCCGAGGGCACGATCAGAATCACGTTGCCTTCCTTCACCGGCAGTTCCCAGTAATGCCGATGATAGAGACCGCGCAACAACGCCGCACCCAACGGTTTGCCGTCATCGGTGGCCCACTGGTTGATCACCAGCCATCCCCCCGGATTCAACCGTTTCTGACAGTTTTCCAGAAAGCTCCAGGCCAGATGCCCGGCACCGGGCCCGACATCGGTATAGAGGTCGACGAAAATCAGATCGGCCGGTTCAGCCGTACCGAGCAACTCCAGGGCATCACCGACGCGGATGTACAGCCGCGGGTCGTCATCCAGCCCCAGGTATTCGATGGCCAGGCGCGGTACGTCGGGACGCAGCTCGATGGCTTCGACATCCTCCAACGGCAGGAACTTCAAACAGGCCTGGGTCAATGTGCCGGCGCCAAGGCCAAGGAACAGCGCGCTTTCCGGCTGCTCGTGGCACAGCGCGCCAATCAGCATCGCCCGGGTGTAATCGTACTCGAGCCAGCTCGGATCAGCGGTGAACACGCAGCTCTGTTCGATGGCATCACCGAACTCCAGAAAACGGTAATCGGCCACTTCCAGCACGCGAATCACGCCGAACTCATCCTGTACCTCGGCGAGCAGATGCTCGACGCGCTCCTCAGTCATTTCGTCTCCTGATCGTTACCGGCCCCGGCAACACGATAAACCGCAACATAAAGCGGCAAAGGCGCGATTGTCCGCGAAGCGACGGGAACAGGTCACGCACTAATTGCTGATAACATAACCGTCCGAGCGTAAAACACTAGAGACTGCGATGAGCCAACCCTGGAGCCCTGACAGCTGGCGCGCCCTGCCGATCCAGCAACAACCTCAATACCCCGACGCGGCGCATTTGCTGCATGTCGAGCAAACCCTGGCGAGCTATCCGCCGCTGGTGTTTGCCGGTGAAGCCCGGGAGTTGCGCCGTCAGTTTGCCGAAGTCACCCAGGGTCGGGCGTTTCTGCTACAGGGCGGCGACTGCGCCGAAAGCTTCGCCGAATTTTCCGCCGCGAAAATTCGTGACACCTTTAAAGTGTTGCTGCAAATGGCGATCGTCATGACGTTCGCCGCCGGCTGCCCGGTGGTCAAAGTCGGACGCATGGCCGGCCAGTTCGCCAAACCCCGTTCGGCCAACGATGAAACCATCAATGGCGTGACACTACCGGCCTACCGTGGCGACATCGTCAACGGCATCGGTTTCGACGAAAAAAGCCGCGTGCCGGACCCGGATCGCCTGCTGCAGTCCTACCACCAGTCCACCGCGACCCTGAACCTGCTGCGCGCCTTTGCCCAGGGCGGTTTTGCCGACCTGCATCAGGTGCACAAATGGAACCTGGACTTCATCGCCAACTCGGCGCTGGCCGAGAAATATAGCCACCTGGCCGATCGCATCGATGAAACCCTGGCCTTCATGCGCGCCTGCGGCATGGACAGTTCGCCGCAACTGCGTGAAACCAGTTTCTTCACCGCCCACGAAGCGCTGCTACTGAACTACGAAGAAGCCTTCGTGCGTCGCGACAGCCTGACCCACGACTACTACGACTGCTCGGCCCACATGCTGTGGATCGGCGACCGTACCCGTCAACTGGACGGCGCGCATGTCGAATTCCTGCGCGGGGTGCACAACCCGATCGGCGTGAAGGTCGGCCCGAGCATGAACCCTGAAGACCTGATTCGCCTGATCGATGTGCTCAACCCGGACAACGACCCGGGTCGCCTGAACCTGATTGCGCGGATGGGCGCGAACAAGGTCGGCGATCATCTGCCGCAACTGATCCGCGCGGTGCAGCGCGAAGGCAAGCAAGTGCTATGGAGCTCCGACCCGATGCACGGCAACACCATCAAGGCCAGCAGCGGCTACAAGACCCGCGACTTCGCGCAGATCCTTGGCGAGGTGAAGCAGTTCTTCCAGGTTCACGAAGCCGAAGGCAGTTATGCCGGCGGCATCCACATCGAAATGACCGGGCAGAACGTCACCGAATGCATCGGCGGCGCGCGGCCGATTACCGAGGATGGTTTGTCGGATCGTTACCACACCCACTGCGACCCACGGATGAATGCCGATCAGTCGCTGGAACTGGCGTTTTTGATTGCCGAGACCCTGAAGCAAGTCCGCCGTTAAATCGGATTGGGCCCTTCGCGGGCAAGCCTCGCTCCAACAGTAGGAGCGAGGCTTGCCCGCGAAGGCGTCATTTCAAACAACACTGAATTGAGCCAACGCCACCCGCAACCGCGCCGCACTCGCCCGCGGGCAATTGAGCTGAACCCGCTCAAGCCCCAACCAGTCCGCCATCTGCCGCAGATTGACCGCCAAAGCCCACATCCCTTCATCATCGAGCCCCGGCTCTTCCTCATGCACGGCATGCACCGCCAATCGGCCCGACGCCCGTTCGGCTCGCAAGTCGACCCGCGCAGCAATCCGCTCATTGTGCAAAAACGGCAATACGTAATAGCCGTAGACGCGCTTGTGCTGCGGCGTATAAATCTCCAGCCGATAACGGAAATCGAACAATCGCTCGGTACGGCTGCGTTCCCAGATCAGTGAATCGAACGGTGAAAGCAGCGCACTGGCTTGGACCTTGCGCGGCACTTTCGGCGGGCCCAGGCAATAGGCCGGTTGCCGCCAGCCTTCAATGTCACAGACCAGCAGGTCGCCGCCCTCGACCAGCTCCGCCAGACGCGGCCCACTGTCTGCCGGGCTCAAGCGAAAATAATCACGCAAGTCCTTTTCCGTACCGACGCCCAACGCCGTGGCGGCATGCAGCAACAACCCGCGCTGGGCTTGAGCCTCGCCGAGCAAAGGCTGCTGGAGAATCGCCGAAGGAATCACCCGCTCCGGCAAATCATAAAGCCGTTCGAACCCGCGTCGGCCGGCTACAGTCACTTCACCGGCGGCAAACAACCATTCCAACGCATGCTTTTCGGTGCTCCAGTCCCACCACGGCCCTGCCCGTTCCTGACGGGTCGACAGGCTCCCCGCCCCCAGCGCACCGAGTGCCTGAACCGACGCCAGCACACGGCGAATAGTGGCCTGCTGTTCGCGACCGAAACGCGCCAGTTGCGGGTAGATATCTTCGCCACAAGTCGCACGCTGCATTCGCCAACGCATCAAGGGATACATCGACAAGGGCATTAACGACGCTTCGTGGCCCCAATACTCGAACAACGTGCGCCGACGGCCCTGACTCCAGGCAGCCTGATCGAGCAGGTCGGATGAGTAATTGCCCAGACGGGAAAACAAGGGAAGGTAGTGCGAACGCACCAACGCATTGACCGAATCGATCTGCAGAATACCCAGGCGCTCGATCAGCCGGTTGAGCTGAACCGGTTTGACCGCCGCCGGCGGCTGGCGCCCGTTGAACCCTTGGGCGGCCAGCGCCAGACGCCGAGCCTGTTTGAGAGAGAAGGATTGTGTGGCGGGCATGAGCATCTCCTTGTCTGCTCGCAACCTACCTCACCCGTAAGCGGTTTGTGTAGCGATGGCCTCATCATTTATGCATCGGATCATCCCAGAACGGCCTTACCGTCTCATGTTCCACATCTGCACGGCTCACGCCGATGTCCTTCAGTGCTTCATCGCTCAGGCTCGCCAGCATTTCACGTTCACGGTGAAGTTCGTACCAGCGACTAAACTTGTGCAGCAAATCGGATACCACGTGGATTGAGAATTTTTCTTGCGTTGCATGCTCGTTGTGACCTTTCATCGTGTTGCCCTCCTTTTGGGATGGATCCAGTCTCGCCTCAGCGATAAGATCAA
Organism: Pseudomonas frederiksbergensis; assembly: GCF_017114915.1. Classification (GTDB taxonomy): domain Bacteria; phylum Pseudomonadota; class Gammaproteobacteria; order Pseudomonadales; family Pseudomonadaceae; genus Aquipseudomonas; species Aquipseudomonas frederiksbergensis_I. The sequence goes on from NZ_JAAUOE010000011.1 coordinate 89,588, forward strand.
TCCAACGAATGTTTCTGATGGCATGCATCTCGGAGATTGATGAATGTCCGCCTACCCCAGTATCGACACCGATGTACTGCGCACCTTCGTCGCAATCGCCGATCAGGGCGGCTTTACCCGCGCCGGGGAAATGGTCAACCGCACCCAATCGGCGGTGAGCATGCAGATGAAACGCCTGGAAGAGGACGTGTTGCAGCGCCAGCTGTTCGAACGCGACGGGCGCCAGGTCAAGCTGACCGCCGAAGGCCAGGTATTGCTGGGCTATGCGCGGCGCATCCTCAAACTGCACAGCGAAGTCTTCAATACCCTGCGCGAGCCGCACATGGTCGGCACGGTACGCATCGGCACGCCCGACGATTACGTCATGCGCTTTCTGCCGGGCATCCTGTCGCGCTTCGCGCAGTTCTACCCGCTGATCCAGATCGAGGTTCATTGCGAATCGAGCCGGAAATTGTTGCAGCGCCAGGACCTGGACCTGTCCATCGTCACCCGCGAGCCGGGTAACGAGATCGGCCAGTTGTTGCGCAAGGAGCGTTTTGTCTGGGCCGAAGCCCAATGCTTCAACGCCCACGAACAGACGCCGCTGCCGCTGGCGATGTTCAACAGCGATTGTTTCTGCCGCGTCTGGGCGTGCAATGCCCTGGACGCCATGGGCCGCGATTACCGCATCGCCTACAACAGCTCCAGCCTGTCGGCGTTGATGGCCGTGGTCAGCGCGGGGCTGGCGATCACCGCGCAACTGGAAAGCCTGATCACCCCGGACATGCGCATCCTCGGCGCCGACCAGGACCTTCCCCTGTTGCCGGAAGGCAACATCATGCTGATCCGCAACTTGAACAACCCTTCGCCGATCACCGAATGCCTGGCCGAACACATCATCGAAGGCTTCAAACTTTAAAAGCGAGCATCACCGCACAGAACACCAGAAAACCACAGAACAGCCCGCGCAACAGTCGCTCCGGCAGTGCGTGGGCGATTCTTACGCCCCAACTGATGCTCATCAAGCCACCGACCGCCAACGGTATACCGATCGCCCAATGCACTTGATGATGCACCGCGTACGTCGCCAACGTAACGCCCGTGCTCGGTAACGCCAGCGCCAGCGACAAGCCCTGGGCAACCACTTGGCTGGTGCCGAACAGACTGGTCAACACTGGTGTGGCCACCACCGCCCCACCCACGCCAAACAGCCCACCCATGGTCCCGGAGGCAGCACCGAGTACGCCCAGCCATGGCCATGCATAGTGCATCTGCGAAGACGCCGGCGCGGTGGCGGTGAACATTCGCATCAGATTGTAGGCCGACAGGGCGACCAGAAAGGCGACGAAACCCACGCGCATGGTTTGCGCATCAATGCCCACCGCCCAGATAGAACCAATCCAGGCAAAGCAGAACCCCATCGAAGCCAGTGGCAACGCATGACGCAATTCGATGCGATTGCGCTGGTGATAGCGCCATAGCGCCAGCATCACGTTCGGCACCACCATCACCAGTGCGGTGCCTTGGGCGACCTGCTGATCGAGACCGCACCACACGCCCAACAGCGGAATCGCGACCAACCCGCCACCAATGCCGAAGAGCCCGCCAAGGGTGCCCAAGGCAGCGCCAAAAACCAGATACATCACGAACTCAATCACAGGCAATTTTCCTTTTGTCAGGCCGTTCATCCTACGCAGTCGGCTCTGGCGGGGAAACGCACAGCAACGCACAATGGCTGTGCCAAATTCGCACAAGCGTTGACGAAACCATGAACCCCAATCAATTGACCGAACAACTCGGGCTGTTTCTGGATGTGCTGGAAACCGGTAGTTTTTCCGCCGCGTCCCGCCGCCATCCCCTGACGCCATCGGCGGTGGCACGACGCATCGACAGCCTGGAAAGCGCCGTCGGCAGCCAGTTGTTCATTCGCAGCACCCATGCGGTGCGTGCCACCCCGGCCGGTCTGGCCTTTGCCGAGCGTGCACGGCGGATCGTCGCCGAACTGCGCCTGGCCCGGGCGGAAGCGGTGTCCCTGAGCAATGCGCCGGAAGGCTTGATTCGGGTCGATGCGCCGGCAGCGTTCGGACGGCGTCACCTGGCGCCGGTGATTGCCGATTTCCTGATGCTTTACCCGGGCCTTGACGTGCAACTGCATCTGATCGACAGCTTTGTCGACATGCAGGGCTCAAATCTGGGCAAGGTCGATCTGGTGTTGCGTGCCGGGCAGATGGCCGACACCCGGCTGGTGGCCACACCGCTGGCGAGCATGGTGCGCATCGCCTGCGCCAGCCCCGATTATTTGCAACGCCGTGGCGTGCCGACCGATCCAGCACAGTTAATCGAACACGACGGTCTGGACTGGGAGGGCCTGGCTCCACCGTTCGCCTGGCGCTTTGAGCGGGATGGGCAGATGCACTTGCACCGTCCGGCGCGAATCCGCATGAGCGCCAACAACGCCGAGGCGCTGGTCTGCGGCGCACTGACCGGGTTGGGCGTCGCACATCTGCCGACCTGGCTGGCCAGCGAATATTTATTACGCGGCGAACTGCTGCCGCTGTTCTGCGAAAACGGTCTGCCAAAACCGGAAAGCACCGGTATTTATGCGTTACGCCTGGAGCAGCAGCCCAGTTCGCGCAGCCGCTTGTTGCTGGAATACCTGAAAGCCCGTTTCAGCCCCATCCCGCCGTGGGATCTGGCGCTGCAAACTAATCTGGACCGCCACTAGTCGAGAATTATCTGGCGCATTAAAGATTCGCCCGCTAGATTCATGATGATCACTGATCAAGGCTTTGAAATGAACACCGAGCGCAACACTCCGGACAACTGCGATGACCTGCTGCTGGACAATCAGGTCTGCTTCGCCCTGCATTCCACCTCACTGATGATGACCAAGGTCTACAAGCCGCTGCTGCAAGCGCTGGGCCTGACGTATCCGCAGTACCTGGCGATGATGGTGTTATGGGAAAAGGATGGGTTGACCGTCGGCGAAATCAGCACCCGATTGCTGACCGATCCCGGCTCCCTGACCCCGCTACTCAAACGCCTGGAAGCCGAAGGCCTGCTGAGCCGCACCCGCAGCCGTGAAGACGAACGGGTGGTGATTGTCGAACTCACCGAGCAAGGCTTTGCGCTGCGAGACAAGGCGCGCGGTATTCCGCAGTGCATCCTCGGCGCCAGTGGACAGACGCTGGAACAGTTGAAGAAGCTGCAAGCGGATCTCCAGAAACTGCGCAGCCACCTGCAAGATAGCCTTTAGACCGCGTTATCGTTCTTCGCGGACACGACTTGCCCGCGAAGGCGCCCTCCCCGTCGAAAAAAAAATTCTCTTCGTAAAAATCCCGCACGAAAGCCTCTATCTCACGCATCTCCCACCTAATCAAATCTTTGGGCCAGGGCCTGGAACAAACTTTTTTTAAAATTTACCTTGCGCACTAAATATTAGCGAGCTACATTCACCTCGAACTTACTTAGCGCGCAAACATTTAGCGCAAATAATCAAACCAAAACGAGGCTCACACCATGCAAACTCTCTACACCGCAATCGCAACCTCCACCGGCGGCCGTGACGGTCGTGCGATCTCCAGCGACAACGTCCTCGACGTCAAACTCGCTACTCCGAAAGAACTCGGTGGTGCCGGCGGCGCGGCCACCAACCCTGAACAACTGTTCGCTGCCGGCTACTCCGCCTGCTTCATCGGTGCGCTGAAATTCGTCGCCAGCCAGACCAAACGCAAAATCCCGGACGACGCGTCGATCACCGCCCATGTCGGCATCGGCCAGATCCCTGGCGGTTTCGGTCTGGACATCGACCTGCACATCAGCCTGCCGGGCCTTGAACACGCCGATGCCCAAAGCCTGGTCGACGCCGCCCACCAGGTCTGCCCGTACTCCAACGCCACCCGTGGCAATGTCGATGTGCGCCTGCACGTTACCGTCTAACCGCTGACTTCAAGGCCGAACAGGAAAATGAACATGAACACTTTCAGCAAAGTCTTGACCGGTACCCTTCTCGCCCTGTCCATCAACAGCGCGTTCGCAGGCAATGGGGTTGAGCACAACACCCAGGCGTTCCTCGACGTGCTGAATGCCGGCACCGGCAAACCGATCGAACAGCTCCCCCCTGCCGACGCCCGTGCGGTGTTGGTGGGTGCGCAGGCCGGGGTGAAGCTGACGCTGCCCAAAGCCGATGTCAGCGAGAAGACCATTCAGGTCGACGGCCAACCGATCAGCCTGACCATCGTTCGGCCGGCCGGGGTCAAAGGCGAGCTGCCGGTGTTCATGTTCTTCCACGGTGGTGGCTGGGTGCTGGGGGACTTCCCGACCCACGAACGGCTGGTTCGGGACTTGGTAACGGGGTCCGGTGCGGCGGCGGTGTTCGTCAATTACACCCCTTCGCCCGAGGCGCATTACCCGGTGGCGATCAACCAGGCCTACGCCGCGACGAAGTGGGTGGCCGAGCACGGTAAAGAGATCAACGTCGACGGCAAACGCCTGGCCGTGGCCGGCAACAGCGTCGGTGGCAATATGGCGGCCGTGGTTGCGCTGATGGCCAAAGACAAGGGTACGCCGGCGATCAGGTTCCAGGTATTGCTGTGGCCGGTGACTGACGCCAGCTTCGAAACGGTGTCCTACAACCAGTTTGCCGAGGGGCACTTCCTCACCAAAAACATGATGAAGTGGTTCTGGGACAACTACACCACCGACGCCGGGCAACGGAACGAGATCTACGCCTCACCGCTGCGGGCAACCACCGCGCAACTCAAGGGATTGCCACCCGCCCTGGTGCAGACGGCCAGCGCCGATGTACTGCGCGATGAAGGTGAAGCCTACGCCCGCAAACTCGACGAGGCCGGTGTGCCGGTCACGGCGGTGCGCTACAACGGCATGATCCACGACTACGGTTTGCTCAACGTCGTGAGCCAGGTGCCCGCGGTGCGTTCGGCGATGCTGCAGGCGTCCGAAGAGCTGAAGCAACACCTGAAATAAAAGCAAAAAGATCTTTCGGAAATGAAAAAGCCCGACTCAATGGTCGGGCTCTTTCATTCCTCAAGCGGTGCTTATTTAGCACGGCCTTTGTAGGAACCGCCTTCGCGGGTATCGATCTCGATCATGTCGCCGATTTCGATGAAGTCAGCTACCGACAGTTCGGTACCGTTCTTCAGTTTGGCAGGCTTCATCACCTTGCCGGAAGTGTCACCGCGAGCGGAACCTTCGGTGTAGTCAACCTGACGCACGATGGTGGTCGGCAGTTCTACGGAAACCAGACGCTCTTCGAAGAACACGGCTTCGCAAACATCGGTCATGCCTTCTTCAACGAAAGGCAGAACGGCTTCGATGTCTTCAGCGTTCAGCTCGTACATGGTGTAGTCAGTGGTGTCCATGAACGTGTAGGAGTCGCCGCTGATGAAGGACAGGGTCGCTTCTTTGCGGTCCAGGATCACGTCATCCAGCTTGTCGTCCGCACCGTAAACAGTTTCGGTCTTGTAGCCGGTCAGCAGGTTCTTCAGCTTGGTCTTCATGATCGCGCTGTTACGACCGGACTTGGTGAATTCAGCTTTCTGAACCAGCCAAGGATCGTTGTCGATACGGATCACCATACCGGGTTTCAGTTCTTTACCAGTTTTCATTACGAATATCCGAATTTGGATGGGATTTACAAAAATCTAGGCCGCGTATCATATCCAATTTAGGTAAAACTGTACCAGCGCTGCGGCAAGATCTGCGTGCAAGGCTTGTTCCAGACACCACGCCTCGGCATGTTTTTCCAGTTCCGGCCAATGTTTGCGGGTTGATTTCCAGTGCTCGGCCATTGTCTCACCTGAATTCCACGCCCGCCATAGACCGCTGATCGCCTCGCCGGCAGATGGGGACAGGCCTTGGGTATACAGGGTCAGGAAGGCGTCGAGCTTGTCCAGATGGATGTCTTCGTCCTGCCTATAGATGTGCCAGAGCAGCGGCCGGCCTGCCCATTGGGCACGGACAAAGGAATCTTCGCCGCGCACGGCGTTGAAATCGCAGCTCCACAGCAACTGGTCATATTGATCCTGTCGGACGAACGGCAGCACTTGCACGGTCAAGGCATCACGTACATGCACCGCCCCGGTAGTCAGCCCGCCTACCCCGAGCCAACGCTCGACGTCGCCGAGAATCCGGCCTTCGGGCACCAGCAGATGAGTGGGCGTCGAATCGGCAGCCAGGGTATCGAGCCAACTGGCCAGCGCGGTATTTTCGTAGGCAAACAGCGAGATCAGCTGTGCATTCGGCGCGCGATCAACCCCCAGTTCTTGCAGGAACTCTCGCTGAGCTTGTGGATTTTGTTGAAACTGCCGACGCCGCTCAAGCAACCCCCTCTCACGCAGCAGGCCACCGGTGCCCTTGCGAAAACCCGGGAAGAAAAAGAACTTCTGCACGTTCTTGTACTTCACCGACGGCAAGCCATGGCAGCCGACGACCCAGTCCTCGGCGCTCAGATAATCAAGGTTCATCCACAACGGCGGTTTTTCCCGCTCGGACATGGCCTCCATATAAGCACTCGGCAACTGGCAGGCAAACGCGGCGATGACGACATCTGCAGCGTCGGTGGGTTGCCAATCGGCCGACCATTGCCGTACCTCGACGCCCTGTTGCCACTGCTGCGCAGCGTTGATATCGATTTGCGGACACAATCGCTCGAAGGCCCGCAGGTCGTCGACCCACAAGCGCACCGCCACGCCATGTTCGGCCACCAGTTGTCGGGCCAGACGCCAGGTCACGCCGATGTCGCCGAAGTTGTCGACCACGGTGCAAAAAATATCCCAGCGCCCGCAGTTTTTCATTGGAGGCATTTCAGGCATTCCAGGCTCCCGTTGGCAAAGGCGCCGATTGTCCGCATAAATTACCCCGTGCAGAAGAGCCGACGGCGATTAATCTTCATGCGACAATCGCCACTCGCCCGCGACCACCCGCCAGGAGGCAGTAATGCCCTATCGCCCCAACCCGCGCCGTCCCTTGCCGATCCAGTTCAATGCACTGCACCTGACCGGCAGCATTGCCCTCGGTTTGTGGCTGGGATTTATCGCGATCGCCCTGACCTGCTGGCTCGCCTGGCGCCTGTTGTTCAACGAGCAATTGGCGCCCTTGGCCCAAGCGGTGGAGCAACTGGCCAGACCGCCGATGATTGAGCAACCCGCTGGGCAAAACCCGATGTTCGAACAGTACGAGGACCACCTGCGCCGCAACGAGCAGCAGCAAATGGTGGAACAGGCCAGAAGCAGCCAACACAATCTGTCCAATCCAAAATGCCAGTTCTGGCTGCAACAGGACCAGACCGCACCGAGCGAAAAAAGCCGTGCGAACGTCCTGCAATTCTGCGATTGATCATGAAGCGCTCTATGCACAAACCGACCGTCCACCAACTGATTATCGACAAGCTGCGGATCGATCTCGACATCGCCGAGCGTGCCGCGCAAACCGCTTACGAAACCGCGACCCACGAAGAAAACATAGCCGAAAACAAGTACGACACCCTGGGGCTGGAGGCGTCTTATCTGGCGGCCGGACAGGCTAGACGGGTGGAGGAAATCAGACTGTCATTAGCATTGTGCCAGAACCTGACACTGCGGCCTTATGACGACCGGCGCGGTATCGAAGTCGGCGCCCTGCTCGGCCTGGAAGACGAAAAGGGTCGCGAACAATGGCTGTTCCTGGCCCCCGACGCGGCCGGGTTGAAGGTGGATCTGGTGGGGCAACTGATTACCGTCATCACCCCTCGCTCACCGCTGGGCAAAGGCCTGCTGGGCAAGTTCGAAGGGGATGAAGTGGAGATTCTGGTGGCGGGCGCTCGGCAACAGTTTTCTGTCACCGAGGTGGTCTAAGCAAACCCTTAATGGACCGGCAGTTCGACGCCGTCGAACAGCTCTTCCAGTTCCTGTTTGTTGTGGCACTGAATGGCCTTGGCCATCACTTCGCGTGTCAGATGCGGCGCGAACTTCTCGATGAAGTCGCACATGAAGCCACGCAGGAAAGTGCCGCGACGGAAACCGATTTTGGTAATGCTGGATTCGAACAATTCGCTGGCATCGAGCACCACCAGGTCGCTATCGAGCTTGGTGTCGACCGCCATTTTCGCCACGATGCCCACACCCAGGCCCAGACGAACGTAAGTCTTGATCACGTCGGCGTCGGCGGCAGTGAACACCACTTTCGGTGTCAGGCCACGGTGACTGAAGGCTTCGTCGAGTTTCGAACGGCCGGTGAAACCGAACACGTACGTCACGATCGGGTATTCGGCCAGGGCTTCGAGGGTCAGCTTCGACAGCTTGGTCAGCGGGTGGCCCTGAGGCACGACCACGCAGCGGTTCCATCGGTAGCACGGCATCATCACCAGGTCACCGAACAGCTCCAGGGCTTCGGTGGCGATGGCGAAATCGACGGTGCCGTCCGCGGCCATCTCGGCGATCTGCATCGGCGAACCCTGGTGCATGTGCAGGGCAACGTCCGGGTATTGTTTGATGAAATTGCTGATCACCGGCGGCAATGCATAACGCGCCTGGGTGTGGGTGGTGGCGATCGACAGGGTGCCCTTTTTCTCGTTGGAGAATTCCTGAGCGATCTGCTTGATGCTTTCAACCTTGCGCAGGATTTCGCCGGCAGTGGTGATGATGCGCTCGCCGGCCGGGGTCACGCGGGTCAGGTGCTTGCCGCTGCGAGCGAAAACCTCGACCCCCAATTCGTCTTCCAGCAGACGGATCTGCTTGCTGATGCCCGGTTGCGAGGTGTAGAGGCTTTGGGCTGTAGCAGAGACGTTGAGGTCGTGGTGCGCCACTTCCCAGATGTAGCGCAATTGTTGAAGCTTCATATGAATCCCTCAAAGCAGGTAGACGCCACGGGCATCAGCGACGGTATATAACTATATTAATGGTTAGACCAATAAATCTAGAACTTTTTTATCAAAATGCCATTATTCGTGTTCTAGCGATCCTCTTTGCGGCGACGCTCCACCAGCGGCACCAGATAGACCGGCACCCTGGCCAGTTGCAACACGCGTGCAGCGGTTCGGCCCAACGGCGTTTCCGCACCGGCACCATGGCTGTGACTCCCTACGATCAGCAAATCGACAGAGAGTTTCTGTGCCTGGTCGAGAATCACCTGCGACGGATCGCCCTGCAGCACCCGCACTGCCTGGATCCGCTGCAGGTCCTGCTCTCCTTCATCCCCCAGCTCTTCGCGAAAGTTGTCGAGCACCCGTTGCTGGATATTGGCGATCACATTGTTCAGACCCTGACTGTGAAATTCGTTCAAGGACTTCTCGTCGAGATAACTCTGCAACACGGATTCGGCAAACAGCCCCATGGGCTCTACCGCATGCACCACATACAAGTCGGCATTGAATGTTCGAGCCAGTTCCAAGGCATGCTGCATCACCAATGGTGCGTACAGACCCAGGTCAGTGGCATACAGCATCGAACGAATCATATGACCTCCTCGAATGCCAACATGGCGGAGATTTGATTCAGCTTAGCAGTGCCGCAGCGAGTGCGGCGTCCGGCGCAACGCATTGAACCGCCGGGCTTTAAACCGATGGCTCGTTACTGATGCCATGGGGCACGTGCCCGGTGGCAACCACTTCACGGGCCAGCTCGCAATGGCCGGCCTGATCGTCGAAAAATACATCGGCGGCAAAGGCTTCGAGAAAAGCCGACTTGGTCAGACCGCCGAGGAACAGCGATTCATCCAGACGAATATCCCATTCGCGCAAGGTGCGGATCACCCGTTCATGGGCCGGCGCCGATCGCGCGGTCACCAACGCGGTGCGGATCGGACAGGCGTCATCGGGGAACTCGCGCTGCAACAGGTTGAGCGCCGCGAGGAAGCCTTTGAACGGCCCGCCACGCAAAGGCTCGCGAGCCGCCTCACGTTCGCTGGCTTGAAACGCCGCAAGGCCTCCCGACTGATAGACCCGTTCCGATTCGTCGGAAAACAGCACCGCGTCACCATCGAACGCAATGCGCAATTCATCGCTGGCGGCGCGGCTGGCACCGCCCGACAGAATGGTCGCTGCGGCAAAACCGGCATCCAGCGCACTGCGCACATCGTCGGCATGGGTCGACAGAAACAGGTCGCAACCAAAGGCCTTGAGGTACGGATAAGGACTGCGCCCGCCGACGAATGCCGCGCGCGATATCGCCAGGCCATAGTGATGAATCGAGTTGAAAACCCGCAGGCCGGTGTCCGCGCTGTTGCGCGATACCAGGATCACTTCGACCCGGGCACGGCCGAGACGGGCGTTCAGATTCAGGAGTTTTTCCACCAACGGGAATGCATCGCCGGGCTCGAGAATTTCGTCTTCGTGTTCGATCTGGTACTGCCGATAGGCTTCGACCCCGCTCGACAGATAGACCTTGTGGCTCTCGCTCAAGTCGAACAGCGCTCGCGAAGAAATCGCCAGCACCAGTTTGTCGTCTATGCCATTAGCCATGCCCTTCCCCCTTCCTTGACCGACTCAGCGATTACGGCGGTCGATAAAACTCAAGCTGCGATACAAGGCCTCGATTCGCGGCAATTCACATCCCGCCGCCTTCGCCGCTGCCAGTGGCCGAGTGTAGATCGCCTCCAGCTCCAGCGGCCGCTTGTGCAGAAAATCGTGGTACATGCTCGGCCAGTAGTCGGGCATTTTCTCGGTCATCATGAACAGATAGTCGGCGTAACCCGACGGCATGTCATGCCCGCAGGCCTTGGCCCCCCGAACTACTTCGGCCATCAAGGCCTGAATCAGCGCGCGGCTGTCGGTATCCGCCATCAACGGTGTGGTGCTGGCCCCGAGCAGCACCGACAGACCGTTGTAGGGAATATTCCAGACCAGTTTCTGCCAACGTGCCTGCTGCAGGTTCGCCATGGCCTGGGCGTCGATGCCAGCAGCGCGGAACAGCCCGGCGCCTTCTTCGACGATGTTCATGCGTGACGGTTCATCGGCGGCGGGGCCACTGTGGTAGCCGACATTCACCGCACCGAGCGCTTGATGGGTGATGACCCCAGGGCCGGTGCGATGGACGCAAATCAGACAAAGCCCGCCGAGCAGGTGCAGCGAATCAGGGAGCAGTCCGCGCAGACTGTCTTCGACGTCCAGGCCATTTTGCAGCAACAGCACTTTGGCATCAGGTGCCGCGGCTTGAATGATGGCCGGTGCCAGGTCCGCGTTACTGGTGGTCTTGGCGCCTACCAGCAGCCAGTCACAGGGCGGCATGTCGGCAGCCGACGAATAGGCCTGAACCGGGTTCAGGGTCAGCGGGCCCAATGACGCATGGTCCAGATGCAAACCGCGTTCAGTCACCGCTGAAAACTCGCTGCGCAACAGAAAATGCACATCGAAGCCGGCACGCGCCAGCATCAGCCCGTAGAAACCACCGATCGCGCCGGTCCCGATAATGCCGATTGTCGGCCTGGTCACTGTCATGGCAATTCCTCTGCTGGTCGATTCAACGCCCGCCCCACGGCCTCGTTGAGCGCCGCGCGGGTCAGACGCGACTGTAGCGCCCCGAAGAACTCGCCGTCGCGCACCACAAACAGCGCCGGCAAATGAAAGACCCGATAACGCTCGACCGCCCCGCCATTGTTGCCGGCATCGATCCAGCACAGTCGATCGACCGCCAGATCGAACCTGGGCAATTGCTCACGGGCAAAGCGGCAACTGGCGCAGCCAACGCTGGTGAAAATCACCAGGGAAATGCCGCTCATTGCCAGTAGCCGTTGGTCGGCGTCGAAATCGGTCAGTTCCGATTCGACCACTATACTGGGAGAAACAGTGTCAAGTGGCCGACACAGGGAGTCCGTGTTCATGAGACGTTATCTTCCTCATCCTGACGATGTGCCCGTCGAATTAACGTTGTTCAAACATGAGTGTATTTCGCGGCAACAGCTGCACACTATCAGCCTCGGTGGCATGGCTTGCAATTACCACCGCGCGTGGCGCCACGGTACGGCGCTGGAAGTACGCATGCCGACCCTGAACCCGGACTTGCGTTTCCTGGGTTATGTGGCGTGGTGTTTGCGACGCAAACGCGGCTATCTGGTGGGCATCGCCTTCGTCGACGAACAGACGCTGTTTTGCGCGCGGATGGGTGAGCAGATCTGCCAGATCGAACGTTACTGTCGCCAGCATGACCCGCACGACGACCTGCAGGATATTCAGGCCCTGGCTCTGGAATGGGTCCAGCATCACGCCGACGAGTTCTCCCACGACGCCGTTCGCAAGGCATTTGCACAGCCAGTGCTGGATTAGGGGGCGTTTGCCCATTGTCGAGCCACGGTGTAACGCGCTAAGGTTCGACTCCCCGACGCGCTTAATTTGCTGTGCTCCGCCGCGCGGGTTCGCTGGCGGCCGGCACCCGTGACCTGACGAGTAAACGATGGCTGATTTACCGATCAACGACCTTAACGTCGCCTCCAACGAGACCCTGATCACTCCCGATCAGCTCAAGCGTGATATCCCTCTGAGCGACGCTGCCCTGCGCACCGTCACCAAGGGTCGCGAAGTCATTCGCAACATTCTTGATGGCACCGACCACCGCCTGTTCGTCGTGATCGGGCCGTGCTCGATCCATGACATCAAGGCTGCCCACGAATACGCCGAGCGCCTGAAGGTGCTCGCGGCCGAAGTGTCCGATACCCTGTACCTGGTCATGCGCGTGTATTTCGAAAAGCCACGCACCACCGTCGGCTGGAAAGGCTTGATCAACGATCCGTATCTGGATGACTCGTTCAAGATTCAGGATGGCCTGCACATCGGTCGTCAATTGCTGCTGGACCTGGCCGAGATGGGCCTGCCGACCGCGACCGAAGCCCTCGACCCGATCTCCCCGCAATACTTGCAGGACCTGATCAGTTGGTCGGCGATCGGCGCACGCACCACCGAATCCCAGACTCACCGTGAAATGGCTTCCGGCCTGTCCTCGGCCGTCGGCTTCAAGAACGGCACCGATGGCGGCCTGACCGTGGCGATCAACGCGCTGCAGTCGGTTTCCAGCCCGCACCGCTTCCTGGGCATCAACCAGGAAGGTGGCGTGTCGATTGTCACCACCAAGGGCAATGCCTACGGTCACGTGGTATTGCGCGGCGGTAACGGCAAGCCGAACTACGATTCGGTCAGCGTCGCGCTCTGCGAACAAGCACTGAACAAGGCCGGGATCAAGCCCAACATCATGGTCGATTGCAGCCACGCCAACTCCAACAAGGACCCGGCCCTGCAACCCCTGGTGATGGAGAACGTCGCCAACCAGATCCTCGAAGGCAACCAGTCGATCATCGGCCTGATGGTCGAAAGTCACCTGAACTGGGGCTGCCAGGCGATCCCGAAAGACCTCGCCGACCTGCAATATGGCGTGTCGATCACCGATGCCTGCATCGATTGGACTGCCACCGAAAACACCTTGCGCAGCATGCATGCCAAGCTCAAGGACGTGCTGCCTAAACGCGATCGCAGCTGATCGCCATTTCGCGCATAAAAAAACGCCAGGTTTGAACCTGGCGTTTTTTTATGGGTTGGTTTTGTTCACAACTTGGCGGCATGCCGTTGGTGACGCTCCATATAGCGCTCCACGTAGGAGCACGATGGAATCACCGTATAGCCCATTTCATCGGCGTATTGCAGTGCCTGCTCGGTCAATGCCGCCGCAATGCCGCGACCACGCAGCGCGTTGGGCACAAAAGTGCGATAAATATCCAGGGTCTGCTTCCCCAGATCCATATAGGTCAGGTAGGCACGATAACCGTCCACAGTGGTCTCGAACTGATGACCAGCCTGGTCATGGTGGATGGACAACGCCTCGCTCATCACTACTCCTCGCGGGTCTTTAATTCTGACCCCTACCTTACCGATGTTTTTCCGGCGAAGGAACCTCTACGCCACCCCGTGCCTGAATGGACATCGAGAGTGCAGCACCCATCTCGCGCAACCGAGCACGTATCAAATAGTAGGCACCATTGGCAAAAATGCTCAAGGGACGCTCGTCATCGTGCATCGGCTGGCGAGGGTTGCTGCGAATTACGCAGGGACGGCTCGACCGAAGATTTCCCGGGTCGAAGCCTGAACATTGCCGGACATTGAGACTTAAGACGAACGCCCTTTGTTTAAGTCACTCAACATGGATAAAGATATGAGAGCGGCTGTGCAAAATTCGAACAAAAGTGTGGACGAATCCATCTAGACAGACTTTAGCCAAGACTGAAAAACAGCTGCCGACACCGGGAACTTTTCTCCCTCGGCTCACTCACCTCGGGCCTCGCAGCTGGATATTTTTCATACAACGCAGTTAAAAGTTGCTCGAAAAAGAATCAACGCCTACAATTTTTTTTGCTTCTTGCGCTACGTCAGTTTACTTACTACAAGTAATGGGTAGTATGTACGCCGGCTATTTCCTCACTCTGAGGAGACAGCTACTTAATAGAAAGTCCTTGAAGGGGAACACGATGAACAACGTTCTGAAATTCTCTGCTCTGGCTCTGGCCGCAGTTCTGGCTACCGGTTGCAGCAGCGTATCTAAAGAAACCGAAGCACGTCTGACTGCTACTGAAGACGCAGCAGCTCGCGCCCAAGCTCGTGCAGACGAAGCTTACCGTAAAGCTGATGAAGCTCTGGCTGCTGCTCAAAAAGCACAACAGACTGCTGACGAAGCTAACGAGCGTGCTCTGCGCATGCTGGAAAAAGCTAGCCGCAAGTAATAGTCCTTCGGGATTGTTATCAAGCCGACCCATATTTTGGGTCGGCTTTTTTATTGCCCGGTGTTTCTGCTGGCGATAAAAAACCCGCCGACGCGGCTTGCATCGGCGGGTTGCTTTAACGCGTTACTGCTGCAGGTCGATCGGTGCACTCGATACCATCGGTGCCGACGTACCCGGTACGGCGATTTCCACCGGCAGACCATCTTCAGCCGCGACCACGTCACGCACTACATCCCAGTTCATGCGCAAGTTGTTGGTGATGTCCTCACGCTTGAGCATCGCATTGATCACCGCGGTGTGCTTGTCGACCACCGAAGGGTTGCCCTTGTCGTCAAGTGGCGTGTGCGCTTCCAGATAAACCTTGCCGCCACTGAGGCCGAACTTGTACGGATCGTTGATGATGCGCACCGACGTCCCTACCGGCACCATGCTGGCCATTTCCAGCACGTTGTTGTTGAACATGCGGAAGCAGCCGTGGCTGGTACGCATGCCGATGCCGAACTTCTTGTTCGAACCGTGGATCAGGTAGCCCGGCGTGCCCAGGGTGAATTTGAACGGCCCCAGCGGGTTGTCCGGGCCGGCCGGCACGACGTTCGGAAGCGGGTCGCCATCGGCGGCGTGTTCGGCCTTGATCGACGCTGGAGGCGTCCAGCTCGGATTAGGCGTCTTGGCAATGATGCTGGTGTGGGCAATCGGCGAGCCCCAGCCTTCACGACCGATACCCAGCGGGAAGGTGTACACCACGTTCCGGCCTTTCGGGAAATAATAGAGGCGGTATTCGGCCAGATTGATGACGATGCCTTCACGGGGGCCCGGCGGCAGGATGAAGCGCGTCGGCAGCACAATTTCGGTGCCTGCGCCCGGCAGCCATGGATCGACGCCAGGGTTGGCCGCGACCATCTCCGAATAACCCAGATCGTAGGCGGTGCCAAGGTCGGCGAAGGTGTCTTCGTACTTGGCCTTGATCACTTGCACCTGGCCGACGATGTCTTCACCAGGTGGTGGCAGGGGCAACTCCAATGCTGCTACCGGACCCGCGACACAGAGGGCGGCAAGAGTCAGGCAGCGGGTGACGGCGGGAAAGCGCGGCAACATCCGGAAAATCCTTCGCATGATCGACAAGGCTATAAAAACCCGATTGTACACCGCCGCCCGTTATTTCGGGGAGATGCAAGACCTGTGGCAAGCCCCCTCGCCACAAGGGACTAGAGCTCGAACCGCAACTCGGGCCAGATCGGCGAGGTGCCGCGCTTTTGCGATTCCAGAATGGCCCGGCACAGTGAGCACAGGCGCTGGTCCTGGAACACGGTACGGTCAACGCTCGACCAGCGCGGCTGCGCCGGCAACAGGCTGCCGCACAAGGTTCGGTCCGCCGAGCCGCCCAGCTCCAGCTGACGGGTCACCAAATGCACCCGCACTTCCTGACAGGCGAACAGATCCAGCTGTTCGTCAGGCTCGATCAGTTGGTAGGCAAAAAGGGACCAGGCAGGACGCGGCATCGGGGGCTCCAAATCGGGGGCGCCACATTAGCCGAAAGCCTGCCGCTAGAAAAGGTCTCATAACAGCGGTTTTAGTGCAGGCCAGACATTTTCCAGCAACTTGCCCTGCGCGCCCGCCGCCGGGTGCAGGCCATCGGATTGCATCAAGTCCGGATGACCGCCCACGCCGTCGAGAAAAAACGGCACCAGGGGGATCTTTTTCTCGTCGGCCACCTTGATGAAAACCTCGGCGAACGCCTGGGTGTAACGCACACCATAATTGGGTGGCAACTGCATGCCCAGCAACAGCACCTTGGCGCCGCTGACGCGGGAGCTGTCGATCATCGACGCAAGATTTTGTTGCAATTGTATTGGCGGCATTCCGCGCAAGCCGTCATTGCCTCCCAACTCGAGAATGACGAGCTCGGGCTTATGCTCTGCAAGCAGCGCCGGCAGGCGCGCCCGGCCTCCGGCACTGGTGTCGCCACTGATGGACGCATTGACCACTTTATCGTCGAAACCTTCGCGCTTGAGCCGTTGCTCGAGCAATGACACCCACCCCACCCGGGTATCCAGGCCGAAACCGGCGCTGATACTATCGCCAACGATCAGGACTGTACCCGCCGCTGCGTTCTGGGCCATGCACATCAAGGCCAAGCCAGCACTCAAAAACCACACACGCATCGGATTCTCCATGGGCGCAAGCATTCTCACCGCGAAGAACCTTAGCAAAGTGGTTCCCAGCGCGGAAGGTGAACTGACCATCCTGCACGAACTCAGCCTGGAACTGAACAAGGGCGACAGCCTGGCCATCGTTGGTGCCTCCGGTTCCGGCAAATCCACCCTCCTGGGCCTGCTCGCCGGCCTTGATCTGCCGAGCAGCGGCGAAGTCACGCTCGCCGGTCAAGACCTGAGCAATCTCGACGAAGACCAGCGCGCCCGCATCCGCGCCGAACACGTGGGATTTGTCTTTCAATCATTCCAGCTACTCGACAGTCTCAACGCTCTGGAAAACGTCATGCTGCCGCTGGAGCTCGATGGCCGCAAAGACGCTCGCGACCGTGCCACCGAATTGCTGCAACGGGTCGGCCTGGGCCAACGTCTGACCCACTCACCACGGCAACTCTCCGGTGGCGAACAGCAGCGCGTGGCGATTGCCCGTGCATTTGCCGCCGAACCCGACGTGCTGTTCGCCGATGAACCCACCGGCAACCTCGACAGCCATACCGGCGAGCGCATCAGCGATCTGCTGTTCGAACTCAACAAGGAAAGCGGCACGACCCTGGTGCTGGTGACCCACGACGAACGCCTGGCACATCGCTGCCGGCGCCTGATTCGCCTTGAAGCCGGCCTGCTGGTCGCCCCTCTGGAGCCTTGATGGCACGCCTGCCGCTGTTGCGCCTATTCAGCCTCGCCATCCGTCAACTGCTGCGTGATGCCCGCGCCGGTGAGTTGCGCGTGTTGTTCTTCGCCTTGCTGGTGGCCGTGGCGTCGAGTACCGCCATCGGTTACTTCGGTGCCCGCCTGAACGGCGCCATGCTGCTGCGCGCCACCGAGTTTCTCGGCGCCGACCTGTTGCTCGAAGGCAGCTCGCCCGCACGGGCGGAACAGATCAAGAGTGGCACCGAACTGGGCCTTGAACACGCTCAGGTGGTGGAGTTTTCCAGTGTCATCGCCACCGACAACGGCATTCAGCTGTCCAGCATCAAAGCCGCCGATGACGTCTACCCGTTGCGTGGCGAGCTGAAAAGCGCTCCCGCGCCGTTCGCGCCCGAAGAGCCCGGCGGCGGCCCGAAACCCGGCGAAGCCTGGGTCGAAGCGCGACTGCTGACCGCACTGGACCTGAAGATCGGCGACAGCATCGATGTCGGCATGAAAACCCTGACACTGGCGCGGGTGCTGACCTACGAACCGGATCGCGCCGGTAACTTCTACAGCCTGACGCCACGGGTGCTGATCAACCTCAGCGACCTTGAGGCAACCGGCGTGGTGCAACCCGGCAGCCGGGTCAGTTACCGCGAACTCTGGCGCGGCAACACCCAGGCGCTGGAAACCTATCGTCAATTGATCAAGCCGGGCCTGGCCGCCAACCAACGCATCCAGGATGCCCGCGACGGCAACCGGCAGATTGGCGGCGCGCTGGGCAAGGCCGAACGTTACTTGAACATGGCCAGTCTGGTGGCGGTGTTGCTGTCCGGCGTGGCGGTGGCGCTGTCGGCGACACGCTTCGCCACCCGCCGATTCGATGCCAGCGCGCTGCTGCGCTGCCTGGGTCTGTCCCGCCGGGAAACCATGGTGCTGTTCAGTCTGCAACTGACCGTACTCGGATTGCTCGCCAGCATCAGCGGCGCCCTGCTCGGCTGGCTGGCACAGCTCGGGCTGTTTGCACTGCTGCGGGATTTGCTGCCGACCGATGTTCCTCCGGGCGGACTGTTGCCTGCCATCGCCGGGATCGGCACCGGGCTGGTCGCGCTGGCCGGGTTCGCTCTACCGCCATTGGCCGCCTTGGGTCGCGTGCCGCCGCTGCGGGTGTTGCGTCGCGACATGCTGCCGATTCCGTCCAGCACCTGGATGGTCTATGGCGCGGCGCTGGGCGCCCTCGGCCTGATCATGTGGCGCCTGAGCCTGGACCTGCTGTTGACCTTCGCCCTGCTCGGCGGCGGTGTGATCGCGGCGCTGGTGCTTGGCGGTTTACTGTTGCTGCTGCTCAAGAGCCTGCGCCAGATGCTGGCGCGCGCCTCATTGCCATGGCGCCTGGGGTTGGGCCAACTGCTGCGCCATCCACTGGCGGCAGCGGGTCAGTCGCTGGCTTTCGGTTTGATTTTGCTGTCCATGGCGTTGATCGCTTTGCTGCGCGGCGAGTTGCTCGACACCTGGCAAAACCAGTTGCCGAAAAATGCCCCGAACTATTTCGCCCTTAACATCCTGCCGGCGGACAAACAGGCCTTTGCCGACCGACTGATGGAGTTGTCGGCCCAATCGGCGCCGTTGTACCCGGTGGTGCCGGGGCGGCTGATCAGCATCAATGGCGAACCGGTGCAAGACATCGTCAGCAAGGATTCGGCCGGTGATCGAGCCATTCAACGCGACCTGAGCCTGACCTGGGCGGCAGACCTGCCGGCGGGCAACAAGCTCACCGCCGGCAACTGGTGGGATCAGCAACCTGCGGATGAAATACCGGGTGTTTCGGTGGAAGGTAAGGTCGCCGAAAGCCTCAAACTCAAGCTCGGCGATCACATGGTGTTTAGCGTCGGCGGGGTCAATCGGGAGGCAAAAGTCACCAGCCTGCGGGAAATCAACTGGGACAACTTCCAGCCGAACTTCTTCATGATCTTCCAGCCCGGCACCTTGAAGGACTTGCCGGCGACCTACCTGACCAGCTTCTATCTGGCGGCCGGTCACGATCAGCAGATTGTCGACCTGTCCCGCAGCTTTCCGGCCGTGACCATTCTTCAAGTCGAAGCCTTGCTGGAGCAGCTGCGCAGCATCCTCGCGCAGGTCACCCTGGCGGTGGAGTACGTGCTGTTGTTTGTATTGGCGGCGGGGATGGCGGTGTTGTTCTCCGGCTTGCAGGCAACCCTCGATGAACGCATTCGCCAAGGCGCGTTGCTGCGAGCGCTGGGCGCCGAGCGGCAGTTACTGGTCAGGGCCCGGCGTATCGAGTTCGGTTTGCTCGGCGCGGTCAGTGGGTTGTTGGCGGCGCTGGGCTCGGAATTGGTGAGCCTGGTGCTCTACCGCTATGCCTTCGACCTGCCCTGGCATCCGCATCCGTGGTTGCTGGTGTTGCCGCTGATCGGCGCCGTACTGATCGGCGGTGCCGGTGTATTCGGCACGCGCCGCGCCTTGAATGCCAGCCCGCTGACAGTCTTGCGCGAGGGTTGATAAACTCAAGCAATCTGATTTATCAAGAACTCAATCACAAGAAGTCGCCATGAGCCGTTATCGCCCTCCCCGCACCGCCGGCACCGCGCTGATCACCCCCGAAGGTGAAGCGCGGATGCGCGCAGAATTTCATGAGCTCTGGCATGTGCGCCGACCACAAGTGACGCAATCGGTCAGTGAGGCGGCGGCCCAGGGCGATCGCTCGGAAAACGCCGAATACACCTACGGTAAAAAGATGCTGCGCGAGATCGACAGTCGCGTGCGCTTTCTCACCAAACGCCTGGAAGCGCTCAAGGTCGTCAGCGAAAAACCCAGCGATCCGAACAAGGTTTATTTTGGCGCGTGGGTCACGATTGAAGATGAAGACGGCAAAGAGTCGCGCTATCGCATTGTCGGGCCAGATGAGCTGGATCTGAAACTAGGCCTGATCAGCATCGACTCACCGTTGGCGCGCGCCTTGATCGGCAAGGCACTGGACGCCGAAGTGCGGGTGCAGACGCCGACTGGCGAACAATGCGTGTATATCGTGGCGATCGACTATCTTTAAGGCACGGCGCTCTGAGCCTCAGCAGCGGGCAATCAGCCCTTGGCGCGCGACGCGGGTCAGTTGCTTGATCATTTCAGGGGCGTCCTCGGCGCTGGGCGCCTGAATCACCGCCAGATCGAAACTGTCGTTGGCAAACCGTGCCAGTGACTCGCCGTCTTCGACAAACTGGATCAGGAAAGCGGCCGGACCACCACTGCGACGTGGCCAGCCATCGAGGTAACGCAACAGCGTCGGCTGATGTTTACCGCCAAGCAGGATTTTTGGATTGCGCTGGGTGAGATGTGCCGTGATCGGTGCAGGGCGTACAACGGGGTTCAATGCATTCATTGTGTCGTGTCTCTGCCTCAAAAGTCTGCATGGCAGGTGAGAGGCAACACCGAACCAGCGCTTTAGCGGTATTTCGAAGCCTGTTTCAAGCTTCTATCGGCAACTGAATGAGTCACCTGGCGCCCCGCAAGTAGCTGTTTAAATCGGCGCATGGGCAGCATCCTAGAGAAGCTGACCGGACAGTGTCAAGAATCACCAGCAACAAAAAAAGGCCCGCACAGTGCATCACACTGTGCGGGCCTTTTCGTTGAGCCAGAGCGGTCAGTCGGCGATGGCGCGGTCTACCGAGAGCTTGCCTGCACCTTCGATCAGCACCGCGAGGCTGCCGCCAAGCAAAGCCAGGGCGAATTCATAACCATTGTTGGCCATGAACAGACCGTTGCTGATGTGCACCGAGAAAATAGCCACCAGCGAAAGGAAGGTCAGCCCCAGCGCCGCCGGGCGTGCCAGCAGGCCGATGATCAGCGCCAGACCGCCGAAGAACTCGGTACCACCGGCCAGGATCGCCATCAGGTGACCGGGTGCCAGGCCGATGCTTTCCATGTACTGCGCGGTGCCGGCAATGCCGTAGCCACCGAATGCCCCGAAGAGTTTCTGTGCGCCATGAGCTGCGAAGATGATGCCGACGAAAATCCGCAGAATTGTCAGACCGTAGCCTGCGCGGGTGGACAGTACCTTGTTGATCAGTGTGCTCATGTTGTGTCATCCATTGTGAGTGTGTGTTGGTTGGCCGCTATATTAATCAATAAAACATATACTAAAAGCGCAAAAAATCCGCCATAACTATCAGTTTAGTCGATCATTTCCATGTAGCCACTTTCGGTCCCTGAGGCTCCAACGACTCCCGTTCCCGATCGAATGCCAAGTAATACTTGTTCACGCTATTAACATAGCTGACAGCGCCCATCCCCACCTGCTCCATGGCAATGCGCTCGACCTGGAAAAACCACTGATCAGGATTCAGGCCCCGCCGCCGAGCCTCGGCGCGCATGCCCTGGACCCGTTCCGGTCCCATGTTGTAGGCCGCCAGCACGAACGCCATGCGCTCGCGTTCGTTGAATTTTGGACTGGCAAAGAACTTGCGGCGAATCATCGCCAGGTACTTGGCGCCGGCCTGCACATTGGCATCGAGATTTTGAATGTTACTGACCCCGACCCGTTGGGCGGCGGACGGGGTGATTTGCATCAGGCCGGTAGGGCCGCTGCCGCTTTTGGCGTCGGGTTGCAGTGCCGACTCCTTGAAGGCCAGCGCCGCCAGGTTCAGCCAATCCATGCCCTGAGCGTCGGCGTGCTTTTGCAGCACCGGTCGAAGTTTTTCCAGGCGCTGCCGATCGGCTTTGGCCAAAGGGTAGTGCACTTGATACAAGCGCCGATAAATCCGCAGGAACGCCGCATCCTGATCCGATGGCTTCTTGTAGGTCGTCAGGAAGCGATCGATGCTCGCCCGCAGCATCGAGGCGTCCCGGCGCACGAACCAGTATTCCTCGCCCGGCTCGCTGATCAGGACCTGTCGATCGAAGCGCAACTTGGGCAGGATCTTGCCCCAGCGCTCGGCGATCGGTTGCTCGACGATGGTCAGATGAAAGATCCCGCCCTGGACCATTTCCAGCACGTCCTCGACGGCCAGGCTTGGATCGACCCACTCGATTTTCACCGGGGGCAATTTGAGCAGTGCGAGCTTCTGGTTGATCTGACTGACCGCATCCCCGGCAGCACTGCCGGTGGGCAGCGCGAGGGTTTTGCCCGAGAGTTGTTCGAGGCGGGTGTAACGTCGTTCGCCTTTGATCCCCACCAGCAGCAACGGCACATTGCTGGTAATCGGTTCACTGGTGCTGACTGCGTGGCCCGATTGCGGGTCGAGCAATTCCCCCGGCGCGACCATATCCCCCTCCCCGCGCTGCAACGCACCGAGCAGTTGATCCTTGGCTTTGGGAATGATCTTGAGGGTGATTTCCTGGCCGTCGCGGGCATGGCCATTAAGGTATTGCTCGAAAGCCCGCAGGCGGTGGTACTCGACGCCGATGGCCTGGCCCTGGACTTCGCCGGAGCTATTGCGGCTCTGGTTGACCAGCACTCGCAGCACACGACTGTTGCGAATCTCCGCCAGGTCGCGGACCTTGGCCGCCGGCACGGTTTGCAACGGCCCGGCCAGACGCGCAACCGCCGGCATTGGCAGCAGCAACGAACAACACAGCATTAACAAAACCGAGGGACGTGTCATCCACTCTCCGGAAAGAATACTGGCCAACCTCATGGGTGATTTCATGGGATCGGGCGACAGAAACAGAGCGCCTGAAGCGCTGGCAAAGTGCGAGAGAGTGGCACAGTGATAGCAAACCTGCCAACGCGACCTGTCTCGCGGCCTCAACAGACAGCTTTAACTCGTTGTAGTTCTTGGCTTTTCTTATATATCTACAGCTCTGATATGCTTTCCGGCCTTGAGTCCGAGGTAGCACCATGCAACTCATCGATATCGGCGTCAACCTGACCAACCCCAGTTTCGCCGACAAACACCAGGCTGTACTCGACCGTGCCTATGCTGCCGGGGTCTGCCAACTGGTGCTCACCGGGACCAGCGTCGAGGGCAGCGAACAGGCACTGAAGCTGTGCCGGCAACTGGACGAAAGCGCTCAGCGGCTGTTCGCCACAGCCGGCATCCACCCGCATTCGGCCAGCGACTGGAACGCCGACAGCGCTCAGCGTCTGCGCAGTTTGCTCAAGGAGCCGAACGTGGTGGCCGTGGGTGAATGCGGTCTCGATTTCAATCGTGATTTCTCGCCCCGCCCACAGCAGGAAAAAGTCCTCGAAGAACATCTGGCAATGGCGGTCGAGCTGCAACTGCCGGTGTTCCTGCATGAGCGCGATGCCAGCCAACGATTGCTGGAGATCCTGCGCGATTACCGCGACCAGGTGCCGGCCGCCGTGGTGCACTGCTTCACCGGTGAAAAAAAGGCGCTGTTCAGCTACCTCGATCTGGATTTGCACATCGGCATCACGGGCTGGATCTGCGACGAGCGCCGGGGTACGCACCTGCATCCGTTGGTCAAGGAGATCAAACGCGGGCGGTTGATGCTGGAGAGCGATGCGCCGTATCTGCTGCCGCGCAGTTTGCGTCCCAAGCCGAAGAACGGTCGCAACGAGCCGGCGTACCTGACCGAAGTGTTGCGTGAAGTGGCGTTGCATCGTGGGGAAAGCCAGGAAGACCTGGCCGCCCACAGTACCGCCAGCGCACGGGCGTTTTTCGGGTTGCCTGCGTTAGCGTGACGCCTGAACAGATCGCAGCCTTCGGCAGCTCCATCTACATCTATGGGTCGCATTCCACTGGAGCTGCTGCGATCTTTTTCATACAGCACGGAATCTGTTGACCCACATCAAATTCAGTCTCCCTGAGTAGCGGCACAATACTGGCACCTTGCCAAAACTGTTTCCGCTATCAGAGAAGACCTCCATGGGTGCCTGGCTTAGCAATATTTCGCTGAAATACAAATTCTGGGCGGTCAACGCCGTCGCCTTCGTCACCACGCTGTTGCTGGTGCTGTACGCCGTGCAGCTCGAACAGCAGGCCCGCAGCCATGCCGCCCAGGCGTCGGCTCAGGTCCAGGCGCGATTGCTCAACGCCTGGCCTGTCGGACAGCCGCTACCCAAGGCCGATAATTGGTTGACCTTCAATCGCGGGCAGGCGCCAGTGCTGAACGGACAACCACTGCTGGAGCTGACGGATACCCACGGTTGGGTCGAGATCAATGCCATGCCGCTGTTCGGGGACAACCCGCTAATGGGCGCCGAGGTGTTCACTCGCCCCGACGGTCAACAGATTGCAGTCATCGCTAGCGGCCCGAGCCTGAGCCAAGTGTTCGGCGAGCGCTTCACCCAGTATGCGGTCGCGGTGTTCATCCTGATGCTGGCGATGCTCGGCGCGTCGCAACTGCTGATCCGCTTCTTGCTCAGCCAGCTCAACACCTTGAAAGACGTGATGCTCCACGTCGAGAAAAGCGGTGACCTGTCGGCCCGTGTGCCGCTGGCCTGCCGGGATGAAGTCGGGCAGATGGCCAACGCTTTCAACGCCATGCAGGCCGGCTATCAGCGGGTGGTCAACACCGTCGCCAGCACCGCCCGGCAACTGGATGTCGGCGCCGCGCGGCTGGCTTCGAGCATGAACGAGGTGCGTCACGGCATGCTCGGCCAGCAAAACGAAACCGATCAGGCCGCCACGGCGATCAACGAAATGACCGCCACCGTTCATCACATCGCCCAGCACGCCGGCGCCACCCGCGACCTCTCGCAAACCGCCGACAGCCTGGCCGGCAGCGGTCAGGAAGTGGTGGCTCGGGTGCAAAAATCGATTGGCGGATTGTCCACCGGCGTGCAGCAAACGGCCGAGATGATTCAGCGCCTGGCCGAGGACAGCCAGAAGATCAACGGCGTAGTCAGTGTGATTCACAGCATCGCCGAACAAACCAACCTGCTGGCCCTTAATGCGGCCATCGAAGCGGCCCGGGCCGGGGAAATGGGTCGGGGGTTTGCAGTGGTCGCCGATGAAGTGCGCAACCTGGCAAAACGGGTCCAGACATCCACCGACGAAATCACCGCCATGGTTTCAGCCCTGCAGGCCGGCACTCGGGACGCGGTGGACTTCATGCAGGAAAGTTCATACAAGGCGGACGATTGCATGCAACAGGCTCAGGAAGCCAGTGTGGCGCTGGCCGAAATTACCGGCGCGGTGGCACAGATGCGTGAAAGCAATACGCAGATCGCAGTGGCGGCCGAGCAGCAGAGTCACGTGGCGGAGGAGATGAATCGGGTGGTGGTGAGCATTCGCGATGTGACCGAGAACACCGTGCAGCAGACCGTGAGTTCGGCAATCACTAGCAATGAATTGGCAATGTTGGCCGGGGAGTTGAGCAAGGCCATCGGGCAGCTCAAGCTTTGAGGGCCTCTTCGCGGGCAAGCCTCGCTCCTACAGATTAATGTCGTTCACAAAATACGGCGAACGACTCAATACCTGTAGGAGCGAGGCTTGCCCGCGAAGGCGTCAGACCGAGCAACATCAATCCTGACCATCACACCTATCGTGCCGATAGCCACCCTCGATTCGCCGACGGCTTTCGCCGGGCCTACTCTTTGTTCATGAGCCTCAACGAATCAAGGATTAGCATCATGGGCAAACGTCACCCCAACTTTCCCGCCTGGCAATGGCGACTGCACCCGCACAGTCACCAACACCCGACCGATCCGGTGTTGCACATGATCGCCGTGCCGCTGTTCATCGTGGCGTTTTTGCTGATGGTCTCGGGGGTGTTCAGCCTGGATCTGGCGAGCTTCGCAATCGGCGTCATCGGCCTGCTCGCCGCCCTGGGCCTGCAGCGTCACAGTCATCATCTGGAGGCGTAAGCCTGCGGGTATCAGGCGAAAACCGTGACGGTCTGCCGACTCATGGCGATCAGCCGGCCGTCTTCGCTCCACAGCTTGGCGGCGGCATGCCCGTAGCCGTCAGTGGCATGCTCGATGTCCACCAGGTACTTGCACCAGTCCAGCGTGCTCAACGCCAGCAACGGCTGGACGAATTCGATGGTCCAGGTCAGCGTGCTGCCCGCCGCCGGTTTATTCAGATGCGACAACAAGGCCGGCGGCCAGGCGTCGACCAGCGCCAGAATATGCGCCTCGCTGACCGACTCGCCCTCCCCATCCCCACGCAAGCGCACCCACCCCCCCATATCCCGGGATTTGTTGCCGGTGAACGGCATGCCACCGACACTCCAGCGCATGGCCAGGTAACGCATGAATTCCGGGGTCACGCCTTTGATGTACGGCAGCTCCTGACAGTCGTCCCAATGCTTCATCTCGGGAGCCGGGTTGGCCGTGACCACCACTTCGGACGGTCGCGAGGCGCCGAAGCTGCCCTGGACCAACGTCACCACTTGCCCCTTCTGCATCGCCCGGCCCAGCACCTGGCTGACGGCTTTGCCTTCGCGCAACACATCGACTTCAAAACTGACCGGCACATCGGGTTCGACCGGGCCGACGAAAGTGATTGCCAGCGAGCGCACCGGACGATCCGCCGGGACTTTTGCGCGCATGGCTTCGTATTGCAAGGCGGCTACCAAACCACCAAAACTCGCCCGCCCCTGGCCCCATTCGGGTGGAATAGACACTTCCTGCGGCTGGCTGCGAACAGCGTCGAGCAGATCGGAAAAGTGCATGGGAACCTCGCAGACATGAAATTGGATGGAGCGATCTTAACCAGCCCGCAAGGCCGGCACAGCGCTTATTCCGGCCAAAGAGCCGGACAGAAAGGCCGGTTGGTGGTTTCAGGATTTGAAGCAGGTGGTACTGAGTTTGGCGAGGACGCGGTCGGCGTTCTCTTCGGCTTGGGCCAGGGTGGTTTTCCAGACTTCGACACACGGCTGCAA
This sequence comes from Pseudomonas frederiksbergensis, assembly GCF_017114915.1. Lineage (GTDB taxonomy): Bacteria > Pseudomonadota > Gammaproteobacteria > Pseudomonadales > Pseudomonadaceae > Aquipseudomonas > Aquipseudomonas frederiksbergensis_I. The sequence goes on from NZ_JAAUOE010000011.1 coordinate 116,905, forward strand.
ATCAGGCTCTTCCTTGGCGCGGGCCAGCCACTGCCAGCTGTCGTGCCAATCACCCAAGGCAGCCTGGGCCGATTTCAGCCTGGGCAGCGCCGCTTGCGGCAAACGATCCAGTTCAGGGTAGGCTTCGATGCCATAGCGCACACGCTTGATCAGCAGGCGCAAACGATGGCGGTCATGGGCCGGGTCATGCAGGGCCTGGTCGAGTTTCTTCCATTGTTTGGCCAGGCGTTTTTCGATGCGCTTGCGCAAGCCCTTGAGCAAGCCCTGACGCTGAGAAGCCCGCAGAAAACGCGGAAAGGCGTCGAGGATCATCAGCAACTGCGTCAGCTCCGGGCTCGTCGCCACGACGGGATAAGCCTCGGCCATCCGCACCATGCGCCGGTGCGCGGCCTCGGGTAGATCGTGCTGGAGCAAGTACGCCGCCAGCACTTCGCGATCGCGCAACGGCGTGGTCAGATCACCCACCCGCGACGCCGCCGCTTCCAGCTGTTCGACCCCGGGCAAACCGCGCAGGGGCCGCAGCAGGCTGCGTAACCGGCGCACGGTGGTACGCAGATCGTGCAGCGCTTCCGGATCGGTACGGGCACTCAAGCGAGCCTGACAGGCCAGCAAACGGACTTCCAGGCCCAGCACACGAGCCACCAACCGATCAACCAAGGCCGACATCGCGTGCTCCCTGAATCGAATCCCCCTTAGAGCCTAGATCATGCGTCAACGGCCGGCGCGGGATTCACGAATATAGAAGCGCGCCTTCTCGGCCTTCCTGGTACACCCCTCGTATGCTTCAAATTGCTGCTGGGTCTTGGCACCGGTCAGCAACGACAGCGCCTTGGAGTAGCTGACGGTGCCGGCAAAGCCCTCGACCTTGGCCAGGTCCAGCTCGCGCCAGGCGGCGTCGAGCTGACTACCGCAGCTGTCACGGTAAGCGGTTTTACCGGCACAACCGGCGAGCGCCAGGGCAATCAATGGCACACAGATCCAGGCTTTCATCACTCACACCTCAAAGATAATAAACAGTCGTGCAGGTAAGACCGGTCTGGCGCGTGAAAAGTGCCTTGGACCCGCAGTGGAAACTATAGCGCTGGCGAGGATACCCACTCGCCTTGCGTGAGTGTCAAAAAACGACGCCCTCCCCCGTCGAACGACCATAGCGATTGAAGCCTGCCCCTCGATGGGTGCATTGTTGAACCTAGTCAGAGAGGTCGATCCATGAAAAAGCGTGTCGCACTGGTGCTGGGCTCGGGTGGCGCCCGGGGCTACGCCCATATCGGCGTCATTGAAGAGATCGAACGGCGCGGCTACGACATCGCCTGCATCGCCGGTTGCTCCATGGGCGCAGTGGTCGGCGGGATCTATGCCGCCGGCAAACTCGACGATTATCGCGACTGGATCGAGAGCCTGGATTACCTCGACGTGTTGCGCCTGGTGGACGTCAGCTTTCGCCTGGGCGCGATTCGCGGGGAGAAGGTTTTCGGACAGATCCGCAAGATCGTCGGCGAGATCAATATCGAAGACCTGCGCATTCCCTATACAGCCGTGGCCACGGACCTGACCAACCAGCAGGAAATCTGGTTCCAGGAAGGCTGTCTGCACCAGGCCATGCGCGCCTCGGCGGCGATCCCCAGCCTGTTCACCCCCGTGATGCAGGGCAACCGCATGCTGGTGGACGGCGGCATCCTCAACCCGTTGCCGATCGTGCCGGTGGTATCGAGCCATTGCGACCTGATCATCGCGGTCAACCTCAACTCCACCAACCAGCGTCACTATCAACTGCCGGTGATCCAGCGCCCGGCGGCGTTCAAGACCCGCTTCGACAGCCTGATCAACTCGCTGGGCTCGAAATTGCCCTTCCGCCGCAAACAGGCGGAACAATTGCTGCTTCTCGAAAAGGAAGCGTTGATGGCGGAAGCGGCCGAGATCAACCCCTGGATCGAATCGGCCGAACCCGAAGGCCAGCAGCCGGCGGCCGCCCCGGAAGGCGACGGCGCACCGAAGTCCGCCACCGGGTCGTTCATCATCGACAACGTGGGGCCGGCGTCCTTGCTGGACCTGATCAACCAGAGTTTCGAAGTGATGCAGACCTCATTGGCGCAGTACAAGATTGCCGGGTATCCGCCGGATATTTTGATCAACGTGCCCAAGCGGGTATGCCGGTTTTTCGAGTTCTACAAGGCACCGGAGTTGATCGCGCTGGGGCGCGAGATTGCCCGGGATACGCTGGATCGGTATGAGAATGAGCGCAATGAGGATTGGCGGTAAAAAGATCAAAAAGATGACGATCGTTCCCACGCTCCGCGTGGGAATGCATCCGGTGACGCTGCACGTCACTTTTTAACGGCGGATGCAGAGCGTCCATGGCGGCATTCCCACGCAGAGCGTGGGAACGATCAACAGGACTGAAGGCTGCCTTCACTCAACAACCGATACCCCACCCCCGCTTCGGTAACGATGAACCGTGGCTGGGTCGGATCGTCCGCCAGTTTCTGCCGCAAGTGCCCGACCACGATCCGCAGATAATGACTGTCCTCGGTATGGGTCGGCCCCCAGATGTCCTTGAGCAATTGCTGCTGGGTGATGACCCGCCCCGGGTGCCGCGCCAGCTGCGCCAGTACCGCGTACTCCTTGCGCGTCAACGCCACTTCGGCGCCGTCCAGCAATACCCGGCGATAAGCCAGGTCGACGGTGAGCGGACCGAAACTGAGCGCCGCTTCCTGGGCCTCGCCGGTCGGCGCCTGACGCAGCAAGGCGCGCACTCGGGCGAGAAATTCCTGGATGCCGAACGGCTTGGTCACATAGTCGTTGGCGCCGCCATCCAGGGCTTGGACTTTCTGCCCTTCGCTGGCGCGCACCGAGAGCACCAGTATCGGCACCGTCGACCACTCCCGAAAATCGCGCAGCACCTGCTGGCCGTCCATGTCCGGCAGGCCGAGGTCGAGCACCAGCAAGTCGGGTTTGTTCAATGCGGCCTGGGCCAGGCCTTCCGTGCCGGTGCCAGCCTCCAGCACTTTATAGCCTTGAGAGGTGAGGCTGATACGCAGGAATTTGCGGATCTGCGGTTCGTCGTCGATGACCAAAATGGTCGCGGTCTGGCTCATGAATTCACGTCAATACAAAGAGGTGGCAAGAGAGTAGCGCAGGCGGGCTCAGGCTTCACTGTCCAATCCCGGTTGAGTCTGCAATGGCAAGTGCAGCGTGATGCAGGTGCCGCGCCCTTCGATGCCGTCGTCGACGCTGATCCGCCCGCCATGGGCACCGACCATGCCCTGACAGATCGCCAGCCCCAGCCCGGTGCCCTGCCCGCCGCGATCGCCACGGGCGGCGGTGTAGAACATGTCGAAAATCTTCGCCCGGTCCTCTTGCGGAATCCCCGGCCCCTCATCGCTCACCGAAAAAAACAGCTCGCTGTCATCGACCCCGGCGCGCAACTCAAGACGCCCGTGGGGCGGTGAGAAACGCGCAGCGTTTTCCAGCACATTGACCAGTGCTTGTTCGATCAACGCGGCATGCACATAGAGCAGCGGCAGTTCGGCCGGCACGTCGGTAATGACCTGCAATGACGCCAGCACCGCACGCAGGCGATTGAGCGAACTGCCAACGATGTCGGCCGGGGACACCCAGTCCCGCGCCAGCTTCAGGGCACCGTGCCCCAGGCGCGTCATGTCCAGCAGGTTTTGAATGTAGCGATCCAGCCGTTCGGCTTCATCGCGGGTGCCTTCAAGTAATTCGCGGCGGTCTTCCAGCGGAATTGCCTCACCCAGTGCCAACAGGCTGTCGATGCTGCCGCGCATGGAGGTCAACGGCGTGCGCAAATCGTGGGACACCGACGCCAGCAGCGCGCTGCGCAACTGTTCGGTTTCACCATGCAAGCGCGCCGCCTCAAGGTCGTCGGCCAGTTGCGCCCGGGCCAATGCCTGGGCCAACGGTTGACTCAGTGCGGTCAGCAAGCGCCGACGCTGGCCGCTCAAGGTCTGACCTTCCTTGGCACACACGCCCAGCAGCGCCAGCGGCCCGTCGTCCACCGACAACGGCCACCACCACCAACGCCCGAACGGCAAGGTACCGGTGCCCGCGCCGGCCGGTTGATCGTGTTGCCAGGCCCACTCGGCGGCGGCGCGTTCGGCTTCGGAAAACTCCAGCGGCCCACCGGTTTCGACTTTCCAGCCACTCTGGCCATCGCGATTGAGCAGGCACAGTTTCAAGTCGGTCCAGCCATTGAGATGTTGTGCCGCGGCGCTGATCACGGCCTGACGGTCGGTGGCGGCCGTGAGTTTGCGCGACAGGTCGAGCAGTTCGGTGGTTTCTTCCTGAGTGTCGCGCAAGGCCTGCAATTGCCGCCGTTGCCGCGCCGCAAGGTTGCCGGTGAGAGCCGCCATCAGCAGAAAGAACAGCAAGGTCAGCACGTCTTCTTCACGCTGGATGCGCAAGGAGAACGTCGGCGGAATGAACAGAAAGTCATAGGTCAGAAACGACAGTGCCGCGCAGGCCAGTGCGGGGCCGAGGCTGCTGCGCACCGCCACCAGCAACACCGCCGCAAGGAACACCAGCGAAATGTTCGGCAGCGGCAAGGCGCTCGACACCGCCCAGGCCAGGGCACTGGCGAGCACCGTCGCCACCAGCGCCAAGGCGTAGTCGAACCAGACCAGCGATTGCGCCGAGCGTTGGCGCGGCTGATGCTGTTCGTGATCGCTGTCGAGCACGTTGATTTCCAGCCCGCGCGCATCGCGCAGCAAGCGCGACGCCAGACCGCCGCCGAACAAGCGTCGACGCAATCGCTGACGTGACTGGCCCACCAGCACGAGGCTGGCACGACGTTCAGCGGCGTGCTGGATCAACGTTTTCGCCACCTCGCCGGCGCGCAGCAACACCACTTCACCACCGAGGCGTTCGGCCAGTTGCTGAGCGCTTTGCAGGCGCAGGCGCGACTGCTCGTCGCGCACCCGGCCGTTGTCCACGTGCACCAGGCTCCACGGCAGATGCCGCCGCTGGGCGACGCGACTGGCGTGACGCACCAGGCGCTCGGCCTGAGCATCGCCATCGACGCCCACCAGCAAACGCCCGCGCACGGCCGGCGCCGCTTGCCCCAACTGGCGATACCCCTGGGCCAGATCGTTATCCACCTGAGCGGCGGCGGTTTGCATTGCCAGTTCGCGCAGGGCGGTGAGGTTGGTCTGGGTGAAGAACGCATCGATCGCCGCCCGCGCCTGCTCCGGCACGTAGACTTTGCCGTCGCGCAGACGCTCCAGCAGCTCGCGCGGCGGCAGGTCGATCAGCAGCAGTTCGTAGGCTTCTTGCAGCACCCAGTCCGGCAGGGTTTCGCGCACCTGTACGCCGGTGATGCCGCGCACCTGATCGTTGAGACTTTCCAGATGCTGGACGTTGACCGTGGTGAACACGTCGATGCCGGCGGCCAGCAGTTCCTGGATATCTTGCCAGCGTTTGGCGTGACGACTGCCGGGGGCGTTGCTGTGGGCCAGTTCGTCGACCAGCACCAGTTTCGGTTTGGCGGCGAGCAAGCCGTCGAGGTCCATTTCTTCGAGCATCACGCCACGGTATTCCGAGCGCACCAAAGGTTGCTGCGGCAAGCCACTGAGCAGCGCTTCGGTTTCGGCCCGGCCGTGGGTTTCGACCACCCCGGCCATGACTTTCACGCCCTGGCGCAGTTGAGTGTGGGCGGCTTGCAGCATGGCGTAGGTCTTGCCCACTCCCGGCGCGGCACCGAGGAATACCTTGAGGCGGCCACGGCCATCACGGGGCAGGTCTGCTAACAGCGCATCGGCGCGGCCGGAGTCACTCATCTGTCATTGCCTTGTTCGTTTTGGATTGATCGTTCCCACGCTCTGCGTGGGAATGCAGCCCGGGACGCTCCGCGCCCTAGCTAAAGCGGACGCAGAGCGTCCATAGATGCATTCCCACGCAGAGCGTGGGAACGATCCTTCTAACCTTCTAACCTTTACAGCTTTTCCAGCGCCGCATTCAACTCAAGCACATTGACCACCGGCGGCCCCACCAATGGCTGTTCGATGTGCGCATTGAGCAATTGCTCAAGCGTAGACACCGGCAGATTGCGCGCCGCCGCGACACGCGCCAGTTGATAGGCAATTGCGGCCGGTGGCAAGTGCGGATCCAGACCGCTGCCGGAGGTGGTCAGCAAGGCCAACGGCACCGGCCCCTGGCCGGGCACTTGCAGTTTATTGGCTTCGTCGATCACCCGAGTGGCCAGCGCCGGATTGCTGGGCGAAAGGTTGCTGGCGCTGCTCGACACGGTGGCAAAAGCACCGGCCGATGGCCGTGGATGGAACCAGGCGTCGCCGACGAAATCCTGGGCAATCAGCGACGAGCCACGGACCTTGCCATCGGCGTCGCGCACCAGGCTGCCGTTGGCCTGATCCGGGAAGGCGAGCTGGGCCACGCCGGTCACCACCAAGGGGTAGGCGACGCCGGTGATCAGCGTCATTAGCACCAGCAAACTCAGGGCCGGACGTATCAGTGTGGACATTTCAGAATCCTCGAATTCAGAGAAGGCGGTGTGTCTGTCACACCGCCATGCAGGGTCAAACCAAGCTCAACGCCGTCAACACCATGTCAATAGCCTTGATCCCCACGAACGGCACCACAATCCCGCCCAGTCCATAGATCAGCAGATTGCGCCGCAGTAACGCCGCCGCACTCGCCGCCTGCACCCGTACACCGCGCAGCGCCAACGGGATCAGCACCACAATGATCAAGGCGTTGAACACAATCGCCGACACAATCGCGCTCTGCGGACTGCTCAGGTGCATAACGTTGAGCACACCCAGTTGCGGATAGATCGAGGCGAACAGCGCCGGCAGGATCGCGAAGTATTTGGCCACGTCGTTGGCGATGGAAAAGGTGGTCAGCGCACCGCGGGTCACCAGCAGTTCCTTGCCGATTTGCACCACGTCCAGCAACTTGGTCGGGTCGCTGTCGAGGTCGACCATGTTCGCCGCCTCCCGCGCCGCTTGCGTGCCGTCGTTCATCGCCATGCCCACGTCCGCCTGGGCCAGGGCCGGGGCGTCGTTGGCACCGTCGCCGCACATGGCGACCAGCCGACCGTCGTTCTGCTCGTGACGAATGCGCGCCAGTTTCTTCTGCGGCGTGGCTTCGGCCAGTACGTCATCCACGCCTGCTTCAGCAGCAATCGCAGCAGCGGTCAGCGGGTTGTCGCCGGTGACCATGACCGTGCGAATCCCCAGCTTGCGCAGTTCGGCGAAACGTTCGCGAATGCCGGGTTTGACCACGTCCTTGAGGTGGATGACACCGAGCAATTTGCCGTCAGCGCAGACCAGCAACGGCGTGCCGCCACTTTGAGCGATCTTGTCGATTTCCCGGGACAGAGGCGCGGCCAGATCGGCGCGTTTCAGGCCGACGAAGGTCAGCAGCGAATCCACCGCGCCTTTGCGATAGACCCGGCCCTGATAGTCGACACCAGAGAGGCGGGTTTCAGCGCTGAATGGCACAGCGGTCAATTTGTCAGCGGACGGCTCAGGTTGCGGGTGAAGACCGCGCAGGTAGTCGACGATGGATTTGCCTTCCGCGGTGTCATCCGCCAGCGAAGCGAACAACGCACCTTCGGCTAGCTCTTTGGCGGTGACACCAGGCGCGGCATAGATCGCGCTGCAGCGACGGTTGCCGAAGGTGATGGTGCCGGTCTTGTCCAGCAGCAGGACGTGCACGTCCCCCGCCGCTTCCACGGCGCGACCGGATTTGGCGATCACGTTCAGGCGCACCAGACGGTCCATCCCGGCGATACCGATGGCCGACAGCAAGCCACCAATGGTGGTCGGAATCAGCGTGACCAATAACGCCACCAGAAACACCAGCGGCAGGCTGCCGTTGGCGAAGTGGGCGAACGGTTGCAGGGTCACCACCACCAGCAGGAAGATCAGGGTCAGGCCGATCAGCAGGATATCCAGCGCCACTTCGTTCGGGGTTTTCTGGCGTTTGGCGCCTTCGACCAGGGCGATCATGCGGTCCAGGGTCGACTCGCCAGGGTTGGCGGTGATGCGCACCAGCAGCCAGTCGGACACCAGTCGGGTGTTGCCGGTGACGGCCGAGCGGTCGCCGCCGGATTCGCGAATCACCGGCGCCGATTCACCGGTAATCGCCGCTTCGTTGACCGCCGCGATACCTTCGATCACCTCGCCGTCACCGGGAATCATCTCCCCCGCTTCGACGCGCACCACATCACCCTTGCGCAGGCTGGTGGCCGGCACAACCTGAAAGCTGCCATTGGCATTTTTGCGCCGGGCACTCAAGCCTTGGCTACCGGCCTTGAGGCTGTCGGCACGGGCTTTGCCGCGACCTTCGGCCAGTGCTTCGGCGAAGTTGGCGAACAACACGGTGAACCACAGCCACAACGCGATTTGCGCGGCGACAAAAGTCGGCACAGCGTTGTCGGGAATGAAGCACAGCACAGTGGTCAAAATCGCGGTCAGTTCCACCACCAGCATCACCGGCGCACGTTGCAATTGCCGTGGGTCGAGCTTGACGAAGGCTTGCACCAGCGCCGGACGCCAGAGGGCCGAGATCGCGGTTTTCGGTTGTTCCGGCGCCTTGACGACGGCGGCTTTAGTTGCGGGCATATTCATCATCAGCTCCTCAGAAGCCTAAACTCAGATGTTCGGCAATCGGGCCCAGCGCCAGGGTCGGCAAGAAGGTCAAACCACCCACCAGCAAAATGGTCACGGTCAACAGGGTCACAAACAACGGGCCATGGGTCGGGAAGCTGTTCTGGCCGATCGGCGCGGCTTTCTTCATCGCCAGGCTGCCGGCCAGGGCCAGCACCGGAAGGATGTAACCGAAGCGCCCGATCAACATGCCCAGCCCCAGCATCAGGTTGTGGAACGCGGTGTTCGCCCCAAATCCAGCAAACGCCGAACCGTTGTTGGCACTGGCCGAGGTGTAGGCGTAGAGCAACTGGCTGAAACCGTGAGCACCAGGGTTGCTCACCGCCGCCACCGGGCCTGGCAGGCTGGCGGCAATCGCGCCGAGCACCAGCACGCCCACCGGCATCACCAGCAAGGTCACCACCAGCAGTTGGACTTCCCGGGCTTGCAGTTTTTTGCCGAGGTATTCCGGGGTGCGGCCGATCATCAGCCCGGCGAGGAACACCGCAATCAGTACGTTGAGCAACATGCCGTAGAGCCCGGCTCCCACGCCGCCGAAGATCACTTCGCCGACCATCATGTTGATCATCGCGACCATGCCGCTCAGCGGGTTGAGGCTGTCGTGCATGCCGTTGACCGAACCGTTGGATGCCGCTGTGGTAGTCACTGACCACAGCACGGTGGCGGTGGTACCGAAACGCGCTTCCTTGCCTTCCAGCGGTGCAGTCTGTTCGACGGCGACGTTGGCCAGGGTCGGATTGGGTTGGTATTCAGCCCACAGCGACGTCGCGCCGCCGATCAAAAACAGTGCCAGCATGCAGGCGATGATCGCGCGGCTCTGACGCAGGTCTTTCACGTAATGGCCGAAGGTGAACACCAGCGCCACCGGGATCAGAATGATCGAGGCGACTTCGAACAGGTTGCTCCAGGCCGTCGGGTTCTCGAACGGATGCGCCGAGTTGACGCCGAAGAAGCCACCGCCGTTGGTGCCCAATTGCTTGATCGCAATCTGGCTGGCGGCCGGGCCGAGCGGGATCACCTGATCGACGCCCTGCAGAGTCACCGCATTCACATACTGCGCGAAGGTTTGCGGCACACCCTGCCACACCAGGTACAGCGCCAGCAGCAAGCACAGTGGCAGCAGGCCGTAGAGGGTGGCGCGGGTCATGTCGACCCAGAAATTGCCCAGGGTTTTGGTGGACTTGCGACCGATGCCACGGCAAAGGGCGACCAGCACCGCCAGACCCGTGGCGGCGCTGACGAAGTTCTGCACGGTGAGGCCGACCATCTGGCTCAGGTAGCTGAGGGTCGCTTCGCCGCTGTAGGACTGCCAGTTGGTGTTGGTCATGAAGCTGACGGCGGTATTGAACGCTTGCGTCCACTCCTGACCCGGCAGGTTTTGCGGATTCAGCGGCAAGTGATCCTGGAACAGCAAAATCGCGAACAACAGCAAAAAACCCGCGAGGTTGAAGGCGAGCAAGGCCAGGGTGTACTTCTGCCAGCTCTGTTCGGCCTGCGGATCAACGCCGGCCACCCGATAACAGCCACGCTCCACCGGCCCGAGGATCGGCGAAAGCCAGGTGCGCTGCCCTTCCATCACCTTGTAGTAGAAGCGCCCCAGAAACGGTGCCGGAATCAGCACCACGGCGAAGAAGGCGAGGATCAGCCAATAGTCATAACTGTGCATAGCCGCTCCTAGTTCCGGTCCGCGCGCAACAGCGCAACCAACAGATAAATGAACAGCCCCACTGCCAATAGCAGTGACACTCCGTCCAGAACGCTCATGGAAGTTCTCCGTGTTACGGCGTATTGCCGCGTGTGGAGGGATTGTCGACAGGGAGGCTGTAAAGGCGCGAGATCGAGGGGAGTGGCGGGGCATAAATAAAGCGTAAAGAGTGGGTTGGTGCCGGGGTTACAGTGGTGCCCGCGAAGACGGCAGAACAGGCACCCACGCCCCCAACTGGCGCACAAAAAGCGCCCATCCTGCGCCGAACATCCCCGATACGACACCTTCTCGCGCTTTACGACTGCCATCACAACACTGGCACGCCCGCTGCCAACGCCCTCCCCCTGATCTTTCCAAACCGTTCAGGGAGCAACGCATGAACACACAACTCAAACCCACGCTGGGCACGCTGCACCTGTGGGGAATCGCGGTCGGGCTGGTGATTTCCGGTGAGTACTTCGGCTGGAGTTACGGCTGGGGCGTGGCTGGTACGCTGGGCTTTCTGGTGACCTCATTTATGGTCGCCGCGATGTACACCTGCTTCATTTTCAGTTTCACCGAGCTGACCACCGCGATTCCCCATGCCGGCGGTCCCTTTGCCTACAGCCGCCGTGCCTTTGGCGAGAAAGGTGGGTTGATCGCCGGGCTGGCGACGCTGATCGAATTCGTCTTCGCCCCACCGGCGATTGCCCTGGCGATCGGCGCCTATCTGAACGTGCAGTTTCCGGCCCTCGACCCGAAACACGCGGCAGTCGGCGCCTACATCGTATTCATGGGCCTGAACATCCTCGGCGTGAAACTGGCCGCGACGTTCGAACTGGTGGTCTGCGTATTGGCGGTCGCTGAACTGCTGGTGTTCATGGGCGTTGTCGCCCCGGCGTTCAGCTTCAGCAATTTCGCGCTCAATGGCTGGGCCGGTTCCGAGGTGTTCGGTGCGCCGGCGATTGCCGGGATGTTCGCGGCCATTCCATTTGCCATCTGGTTCTTCCTGGCCATCGAAGGCGCGGCCATGGCCGCCGAAGAAGCCAAGGACCCGAAACGCACGATCCCCAAGGCCTACATCAGCGGCATCCTGACGCTGGTGCTGCTGGCCATGGGCGTGATGTTCTTTGCCGGCGGCGTTGGCGACTGGCGCACCCTGTCGAACATCAACGATCCGCTGCCCCAAGCCATGAAAGCCGTGGTCGGCAAAAGCTCCGGCTGGTTGCACATGCTGGTGTGGATCGGCCTGTTCGGCCTGGTGGCGAGTTTCCACGGGATCATCCTCGGCTACTCGCGGCAGTTCTTTGCGCTGGCCCGGGCCGGTTACCTGCCGGCATCGCTGGCCAAACTGTCGCGCTTCCAGACACCGCACCGGGCGATCATCGCCGGTGGCGTGATCGGTATCGCGGCAATTTACAGCGACGGTTTGATCAACCTCGGCGGCATGACGCTGACAGCGGCGATGATCACCATGGCGGTATTCGGCGCGATCGTGATGTACATCATGAGCATGCTCAGCCTGTTCAAACTGCGTAAAACCGAGCCGAACCTGGAACGCACCTTCCGCGCGCCCTGCTACCCGTTGGTGCCCTTCATTGCGCTGCTGCTGGCGGTGGTTTGCCTGGTGGCGATGGCGTGGTTCAACGCGTTGATCGGGTTGATCTTCCTCGGCTTCATGGCGGTGGGTTTCGTGTACTTCATGCTGACGGCGCAATTGCGTGCCGATGCGCCGGCGGATGCGATGTTGACCGGGCTCTAAACAGCCGCAATGTTGCTGTCAAATCAGGCATAGAATGGAACCACTGCGAAATTTCATCGCTCAAAAGTGGTATGCAGGATCGGTCGGCGAAAACCTCGCCCACCGATCCTGCCCTTAAGGAGAAATTCCTATGCCTTGGTATGCCTGGTTGATTCTGATCCTTGCCATCGGCTCGATCGTTGGCGGTTTGCTGTTGCTGCGCGACACCGCCCACAAGGTTGAATTGACTGAAGAGCAACGTAAACGCGTGGCCGAACGCAATGCGCAAGCGGACGCCAAGGATGCGCAGGACCGCTGACCGCGCAGCACCTATAGAAGCGTGGCTTGCCCGCGAAGAACGATGACGCGTAATACCTGAAAAACCGCGGCGCATTCTTCGCGGGCAAGCCACGCTCCTACAGGATTTTCGTCGCTCAAACCCCTTTATTTTTCCCAATCAGCCTTGGCGATATGCAAGCCATGCTGCCCTTTATAAGCCGCACGCTCCGGCTGGCTCCACCCCTCGAGCAGCGAATCCTCCAACCGGTAAATCTCCACCCCCAGAGGGCGACACACACTCAACGGGTCCTGCGCGTCCGGCCCCCACATGGCAAGCGACAGATCGCCACCCGGGCAGGTCGATAGCGCACACAGCAAATCAATCTCGGCAAAGAACTCCAGGTAATCCCCCTTCCGCGCCGGGCAGGCTTTCATGAAGTACAGGTCGTCGTGGTTCAGGCCGGTGCACTGGAAGATATTCAGCACATCATGCACGTCAAACTCAGTCAGGCCATGGGGCAACACCGCGCGAGTCAGGTTGGAGTGACAGTGATGATGGAAGTCTTCACCGGTGAGCATTTTGTTCACGTAAGGATCGCAGCGCGTTCCCAGCAAATCGTGCAAACGCCCGCCGTGTTCATCGATGCCATAACCGGCCAGGCTATCGTCGGTAATGGTCACCAGCGGCCGTAAAAAAGGCAGGTTCGACCAGAGCCGGTCATGGGTGCTGACATGAGCGCCCTGCAACTGCCGGGTCCGCGCCGCCCACAAGCGCTCGCGTGGATCGTGGGCATTCCAGACATTGAAATCCCCGACTTGCGGGCCGACCGGGGTCGTGACCCTGAACACATGCCCGGCCGGCACATTCCAGGCGCGGCCGGTGCGGATCGGCACTTCGAACTGCTCGATCAGCGTGCGCCCCTCTTTCTGGTCGCGGATCCGTTCGTAAAAGGCTGTGTCCACCTGCAAGGCCGAGCCTTTGCTGACTTGATAGGCCGCCGGATAGTCTTTGTACATGGCACAAAATCCTCGATCAGTGATGGGATGAAGGGGCAAGCATCTGCAACAGGAGGTGTTCGGAGTCGTCGAGATAAAGGCTCATGGCGTCCCCGGCCGCACGCTTGTCGCCGTCGGCCAGCAAGTCATGGATCTGCCGGTCGCGGGCCAGCCAGGGCGCCTGAAAACGTGATTCATCGGGAGCAGTGCAAAACACCAGACGCAATTGCGCGACGACGTTGGTGAAGAACTCATCGAACAACGGGCTGCGCAGCAACCCGACGATGTGTTGATGAAAGGCCAGGCTGTGGGTACCGACCGCGCGCCAGTCCTCGCGCTCCCGGGCCAGGTCGGCGGCCTCCAGGGCCTCGAGCATTTGGTCGGACTGATCATCACGCAATGGCTGACTGGCGCTGATAGCTTGCAGTTCCAGGGTGCGCCGGACCTTGAACAGGTCGCGCACATCATTGACACCCAGCCTGCGCACCATCACGCCTTTGTTGCGGACATAAAGGGTCAGCCCCTCCTGCCCCAGACGGTGCAACGCCTCGCGAATGGTATTTCGCGAGGCGTTGTAAGCCGACACCAGATCGTTTTCCACCAGCGCCATGCCGGGCAGCAAACGACCGCCGATAATGTCAGCGCGCAATTCCAATGTGATGTGGTCGGCCAGGGACAGTCCGCTGCTCATACTCAACGCCTCGTGATTGTTCAACAATCGTCAGTGAATGAGTAATCACTATTCGTGCCATCACCTGCCTGTCGTGAACTAGTCCTCCCAGTATTTGAACAATACGCTGGCATTCACCCCGCCAAATCCAAAGCCGTTGGACATCGCGTAGTCGATGTTCATCGGCCGCGCCTGGCCATGGACGATGTCCACCCCTTGCGCCGCCGGATCCGGGTTATCGAAGTTGAGTGTGGCCGGTACCACCTGATCACGGAGCGCCAACAGGGTAAAGATCGCCTCGATACCGCCCGCGGCGCCGAGCAAATGGCCGGTGGCTGATTTGGTCGACGTTACCGCGATGTTGTTGTCCGAGCCAAACAGCGACTTGATGGCTGCCAATTCCCCAAGATCGCCAACCGGTGTCGAAGTCGCATGAGCATTGAGATGCTGCACCTGCGCCGGCGAAATGCCCGCCTGAGCCAATGCCAGTGACATCGCCCGTCGCGCACCACTGCCATCTTCAGGCCCCGCGGTCAGGTGATAAGCATCAGCGCTGGTGCCGTAACCGACCAGCTCGGCCAACGGCTGAGCCCCGCGTGCCAAGGCATGCTCCAGGGATTCGATCACCAGCAGGCCCGAGCCCTCGCCCATCACGAAGCCGTCACGCCCACTGTCGAACGGCCGCGAGGCGCGTTCCGGGGTGTCGTTATAACCGCTGGACAAGGCCCGCGCCGCCGCGAACCCGCCGAGGCTGACACGATCGATCGCCGCTTCCGCACCGCCACACACCGCAATATCCGCCTCGCCACAGCGAATCAGCCGCGCCGCGTCACCAATCGCCTGAACCCCGGCCGCGCACGCCGTTACCGGCGCCCCCAAAGGCCCCTTGAAACCGTGCTGGATCGACACATGGCCCGCCGCGAGGTTGACCAGAAACGAAGGAATGGTGAACGGCGACAAACGTCGCGGACCACGGGTGTCGGTGGTGCGCACCGCCTCGGCAATCGCGCCGAAACCACCCACGCCCGAACCGATAATGGTGGCCGTGCGTTCCTGGGCATTGGCGTCCTGCGGTTGCCAACCGGCCTGCTCCAGTGCCTGACGCGCGGCTTCCATGGCGAACAGAATGAAGCGGTCCATCTTTTTCTGCTCTTTGGGCGGCGTCGCCAGGTCCGGGTCGAAACCCGCCTCGGCATCTTCGGCCAGAGACTGCACCGCGCCACCGACCTTGGTCGACAGATCGGCAACCACCTCCTCCGGCAGTACCCGCAACCCGGAGCGCCCGGCCAACAGACGCGCCCAAACCGCTTCGACACCGCTACCCAACGGAGACACCAGGCCCATGCCCGTGACCACCACTCGACGATGACTCATAGCGCAAATACCTCAAGCCGATTCATGAGGCCTCACTTGTAACGTGAGGCGGCCGTGCTTCTGGACAGATTAGGCGCCATCGCATGACGCGCCGCCATAAAGGCCTCCCACTCGGAGGCATTCGGCAACGAAGGAATAGTGATCAACTCACCTTGATCCAGACCCGACAACGCCGCGTCGACCATCTCCGCCGCCTCCATGACCATCTCCTCCGGAATCTGGGTCGCATCGATACCGGAGCGCTCCCAGATTTCAGTGCGTGTTACACCCGGCAACACCGCTTGCACCTGGACCCCGGTGCCTTGCAGCTCAGCGTTCAACGACTGAGTCAGGCTCAACACATAAGCCTTGCTTGCGCTGTACGTCGCGTTGAACCGCTCAGGAAACAACGCCACCACGGATGCAATATTGACGATCGTCCCGCGACCGGCCTTGGTAAAACCGGCTGCCGCCGCCGAGGCCAGCCGCGTCACCGTGGTGACGTTCAGCTGAATCAAGCGTTCCAGCTGATCCATGTCCGCGTTGGCGAGCAAACCATCCGCCGCAACACCGGCGTTGTTCACCAGCAGGCTGATGCTCGAATCGCTGCGCAGGCGCTGCTCAAGCTTCAGCACATCATCCTTTTGCGTCAGATCCGCCTTGAGCACCTCCACCTGAACACCATGCGCGGCGCGCAACGTGCTCGCCGCGGCCTCCAGTCGTTCCTGATCACGGGCCACCAGCAATAAATCAAAACCACGTGCCGCCAAGCGCTGCGCGTAAATCGCACCGATGCCGGAAGAAGCGCCGGTGACAAGGGCCGTACCTTGGGTCTGGACAGAATTCATGACAGTGCTCCTGGGAGGATGCTAGAAGGAAGGCGAGCGCCTGAGTATCAGAGCGCTTCAGCGAATGACGAATTTATTATAGGCATAATTTGATCGCCATATGATAGCCGTAATTTTTTGCATCCCGATGAAAGGTGTCAGATCGCCCGTGTGGCAATAAGCAAAAAGGCCGGTCAATGACCGGCCTCCATGGACTTACAAGCTTAGTTCACTTCCAGCTTCTCGCGATTCTTGTCCAGAATGGCTTTGCCGATCCCTTTCACTTCCAGCAATTCGTCTACCGACGAAAATGGCCCATTACTTTCACGATACGCAACAATCGCCTTGGCCTTCGCCTCACCAATACCGGACAACTCGCGTTGCAGCGTCGGCGCATCGGCTTCATTGAGATCGACCTTGCCGGTTTGAGCCTTGGCGGCAACGTCCAGCATCAAGGGTGCCTTGGCAGCCTCTGGCGCAGCCGTCGGCGCAGCAATGGCCGCAATGGAGGCGCTGGTGAGCAGGGCAAAAACCAGAGAGTAGAAATAGCCAGTACGCATATATGAAGCTCCATGACATCGATTGGAAGAAGCAGCTTTTCCGAAGCTGCTTCCCAAACTTAGGCGATGTGATGGAGCTGTCAAAAGTGTGTCCGTTACAGGATGTGAAACAATCAGGGCTCGAGGCGGCGTTGCTGGTGGATCCAGTCGACGATTTCCCCATCGGGGGTGTAGCCGCTGACGGTTTCGCGCAGAAGCTGGCGCACGCGGGTGTAATCATCCCGCTCGACGGCGAGCAGCAACTCAGTCAGACGCCCCTTGAGCACATCCCAAGGCAGATGATCTTCGTTGGCGCTCATGATCATTGGGTGTGGCGTCGCGGCAACATTATCCCCGATCAACAACTCTTCGTAGAGCTTCTCTCCCGGGCGCAGCCCCGTAAACTCGATCGAAATATCGCCCTGGGGATTTCGCTCGGACCGGATGCTCAAACCGGACAGATGAATCATCTTCTCCGCCAGTTCGACGATCTTCACCGGCTCGCCCATGTCGAGCACGAACACATCGCCACCCTGCCCCATGGAACCAGCCTGAATCACCAACTGCGCGGCTTCGGGAATGGTCATGAAGTAGCGGGTGATTTTCGGGTGAGTGACGGTCAGCGGGCCGCCGGATTTGATCTGGCTATGGAACAGCGGGATCACCGAACCGGACGATCCCAATACATTGCCAAAACGCACCATGGTGAAACGGGTCTTGTTGACGCGCGACACGTTGGCCTTGTCGCCAAACAGCACCGGGGCGATTTCCCGACTGAGGGCCTGAAGGGTCAACTCCGCCAGACGCTTGGTGCTGCCCATGATGTTAGTCGGCCGTACGGCCTTGTCGGTGGAGATCAGCACGAAGTTGGCGACACCCGACTGCAAGGCAGCCTGAGCGGTGTTCAGGGTTCCGATGACGTTATTCAGCACACCCTCGGCAATGTTGTGCTCGACCATCGGCACATGCTTGTAAGCGGCAGCGTGGTAGACAGTGTCCACCCCCCAGGTCTTCATCACATCGAGCAGTTTATGCGGATGCCGGATGGAGCCGAGAATGGGCAGCAACTTGACCGACACCGACTCACGGCTGGCGCGCTGCTCCAGTTCCGACAGAATGCTGTAGAGGTTGAACTCACTGTGCTCAAACAGCAAAAGCGTGGTCGGGCCCAGCGAAAAGATCTGCCGACACAACTCCGAACCGATCGATCCGCCGGCACCGGTGACCATCACGGTCTTGCCCTTGATACAGCGCTCAAGCAAATCAGCCTGGGCTGGCACGGCATCACGACCCAGCAAGTCCGCAATATCCACTTCCTGGATGTCTTCAACCTTGACCCGACCGCTGGCCAGGTCGGTGAAGTTCGGAACGCTTCGTACATGAAGCGGAAAAGCCTCCAACAGATTGAGAATTTCCCGACGTCGTGCGCGAGTAGATGACGGTAGGGCCAGAAGGATTTCCTGGGCACCGGTGACGTCGATCATCTGTTGAATGTGTTTGGGTTTGTAGACCTGAAGGCCTGAGATAGAGCGATCGGAGATGCTTGGGTCGTCGTCGATGAATGCCACAGGGCGCATCACCCGGCCCATGCGCAGCGCAGCAACCAATTGATTGCCTGCCACGCCCGCACCGTAGATCGCGACTTTGGTCAGGCCGTCGTCGCGGCTGGTGAACGGTACGTGCTGGGCGGCGGTGAACCAGTCGCCCATGAAGTACTGGCGCATGCACAGGCGTAGGCCGCCGATGATGACGAGGCTTAGCCACCAGTAGTTGAAGATGATGGAGCGCGGGACGACGGTTTGGTGGTTGCTGTACCAGTAGACGACGAGTGCCAGGATCAACGATGAGAGGCTGACAGCCTTAATGATAGCTATCAGGGCATCGTTGCCAAAATAGCGCATAACTGCTCTGTACATGCCGAAGCGGATGAATAAGGGAATGGCTATCACAGGCGCGCAGGCGAAGAGCCAGAAATGAACCTTCAAGGGGTTGTACATGTCCTCTACGCCAAGACGAACGATGAAGGCAAGCCATAGCGAGGCCCATACCAAAAAGATATCCGTCGCGATTTGTATCAATCGTTTCTGTCGACGAGGCAAATTCAGCAAAATGGTGCGTAATTTATCCATAAATCTCAACCGATGAGGTTTGATCCTACTCAAAGACCTGCAACTGCAGTGAGAAGCAAGCGGGAATCTTTCCCAAGAACTTTCGAATACCAAATTAACGCTGGGCAGATCTGGTCTCCAACGCGCCTTCGAGGCACCTACCGGCATTAGCGATGTGTAAATATAAGCTATCAATGCGACGACTGCACTGTAAGCGCTCTCCAGCACACATTCTATTGCGCTCCCCCCTGACGCCCGATGCAGTGCCCCTCCCCCCAGAAGCCAGCAGCTCAGGATTCCCCTTAACGCCAAAGTCAGGTCTCATCACGGCTGCGGGCTCCTGAAATAGACGGGAGCACAGGATCGTACATCAAAGGCTGAATGTGGATATGCGCTCCATAAACCCATCCTTAGGTAGGTGGGGTTCATGGATCGCATACGAAACAGGCAACGAGTCCTACTCGCCTGCAACACAGCAGCTTGGTCGCCCAGACAAAGATCAAATCACGTGAACGAAAGCGCAAAGACGATGGTGGTGCCGAGGACGATGAGCCGTTTTGATCTGCACCGAAAATACCCTGCCGCGTGAATACATGCGGTGGGGCTTGATGCCTCTTCCACCGGGACACGACTGCTAAGCTTATCCACAATTGCTGATGCAAAAATCAGCAATCCGCCCTGGGTCAATTTTCAATCGGCAGGGTGGGTCAGTTTTCAATCAGCGCCGACATCCAAGAATCAAAACAACTAAAGTTCAATATCCGCGCATTCAAAGCGGCTGGCCCAAGTATTATCAGCGATAAACGCAATGCTGCTTCCGCAGGAATCCCGATATGCCATTGCCGCGACGACCTTATCACCGATATCGCTAGGCGACTTGCTGATAAATGTCCCTGCCGCTTCTTCGCGAAATTTCATCTCTCCGAAATCCGTTGAAACGACCGGCAAGCCAAGTGCCCGGTATTCATAGTATTTGATCGGGTCGACGGAAATGGTCAGCTCACTTTTTTTGAAGGGAATGAGTCCGACATCAAACTCACACATCGCTGACAGGGCAATATCGTGAGCGCAAGGTGGCAACATTTCGATATTCGCAGGCAACTCAAAAGGCGCCGGCGAAAACACTGGACCGATAATGCGAATGACGTCGCCCGAACGAAGCCTGGCCAGTGTTCGAATCCAGTCCCAGTCAAACCATGCCCCAACCGTCCCGACGTAGCCGAGAACCTTTCGCTCCCGCTCTGCGCCAACGTTGCGTGGAGGGGGCAGCAAAGCATCATCAAGCGCGTTCGGGACGAAAGAGATGCTTGCCTTTTCTTGCGACCAACGGTTTTTCAAAGCGGTGCTCGAGACCCAGAGCTTTTCCACGGATTGGACCAGTTGGCGCTCCCGACGCGCCATTGCCACCCGAGAAAACCCGGTGTAGAACGCCGGAAAGTCATCCATTGCATCGTAGATAGAATGCTTGGGATTGAAGGACTTTAAGACCTTCAACGCTAAAACTGAAGGTTTTCCAACAACGATCAGAGGCTCTTGCTTGCCCACTTGCTGCTTCGCCTCGTTGATCAGCGGCCCCCAAAGGCCGCTGTTCAACCATCCGGATCCAGGAAGCGGTTCAATGGGAAGCGCACGTGGCGACAGCAATTTCAGCCATTGCGGCACGTTGACCTGAGCCTGCTGGTTCGTCCCTGAGCGCTTCAAATCGCTCAGTTTGGGAAATCGCGTTGGATAGGGTTCGATCCAGATTACTTGTCGCCCGGTGCGCCGGTGAAACCACTCGACAAATTTGTGAGGGCGCTGAGAAAAACTCGCCCACGGAACAGGCGACAAATAAATCAAACTCATCAGTTGAAGTACTC
Source organism: Pseudomonas frederiksbergensis (assembly GCF_017114915.1). Taxonomy (GTDB): domain Bacteria; phylum Pseudomonadota; class Gammaproteobacteria; order Pseudomonadales; family Pseudomonadaceae; genus Aquipseudomonas; species Aquipseudomonas frederiksbergensis_I. Next base: position 137,609 of record NZ_JAAUOE010000011.1, read on the forward strand.
TCGCAGCGCGTTGACGATGCGCTCTGCGCCATGCCCATCACCGTAAGGAGAAACGCCACGGGCCATCTCGCGATAGGCCGTCTCGTCGTCCAGCAAGCGTTGAGCTTCATTCACGATTGCGTCGTAGTTGGAACCAACCAGTTTGACGACCCCGTGCTCCACTGCTTCCGGACGCTCGGTTTCTTCACGCAGCACCAGAACCGGTTTACCCAATGCAGGCGCTTCTTCCTGCACACCACCGGAGTCGGTCAGAATCAGATAGGCACGCTTCATGGCCGCCACGAAAGGTGCGTATTCCAGTGGATCGCACAGTACGAAATTGGCAACCGGGCCAAGCAGTTCGTGAGCAACATCCTTGACGTTAGGGTTTGGATGCACCGGATACAGGAACTGAACGTCCGGATTGTTTTCGGCCAAGGTGCGCAACGCACGGCAAATATTGAGGAACGGTTCACCGAAGTTTTCACGGCGGTGCGAGGTCACAAGTACCAGCCGCTTGCCTGGATCAAGTTCAATCCCCAGTTCCAGATCCTTGGCAGCCGTCATGAGCAGTGCATCGATCACAGTATTGCCGGTGACAATGATGTCGGCGTCTGGAACGCCTTCACGCAACAGGTTCTGCCGGGAGCCTTCGGTCGGCGCAAAGTGCCAGCGGGCAAGTTTGCCGGCAATGACGCGGTTGGCTTCTTCCGGGAATGGGTTCTGCATATCCCAGGTGCGAAGCCCGGCCTCTACGTGACCAATAGGGATTCTGTGATAGAAACAGGCAAGGGCAACGGTCATTACAGTCGTTGTATCACCCTGAACCAGAACGATCTCCGGCTTCTCGGCGCTCAGTACATCATCCATTTCCAGCAACAGGCGCGCAGTCAACGTGGTCAGGGCCTGGTTTGGGCGCATGATGTTCAGATCGATATCTTGTTCAATACCGAAAAAACTCATGACCTGGTCAAGCATATGGCGATGCTGGGCTGTGGCGAGCACCCGCACATCCGCCCAAGGCTCATTTTTCAACGCCAGAATGACCGGGGCCATTTTGATCGCTTCCGGACGAGTCCCAACAACGCACAGTATTTTTCGTTTCACAAGAGTTCCCACAAATTAGTTATTAGCTTTCGAGACTTTGGAGCTTTTCTGCATAGACAGCCGCTCTGACGTCCCAGCTGTTCTGATCAGCCAAGGTACGTAGCCGCTCAGGATACGCCTGGTCATTGCAGGCATTGAGGGCTTGGCGGATCGCCGCGGTGAGCCCGGCAGCGTCGCCACCGGAGAAAACCTCTGGATAAACCGTGCACTCGTTCATATCGGCAGTCACAACAACCGGCTTCTCAAGCGCAAAGTACTCATAAAGTTTCAGAGGAGATGTAGATCGCGCAACATCGCCCGGCTTGAACGGAATGAAGCAGGCGTCAAACAAGCGGGCGGACGCAGGTAACTGGGCATAGTTGACCGGACCAAGATAAAGCACATTCGCGCGCTGCGGCAACAACGGGACGCAACCGCTATAGTCTGGCCCGATAAACACGAACCCCACATCCGGCATCCCCGAACAAACCTGCTCGATCACCTCGTACCAGAGCCAGGGGGCGATGGCACCAAAGTAACCGACTACTTGTTTGTAACGGCCTCTGAATTCGGCAAGTGCCTGGGGAACAGTGGAGCCTGGTTCCTGAGACGCACGATAATGACTAACGTCTACGCCGTTCGGGACGCAGACACAACGCCTGTCCCCACACTCTGCCAACGCTTCGTTGTGTAGCGCCGTAGCCGAGGACACGATGACATCAGCCTCCCCTTCAAATGCTGCAGCTTTCAGATCAAGCAATCGACGGATGGCGCCCTTGCCACCGGAAATCGAGGCGTCTATATGGTCGATGTACTCGTAGACCACCCGGCCCCGAGTACGCGCGGCCGCCATAGCCTCACGAGTGGCCAAAAGCGAAGTGCTGTAGAAGCAACGCACCGCATCGGGAATGGCATTCACGGCCGCATCATTGGCGATCCATACATTCTCGGCGACTTGCCTGAAACCCAGGACGTCATCACCCGTTGTCTGAAAAACAACCAGACAGTTGAGACGACCCAGCGCCATTGCCATGTGATGAGGACGCTGAAACAGCGTTATTCCCCAATCGACATTCGCTTCGAAAATGATGACAAAGCGATAACTGGCCGCGTTCAGCACCTGACTCTGAAACTCGGCGCCTGTCAGATCTCCGGCGCGAATCGAAGTGCGCCCGCTACGGCTGCGCAGCCAGCGAACAATCGCATGCCGAACACCGTGCAGCCGGTTACGCAAGGTAGCCGGCAACAACCAGAAACAACGGCGAGCCAGTGAGTGCACTGAAATACGTGAACGATTGGCCATTTAACCGAGCTTCAGCGCAAGAGGTTCACTCACCTGGAGTGTTTGGCCACGGATCAGTTGCTGGACGAGGTTCACGTAACTTTGATAAGTGCGCTCCTTGTCGAGTCCTCCAAGTTCACTTTCCGAGAGTTGCGGACGAACGCCATTATTCAAGGCACGCAACATGGCTTCGGCCAGACGCTGCTCAAACTGCGCGTTGGAGCGCATTTCGGTAACGCTACCGGTGAATTGCGTCATGTCATAAACAGGATCGACGAGTTCAATACCAGCATGCTTTGCAAAGTGTGACGCAGAACCAACGTTGGACATGGCAACCGGGATATTAGCCTTGATCGCCTCAAGCAAAGTCAGTGGCCCACCTTCGAAAAAGGTCGCTGAGGTAAAAGCATCAGCCATGGCCAGGTATTCATGAACGTTGGTCGCAGAACCGCAATATGTCACGCGATCCTGCAAACCATGCGCCTCGACATAAGCGACCATCTCGGCGAGCAACTGCGGCTCGTAGACCGGTCCGAGAATGAGCAGGCGAAGCTTGTCACTCGAGCGTGCCGCAATCTCGAACGCCTTGATGGCGCCCAGATGATTTTTCTGATGATTGATCGACCCGATGTCAATGAATGCAAATTCATCGTCGGCAATACCATACTGCGCACGCAAGCGAGCACGGGCGGCGTCCCGATCCAGTTCGTCGAATGGCTTGAAGTCAATGCCGCTGGGAATGACAACGCAGCTCTGTGCGGGAACGCCCAGACGAGCAACGCTGTAATCCTTCACTTGCTGCGATACCGCCACCAAGGCACTTGTCTTCTGCGCTACCGAAGCAAACTCCTGACGCTGCTGATCGTTGAACCACATGTAAATGTTGTGGATGACCTGCACAAACCCGATGCCTTTTTCGCGGTAGACATCTGCGCCACTAAACGAGTAATGAGCCAATACAAGTTTGGGTTGCAACTTGTCGATCAACTCACCATGGGATTGCGTCGAGTAAGGACGGCACACCACCAACTGCCCTGCATCGCGAGCCCGCTGGACCGCAGCGCCCTGAGTACCCTGAACAAGCAGCACAACACGCAGCCCGGCCTTGATCATTGTCTCATTCAGATCAAGTACAACATTTTCCAGACCGCCAGCCTCAAAGTTATCAACTTGAACCAGGACGTCGCAGGTCGGCAGAGTTTCATGCGCAACGTCGTACGCAGGGTTAACGTCTACTGTCTGGACCAGCGGTCGTGACTTTCCCAGCACTGGACGCAAAACGCGCCAGACCTTGCGTGCAGCACGCCCCTGGAGGGTGCCCGCAGGCAGCACGCGCCGCGCGATGTCGGCAACGAACTGGCGCACATTTACCTTTCGCATATTCAGCTTGCACGTGTTACGAACCGGCGGAGTGAAATAGGCAAAAATCTGGTCGGCACCCGTCTGGCGCACTTCCTTCAATCGCTCGTACACCGAAAGGTTCGCTTCTGCCAACGCCACACGCTCTGCTTCATCAGGCAAATTCCCGGCAAGGAAATTCTCCAGAGTGATGTAGCGCATCCCCAACGTTTTGAAATCACCAATGTCTTCGCAGTCGACGATAGGCACGATACCCATTGCAAGGTATTCAACGAGCTTCGTCGGGCAGGCCGCACGGTTGACGATAATGTCTTCCCGAAGGATGAAACCGTAGTGGCATTGCGGATAAAGCGTCATCAGTTCAGCGTGGGTTTTACCCTCGACAGTCACAGCCCCCAGCAACTCTGCCGGCAGCATGTCTTTGACAATCTGAGGCTCCGGGCAATAAAAGCGATGGTTGCACTGATCGGCAGTCCGGACGATTGCATCAATCATCTTCGGAACCTGCTGCCACTTGTGCAGGCCACCTGCATAAACCACAACCGGCTTGCCATCGATAAGCGGACGGGTTGCGTGTGTCGGGGTGAAGCGAGGGAAGATCGGAAAAGAAACCGAACGTGCTTTCAGTGCCCCTCGAAACTTCTGCTGAAGATAGTTCTTCATCGCTTCTGTTACAACGATGACGATACCGGCTTTCTGCACGGCAAGCCGCTCTTCCTTCTCGTAAAGAACAGCACTGAAGA
>NZ_JAAUOE010000011.1:142075-144025 GCF_017114915.1 Pseudomonas frederiksbergensis
CTCTTCAGGCACAACACCGTGAATATCCACAGCCTTGCGAATGAATGGCAGATGCATGAGTTTGCCGAAGCGGTTGTCGTACATGCGCAACACGCTGTGGAAATAAATCTTTCGGCAACGCAGAACGGCCATCAAGGCCAACATGCGCACCAGCATTCTGCGCTTCTTGGAACCATTGATTCGCAGGACCAGTACATTAGGTTCAGGTCGATCAAACCAGATGTTACGCCCCTTCAGCTCGTCACTTTCAACATAGACGCGCCACCGATCAGCAAACATGCGATCGACAATCTGAATACGCTGAAAATAACCATCGCTTTGACGCTCAGGGTAGAAATATCCACCAAAGAAGACGATGCCATCAAATTTCAGAATGAAATCCAGGCTGCGGCGTACGAACCAAAGCAACCGGCCCAAGCGCGTATCCGGGCGCGCAGAAAATGCCGCAGAAGTGGCAGGCGGAGGGATGTCGACGCCGCTGGTACCGTCCTCGGCTGGGGAGGTGATGAACGTGTGGATGGCGAAGTTGCAATCAACCCGCTCGTAGACACCGGTCGCGATGGTTCCAAGATCCGATTTGAGCGCAGCAGCCTCGCCGGCCTCTACGACTCCACCCGTCAATGCACGCTGGATACGTGCTACGACCTTATCCCAGAGAGAGATCAAATCCCCATAAGAGCGCGCAGAAGACACCGCCTTCAGGAGCGTCTCCGGCACCACACGACCCTGAGCAGACAATGCCTCGGTCAGTTTGCTGAATTCCGATTCGAAGTAGCTGATCTGCTTGCCAAGATTGTCTACATACAGCTCAAAAAAAGGAGCTTGCAGAGACAGCAGGTCTTGATGCGACAGCGCGAACTCGACGTCCATTGCAAAAGAGACGATCGGTTTCTCCGGTCGGCGGCGCCAGGTTATACCGTGCTTTTGTTCCAGGTATGCCTTGTTGCGCTGCGCTCGCTCACTGAAATACTGATATTGCAACTGGCCAAACGATGCCGATCCCCAGTGGTGGATAAACACATCTCGTGCCAGATGAATTTCGTAACCGGCGTTACGGGCGCGCAGGCAGTAATCGTCATCCTCAAATCCGCCCGGGAAGAACGTATCGTCAAGCAGACCGATTTTTTCAAAGGCAGCCTTGGACACCAGAACGCAAAAGAACGTTACGTCCGTTTCAAGCAGATTGCCTTTCCAGGCTGAATTCCAGCGCTCGGCAAAATTGGAAACGCGCTGATATACCTTATCGTGCAAAGTCTCTGTGCGATGGTCCAGACATTCAGCAAGCTCTACCTGATAGTCGACAGGAACACATTGTTCGCCGTCAGCCTTGTTAGTGACCGCACTGATAAGGTCCGAATCGCTTGCCAACAGATTGTCCAGCCAGAAATCCGTGACGATGACGTCGCTGTTGAGCAAGCAGATATGGGTAATTTCTTCGTCGGCAAGAAACTCGGAAATACCGACGTTGTTACCGCCAGAAAAACCCAGATTGGTATCTTGCTCGATGTAGCGCCACGAGGGCCCCACTTCAGCAATATGATGGGACATCGCTTCGCGAATTTTATCTCGTTCGCCAGACTCTGAAGCGTTATCGACCAGTATTACTTTGTAGGCGGCTTCGTTAAAGGCACGTCGCATACTCGCCAACGTGATCCTGACTGCCTCGGAGGCATTGTAAGAAACAATGACAATCCCGGTTTTCGTCACTTTGTTACTCATTTCCCAACTCTCCGCACAATCCCACGCAGGACTCTCTTCCATAACGGCTGCAACGAACCATGGCTGCCTTGCATCAGCAGGCGATTGATCTCGATATCTCTTTTCGTAATTTCCTGCAGAAGATCCCGTGAGACATTCCCCTCGTCTGCACTTGATTCGGCAAGCAGTTGAACGATTTTTTGATCTCGTTTGACAATTTCGCCTGCAAGCATCTGAGGCAGTCAGGATCAC
>NZ_JAAUOE010000011.1:144079-151780 GCF_017114915.1 Pseudomonas frederiksbergensis
ACTTCCTGAGCAAGACTCTGTGCATGCTTGTCTTGTGCGACGACCTCGCGAGCCAGCTCGTGAGTTCGGCTTTCCAGCGTGTTGACTTGCTCAACCAGCCCCCGGCACGCGGCATCTTTCTCTTCGAGTGCAGCCATGAGGCTGCTGATGGAGTTGTTCACATCGTTGAGCTTCTGGTCATGCTCAGCCAGCTGACGCTCAAAGAAGCCGCTAGATTCCTGATAGACCATGCCAGGGCGAATCGCAACACTATCCAGAACGGAAAGCATGTAAGCGGCTCGCGATGCCTTGTCCAGCAACTGCGCCGCTTCTGCCAGACCAAAGGGCAGTGGCGATTGAGGACCACCGCTGATGTTCAACCACGACCCACTGACAAGGCGCTGTACCTCGGCTACCGCGCGAACCAGGTAGTTTCGTGCCGCGGACTCATCGCCGCGAGCCACGGCAAACTCAGACAACCAGTGCAACGCATCGACGACCTTGTTGCCAAGCAATGGGCTGTAAGCCATCACATCAATGCTGGCGCACTCAGTGAAACACTCGATTGCATCCTGGAAACAACCATGAAGCCGCGCAAGTTCACCGCCGGCAAAGAGCAGGGAGACCTGCCAACGCAACTGGTGTGGCGACGGATCGGCAATCGCAGCGAAGCGTCGAATTTCCGTCAAAAGCGCCTGGTAGCGTTCAATGGACAGATCGACCACTTGGGATTGGATATAGATCTTGCCACATAGCGCTGCACCGTAATCAACCGAGTCCGGGGCAGCCGTGGCCAACACCCGATCCTGCATCGATTGCAACAAAGAAGCCGAGCGTGCGCGCTGGCCCTGAGCAATCATTCCACGCACCAACCAGGGATTCTGGTAATCGCGGGCAAATGCACTGACCGAGAATTCTGGCGAGTCCGGCAATGCCCACTGAGTTTCCTCATACGGCACCCACGCCCCTTCAAGCGGATCGGCCATGCCCAACAGCAGGACCCACTCCGCTTCCTGTTCAGGCGTGCGGTCAACCGGGACAGTCTCCCATTTGCGCGGGGAGTGGTGACACTTCATAGCACCACCCGCCGTCTGCAACATGCCTTGTTCCAGCAGGAAATGCGTGCCGCACTCCTCCACCAGCCGATCCCATGTATAAACATGCAAATGGTGAGGATTGGGATCCTTACCGGTTTCGTCCGCCCAGTTATTCGGAGCGCAGACCATCACGCGACCACCAGGCTTGAGCACGCGTTTCAACTGGAGCAGATACTCCATTGGCTCAGGAACATGCTCGATTGTTTCGAATGCAGCAATGAAGTCGATGCTGTTATCTGCAATTGAACTGAGCGCTTGAGCGTCACCGACCTCGAACTCGACCTTGCCTGGGCGACCGTAATGGGCATTTGCATAAGCGATACCAAAATCACTCAGGTCAACACCCAATACCGATTTGGCCTGCGAAGCCGCATACAGCATGTAACTGCCATAACCAAGGCCGCACGCAACGTCCAGCACACGATCGCCCGGACGCACGAACTCGGCAGCCTTCTGATAGCGAATACAGTGCGCGTCGCCGCGTCGCCCGACCTCACGCAGCATGTCCGTATGCAGCAGCCGCTCTTCAACAAGAACAGACAGGTCGTAGTGGCACAGCGCCTCGGCAGGCACCTTCTCCAGCAATACGAATATCTGCCGCCCGTCTTCGTTCAGCGCTTCATAAGGATTGATCTGGTAGTACAACTCGTGCTTTCGAAATCCCGCCTCGAAACACTGAGCTTCCCACCAGTCACGCTTGGCCGTCGTTAACAGAGGGCGTTCGCCCTCTTCAACAGATGTTGTTATCTGCAGAAAAACGTACCGGGCAGAAACGCGGTACATCTCGCGCAAGGCTGCCGGCACATCTTCAGGATGAAGATGCTCCAGACAATCAATGGAAACTACGGTGTCAAACTGGCCATCAGTGAACGGCAACGATAACGCAGACCCCTGGCTGAACCGATCAGGGAAGCGTTTGTTGGCGGCTGCCACTGCAAGGGACGAAACATCCACCCCCACTGCATTGATACCCAACGACAGGAGTTCTGAAACCAGCCCTCCCAGGCCGCAACCGATATCCAGCACAGAGCCGGTGCCGCAAGTCTTCGCGACCCACCTGGACGACTCGCGAAAATCGCCATTGCTCTCACCCGAGGCAATGACCGTTTTCCAGTAATCGTTATTGAGCGAGCTGTAATCAATCGAATTTGTTGGACTCATCATTACCACCTGGCGGCCATGTGCAAGTCGGATATTCCACCGAAAAAGTATTCATCCTGCCGCATCAGTGTCTGGAAAAAGGCTGCTTCATCTTTCCAGTGCAAAATTCTTTGGGCGGTATAGTCAGGCTTGCCTTCATAGGAAATGGAAGCCTGTATCTCATAGAGATTCGAACCCAGAGAGCAGTCGCATTCCAGCCAGACATGGAACTGCTCTCCGGCCTTGAGCTGACGCTTCCAGAACAGCTCACCCTCACGCAATCCGGCCAGAACCTGCATATCCTGGTTCAAAGTGCCCCAGGAATATATTTTTATACCTTCACGGCTGCGGATACGCACACCGACATTGATGCTGTCGGTATCAATGTGCGAAACACAGTTGACCCGAATCCGAATGACGTCGCCGGGATAAAAAACCGCGCACGGCTCGTCATCGGCACCAAATGTGCCGACAGACAACACTTCAACGCCTCCATCTCCGAAGGACATCTGATCAGCGCGTCCCGAGACAGCTGCCGCCTGGCTTTTTTCCGAGGACTCGCTCGACTCAGGTGCCGTGCCCCCTTCGCTGGAAGCATTCGAGTCAGCGGACTGAGGAGCGGGAGCGGGAGCCGGAGCCGGAACCTTGTCTGCGGCAGGCTGCATCAGCTTGGAGAAATAATCCGACTCTTCCTGGTGCAGCAGTTTGCGGTAATCGAGCAGAACCTGAGAGGCAGACCCCATCGAAACTTCTCGTCCACCCTTGAGCAGGATCGCACGATTGGTCAGCGTTCGAACCGACTCCTGATCGTGGGACACAAACAACAGGGTCACACCATCGGAAAGCAGTTTTTCGATCCGGCCAAAACAGCGCTTCTGGAACAGCGCGTCACCGACAGCCAAGGCCTCGTCGACGATCAGAATGTCAGGCTCGATTTGAACCTGCACTGCAAACGCCAAACGTACCAGCATCCCGCTGGAGTAGGTCTTGACCGGTTGATCGAGGTAATCGCCGATATCGGCAAAGGCTGCAATCTTGTCAAAACGCTCGTCGACCTCATCGTGGGTCATACCGAGCAGCATGGCGTTGAGATAGACATTGTCGCGACCGGTGAATTCGGGGTTGAAGCCCGATCCCAGCTCAAGAAGTGCCGCGACTCGACCCCGCGTTTCAACAGTACCTACCGTTGGAGCGATGGTTCCTGTGATCAACTGGAGAAGTGTGCTTTTCCCGCTACCGTTGCGACCGACAATACCAAAAGCCTCGCCTTTGCGGATATCGAACGAAATGTTTTCCAGCGCCCAGTACTCGCGGCAATATGATGACGGTTCACGCCCCACCAACCGTTGAATCGGAGGAATAATGAACTGTTTTAAGCGATCACGCGGCGTCGCATAAATTTCGTAGCATTTGCCAAGACCATTTACGCGGATCGAGTACTCATCAGAGGACATCTGCAAACCCCTTTCGTGTCTTCTGGAACCAAACAAAACCAAACCATGCAATTGCGCAGGAGATCACCAGATAAAGCCCCCAAACCCGCCAGTCCAACGATTCTCCCCAATACATGAGACCTCGCGCTTGCTCGACCGCTACGGTAATGGGGCTCACTTGCACCACTGCCTGAAAGCGCTCAGGCAAGCTTTTCAGCGGGTAAAAAACCGGAGACAAAAACATCAGGACCGGTACCAGAGTACTGATGACCTGCGCCACATCACGCAGGTATACCCCGAGGGAAGCCACAAACCAGGTGACCCCGAGAGTCATGAGGGCCAGTGGCAAAAGTATCAGCGGAAAGAGCAGCACACCCAAGTGAGGCACGCCGTAGAAAATCACGTAGAAAACCAGCCAGACCAAAAAGTTTACCAACAGATGAAAAAGTGCAGACCCCAAAGTCACAATGGGTAAGATCTCCAATGGAAATATGACTTTCTTCACATAGTTGACGTTCGACAGAATCAAACTTGGGGCTCTGTTGATACATTCCGAAAACAGGTTGAACACCATAAGACCGGCAAACAAAACGAGTGCAAACTCGGTCTTTGAACCGCTACCCCCAACCCAACGCGCCTTAAAAACAACACTAAATACAAAAGTATAAACAGCCAACATAAGGACAGGGTTAAAAAAAGACCACAACAACCCCAGGACAGAGCCACTATATCTTCCGGCAATATCTCTTTTAATCAGGCTATATATCAAACCACGATTTTTACTGATAGAACGAAACAGTGTCATGGGGGATGTTGAGCGAACAGCGTGCGGGTTCATGCGTAGCCCTTTGTGTTTTCTGTCAATTTCATTTTTTTCGACCATAGAGGCAGGTTCACAGCAGCAACCGCTACGAAAACACACCGGAATCGGGAGCTCCTGAAAACCATTCCCGGCATGAGAATCGGCGCCGAGCATAAAATATGACCAATACTAGCTTCCTTGACCAAAATTCGAACACCCCCACAGCTTTAACGACAAGACTCATGAGCAATAGGGTCAACCTCGTCGAAACGTTTCCAACACGCGCCTTTGCGATGCGAACGGAAAAGAAAAACCCGCCAATCATCGTGCAAAAACTCCGATGAACGGGGTCATCCACAGCATCAAAATAGTCGGCAATCCTAACAGGTTTGGTCATCCCCGGACAATGGCAGGGCGGGCAGTGGCCACAGCTGCCACATTATCATTGACCCGGGACACAAGCGTTCCGAAGGGTTTCAGATCTGCAATTCGGCTTTCCCGGCAGTAAATCTGAAAGCGAGAAAAACCAATGGCAAACAGGTTGTGATCAAACCTGTCAAACCATCCAGATAACCATTCCCGACCAGAACCGCCATAGGAAATACCCAACAAACATTTATACAAATCACGCCTAATGTAACGACCTTGTGACTAGCAAAATGCCGGGCAGCATATTGATAAGCGTGACTACGATGAGCCTGATAAATCTTCTCTCCTCGCACCAGCCTCCTCAACAAAGTCACAGTCGAGTCCACTGTAAAAACTGCCAGCAGGATGAGCCAGCTCCACATCAACGCGGAGTTACCCCACGCCGCATAAAGCGAAAGAATCCCCAGGACAATACCCAGAAAACCGCTTCCAGCATCACCCATGAAGATACGGGCCGGCGGAAAATTCCAAAGCAGAAAACCTGCCACTGCACTGGACAATAACAAACTCACCCACAGTACAGATTGATTTCCAGCCATCAAGGAAATAAGACACCCTCCTAGACAGACAAAAATAGCCTGGGCACTTGCAATCCCGTCAATACCATCCATGAAGTTGTATAAGTTCAGCATCCATACGAGATAAATGGCTGCCAGCACACTTCCCGCCCACCCAAGCTGAACTTCCACACCAAACATGGAAACAGGAGCTATCCCTCCCATCCAGTACAAAGCCCAGATAGCTGCAACAAAGTGGCCCAGCAGACGCCATCTGGCCGCGATATGCCCATGATCATCGGCAAAACCGATCAGCGCGACCAACAGTCCAGAGCCAAGCAAAGCACAAAAGATGTTGAGTTCAAGCAATCCGGAACTGTACAGCGCGGGAAGAGCCAGAATAAAGGAAACTACAATCGCTACCCCTCCTCCGCGGGGAGTAGGGACTGCGTGAGAACTACGCTCATTGGGAATATCCATCAAACTCTTGGCCAGCGCGTAACGGCGCAAAACGAAGGTCAGCCCCCAAGAGACAATAAACACTGCCGCCAACAGCCACCACACATTCATTGGGTGTTTGTATCCAGATAATGATTAACAGTTTGGCGCATCGCATGATCTACGCTGACCGGTGGCAGCCAACCAAGCAACTCGCGATTCTTGTCTATATCAACCTGCAATGAGCCACACAAGCGCTGAGCGACTGCCTGCATGCCGAACATTGAAGCCACCAGCTTGAGCAACCATTCAGGGACCGGCAGCAGCCGCGCCCGCCTCCCGAATGCCCGGGACAACCGACTCAACAGCTGCGAGGTGGACAGGTCCTCACCATCACTGACGAGAAAAACCTGATTGGCTGCTGCCGGATGATCGATACAGGTGACGATGAGGCTGATCAGGTTTCCTATCGACACCAGACTTCGCCGGTTCCTCACCGCCCCCAATGGCAGCGGAATGCCTCTGCGCAGCCATCCCAACATACTCATGAAGTTGGCCTTGACCCCCGGACCATAAACCAGTGGCGGACGGATGATGACGATCTCCATGCCGGTTTCGCGCCCAAGATGCTTCAACGCCTCCTCGGCTTCGTACTTGGAGATACCGTAGGGATCCATGGGAGATGGAAGATCATCAGCCCTGAAAGCCTTACCCGTCGGAGTGCACTCACCATTGACCTTGATCGAGCTGATAAAGATGAAGCGCTTGACCCCCGACTCCGCCGCCTGCCGGGCCAGCTTTAGTGTTCCTTGCACATTGACGTCGCGAAACTCGGCCAGCGCATCCGCAGCCTCCTCCCGCATGACATGTACCCTGGCCGCCGCATGAACCAAAACCTGAATACCTTCAAAAGCCGGCAAGACTTCGGCGCGAGTCAGATCGAAGGGCATCACGCGACACAACCCCTGCAAGCGAGTAGCCCCCCGCGCGGCCGCAACAGGACAAAAGCGCCTGTCGACCAACAAGTGCATAACCAGGGCCTCACCCACAAACCCACTGGCCCCGGTGACTAAAACATTCAGGGGCATCATCTGACTTTCGTTCCTATGACCGCGGTTGCCCAGCAAATGCAGAAGAAGAACACCTTGTCACGCCGCCGTCGGCGGCAGCGCCAGGCGCTAAATGACAGACGTAACAGTTGCGTGCGGCGCAAACTCAGCCACCCCCGCACAAATGGATCGGTTTCCCGCCCCACCAACCGGGCTATCAGCTGCACCTGACTGAACCACCATCCGTCATGAATCGTCTTGTAACGAGATATCAGGGAACTGAGCCCTTTATTGGCACCGACCTGGTTACGCTCATGCTGGCGATATTCCATGGACGACCGGGGATCGATATACCAGCTAAAACCATGACTGCGGGCAAAGGCATAACAGTACCAATCGTGCAAACTGACATCTTGCAGTAGCTCCCAATTGGCAATCATGGAGGACTTGAGCACTTCAATGACCTTCTTGCTCATCACGTAAGTGCATCCGGGCCCGGCGGCCTCGAACAGGAAGTCCCATTCAACCTGCGGCTGAGCCTTGTTCAATAGATGAGTACCGCCATTCGGCCAAAATGCCGTGACATTGCTGGAGTAGGCATCGACCTGGCGAGTTTGAATGGCGTCGACTGCACGCTGCAGTTTGTCTTTGTGCCAAATGTCATCCTGGTCGGCAAAGGCAATAAAATCGAAGGAGCCGAAGTCGACATCACGAATCAATCGAAAGAAGTTACGCGAGGCCCCGCCGAATCTACCGGCGTCCGGTAGAACGACTACCTGGTGATGCTCTGCTGCATAAGCCGCGCACCAGGCTGCGGTACCGTCAGTGGAGGAGTCA
>NZ_JAAUOE010000110.1 GCF_017114915.1 Pseudomonas frederiksbergensis
CGCGCCCCAAACTTCCGTACTTGAAGCCACCTCTGAGCCCATGTTGAACGACACCTCTAACCCACTTCGATAAAGGATTTCATCATGAGCAACGCCACTTACAACCGCAAGTGGCGGTGGTGAAACAACTCGGGCCACACCGTGAGGCGGTAGTTTACTACGCTGGAGTGTCACTCCTGGTTGCCGCAGTGCGGGGGAGTTTTTTCTTCTTGCGATCGCGTCAGGGCCTTGCCCTCACTGCAGTGCGAGACTCGGTGACGGCGGCGGGCAGCCTAGGTGTGAACACCTACCGCATCAAGCTAATGATCTACGTCGCCACGGCCGCATTCACGGCGCTCATCGGCGCATTGCTGTTCTTGCAGAAACTACGAATCTCGCCTGATGCGGCCTTCAGCCTGCAGGACTGGACGGCTGTGGTCATATTCATCGTCATCATCGGCGGCATCTGTACGCTGGAGGGCCCCATCATCGGCACCCTGCTCTACTTTGTCCTGCGAGGGGCGCTTGCCGAATACGGCACGCTCTACATGATCCTGCTTGGCGCAGTAGCAGTGGGAATGATGTTGTGGGCGCCCAAAGGCATCTGGGGCACCGTACAGGATAAGCTGGGGTGGCAACTTCTCCCCATGCGCCGACGCCTTATCGTCCACTGAGGGACGCTACACAGTGTTGCGAGGCTGTTTCGATGGCCGTCTCGCAATGCTTTGTATTTGACTGGTCGTGCGCCAGAATTTGACGCCAGCTCCGCCTGTCACGTTCGCGGCTTGTAAGGTCTCATCAA
>NZ_JAAUOE010000111.1 GCF_017114915.1 Pseudomonas frederiksbergensis
AAGGACTGCATTATGCGTATCGTCGTTGCTCTGGGCGGTAACGCCCTGCTCCGCCGGGGTGAACCCCTGACCGCGGACAACCAGCGCGCCAACATCCGGATCGCCACCGAACAGATCGCCAAGATCCATCCCGGCAACCAACTGGTGATCGCCCACGGCAATGGGCCGCAGGTGGGCCTGCTGTCGCTGCAAGCGGCGGCCTATACCTCGGTCAGCCCTTACCCGCTGGACGTGCTCGGTGCCGAAACCGAAGGCATGATCGGCTACATCATCGAACAGGAACTGGGCAACCTGCTGGACTTCGAAGTGCCCTTCGCCACCCTGCTGACCCAGGTCGAAGTCGACCCCAACGACCCGGCGTTCCAGGCCCCCAGCAAGCCGATCGGCCCGGTGTACACCAAGGCCGAAGCGGAAAAACTCGCCGCCGAAAAAGGCTGGGCCATCGCCCCGGACGGCGACAAATTCCGGCGCGTGGTCGCCAGCCCGAAACCCAAACGCATCTTCGAAATCCGCCCGATCAAGTGGCTGCTGGACAAAGGCAGCATCGTGATCTGCGCCGGCGGTGGCGGCATCCCGACCATGTACGACGCCAGCGGCAAATTGCAGGGCGTGGAAGCGGTGATCGACAAAGACCTGTGCTCGGCGCTGCTGGCCGAACAGTTGGAAAGCGATCTGTTGGTGATCGCCACTGACGTCAATGCGGCGTTCATCGATTTCGGC
>NZ_JAAUOE010000112.1 GCF_017114915.1 Pseudomonas frederiksbergensis
GTTAATCTTTCTGGAACACAAGCGAAGCCCAATGTTCGTTTTGATGTGTTAAAGCGGGCGATAGAGGCTAATCAGCTAAATATAGACCTGATAGTACTTAATGGCTTAGAGCAAGCAATAAGCATCTATGGCGGCACGCGGACAGTTGGCGCTGAATATCAGGGCACTAAAGCTCCACTTGAAGAATGGAAACCTGCAACATGGCAAGAAATTTTTGAATTCTGGCAAGAGGCTTTCAACTTAATCTTAGCTCTATTAGATAGGGGTGAAGCTCAAAGAAAAAAGGTTCTATCTATCATAGGCCACTCAATAAGGGGCTTTATTTCAAACAACCGCATTGAAATGTTGGATATAGCCATTAGAAAAGTTGTTTCTATTAATGGCCGTTATTGGCCTGAAGCTCTAGATAGTATTAAACATGCTTTCGAGTACGACTCGAAGGGTATGAGGCCAGAGGCGTCGGATGCACTGAATAGCTGGTTAGAACTACTGAGCCCCGTTGCCGCGGAACTGCCGGAGAAGTTAACGATATTGGTAGCCAACCCTCCTTGGGAACATCGTAAAGGCGATGATGGCCGCTATGTTGATGTGGCAGCGGAAAATGCGAAGGCTCTAGCGACGGAGCTATCCAGTAGTATTGAGGAATTGCTGCCTCACCTCGATTTATTATTAGTTGGTGAACAAAAAC
>NZ_JAAUOE010000113.1:0-203 GCF_017114915.1 Pseudomonas frederiksbergensis
CCAGTGCTGCAATGATACCGCGAGACCCACGCTCACCGGCTCCAGATTTATCAGCAATAAACCAGCCAGCCGGAAGGGCCGAGCGCAGAAGTGGTCCTGCAACTTTATCCGCCTCCATCCAGTCTATTAATTGTTGCCGGGAAGCTAGAGTAAGTAGTTCGCCAGTTAATAGTTTGCGCAACGATTTAACCGCGAATTCCAGC
>NZ_JAAUOE010000113.1:271-682 GCF_017114915.1 Pseudomonas frederiksbergensis
GCTGGAATTCGCGGTTAAATTTCGCCAGTTAATAGTTTGCGCAACGTTGTTGCCATTGCTACAGGCATCGTGGTGTCACGCTCGTCGTTTGGTATGGCTTCATTCAGCTCCGGTTCCCAACGATCAAGGCGAGTTACATGATCCCCCATGTTGTGCAAAAAAGCGGTTAGCTCCTTCGGTCCTCCGATCGTTGTCAGAAGTAAGTTGGCCGCAGTGTTATCACTCATGGTTATGGCAGCACTGCATAATTCTCTTACTGTCATGCCATCCGTAAGATGCTTTTCTGTGACTGGTGAGTACTCAACCAAGTCATTCTGAGAATAGTGTATGCGGCGACCGAGTTGCTCTTGCCCGGCGTCAATACGGGATAATACCGCGCCACATAGCAGAAATTTAACCGCGAATTCCAGC
>NZ_JAAUOE010000114.1 GCF_017114915.1 Pseudomonas frederiksbergensis
AGATCAGCAGCTGAATATAGAGCGGCGTACCCCGAAACAGATAGGTGTAGAACTGCACCGGCCAGCGCACCAAGACATTGGTCGAGACCCGGGCAATCGACAGCGGGATCGACATCACGAAGCCCAGGAAGATCGAGGCACTGAGCAGCCAGAGGGTCATGGCCAGCCCGGTGATGTGATTGCCGTCCTGGTACAGGAAAGGTTTCCAGTATTCCTGCAGTAGCTCGATCATCGCACGGCCTCCCGGGTGCCCGCGGCGTAGAAGATTTCCATCCGGCGCAAGACGTAGTTCGAAGCAGTGGTGATCACCAGATAGATCAAGGCGGCGAGCACCAGGAAGTAGAACAGCTGATAGGTGCTCTTGCCCGCGTCCTGGGCCACCTTGACCAGATCGGCCAAGCCAATGATCGACACCAGCGCGGTGGCCTTGAGGATCACCATCCAGTTATTACCGATGCCCGGCAGGGCAAAACGCATCATTTGCGGGAACACCACCAGGCGAAAGCGCTGAGCGCGGGTCAGGCCGTAGGCGGTAGCCGCTTCCATCTGACCTCGCGGTACGGCAAGGATGGCGCCACGGAAGGTTTCGGTGAAATAAGCCCCATAGATGAAGCCCAGGGTAATGACCCCGGCGCTGAACGGGTTGATCTCGATGTATTCCCATTCCATGAA
>NZ_JAAUOE010000115.1 GCF_017114915.1 Pseudomonas frederiksbergensis
ACGCGGAGCGTCACGGGATGCATTCCCACGCTGGAGCGTGGGAATGATCAAGGTTGCGGCGGGAAAGCGTGACTTGGCGGTCATCATGCGGGAAAAGCGGTTCATCTTCTTCTAACGCAAGCCGATGGTGGCGTTCGGGCTTGAAGCGGCTACACTGCGCCGGCCGTTCATTTTTCTTTTGAGGCTGTGCGCATGAAATTTCGTTTTCTTCTGTGGATGATGGGTTTGTTGATGGGTAAGGCCAGTCGGACGAATCCTGCGTTTCAGCAGCAGTTGGGTGACAAGGCGTTGGTGTTTCAGCTACAGACCCTGGACGGGAAAGTGGCGCGGCATTTCGTGGTGAAGGATCAGCGCATTACCAGCAAGTCCGGCGTGTATGCCGAGCCTGCATTTGCGATTGCCTTTAAGGACGCGGCGTATGGCTTTGCCACGATGCAGGCGAAGAACAAGCAGTTGGCGTTTATGACGGGGATTCAGGACAAGTCGATTCAGATCAAGGGCAACCCGGCGCTGGTGATCTGGTTTCAGGGGTTGACCAAGTATTTGAAGCCGAAGAAGGCCAAGCCGAAGGCTTGAGGTCTTTCAGGTAGACCGAGTTGGATTCTTCGCGGGCAAGCCAGTTAAGCCGCGGAACCTGTAGGAGCGGGCTTGCCCGCGAAAG
>NZ_JAAUOE010000116.1 GCF_017114915.1 Pseudomonas frederiksbergensis
GAAAACGCCGAACCTGTAGGAGCCGGCTTGCCGGCGAAGGCGGTGACCGTGACATATCCAGATCCAAACCTTTACGAGGTTAAATCCTCTGCGCGCTAGCCTTACTCTTTTCTACTTACATAGGAGGGCAAAGGATTGCCCATTCGTTCCCACGCCAATCACCTGCGCACCGGACGCCACTCCCAGTGCGGACAAATCTACCTGCTCACTGCCGTCACTCACTTGCGCAAACCCGTTTTCAGCGATTGGCGAGCGGGACGTCTGGTGGTGGATCAATTTCGTCAAGCCCGCACAGAGGGATACGTCGATTCCCTGGCCTGGGTTGTGATGCCCGACCATTTTCACTGGCTGGTCGAACTCCAAAACAGCACGCTGTCGCAGTTGATGCTTGCGACTAAATCCCGCAGCGCGAGAGAGATTAATGCCTACCTGGGTCGCTCGGGCCAGTTTTGGCAAAGAGGCTTCCACGACCGCGCCATCCGCCACGAAGAAAATCTGTTGACAGTAGCCCGTTACATCATCGCCAATCCATTGCGCGCCGGTCTGGTCAGACGCGTGCATGATTACCCGTTGTGGGACGCCGTATGGTTGTAAGTATCGGCTTGCCGGCGAAGGCGTGTTCATGGCCGCCG
>NZ_JAAUOE010000117.1 GCF_017114915.1 Pseudomonas frederiksbergensis
GCATTCCTTTGCTGCGCGTGGGAACGATCACAAGACCACTAAACAGGCGATGTTTAATAGACATCTCCAGACACTCACCCAGGCTACACATCCTTGCGCCTCTGCCTACGACTACGCCAGAATCCGCCGGCTAGTGCGCCTGTGGCCCGGGCTATATCGTTTCCCTGTCGCTGAAAAAAACAGCGATCGGGTTTGGTAGCCCGCCGTCCACATGTCGCATAGCTTCACCTTATGCAGATGCTTTCAGCATTTGTTTTTATGGTGGCCATGCGTAGGGTGCCCTCGGGCACGCCGGTTTTTCCATGTGGGCCGGTCTACCAACCTTCGTATGGCCACCACCTCTTCGTTTGGTAGCGAGGGTGATGGCTCCTCTAATCACATATGGAGTTTCATCTATGTTCAAACCAACGCCAAATCCTCCGGAAACCGACAACGTTTCCCCCTACGAATCCCTCGATTCCAAAAAGCTCCACGCAGCCGCCGACCGCGCCCTGGACCACTACCTCAAACCACCTACCCCCAAAGACACCCAGCGCAAACCCAGCACCATTTACCATGTGGGTG
>NZ_JAAUOE010000118.1 GCF_017114915.1 Pseudomonas frederiksbergensis
TCGAACTGCACGAAGAAGTTGCTGGCCAGCGTCATCACCGAGACCGCCGGATTCGATGTATCGATTGTGGCAGAGTTGAGCTCATAACCCTGCAGGGGGTTTCCAGGGGTCGAGGTGTTCAGGATGCTGAAGCTCTGAATCTCCTGATCCAGTTTCAAGGTATAGGTGTCCGCCACTTTGTCAAAGATCAGCGTGCCGGTGGCGTTGGTGGTCGATCCCTGCGCTGGATTGGACACATAGGTGAAGCCCACGTTGAACACCGCCTGGCTATCAGACTCCGAAACCCAGGTCACCGATTGGTTGGTGATGGCGTTCGCACCCACCGTGACGCCCGTGAGGGCCACGGACAGGAAGTCGGAGTTCGTCGCACTGTAAGGCGTCAGATGCTTGTCCGCGCCAATCGAGTAGCCGAAGACGCCCGTCCCACCGATATCCGTCACAGACGCCCCGTTGCTGCTGTTCGCGTAGACCAGACTCGATTTGGCCGTCACGACCGGGGTGTCGTCATCGACGTTGAT
>NZ_JAAUOE010000119.1 GCF_017114915.1 Pseudomonas frederiksbergensis
GTCTTGGACTTTTCACGCACACGTTCTGGCCAGTAGTTCATTGCCAGATGCGCCCAGTCGTAATCGCCTTTCTCCAGCTTGGCCCAGGTGTCCTTGAGCACCTTCTGCCAGGGTTTGTGGCGGAACAAAGACCACATTGGCGCGGCACTGATTTGCACGCCGTCGTTGTGGTTGGGCTTGTAGGTGGGCGCCAGCTTGAGCAGGGTGTCGCGTAGTTCAATCAGTTCGAGCTCAAGGGATTGCAGCGCCTCGAACTGCTTCTCGTCATCGCGCGAGCGAGCAACGCCTTTGTTGCGCAGCGCCGTCACGTCAGCGCCGACTTGTTTGAGTTTTGGCTCAACAAAGTCATTGATAGCCGTGTAGAGCGCCTGGCTGCTCAGGCTCGGGTAATAGAACCAAAGCGTGTAGCTACCAGAGGCGGTGGACAGCGGCCAGTAGATTGGCGCTTTGCGGCGGCTCTTCGAGTAAAGCTTCAGATGGAAGGCAAAGAAATCTCGTTGCAGCCAGCGGCGCAC
>NZ_JAAUOE010000012.1 GCF_017114915.1 Pseudomonas frederiksbergensis
CGAACGCAGCCTCGCAGGCTCGACAGCTGCTACAGCAATCTCATCGCGGACAAATCCTCTCCATCCGCCGCGCGCTGATCTAGTGTTGTATCTAAGAAGCTCGCCGGTATCGCCAACCCCTGCACGGGTGCTTGCCAACCAATAGCCTATGATTGCTAGCCATTGCCAATCCGCTCTGGAGTCAACAATCTGACGCGGCGTTCGAGCCCCGACACTCCGCTGCCCACAGGAGCCCAGCATGACCGCAACTGTTCTGGTACTGGTTGAAACCATCAATGAATACCTGCCGATTCTCGAACATCAGGGGTTTCATTTGATCCTGGCCCCAACCCCGGCCGAGCGCGCCGCCGCCATCGCCCGACAGGGCGGTCAGATCGATGCGGTGCTGACGCGCGGTCCATTGGGCCTGTACGCCGATGAAATCGCCGCCCTGCCCAACCTCAAGATCATCTGCGTGATCGGTGCCGGCTACGAACACGTCGACCTGCAAGCCGCCGCCAACCGGGGGATCACTGTGACCAACGGGGCCGGCGTCAATGCCTCTTCCGTTGCCGATCACGCCATGGCGCTGCTGTTGGCACTGGTGCGCGATATCCCTCGGGCCGATGCCGCGGTGCGTCGGGGCGAGTGGCCGAAAATCATGCGCCCTTCCCTGGCCGGGAAACACTTGGGCATCCTCGGCCTCGGTGCCGTCGGCATCGCTATCGCCAAACGTGCCGCCAACGGCTTCGACATGAGCGTGAGCTATCACAACCGCCAGCATCGCAGCGACGTGCCCTACAGCTTCTGCTCGACGCCTACCGAGCTGGCGCGCCATTCGGATTTTCTGATCGTCGCCGCACCCGGCGGGCTCGGCACTCAACACCTGATCAACCGGCAGGTGCTCGACGCACTGGGCCCCAACGGATTTCTCGTCAATATTGCCCGGGCCAGTGTGATCGTCACGGCGGACCTGATCAGCGCACTGGAACAACGACGGATCGCCGGCGCCGCGCTGGATGTCTTCGACCACGAGCCACAGGTGCCCGACGCCCTCAAGGCGCTGAGTAACGTAATCCTGACTCCCCATGTCGCCGGATTGTCCCCGGAGGCCACCCAAGGCACCGTGGAGCTGGCCGGCAAAAACCTGACGGCCTTTTTTGCCGGACGACCGGTACTGACCCCCATCGCTTTACCGCCGCCGTCGTCCGTGGCCCTGCACAATCACTAAAGAACGCCCAGCAGCGTCCAGAGCCGCCGGGATTCGGCATCGGCGCTGATCAGCTCTCCCAGCAGCTCGCTCAGGGGCTTGTTGCCCCACTCCACGCCCCGTTTGATCAGATAGGGCACCGGGCTGTGGGGTTCGGTGCGCGCCAGATAGTCGGCGATCAGCAGCAATTGCCGGTACGCCTCTTCACGATTCGCGGGTTCGCTGAACACCTGGGGTACTGCAAGGACTTCAGGTGCGGCGACCGGGCTCGGGCTCGATGCCGCCACCACAGGCATTTCGACGGGCGGCGCCGGGGTCGGTTTACGTGGATGCATGGCGATGAACTCCTGAACCAACGTCAACAACGCTTCGATCACATCCTGCAACGCCTTGAAGCCTGGCGCCTGATTGCCGAGCCAGGTATCACTCCAGGTTTCCAGGCGTTGCAAGTGCTGCTGGCTGAGCAACAGGCTGCCCTGGCTGTGCAACCAGAATGACAACGGTGTGACGCGGATCTGTTCGGTGAGCTTCTTCTGTTCGTTGCGCGCGTTTTCGGCTGAGGTCTTGGCCGCTTTACTGTCGCTGCCCTGTACCTGTTGCAACTGCAAGCGGCGCCAGGCGTCCAGACAGAAACCCTCGAATTCGTGGTTATGCGCTCCGAACAGCGGCACTCGGGTGAGCAGCACTTGCGCGTAGCGTCGTACCAGCCATTCCAGCGGTATCACCCGCCATGACGGGTCGCCGTCCTCAGCCTGCGGGTGCAGGTGCTCGGGATAGCGCTCACATAAGCCGGCCACCAGCGCCAGGCTGCCTGGCAATCCTTCGAGCCCGTCCTGATGCAGCCAGGCCTCCCCCAGCCAGGCGCTGAGCATCAAATCCTTGCTGCGTTCGAGCAACAGGCTCGTGGCCAGTTTTTCCAGCTCCGGCCACTGGGCGCGCTTGATCGACGACTGCCACACCCCGGTGGGCAAACTGGTGTCGTCCTCTCGGCGCAGTTCGCGCAACCGGTCGAACTCAGGTTCATAACGCAAATCCTGACCACAAGGTGCCTGCTCACTGATCGGTTCGAGCAGTTGGGCAATCAGTTCCGGCAACGGCGTTGAAGGTTGATTCACAGGCCCTCCTCCTCATGAGCGTCGATGGCCGCGGTCGACCGCGTCACCATGAACGGCGAACGCGGGGCCCGGGTCGGCAAGGGCGCAATGGACAGCGGCAATTTCGAGCCCTGGGTCATCAACGACAAGCGTACAAACATCAGGGTTTGCTCGGCGGTGGTGGTGCTGGCCTGCGTCGTCACGGGCAGGCGCAAGGTCAACGGAAAATCCGTGTAGTCCATGTTCGGCTGGCGCTGCACCGACATGTGCGAACGCATCAAGCGCAACAGCGACCACGGTCCGCTGTATTCCCAGCCTGCCTCCAGATCCCGCACCACCAGGCTTGGCTGTAGCGGATCGTTGGCCGGACGCTGATAGCCATTCCTGGCCCAACGCAAGGTCAGCCGGATCGGTTGACCGACCATCCAGCGCAGATTCTGCTGAGCCTCGCCGGGGTAGCTGATCTGTTGATTACCGGCATTCAACCCCCAGGCAATCACCTGATCGGCACCGCGCTCCTCGTCTCGATCGGTGCGCCAGCGCACGTCCATTTCCACCCCCAGCACACCGCTCTTGTCGCGCACGAACATCGGGCCCAGCCAGGTGCTGGCTTGTTTCAGACGATTGAGAAAGTCCTCGGCGGCCAGGCGCTCCGGGGTCTGGCTCAACAGCAATCCGGCCTGCGCCACCGGCAAGCGCTTGTCGATCAGCTCCAGCAAATGCTGAACCCGGGCCGGGTCGGCGTCACTGGCCTGCAGGCCATTGGCAAACGGAAAGCGCTCGGCCAGGTATTGATTGAAATAGTTGGCCAGCTCGTTCCAGGCGGCTGCAGCCTGTTGCTGCTGCAGGAACAGGCAGCGTTGCATGGCGGTTTGTTGCAGATCCACCGCCCGCAACGCCAATGTCCCGCGCCCGCCGGACAGGTTGGCGGTTTGCAGGATCTGGCCACAGGACGTGACGTCCATTTCGATGAAGTCGCGACTCACCAACTGCTCGATCTGCGCCGGCGAACTGGCGGGGTTCTGCTCCTTGTATTTGAGCAGTTCGTCGTTGAGCGCGCTGAACTGCGTCACGCGTTCATAATCCAGCGCCGAGAGGTTCTGTTGCTGGACTTTCAGCCATTCCAGCGCCGAGGTGCGGCGCTCGGTGATGCCCAGCATGGTGTTGAACTGCTGCTTGAGGCTCAGCTTCAAATCCTGCACATCGTTGGCGCCATACAGTTGCAGGCCGAGGTTTTTCGAGCCGTCCCACTGGCCGATTTCCGTGCGCCCGCTGAACAGCGGCTGGGCGACGACTTCATCGAGACCACTGATGATGTCGGCCAGGGCACGGCGGTTCAACGCCGTTTGCAAACGCGTGGCCAGATCGCTGCGGCGCACCTCGATAAAGGCTTTTTGCAAGGCAATCGCCTGGGGCGCCTGCACATTGAAGACGCCGCTGTGGACCTGAGCATTGTGCTCGCGCAGGCTCGACAACATGGCCTTGACCACCGCGCCTTCGGCCGCTTGCAGCAACGCGCCACGATACGCCGGGGGAATGCGTGGCAGCTCTTCGGCGGCATAACTTTTGTAACTGGCGAAATAGTTCAGCGCACTGTCGAGGTCGTCGCCATCAACGCCGCGCCCCTGTCCATCCGGAACGTCGGCCTGATTCGCTTGTAAGGCGATGGCGACAAAATCACGTTTGAACAACGCCTGCACCGCGTTGTTCAACTGCACCACATGCTCCTGCAAGACCAGTTGCCCACTGCCTTGCTGAATCAGCAAATTATCCCTGGCCCCGGCCTGGGCGATCCATTGATCACGAAAGCTCTGCTGCAATGTCGACGCCTGCTGATCCAGTTGCTGTTCGACCTGTGGGCCGAGCAATGTGCTTTGGCGCACCTTGTCCATCATCGCCCGGTAACCGGGCACCAGATCCTGGCCCTTGCCCCGGCTCCACGCTGAGTTGGTCAGGCCGACCAGTGCTTGCAGGTCGTCGATCAGCGCCCGCAAATCTTCCAGCTCGAAGAGGGAATTGCCGCTGCCGGCCTCCAGCCGCTCCAGGTGCAAGCGCAGATAACCGGCCTGACGCACGAAGTTGTCTGCGAGGAAATACTGGTCCAGCCAGCGCTCCATGAGCCCGAGGAAATTTTCCTCGATCTGCGCGCGCTCGACGGTCAGGTCCAGGGGTTTCAACTCACTGTTGTCGGCATCGAGCAGTACCCGGTTGTAAAAACCGGCGCGGTGCAAGGTGCCGGCATTGAGGTTCAGGGACAAGGCGTTGTTGCTCAATAACACCAGGTCCTCAAGCGGGGCCTTGGTGTTGTTCAGCGCCTGATGGAACCACCGGTTCTGCTGCTCCAGATTCACCGCACGTTCCACCAGATCCGTGGCCTTGACGTAGTTTTGCCATTGGGCCGGATCTTCGCTTTCGACGTTGCCCCGGCGCTCGGTGTTGCGAATGGTCTTGAGTTGCGCGAGGTCCGCGCTCAACAGGTCGCGCAACGGCAGCAACAAATGGCTGCGTGCGGTCAGTTGCAACTCGCTTTCCAATTGCGCATCCAGCGAAGAGACCCAGGAGGTCGGAAACACCACCGAGGTGAAGCGCCAGCGCGGCGCCTTCTCCAGCACCCGCCAGAAACTCTGGACGTTGCGCCGGGTCGCCTCCAGCCGATGGGATTCATCCGTGACCGCCGCGTAATTTTTCTGTGCCCCTTGCATCAGGCGCGATAACTCATGGGCATCCTTTTCCGAGTCCTGCCACACCCAGAGCATGCCGACGCCCCAGAGCACCGCGACCACCAGCGCCACGCCACCGGTCACGCGCTGCCAGCGCTGACGCAGGCGCAACAGGCGCGGCACCACTTGGGCCAGACCGCGCTCGGCGACCACCCGCCGCTGCCACAACTGCCGGGCGAAGGCGCTCTGTTGCAACCCGGTGTCGTAGGCCGAAAACCCGTCGGCGCTGTCGTCCGAGGGTTGGTTGGCGGTGAAATAAACCCCACGAAAACGCGGCGCCTCGCCTTGGGCATTGCCCTGGAAAACCGGTTCCAGCAAGGACTGCAGATGACGCCGCAAGGCTTCGAAACGCTCCGGCAAGCCATACAGCTCGCTGCTCAACTGCCCGGACAAGGCCCCGACTTCGATGATCGATTCCACCAGGGCCCGGTTGACCTGATCCAGCGCCTGGTCACTCCATTGCGCCTGCCAGACTGCATCGGGTCCATGGGGCGAGGACCAGCCGAGTGTGCGTTCGCGGGCCTCCACCGGCAGCGCGCTGATCAACTCCTGAAAGCCCGGCAACTCTTCCATGCCGGTAATGACCACGTACACCGGCAGGCTCAAACCAAAGCGTTGCAACAGATCGATGAAGCGGCGACGGGCCGCCACACCGAGGGTCGCCGCCTGCTCGAGGTTGCTGAGTCGATTGACCGGCACCGTCCAGATCACCCCGTCCAAAGGGCGTTGACTGCGCAGGCGCAGGATCAACCCCAGCAAGCGCCACCAGCCGCCCCGTTGCAGGTGCATGCCTTCATCCGGCAAAAACAGCGCCTGGGGCACCACCAAGACCGCGCCTTCGGGGTCCGACCACCAGCGACCGAACCAGGCCGGTTTGTCGGTGGGCTGCAAGCGCCACTGGGTGCATAACTGGGTGCCCTGGGTTTCGTTGCCGAGCATCAGCAGCCAGGGAATCTGATAGCGGTCCTGGGTGCCCTGCTCCTGCTCCATCTGCCGCACCGCCAGGTAAAAACTGCGGATCGCCGCCCCGCTTTGCGTGCGCAACCACCAGACCGCCACGGCGACAATCGCCAGCACCAACAGCACCGCGATGATGAGGCCGATAATCCCCAGCGTGCTCATATGTCTTGCTCCGAGGCGGCCACCGAATCGGTCAGCTGCAAGACCGGTTCGAGCTCCTGACGAATGTCGCGCCAGAACAACTGCCCCAACCCGGTCAGCAGCAGGACCATGGCGAGAATCCCCAGGCCCAGGCGAAAGCCATCGGGCAATGACAGACGCACCGGCAATTGCAGCGGTTGCACGACCGAAGGCTGTTCGAGCCGGGCGCTGACGTCGGCATAATCTGCCTCGTGTTGCCAGGCAAAGGTGAACAGCGCCAGACGCCATTTTTCATGCTGGGCCTGATTCTGTTCGCCCCGCAGACGCCCCTGAAAGCCCAGCACCAGGCACTGCAAATAGACATTGGCCAGATCGCGCGTGGTGGGTAGCTGTTCGTCCAGCAATTCCTTGATGGCCAGCGGTATCCGTTCACCGGCCTGACGGCTGGCGTACATCCGCGATTCCAGGGGCTTTTCCTGCCAGGCCGATTGGCCCGGCCATGGCGTGAACAGCAAGGTTTCATCGACCAGCGCGACAAAGGCATAGACCAGCGCTTTGACCTGCTCGGTGGCGGCGTCACCGACCTTGGCGAAGGCGGTTCGCCAAAGGCGTTGGGAGATTTGCGTGGAGAGCTCGACCACCGCTTCCACCAGCGCTTCGTCTTCGCTGTCCTTGGGCAACTGGCTCCAGTCCTGGAACCATTGCTGCCAGGCCTGGCGAAAAGCACTGCTCAGCGGCGCTTCGTGGAGGCCTCGTGTACCCGTCCCGGCATTCCCCTCAGACATATGACGTTCCTTCCTTGATCAGGCACTTTCACTCGCCTGAGCCACAAACAACACCACTTGCCATGGACTGCTGGCCAACCTGGAAGCCGGTGCGGCAATCAGCAACGGCAACTGCCCGTCGAACCATTGGCCTTCGGCCGTCACCACGAACAACCGCGTGTCATCGCCGACGCCGTAGGCCACTTGCTCATTGCGACTCATGGCCTCATGGGACAAACCACTCATGCGCTGACGGCTGAGCAACGGGACGTGCGGCTGCGAGGCGATGATCGCCCCACGCAGCCATTCGCTGGCGGCCTGTTCGCTGGCACCGTTGGGCATGCGCAAACCGATGACCAGCCGCTGGCTGGGCTGATCGTCGGGCAATTGAATCGAGAAGGACTGTTCGCTGCGCTCGAATGCCAGGCTGCGATAACCGGCGCGGATCAGTTCGAGAGTCTTTTCCAGCCAGTCGAGCACCGCCTCATAGCCGCGCTGCAACTCAAGAAAGTCCAGCGGGGCGAACGCCGGAACCCCGGCCAATGGATCGAGCGCCGACCAGGCGCCGGCCAGCCCAAGCAGCAAACCATACAGCGCCTGCGGCGTGGCCACTCGACTGTTCAGCAGGCCTTCGACTTCCGGCAGCCGCGCCCAGAGCGCGGTCAACTGGCGACGGATTTCCATCGCGTCGTCCTGATTGCCGGCCTGCTGCGCCTGGCGCAAACGACCGGCCAGGAACATGCATTTCTCCCGTGCCCTGGCACACAGCCCCGCCACGCGCCGGCCCACCACCGACTCGGGCAACAGGCACGGTGTCGGCGGTGTGTAAGGCAACGCAAGAAAACCGCCGCCCTCCTTGCGAATCTTCAACAGCGGCAGGCAGACCGAATCCGCCTTGTTCAGCTGCGTGCACAAACGCGGATTCGGACGCCAGACCGTGATCGATTCGGGGTACTCGCCACTGGTGAGGTCCGGCAACGCATCGCCAACCACCGATTGCAATCGCCCCTTGAGCGGCAGCAACTGACCGGCGCGCCACAGCGGGCTGACCGCCAGGTACACGGTGACGGTGGCATTGTCCGTGGCGTCGATCGCTTCACTGACATCGAGCTCCAGCATCGCCCCGACACCGGCCTGCAGATTGACCGGCAAACCGTCCGGCAATGTCGCCTGCAAATTGAGCAGGCGCACCCGCCCGGCGCTCAGCGCCGAGGGGTCGAATTCGACGCGGGTCACACCCCAGAACCACGGATTACACGCCTGGGCAAAATGCGCCACCAGCGCCTCGGCCCGCAGCCCCTGCAACTGAAAATGCTGGGGCAGCAACTGCATGCCCTCATGCCAGCAAACCGCGTCAGGTAGCAGACTCATACGACTCCTTTCGACCTGTGACTTGAACATCAGCCCTTGTGGGAGCAATCCTGTGGCGAGGGGGCTCCGTGGCGAGGGGGCTTGCCCCCGTTTGAGTGCGTAGCACTCACAAGATTGTTGGTGCATCAGCGATTTTGGGGCTGCTTCGCAACCCAACGGGGGCAAGCCCCCTCGCCACGGAGCCCCCTCGCCACAATCCTGTGTTCAGTTCGGGTGATCGCTGACCAGCGTCATCTCGCGACTGTCGAACTTGAGCCAGGCGTCGCTCTGATCGTCCAGCCGCAACCGGTGTGCTCCGGGAGTGTTATAGCTGGCGAAGACTAAAAGTCCAGCCGCCCGCGTGCCCCCCAGCGGGAAGGGTTGTTTGTCGATGAATTGACCGGGCACCAGCTCCAGTCCCCAGACCGTCATCAGCTGTCGGTAGTCGCGTTGGAACTGCTCGCGTTCGGCGAACCACTGGCGGGCGGTGATGCCCGACAATTGCTTGAGCAGGTCCGCGTCGTTCACCGCAATGAAGTCCACCGCAATCGGGGTGTCGTCGTTGGCGCGGGGCGCGACGTCCAGCGTCAGGCTATCGAGGTCGACACGAGGCCCGAACAACGAACACCCGGCGAGTGACAAGAGCAGAACCCAAGAAAAAAGACGTGCGTACAAAATGAATTTTCCTTTTCTCGACACGGTCCAAAAATGCTTTTTGTTTGCATTTTTATAGACCTGTTCTAGCGTCTTGGATAGTTCGGTCGGCACGACGAATTCGGAAGGTTCGTCAAAGGAATGACAGGTCCTCTGCCCTCCCTTTCTAACCTACGGTCCAGTAAGGGAATGCGATGAAACGGGCCTCCCGATGCATTGCACCCGCCTCATGCATCGGAGTCAGCCACCATGGCAGAAAGTACTCAGCACAAGCTAGACAGGGTTCGCCCACCCCGGGTGCAAATCACCTACGACGTCGAAATCGGCAACGCGATCGAGAAGAAAGAATTGCCGTTGGTTGTCGGTATTCTTGCCGACCTCTCCGGCAAGCCTCTCGAACCACTCCCGAAATTGAATGAACGGCGTTTCACCGAAATCGACCGCGACAACTTCAATGAAGTCCTCGCCTCGATCGGCCCGCGCGCCACCTTGCAGGTCAACAACACCCTCAGCGGCGACGACAGCAAACTCAACATCGAGCTCAACTTCAAGCACATCGATGACTTCGACCCGGTCAAGGTGGTCGAGCAAGTCACGCCGCTGCGGCGCCTGTTCGAAGCGCGTCAACGTCTGCGCGATCTGCTGACCAAGCTCGATGGCAACGATGATCTGGACAAGCTGTTGCGTGACGTCATCGCCAATACCGAAGGACTGCAAGAGATCAAGTCGGCCCGTCCGGACACCGCTGCTCCCGCTCCTGCTGGCGACAGCGAAGCACCGGCAGAACCGCAAGCCTGATCGTTCATCCATCCAGGGAGAATTTTGCCATGCCTGCCTCATCCGCCGCCCAAAGCCAAGCCAGTGACAGTACGACCGAGACCTTGTCCCTGCTCGACGAAATCATCGCCAAAGGCCGCATGGCCCATGACGACAGCCAACAGGATTACGCCCGCGACATGCTCGCGGAATTCGCCACCCAGGTTCTCGACGAAGGCATGGCCATCGACAAGGACACCGTGGCGATGATCAACGATCGCATCAGCCAGATCGACGAGTTGATCAGCGCTCAACTGAACGAAGTGTTGCACCACCCGGACTTGCAGAAACTCGAAGCTTCCTGGCGCGGCCTGCACTTGTTGGTAAAGAACACCGAGACCAGCTCCCGGCTGAAACTGCGGTTGCTCAACGTGACCCAGAAAGAGCTGCAGAACGATCTGGAAAAAGCCGTCGAGTTCGACCAGAGCGCGCTGTTCAAAAAGATCTATGAAGAGGAATACGGCACCTTCGGCGGCCACCCGTTCAGCCTGCTGGTGGGTGACTACACCTTCGGCCGGCACCCGCAGGACATCGGCCTGCTGGAGAAACTCTCGAACGTCGCCGCGGCCGCTCACGCGCCGTTCATTGCCGCCGCCAGCCCACGGCTGTTCGACATGAACAGCTTCACCGAACTGGCGGTGCCGCGAGATCTGTCGAAAGTGTTCGAGAGCCAGGAGCTGATCAAGTGGCGTTCGTTCCGCGAAAGCGAAGATTCGCGCTATGTGTCGCTGGTGCTGCCGCACTTCCTGCTGCGTCTGCCCTACGGCCCTGACACGTCGCCGGTGGAAGGCATCAACTACGTCGAAGACGTCAACGGCAGTGACCACGGCAAATACCTTTGGGGCAATGCCGCGTGGGCCTTGTCGCAACGGATCACCGAAGCGTTCGCC
This sequence comes from Pseudomonas frederiksbergensis, assembly GCF_017114915.1. Lineage (GTDB taxonomy): Bacteria > Pseudomonadota > Gammaproteobacteria > Pseudomonadales > Pseudomonadaceae > Aquipseudomonas > Aquipseudomonas frederiksbergensis_I. The sequence goes on from NZ_JAAUOE010000012.1 coordinate 10,579, forward strand.
AAATACGGCTGGTGCGCGGCAATTCGCGGTGCCGAAGGCGGAGGTGCGGTGGAAGGCCTGCCGGCCCATACCTTCCGTACCACCTCCGGCGACCTGTCGCTCAAATGCCCGACCGAAGTGGCGATCACCGACCGCCGCGAGAAAGAGCTCAACGACCTCGGCTTCATCGCTCTGTGCCACAAGAAGAACAGCGACGTGGCGGTGTTCTTCGGCGGCCAGACCACCAACAAGTCCAAGCTCTACAACACCAACGAAGCGAATGCCAATGCACGGATCTCGGCGATGCTGCCGTATGTGCTCGCGGCCTCGCGTTTCGCGCATTACCTGAAGGTGATCATGCGCGACAAGGTCGGCAGCTTCATGACCCGCGACAACGTGCAGACCTACCTCAACAACTGGATCGCCGACTACGTGCTGATCAACGACAACGCGCCGCAAGAGATCAAGGCGCAGTACCCGTTGCGTGAAGCCCGGGTGGATGTGACCGAGGTCGCCGGCAAGCCGGGAGCCTACAAAGCCACGGTGTTCCTGCGGCCGCACTTCCAGCTCGAGGAGCTGACCGCATCGATCCGCCTGGTCGCGACCCTGCCGCCACCGGTAGCCGCCTAAAGTCGGTGAAACCTCTGTGGCGAGGGGGCTTGCCCCCGTTGGGGCGCGCAGCGGCCCTTGCTTTTAGGTCTGCTGCGCAGCCCAACGGGGGCAAGCCCCCTCGCCACAGGTTAAGGGCTCGGCAACCGTTTACGTGTCTAAATTGAATTTCTTCAGGAGTCTCATGCGATGGATGCAATCATTCTCGACCTCGGCGGCGACATCAAAGGCGATAGCTTGCTTGAGGGTTACAAGGACAAGATCGAAGTCATGTCCTACAGCCACAACGTGGCGATGCAGGTGACCAACGACGTCAGCAACTCGGAACGCACCTCCGGCAAGCCGCACATCGGCGAGTTCACCCTGACCAAATTCGTCGACAGCTCGACGCCCTCCCTCAACGAATATTGCTGCGCCGGCAAACCGATCCCCGAAGCCAAGATCACCATCGGCCGCAACGCCGCCGAAGGCAGCGGTCAGCTGATGCCGTTCATCATCTACACCCTGACCAACGTGGTGCTGTCCAACGTCAGCGTCAGTGGCGGTACGGGTGGCAAACCGGTGGAAACCCTTTCCCTGAACTTCACCAAAATCAAATGGGAGCTCACCGCCCAGAAAGACGACGGCACCAAGGAAGGCACGGCTGCCTCGACCTGGGACATGGCCGCCAACAAGCTCGTCAAGTAAGCGGACGCGTCGGCCATGGCAGGCACCGGCATGCTCCCACCGTTGTTCGAGCGCCTCGCCGCCAGCGAGGTCGACACCGTGCAGGTGTTCGATCGCCAGGGGCTGCTCGACTCGGTGCACACGGAGTTGCTGCGCCTGTTCAACACCCGACGCGGCTCACGTCCGCTGACCTCTCCACCGAGCATTCTCGACTACGGCATCGCTGACTGGACCGCCTTGCAACAGCAGCGCAGCGATGACCGTCGTCAGTTGGCGCGGGAAGTCCGCGAGGCCATCAGCCATTTCGAACCGCGCCTGCGACTGGGCGAGGTCCAGGTCAATCCGGTCCCCGGCCATCCGCAGCAACTGAGCATTCGGCTAGTGGGCGAGTTGAGCAGCGGCCAGCAACACTGGCCCGTGGCCTTTGTCATCGAGCCGGCCAGCCATGGCCTTGAGGTGCGTCATGAGCGACTCGATTGACCCGCAACTGCTCGATTACTACCAACGCGAACTGACCTGGCTGCGCCACGCCGGCAGTATTTTTGCCGAGCGTTATCCCAAGGTCGCCAGACGCCTGGAACTGTCCCCCGGTGAATGCCCCGACCCCCATGTCGAACGGCTGCTTGAGGGTTTCGCCTTGCTCGCCGCACGCTTGCAACGGCGGCTCGACGACGACTACGCCGAATTCAGCGACGCCTTGCTCGAACAGCTTTACCCGTTGGCCATGCGGCCGTTGCCGTCCTGCGCGATCGTGCAGTTCGAGCCGGACCCGAGCAAGGGCAACCTGGACGATGGCTACCCGCTGCCACGGGACACGCCGCTGTTCGTCACCACTGCCAAAGGCGAGAGCATCCACTTTCGCACCAGCGCCGCGGTTCGATTGTGGCCGGTACAAATCAACGAAGCGCTGCTGCTGGGCAGCGACGAAGCCCAGGCCCTGACCGGTGTGGCGCAAGCGCGCTCGGCCCTGCGCCTGAGCCTGCGCTGCCTGGGTGAAAGCCAGTGGTCGACGCTGGCCATCAAACAACTGCGCATTCACCTTGCCGCCTCGCCGGTGATCAACGCCTGCCTCTATGACCTGCTCGGCGCCCATGCCGTGAAGGTGCTGGCCGGCGCGGTCGGCTGTGTGCCGACAGTGCTCGCGGGGCTGCCGGACATCGTCGGTTTTGCCAGCAACGAAGTGCTGTTGCCGGACGAGGACGGCGTGCATCCGGGCATGCGCCTGCTCGCCGAGTACTTTGCCTTCCCGGACAAATTCAACTTCTTCGACATTCCATTGGCCGGCGCCGCCAGCGACAGCCAGACGCTGTACCTGTACATCGTGTTCGACCGTGCGCCAGCCAACCGTCTGCACCTTCAGGCCAGCGATTTCGCCCTTGGCTGCGCGCCGGTGATCAACCTGTTTCCGCGAACCTCGGAACCCCTGCGCCCGGACGGCACCCGCAGCGAATATCGTCTGGTCGCCGACAGTCACCGGGAAAACAGCGTCGAGATCCACAGCATCCGGGCGATGCGCGCCAGTTCCAGCCAGGGCGTGCAACGGGTGCCGGCGTATTACGGCAGCCAGCATATCGGCGGCGACAAACAGTGCTATTGGCATGCGCGCCGGGTCAGCGGCATGACCCCGAATCGGCTGGGCACCGACCTGATGGTGAGCCTGGTGGACACCCGGCTCGATCCGCTGAACGAGGCCAGCGAATACAGCCTCACCGCCGAACTGCTGTGCACCAACCGGCACCTCGCCCAGAGCCTGCCGGCCGGCACGCTCCTGGGTTTCGAACGGCCGGGGCCGGTGGCCTGGGCCCGTTTGCGCAACCCGCCCAGCCCGCAAAGTGTGCCGCGACTGGACGGCGAATCCCGCTGGCGGCTGGTGTCGCAACTGACCCTCAATCATTTGTCGCTGGTCGAGGGGCCGCAAGCGCTGGATGCCCTCAAGGAAATCCTTCAGTTGCACAACCTGCGCGACGAGGCCAGCGCCTTGCGGCAGATCGACGGCTTGCTCGGCCTTGGCTGCGAACGGGTGATCGCCCATGTCGGCGAAGATGCGTGGCGCGGCTGGCGCAATGGGCTGGAAGTCCGGCTGCAACTCGATCCGCAGCATTTCGTCGGCAGCAGCGCGGTGTTGTTCTCAGCGGTGCTGGCACAATTCTTTTCACTCTATGCCACGGCCAACCGCTTCGTGCGCACGGTCCTGGTCCAGTCAGGCAAGGAGGTCAAGACATGGCAACCCCAAGCCGGCATGCCGCTGTCCCTCTGAGCCTGAGCCAGAAGCTGCGGCGCGATCCGCAGGCGTTCGAATTATTGCAGGCCTTGCTGCTGCTGGAACGCGAACACCCGCAAGCCGAATCCCTGGGCAGCGGCACCGCGCCTCAAGCGGAAGCCTTGCGCCTGCGCGGGCCGTTGACGCCGCTTTTTTCCGCCAGCGAAATCGAAAGCCTGACTCAGGAAACGGGTCAGCAACCGACACTCACGACCCCAGTGTTTGGCCTCGGCGGACCCGACGGCCCCCTGCCCTACGCCTATCAGGAATGGCTGCAGCAACGGGCCCGGGCCAAGGATCATGCACCGGCCGAATTCCTCGACCTGTTCCAGCATCGCTTGCTCAGCCTGTTGTACAAGGTGATGCGCAAACACCGGATTGCGCTCGGCTTCACGGTCCCCGGCGCGTCGCCGGTGCAGGCGCAACTGCGGGCGCTGACCGGGTTGTTGCCCAAAGCCTTGCAGGAACGGCAGGCCATCCCCGATTCCGCGGTACTGGCGTGCAGCGCGTTGTTTGCCGACGGCCGTCGTTCGTTGGCCGGCTTCGCCGCGATCGTGCGCGAGCACTTCGAACTGCCAGTAGAACTCAGCGCCTATGAAGGCGCCTGGCGGGAGATCCCCCCCGCCAGTCGCAGCCGTCTGCAACCGGGTGGGCGCAATCTGCAACTGGGCCGCAGCGCCGTGGCCGGCACCCGGGTCTGGGACGAACACGCCGGCATCCGCCTGACCCTCGGTCCGCTGACCTCGGCGCAGGCGGCGTGGTTTCTGCCGGACGGCGAAGCCCATCCGGCGCTGGCCAGTCTCAGCGCGCTGTATTTCGGCCCCGACCTGGAGTGCACGCTGGTGCTGCTGATACGCGGTGCCAGCCCGATGAAACTCGCTCGCCAAGCACCGCCCTTGCTCAGTTGGAACGGCGGCCTGCAGCGTCAGACCAGCCTCGCCGTGCAACGGATCGAGACCCGCCTTCGTCAGCTGGAGATCACCTGAACATGGAACTGGCCAGCCTGATCGGACGCCTCAACCCGGACAACCGCCGCGCCCTCGAACGGGCCGCGCAACGCTGCCTGCAACGGGGTCACCATTACGTCGAAATCGAACACCTGCTGCTGGAATTGCTGGACATCGAGGGCGGCGACTTCGCCTGGCTGCTGCCGCGTTTCGGCCTGGAGCGCGATGCCCTGACGGCGGAAATCAACAAGGCCCTGGAACTGTTCAAATCCGGCAGCACCCGCACCCCGGCACTCTCGGCACAAACCATCGGCCTGCTCGAAGACGCGGTGGTGCAGGCCAGTGTGCTTGGCCTGGAGAGCATCCGCTCCGGCTTGCTGCTGCTGGCCTTGCTTGATCGCGATGAACGCCGCAGTCTGCTGCTCAACAGCGCCTCATCGCTGTTGAAAATCCCCCGGGAAGCCTTGCGCAGCAACCTGCTGGAATGGACCGAAAACTCCCGCGAACACGTCGGCGGCACGCGGCCGGTCAATGCCGGCAATGCGCAGCCGAAACAGGATTCGGTCCTCGATCAGTTCACCCAGGACCTGACCGCCGATGCCCACGCCGGGCGCATCGACCCCATCGTCGGCCGCGACGGCGAGATTCGTCAGTGCATCGACATCCTGCTCAGGCGTCGGCAGAACAACCCGATCCTGGTCGGCGCGCCGGGGGTGGGCAAGACGGCGGTGGTCGAAGGCCTGGCCTTGCGCATTGCCGCCGGCGACGTGCCGCCGTCGTTGCAGGAAGTCAGCCTGCGGGTACTCGACCTCGGTCTGTTGCAGGCCGGTGCCGGGGTCAAAGGCGAGTTCGAGCAACGGCTCAAAGGCGTGATCGACGCGGTGCGCGGCGCCGACAAACCGATCATTCTGTTCATCGACGAAGCCCACACCCTGATTGGCGCTGGCGGCGCGGAAGGTGGCAGCGACGCGGCCAACCTGCTCAAACCGGCGCTGGCCCGTGGCGAGTTGCGCACCCTGGCCGCGACCACTTGGCTTGAGTACAAAAAATACTTCGAGAAAGACCCGGCCCTCGCCCGACGTTTTCAACTGGTGCAAGTCGAGGAGCCGGACGAAATCACCGCCGTGGAAATGCTCCGTGGCGTGGCCGCGAAACTGGAACAGCACCACGGCGTGCAGGTGTTGGATGCGGCGATTCACGAGGCGGTGAAACTGTCCCACCGCTACATCTCCGGGCGCCAGTTGCCGGACAAAGCCATCAGCGTGCTCGACACCGCCTGCGCCCGGGTCGCCCTCGGCCAGCACGACGTGCCGCCACCGCTGGAGAGCCTGCGCCATCGCCAGCAGAGCCTCAAAGACGAAGTCGAACGCCTGCGCCGCGAACAGGCCACCGGGCTCGATCACCGAGAACGCATCACCCTGCTGGAAACCGAATCCGTGGGCAACGTGCAGGCCATTCGCGAACTGGAAACCCGCTGGAACGAAGAGCGGATCGCCGTGCGCGAACTGCTGGACACCCGTCGCGAATTACTCACTTTGAGCGAGCGCGCCGACTACGAAAAACCAGACGAAGCCACCGACAGCCGCATCGATCATCTGGCCGCCGAACTGGTACGCCTGGAGGCCGGTCTGGACGCCATTCGCCAGGACGACCCGTTGGTGCCGGAACAGGTCGACGGCAAAACCGTGGCCGCCGTGATCGCCGGCTGGACCGGCATCCCGGTGGGTAAAATGCTCGCCGACGAAGCCCACGCCGTGCGCACCCTCGGCCAGCGCATGGGCTTGCGGGTCATGGGCCAAAGCACCGCGCTCAATACCATCGCCCAGCGCCTGCAAGCCTACCGCGCCGGCCTCACCGACCCGCAAAAACCGGTCGGCGTATTCCTGCTGGTCGGCCCTACTGGCGTGGGAAAAACCGAAACCGCCTACGCCCTGGCCGATGCGCTGTATGGCGGCGAACGCAACCTGATCAGCATCAACCTCTCCGAATACCAGGAAGCCCACACCGTCAGCCAACTCAAAGGCGCCCCGCCCGGTTATGTCGGCTACGGCAGTGGCGGCGTACTCACCGAAGCGGTGCGGCGCAAACCCTATTCGGTGGTGCTGCTGGACGAAATCGAAAAAGCCCACCCGGACGTGCTCGAAGCCTTCTACAACGTCTTCGACAAAGGCGTCATGGAGGACGGCACCGGCCTGGTGGTGGATTTCAAAAACACCGTGATGCTCGCCACCAGTAATGTCGGCGCCGAGTTGTTGCTCGATACGCCGACCGCACTACTAGGCACCGATGCCTTCAACGAAGCGCTGCATAACGTGCTGCTCAAAGCCTTTCGCCCCGCGTTTCTGGCGCGCATGACGGTGGTGGCGTATCGGCCGCTGGATGAGACGACGCTGGAAGGGATTGTGCTGGCGAAGCTGGAGAAATTGCGCGGGCGCTACAAGGCCGCGACCGGCAAGCAGTTTGAGTTCGATGCCGGGATTGTGCAGGCGGTGTTGGCCAAGTGCAGTGCGGCCGGGGCAAGGGATGTTGAAAATGTGTTGATGACCCAGGTGACGGGGAAGTTGGCGGAGTGGGTGTTGGAGTAACAGTACTCATCTGAATGATCTGGGAGACTAATATGCCAAAAAATGAAGCAGTACAAAAAAATGTCGAGATTACAAAAGCGACTTGATTTTCAGGGAGAACAATCGATTTGCCATTTATAGAGCTGGCAAATCCACTCCCTCCAGATTGAGTATCACTCGTCAACATCAACAACTCACAACTTCACGGAGCAATCATGCCATTTAACATCATGACCCCTGCAGAGCTTGGTGGAGGCATTCGTCCATGGTTAAGTCTGGCCACCGTTCCAGGCATGCGCGTTTTTACCTCCAATGAAATTTATCAACGGCTCATTTACGATCAGGCTTACTTCAGCGGGCTGCAAATGGACTTGGTCAACCAAGTCCGCTACTTGTACGAGTTGGGCACCACTCAGGCAGGCAACACAGAGGGCGGAACGCTGGCTTTCCATGGCGGGCACGTTATCGTCAGAGACGGAGCAGCCCTGTATCAAACCTGGCAACAGGAATATCAACAGTTAACAGTGCCCTCGGGACAACGAGGTGCAGGCTTGAATTTGCCATCTTCTCATTACCCTGGGAACGCCAATCCTCAATATGAGCTTCGGCTCCCTTTGACCCCCCAACAAAACTGGGGAACTGTTCTTTTCGGGACTAACAATGGAGATTCCTGGTTTCAGGTGGAGGCTCACTCGGGCACAGCAGGAGACGGCATATCGGGTGCAGTCAGGTACATGAGCGATACATTGATGCACCTCTTCGACTACGTGAGTCATAAGGCTTCCAGTCAACAGGTCGGTCCTTGCGGTTACTCTGCGCACATGGAGACACTCAATCCGGTTGTCGTACAGTTAGGGTAATAAGCGAACGAATGAAAAAATGAGAAAGAAAAGGGACAGAAGAATCGGCAGAGTGAACTGACGGGGATCTTCAACAGGAGATTTGGCATGACTGAAATACACAAGGTTGGTCGTTACTCTGGCGGCGATGTGGCAATGACAGGGGCAAATCCTCTATACGCCACCTGGCTGGCGGCCAACCATGCCACAAACGGCGGGACCATTCCCGACCTGGCCAGTATTTGTCATGAGTCCTCTTCAGCTCGCCGCGCCCAGGCCGGTTCGGGAGCGTCCCATGGAACCTGTTTCGCCGTGGTCGAACATTTCGATGCCTCACGTGGCGTACTGATGTACAAATTCGGCGACAGCGCATTAAAGCTGGACCTCCTCGGAAACTACACCACCACGACCAAGAAGGTCGTCACGACCCTGCGCGGGCACGCGGAGATCAGTGCGTTGGTCCAGGCGATCAATAGCGTCGTCCTTCCGGATGGTGATTACAGCAACTTCGTCACCCGTATCTATATCGAACTAAGCCCCTGCCCTCTTTGTGCACCGCAACTCGGCCCCTATGTCGGTAATTCGGTATTGATGTACAGCTACGTCTATGGAAATGAGAGAGAGATGGATGGGTGGGTCAGTGATAACCAGGCTGCAATCCATGAAAGAGGTGGCACGTTCAGGTGGTAAGCCTTCCCCTTATCCACCCACTGAGGCCATTCAATGCCCCGCACCACCGACAGCAATACCAGCCTTTCCCTCACCGCCGCCTCGCTGTCGGCGCTTTACCCTGAGTCGCTGTCCGGCGACGAAGCACTCAATGCGCTGGGCACGCAAACCCTCAACGGTCTCAACGATGGCACTTCACTGACCCTGACCACCGCCGTCGCCACCCACGTCACCACCACCCTGCACAACGACGCCCTGACCCGTCCGATGGACGCGCTGGTCGCCGAAATCCGCCAGCTGCCCGCCGACGCGACCGCCGAGCGTTATCAACTTGTTCTAAGGCCATGGCTCTGGTGGCTGACCCTGGCCAGCAACAACCGCGTGTTCCAGAACCTCAGCACTTCAGACATCGTCACCACCATTTTCAAGGCCCACGCCTTCACCGACTTCAAACTCTCACTCACCGGCAGTTACACCCCGCGCGAGTACTGCGTGCAGTACGGCGAAACCGATTTCGCGTTTGTTTCGCGATTGCTGGAGGAGGAAGGGATTTTCTGGTTTTTCACCCACGAGGACGGCAAGCACACGCTGGTGCTGGGTGACAGTAACGATGCGTTCGTGCCGATCCCCAATGGCCCCAAGGTGAGCTATCTCGGTCAGCAGTTGGGCGAACGTGAACTGCATGGCATTCGCTCCGGACAGGTCTGCGTGCAGGCGGTGGCCGGGGTGTATCGGGCGACGGATTACGAGTTCACCACCCCGACCACTTCACTCTACGGCCAGGCCGAAGCAGTGGCCGGGCCGCGTTCAATGTACGAGCATCCGGGCGGCTATAACGCCAAGGCTCGGGGTGATGCGTTGACCAAGCAACGGGTCGACGGGTTGCGCAGTCAGGAGAAGCGTTTCGTCGGTGAAAGTGACTGTCGCTGGTTGGTGCCGGGGCATTGGTTCACCCTTGCGGGCCATGATGATGCGAATCTGAATATCGATTGGGTGGTGACGGCGGTCACCCACGAAGCCAGTCACGAACATTATCGCAATCGCTTTGAAGCGATTCCCAAAGCCACGCCGTTCCGCCCGGCACGGACAACGCCCAAACCACGAATGCACACTCAGACCGCCATCGTCGTCGGCAAATCGGGCGAAGATATCTGGACCGACGAATACGGCCGGATCAAGTTGCAGTTCCCGTGGGATCGCGACGGCCAGAATGACGAAGCCAGTTCCTGCTGGGTGCGGGTGGTGTTGCCCTGGAGCGGCAAGGGTTTCGGCATGCAGTTTGTGCCACGGATCGGCCAGGAAGTGATCGTGACCTTCATTGACGGCGATCCGGACCGGCCGCTGGTGACCGGTTGCGTCTACAACGGTGACAACGCCCTGCCCTACGCACTGCCGGCGAATCAGACCCAGTCCGGGATCAAGACCCAATCGTCCAAGGGCGGCGGTGGCTTTAACGAGTTGCGCTTCGAGGACAAGAAGGACGCCGAAGAGGTGTTTTTGCAGGCGCAGAAAGATCTGAAGATCAACGTGCTCAACGACACCACCGCCACTGTCGGCCACGACGAAACCCTGACGGTGCAGAACGCCCGCACGCGCACGGTGAAAGAAGGCGACGAGACCGTAACCCTGGAAAAAGGTAAACGCAGCGTGACCATCCAGACCGGCAGCGACAATCTCGATGTGAAGGACAGCCGCACGGTGACCGTGGGCGCTGACCAGACCCACAGCACCGGTGGCAATTACACGCACAAGGTCACCGGCGATTACAGCCTGACGGTGGACGGCAACCTGACCATCAAGGTGACCGGCACCCTGACCCTGCAAAGCGGTGGCAGTTTCACGATCAAGAGTGGTGCGGATCTGGCGGCCGAGGCCAGTACTTCGATCAGTCAGAAGGCCGGTACGTCCCTGAGCAATCAGGCCGGCACCTCGCTGGAGAACAAGGCCGGCACGACCATGACCAACGATGCCGGAATCAGCCTGACCAACAAGGGCGCCGCTTCGCAGACCGTGGATGGCGGCGGCATGTTGACCATCAAGGGTGGTCTGGTGCAGGTCAACTGATGAGGAGATCCCATGGCCATCACGCCGCTGAACGTGCAGCAGAACGATAAACAGCTCAAAGGCCGCTTGCTCGATGGCCAGCTCGACGGTGCGCTGAACATCAAGGATGACGGCCGCGCACAAGCCGATTTGCACTACAGCCAGGGCGAGCTGCAAGGCACCACGCTGCTCTACCACCCCAATGGCAAGGTCTCGGCGCAGCTGCCGTTTGTCCGTGACAAATTGCAGGGGATCGCCAGTTTCCATGCCCCCGAAGGTTGGCTGCAGCGCAAGGCGACTTACCGCCGAGGGCTGCTGCATGGGGAGGCGTTCAATTACTTTCCCGACGGGCAACTGGCGGAAGTCGAGTTCTACCGCGATGGGGTGCGCGAGGGGCGCTATCAGCGCTTTCATCCCAATGGCAAACCGGCGGTCGAAGCCCGTTATCTGAATGGTCAGTTGCTGGAGCCGGAACAGGGTTTCGCCGCCGACGGGCGACCACTGGATGCCGATGGCAAACCGATCTCAAGGGTGCGCTGGTGGTTCAGGCGCTGGAGTGATCCCGAGCAGGCCTAAACTATGTAGCAGCTGGCGAAGCCTGCGTTCGGCGGCGCAGCCGTCGCAAACCCTGAATGCGGGGTATTCCTGGCACACCGAGGTGGCTGATTTCACGACGGCTTCGCCGCCGAACGCAGGCTTCGCCAGCGGCTACAAGGTTGTGGGCGTCAGGGAATCAGCATCTGCATCTGCCCCGGCATGACGATCTTGATCACCCCGGCCCAGTTGCACATCAAGGTGCTGTTGGCGTCGATGGCCGGCATGCCGCCCAGCAGCAGGGTCGGCGCGCCGCCGGGGATCCAGGGGGTGGCGGTGGCCGGGATGCATGGCATTGGGGTAAGCACACCCAGCGCTGCGGCGGTGGCGGCCGCGACCATCGGGTTGGCCATGCTCATGCACGTGCCGAACGGCATGACGTTCACCAGCGGGATGTGGTCCATGATGTTCGCCGCCGGCATACCTGCGGTCATCGTGCGATTCACCGGCAGCACGTTGAGAACCGCCGGCGCCGCGCCGAAACTGCATTGCAGGGTCGCGGTGGCGCAAACTTGCGGACAGCCCATGTCGATTCTCCTTCCTGGAATCCCTACCCCCTGAACCATAGTCCGCCGAGCCTGTTCGCGCACATCAGGAACGCTGATTATCCGGCAACACGCTAACCTATAAGACCGTGCCGCGCTTGTGGCCACCCCGGCGCGCCATTAGATTAGCCAATGATGTCTGGCCTCCAAAATAAGCAGAAGGGATAAGCATGGCGCTTACTGACCAGTCCACCCGTATCCGCTCCGGCGAAGAACTCGATGCCAGTCTGATCGATCCGTACCTCAAGGCGCACATTCCGGGCCTGAGCGGCTTGCCGACAATCAGCCAGTTTCCGGGCGGTGCGTCGAACCTGACTTACCTGCTGGAATACCCCGAACAGGAATTCGTCCTGCGTCGGCCGCCATTCGGTCACAAGGCCAAGTCGGCCCACGACATGGGCCGCGAATTCCGCATCCTCAATCAACTTCGGGACGGTTTTCCCTATTGCCCCAAAGCCTACGTGCACTGCACCGACGAGTCGGTGATCGGTGCCGAGTTCTACGTGATGGAGCGGGTCAAGGGCATCATCCTGCGCGCCGAACTGCCACCGGAACTGGGCCTTGATTCAGCGAAGACCGAAACCCTGTGCAAGAGCTTCATCGACAAGTTCGTCGAACTGCACCGGGTCGACTACAAGGCCTATGGCCTGGGCGACCTCGGCAAACCCGAAGGGTATGTCGCGCGGCAAATCAAAGGCTGGAGCGAGCGCTACGAAAAAGCCCTGACCCCGGACGCGCCGAAGTGGGAAGCGGTGAAGGCCTGGCTCAACGACAAGATGCCGGCCGATCACCCGACGTCGAGCATCGTCCACAACGACTACCGCTTCGACAACGTGATCCTCGACCCGAACAACCCGATGCAGATCATCGGCGTGCTGGATTGGGAGTTGACCACCCTCGGCGACCCGCTGATGGACCTGGGCAATACCCTCGCCTACTGGATCGAAGCCGACGACCCGGCGCCGGTGCAACTGATGCGTCGCCAGCCAAGCCACGCCCCCGGCATGCTCACCCGCCGCGAGTTCGTCGATTACTACGCCGAGCGCGCCGGCATCCAGATCGACAATTTCGACTTCTACTACACCTACGGCCTGTTCCGTCTGGCCGGTATCGTGCAGCAGATCTACTACCGCTTCTTCCATGGCCAGACCCAGGACAAGCGCTTCGCGCAGTTCATTCACATGAACAAACTGCTGGAGCAGATGAGCTTGCAGGTCATCCAGAAATCCAGCCTCTGATCGCGGCTCTCTGATCGGGCCTCATAACAAGGAAAAATCATGTCCAAGACTCAGTTGTTCGACCTCGACGGCAAGATCGCTTTCGTCTCCGGCGCCAGCCGCGGCATCGGTGAAGCCATCGCCAAACTGCTGGCGCAACAAGGTGCCCACGTCATCGTTTCGAGCCGCAAGCTCGACGGTTGCCAGCACGTCGCCGACGCGATCATCGCCGCCGGCGGCAAGGCCACCGCCATTGCCTGCCACATCGGTGAGATGGAACAGATCACCCAGGTCTTCGCCGCCATCCGCGAACAATTCGGACGACTGGACATCCTGGTCAACAACGCCGCGACCAACCCACAGTTCTGCAACGTCCTGGACACCGACCTCAGCGCCTTCCAGAAAACCGTCGACGTGAACATTCGCGGCTACTTCTTCATGTCGGTGGAAGCCGGCAAGCTGATGCGCGAACACGGCGGCGGCAGCATCATCAACGTCGCCTCGATCAACGGCATCTCGCCGGGGATCTTTCAGGGCATCTACTCGGTGACCAAGGCGGCGGTGATCAACATGACCAAGGTGTTCGCCAAGGAATGCGCGCAATTCGGCATTCGTTGCAACGCTCTGCTGCCGGGTCTGACGGATACCAAGTTTGCTTCGGCGCTGGTGAAGAACGAAGCGATTCTGAACACCGCGTTGCAGCAGATTCCGCTCAAGCGCGTGGCGGACCCGAGTGAAATGGCCGGGGCGGTGTTGTATCTGGCCAGTGATGCGTCGAGCTACACGACCGGGGTTTCGCTGAACGTGGATGGCGGGTTCCTGTCCTGATTCGGTTCTGCGAATGAATCAAAGGCAGCCTCAGGGCTGCCTTTTTAGATTTCAGTACTCACCACTGATCGTTCCCACGCTCTGCGTGGGAATGCCTCACCGGACGCTCTGCGTCCGCTTTTTTGGGACGCGGAGCGTCCCTGGCTGCATTTCCACGCGGAGCGTGGGAACGATCAGAAAAGGGAATATTTATTCCATACAATTGCATTATGAGAATTTATATTCCATAAATAGCCCTCCTGAAAACAAAAACCAAAAGGACCCCGGCTATGCGCGAACTCGGTATCGGACTCATCGGCACAGGTTTCATGGGCCGCGCCCACGCCTTGGCGTTTCGCAATGTCAGCGCCGTTTTTGAATTGCCGCTGAAGCTCAAACTCGCCGCCCTGGCCGATGCTGATCCGCAGCGCGCCCGCCATTGCGCCGATGCCTGGGGCTTCGAGACAGCGCACAGTGATTGGCAACAGCTGATCGATGACCCCAAGGTCAACCTGATCGCCATTACCACCCCCAACCATCTGCACTACCCCATGGCCATGGCTGCCATCGCCGCCGGCAAACCGGTGTACTGCGAAAAGCCGCTGGCGGTGAACCTCGAACAGGCCAGCGCCATGCGTCTTGCCGCCAAAGCCGCGGGCGTGGTGACGCGGGTCGGTTACAACTATCAACACAACCCGATCATCGGCCTGGCTCGGGATTTGATTCAAAACGGCGCGCTGGGACAGGTCATCAGTTTCCAGGGCGAATTCAGCGAAGACTTCATGGCCGATCCGGTTTCACCCTGGTCCTGGCGCTGCGACGCCAATTACGCCGGTGGTGCCTTGGCGGATCTGGGCAGTCACTTGCTGGCCATGGCCCGTTATCTGCTGGGCGATGTCCAGGCGGTGAGCGCCGACACCCAGACCGTGCATGCGCAACGTCCCGTGACGGTGGGTGGCCAGGAACGACGTGAGGTCGCAGTCGACGATCAGGTCCACGCGTTGCTGCGCTTCGCCAACGGCGCGCGAGGGACGTTCAGCAGCAGCTGGCTCAAACACGGTTACAAGAATCACCTGCGTTTTGAAATCAGTGGCACCCAAGGCACCCTGGCGTTCGATCAGGAACGCTTGAATGAACTGCGGCTGTATCGCACCGGGCAAGGCGGCTTCCAGCGATTGCTGGCGGGGCCGGACTTGCCGGGCTATGCCGCTTTCAGCCCGGCACCGGGGCACCAGTTGGGTTACAACGAACTCAAGACCCTTGAGGTGCATGAGCTGGTGATGGCGCTGGCCGGCCTCGGTCAGGACGGGACTGATTTCGAGCAGGCATGGGAAGTCGAACGCCTGGCGACGGCGATTCGTCTGGCGGCACGGGAGTCGCGGTGGGTCAGGATCGAGGAAGTCTGAAGGCCACCTCAGACCCTACCCGCCAGTTGAACAGAGCGTCACTGGCGGCACACCCGATCCGGCCTACTGAGTGACGCAACGGGTCAGGGTCGTGGTCCGGGTCACCTGCCCTTCAGCCCTCATATTACCCTGCACATCGGTGCTTTCGGTGGTCGAACAGGTACGAACCGGTGGTGGTGGCGGAGCAGCCGGTGGCGGAGGCGGCGGACTGGCGCAACCGCCCAGAATCGCCGCGCAGAGTGCGAGTGACAGTGGCGAGAAAACACGCATCTCGAAGATCTCCACAATTGCGGCGGCACTTTGCGCGCTGCCTTGTGAAGATTACGACCGCCGAGGGCTCTGATAGTGCGAATGAATCGACTGCCGGGACCGGAAGCTCAAAAGGTCGCTTAGGGTTTGTAACGTGCGCTGATTTATTTCAGCGCGCGTCGGCATGTCAAGCCGCGAGCTCACCACTGGCAATCGCATCCGAAGCCGCCAGCATCGCCCGCAACAACACCGCACACCCGGCCGCCAGGTCATCCGGCGCAGCGTTTTCGATTTCGTTATGGCTGATGCCGCCTTCGCAAGGCACGAAGATCATCCCGGCCGGGCCGAGTTCGGCGAGGAAGATTGCGTCGTGCCCCGCCCCGCTGACGATGTCCATGTGCGACAGCCCCAGCCCTTGCGCCGCGCCGCGTACCGCTTCGACGCAGCCCTTGTCGAAATACAGCGGCGGAAAATCGGCGGTGGGGGTCAGTTCGAAGGTCAGGCCGTGTTCCTCGCAGGTGGTTTCGATGACCTGGCGGACTTCGGCGATCATTGAATCGAGTCGCGCCGGCTCCAGATGACGGAAGTCCAGGGTCATGCGCACTTCGCCAGGAATCACGTTGCGCGAGCCAGGGTAGGCTTGCAGGCAGCCGACAGTGCCGCAGGCGTGGGGTTGATGGCCGAGGGCGGCGCGATTGACCGCGCCGACGATCACCGCGGCGCCGACCAGCGCATCCTTGCGCAGGTGCATCGGTGTCGGACCGGCGTGGGCTTCGACGCCGCGCAGTTTCAGGTCGAACCATTTCTGCCCGAGGGCGCCCATCACCACGCCGATGGTTTTGCGCTCGTCTTCAAGAATCGGGCCTTGCTCGATGTGCGCCTCGAAATACGCCCCCACGGCATGGCCACTGACCTTGCGCGGGCCGGCATAGCCGATGGCGTTCAGGGCTTCGCCGACGGTCACGCCCTCGGCATCGACCTTGGCCAGGGTTTCCTCAAGGGTGAATTTTTCCGCGAACACGCCGGAGCCCATCATGCACGGGGCGAAGCGCGATCCTTCTTCGTTGGTCCAGACCACCACCTCCAGCGGCGCCTCGGTTTCCACCCCCAGGTCATTGAGGGTGCGCAACACTTCGACCCCGGCCAGCACGCCGAAGCAGCCATCGAACTTGCCGCCGGTGGGCTGGGTGTCGATGTGGCTGCCGGTCATCACCGGTGGCAGGTTCGGGTTGCGCCCCGGACGGCGGGCGAAGATGTTGCCGACGGCGTCGATGCTGACGGTGCAACCGGCCTCCTCGCACCACTTCACGAAAATGTCCCGGGCCTGGCGGTCGAGGTCGGTCAGGGCCAGTCGGCAGACCCCGCCCTTGACCGTGGCGCCGAGTCTGGCCAGGTCCATGAGCGACTGCCACAGTCGGTCGCGGTTGATGTGCTGATGGGTGGACTGCAGAACGTCTACGGCAGCGTTCATGGTGATCTCCTCAGTTTTTCTTCTGATAGTTCCCACGCTCTGCGTGGGAACTCATCCATGGACGCTCTGCGTCCGCTTCTGGGACGCGAAGCGTCCCGGGCTACATTCCCCATGCCGAGCGTGGGAACGATCAAACAGCCGACTTCACAGCAGTAGGACTCGGCCGCATCACGCTCAACCCGTAATAAATCAGCCCACCAAGGGCCGAGCCGGTGAACCAGCCGTAACTGTAGAACCAGCTGAACGCGTCGCTGCCCAGCGACAGCAACGTCAACACCACCGGCACGCCGAAGGCGATAAAACCGAACCAGTTCCACGCCGGGTACACGTCGTCGCGGTAGAGGCCGGCCAGATCCAGCTCCTGTTTCTTGATCAGGAAGTAGTCCACCACCATGATCCCGGCGATCGGCCCCAACAGGCTGGAATAGCCCAGCAACCAGTTGGAATACACCGTCTCCAGGCTCAGATCCGAGACGATCAGCCCGAGCTTTTTCAGCAGCTCATGAGCCATCAGCGCTAACCCGACCAAACCCGTGAGCATCACCGCCGTGGTGCGGTTGATGTACTTGGGCGCGACGTTCTGGAAATCGTTGGTTGGCGACACGATGTTGGCCGCAGTGTTGGTGGACAAGGTGGCGATGATGATCAGCGCCATGGCCAGTGCGACCCAGACCGGGCTCTGGATATGGCCGATCAGGGTGACCGGATCAGAGACGGTGACGCCCACCAGTTTTACCGACGCGGCCGTCATCACCACGCCGAGGGAGGCGAACAGGAACATGGTCAGGGGCAAGCCGATGATCTGCCCGATGATCTGATCCTTCTGGCTTTTCGCGTAGCGGCTGAAGTCCGGAATGTTCAGCGACAACGTGGCCCAGAAGCCGACCATGGCCGTCAGCCCGGCGGCAAAGTAACTGGCCACGCCGGCCCCTTCCGGACGCTTGGCCGGGATCGCCAGCAGCTCGGTCATCGACACGTTCGGCATGGCCCACACCAACAGCCCCACGCCCACCAGCACCAACAACGGCGCCGAGAGGGTTTCCAGCCATTTGATCGAGTCCGCGCCACGAATCACCACCCACAGGTTCAAGGCCCAGAACAGCATGAAGCCGATCACCTCGCCAGTACCGCCGAGGGCCTTCCAGCCATCGAACACCGAGCCGAGAAACAGGTGAATCGCCAGCCCGCCGAACATGGTCTGGATGCCGAACCAGCCGCACGCCACCAGGGCGCGAATCAGGCATGGAATGTTGGAACCGAGAATGCCGAAGGACGAGCGCAGCAACACTGGAAACGGAATGCCGTACTTGGTACCAGGGAAGGCGTTCAGGGTCAGCGGGATCAGCACGATGATATTGGCGAACAGAATCGCCAGCAGTGCTTCGCCGACGGTCAGCCCAAAGTACGCGGTAAGTACGCCGCCGAGGGTGTAGGTCGGCACGCAGATCGCCATGCCGACCCATAAGGCGGTGATGTGCCATTTGTTCCAGGTTCGTTCGCGCACCTTGGTCGGTGCCATGTCGTGGTTGTATCGGGGACTGTCGAGGACATCGCTGCCGGCTTCGAGCTCAAACAAGCCGTCGCGCTCGGTCACTTGCGATCTGATCTGTTGCATGGCCGCTCCACTGTTCTTTTGATTATTTTTGCTCATCGGAGGCTGGCGCAATGCGCGCGAGCCGGACGATGGCCGGAGAAACTGACAACTTTTACGGACCGGCCAAGGTGTCAGCGGCGGCATCAATAAACGTGCCGGGTGCCCCGCTTGCGCCTCGGGCAGTGCCATAAAACCTTGCTAACCAACTGATGTTAATCAACTTTATTTATCCAACCCGCGAGTCCCCGGTGAGTTGCCAGGCCACTCAGGCCGAATGCCAGGCAAGTTGTCCGAACAGTCAGGACTCAATCTGGTGCGTCGATGTTTTTTTGCAAGGTTGCGCATCAACCATAGACCATTCTCAAGCGGCTGATTTCACATAGAAAATCTTGACCATATTTCGAACCTGTCAAGTGCGTCAAAATGGTGAACAGCCTCACCATTTTGGTGATTATCATTTTTTATCCTTATTTATCATCAAGTTAAAACAGTAATAAGCTTATAAAAAATATTCTTGCTCAATCCATAAACTGCAGCTAGCGTCTATTCTTGACAGCACTGACAGGAATACACCGATTGGTGTCTGCTTCATATAAAACATCTAGAACCGGCAATAGTCGGTCATGCCTGCGAGGAACTCGGAATGTCTCTGTTGATCCGTGGCGCCACCGTTATTACCCACGATGAAAGTTACCGCGCCGACGTCTATTGCGCCGACGGCGTAATCAAAGCGATTGGTGAAAACCTTGATGTTCCCGCCGATGCGCAAGTGCTCGACGGCAGCGGCCAATACTTGATGCCCGGTGGCATCGACCCGCACACGCACATGCAACTGCCCTTCATGGGCACGGTGGCCAGCGAAGATTTTTTCAGCGGCACCGCGGCGGGATTGGCCGGTGGCACCACCTCGATCATCGACTTCGTGATACCCAACCCGCAGCAATCGTTGATGGAGGCCTTTCATCAATGGCGCGGCTGGGCCGAAAAGTCAGCGTCGGACTATGGCTTCCACGTCGCCATCACCTGGTGGAGCGAACAGGTCCGCGAGGAAATGGCCGAGCTGGTCAGCCATCACGGGGTCAACAGCTTCAAGCATTTCATGGCCTACAAGAACGCGATCATGGCCGCCGACGACACCCTGGTGGCGAGTTTCGAGCGTTGCCTGGAATTGGGCGCGGTGCCGACCGTGCACGCGGAAAACGGCGAGCTGGTCTATCACCTGCAACGCAAGTTGATGGCCCAGGGCATCACCGGGCCGGAAGCGCACCCGCTGTCGCGCCCTTCGCAGGTCGAAGGTGAAGCCGCGAGCCGGGCGATCCGCATTGCCGAAACCCTTGGCACGCCGCTGTACCTGGTCCACGTCTCGACCAAGGAAGCCCTCGACGAAATCACCTACGCCCGCGCCAAAGGCCAACCGGTTTACGGCGAAGTGCTGGCCGGGCATCTGCTGCTGGACGACAGCGTTTACCAACACCCGGACTGGCAAACCGCCGCCGGTTACGTAATGAGCCCGCCGTTCCGTCCTCGCGGCCATCAGCAAGCCCTTTGGCATGGCCTGCAAGCGGGCAACCTGCACACCACCGCCACCGACCACTGCTGTTTCTGCGCCGAGCAAAAAGCCGCTGGCCGTGACGATTTCAGCAAGATTCCCAATGGCACCGCCGGTATCGAAGACCGCATGGCGGTGCTGTGGGATGAAGGGGTGAACACCGGGCGTTTGTCGATGCAGCACTTCGTTGCCCTCACCTCCACCAACACCGCGAAGATCTTCAACCTCTACCCGCGTAAAGGCGCGATCCGTGTCGGTGCCGATGCCGATCTGGTGCTGTGGGACCCGGAAGGCACGCGGACGATTTCAGCCAAGACCCATCACCAGCAAGTCGACTTCAACATCTTCGAAGGCAAGACCGTGCGCGGCGTGCCGAGTCATACCATCAGCCAGGGCCGAGTGGTGTGGGCCGATGGCGATTTGCGCGCCGAGCGTGGCGCGGGTCGGTATATCGAACGGCCGGCGTATCCGGCGGTGTTTGATTTGCTGAGCAAGCGGGCTGAGGTGAATAAGCCGACAGCAGTGAAACGCTGAACCTGTACTCCCGACCCGATCGTTCCCACGCTCTGCGTGGGAATGCAGCCCGGGACGCTCTGCGTCCCATTGGAACGCGGAGCGTCCCTTGAGGCATTCCCACGCAGAGCGTGGGAACGATCAGCCCACCAGAGGCAGTACCTCAAATAACCGTGAGGCCAACACCGTGATCAAGACCCTGAACCACCTCCCGCATCCCCATGAGGACGCGGCCGCCCTCGCCGGCCATTTCACCGACCTGGCACCGCCACTCAACGAGCGTCAGGCGCACCTGGAAGCCTCGCGCTGCCTGTATTGCTATGACGCACCCTGCGTGAATGCGTGCCCAAGCGACATCGATATTCCGTCGTTCATCCGCAATATCCATCAGGAAAACGTGCAGGGCGCCGCGCAGAAAATCCTCTCGGCCAACATCCTTGGCGGCAGTTGCGCCCGGGTCTGCCCGACAGAGATCCTCTGCGAGCAAGCCTGCGTGCGCAACAACGCCCAGGAATGCGCGCCGGTGCTGATCGGCCTGTTGCAACGCTATGCCGTGGACAACGCGCACTTCAGCGAACACCCGTTCCAGCGCGCCGCCGCAACTGGCAAGCGCATTGCTGTGGTCGGTGCCGGCCCGGCCGGTTTGTCCTGCGCGCACCGCAGCGCCATGCACGGCCATGACGTGGTGATTTTCGAGGCACGGGAAAAGGCTGGCGGTCTCAACGAGTACGGGATCGCCAAGTACAAACTGGTGGATGATTACGCGCAGAAGGAGCTGGAATTCCTGCTGGGGATTGGCGGGATCGAGATTCGCCATGGGCACAAGCTTGGCGAGAATCTGACCCTCAGCGAACTGCATCAGCAATTCGACGCGGTGTTCCTCGGCATCGGCCTGGCCGCCAGCAAACAATTGGGCCTGGCCCATGAAGATGCCCCCGGCCTGCTCGCCGCCACCGACTACATCCGCGAACTGCGCCAGGCCGATGACCTGACGCAACTGCCACTGGCCGAGCGCTGCATCGTTCTTGGTGCCGGCAACACCGCCATCGACATGGCCGTGCAAATGGCCCGCCTCGGTGCCCGGGACGTGAATCTGGTGTACCGCCGTGGCGTCGACGACATGGGCGCCACCGTTCACGAACAGGACATCGCCAAGGCCAATCAGGTGCGGCTGCTGACCTGGGCGCAACCTGAAGAGGTGCTGCTCGACGATCAGGGCCACGTGCGCGGCATGCGCTTCGCCCGCACCCGCTTGGTGGAAGGTCGCCTGCAAACCACCGGCGAAACCTTCGAACTGGCCGCCGACGGGATCTTCAAAGCCATCGGCCAGGCTTTCGACGCCGCTGCCCTCGCCGATCCGCTGGCCCGTGAACTCAAGCGTCAGGGCGATCGGATTCAGGTCGATGAACAGCTGCGCACCAGCATTCCCGGCGTGTATGCCGGCGGCGATTGCACCAGCCTCGATCAGGACCTCACCGTGCAAGCCGTGCAGCACGGCAAGCTGGCCGCCGAGGCCATCAACGCTCAACTCATGCTCAACGTGGAGGCTGCGTAAATGGCCGATCTTTCGATTGTCTTCGCCGGTATCAAAGCCCCCAATCCGTTCTGGCTGGCTTCCGCGCCGCCCACCGACAAAGCCTACAACGTGGTCCGCGCGTTCGAGGCCGGCTGGGGTGGTGTGGTCTGGAAAACCCTGGGTGAAGACCCGGCGGCGGTCAACGTGTCGTCACGCTACTCGGCGCACTTCGGGGCCAACCGTGAAGTGATGGGCTTCAACAACATCGAGCTGATCACCGACCGCTCGCTGGAGATCAACCTGCGGGAAATCACCCAGGTCAAAAAGGACTGGCCGGACCGTGCACTGATCGTGTCGTTGATGGTGCCCTGCGTTGAAGAGTCGTGGAAAAACATCCTGCCGCTGGTGGAAGCCACCGGGGCCGATGGCATCGAACTGAATTTCGGTTGCCCCCACGGCATGCCGGAACGGGGCATGGGCGCGGCGGTCGGCCAGGTGCCGGAATACGTCGAGCAGGTCACTCGCTGGTGCAAGACTTACTGCTCGTTGCCGGTGATCGTCAAACTCACACCGAACATCACCGACATCCGCATGGCTGCCCGTGCCGCGCACCGTGGCGGCGCCGATGCGGTGTCGCTGATCAACACCATCAACTCGATCACCAGCGTCAACCTGGAACGCATGGTCGCCAATCCCGCCGTCGGCAGCCAAAGCACCCATGGCGGTTATTGCGGTTCGGCGGTGAAGCCGATTGCGCTGAACATGGTCGCCGAAATCGCCCGCGACCCGCAGACCCAGGGCTTGCCGATCAGCGGCATTGGCGGCATCGGCAGCTGGCGCGACGCGGCGGAGTTCATTGCCCTGGGCAGCGGCTCGGTGCAGGTGTGCACGGCGGCGATGCTGCATGGCTTCCGGATTGTCGAGGAGATGAAGGACGGTTTGTCACGCTGGATGGACAGTCAGGGTTACGCCAGCGTGTCGCAATTTTGCGGGCGTGCGGTGGGCAACACCACGGACTGGAAGTACCTGGACATCAACTATCAGGTGATTGCCAAGATTGATCAGGAGGCGTGCATCGGCTGCGGTCGCTGCCACATCGCTTGCGAAGACACCTCGCACCAGGCGATTGCCAGCCTCAAACAGGCCGACGGCACGCACAAATATGAAGTGATCGATGAGGAGTGCGTGGGCTGCAACCTGTGCCAGATCACCTGCCCGGTGCAGGATTGCATCGAGATGGTGCCGGTGGATACGGGCAAGCCGTTTCTGGATTGGAACCATGATCCGAGGAATCCCTACCATGTCACGGTCTGAACGCAGCGTTGCCTGAACTGACGCCTTCGCGGGCAAGCCTCGCTCCTACAATTTAATGTCGAGCCACATCAAATGATCGACGCTAAATCTGTAGGAGCGAGGCTTGCCCGCGAAGAGGTCGGCAGCCGCACCACCAACCTCAAGGCTCCAACCCGATCCCGCGCAAGATCACACTGGTCACCGTCTGCACCGCCCGTTCGAACTGCATGTCCGACAACGGCTGATGATCATTAAGAATGTTCACCTGGTGATCGAAGTCGGCGTAGTGCTGGGTCGAGGCCCAGATCATGTACAGCAGGCTGGAAGGCTCTACCGGCAGGATGCGTTTGTCTTCCACCCACTGGCGGATTTTCGCTTCTTTCATCTTGGCCCAGTCGTACAGGCTCGCGTCCAGTTTCTCACCCAGGGTCGGCGCGCCGTGGATGATTTCGTTGGCCCAGACTTTCGAACCGTACGGCCGGCTGCGGGAATGGTTCATCTTGGCGCGGATGTAGCTGCTGAGTACCACGCGCGGGTCATCGAACATCTCGAAGCACAGGGCGTCCTGCTTCCAGACCTCCAGCAAACCCAGGAGCACCGCGCTGTACAGCTCGCTTTTGGTGCTGAAGTAGTAATGCAGGTTGGAGCGCGGCAGTTGCACTTCGGCGGCGATGTCGGCCATGGCGGTGCCGCCGAAGCCTTTTTCGGCGAAGACCTTTTCGGCCGCCAGCAGGATTTTTTCGACATTACTGCGACGAATCTCGATCTTGTGATTGCCCATGAGGGCTCCCTGACAACAGCGTTGATCAAGACTAGCATCCGCTCTACGTCGCGGCGACAGGGGAAAACGAAACTTCGTACAGCGGTCTGGCGGCAGGTAAACGGGCCGCCTTACGCCAACAACTGACTCAACACCGCGCGCAACTTGCCGGGCTTCACCGGTTTGTTCAGCAAGGGCGCCTCGAGTCGCTGCAAGGAGCGCCGACACTGATCGGTGCGGTCTGCGGTGATGATCACCGCCGCAATCGCCTGGCCGAAATGCTCGCGCAAATGCCGGACCACCTCGCAGCCCACCACCCCGTGATCGAGGTGATAGTCCGCCAGAATCAGCTCCGGCGCCTGCCCTTGCAAGGCCACCAGCGCGGTCGCCTCATCGGTGGCGGTGACCACCTCGCAGCCCCACTGCCCGAGCAGCGCGCTCATGCTTTCAAGAATGCTGACTTCGTTGTCCAGCACCAACAGACGCCGCCCCGGCAACGGGTTGCCGGTACTCGGTTGCGGCGCGGCCTGGCTGATCGGCAGTGGAATCTCATGGGAAATCGGCACCTCAATGCTGAACATCGAACCGCGCCCCGGCAATGAATAAACCTGAATTCTGTAGTCGAGGATATTGGCGATGCGTTCGACAATCGCCAGCCCCAGCCCCACGCCCTTGCGATCGGCGGCGCGCCCGACATCCAGTTGGTTGAATTCGAGGAAGATCGAGTCGAGACGATCCGCCGGGATCCCGCGCCCGGTGTCCCAGACCTCAATACGCAGCGCGTCGCCCCGGCGCCGGGCCCCCAGCAGGATGCTGCCTTCGTCGGTGTAGCGGCAGGCGTTGCTGAGGAAATTGCGCAGGATTCGGGTCATCAAGCGCAAGTCGGTATGAATGGCGTAATCGCCCATGTGCACCCGCAGGTTCAACCCGGCGGCCGCCGCCACCGACTGAAACTCCGAGACCAGCGGCCCGAACAATTCGTCGAGGCGGTACAGGGCGATGTCCGGCTTCACCGCGGCCTGATCGAGTCGGGAAATATCCAGCAGATCGGTGAGTAAATCTTCGGCCCCTTCCAGCGCTTGGTGAGTGCGCTCCACCAGCACCTGTTCGACGTCGGGCAAGTGGCGCTCGCGCAAGGTCGAGATCAGCAAACGCGCGGCGTTGAGCGGTTGCAGCAGGTCGTGACTGGCGGCGGCGAGGTATTTGTCCTTGCTGCGATTGGCGGCCTCGGCGGCATCACGGGCATCGCGCAAGGCTTCGGCGATCTGTTTACGCTGGGTGATCTGCTGTTGCAGGTTGCGGTTGGCTTCCAGCAACTCGTTGGTGCGCGCGGTGACCCGCTGCTCCAGTTGGTCATTGAGCTGTTGCAAACGCTCCTGGGCCTGTTTTCGCTCGGTGATGTCGGCGACAAAACCCTCCACCAGGCCTTGCTGATCCGGTTTGAGCAGCAGATTCATCAACACGTCGAGGACGCTGCCGTCCTTGCGCCGCAGCTGAGTCTCATAGCCCAGCAGGCTGCGCTCGTGCTGGAGGATTTCGCCGATGCGTTCCAGCTCCTGCGCCCCACCGACGAACAGCTTGCCCGCCAGGTCCGTCAGGGAAAACAACACCTCCTGCGGGTCGTGATAACCGAGCATCCGCGCCAGCGCCGGGTTCGCGGCGCGCATGCCTTCTTGCAGGCTGGCCTGGAAGATCCCGTGCACCGCGTTTTCGAACAGCCATTTGTAGCGGTTGCGTTCGGTTTCCAGCTCGTCCAGGCGCGCGGCGAGTTCCGGGTAATGACTCTTGCGCGCCGAGTGATTGCCCAGGCCGAGCAGCCCGGTCAGCGCCCGTTGTTGTTCGTCAGAGGGCTTCGCCATAGACGACCTCGACGTCGCGCAGACTGGACTCGCGCGGGTTGGTAAGGATGCAGGGGTCATCCATGGCATGTTGCGACAGGAACGGAATGTCCGCCGTACTCACCCCGTGCAGGCCCAGGGTTTCGTGGAAGCCGATGGCGTGTTTGAGGGCGATCAGGTGGTTGACCAGACGCCCGCAGATCTGCCGGTGGTTCAGGCCGCGACAATCGATGCCGAAGGTTTCGGCAATCACCTTGAAGCGCTCCGGCGCCGAGCTGTAATTGAACGCCACCACGTGTTCCACCAGCACCGCGTTGCACAAACCGTGGGGCAGATCGAGGAATCCACCGAGGCTGTGGGACATGGCATGCACCGCACCCAGAATCGCGTTGGAAAACGCCAGCCCGGCCTGCATGCTGCCGAGCATGATTTTTTCCCGCAGGGCGATGTCGTTCGGGTTGGCGATCATTTGCACCAGATTGCCGTTGATCAGCCGCATCGCTTCCAGCGCATGCGGGTCGGTCAACGGCCCGTGACCGGTGGAGACGAAGGCTTCGATGGCGTGGACCAACGCGTCGATGCCGGTACAGGCCGACAGGAACGGGTCCATGCTCAGGGTGGTTTCCGGGTCGATCAGCGACACGTCCGGCACCGCGGCCTTGCTGACGATGGAGAATTTCATGCGTTCCTGCTGATTGGAGATGATCACGAACTGCGACACGTCGGCCGACGTGCCGGCGGTGGTCGGGATCAGGATCAGCGGCGGGCTGGGCATACGCAGGGTGTCCACGCCCTCGAATTCAAGGATGTTGCGCCCGTGGGCGACAACGATGCCGATGCCCTTGCCGCAATCCATCGGGCTGCCGCCGCCGACCGCCACAATCACATCGCAGTGATTCTCCCGGTACCGCTCGGCGCCGAGCATGACTTCTTCGATCCGCGGGTTGGGCGAAACGTCGCTGTAAACACAAAAATCGATACCCTGGGCTTGCAGGCTGGCCTCGACATCGGCGACCCAGCCGGCGGCGATCACACCGGGATCGCTGACCACCAGCACCTTGCGGGCACCGAAGGTCTTGGCGTAGTTGCCGACGTTGTGCCGACAGCCGGCGCCGAAGATGATTTCAGGCGAAACGAATTTACGCAGTTGACTGAGATTCTGGCTCATTGGAAAGCCTGTTTCTTATTGTTTTGAAGGTAAAGCCACACTAACGCATCCGGCTGCGAATGCAATCAGACCAATGGGTAACCACTGCCCGGGATGCACTTGGATTTTGCATTCACCGAAGATCCGGCACATTCGATATCTCTATTGCCTGACACACCGCTTTCGCGGGCAAGCCCTAATGCCAGTCAGTTAAGCGAATCCCCTGTAGGAGCGGGCTTGCCCGCGAAGACATCGGTACAGTCAACATTGATGTCGCCTTAAACACCGCTTTCGCGGGCAAGCCCGCTCCTACAAAGTGATTTGTGCTGTTCGATTTATCCGCGAAAGATCAGCCGCGAAGCCTTTTCATTGCGCAAGGTCAGGTGTTCCATGCCCTGCCCCGGCGCGTCGGCTTCGTCCCGAGCCTTGAGAATAACGCTGTGGTGCGGTGACTTGCTGCACACCGGGTCGGCGTTGCTGGCGTCGCCGGTGAGCATGAACGCCTGGCAGCGGCAGCCGCCCAGGTCCTTGTGTTTTTCATCGCAGGAACGGCACGGCTCTTTCATCCAGTCATCGCCACGGAAACGGTTGAAGCCGAAGGAGTCGTTCCAGATGTGTTCGACGCTGTGCTCGCGCACGTTGGGAAACTGCACCGGCAACTGCCGTGCGCTATGGCAAGGCAACGCCGTGCCGTCCGGAGTGATGTCGAGAAACAGGTTGGCCCAGCCATTCATGCAGGTTTTGGGGCGTTCTTCGTAGTAATCCGGGGTGACGAAAATCAGTTTGCAGGGGTGGCCGTCGGCTTCAAGCCGCTGGCGGTATTCATTGGTGATCCGCTCGGCGCGCTGCAACTGTTCGCGGGTCGGCAACAGGCCGACGCGATTGAGTTCGGCCCAACCGTAGAACTGGCAAGTCGCCAACTCGACGAAATCCGCCTCCAGTTCCAGGCACAGTTCGATGATCTGCGCGATCTGGTCGATGTTGTGCCGATGGGTGACGAAGTTCAGCACCATCGGGTAGCCCTGGGCTTTCACGGCCCGGGCCATGGCCCGTTTCTGGGCGAAGGCCTTGCGCGAACCGGCGAGCAGGTTGTTGACCGCTTCGTCGGCGGCCTGAAAGCTGATCTGGATGTGGTCCAGCCCGGCGACCTTGAAATCGCGCACCTTCTGTTCGGTCAGGCCGATACCCGAGGTGATCAGGTTGGTGTAGTAACCCATGTCCCGCGCGGCCTTGATCAACTCGGCCAGGTCCTGGCGCACCAACGGCTCGCCCCCGGAGAAACCCAGTTGCGCGGCGCCCATCTCCCTGGCCTCGCGAAACACCCGAATCCACTCTTCTGTGCTCAACTCCTCGCCCTGTTGGGCGAAATCCAATGGGTTGGAGCAATACGGGCATTGCAGCGGGCAGCGATAGGTCAGCTCCGCCAACAGCCACAACGGTGGGCCGGGTTGCTGCTCGATCGCGTTCACAGGGCGATCCCCCGATGCCAGACCCGCTCGGCGGTGACGGTGTGATACGGCGGGCGGTCCAGCTCATAGGCCATGCTCATCGCGTCGAGCATGCTCCACAGCACATCAAGCTTGAACTGCAGAATCTCCAGCATGCGCTGCTGACCCTCGACCGTGACGTAATGCGCCAGGGTGATGCGCAAACCATGCTCGACATCGCGCCGGGCCTGGCTCAGACGCGTACGGAAATAGTCGTAACCGGCCGGGTCGATCCATGGGTAATGGCTGGGCCAGGCGTCGAGCCGAGACTGATGGATCTGCGGCGCGAACAGTTCGGTCAGCGAACTGCTGGCCGCTTCCTGCCAACAGGCGCGGCGGGCGAAATTGACGTAGGCGTCCACGGCGAAACGCACGCCCGGCAGCACTAGCTCTTGCGAGAGGATTTGTTCGCGATCCAGCCCCACTGCTTCGCCCAATCGTAGCCACGCTTCGATGCCGCCTTCACTGCCGGGGACGCCGTCATGGTCGAGAATCCGTTGCAGCCATTCCCGGCGCACGTCGCGATCCGGGCAGTTGGCGAGGATGGCGGCATCCTTGAGCGGGATGTTCACCTGGTAGTAGAAGCGATTGGCGACCCAGCCCTGAATCTGCTCACGGGTGGCGCGCCCGGCGTACATCGCTTGGTGGAATGGGTGGTGGATGTGGTAATAGGCGCCTTTGGCGCGCAGGGCCGCTTCGAATTCGGTGGGGGTCATGGGGGTGTCAGTCATTGCGGTTCTCCGGATTTCGCGGTGTTTGGCCTGGCCCCTTCGCGGGCAAGCCTCGCTCCTACGGGTTCTGTGCTGGCCATGAAATTCGCGTGCGACGTACCCCTTGTAGGAGCGAGGCTTGCCCGCGAAGAGGCCATCCGCTACAGCACGATATCCATGCCGTCATAAGCCACTTCAATCCCCCGCCGCTCCAGCAACGCCCGCTCGGCCGAGTCTTCATCGAGGATCGGGTTGGTGTTGTTGATGTGGATCAGCACCTTGCGCTGGCGATTGAAGCCCTCCAGCACTTCGAGCATCCCGCCGGGGCCGCTTTGTGGCAGGTGGCCCATTTCGCGGCCCAGGCTCTGGCCGACTTCACATACGCGCATTTCATCGTCGCGCCACAGCGTGCCGTCCAGCAGCAGGCAGTCGGCGCGCTGCATCCAGCTCATTACCTCGGCATCGACCTGCCCCAGCCCCGGCGCATAGAACACCGATGCACCATTGCGCAGGTCTTCGATGAACAGGCCGATGGTGTCCCCCGGCTGCGGGTTGCCCCGATTGGGGGAATACGGCGGCGCGTTGCTGACCAAGGGAATCGCACGAATTTGCAGGTGTGGGCAGGCCGCGATGCTGAACGGTTCGCGGTCCAATTCGATGGGTTGCCACTGCAAGCCACCGTTCCAGTGCTTGAGCATGGTGAATAACGGAAAACCGCTGCTCAGGTCGTCATGCACCCGCTCGGTGCACCAGACCGAATGCGGACAGCCTTCGCGCAGGCTCAACAGGCCGGTGCAATGGTCGATCTGACTGTCCAGCAGCACGACGCCGGCAATCGCCGTGTCACGCAGGCGTCGGGCCGGTTGCAGCGCCGGGAAGCTCTCGAGTTGCGCGCGAATGTCCGGTGAAGCATTGCACAGCACCCACTCCACACCGTCGTCGCTCAGGGCAATGGAAGACTGCGTGCGGCGTTGCGCGCGCAGGTTGCCGCTGCGCATGGCCGCGCATTGACGGCAGTTGCAGTTCCATTGCGGAAAACCGCCGCCGGCGGCGGCACCGAGAACGCGGATGTGCATGGCAGGCTCCAGAAAGCAGGCCCGGCCAACGCGACGGCTGACCGGGCGATCCATCAACGGTTGGCGAAGTACATCGTCACTTCGAAGCCAATGCGCAGATCGGTAAACGCGGGTTTATGCCACATGGGTCAATCCTCTTCTTGTGCCGGACGATTCCGGTAAAGCCATTAATGCACGGGGGGCGAGACGACCGAATGCTACTTTCGAAGGAGGCGGCGGCGTGCATTGGTAGGGGGCGCGCAGATCTTCAGCACCACACAAAACCCTGTAGGAGCGGGCTTGCCCGCGAAGGCGGTGTCACATCCAACACATTGGTTGACTGACAGACCGCTTTCGCGGGCAAGCCCGCTCCTACAGGGGGTGTGGTGTTTTTTTGGGTTAGAAGAACCCCAGCGGATTGATGTCGTAGCTCACCAGCAGGTTTTTGGTCTGTTGGTAATGGTCGAGCATCATCTTGTGGTTCTCACGGCCGACACCGGACTTCTTGTAGCCACCGAACGCGGCGTGGGCCGGGTACAGGTGGTAGCAGTTGGTCCAGACGCGCCCGGCCTTGATCGCCCGGCCCATGCGGTAGGCGCGGTTGATATCGCGGGTCCACAGGCCGGCGCCGAGACCGAATTCGCTGTCATTGGCGATCGCCAGGGCTTCGGCTTCGTCCTTGAAGGTGGTGATACCCACCACCGGGCCGAAGATTTCTTCCTGGAACACGCGCATTTTGTTGTGGCCCTTGAGCAGGGTCGGCTGGATGTAATAGCCGCTGGACAAGTCACCTTCCAGACGCTCCGCCGCGCCGCCGGTGAGCAGCTCCGCGCCCTCCTCCCGGGCGATGTTCAGGTACGAGAGGATCTTGTCGTATTGTTGCTCGGACGCTTGGGCGCCGACCATGGTTTCGGTGTCCAGCGGGTTGCCGCGCTTGATCTTGGCGATCTTCTTCATCACCTCGGCCATGAACGGCTCGTAGATCGACTCCTGCACCAGCGCCCGGGACGGACAGGTGCAGACTTCGCCCTGGTTGAAGAACGCCAGCACCAGCCCTTCGGCGGCTTTTTCGATGAACTGTGGCTCAGCGTTCATGATGTCTTCGAAGAAGATATTCGGCGACTTGCCGCCCAGTTCAACGGTGCTGGGAATGATGTTCTCGGCCGCGCAATGCAGGATGTGCGCGCCTACCGGGGTGGAACCGGTGAAGGCGATCTTGGCGATGCGCTTGCTGGTGGCCAGCGCCTCACCGGCTTCGCGACCGAAGCCCTGGACGATGTTCAGCACGCCGGCCGGCAGCAAATCGGCGATCAGCTCGGCGAACACCATGATCGACAGCGGCGTTTGTTCGGCGGGTTTGAGCACGATGCAGTTGCCGGCGGCCAGGGCCGGAGCGAGTTTCCAGGCGGCCATCAGCAGCGGGAAGTTCCACGGAATGATCTGTCCGACTACGCCCAGCGGTTCGTGGAAGTGATAGGCGGTGGTCAGTTCGTTGATCTCGGCGGCGCCGCCTTCCTGGGCGCGGATGCAGCCGGCGAAGTAGCGGAAATGGTCGGCGGCCAGTGGCACGTCGGCATTCAAGGTTTCGCGCACGGCCTTGCCGTTGTCCCAGGTTTCGGTGACGGCGAGGATTTCCAGGTTCTGTTCGATGCGGTCGGCGATTTTCAGCAGCACCAGCGAGCGATCCTGCGCCGAGGTTTTACCCCAGGCATCGGCGGCGGCATGGGCGGCGTCCAGGGCCTTTTCGATGTCGGCGGCGCTGGAGCGCGGGAACTCGGCGATCACTTCACCGGTGACCGGTGAGGTGTTGGTGAAGTACTCGCCATTGATTGGAGCGACGAACTCGCCGCCGATGAAATTGCCGTAGCGCGGTTTGAAGGAAACGACGGCGCCGGGTGTTCCAGGTTGTGCGTAGATCATGATGGGCCTCTGTCTGGGTCGATGCTATTGGGTAGTAGGTGATCGTTCCCACGCTCTGCGTGGGAATGCCTCAACGGACGCTCCGCGTTCGGCTCTGGAGAGGGACGCAGAGCGTCCCGGGCTGCATTCCCACGCAGAGCGTGGGAACGATCAGGTTTGTGGTTGCCTGGGTTAATGCTTGGCGACCAGGTCTTTGGGCAGCTTGAACGTCCAGAGCATGCCGCCCTGGTTGAAGTCCTTGACGCGCTTGGCCACTTCGCCGCCCCACAGCGGTACTGCGCCGCCCCAGCCGGAGAGCACCGAGACGTACTGTTCGCCGTCCATTTCCCAGGTCACGGGCGAGCCGAGTACGCCGGAACCGGTCTGGAATTCCCAGACTTTCTCGCCAGTCTTGGCGTTGAACGCTTGCAGGAAGCCTTCCGGCGTACCGGTGAACACCAGGTTGCCCTTGGTGGTCAGCACCCCGCCCCACAGCGGCGCGAAGTTCTTGTGGCGCCAGACTTCCTTGCCGGTTTTCGGGTCGATGGCGCGCAGCACGCCGATGTAGTCTTCGTTCAACGGTTTGATGGTGAAACCGGCGCCGAGGAACGCCGCGCCTTTCTTGTAGGCGATGCCTTCGTTCCAGATGTCCATGCCCCACTCGTTGGACGGCACATAGAACAGGCCGGTGTCTTTGTTGTAGGCCATCGGCATCCAGTTTTTCGCCCCGAGGAACGCCGGCGCGACGAACACTGAACTGCCCTTGGCCTCGGCACCCGGCGCCCCCGGACGGCTGGCCTCGTTGTAGATCGGCCGGCCGTTTTTATCCAGGCCGCTGGCCCAGGTGATCTTGTCCACGAACGGGAAGCCACGGATGAACTTGCCGTTGGTGCGATCGAGCACGTAGAAGAAACCGTTGCGGTCCGCCGTGGCCGCGGCTTTGATTTCCTTGCCGCCTTCGCTGTAGTTGAACGACACCAGTTCGTTCACGCCGTCATAGTCCCAGCCGTCGTGCGGGGTGCTCTGGAAGTGCCATTT
Source organism: Pseudomonas frederiksbergensis (assembly GCF_017114915.1). GTDB lineage: Bacteria > Pseudomonadota > Gammaproteobacteria > Pseudomonadales > Pseudomonadaceae > Aquipseudomonas > Aquipseudomonas frederiksbergensis_I. Next base: position 43,843 of record NZ_JAAUOE010000012.1, read on the forward strand.
GATCGTGCCGTCGTCCGGGTTCAGCGCCAGGCGCGAGGACGAGTACAGGTTGTCGCCCGGGCGCAGGTGCGAGTTCCACGGCGCCGGGTTGCCGGTGCCGAACAGCAGCAGATTGGTTTCCGGGTCGTAGTAGCCGCCCAGCCACGGCGCCGCGCCGCCGGTTTTCCACAGATCGCCCGGCCAGGTCTTGCCCGCTTCGCCGCCGGAGATGCCGTTCTCTACGGCCTTGCCGTCTTTGTAGACGTAACCCATGTGGCCTTCGACCGTTGGCCGGGTCCACAGCAGATCACCGTTTTTCGGGTCGTAGGCTTCGATCTTGCCCACCACCCCAAACTCGCCACCGGCCACGCCAGTGATCAGTTTGCCGTTGATCACCAGAGGCGCGGCGCTGATGGAGTAGCCTTCCTTGTGGTCGGCGACTTTCTTGCTCCATACCACTTTGCCGGTGTCTTTATTCAGGGCCACGAGCTTGGCGTCGAGGGTGCCGAAGATCACCAGGTCGCCATACAGCGCCACACCGCGGTTGATCACGTCGCAGCACGGGCGGATGTCATCGGGCAGGCGCGCGTCGTATTGCCAGAGCTTGCGACCGGTACGCGCATCCACCGCGAACACCCGCGAGTAGGAGCCGGTCATGTACATCACGCCGTCCTTGACCATCGGCTGCGCCTGCTGGCCGCGTTGCTTTTCACCGCCGAACGAAAAGGCCCAGACCGGGCGCAGATCCTTGACGTTGTCGACATTGAGGGTGTCCAGCGGGCTGTAGCGCTGACCCTGGACGCCCAGGCCATTGGTGACGACCTGTTCCGGATTCTTCGGATCCTGGAGGATGTCTTGATCGGAGACTGCGGCCAATGCCTGGCCGGACAACAGCATGGCACTGAGCAGCACGCTCAAGGCGAAGGGTTGGCGACGTGCGGGTTGGGTCATGACGGCTACCTCTGCGGTTATTGTTATGCCCGGGAAATTTTCCCGGTCTGGTGCAGATTCTTGGGCGCCGCCGCCGTTGCAACAATTGCCCGCAATGCGGAGATTTCTAGTTCCTTGGTACAGGGTCGGAGGCGATGGATCGCGGATTTCATGATCGACATCGGTCCCCCGTAGGAGCTGGCTTGCCAGCGAAGGCGGTTTATCTGACACACCACGAAAGCGGCGCATCTGACACACCACGAAAACGGTTCATCTGACACACCGCGCCGCGCCGTTCGCCAGCAAGCCGGCTCCTACCGGCCGGAATCGACTCGGGTCATCTGTGCGCGCTCATAGCGCGGGTACAAATGGCTGACACTGCGAATCAGCTCATAGCGGCTCAGGCTGATCCCCACGAAACGTTCGGGGATGGGGCTGCGGATCATCTCGGCCATGTCGCTGCCGTTGGCGGCGCCGTCGCGCATGAGTTGATCGAGCCAGGAGAGGTAATCGCGCATTTGCTCGAACGGTTTGCTGTCCGTGGCCACGGGGCCATGGCCGGGGACGATCAGCGTCCACGGCAACCCCTCAAGTGTGGCGATGTCCGCCAGCCACACCGACAGCCCCGGACTGTTGGGCGTGGTCAAGGCCCGTTGATAAAACACCAGATCCCCGGCAAACAGCACGCCGGTTTTCTGGTCGAGAATAGCCAGATCCGCGCTGGTGTGCCCACCCAGACTCAGCAGCCGCAAATCGTGGTTCCCAAAACTTTTCACGCCAGGCGTCAGCGTCTGCGTCGGCAACACCACCTCGGTGCCGCGCATCCAGTCACCCACCAATCGATACATGTTCTCGGCCATCGCATCGCCCTGTTGACGCAACAGCTCAGTGGTGCCGGCCAGTGCACCGATCGGCACGTCGGTGAAAGCCTGATTGCCCAGCACATGGTCGGGATGGTGATGGGTCAGCAACACCTGGATCACCGGTTTATCGGTAGTTGCGGCAATCGCTTTGCGCAGGGCTTCGCCGTAGCGTTTCGACGGCCCGCTGTCGATCACCACCACCCCCTGCCCGGTGACGATGAACGCGGTGTTGACGATGTTGCCGCCGTTGCTCTTGGCGAAGTTGTCAGTGCTGCCTTCCAGCAGCCAGGTGTCTTCGGCAATCTGCCGGGGCTTGAGTGCGTAATCGGAATCGGCCAGGGTCGGCAGGCTCACACAGATGAACAACAGCAGCATCCAGCGCATCACACGCTCCTTGGGTCAGGGTATGGCCGCATCGAATTGATTGCCGCTGTTGTCGCGCAGCAGCAGGCGCGTCTGCCCGGCCCCTTCAATATCGAAAGCCAGGTTGGGGTTTTCGCTGACCGCCGGGAACAGCTCCAGACGGGCCAGCACCCGGTCGTTCCGGTCCCGCAGCTCGGCCTGGTTGAGGAAGAATTCCGGGATGCCGCTGACCATGCCGTTGTCCATCGGATGCGCCACCTGCAAGCGCACGCGGCTGAATTCGCCACGGGGGTAACGACCGCCGAGCACTTCGCCGATGCGTTCTTCCCAACCCGGTTGGGTGCGCACTACGCTTGGTGCCGTGCAGCCACCGCCCGCCGCATCGATCAGGGTCGAGCCGACATGCCACAGCCCGTCGCGGGTCAACACCGCCGCACGCAACGGCGTGGCCTGTTCCACGCGGATGCGGATCGACAGCCAGGGCAGTACGTCGGCCACCGGCTCGAAGTCGACGATTTTCGGCAGTGGGTTGAGTTCGGCCCAGGCGAGGATTCGCACCACCTCGCCCTTGAACGCCCGGGCGTCAATTTCCAGCGGCACTTGCCGGGCGTCTTCGGCGAACGGCGGTGCCAGCAGCTTGACTCGCTCGTCGAACACGAACGGCGCGTCGCCAAGCATCTGCTTGTGATAGAACGCCCACATCACCGACGGCACCGGATCGACCTCAACCGCCTGCCCGGCCAAGGGCAACCAGCAGGCCAACAGCCAACTCGCGCGCCAGTTCATGGTTGATACATCTCGGGTACGTCATAGCGCAGGCCGTAATGGGCATAAATGCTTTTGACCGTGCCCTCGAGAATCAATGCTTCCAGCGCCTCCTCCACGGCGTAGGCCAGTTGCCGGTTGCTTTCATGCACCGCCATGCCGATCTCCCAGAGCTGTTTGCCCATATTCGGGTAAGCGTTTTCCGCCAACGCCACTTGCGGGTCGGCGGCCTGATGGACTTGCCAGTCGATCTCGCCGCGCATGGCCATCACCGCGTCGACTTCACCGGCCTTCATCGCGGCAAACGCCTGGGGCACGCCCGGGTAATGGTGGGTCTTGGCGGAGAGCATGCCGTTGAACACCGAGGTCAGGTAAAACGAGGGCACGCTGTCAACTTCGACGCCGATCGGGTGCTGCTGGAACACCGCGACGCTGGCCACCGAATCCAGCCGGCGGCGGTCATAAGCCACTTGCCATTGTTCGGTCTGGTACGGTCCGAACATCACCACATGGCCGTTTTCCAGCTCACCCAGTTCATTGCGTTTCTGCGCGTATTCGCGATCGTAGGGCACGCGCATCATCAGGTCGGCCAGTTGCTGATTGTGCAGCGCACTGGCTCGCCAGATGTAATCGCGCAGGTCGTCGTCGAGCTTCTCCCCGGCGGGCGCCCAGATCAGTTGCAGGCGTACCCCCATGGCCTTGGCCAGGGCCTGGGCGAGTTCGACATCGACCCCGCGGGCCTGGCCGGCGTCTTCGAAACTGTAGGGCGCGAAGTCCTTGTACACCGCGACCTTCAGCTCGGCGGCGGCGATCATGTCGTCATAGCTACTGACCTGCGCCTGCGCTGTCTGGCAACACAGCCACACAGCGCTGATCAACACCGCGAGCAGGCGCATGGGTCACTCCTCGACGTGCACGCTGTCCAGGTAGGTGCGCACCGCCCACAAGGCTTCCTGACTCAGGTAGTCGGCCATCTTCGGCATGTAGACCCGGCCATCACGCACGGCGCCATTGCGTACCCGCTCGACGAACCACTCATCACCGGCCTCGCCGCCATCGAGCATGCGCAAGTCAGGGGCGATGCCGCCGGACTTGGCTTCCAGGCCATGGCAGGCCGCGCAGTTCTGGTTGTAGGCCGAAGAGCCGATTTGCACGGCTTTGTCGCGCTCAGGGGTGGAACGGTAAGGGTTCACCGCCGCCCAACCGTCGGCATCGACCTGCACACCGGCGTCCTTGATCGGGGTCAGTCCCTGGGTTTCGATGGCCTGGGGTACCACGTTGCCGTGGGCCCAGACGGAACCTGCATTGATGAAACCGGCCAGCAGTCCGGCAACGAGCAAGGCGTTGCGTTTTGTTGTCATTGTTCTGCCCTCAAGATTGCACGCAAAACCTCTTTGAAGAGGCTATGGCACCCATCTTAGGAACGGCTTCGCGCAAGCCCCATGCTGCTTTGGTGGCCGCGACCTACTCCCTTGGTAGTAGGGCTTGTGGCGCAGGCCCAACCCATACGGGTCGGGCGCCGTGAAGCTTGTCGATGCCGATCAGGGTCAGGATCAACAACAACGGCAGGAGCAGTGCTTTGAGAATTCGCATGGTCAATCCCCCCCTTGAATGATGGCCGTTGTAGCCCATGCTAAAACCGCGCCGCCCGGGGTGAGTTACTACCTTGGTACTGGCCCATCGGTACTTTCTGCATATTTCCCCGCCCGTCCAGGGTTCCTATGCTGACGCTACCTGTGATGGAGTGCCTTTATGCGCCAGCTCGCCCCTTATGCCTTGATCTACCTGTTGGCGATTGCCTGCGCCGCCGGGGTGGCGACCCAGGCTCAGGCGGCGGACGCACCGTTGCAGGTGCAAATCGGCTACCTCGGTTATCGCCCCGACCCCGGCCCGTTGCTGTCGAATGTTATTCCCGAACCGACCGATGCCGGCCTGCGTGGCGCCGAACTGGCGATCACTGATAGCAACAGTACCGGGCGCTTTCTCAATCACAGCTACAGCCTGGTCAGCGCCAGCGTCGACAATCCGGAGGCGCTGATCGAAGCGGCCAAGGCCCAACACGAGCAAGGCCTGCGCCTGTTTGTGGTGAATGCACCAGCGCAGGCCCTGCGCCGACTCAGCGCCGCGCTGCCCGATAGCCTGCTGTTCAATGCTGGCAGCCCCGATGACAGCCTGCGCAGCACCGACTGCTTGCCGAACGTGCTGCACAGCCTGCCGAGCCGGGCGATGCTGGCCGATGCACTCGCGCAATTTCTGGTACTGCGTAAATGGCAACGGGCGCTGCTGATCGTCGGCCCGACCGCGGACGATCAAGCCTATGCCGCCGCCCTGCGCCGGGCGGCCAAACGCTTCGGCCTGCAACTGGTCGCGGAAAAAGCCTGGAGTTTCGATAACGATCAGCGGCGCAGCGCCCAGGCCGACATGCCGCTGTTCACCCAGACCGCCGAGTACGACGTGGTGCTGGTGGCCGATGAACGGGGCGACTTCGGCGAATACGTGCCCTATCAGACCTGGTATCCACGGCCGGTGGCCGGCACTCAGGGCCTGACTCCGGTGGGCTGGCACAAGACCGTGGAAACCTTCGGTGCCGCGCAGTTGCAGAAACGCTTCGAAGCCCTGGCCGGGCGCTGGATGAACGATCGGGATTTCGCCGCGTGGATGGCCGTGCGCAGCATTGCCAGTGCAGTGGGCAAACTGCGTCAGGCCGATGCCATGGCGATCCGTACGCTTGAAATCAGCGAGCAATTGCCGCTGGACGGCTTCAAGGGGCGCAAGCTCAGTTATCGGTCGTGGAACGGTCAGTTGCGCCAGCCGATCCCCATCGTGCAACCCCGGGCACTGGTCAGCACGTCGCCGCAAGACGGTTTCCTGCACCCCTTCAACGAAATGGACAGCCTGGGTTACGACAAAGCCGAGGTCCGCTGCCGCTTTCCCTGAAAGCCCTACCACCACAATAAGAAGGAATCTGCCATGCGCCGCACCCTGCTTTCCTGCGCTTTACTGCTCGCCGCCGGGCACGCGGCGGCCAGCACCGCCTGGGTCTCCAACGAAAAGGACAACAGCCTGAGCCTGATCGACATGCAGACCCTGCAAGTCACCGACACCCTGCCCGTCGGCCAGCGCCCGCGCGGCCTGTTGCTGTCCCACGACAACACGCTGCTGTACATCTGCGCCAGTGATTCGGACCGGGTCCAGGTGATGGACGTCGCCACACGCAAGATCATCAAGGAACTGCCCTCGGGCAAAGACCCCGAACAATTCGCCCTGCATCCCAATAATCGCTGGTTGTACGTCTCCAACGAAGACGATGCGCTGGTGACGGTGATCGACACCGAAACCTCCAAGGTACTCGGGCAGATCAACGTCGGCGTCGAGCCCGAGGGCATGGCCGTCAGTCCCGACGGCAAGTGGGCGGTGAACACCAGTGAAACCACCAACATGCTGCACTGGATCGACACCGGCACCCAGACCCTGGCCGACAACACCCTGGTGGATCAACGGCCGCGTTTCGTCGAATTCAATCCCGATGGCTCGCAGCTCTGGGCCTCGGCGGAAATCGGCGGCACGGTGACGATTCTCGACGTCGCCAGCCGCAAGATCCTCAAGACCCTGACCTTCCAGATCAAAGGCGTGCACCCGGACAAGGTTCAGCCGGTGGGGATCAAACTCAGCGCCGACGGCAAGTACGGCTTCGTCGCCCTCGGCCCGGCCAACCATGTGGCGGTGATCGACGCCAGAACCTTCGAGATTCTCGATTACCTGCTGGTGGGCCGGCGGGTCTGGCAGATGGCGTTCACCCCGGACCAAAAGCAATTGCTGGCCACCAATGGCGTCAGCGGCGATGTGTCAGTGATCGATGTCGCCAGCCTCAAGGTCAGCAAATCGGTGAAGGTCGGGCGTTATCCGTGGGGCGTGGTGGTGACGCCATGAACGCCCTTGAGGTCAGCGACCTGAGTTTCGCCTATGGCGCGCGCGAGGCCTTGCGCCAGGTGAGTTTCAGCCTGGCACCGGGGCGTTTTGCGGCGCTGCTTGGGCCGAATGGCGCGGGCAAGTCGACCCTGATCGCCCTGCTCACCCGCCTCTATGATCTGCAACGCGGTGATATCCGGGTCGGCGGCTGTTCCTTGCGCAACGCCGCACGCCCGGCGCTCAAGCAATTGGGGGTGGTGTTCCAGCAAAGCACCTTGGACCTGGACCTCAGCGTCGAGCAAAACCTGCGTTATCACGCCGCGCTGCATGGTTTGTCCCAGCGCCAGACCGGGCTGCGGGTCGACACCGAGCTGGCGCGCCAGGCCTTGACCGAGCGCCGCCGCGAGCGGGTGCGCGAACTCAATGGTGGCCATCGTCGGCGGGTGGAAATCGCCCGTGCGTTGTTGCATGAACCACGCCTGTTGTTGCTCGACGAGGCCAGTGTCGGCCTCGACCCGACCAGTCGCCTGGCGCTCAACCAACACATCCGCAGCCTGTGCCACGAGCAACACATCAGCGTGCTCTGGACCACTCACTTACTCGATGAAGTGCAGCCCAGCGATGATTTGCTGATCCTGCATCAAGGGCGGTTGGTGGCCAGCGGACAGGCTGATGCGCTGAGCCTGGAACATGGCGGCGACCTCGATTCGGCCTTCGCTCGCCTGACCACTTCAGCCTCTTCAGGAGCCGTCACCCGATGAACGCCTACTGGCAATGTTTCAGCGGCATCGTGCTGCGCGAATGGCTGCGCTTCGTGTTGCAGCGCACGCGGTTTCTCAGTGCGCTGGTGCGGCCGTTGTTGTGGCTGCTGGTGTTCGCCGCCGGGTTCCGCGCGGCACTGGGCATCGCCATCATCGAGCCCTACGACACTTACATTCCCTATGAGGTTTACATCATCCCGGGCCTGGCCTGCATGATCCTGTTGTTCAACGGCATGCAAGGTTCACTGTCGATGGTGTATGACCGGGAGATGGGCAGCATGCGCGTGCTGCTGACCAGCCCCCTGCCCCGGACCTTTCTGCTGTGCAGCAAATTGCTGGCGACGTCGCTGATTTCGCTGTTACAGGTGTATGCCTTTCTGGCGATTGCGTGGCTGTACGGCGTGCAACCACCGGCCATGGGCCTGCTGCTGGCGTTGCCGGCGTTGCTGCTGGTGGCGTTGATGCTCAGTGCGCTGGGCCTGTTGCTGTCCAACGCCATCCGCCAGCTGGAGAACTTTGCCGGGGTGATGAATTTCGTGATCTTCCCGTTGTTTTTCCTGTCGTCGGCGCTGTATCCGCTGTGGAAAATGCGCGATTCCAGCGAGTGGCTGTATTGGCTGTGCGCCTTGAACCCGTTCACCCATGCGGTGGAATTGGTGCGGTTTGCCCTGTACGAACGCTTCAGCCCGTTGGCGCTGGCGGTGTGCGTGGGGCTGACGCTGGTGTTCGCCCTGCTCGCCGTGCTCACCTTCAACCCGCAACACGCGGCCTTGCGCAAAACCAACTGACAACACATTCCCCCTGTGGATCGTTCCCACGCTCTGCGTGGGAATGCAGCCAGGGACGCTCCGCGTCCCAAGAGCGGACGCAGAGCGTACGGTGAGGCATTCCCACGCAGAGCGTGGGAACGATCAACGGGGAAAATTACTACTTTAGTACTGGTTTACCTGTCTATCGTCGCATTCACAACGCACCGCTACTGGCATGTAATGGGTTCATAACTATAAGGACTGCCCCCCATGCCGCGTGCCCGACGTGTTCTGTTGCGCCCTTCTCTCGCTGTGTTGTCGCTGAGCCTGCTATTGGGCGCCGCGCAGGCCGAAACACCGCTGTTCTCCGCCCAGGGTTATCGCATCGCCCTGTACCGCAGCCCGACCCCGACTCAGCTCCAGGGCGCGAACATCATCGACACGCCGGCCCTGCAAAACCTGCTCAGGCAAACACCCCGGCCGGTGCTGATCGATGTCTATCGCCGACAGTGGCTGCAAGGCCGCTTCATCGAAGATCAACCCCACGAAAACCTGCCCGGCAGCCATTGGCTGGCCAATACCGGCGATGGCGACCTGACGCCGCCCTGGCAAGACTATTTCGCGCGTCATCTGCAGCAATTGACGGCGGGCGACCTGGCCCGACCGTTGGTCTTTTACTGTCGCTCCGATTGCTGGTTGAGCTGGAACGCGGTAAAACGCGCGGCCACCATGGGCTATAAAACACTGTATTGGTACCGCGACGGCCTGGATGCCTGGCAAGCGGCGAATCTGCCCGTGACGCCGGCAAAGCCCGAACCCTTTCCCTGACCCGAGCGCTTGCGTGTTGTTGCCACACCCTGAAAAAAATAATGAGGTGAAAGGCCATGTACAAAATTCTGATTGCCGACGATCACCCGCTGTTTCGCGAAGCCATTCATAACGTCATCAGCGATGGTTTCCCCGGCAGCGAGGTCATGGAAACCGCCGACCTCGACAGCGCCCTGGCCCTGACCCAGGAACACGATGACCTGGACCTGATCCTGCTCGACCTGAACATGCCCGGCATGCATGGCCTCAATGGCCTGATCAACCTGCGCAATGAGGCGCCGACCATTCCAGTGGTGATCGTTTCGGCCGAACAGGACAAACAGATCGTGCTGCAAGCCATCACCTATGGCGCGGTGGGGTTCATCACCAAGTCCTCGCCACGGGCGCAGATGACCGAGGCCATCCAGCAGATTCTCAATGGCAATGTGTACCTGCCGCCGGACATCATCCGCACGCAAAAAAGCGGTACCAGCCGGCGCATGAACGAGACCCCGAGCTTCCCGCCCGAACTGCTCCAGGCGCTGACCCGCAAGCAGTTGCTGGTGCTCGAACGCATGACCAAGGGCGAATCGAACAAGCAGATCGCCTACACCCTGGAAATCGCCGAAACCACAGTCAAGGCCCACGTCTCGGCGATCTTGCGCAAACTCAACGTGCACAACCGGGTGCAGGCGATATTGAGTGCCGGGGATATCGATTTTGGGTCGTATTTGCGGCGTTGAGCCCACGATCGTTCCCACGCTCCGCGTGGGAATGCCTCACCGGACGCTCTGCGTCCGCTCTTTGGGACGCGGAGCGTCCCTGGCTGCATTCCCACGCGGAGCGTGGGAACGATCACCTCAAGGCCGGCCGAGCAGATGACTCATCGCGGTCTTGAGCTTCATCGGCCGCACCGGTTTGTGCATCAGGGTGTGGCCCAGTTCGCGGATCTGCTGCTTGAGTTCATTGCTGTAGTTGGCGGTGATCATCATCGCCGGGATCGCCGAGGCGCGACGGGCGTTGATGCGGGCCACGGCGTCGACACCGTTCTGCTCGTCATCCAGGTGATAGTCGGCGATCAACAGATCGGCTTCGGCGTGATAATTATCCACTTGCCGCGCCAGATCCTCCTCCGACAGCGCCGTGACCACCCGACAGCCCCAACCTTCGAGCAAGGTGCGCATCCCGGCGCAAATCGCCGCGTCGTTGTCCAGCACCCACACCCGAGCACCGCGCAGCCGTTCGAGCATCGGTTCGCTCATCAGCAGGCTCGGCAATGCCTTCGGCGCTGTGGCGCTCAATGGCACCTCGACGGAAAACATCGAACCCTTGCCCGGCCATGAACGCACGTGGATCCGGTGGCCGAGAATACGGGCGATTTTCTCGACAATCGCCAGGCCCAGCCCCAAGCCGCGGTCCTGATCCGGGCGCTGCACGTCACCGCGCTTGAACTCCTGAAAAATCTCCTCCAGACGGTTTTCGGCAATGCCCATGCCGCTGTCCCAGACTTCAATCGTCAACCGCTGGTGATGACGCCGACAACCGAGCACCACCCGCCCGCTGTAGGTATAGCGAATGGCGTTGCTCAGCAGGTTGCGCAAGATCCGCGCGAGCAACTGAATGTCGCTGCGCACCAGCGCCGAACACGGAATGAAATGCAGCTCAAGGCCTTCACTGCGGGCCACCTGGGTGTACTCGGCGGCGAGGTTTTCCAGCAATTCGCTGAGGGCGAACGGCGCGATGTCGGCCTTGATCACCCCGGCATCGAGTTTGGAAATATCCACCAATGTGCCCAACAGATTTTCCACGTCTTCCAGGGAATTGCTGACGTTGCGCACCAGATTTTCGTTGGCCACCGGTTCCCGGCGCTCCAGCAACGCGCTGGTAAACAGCCGCGCGGCGTTGAGCGGTTGCAGCAGGTCGTGGCTGACGGCGGCGAGAAATTTGGTCTTCGACAGGTTGGCCTGCTCGGCCTCGAGCTTGGCTTCGCGCAAGCGTGACTCCACTCGGCGACGCTCGTCGATTTCGCGCAATAGCTGGTCATTGAGGGTGGTCAGTTCGGTGGTGCGTTCGCGCACCCGCAACTCCAGGTTCTGATAGGCCTGATGCAGCGCCTCGGCGGTGCGACGGCGCTCGGTGATGTCGCGGATCAGTACGAAAATCCCCACCACTTCCCCGCTGGCCAGGCGATTGGGCACGTAGGAACGCAGCATGTAGCGCTCCTGATTGTTGATGTTGGTTTCGGCAAACTCGAACGTCACGCTCTCACCGGCCAGGGCCCGCGCCACGTAGGCTTCCAGGCGCTGATAATGCTGCTCGCTGTGCACTTCGCGCAGGCTCTGCCCGAGCATCACGCCCCGGGGCCAGCAGTACCATTCTTCATAGACTTTGTTGGTGAACTCATACACCAGATCGGCATTGAGGTAGGCGATCAGCGCCGGCACATGGTCAGTGATCAAGCGAATCCAGCGTTCGCTTTCGCTGAGGGCTTCGGCGTGCCGGTAGCGTTCGGTGATGTCGGTGAAGGTGTTGACGAAGCCGCCGGTGGGCAACGGATGGGTGCGGATTTCCAGCACCCGGCCATCGCAGAGGCGCTGCTCGCATTCCTGCACTTGCCGCCCGTTGGCATCGCGACTGGCCGGGGTCAGCAGGTTCAGTTCGCTGTCGGCGATCACTTCGGCGAACGGTCGATGGGCCGCCACCGGGGCCAAGCCGCTGAGTTCCAGGAAGCGCCGGTTCCACAGTTCCAGAATGCCCTCGGCATTGACCATCGCCACCCCTTGGGACAGGTTGTCGACTGCCCGTTGCAACAGGTGCGACTTTTGCGCCACGGCCTGCTCGCGGCGCAGGGTTTCGCTGAGTTTGACGTCGGTGATGTCGGTGAACAGGATCACCCGCCCGCCTTCCTGGGTCGGCCGTTCACTGACTTGCAGCCAGCGGCCATTGTGCAGGCGATAGAGCAGGCTTTCGTCGACATGCGACCGAGGTTCTTCACTGAACAGCCCGGTCGAAGTCATCAACCGTTTGACCTCACTCAGGCGCATGCCGGCGTTGATCCGCACCCGGCTGTTGCCCCAAAACGCCTTGAAGCGGCTGTTGAACAGCACGATCCGCTGCTCGGCGTCGAACAGCACAAAGGCGTCGGAGATGCTTTCGATGGCGTCGATCAAGTGTTGATGGGCGGTTTCGGCCCGTAGCCGCGCTTCGCTGAGCAAATGGTTGCCAGCCTTGAGTTCGGCCATGGCCTGGTTCAGGGCATCGGTGCGCTCGCGCACCTGTTCGGCCAGCACCACCGAATGCTGGAACGCCGCATACGGGTCGTTGCCCCGGGTGATGCCGGACTCGATGCGCTCGATCAGCGCGCCATTGATGCGCTGCAATTTTTGGTTTTCGTGCTGCAGGCTGGCGATCTGCGCCTGAAGGTCAGCGCTGTCCAGGGGCACGGCCTCGGGCAATGGCGACCCCGGTGAAGGTCTGGTTGATGTGCATGCCATTGAACTGTTCTCCGTAGGTGTTGAAACCCATCACCCGCTGGTCTTGCAAAAACGCGCCGACCTGCTCGAGACGGCCGGCGTCTTCCAGTTCCAGGCGCCTGAGAAAGCAGTCGCAGCCGATGGTCAGCAACAGGTCGCCGAGACGCTCGCGCAAACCGTCGAACAGGTCTTGCAGATTCGGCAGCATGGGGCCGGGCTGCATGACGGTGAGGACGATGCCGTTCTCCACCGCACAGTAGAAACTCAGGCTCAGGTCCGGATGCACCTGCTGGATCGCCCGCACGTAATACTGATCGTTGATCCGCACTGCCAACGGGTGCGCGGCAAAGACTCGGTAATCAAGGTCCGCCACCGCCACGCCGATATGCCGGGCGTACTCTTCGGCGGCCGGTTCGGCGTTGAGTTCGAACACCCGCCGCGAGGCGCTATCGGCAGCGGTGACCACCAGTTTTTCGGCTCGGGGCAGTATGTGGTGGGTGGTGAAGACTTCGAAATCCAGCCAGGTGTTGACCAGCACCACCACCGCCGCGCCACTGTGGAACTCGCCGCCGAAATACACGTGGGTGTGGGTCAGGTAATTGTCGTCGCCGGCCGAACCGCCGAAATGCGGAATGTCGCCCAACGCCGCGCTCAAGGCAGCAAGCACCATTTCTTCACGGCTGGATAAGCCATCGAGCAGGGTCAGGGCAAAGCTGTTGCCTTTGATCGGCGCCAGGGTGTTGCTGCGACAACCGCTGACCAGGCGCTCGACCATCTGCTGGGCATCGATCAGGCTGAAATGCTCCATCTCATCGATCAATTCGGTGGAGATGGAAAAGTGCCGGTGGTCGAAGCCCACCGCCGTCACGCAGCTACGGCCATAGCCTTGGGGGGTGATTTCCCCGGCGCTGGTGCAGCCCACCAGGCGAATGCCACCGAAACTCTGCTGCAACGCCTGCCCCAGCGCCTGCAAGTCGTATTCGGCAGAACAGAAGAACAGCACGAAGCCCAAATGGGGGTGCAAGAGTTGTCGCGCCAGATCCTGGGCCGCTTGCTGGGCATCGGTGGCCTGGGACATGGCACTGACCACACCGTCGCTCTGAACCTGCTGCATCATCGCCCCCCGCCTGTATGAGGTTCGAGTGTACGAAGCCTGCGGGTGGCGACGAATGCTACTTGGGTAGCGGTCAGGCACTTCCATGGGATGAGAGCCGGACGGCATCTGCAAAACACCATATTCCCCTGTAGGAGCGGGCTTGCCCGCGAAGAGGCCGTCACATTCAACATTGATGTCGACTGACAGACCGCTTTCGCGGGCAAGCCCGCTCCTACAGGGAATCTGCGTTGTGCGGTTACCAGGTCAACACCGCCCCCACCGCAAACGTATCGGTGTCTTCATTCTGGGCGCTGGTGTCGTGGCCGTTGATTTCGAATTGGTTGTACTCGGCCACCAGCTTGAGGTTGTCGTTGACGTCATGGAACAGCGCGATGCCGCGGGTTTCGTAATCGGCGCCGCTGCCGACCACGCCGTTGCCATCGTCCTCGGTCTTGCCGTAAGACAGGGCCAGGCGGTTCTTGCCCAGTTTGTAGGAGCCCTGCAGCAGGTAACCGTTGCTGTCGACATTGCGCAGGGTCGGCTCGCCCGCGTTGTTGGTGAAGAACGGGTTGATGCCCTTGGCCTGGAAGCCGGAGCCGGTCAGCGACAGCCCGCCCATCTTCGCCTGCACGCCGTAGCCGACGCCTTTGGAGGTGACGGACTCGACGCTGGAATCGGTGTTGTCCGACGTCTGGTAGCTGCCGTTGAGCCAGCTGTAAATCTTCGCCCCGCCAACGTCGAACTGATAGGTGATCTCGCTCTCGGTGCGCGGATTTTCCTGATAGGCCTTGCCGGTTGCGCTGCTGTCGTTGGTGTCGACCGGGTCCATGATCCCCACCGCCACCCGCAAACCGTCCATCACCGGGGTGCGATAGGTAATCTGCGAGGTCGGGAACGGGTACGGATAACCGCTGCCGATGTTGCCGAACGACACCCCACCGCCGTCCACCAGGCCCAAGGTATCGCTGACCTGGCCGTAACCGGCGAGCAGTTCATCGAGCAGGATGTTGGAGCGGGCAAACAGGCCGAAGTCCTTGCCGATCAGCACTTCGCCCCACTCCGGGTTGGCCACCGTGCCGTAGAACTGCCGCACGTCGATGGCGGTGTCGGTGCCGTTGGTTTCGCTGTCGTTGATGGTCACCCAGAACGAAGCCCGGGCGCCGAGCTTGAGGTCATCGACCTGTTTGCCCATGTTGAAGCCCAGGTAGTTGGGCAAAAACCCCATCTTCACCCGCGCCTGGCGTCGGTCGTACTGCTCGCCGGCCCGGTCCACATCGCTGTTGACGTAGAAGGCGTTGACATAGCCATCCGTGGAGAACGTGGTCTGGTCCTTGTCGTACAGCATGATCTCGGCCTCGGCCATTGAGCTCAGGCCCAGGGATGACAGACTGGCGATGAAGGCCGGCAAGAAACGGTGCTTGAAATTCTTATTGTTGTGCATGGAGCGCTCCGCAACGGGGGGACTTGATGTCGGAGGCGATTATCGAAAGCGGACCGGCGGCGTCATACGCTGCCTTGGGGGCGGTTGTCAGGTGCTTTGGGCTGGCCGGTAGCGCACAGCAAGTTTGGTGTAAGACCGCCTGTCGGCCAGGCCCGGAACTTAGGGTGTAAGCCTGTGGACCCGAGTGGCGTCCACAGGAACCGGTGCCCGTCAGGCGAGCGCTCTAAACAGCATGTAAACGGCGATCACCACGCAGACGCTGGCAAAGCCCATCTGCAGCCCTCGGGCCGGCACCCGCGCGCAGAGTTTCCGGCCGAGGATCATCCCGACGATGCTGGCGACAATGAACGACACGCCCAGACCATCGATCCGCACCCCGGCATGAAACGCGCCGATCACCCCAATCACCGAGATCAGGCTGATCACCATCAACGACGTGGCAACGATCCCGCGCATTTGCACATCGGTCAGTTGCTTGAACGCGGGCACTATCAGAAAGCCGCCACCGACCCCGAGCAGCCCCGAGACCACACCGGTCACCGCGCCGAGCGCGGCAAGGGTCGCAGTGCATTTGGCGGTCCAGGAAAAACGCCCGGTCTGCTGATCAAGCATGCAGTTCTTCTGGCCCCAGTTGGCGTGGCCATGGTCGCTGGGGCCGGCGTCGTGCTTTTCCGGGCGCAGCATCCGCCAGGCCACCATGACCATCAGCAGACTGAACAGGACCATCAGGCTCTTTTCCGGCAACTGATGCGCGAAGTAGATGCCCACCGGCGAAAACACCGCGCCCAGCAGTGCAATCAACAACGCCGCGCGATAACGCACCAGGCCATGGCGCAAACCGTCGATCGCCCCGATTGCCGCCGCACTGCCCACCGCGAACAACGCGACGGGTGCCGCTTGGGTCATGGTCAGACCCAACCCGAGCACTAGGGCCGGCACCGCAAGAATACCGCCACCGGCTCCGGTCAAGCCGAGCACCAGGCCCATGACCAGGCCAAAAAAACTTGCCAGCAACATAAAACACTCATGATCCGCGAAAAAAGGCCGGGTACGCCCGGTATCGATTGAGTGACAGGATAGAGCCCGCGCAGTTTTTTTCATCAACTGAATGGATGCGGGGCTGGCCAATGCAGGGAAAATGAAACTACCCTCAAGACCTGTCCAAGAAGAAACGGCCACCATGCCCGCCTTGATTGAAGCCTTCCTCGATCCCGCATCAAAGACCTACAGCTACGTGATCCACGAACACGATGGCGGCCAGTGCGCGATTGTCGATCCCGTGCTGGATTACGACGCCGCCGCCGGGCGCACCTCGACCACCCAGGCCGACAGGATCATCGCCTTCGTGCGTGAACACCAGTTGCAAGTGCAATGGCTGCTGGAAACCCACGCCCATGCCGATCACCTGTCGGCAGCGCCGTATCTGCGTCGGGAACTGGGGGGCAAGATTGCGATCGGGCAGTCGATCAGCCAGGTTCAGGGGGTATTCAAGACGCTGTTCAACCTTGAACCGGGGTTCAGCGTCGACGGTTCACAGTTCGATCACCTATTCGCGCCGAACGAGTCATTCCGCATCGGCAACCTCAAGGCCACGGCCCTGCATGTGCCCGGGCACACCCCGGCAGACATGGCTTACTTGATCGACGGCGATGTGATTCTGGTGGGCGATACCTTGTTCATGCCGGACGTCGGCACCGCGCGCTGCGACTTCCCCGGTGGCAACGCCAACCAGATGTTTGCCTCGATCCGCAAATTGCTGGCCTTCCCCGCCAGCGTGCGGCTCTACGTCTGCCACGATTACCCACCCGTGGGCCGCGCCCCGCAATGCCAGTCCACGGTCGGCGAGCAGCGCAAAAGCAACATTCATATTCACGACGGCATCGACGAAGCCACCTTCGTCGCCATGCGCACCCAGCGTGACGCCGGTTTGTGCATGCCGACGCTGTTGCTGCCGGCGATTCAGGTGAATGTGCGGGCGGGGAATTTGCCGCCGGCCGAAGATAACGGCGTGACCTACCTGAAAATCCCCCTGAATCAACTTTAACCTTCGATCGTTCCCACGCTCCGCGTGGGAATGCATCCCGTGACGCTCTGCGTCACCTGCGGAAGCGGAACGCGGAGCGTCCCTGGCGGCATTCCCACGCGGAGCGTGGGAACGATCATCAACGCAGTGCGTGGGAACGATCAGTTGGCCAGGGTCAACCCATTCGCCGGCAACGGCAGCGCCGTCTTATAGCGCACTTGCTTGAGCGCAAAGCTCGAACGGATGTTCGCCACCCCCGGCACTTTGGTCAGAAAGTCCATCATGAAGCGCTCCAGCGACTGAATGGTCGGCACCAGCACGCGGATCAGGTAGTCCGGGTCGCCGGCCATCAGATAGCACTCCATCACTTCCGGGCGATCCGAAATCGCCTCTTCGAAATGCTGCAACGCTTCCTCTACCTGCTTCTCCAGGCTGACGTGAATGAACACGTTGACGTGCAGCCCCAGCAGGTCGGCATCCAGCAGCGTCACTTGCTCGCGAATCAGCCCCAGTTCTTCCATCGCCTTGACCCGATTGAAGCACGGCGTCGGCGACAGGTTCACCGAGCGCGCGAGGTCGGCGTTGGTGATGCGCGCGTTCTCCTGAAGGCTGTTGAGAATGCCGATGTCGGTACGGTCCAGTTTGCGCATGAGACAAAACCACCTGTTTTTTATGTTTATGCAGAATTTCTATCCTTAAATAACCTCCAGCGCAACGAAACACAGAGAAATATTCTTCTTGGCCCGGCCTATGATTGTTGTAGGACAAGATTTCTTTTACCGAAGAATGACTGCCAGCTCACTACAAGAAATTCACAAGATCGAGCGTAGAAGCCATGAACCAAGCGTACGAACCGCTGCGCCTGCACGTTCCCGAACCTTCGGGCCGCCCAGGGTGCAAAACCGACTTCTCCTACCTGCGTCTGACCGACGCCGGTACGGTGCGCAAACCCCCAATCGACGTAGAACCCGCCGACACCGCCGATCTGGCCCGTGGCCTGATTCGCGTGCTCGACGACCAGGGCAATGCCCTCGGCCCATGGGCTGAAGGGGTACCCGTCGAGGTCCTGCGCAAAGGCATGCGCGCCATGCTCAAGACGCGGATTTTCGACAACCGCATGGTGGTCGCCCAGCGTCAGAAAAAAATGTCGTTCTACATGCAAAGCCTTGGCGAAGAAGCCATCGGCAGCGCCCAGGCCCTGGCCTTGAACATCGACGACATGTGCTTCCCCACCTACCGTCAGCAAAGCATCCTGATGGCCCGCGAAGTGCCACTGGTGGATCTGATCTGCCAACTGCTGTCCAACGAGCGCGATCCGCTCAAGGGTCGTCAGTTGCCGATCATGTACTCGGTGAAAGACGCCGGTTTCTTCACCATTTCCGGCAACCTCGCCACCCAATTCGTCCAGGGCGTGGGCTGGGGCATGGCCTCGGCGATCAAGGGCGACACCAAAATCGCCTCGGCCTGGATCGGCGACGGCGCCACCGCCGAAGCGGACTTCCACACCGCCCTCACCTTCGCCCACGTCTACCGTGCGCCGGTGATCCTCAACGTGGTCAACAACCAGTGGGCGATCTCGACGTTCCAGGCGATTGCCGGTGGTGAAGCCACTACTTTTGCCGGACGCGGCGTCGGTTGCGGCATCGCCTCCCTGCGGGTCGATGGCAACGACTTTGTCGCGGTCTACGCCGCTTCCACCTGGGCCGCCGAACGCGCGCGGCGCAACCTCGGCCCGACCATGATCGAATGGGTCACCTACCGCGCCGGCCCGCACTCGACCTCCGATGATCCGTCCAAATACCGTCCCGCCGACGACTGGAGTCACTTCCCGTTGGGTGACCCGATTGCGCGCCTCAAGCAGCACCTGATCAAAATCGGTCAGTGGTCCGAAGAGGAACACACCGCCGTCAGTGCCGAACTGGAAGCCGAAGTGATCGCCGCGCAGAAAGAAGCCGAGCAGTACGGCACCCTCGCCGGCGGCCAGATTCCGAGCGCCGCGACCCTGTTCGAAGACGTCTACAAAGAGATGCCGGAGCACTTGAAGCGCCAGCGTCAGGAGTTGGGGATCTGACATGAACGATCACAACAATAATATTCAGTTGGAAACCGCCATGACCACGACCACCATGACCATGATCCAGGCCCTGCGCTCGGCCATGGATGTGATGCTTGAGCGTGACGACAATGTCGTGGTGTTCGGCCAGGACGTCGGCTATTTCGGTGGCGTGTTCCGTTGCACCGAAGGCCTGCAGACCAAGTACGGCACCTCCCGGGTGTTCGATGCGCCGATCTCCGAAAGCGGCATCGTCGGCGTCGCCGTGGGCATGGGCGCCTACGGTTTGCGGCCAGTGGCGGAGATTCAGTTCGCCGATTACGTTTACCCGGCGTCGGACCAGATCATTTCCGAAGCCGCCCGCTTGCGCTACCGCTCGGCTGGCGAGTTCACCGCGCCGATGACCTTGCGCATGCCCTGCGGCGGCGGCATCTACGGCGGCCAGACCCACAGCCAGAGCATCGAGGCGATGTTCACCCAGGTCTGCGGCTTGCGTACCGTCATGCCATCCAACCCTTACGACGCCAAAGGCCTGCTGATCGCCTCCATCGAAAACGATGACCCGGTGATCTTCCTCGAGCCAAAACGCCTGTACAACGGCCCGTTCGACGGCCATCACGACCGCCCGGTAACCCCGTGGTCGAAACACCCCGCCGCGCAAGTGCCGGACGGCTACTACACCGTGCCGCTGGACGTTGCCGCCATCGCGCGTCCGGGCAAGGACGTGACCGTGCTCACTTACGGCACCACCGTCTACGTCTCGCAAGTCGCCGCTGAAGAAACCGGTGTCGACGCCGAAGTCATCGACCTGCGCAGCCTGTGGCCGCTGGACCTGGAAACCATCGTCAAGTCGGTGAAGAAAACCGGACGTTGTGTGGTGGTGCACGAAGCCACCCGCACCTGCGGTTTCGGTGCAGAGCTGGTCGCGCTGGTGCAAGAGCATTGCTTCCACCACCTGGAAGCGCCGATCGAGCGCGTCACCGGCTGGGACACCCCCTACCCGCACGCGCAAGAGTGGGCGTATTTCCCAGGCCCGTCCCGAGTGGGCGCGGCGTTGAAACGGGTCATGGAGGTCTGAATGGGCACGCACGTTATTAAAATGCCGGACATTGGCGAAGGCATTGCAGAAGTTGAATTGTCTCAGTGGCACGTCAAGGTCGGTGACATGGTCGTCGAAGATCAGGTGCTGGCTGATGTGATGACCGACAAGGCGATGGTCGATATTCCATCCCCGGTGCATGGCAAGGTGATTGCCCTCGGCGGCCAACCCGGCGAAGTCATGGCGGTCGGCAGCGTGCTGATCAGCATTGAAGTCGAAGGCGCGGGCAACGTTAAAGAGTCGGCTCAGCCAGTAGCGGTTAAAGAAGCACCGGTTGCAGCGCCGAAAGTTGAAGCCGTTGTTGAAAGCAAACCGGTCGCGGCGCCTCGCCCGGCCACCGCGTGCCAAGGTCCGATGGTTGCCCGTGAAGCCGACGAGCGTCCGCTGGCCTCCCCGGCCGTGCGCAAACATGCACTGGACCTCGGCATTCAATTGCGCCTGGTGCGTGGCACTGGCCCTGCCGGGCGGATTCTGCACGAAGACCTCGAAGCCTATCTGGCTCAGGGTCAGTCGAATGCATCGACCGCCACCGCCGCTTACGCCCAGCGTAACGACGAACAGCAAATCCCGGTGATCGGCATGCGCCGCAAGATCGCCCAGCGCATGCAGGACGCCACCCAGCGTGCCGCCCACTTCAGTTACGTCGAAGAGATCGACGTCACGGCCGTCGAAGAGCTGCGTGCGCACCTGAACGAAAAACACGGCGCGACCCGTGGCAAGCTGACCTTGCTGCCGTTCCTGGTCCGTGCGCTGGTCGTGGCCCTGCGCGACTTCCCGCAGATCAACGCCCGTTACGACGACGAAGCCCAGGTCATCACCCGCCTCGGCGCGGTGCATGTGGGCATCGCCACCCAAGCCGAGATCGGTTTGATGGTGCCGGTGGTGCGTCATGCCGAAGCCCGCAGTCTGTGGGACAACGCCGCGGAAATCTCCCGTTTGGCCACGGCTGCACGCACTGGCAAGGCCAGCCGCGATGAGCTGTCCGGCTCGACCATCACCCTGACCAGCCTCGGCGCGTTGGGCGGCATCGTCAGCACGCCGGTGCTGAACCTGCCGGAAGTGGCAATCGTCGGCGTGAACAAAATCGTCGAACGCCCGATGGTGATCAAAGGCCAGATCGTGATCCGCAAGATGATGAACCTCTCCAGCTCCTTCGATCACCGCGTGGTCGATGGCATGGACGCGGCGCTCTTCATCCAGGCCATCCGTGGCTTGCTCGAACAACCCGCAACGCTGTTTGTGGAGTAAGGAATGCAACAGACTCTAAATACCACGCTGCTGATCATCGGCGGCGGCCCTGGCGGTTATGTGACGGCGATTCGGGCCGGTCAGTTGGGCATTTCGACCATTCTGGTGGAAGGCCAATCGTTGGGCGGCACCTGCCTGAACATCGGCTGCATTCCGTCCAAGGCGCTGATCCACGTCGCCGAACAGTTCCACCAGACGCAACACCATAGCCAACACGCGGCATTGGGCATCAGCGTGTCGGCGCCGACCCTGGACATCGGCAAGAGCGTCGAGTGGAAGGACGGCATCGTGGACCGCCTGACCACCGGCGTCTCGGCACTGCTGAAAAAGCACAAGGTCCAGGTCATTCAAGGCTGGGCCAAGGTGATCGACGGCAAAACCGTTGAAGTGGGCGACACGCGGATTCAGTGCGAGCACCTGGTGCTGGCCACCGGCTCGAAAAGCGTCAACCTGCCGATGCTGCCGATTGGCGGGCCGATCATCTCCTCCACTGAAGCCCTGGCGCCGACCAGCGTGCCGAAACGGCTGATCGTGGTCGGTGGCGGTTACATCGGCCTGGAACTGGGGATTGCCTATCGCAAACTCGGCGCCGACGTCAGCGTGGTCGAGGCGCAGGATCGGATCCTGCCGGCCTACGATGCTGAATTGACCCATCCGGTGCACGAAGCGCTCAAGCAACTCGGCGTGAAGCTTTACTTGAAGCACAGCGTTGAAGGCTTTGATTCACAAGCAAATACCTTGCAAGTTCGTGACCCGAACGGCGACACCCTGAATCTTGAAACCGATCAGGTGCTGGTGGCCGTCGGTCGCAAACCCAACACCCAGGGCTGGAACCTTGAAGCCTTGAACCTGGACATGAACGGTTCGGCGATCAAGATCGACAACCGTTGCCAGACCAGCATGCGCAACGTCTACGCCATCGGCGACCTGAGCGGCGAACCGATGCTCGCCCACCGGGCCATGGCCCAAGGCGAGATGGTTGCCGAGCTGATCAGCGGTAAACACCGCGAATTCAACCCGACCGCCATCGCCGCCGTGTGCTTCACCGACCCGGAATTGGTGGTGGTCGGCAAGACCCCGGACGAGGCCAAGGCTGCGGGGCTGGACTGCATCGTGTCCAACTTCCCGTTCGCCGCCAATGGCCGGGCGATGACGCTGGAGTCCAAAAGCGGCTTCGTGCGGGTCGTGGCGCGACGTGACAATCATCTGATTGTCGGCTGGCAGGCGGTGGGTGTGGGTGTTTCGGAGTTGTCGACGGCGTTCGGTCAAAGCCTGGAAATGGGCGCTCGGCTGGAAGACATCGCCGGCACCATCCACGCGCATCCAACGCTGGGTGAGGCGGTGCAGGAAGCGGCGTTGCGTGCGTTGGGCCACGCGTTGCACCTATAACCGCCTCACGCTGATCGTTCCCACGCTCTGCGTGGGAATGCCTCAATGGACGCTCTGCGTCCCGGGCTGCACTCCTTTGCTGCGCGTGGGAACGATCAGTAACCGTAATCCGGGCTGCGAAATGGACCCGGAATGAAGTATTGTTGTCCCCATCCAGAAAAATGTCAGAAGCCTTGAACCGTTTCGGCGGTTGTTAAGTGATAGAGGGTGTCATGGGTAACGAAAGCATCAATTGGGACAAGCTGGGTTTTGACTACATCAAGACAGACAAGCGCTATCTGTCGCACTGGCGTAATGGCGAGTGGGACAAAGGCACCTTAACCTCTGACAACGTGCTGCACATCAGCGAAGGTTCCACTGCCCTTCACTATGGCCAGCAGTGCTTCGAAGGCCTGAAGGCCTACCGTTGCAAGGACGGTTCGATCAACCTGTTCCGCCCGGACCAGAACGCCGCACGCATGCAACGCAGCTGCGCGCGCCTGCTGATGCCGCAGGTGTCCACCGAACAGTTCATCGAAGCGTGCAAGGACGTGGTCCGCGCCAACGAGCGTTTCATCCCGCCTTACGGCACCGGCGGCGCGTTGTACCTGCGCCCGTTCGTGATCGGCGTGGGTGACAACATCGGCGTGCGTACCGCGCCGGAGTTCATTTTCTCGATCTTCTGCATCCCGGTCGGCGCCTACTTCAAGGGCGGCCTGACCCCGCACAATTTCCTGATCTCCAGCTACGACCGTGCCGCCCCACAAGGCACCGGCGCGGCCAAGGTCGGTGGCAACTACGCCGCCAGCCTGATGCCGGGCTCCCAGGCCAAGAAGGCGCACTTCGCCGACGCCATCTATCTGGACCCGATGACCCACACCAAAATCGAAGAAGTCGGCTCGGCCAACTTCTTCGGGATCACCCACGACAATAAGTTCGTCACCCCGAATTCCCCTTCGGTGTTGCCGGGCATCACCCGTCTGTCGTTGATCGAACTGGCCAAGACCCGTCTGGGCCTGGAAGTGGTCGAAGGTGACGTGTTCATCGACAAGCTGTCCGACTTCAAGGAAGCCGGTGCTTGCGGTACTGCTGCCGTGATCACCCCGATCGGCGGCATCAGCTACAAAGACAAGCTGCACGTGTTCCACAGCGAAACCGAAGTCGGCCCGGTCACCCAGAAGCTCTACAAAGAACTGACCGGTGTACAGACCGGCGACATCGAGGCGCCAGCGGGCTGGATCGTCAAGGTTTGATCTGACGCGACTGTCCGTTTGAACACAAAAGCCCGGCCTTCACGTTGAAGGCCGGGCTTTTTTTCGCCCGCGTTTCGTGCAAAACGCCACTAGACTTGCCACGTGCAACCGCCATCAACAGGTGCCACCAAACCCATGGGTAAATTCTGGCGAAAGTATCTGGCCTTGCTGGAAACAGACTTCACCACGCAAGTGTTCGACAACATCAAGAACCTGCTGGTGTGCGCCCTGTTGTTCGCGGCGGGCACCAACGCGTTGCATGGCGGTCATCAACTGTTTATGGGGTTGCTCGCCTCGAACCTCGCCGGCTGGGGGTTGATTGCAACCTCAGCACTGCTGATGCTGCTCAGTGTCAGCGACGGCATACGCCGGCTGTCCAGGTTGCCGTATCACACGGCGTTTCAGATCATTCTGTTTCTGGTCTACCTGGTGATGGCGGTGCGGGTGGTGGAGATCGTCTGGGATTTCAGGGCGTAGCGGTCACCGCACGAGGTGTTTGCCAACGCAGCTCATCCTGAGCGATCCGGGCAAACAACCACTCCACAAAGATCCGCGTGTGCGCCGTCGCGTCCGGCGCAACACCGTAGTAATAACGCGGCAACGGCATGCGCAACTCGGGTAACGGGCAGATCAGGCGTCCGCTCGAGATGTGGGTGCCCAGCAAAGAGGTCGGGCACAAGGCAATGCCCTGTCCATCCACGGCGGCCTGAAGCACCAGGTGCATGTGATCAAACTGCCGGGTGACCTGAGTGGCTGACTGGCTTTGACCAAAGTGCATGGCCCAATTATGCCAATCTTCGCGGCGTGCCTTGGCGGTCAGTAACGTATGCCGACTCAGGGACGTGAGGTCCTCAAGTGGCAGGCGCTCGATCAGCGCAGGCGCCGCGACCAGCAACAGTTCGTCTTCGAACAGCGCTCGCGCCTCAATCGCCGGTGCCCAATCGTCACGACCACGGCGAATGACGATATCGAACCCGTCGCGTGCCTGATCGGGTGCCTGGGTTTGAGTGATCACCCGCGGCTCGATGCCTGGGTGCTGCGCAATGAAATCCGCCAGCCTGGGCGTCAGCCAAAGCACGGCAAAGGACGGACGCACATTGATCTTCACGGTAGGCAGCGAGGCATGCTGCTTGAGCGCAGCGGCGGCGTTGGCGATCTGCGACAACCCGGCGCTGACCTGCTCATAAAAGCGCTGGCCGGCCGGCGTCAGCACCGATTGCCGGATACGCCGCTCGAACAGCAGCACACCCAGGTACTCCTCGAGCAATTTGATGTGCCGGCTGACGGCACTGTGGCTGACATGCAGCTCTGCGGCCGCCAGGCTGAAGCTCTGATGACGAGCAGCAACGGCGAAGGCGCGAACAGCATTAAGAGGCGGTAGTGGATTTATCATGCGTCTAATTTAGTCACCTATGCGCTGTAATTAAAGCGTTTGTCACGCCTTCGTCGCCACGCCAATCTGCCAGCACGCAGCAGCGCCACCTGACGGAGCACGACATGAACAGCTACGGCCTCTTTGTACTTTTCGCCACCCTGACCATTTTGAGCCCGGGGCCGGGCGTGGTCCTGACCCTGTCCAACGCGGTGCGCCACGGCTGGACAGGGGCGGTGCCGGGAATTCTGGGGATCGCGTCGGGGGCGTTTGTGGTCGCCGCCATCAGCGCCACCAGTGTTGGCCTGATACTCAGCACCTCCGCGAACGCCTTTACCGCGTTGAAATATGCAGGGGCCGCCTATTTGTTGTACCTGGGCTACAAAAGCTGGCACTCGGATCGTTCCAGCACGCTGCTTGAAACGCGGCCCTCAAGCCCGGGTTATCGCTTCCTTGAAGCGGCTTCGATGCAGCTTCTGAACCCCAAGGCGGTGTTTTTCTTTCTGGCGGTGTTCCCGCAATTCATCGACACCTCGGCGCACTTCTACACCCAGTTCTTCAAACTGGTCGCCTCCTACGCCGTATTGGTGATCCTGGTGCATGGCGGCTATGCCTTGCTCGCCAATGCCGCCAAAGGCTGGTTGTCGAGCCCGAAAGGTTCCTGGCTGACCGCGAAAGTTTCGGGCGTGACCTTCGCAGGCTTTGGCGTGCTCATGGCCTCGGCCAGTCGCTAAGCCGCAGGACTGGCAATCGCGCGGCGCTTGTTCTCGGTGGACGTGAGTGGCGCTGTCGCTCCCTGAACCGGCAGTTCAATGGCGAACCGGTGACTGAGTTCCTTGCGCCCCACCACCGTCAACGCCAACGCCCGACTGTCCAGGTCCTGCATCACCCATTGGCGTTTGATCGCCGTTTGCAGCAACGCCGCGCCCAAGGCACCGCCCAGGTGCGGCCGGCGCATGCTCCAGTCCAGGCACGGGCAGGCGAAACGGCGGCGCACGGTGCCGAGGTCTTTGATGTCGATACCCAGTCCTTCGAACAACGCTTCACCGCTGTCGCTCAGTCGATAAGCCTGCTCATCGGTGTCCAGCAACCACCCCGCCTCGATCATCCGGTCATGCAGCAATACCGCCAACGTGCCAGCCATGTGGTCGTAGCAGGTGCGGGCGAATTGCAGGCGATCCGGGGTGCGCGGGTTGAACGTTGGCGCGGCGTTCTGGCCGATCACCATCAGCGCTTCCAGCGCCTGGGCCACGCGTTTGTCCGCGAGGCTGTAATAGCGATGGCGGCCCTGAACGTGCAAACGCACCAGCGCCAGTTCCTTGAGCTTGGCCAAGTGGGCGCTGGCGGTTGAGGCGCTGACTTCGGCAATCGTCGCCAACTCGGTGCTGGTGCGGGCGTGGCCGTCCATCAGCGAACAGAGGATTTTCGTCCGGGCAGGCTCTGCAATCGCCGCGGCCACTTGAGAGACGCCGACGTCGTGTTGTTCTGCGTTCATATTTCGCTCCCGGACGAATCAAGGCCCTTTGTGACCGGAGATAGTAGCAACACTTTCCAACCATCGATAAGGCTGCGACCCATGGACCCGATCATCGCTGCGACTCACGCCGATCCTTACCCCTACTACGCGCAACTGCGCGCCGAGGGCGGATTGGTTTTCCATCAGGGACTGAAATTGTGGGTGGCCAGCAGCGCCCGAGCGGTTGCCGCCGTGCTGGCGCATCCGGACTGTCATGTACGGCCGGCCCATGAGCCGGTGCCCAAGGCGATTGCTCAAGGCATGGCGGGCAAGGTGTTCGGTCAGTTGATGCGGATGAACGAGGGCGAACGGCAGCGTTGTCCGAGGGCGGCGATTGAGCCGGGGCTGGCGCTGATTGATGTGAATGAAATCGACTCACTGGTCAGCGCTCGATTGATTACCCCTGGGGCCGATGGGTTGTACACGGCGATGTTTCGCGGGCCGGTCTGCGTCGTGGCGGCGTTGCTGGGCTTTTCTCCGGCTCAGGGCCGGGCCATCAGCGAGCTGACCGCCGACTTCGTCGCCTGCCTGTCGCCCCTCAGCGATCAAACCCAACTGGACGCCGCCCATGTTGCGGCGGAACAACTGAAGGGTTATGTCATCGAGCTTCTGGACGACCCGAGCAATCGCAGCGCCCTGCTTGCCGGTATCCGGCAACGTTTCACGGCCACCTCGACCGCCCCTGAAACCTTGATTGCCAATCTGATCGGCCTGTTCTCCCAGACCTACGAAGCCAGCGCCGGGTTGATCGGCAATGGGCTATTGGCGTTGATTCGAAACCCGTCGTTCGATTCGCCCCACGTTGACGACCTGATCGCTGAAGTTCAGCGCTTCGACCCTTCGGTGCAAAACACCCGACGCTTCGTCGCCGCACCGTGCGAAATCGACGGTGCGAGCCTGAACCCCGGCGACGTCATTCTGGTGCTGCTGGCCTCGGCCAATCGTGATCCGCTGCTTAATGACGACCCCGATACGTTCCTGCTCGAGCGCCCAAATCGCCGCAGCTTCACCTTCGGCGCCAGCCGTCATCAATGCCCGGGGCAGGTGTTGGCCCTGCACATCGCCAGCGCCACCCTGAGAAAAATCCTGGCCACGAAACCCTCGCTGGATCGGTTGACGTGGCACTACCGCTCTTCCCTGAACGGCCGTATTCCGCTCTTTGCCCAGGGCACAGCTCAAGCGCTGCGATACTCAACCGTCAGGTGAGACAACTCATGAACCGGCGCCAGACGTTCACGAATGGCGTCGGCGCTGACACTCGCCGCAGCCACGACACTGACAATCGCCGCCCGCGCCTCGGGGCCGACTTGCCAGACGTGAAGGTCGCTGATGCGCACCTCGTCCGTCGATTCGAGCAACACGCGAATTTCGGCCGCGACGTGTTCGTCGGTGGTGTCGAGCAATACTGCGGCGCTGTCACGCATTAAGCTGTAAGCCCATCTCGCAATCACAATGGCGCCAACGATGCCCATCACCGGGTCCAGCCAGACCCAGCCCAGATAGCGCCCGGCCAACAACGCCGCGATGGCCAATACCGAGGTCAATGCGTCGGCCAGCACATGGAAATACGCCGAACGCAGGTTGTTATCGTGATGATGGTGATGGTGGCTGTGATCGTGATGATCATGGCCGTGATGCCCATGGTTGCCCGCCAGCAGAAGCGCACTGACGATATTCACCGCCAGCCCCACCACCGCTATCACCGTCGCCTCGGTGAAAGCCACGGTGGTCGGTTGAAACAGCCGCAGGATGGATTCGCCGGCAATGCCCAACGACACCAGCCCCAACACCACGGCAGAGGCAAAAGCCGCCAGATCCCCGACCTTGCCGGTACCGAAACTGAAGCGCGAGTTGTTGGCATGTCGCCTGGCAAAACTGTAGGCGGCGGCAGCAATGCCCAAGGCCCCGGCGTGAGTCGCCATATGAAAGCCGTCCGCCAGCAACGCCATGGAACCGGTGATGTAACCGGCGGCAATCTCGCCCATCATCATCACGAACGTCAGTGCCACCACCCACAACGTGCGGCGAGCATTGTCATCGTGGGCAGCCCCCAGAAACAGGTGGTCGTGGGTAAAGCGCGAAGCCTGAGGTGTCAGTGTCATGGTCCGGGCCTCTATTTCGAGTAACGGCGGATGGCTTGCAACAAGTCTTCAACGCCTTCGGCCCGCGCTTCGTCGCTGAGGCCGGGACGCGCCACGTGTTCACGGGCGTGGGCGTCGATGAACTGGTCCATCAGGCCGTTGACCGCACCGCGAATCGCCGCGACCAGATGCAGGGTTTTGGCGCATTCGGCGTCGGACTCCAGCGCCCGTTCCACCGCCTGAACCTGACCGGCAATCCGCCGGACGCGGTTGAGCAGGTCGTCTTTGTGTTCGTGGATGTGTGACATACCTATACCCCCTACCCCTATTCAGGCAGGCATGGTTACCGATATGGCCGGGGCTGGCAAGTCAGGGTGACCGATCGTTCCCACGCTCTGCGTGGGAATGCAGCCAGGGACGCTCTGCGTCCCAAAGAGCGTCCGGTGAGGCATTCCTTTGCTACGCGTGGGAACGATCAAAAACTACGGCCAGAGTTTCAGACCCGTCCTACATCTATCCAATGCCCGTTGATATAGCGTCCACATCGCTTTCAAAAGATGAAACAAGGACGCTCATGGCTCGAAAAACAGACATACCTCGGGTTCAAAACCCACCGTCAGGCGACGGGCACCACATCACCAGCCGCTACATGACCGCCACCGAACTGGAAGAGCGCGACGCCAGACAAAAATCCTATGACGACATGTTGGTCCGACAGCAGGCATATGAAGACCGTTTTGTCAGGCAACCTCTGCAGCAGGATCAATCCAGCTCCATGGGTTGCGTGTTCGCCAAAAGCTGCAACCTCCCCGACGGCGTAATCAACCACGACAGCCCAGCCGGGTTCGTCCCTGTCGAGAAACTGACCGACTACGGAAAACTCTCCCTGCTGGGTGGCCGCGAAAGGGATGCAGCGGGAAACATCCCGCTCAAAAAAATCAGTGGCAGCGCGTTACCTGCTGCACTGGGAACGCTACTTCTGGGCGGAGTTGGCACTGCTGGCACCGGTACGGGTGCGGCTGGTGGTGCAGGTGTCGTGACGGCTGGTGTTGCGGCTGGCGCATTGGC
This sequence comes from Pseudomonas frederiksbergensis, assembly GCF_017114915.1. Lineage (GTDB taxonomy): Bacteria > Pseudomonadota > Gammaproteobacteria > Pseudomonadales > Pseudomonadaceae > Aquipseudomonas > Aquipseudomonas frederiksbergensis_I. Next base: position 74,060 of record NZ_JAAUOE010000012.1, read on the forward strand.
CGGAATGGTCGCATTGCTGTGGCCGTCGAACTTGGGCGACAGCTCCCTGTACACAGAAGAACAGCTCAAATCGCTCAAGGAAGGCCGCACACGGGTTCGACTGCATGTCGAGCAACAAGCTGATGGCACCTTGAAGGGTTATGGGTACAACACCCAGAAGCGCCGCGACTGGGAAATGATTCCTGTAGTCCGCTTCAAGAGTCAGGGCTCTCAACAAGTGGCTGACTTTGGCGATGGGATAACCCTGATCTGGACGCCAACTGTTGACCCATCCAGCACCTCAGGGATTCCCCCGCTAGAGGCGGCGCCACAAGCGCCTCAGATCTGGATTTATCCGCCTACCGAACAGGCAGACAACATCATCGTCAACCCGATCTACCCGCCTGAGTACAAGGACTTCATTCTTGTTTTCCCGGCTGATTCCGGTGTGCAGCCGCTGTATGTTGTGGTTTCAAGATCTGCTGGCGGCGGTGATATAAAGTACCACCGGCCGCCGTTGGCATTGCCTGCATTTCCAAATGCCCTTCCTGTTAAATCAAAAAGCAGTGTTCAGGGCGGGGGGGAGTAAGCGCAGTCGGTGGAAAGACCGAAAGGGGCGAATATATGAATGGGATAGCAAGACAGGCGCAATAGAGATGTATGACAAGCAAGGTAAGCATCTTGGCGAGTTCAACCACGAAACAGGTGAACAGATAGACCCCGCAAAACCCGGAAGAACCACCACGAAATAAATTAGGAGGTTATTTATGTTTTTATGGATCAGTGGTTTTTTAAAAGGTGACGGCGAGGATGACTCCTTAAAATACGACCTTACAGTTCGACCTGAGCGGGAAGTCGCGGTAATGGGTGTTCTTGGCTGGAAAAGTCTTGATGCAAGCGCGGATGGGGAATGGTTACTAACCAGCGAGCAAGTCCAACAAATCGCTAAAGTTCTCAATGAGCAGTTACCGACTGAACTGGACCTCTTCATAGGGGTGCGGGAGTAGGTACAGCTGAGCCGGGAACTAAACAGTGAGCCTTCTCTACCAAGATCCATCAATGAGCCATGAGGAAGCGACGAGACTTCTAGCTAGCGACGTAGAAACTAACGTTGTCGCCGCATTGATTTCTATTGGCCTGAATGAGCAAGACAAGACTTGGGCTCAGAACACCTGCCTGAAATACCTCGAGAGTGAGTCCGAATCGGTTGCAGCATCTGCCATCACCGCGCTCGGCCACATAGCCCGTAGATATGCTGATCTGGACGTGGGTGCTGTAATCCCGGCCCTTGAGAAGGTGAAGAAAAAATTCCCCTCCCTGGAAGGAACCGTGACGGACACCCTTGATGATATTGAGACATTCACCTGACTGGCCCATCAGCAAAGGAAACGGGCCGTGAACCGGGCGCTGGATAACATCGACCCGCAGCAATAGACGATGAACTGTGGCGAGGGAGCTTGCTCCCGCTCGGGTGCGCAGCAGCCGCAAAACTGGCGGACGGAGATTACCTGACACGCCGCATGCACGGGTTTCAGGGCCGCTGCGCAGCCCAACGGGAGCAAGCTCCCTCGCCACAGATAGCAAAAAACCCACTCTCTCCTCTCAGCGACAGCGGGGTTTATCGTTTCAACTTACACGCCCATCAATCATCCCGCGTCAGCACTTCCAGCAATTCAATCTCGAAAATCAGATTCGAATTCGGCGTAATCGCCCCCATCGATCGCTCGCCATAGGCCAGGTGCGCCGGTACCAGCAACTTGCGTTTGCCGCCGACCTGCATGCCCATGATTCCCTGATCCCAGCCCTTGATCACCCGCCCCGTGCCAATCACGCACTGGAAAGGTTTACCCCGGCTGTAGGAAGAATCGAATTCGGTACCGTCTTCCAGCCAACCGCGATACTGGGTAGTGATCAGCGCGCCCTTGACGGCGGCTTTGCCATTGCCCACTTCAAGGTCGATTACCTGCAATTCATCATTCATGACATTCACTCTATTTATGCGCTTGCCCGAACAGGCTTCATGGGCGCCGTTTTCCCAGAAATACCGGCAATTGGCAACCGTTTCGCTCTGTATCCGGCAGTGGCCGTGAACTAATATACCCGCCACCTCCCCCACGGTTCGATTCACCATGATCGCGATGCCTGAATGAATTGCGTCTGGACCAACGCTGCCATTGGCTCTCTGACCCTTGCCCTGATCATCGCGCTGATCTGGCGTGAACGCGCGCTGCAAAAACAGCTGAGCGAATGCCGTGCCCTGATCGACAATCTCGCAGCGGGACACAGCATCCACCAGGAAGGCGACGCCGAACGCTTCAAACGCAGCCAGTACTTCGCCCGCATCGGCACCTGGGACTGGGAAGTCGATACCGACAAGCTCTATTGGTCAGACGCGATCTATGGCATGTTCGGGTTCAAGATCGGCGAGGTGACACCCTCCTACGCACTGTTCTGTTCCTGCGTGCACCCGGACGACCGGGTCAAGGTCCGTGCCGGCGAATTGCGTTGCCTGGAAACCGGCGAGAACCATGACGAGGAATACCGCGTCGTCTGGCCGGATGGCAGCATCCGCTGGCTGCGGGAAACCGGCAATGTGGTCAAGAACGACCATAACGCAACGATCAAGATGATGGGCGTGGTCCGCGACATCACCGAAGAAAAAGCCTCCTCCAGTTACCTGCAACACCTGGCCCATTACGACCCGCTGACCGGCCTGCCCAATCGCCTGGTGCTCGAAGAGCGCCTGTCCGATGCCCTGGAACAAGCCCGCCTCAGCGCCACGCGGGTGGCGCTGGTGTTTGTCGACCTCAATGGTTTCAAAGAGATCAACGACCACTATGGCCATGCGGCCGGCGACCGTGTGCTGGTCACCATCGCGACACGCCTGAAGAGAATTCTGCGCTCAACCGACACCGTCGCGCGCATCGGTGGCGACGAATTCGTAGTGATCCTCCAAGGCCTTTCCAACGGCAACAGCCTGCAAGACGAAGCCCGCATCATCTGCCAGAAAATCTTCATCGAACTCGCACCGCCGGTGACCATCGGCAACGACCAGCGCCACATCGACAGCAGCCTTGGGGTCGCGGTGTTCCCGGACCATGCACCGAGCATGGACCGGTTGATTCACATTGCCGACCTGGCGATGTATGAGGCCAAGCGCAGTGGGAATAATCAGTATCGGTTGGGCGGTCAGGCAGTGAGCCGGGTCTGACGCAGGCGCCTCAGATCTTGAACTGTTTGACCAGGACTTCGAGGCCGTGCCCGATGCCGTGGAGGTCATTGACCGTCTGCACGCCACGCTGGGTTTCATCGGCAACGCTGTCGATTGCCCGGGCGATTTGATGCACGCTGCGGTTAATCTCCTCCGCCACCGAAGTTTGCTCCTCCGCAGCACTGGCGATGTGCGCGTTCATGCTGTTGATAGTGGCGATTAATTCGACGATGTTGCCCAGCGACTCACCGGCCTGATGAGCCTGAGTGCTGGCCCCCTCCCCGGCTTCACCGGATTGATGCATTGAGGTCACGACGGTGTTGGTGGCTCGCTTGAGTCGCTCGATCATCGCCTGAATTTCCTGGGTGCTTTGCTGGGTACGACTGGCAAGAGCACGTACCTCGTCGGCAACCACCGCAAAACCTCGCCCGGCATCACCGGCACGGGCGGCCTCGATGGCCGCATTCAGGGCCAGGAGATTGGTCTGCTCGGCAATCGAACGGATGACATCGAGCACCGTGACAATCGCCGAAACGTCGCTTTGCAGGCTGTCCAGAGACGCACCGCTGCGTCCCAGGTCCAACGTCAGTCCCTGAATACGAGCAATGCTGCCGTCGACCACTTGCCGGGCGCGTCGAGTCTGCTGATCGGTTTCCATGGCCGCGTCCGATGCACTCTGAGCACTGACCGCGACTTCCTGCGCCGCCGACGACATTTGATTGATCGCCGCCGCTACTTGATCGGTCTCCTGACGCTGCTGCTCCATGGCCAGGTCCATATGCCGGGTCTGATTGGCCACTTGCCCGACAGCGTTGCTCAATTGCCCGGTCATTGCCACGATTTGACTGACCAACCCATGAATTTTGCCGATAAAAGCGTTGAATGAACCGGCCAACTGGCCGAACTCATCCTGGCTGCCGACGGGTAAGCGTCGGGTCAAATCCCCCTCACCGGCAGCAATCTCGTCAAGACTGTCGCGGATCAGTGTCAGCGGTCGCAGGCCGGCATTGACCAATAGCAGCGCCAATACACCAATAATTGCCAGCAACACCACGGCCACCATGACGATCCCGTAAACAATACTGTTCACCCGTCGGTCGATGTCCGCACGAACCTGCGCCACCTGGGTTTCAATGCTGTCCAGATTGACGGCAGTGACCACTACCATGTCCCATTTGGGCAGGAAAAAACTGTAGGCCAGTTTCGGCACAACTTTATCGGTATTGACCAAGGCCCCGGCGTAGTTGACGTAGTGCGAGTCGTTCTTTGCTGCCGCGACCATCTCGCGATTCAGATAAACCCCGTCGCGGTCCTTTCGATCGCTCATGTTGGTACCCACACCTTCGCTGCTTTCACCGCGAAACAGGCGCACGACTTGACTGTCGTAGCCGATGAAGTAGCCGTCATCGCCATACTTCATTTTCGACAGTTGGCTGATAGCCAGGGCCCGACTTTGCAGGTCGCCACTGTTTGCGTTGTTATACAACCCTGCTATGGAACTGCGGGCGATGCTTGCATAATCTTCGAGCCTGGCCCGACTCTCGGCCAGCAACCGATCGCGGGTTTGCGTGACTTCCTGCTCCGCCAACGACAGCAGAATCTTGCTGGTGGTGATACTCAGTACCACTGCGAACAACACCACGGGCAGTAACGTGAGCAGCAGTATTTTTCGTTTAAATGACATATCCGGTTTCCTTCGTCGCGCGACCTGGGCGGCTAACTGAAAAGGCGCCCGCAGCCTGCTGCGAGCACCTTCCGGCGCCGTTACCAGAGAGCAATGTCGTAAGTGAAATAGATCCGGTTGCTGTCACGTCCGCGCGCAAAGTCCGAACGGTAGACATAGTTGCGCAGTTTCACGCCAAGCCCCTTGAATGTGCCGCTCTGGACCACATAGGCCAGTTCTGTGTCGCGTTCGGACTCTTTGATGTGGGTGTCGGACTTGCCGTCGTTGCCTTTGAGATAACGGGTCATGAACGTCAGCCCGGGCACGCCCATCGATGCAAAGTCGTAACCGTAACTGAGCATCCAGGTCTTCTCGTCCTCTTCGATGAACTTGCCGATGCCGACGTTGCTGAATGAGTACACCGTCGCACCGCTGATGTATGGCAACCCGGCGTCACCGCTGAGTTGTTGATAACCGCCACCAAAAGTGTGCCCCGCCACCGCGTAGGACAGCTGACCGCTGAGCATGTCGTTATCGATTTTCGAGGCGTAGGCACGGCCCGCGTCATGGCTGTTGAAATAGCGCAAGTCGCCGGTCAACACCCCGGGGCCCAATGGCAGATCGTGCTGGATGCCGGCAAAATTCTGCCGATAGAAGTCTTCCAGCTCACCGTAGAAGTAACTCAGACGGGTGTTCTTGCCGAGTTTGTAATCACCACCGGCGTAGGTGAAATCGCCACCTTTGTCGCCTGAGTAACCGTCAGGAACAATCGACACGCTGTCGGTGGAATCGCGCAGTTTGAATCGGTCCAGATGGCCGCCCGTCAGGGTCAGGTTTTCGATATCGGTGCTGGTGACTTGTCCTCCCTCATAGGTTTGCGGCAGCAAACGCGCATCGTTATAAATCAGTACCGGAGTTTTGGGCAGCAGGGTGCCGTATTTGAGGGTGGTCTTGGCCAGTTTGACCTTGGCCGCAGCCCCGGCACTGGCAAATTCATCGGCGGCGCGACCGTCATCGTGTACCGGCAACAGACCGGTGCCACTGCGGCCACGCCCGGAATCAAGTTTGACCCCCAGCAAGCCCAGTGCATCGACACCGAAACCGACTGTGCCGGGGGTGAAACCCGACTGGAAATCCAGCAGGAAACCCTGGGCCCACTCGGTGCGCTCACTTTTGGCGGTTCTGGCCGAACGCGCGCTCAAGCCATGCTCATCGCGAAAGTTTTCGTTGATATAGACGTTACGCAGTTGCAACTTCAACTTGCTGTCGTCGATGAAATCACTCGCACCGGCAGTGGCCATCGGCAACACGCCCAGAAGAGGAAGAAAAGCCCCGCGAGTCAGAAAGTGGGTCATGTCGAACTACTCATATTGTTATTTTTAAGGATGCACGTGGCCGCGCCCCCGCCATCGGGAGCGTGGAGTTCTATCAGCGGCGAGTCAGGGTTGAATCAGGAGAACAGCGTCAAGGCACCGGTCAGCAGAGCCAGCGCGGTGACCACCAGGGAGGTGAGTACCGCCCATTTGACGGTGGCGCGCTGGAAATCACCGATGTCGCGATCGACCATCCCCACCAGCAACAAGGTCGAGGCCACCAGCGGGCTCATCAGGTGCACCGGTTGGCCAAGAATCGACGCTCGGGCGATTTCCACCGGATCGATCCCATAGGCCGCCGCCGCGTTGGCGAGGATCGGCACCACGCCGAAGTAATAGGCATCGTTGGACAGCACGAAGGTCAATGGCATGCTGGTAATCGCCACCACCAATGGGAACAGGTGACCCCAGGACGGTGGAATCCAGTCCACCAGGGTTTGTGCCAGGGAGTCGACCATTTTGGTGCCCGAGAATATCCCGGCGAAGATGCCTGCGGCGAACACCAGCAGTACCACGGTCATGGCATTGCCGGAGTGGGCGAGAATGCGCTCCTTCTGAATATCCAACTGCGGGTAGTTGATCATCAGTGCCAGCACGAAGCCGATCAGAAACAGGATCGCCGAGTGCATGATCCCCATCACCAGCGCGACCATCACCGCAGTCACCAGCAACAGATTGACGTAGGCCAGTTTCGGGCGCTTGTGCGGCGTATCCTCAAGAATCGCTTTGATGTAGCAATCGCTGCCACCGCTCTGCAGCTCGGTATTGCCGATGCGTTTACGCTCGGCGCGGCCCAGCAGGAACGCGGTGAACACCACCCACGCGGCGCCGCCGATCATGGTCGGCAACAGAGGAACAAAATACGCCCCGGCATCCAGCCCCAACGCGGCAATCGCCCGGGTCGCCGGGCCGCCCCAAGGGGTCATGCCGCTCATGATGCTCAGTGACAGCATGGCGATGGTTGCCAGAATCATCGGGTTCATGCCGATGCGCTTGTACAAAGGCAGCATCGCCGCGCAGGTGATCATGTAAGTGGTCGTGCCGTCACCGTCCAGGGCGACTGTCAGCGACAGCAGCGCAGTGCCGACCGCGATTTTCATCGGGTCGCCATTGACCCGTTTGAGAATCTTGCGGATCAGCGGATCGAACAGCCCCGAGTCGATCATCAAACCGAAAAACAGAATCGCGAACAGCAGCAGCGCCGCCGACGGTGCGACCATTTTCAGACCGTCGAGCATCATTTTGCCGGTGGTCCCACCAAAACCGCCAATAACCGCAAAGACGATCGGAACAACGGTCAACGCAACGATCGGTGACAGACGTTTGGTCATGATCAGAACGGTGAACACAACCACCATGGCCAAGCCGAGTAAGGCGAGCATAGGGCAACTCTCTCTTGTTGTTATGGAGTGCGTGGCCGATGCGCAGGCGAACGACCCCGAGCCCGCCAGGCGACGCGATCAGCGACGCCCGGCAGCAGGTAGTTAAAAGGTTAGTTTTTGCAGCGCTTACGCGGTACTAAATGTGCGTGGGGGTCCCGACGGGGTCCCAGGTTTGATCGCCAGCCGGGACAGCCGGTGTTTTACCGTCCAGGGTATCGAGCAGGACCTGACGGTCGCAGGCGCTCTCGGAGATCGACATCACCACGGTCGCCACGGCGTTACTTGCCAGGCTGGTCAAGGCCCGCGCCTCGGACATGAAACGGTCGATCCCGATCAACAGCGCCAGGCCTGCCAGCGGAATGTCATGGATCACCGTGAGCGTGGAAGCCAATGCCACGAAACCGCTGCCAGTCACCCCTGCCGCGCCCTTGGACGACAGCAGCATGATCGCCAGCATGGTCAAGGTTTGGGTCATGGTCAGGTCGATGTTGCAGGCCTGGGCAATGAAAATTGCCGCCAGAGACAGGTAGATCGCCGTGCCATCGAGGTTGAACGAGTACCCCGTCGGCAGCACCAGCCCCACGACACCCTTGCTGCAACCCAGGGCCTGGAGTTTCTCCAGCATGCGTGGCATGACCGGCTCAGTGGAGGAAGTCCCCAGCACCACCAGGAACTCTTCGCGCAGGTAACGCAGCAGCTTCCACAGGCTGAAGCCGTGGGCGCGGCAAATGCTTCCCAGTACCACAAAGACGAAGAAGGCGCAGGCGACGTACAAAGTCATGATCAACTTTGCCAGCGAACCCAGCGAGGTGATGCCGTACTGTCCGACGGTGAACGCCAGTGCCCCGAAGGCACCGATCGGCGCAAAGCGCATCAGGTAGGAAAAAATCTTGAAGACCATCTGCGACGCCGCTTCCAGTACATCGAGCACTGGCTTGCCACGCTCGCCCAGGGACGACAGGGCGAAACCGCACAGCACCGCGATAAACAGCACCGGCAGCACTTCACCTTTACTGAACGCACCTATAAAGGTGTCAGGGATGATGTGCATGAAAAACTCGACCACCCCAAGCTTCGCCGCCGACTCGGTGTATTGAGACAGGCCCGCCGTACTCAAATGGCTCGGATCGATGTTCATGCCCACACCCGGCTTGAACACATAGACCGCGACCAGGCCGATGATCAGACTGATCACCGTCAGCCCAAGAAACAGCAGCATGGTCTTGCTCAGCAAGCGGCCAAGGGAGCGTTTGTCGCTCATCCCGGCGATGCCGGTGACGATGGTGCAGAACACCACCGGCGCAATCATCATTTTGATCAGCTTGATGAAGGCATCACCCAACGGCTTGAGGGCAATGGCCTGCTGAGCCCAGAAGTGCCCGACCACGACGCCCAGCAGCACGGCGCAGAGGATCTGGAAGTAGAGCGATTTAACAATTTTCATGGCATCACCCATTTTTAGAATTGTTCTGATGCAAAAACGACAGTGACTGCGCGGGAAGACTACCCGGCGAGCCGTTGGGAAACCGGGGCATACACAAAGCCGGAAAACAGCCTTCGGGCGGTACGAACAACGGAGGCGCGGATTGTCTCACCGTTCTCACCGGTGTAGGACAATACGACATCGATGCCGCCGCTCGGGTGCTCGATCCGCACCTGTTGCAGACGCGGCCCATCGGTATTGCCGAGCATCTGCGCAACCACACTGCCTTTGCTGACGCATGCCGTGGCCAGACCGATGGAACCAGTGATGGCCAGGGCTCGGTGGCAGTTGTGCGGCATGAAGTAGCGAACCTGCAACGTGCCACCGGCCTTGGCCGGTGAAACCAGCACAGGTTTGGGGATGACCTTGTCGCTGACGTCGCCCAGGCCCATGGCCATGCCGGCCCGCAGCCGCAGGGCTTCGAGACGGTGCATAAAGTCTTTGTCGGCGTCCAGCTCGGCCGGCGTTTCATCGCCGCGTTTGCCCAGGTGACGCGCCTCGATGATCAGCATCGGCATGGCCATGTCGATGCAGGTCACCGGAATGTCGTCGAACCAGTCCTGGGTGCTGCCGGTTGGAAACAGCTTGCCGGTCTTGCTGCCCGCGGCGTCGAGGAATGTCAGTTGAACCGGTGCCGCGCTGCCAGGCACGCCATCGATGGCGGTGTCGCCTTCATAGCTGACTTTGCCGTCTGGTGTCTGCACATCAGAGGTGACGAAGGTGCCGGTGTTGAGATTGCGAATCCGCACGCGGGTCAGCTCACCGGCCGCCTTGACCAACCCCTCCTCGATGGCAAACGGCCCGACCGCGCAGAGCATGTTGCCGCAGTTCGGGGCGGTATCCACCCGACGCTGGGACACCATGACCTGGACGAACAGGTAATCGACATCGGCATCGGGATGCAACGAAGGGCTGACGATGGCGACCTTGCTGGTCTGCGGGCTGCCGCCGCCGATGCCGTCGATCTCCAGTTCGTGACCGGAGCCCATCACCGAGAGCAACAGTTCATCGCGCTCTTCAATCGAAACCGGTAGATCCCAGGCGAGAAATACCGGTCCCTTTGAGGTACCACCGCGCATCAGCACACAAGGAATTCGTTGCATGGCCACTAGCTCTTGTTAATCAATCGGGGTAATTGATGTCTTGCAAACAAGAGTGACAGGGAAGTAATTGTGTTTCCAATGCAAAGATCGGAGCAATTATTGCGCTTCACAAAAGAATGTTTTAACGTTCAGAACGTGGTCCAACGCCCTCCTCAACGAGATAAATCATGGAATATGAGCTTCAGGACATCCGATCTTTCGTGAAAATCGCCGAATTGGGGAGTTTTCACGAAGCTGCCGATGCACTGCATCTGTCGCAACCTGCCTTGAGCCGGCGGATAAAAAAACTTGAGGAGGGTTTAGGGACTACGTTGCTCGATCGAACCACGCGCAAGGTCAGCCTGACCAGCGTCGGCCGCGACTTCCTGCCCAAGGCTCGTCGATTACTGGATGACTTCGACGATTCGATCCTGAACATCCGTGAATTGGCCGAACGGCAAATCGGCCAGGTGACCCTGGCCTGCATTCCAACCGCTGCGTTTTACTTCCTGCCGTCGGTGATTCGTCTTTATAACGAGCGCTACCCGAAAATCCGCATCCGCTTGCTCGACCTCAGTGCCAATGAAGGGCTCGAAGCGGTGTTGCGGGGGGAGGCTGACTTCGGTATCAACATGATGAGCGGCCAGCACCCGGACATCGAATTCGTTTCACTGGTCAACGAACCCTTCGTCCTGGCCTGCCGTCGTGACCATGAACTGGCCCAGCGGACGTCCGTGACCTGGTCAGAACTGAGCGATTACCGGTTGATCGGCGTCGGTCGCCTGAGCGGCAACCGCATGTTGCTGGACCACGCCCTGTCGGGCCTGAGCTGGCGTCCGCAGTGGTTTTATGAAGTGCAGCATTTGTCCACCTCGCTGGGCATGGTCGAAGCCGGACTAGGGGTTTCCGCCATGCCCAGCCTTGCGATGCCGGCGGCGGATCACCCGACACTGGTGAGCATCCCCCTGACTGACCCCGTGGTGAACCGGACACTTGGCCTGGTGTACCGTCGGGGTGCATCGTTATCGCCGGCGGCGGAGAAGTTCGTTTCAATCCTGCTTGAACAATGGCCCCACTGAGCCCGGAGCTCGTTCAGCCACCTCGTTGCTGACTGAACGGACGTCAGCCTTTATCCTGACGCCCCGCTGAAATCGGGCGAGCGCCGCTCTCGCCTGCACCACCCAGGAGTTCGTCATGCCCCACGAAGGCAACCTGTTACAAGCCGCTGTCGTCTTTTTATTCGCGGCGGTGCTCACCGTTCCCTTAGCCAAGCGCCTGCAACTGGGGGCGGTGCTCGGCTATCTGTTTGCCGGGGTGATCATCGGGCCGTCGGTGCTGGGTTTGATCGGCAACCCGCAAAGCGTCCTCCATATTTCCGAACTCGGGGTGGTGTTGCTGCTGTTCATCATCGGCCTTGAGCTGTCGCCGCGACGTTTGTGGGTGATGCGCAGATCGGTGTTCGGCGTGGGTCTGGCGCAGGTGTTGCTGACCGGCTCGGTGATTGGCGTGCTGGCGTTGTTCGTGTTCGGCCAGTCCCTGAACAGTGCCATCGTGTTGGGCCTGGGCCTGGCGTTGTCATCCACTGCGTTTGGCTTGCAAAGCCTGGCCGAGCGCAAGGAATTGACCAGCCCCCATGGGCGGTTGGCGTTCGCGATTTTGCTGTTCCAGGACATCGCCGCGATCCCGTTGATCGCGTTAGTGCCGCTGCTGGCTGGCGGCGATCACACCCCGGCTGCCGCCGAAGATCTGAACCCTGGTTTGCGGGTGCTGGGCAGTATTGCGGTGGTGGTGATCGGCGGGCGTTATCTGTTGCGCCCGGTGTTTCGCGTGGTGGCCAAGACCGGTCTGCCGGAGGTGTCCACTGCCACGGCCTTGCTGGTGGTCATCGGCACGGCGTGGCTGATGGACCTGGCCGGTGTGTCCATGGCACTCGGCGCGTTCCTCGCCGGTTTGCTGCTGGCGGACTCCGAATACCGCCACGAACTGGAAGCGCAGATCGAGCCGTTCAAGGGCCTGCTGCTGGGGCTGTTTTTCATCAGCGTCGGCATGAGTGCGAATTTGAGCCTGCTTCTAAGCACGCCATTGGCGGTGCTGGGGCTGACCCTGCTGCTGATCGCGATCAAGTTGCCGCTGCTGTTTGTGGTCGGTCGACTGGCCGCAGGCTTGGGCAAGGTCAATGCGATTCGTTTGGGGATCGTGCTGGCGGCCGGTGGTGAATTTGCCTTCGTGGTGTTCAAGATCGGTCGGGATCAGGGCTTGTTCGAACCGCGTCTGTACGACTTGCTGGTACTGACCATCACCCTGTCCATGGCATTGACACCGCTGTTGCTGCTGGCCTGCGCACGGCTGGTCAAACCCAAGGTGCAACCGGTGGAGGTGCCGCAGAAGTTTCGCGAAATCGACACCGACACACCCCGCGTGGTCATCGCCGGCATGGGCCGTATGGGGCAGATCGTGGCGCGGATTCTGCGGGCGCAGAACATCAAGTTCGTGGCGCTGGACACCTCAGTGGAAACCATCGAACTGTCCCGCAGCTTCGGCGGCGTGCCGGTGTTCTACGGCGACCCGATGCGCCCGGAAATCCTCAGTGCGGCCAAGGTCGAGCACGCGGAGTTTTTCGTGATCGCCACCGATGATCCGGACACCAATATCAAGACGGCCGAGGTGGTGCACAGGCTCTATCCGCACATCAAAATCATCGCTCGCGCCCGTAACCGTCAGCATGTGCACCGGTTGGTGGATGTCGGGGCGCAGGCGGTGCGGGAAACCTATTACTCCAGCCTGGAAATGACCCGGCGCACCCTGGTTGGACTGGGGCTGACACAAGCCCAGGCGGATGCACGGATCAAGCGCTTTACCCATCACGACGAACAGGTGCTGGAAGCCCAGCATGCGGTGTATGACGATGCGGCCAAGGTGATGCAGACCGCGCAGGAAGCGCGGGCGGAATTGGCGAAGTTGTTTGAGTCGGATCAGTTGGAAGAGGAAGCGGGTAAGATTTGAACCGGATCGTTCCCACGCGCAGCAAAGGAATGCCGCCATGGACGCTCTGCGTCCGCTCTTGAAATGTGACGCAGAGCGTCACCGGATGCATTCCCACGCAGAGCGTGGGAACGATCACTTGGCAAGGAGTCCACAATGGCTGACCAGACCGCCCCCGCCCTGAAGGAAATCTTCAACGCCGAACGCCTCGCGCACATCGCCACCGAGATGACGGCCGTCTATCCCGGGTTCGATGCCAAGGCCTTCCTGAAACTGGCCAAAACCGGCCTGGCGGACCTCTCTGTCATGCAACGCATGGCCCGCGTCAGCGAATGCCTGCACGCAGTGTTGCCGCTCGGCTATGAAGAATCCCTCGACGTCCTGCGCGCCCTCGCACCGCGCCTGAACAGCGCCTTCGTCAGCATGTTCTTGCCGCACTACGTCGCGACCTATGGCGCTCACACATTCGATCTGTCGATGGAAGCGCTCAAATATTTCACTTCCTTCGGCTCCTCGGAGTTTGCCATCCGGCATTTTTTGCGCAGCGATATCGAACGCTCGTTGGCGCTGATGCACGATTGGTCGCTGGATGACAACGAACACGTCCGGCGCCTGGCGAGCGAAGGTAGCCGACCGCGCCTGCCATGGTCGTTCCGCCTGGAACAAGTCCAGGCCGACCCGACACTGGCGGCTGCGATCCTCGACAGCCTCAAGGCCGACGACAGCCTCTACGTGCGCAAATCCGTGGCCAACCACCTCAACGACATCACCAAGGATCATCCCGAGTGGGTCCTGGCGCTGATCGAGGGTTGGTCGCTGGACAACAAGCATACGGCGTGGATCGCCAGACACGCGCTGCGCAGTTTGATCAAACAAGGTAACAAGCGGGCGCTGGCAATCATTGGCGCAGGCGGCAAGCCCGAGGTTGAAATCATTGACGTGAAGGTCGAACCGGCGGTGATTCGCCTGGGTGAGAAAATCACCCTGTCTTTCAGAGTGAAGTCCACGGTCCCGGACAGTCAGCGATTGGTGATCGATTACGCGATCGATTATGTCAAAGCCAACGGCAGCACCTCGGCAAAGGTGTTCAAACTTAAAGCCCTCACGCTGTCCGACAAGGCCAGCGAAGCCATCAGCCGCAGTCAGCACATCAAGGAACTGACCACCCGCAGGCACTATGCCGGCCAGCACGCGGTGCACATTCTGGTAAATGGCGAACGCTTGGCCAGCACCCAATTCCGAATTATCGCTGACGCTCATTGACACCTACACCAGAGCCCCCCGGCAGCATGCGCGTGAGCGTGTTGTCGCGGACCCAGTAGTGATGGAACAACCCCGCCGCTGCATGCAAACCAATCAACCAGTAGCCAGCACTGCCAAGCAATTCATGCCAATGCTTGAGTTGCTTGGCCAGATCGGGATCCACCGCCACCGGCGCCGGCATAAAAAAACCGAAATACGGCATCGGCTTACCCCCGGCGGCCAGCATCAACCAGGCCAGTAGCGGCGTAGCGATCATCAGCCCATACAGCGCCAGGTGCATGAGGTGCGAGACGCCCGTCTGCCAGGTGGGCGGGGCCGGGGTAATCGGTGGTCGGGGCGTGAGACGCCCGAGCAAGCGAACCCAGACCAGCGCAAAAATGCTCAACCCGAATATGCCGTGCAGCCCCAGAAACAGGCCTTTCAAGGCATGTCCACGGGGCAGCAGGCCTTTGATCTCGATGCAGCCATAAACGCCGACGAACAGCGCCAGCATCAGCCAGTGCAAGGTGATCGAGAGTTTTCCATACCGGTGTACTGCTGAATCTCGGGTCATACAGGGCCTCGTGAAGATCAGTGGCGGCTGCCGATTCATTTCGTACAGCCTGGATCCGGTTTCGTCGAACCGACCGGCGCCACCCTGCCCATCCAGTCTTAAGACAGTCTGAAGATCCACCTTCAGACTCCGTTAAGAATTGCCTTTGATACTCCTCCCAAACTTACTCAGGGAGGCGCTCTTGCCCATGCCCGATTTCGACTGGAACATCCCTCTGCCCCTGCACTTCGGCCAAGCCGAAACTCCGCAGATGAGTCTGGCCAGAGCCTTGCCGGACGATCCCCAGCGTCCGGTTTTCGAAACCTTTATCCAGCAGCGTTTTCGAAAAGCCCATGGCGCCGATATCCGCCACTTCATGCCGCAACTGTTCGGCATGAGCGATACCTCAGACACTTTGTGTGCGGTGGCGGGCATACGACTGGCCAGTACCGAACCCTTGTTTCTGGAGCGTTACCTGGACGAGACGATTGATCCGCTGATCAGCGACGCGGCCGGCCAACCCGTGGACCGGGCAGGTATCGTCGAGGTCGGTAACCTCGCCGCCAGCGATACCGGCAGCGCACGGCTGAGCATCATCGCCATCACCTACCTGTTGGCCATGGGCGGGCTGGAATGGGTGGCGTTCACCGGCAACATCGGGCTGGTAAACAGCTTTCATCGACTGGGTTTGAAGCCGGTGACGCTGTGCGCCGCCGATCCCGAGCGGCTGGGCGAGGACCGTCACCACTGGGGCAGTTATTACGAGAGTCAGCCATGGGTGCATGTCGGCAATATCCGCGCCGGTTTCATCCATTTGCGCAACATCGGTCTGTTCAATCGCATGGGGTTGCCGACGTCCCTTGAGGAGTCCACCCATGTCGCCTGAAATGGAGCGGTTCAAGCAGACCCTGCGCAATCACGCTGAACGCAAGACCAACGCCATCGCCTTGTGGGGCGATCAGTTGAAACTGGACTACGCCACGCTGTACGCCGAGGTCATGTACCGCCAACAGCGTCTGCGCGATGAGCACGTCAAAGTGGTCGCGTTGGCCCTGGACAATGGCACCGAGGCAATGCTCTGGGACCTGGCCGTCCTGTTCGAAGGGCTGACCTGCCTGACGTTGCCGCCCTTCTTCAGCCCGGCGCAACGCAATCATTGCCTGCAACAGAGCCAGGCCGAACTGGTGATTGCCGAACCGGAACTGGAGGCCGAACTGCAAGCGGCGGGCTACGAAAAAAACGGTGAATTCTGGCATCGCACCTTCAGCGGCCCGAACCTGATACCCGAAGGCACCGCCAAACTGACCTTCACCTCAGGCACCACCGGCACGCCCAAAGGCGTGTGCCTGAGCGCCGAAAGCCTTTTGCGGGTGGCCCGTGAACTGGATCAGGCGAGCAAGCCCACCGATCCGCGGCATCACCTGGCGCTGCTGCCCCTGGCGATTCTGCTGGAAGACCTAGGCTGCTATGCCGCGCTGTATGCCGGCGCGACCTTGAGCGTACCGAGCCAGAAAACCCTGGGCATTCAAGGTGCCAGCGGTGTTGATGTGCCGCGGCTGCTGGGGTGCCTGGCCGCCCGTGCGCCCGAGAGCTTGATCCTGGTGCCGCAGTTGCTGCTGATGCTGGTCAGCGCCGCCGAGCAAAAAGCATTCAACCCCCAATCGTTGCGTTTCGCCGCCGTGGGCGGTGCGCGGGTCAGCGAAGAGTTACTGCATCGTGCCCAACGCATCGGCATACCGGTGTACGAGGGATACGGATTGTCGGAGTGCGCGTCGGTGGTGTGCCTCAATCGCCCAGGCGCGCGCC
This sequence comes from Pseudomonas frederiksbergensis, assembly GCF_017114915.1. Taxonomy (GTDB): domain Bacteria; phylum Pseudomonadota; class Gammaproteobacteria; order Pseudomonadales; family Pseudomonadaceae; genus Aquipseudomonas; species Aquipseudomonas frederiksbergensis_I. The sequence continues at coordinate 90,816 of NZ_JAAUOE010000012.1, forward strand.
GCCCTGGTAGCGTCGGCCGTCCCCTGCCCCATGTCGAGATTCGCCTGGCCGACGATGGTGAAGTGCTGGTCAAGGGCTCGACCCTGCTCGGCTATCTGGGGCAAGCGCCCTTCAGCGATGATTGGTGGCCGACCGGCGATCTCGGCGAGTTCGACCCGGAAGGTTTTCTCTACCTCAACGGGCGCAAGAAGCATCAGTTCGTCACCAGTTTCGGCCGCAACGTCAATCCGGAATGGGTCGAGGCCGAACTCACTCAGCGTCGCCACATCGCTCAGGCGTTTGTCTATGGCGAAGCGATGCCAACCAATCACGCCCTGCTCTGGCCCCATCGGCCGGACTGCACCGATGAAGAGCTCGCTGCCGCCGTGGCCCAGGCCAACGAGGCCTTGCCCGATTACGCCCAGGTTCATCACTGGACCCGTCTCGATCAACCGTTCACCGCCGCCAACGGCTTGCTGACCGCCAATGGCCGACCGCGCCGCGACGCCATCGTCGAACGTTACCGGGCGCAGCTCACTGAATCCGTTTTTTCCGAGGAATCCGCATCATGAGTTTTTTCGACACCCTGCAAGAAGCCACCCTGCAAGAACGCCACGAGTTGTTCAACCTGCCGATCATCCGCGATGCCCTTGAGGGCAAGGTCAGCCTGGACAGCTACCGCGCTTTTCTCGCCCAGGCCTACTACCACGTGCGCCATACCGTGCCGTTGATGATGGCGTGCGGCGCACGTTTGCCGCAGCGCCTGGAATGGCTGCGCAAGGCGGTGTGCGAGTACATCGAGGACGAATACGGCCACGAACAATGGATACTCAACGACATCGCAGCCTGTGGCGGCGACAAAGACGCCGTGCGTGACGGTCGTCCATCGTTGCCAATCGAGTTGATGGTCAGTTTCCTCTACGACCTGATTGCCCGGGACAACCCGGTGGGCCTGTTCGGCATGGTCAACGTGCTGGAAGGCACCAGCATTGCCCTGGCCACCCACGCGGCCGGCAGCATCCGCGAGCGTTTGGCGCTGCCGGAAACCGCCTTCAGCTACCTGAGTTCCCATGGTTCGCTGGATATCGAACACATGCAGACCTACCGCCGGCTGATGAATACACTCGAAGACCCGGCCGATCAAGCCGCAGTGATTCATGCCTCGAAGGTCGTTTACAAGCTCTATACAGACATGTTCCGCGGCCTGCCCCGCGATGGGGAGAACCTGCATGCAGCTGCATGAAGCCCGTGTGGTTTTGACCGGGGCCAGCGGCGGTATCGGCCTGGCCATCGCCAGCGCCCTGTGTGCCAGGGGCGCGCGGGTGTTGGCCGTGTCCCGGCACCGGGAGGCGCTGGAACCCTTGCTCGAACGCTACCCGCTGCACCTGTGTTGGGTCGGCGCTGACCTGACCGTCCCCGGCGACCGACACAAAGTGCTGGCCGCGGCCAAAGCCATCGGCGGCATCAACCTGCTGGTCAACGCTGCCGGGGTCAATCACTTCGCCATGCTCGAACAGCTCGATGACAGCGAGATCAATGCGATGCTGGCGGTGAACATCAGCGCGCCGATCTGCCTGACCAAGCTTTTGCTGCCGCTGCTCAAGCAGGCTGAGAGCGCCATGGTGGTGAACGTCGGCTCGACCTACGGCTCCATCGGCTACCCCGGTTACGCCAGCTATTGCGCCACCAAGTTTGCCCTGCGCGGTTTCTCCGAAGCCCTGCGCCGGGAGCTGGCCGACACCCGGATCAACGTGCTTTACGTTGCCCCCCGGGCGACCCACACCAGCATGAACAGCCCGGCGGCCCAGGCGCTGAACGATGCGCTCAAAGCCAATGTCGACGACCCGCAAACCGTCGCTTCGGCGGTGATCCACGCCATTGCCGGTGACCGTCGCGATTTGTATCTGGGCTGGCCGGAACGCTTTTTCGTCCGCCTGAACAGTCTGTTGCCGCATCTGGTGGACCGTGGCTTGCGCAAGCAGTTGCCGCTGATCCGTCGCCTGAGTCAGAAGACCGATAACGAGAGCCTCAAACCATGAAAAAAATCCTCACCAGCTTGTTGCTCGCCGTACTGAGCCAAAGCGTCTGGGCGCTGGACGCCGCCGATCAGCAGCGCCTCAATGCCATTCAGCAAAGCTGGGCGCACATCCAGTACGAATTGCCCGCCGAACAGCGCACTGCAGCCTTCGAAAAACTCGCGACTCAGGCCTCGGCGTTCACCCAGGAACGCCAATCCCTGGCCGAAGCGTGGATCTGGTCCGGTATCGTCACCAGCAGTTGGGCCGGAGCCCAGGGTGGTCTCGGTGCCCTGAGCAAGGTCAAGGCGGCCAAAGTTGATCTGGAAAAAGCCCTGGCCATTGACCCCAAGGCCCTGCAAGGCTCGGCCTACACCAGCCTCGCGGCGCTGTATGATCGAGTGCCCGGCTGGCCTATCGGTTTCGGCGATGCCGACAAGGCCGAGCAACTGTTGAAGCAGGCCTTGCAACTGAACCCGACCGGCATCGACAGTCTGTACTTCTGGGGCGATCACCTTTACCGTCAAAAGCGCTATGGTGAAGCCAGGGACGCGCTGCAAAAAGCCCTGCACGCCGCGCCCCGTCCTGGCCGGGAAAGCGCCGACGCCGGGCGCCGCAAAGAGATCGAAGCATTACTGGTGGACGTGAACAAGAAACTCAACTGACAGGAGTCCGCGTGCGCTTATTACTGATCGAGGATGACGTGGCCCTCGGCGAGGGCATTCATCAGGCCCTGGGCCGTGAGGGTTACACCGTCGATTGGCTGCAGGACGGCAGCAACGCCTTGCATTCACTGCTCAGCGAAACGTTTGATGTGGCCGTGCTCGACCTGGGCCTGCCGCGCATGGATGGTCTGGAAGTGTTGCGCCGTTTGCGTGCCAGCGGTTCGAACCTGCCGGTACTGATCCTCACCGCCCGGGATGCCACCGAAGATCGCATCGCCGGGCTGGACGCCGGCGCCGACGATTACCTGATCAAACCCTTCGACCTGGCCGAACTCAAGGCTCGCCTGCGGGCCTTGTTACGCCGCAGTGCCGGTCGCTCCCAAGTGCTGATCGAACACGCAGGCATCAGTCTGAACCCCGGTACCCAGCAAGTCAGTTATCAGGGCGAGCCAGTAGCCCTGACGCCCAAGGAATATCAACTGCTCCATGAATTGCTCTCGCCTCCAGGTCGGGTCATGACCCGCGATCATCTGATGCAACTGCTTTATGGCTGGAATGAAGAAGCCGAAAGCAACACCCTGGAAGTGCACATCCATCACCTGCGCAAGAAGTTCTCCAGCGACCTGATCCGCACCATTCGTGGGGTGGGTTATCTGGTGGAGGAGCGTCGATGACCTCGATCCGGCGTCGCACCCTGACGCTGATCATCGGCCTGATGCTGACGGGGTTGGCGATCATCAGCGTGTTCAACCTGCACGACAGCAATCACGAAATTGCCGAAGTCTATGACGCCCAGCTGGCGCAGAATGCCCGGCTGCTGCAGGGTGTGATGCGCATGCCGCTGGCCAGCCATGAACACGCCGAACTGTACCAAGCGTTCAACAAGGCCTTGAGTGAAGCGGTGCCGGGAGTCGATGGTCACCCCTATGAAAGCAAAATTGCCTTTCAGGTGTGGAATCGCAAGGGCGAAGTGCTGGTGCACACCGCCAGCGCCCCCTCCTTCACCGTGCCACCGACGACACACGGTTTCAGCGATGTGGTGGATCTGCACAACCGCCATTGGCGGGCGTTCATGCTCGAAGACAAGCAGAATGACCTGCGCATCTGGGTCGGTGAACGGAACGACGTGCGTACGGACCTGGTAGACCGGATCGTGCGTCACACCCTGTGGCCCAATGTGTTGGGCAGCCTGATTCTGGCGGCCATGGTCTGGCTGGCCATTGGCTGGGGGCTCAAACCCCTGGCCGATATGGCGGCGACGTTGCGGGCACGGCACAGCGGTTCTCTGGAGCCGTTGCAACTGACCCCGTTGCCCAGCGAACTGGAACCGATGCAAGCAGCGCTCAATCGCATGCTCGCGCAAATTCAAGAGGTGCTCGGCCGTGAGCGGCGCTTCATCGCCGACGCTGCCCACGAATTACGCACGCCACTGGCCGTGTTGCGGGTGCATGCGCAAAATCTGCAGGAGGCCGGCACGGAACAGGAACGTCGTGAGTCCCTGGCGTTTCTGATTGCCGGGGTCGACCGCACCAGCCGTCTGGTCAATCAGTTGCTGACCATGGCCCGTCTCGAACCCAAGGCCGCGGCCCCGGTGCTGCACAGCATCGACTTGAGTGAAACCGTGCGCGCCAGCCTGGCCCAACTCACGCCCTGGTTATTGAGCAGGAACCTGGAGCTGGCTTTCGACGCCGAGGACCGGCCTTTCAAAGTCCTCGCCGATGCTGGCGCCATCGACATCGCCCTGAACAACCTGGTCACCAACGCGGCGAATTTTTCGCCGGAGCATGGCGTCATCACCGTGCAGTTGAGCCGGGACGACGGGTTCTACAACTTGAGCGTCCAGGACCAGGGACCGGGCATCAACGAAGCGGATCGCGCACGGTTGTTCGAACGCTTTTACAGCCGTGGAAACACCGGCGGCGCGGGCTTGGGACTGGCCATCGTCAACACCATCGCAACGCGGCTGGGCGGGCGGATTACCCTGGTCAATCCGCCGGAAGGCGGGTTGCGGGCGACCCTGTCGATTCCTGTTGATCAGCACCATTGAACACTCTGTGGCGAGGGAGCTTGCTCCCGCTGGACCGCACAGCGGCCCCAAAAAGGGACTGCTGCACAGCCCAACGTCGGTCACTCACTCACCCCAGCAGACCGCGCCTACTTGGGTAGATCAATTTTATCCAACACTCGGTTTGCGGTGATCTCCGCCACCATGATGCTGTTTGAAATGCCCAGCAGGGCGTAGCGCGACTCACCCTCCAGATGATCCACCAACTGATGGACCATCACATCGACCGAGGCCAGTGTCTCGACTAGAAAAACCGCCAGGGTTTCGGCCGTGGCCTCCGGGGCCACGGCAAACAGCCTGCTGGGTTTACGCGCGGTGGCTTTGATGTCGGCATTCGACGGAAAGTGGAAGTTCAGAGCCCGCTCGGCGGCCTCGTTGAGCTTCTTTGAATCGGGTTCGTACGGGGAGACCGGATCGGTGTCCGGTGGATTGGGTGTGACCTTGAACATATTCTGAGTTTCCTATTGGGTGCCACCCCTCTTGCGACTAAACGAGAGGGGAGGCAGCTGCACGCAGGTTAGTCGACCGGGAAACTCAGAAATCCGGCGCGCCCGAAGGCGCCCTACGTACAGCTACCATCAAGTACAGGAATGAAAGACCTGCATGACAGATGCACGCACAACTGAGTTAACGCGGGCGACTAAACCCGATCACTGATGGGCAGTGACGGGAATCAAGTTACCGAGCGGGCCCAAGGCGCACAAGCCGGCGGATTCTGTCTTACGTGTAGGGGGTGGCGCAAGGCGTCGTAGCCTTTGGATGGTAACGGCAAGCTTCATTTAAACGATCGCGATTTTTCTTGTTTAAATAGGCCTTCCCAGCAACAACCCCTGCTCGCGCTCACACAACTCCACCACGTAATCCCACAACACCCGCAGCCGCACCGACTTGTGCAGCTCGCGCCGCGTGCTGATCCAATAACTGCGCTGGATGCTTTCATCCGGCAGCAACGACACCAGTTCGGGATCGGCGCTGGCCATGTAGCACGGCAGCACGGCGATTCCCAGGCCCGAGCGCGCGGCCTGTTGTTGGGCGATGACGCTGGTGCTGTGAAACACCACCTGGGGGTTGCGGCAGAAGCTGTTGAGGAACATCAGTTCCTGGCTGAACAGCAAATCGTCGACGTAGCCGATCCACGCATGGCGGCCGAGGTCTTCGCGGCTGCGCAGCGGTGGCGAGCGGTCCAGATAGGCCTGGCTGGCGTAGAGCGCCAGTCGATAGTCGGTGAGTTTGCGGGTGACCAGCATGTCGGCGGCCGGGCGTTCCAGGTGAATGCTGATCTCTGCTTCACGGTTGAGGATGCTGACGAAACGCGGCACCGCCACCAGTTCCACTTCCAGCCCCGGATAGCGTTCGAACAAGCCGTTCATGCGGCTGGCGAGGAACATGATGCCCAGCCCTTCCGTCACCCCGACGCGGATCTTGCCCAGTGGCGCGGTGGATTGGGTGATTTCCTCCTGGGCCAGCAACGCGACGTTTTCCATGGCCTCGGCATGCTTGAGCAGCGCTTCGCCCGCCGGGGTCAGTTCGTAGCCTTGGGCATGCTGAACGAACAGCGCAGTGCCGAGGCTTTTTTCAATGGCTTCGATGTGCCGGGCCACAGTGGCGTGGGTGGTGTTCAAGCGGCGGGCGGCGGTCAGCAAGCGGCCGCTGCGCTGCAATTCGAGAAAAAACCGCAGGTCATTCCAGTCGAACATGAACCATCCTTGAGGCGATGTCGTTAACCAAACTGTCTAAAAACGCACAGCAGCTGCGCAAAAACTAACATTCTTTTAACGAAAGCTAACAACTAGGATGACCGACAACAAGAACAACAATACGAGGTCAGGGATGCAGACTTCCCTTGATGAGTACGACTACATCGTGGTCGGCGCCGGCCCTGCCGGGTGTTTGCTGGCCAATCGACTGTCAGCCAACCCGCAACACCGCGTGTTGCTGCTCGAAGCTGGCGGTCGCGACAACTACCCGTGGATTCACATCCCCGTGGGTTACCTGTTCTGCATCGGCAACCCGCGCACCGACTGGTGCTTCAAGACCGAAACGCAACCGGGCCTGCAAGGCCGCGCCCTGAGCTACCCGCGGGGCAAGGTGCTTGGCGGCTGTTCCTCGATCAACGGCATGATCTACATGCGCGGCCAGGCTGGCGACTACGATGGCTGGGCGGCCGAGGGCAACCCCGGCTGGGGCTGGAATGACGTGCTGCCGCTGTTCAAACAGAGCGAAAACCATTTTGCCGGCGACTCGGAATTTCACGGTGCCGCCGGCGAATGGCGGATCGAGCGTCAGCGGCTGTCGTGGCCGATTCTCGATGCTTTCCGCACCGCTGCCGAACAAAGCGGCATCGCCAGCATCGATGACTTCAACCAGGGCGACAACGAAGGCTGCGGCTACTTCCAGGTCAACCAGAAAGCCGGGGTACGCTGGAACGCGGCCAAGGCGTTTCTCAAACCGGTCCGCCACCGCGCCAATCTCACGGTGCTGACCGATGTTGAAGTGGACCGCGTGCTGCTGGAAAACGGCCGTGCCTCGGCGGTCAGCGCCCGTTGGCAAGGTCAGGCGAAAACCTTCAAGGCGCGCAAGGAAATTATCCTGTGTGCCGGCTCCGTCGGCTCACCGGGGATCCTGCAGCGTTCCGGCATTGGCCCTCGCCCGTTGCTGCAAAAACTCGGCATCGGTGTTGCCCATGAACTGCCCGGCGTGGGCGGCAACCTGCAGGATCACCTGCAACTGCGGTTGATCTACAAACTGGAAAACGCCCGCACCCTGAACCAGATCGCCGGCACGCTGTGGGGCAAGATGGGCATGGGCCTGCGTTATCTGTATGACCGCAGCGGCCCGCTGTCCATGGCGCCAAGCCAACTCGGCGCCTTCGCCCGTTCGGGACCGGAGCAGACCTCGGCGAACCTCGAATACCATGTGCAACCGTTGTCGCTGGAGCGTTTCGGCGAGCCGCTGCACGCCTTCCCCGCCTTCACCGCGTCGGTCTGCGATCTGCGCCCGCAAAGCCGTGGCCGCATAGACATTCGCTCCGCCGACCCGCGGGAAGCGCCGCTGATTCAGCCCAACTACCTGAGCCATCCCGAAGACCTGCGAGTGGCAGCCGACGCCATCCGCCTGACCCGCCGCATCGTCGCCGCGCCCGCCTTGCAAGCGTTCAACCCGGTGGAATACCTGCCCGGCGACAGCTTGCAGAGCGAAGAGCAATTGCACGAAGCCGCCGCCCGGATCGGTACGACGATTTTCCACCCGGTGGGCACCTGCCGGATGGGCAACGATGCAGAGTCGGTAGTCGACGCTGAGCTGCGCGTGCACGGCATCCCCGGCCTGCGCATCGCCGACGCCTCGATCATGCCGCGCATCACCTCGGGCAACACTTGCTCGCCGACGCTGATGATCGCCGAGAAAGCCGCGCAATTGATCCTCAACCCATCTACAAGGAGCCTGACCTCACCAATGGAACTGGTCACGAATGCCTGAACACGAACACCCCTTGTAGGAGCTGGCTTGCCAGCGAAAGCAGCGGATCGTTCAACATTGATGTCACCTGATACCGCCTTCGCTGGCAAGCCAGCTCCTACAGGATGTCTATACCCGATACATCGACAGTAGCGGCACCCGCCCACAAGGCTGGCGCCGACAGTGGAACAACAAAAACAATCACTGTGAGGGATACCGATATGTCAGAACATGTTCAGCCCCTGGAAGCCGTGCGCAGCGTCGGCACCAGTCAGGAAACCCAGAAAGTCATTTTCGCCTCGTCCCTGGGGACGGTGTTCGAGTGGTACGACTTTTTCCTCTACGGCGCCCTCGCGGCGGTCATCAGCAAACAGTTCTTCGCCGGAGTCAACGACACCACGGCGTTCATCTTCGCCCTCATGGCCTTCGCCGCCGGCTTCATCGTGCGGCCGTTCGGTGCACTGGTGTTCGGACGCTTGGGGGACATGATCGGGCGTAAATACACGTTCCTCGCGACCATCGTCCTCATGGGCCTGGCAACCTTCTGCGTGGGTTTGTTGCCGACCTACGCGAGTATCGGCATCGCCGCGCCGATCATCCTCGTGGTGCTGCGCATGCTTCAAGGCCTGGCGCTGGGTGGTGAGTATGGCGGCGCCGCCACTTACGTCGCCGAACACGCGCCGATCGGCAAACGCGGTTTCCACACCAGCTGGATTCAGTCCACCGCCACCCTCGGCCTGCTGCTGTCGCTGCTGGTGGTGCTCGGCTGCCGTTACTTCACCGGCGATCAGTTCGAAGTCTGGGGCTGGCGCATTCCGTTCCTGCTGTCGATCGTGCTGCTGGGCATTTCCACCTGGATTCGCCTGAGCCTGCACGAGTCGCCGGCGTATCTGAAAATGAAAGAAGAAGGCAAATGCAGCAAGGCGCCGATCCGCGAGTCCTTCGGCAAATGGGAAAACCTCAAAGTGGTGCTGATCGCCCTGTTCAGCATCAACGCCGGGCAAGCGGTGACCTTCTACGCGGCGCAGTTCTATGTGCTGTTCTTCCTCACCCAGTTCCTGAAAATGGACCCGGCCCTGGCCAACAGTCTGCTGATCGTCAGCGTGATCATCGGCGCGCCGTTCTTCATCTTTTTCGGCTGGCTGTCGGACAAGGTCGGGCGCAAACCGGTGCTGATGATCGGCCTGCTGCTGGCCACTGCGCTGTACTTTCCAATCTTCAAGACCCTGGCCCACTACGCCAACCCGGCCATCGACCAGGCCAGCCGCCAGGCACCGATCACCGTGCTGGCCGACCCGGCCACCTGCACTTTCCAGTTCGACCCGGTGGGCAAGGCGAAATTTGATAGCCCGTGCGACAAGGTCAAAACCTTCCTGGTCAAACAGGGCCTGCCCTACAACAGCGAAGCGGCCCCGGCCGGCAGCGGCGTACAGGTGAGCATCGGCGAAGTGCAAATCGAAGGCTATGACGAAGCGGCCCTGCGCGGCGCAGTGACCCTGGCCGGGTATCCGTCAAAAGCCGACACCCAGCTGATCAATAAACCGATGATCGTGGCGTTGATCGTTGCGCTGATCATCATCTCCGCCATGTGCTACGGCCCGCTGGCGGCGCTGATGGTCGAACTGTTCCCAACCCGTATTCGCTACACGTCCATGTCCCTGCCCTACCACATCGGCAACGGCTGGTTCGGTGGTTTCCTGCCGACAGTGTCGTTTGCCCTGGTGGTGTACACCGGGGATATCTTCTATGGGCTGTGGTACCCGGTGGTGATCACCGGGGTGAGCCTGGTGGTGGGGATGATGTGTTTGCGGGAGACGAAGAACGTGGATCTGGATAAAAACTGAAAGCTAACGGGAGGTTGGTTTGTGGCGAGGGATTAAGTTCCCTCGCTACAAAATGCTTTCTGCACATCAGGTTTTGAGCACCTCAAACGTCACTTCCTCAGGATAGAACGCCACATACCCGCCAATCTGCGCAACCGACACCTTGGGGTGCTCATAGCTCCATACCGCATTGGCACTTTCATGTCCGGGGATTTGCAGGCTGTAATAGCTGGCATCGCCCTTGTACGGGCAGTAGCTGGTGTGGTCGGTGCGGGCGAAATACTGTTCAGCGATGTCCTCCCGCGGGATGTAGTACACCGGAGGATAATTGGTCTCATGCATGACCAGCGCGCGAGTGGACGACGCCACTTGAATGCCATGGAACTTCACTACCACGCAGCCGGGTTGGGGCTCGATGGTGATGGGTTTACCGGGACCAGGGGCTTTCATGGATAGGATCCTCTGCTGCTGTTGCGCTGTATCCGTGACCTATCAGGTATACCCCATGTTTCAGCATCGCGAGCACTTCGCAGCTGAACGGAGCCGGCTTCAATGACTTCAGATTGACCGCTGTCATCAACCGCAACAGCTCAGGCTGTACATCCATACAGATAAAGATTGCTCCATCGCTCATCACCCGCCATTCTGTGCACCTCTCGAACACTGATCGACGATGGTGGTTATGCGGCTGTACCTCTGTGAAAAACCTTCCCAGGCCAAAGACATCGCGGCCGTGCTCGGTGCCAGGCGCCGGGGCGACGGCTGCTGGTTGGGAACGGACGTCACGGTGACCTGGTGCATCGGCCACCTGCTTGAAACCGCGCCACCGGATGCCTATGACGCGCGCTACAAACGCTGGGTGCTGGCGGATCTGCCGATCATTCCGGAAAAATGGAAGATGACCGTCAAGCCGCGCACGGCCAGCCAGTACAAGGCGGTCAAGCGCCTGCTGGGCGAAGCGAGTGAACTGGTGATTGCCACCGATGCCGACCGCGAGGGCGAGATGATCGCCCGGGAACTGGTGGAGCATTGCCGTTATCGCGGGCCGATCCGGCGGCTGTGGCTGTCGGCGCTGGACGATGCGTCGATCCGCAAGGCCCTCGCGGCGCTCAAACCGGGGGCCGAGACGTTCAGCCTCTATCATTCGGCGCTGGGGCGCTCCCGGGCAGACTGGTTGATCGGGATGAACATGAGTCGGCTGTTCACCCTGCTGGGGCGCCAGTCCGGCTATCAGGGTGTGTTGCCGGTCGGTCGGGTGCAGACGCCGACTTTGCGACTGGTGGTGGATCGCGACCGCAGCATCGCCGATTTCGTCCCGGTGGCCTACTGGGCCATTGATGTGCAACTGCTGCACGATGGCACGGCATTCATGGCTCAATGGCGTGCGGCCTCCGATGCTTGCGACGATCAGGATCGCTGCCTGAATCAGGCGTTGGCCCGGCAGGCGGCTGCGGCCATTGGCAACGCGGCGAGCGCTCGGGTGATCAAGCTGCGCACCGAACGCATGCGCGAAGTCGCGCCGTTGCCGTTCGACCTGGGCACCTTGCAGGAAGTCTGCTCGAAAAAGCTCGGGCTCGGCGCTCAGGAAACCCTCGATATCGCCCAGGCTCTGTATGAAACCCATAAAGTCATCACCTACCCGCGCAGCGACTGCGGCTACCTGCCCCTGAGTCAGCACAGCGAAGCGCCGGGTATCCTTGCCGCGCTCAGGCAAGCCGATCCGGCCCTGAACGCCCTGCACGATTATCTGGAGCCGCAACGCCGCTCTCGGGCCTGGAACGATGCCAAGGTCAGCGCTCACCACGGCATCATTCCGACGGCCGCGGCGAAGAATCTCGACCGGCTGGTGGGCAAGCAACGGGCGGTCTACACTCTGATTCGTGCGCGTTACCTGGCGCAGTTTCTGCCCAACCATGAATACGACCGCACCCAGGCCGACTTCGACTGTGCCGGTGAGGCCTTGCGCGCCGTGGGCAAGCAGATTATCGAACCCGGCTGGAAGCGCGCCCTGCCCGAAGCCCTCGCGCCTGCCAAGGGCCGCGAAGCACCCGCACCACAAACACTGCCGGCATTGGCCGAAGGGCGTGACTGTGCGGTGGCCGACGTGAAACTCAAGGATCTCTGGACCCAGCCGCCCAAGCCGTTCACCGAAGGCGATCTGATCAAGGCGATGAAGAACGTTGCCAAACTGGTGGAAGATCCGCTGCTCAAACAAAAGCTCAAGGACACCACCGGCATCGGCACCGAAGCCACACGCGCCTCGATCATCCAGGGCCTGCTCGACCGCGGTTATCTGATCAAGAACGGCAAGGCGCTGGCCGCGACCCCGGCGGCTTTCAGCCTGATCGATGCCGTGCCGCGCGCGATTGCCGACCCCGGGACCACAGCGATCTGGGAACAGGCGCTGGACATGGTGCAGAGCGGTGAAATGAGCCTGGAGGAATTCGTCACCAAACAGGCCGCGTGGATGAGCAAGCAAGTGGCACGTTGCGCCGGCCTGAACCTGACCATCAGCGGGCCAGCAAGCCCGGCCGGGCGTGGCGCCACACCGTGGAAAAACAAACGCAAACCCGCTAAACGAAAGCCTTCGACCGGCACCAAACGCGCGGCAAAACCGGCGAAACTGTAGGAGCGGGCTTGCCCGCGAAGGCGGCAGCACAGTCAACATTGATATCGGCTGGCACACCGCCTTCGCGGGCAAGCCTCGCTCCTACAGATTCTGGCAACAGCGCCGCTTTTTCAGAAGGTACGATCATGGCGACAATCAGGAGCCAGCCCTCGATAGAACTGCACGCCGCCCAGCGCGACGAACTGGAAACCATCGAAAACCTGATGCAGTTCTACGTGTACGATTTCAGCGAATGGCTGCCGCTGAAACTCGGTGAACAGGGATTTTTCAACATTCAGCCCAAACTGGACTACTGGCGCAATCCGGCAACCAGGCCGTTCCTGATCAGGGTCGATGGGGAGCTGGCGGGGTTCGTGACCGTGGATGACGAAACCCATATCGTCGGTGCCGAGTACAACATCGGCTACTTTTTTGTCAGTCGACGCTTTCGTGGCCAAGGCGTCGCGAAGTTTGTCGTCTCTGCCCTCTTGAGCCGGTTCCCCGGTCAATGGCAGATTTTCCACATTGATGCCAACCAGCCTGCGCGGCTGTTCTGGGCCAGGGTGATGCCCGATCTCATGGGTACAGCGTTCACCGTGCATCAGCTGCCGATCGACGGTTATCCATGCACCGTTTACCGCTTTGCAAGATCGTAGCCTTTTGGCAACGCCACACCCCTTCAAGCCCTAGCCCCGCTGATTTTCTAATTCCAAAACCACTTTGTCCGACAATATGTAGTGAACAAAAATAATCACTACAAAACCGTTGACGCCTCCGATTTGGCCTTGCATGATGCAGACGTCTCCCCGATCGGGAGTACAGGCAACACGTTTGAGCAAGTTCGTCTGACCGCCGAGCTGTTTTTCCCGGATACACGCTGCCCACAAGGCAGATTGAAGAAGCTGACCTGGCCTGAACGTCCAGTACAAGGGCGAGAAACGCTGGCGATCAATCCTCATGAAGCTTGTGGCCGACCCTGAAAACGTCGGCAGTGGCCTCCAGGTTTTTCGCGGCTTCTCTTCGTTGTGACGCTATTGCGTAGCAGTTATTCAACACGACTACATGCAACAGACGCGTAACCCCGTCGTATTGACGGTCGACCGCTGACGTCCTGGTTTCGGTGCCAGGGATCAACTAACCGATGGGCTACCTGTATTAGCGAATCAACTTTGAAAGATCACCAAATGGTCAAGGGGCTTACAATGAATCTGAACAATCAACCTACTATCGATGAACTGGCTCGCTTGTTCGCTGCGCAAAAAGACAGCCATGACAGCCATATTCTGTGGATCAGCAAATCGGGCCAGGTTCATATCGACTGCCTGTCGCCCCATGCCCACGAAGAAGAGTTCGACCGGAACAACCAAAACCTGCTGGCCCGACTGAAGATGTACCGTCGCGGCCAGGGTTATGTCGGAAAGAAAGCCGCGGCCGACAAGGACTACATCGGCAATGTGCTGCAAACGCTGAAACAGGCGTGGGCCTCGCTGCAGAACCAGAACGAAGTTCGGGTGATTGATCGGTTGTACTGATATTTCCCAGAGGGATATCCATTAACAAAAAGGCCCCGCTCGTCTTAATCGAGCGGGGCCTTTTTTGTTTGTTGCGCCTGCACCTCCAACTTCACACCGGGTCAAAAGAACAGAGCTATGGTTAACACAGCGCTGGACATCGGTTTATCCGTTGGAGGTCTGCGATGAAAAGAACCCTGACATACATGCTACTGGCATTGGCGAGTGCAGCCCATGGGAACACCGTCCCCGGCGTTCCCGCCTTCGATGTGGACTGCCCCGGGAAAGTCATGGTCCATGCCGACCAGGATGGCCCAGTGATGATCAACAGCAAAGAAGCCCAGACAAAAATGATCAACGATCGCCTTTTCGAGGCCAAGGGGCCTGACGTGACGATCTCGATCAGCATCGCGGATGACGACTCGGTAGCCGTGACCTATACCAGCAAGAAAGGCGGCAATGGCATCTGCCAGTCCGTAGATGATTGATCTACGGACTGGCGCTGCCACTGTCATTTGTCGTCCGTCTTTCCTGACGATTGTGACCGACGCTCAGTGGTCTCTTCAGCATTGGGCGCTTCTGGAAGATGCCCTGGCGTGAACACGTGAGTGAGCAATTCGCTGGCATCGATGTTCACGACACCAGGAACCGTGCGGGCCAGAGCCACAGCCTGCTCACACTGTCTATGGGTGTTGACGCGGCCGCTCAATGCCACCGTGCCCGCATGGGTTTTGACATGGACATTCAGGCCAAGGGTGGTATCGGCCAATGCCAGGGCCGACTTCACCCGGGTGGTAATCCACGTGTCGTGAACAACCGTTTCCAGACCATGGGAGTAATGTTGGAAGGAATGAAGTTTCATGGCGCAATCCTCTCACACGTAATCAGAGGCGCTGTCCGTCCCCACGCAGGCACGGACACACATTAAGTATAGCCCGGAGAGCCGACGAAGATCCTGTAGGAGCGAGGCTTGCCCGCGAAGAATGCACCGCGTTTTTTCAGGTATTACGCGTCATCGTTCTTCGCGGGCAAGCCTCGCTCCTACAGGTTTTGCGCGTCTCAGCGTTTGACCGACAGATCCGTCTGGGTCATGCGACTACGGATCGTGAACACGCCATCGCCCGAGAGAATCGCGCTGCGCGCAAACAGGCGGCCGCTCTCCCAGTTCGAAAGCCCCAGTTCCGGCTTGTTCAGCGCGTACTGCCCGTCGACCCAGCGGGTGATCCCGTTGCCGACGAAAGGCGCGTTGACCGCGTTGTAGAAACGTTCCTGCGCCTGGGCATCTTCACTGATCAGCGACACGGTGAATTGCGGGCTGTAGCGGTTGAACAAGGCGATGGCCTGGTCCAGGTCGTCAACAATCTTCAGGCTGACTTCCGGGGTTTCTTCCCACTCCCACTCGCGGCCCAATTGGTCCTCGGGCAGCGGTTCGGCCAACGCTTCGGTCTGATAGCCTTCGGCGCGGTACACCTCGACGCTCGCGGTGCGCCAATCGCTCGGCAAATGCGGCTCGCTGCCCTCGACGATATGCAACTTGCAGCCCTGGCCCCGTGCGGTGCCGGCCTGTTGCAGGGCGTCGAGAAACAGCGGCACCAGTTCGGCGGCGCGGTCGCGGTGGATCAGGCAGACGTTCAGGGTGTTGCAGACTTTGCGGTCCAGCGAATTGCGCACCACGGCGGCGAAGCGCTGGGCTTCGGCGTCTTGGTTCGCGATCAACCAGGCGCCACCGGTGCCGTGCAGGCTGACGGCGGTGCCGGCCTGTTGCGCGATGCTGCCCAACTGGCTGACCGCACGCCCCGAACCACGGGCCACGGCCAGCGACAGGCGCCGGTCGGCAAACATCGCCCAACCGGCGGCGTGATTGACGCTTTCGACCAACGACACCGCACCGCTCGGCAACCCGGCGTCGGCCAGCGCCGGATTCAAGGCATGGGTGACGATGGCTTGGGCGGTGCCCAGCGCGTCACTGCCAATGCGCAGCACCGCAGTGTTACCGGTGCGCAATACCCCGGCGGCGTCGGCAAAGACATTCGGCCGGCCTTCGAACACGAAAGCGACGATGCCCAGCGGCGAGACCACTTGCTCGACTTTCCAACCGTCGTGCTCGACGCAACTCACGACCTGACCGCGGGTGGCCGGTGCATCACGCCAGGCCCGCAGGCCAGCAATCATGTCGCGGCGCATGCGTTCGTCGGCCAGCAACCGCGTGGTAGAGCGCCCGCGCGCCTTGGCTCGCTCGATGTCGGCCAAATTGGCGGCCGCAATCAAGGCCCAGCATTCCGGGGTTTCCAGGCGTTGTGCGAAGCGATCGAAGAATTCGCTGATGGCTTGATCCGAGACGCTGGACATCGCAGCGAACGCCGCTTCGGCGCGCTCGATGGCGACCGCCGCCGCGTGCTGATCCACCACCGGGATCAGCAACAACTCGCCGCTGACCTGCTCCACCAGCAGATGGTCGCCGGGCTGAAAACGCGCCGCCAGTTCGGGGCTGACGACCGTGACACGATTACCGGCAAAAGGGATCGGCGTGCCAGCGACTAGACGTTCGAGCGCAAGAGACATGAAGCGGTTTCACCATGCAGGGGGGCGGTCGGAAAATGTATAGCAAATTATCCGCAGCGTCATTATCGACGCCCGCCCCACCGCTCTAGAACACCGACCAGCCAATCCGCTGACTCAACAACTCCAGCGCCGCCATGCCAGCGAGGGAGTTGCCGGCGGCGTTCAATTCCGGGGACCAGACGCACACCGTGAATTGCCCCGGCACCACCGCGACGATGCCCCCGCCCACGCCGCTCTTGCCCGGCAGACCGACGCGATAGGCAAAGTTGCCCGCTTCGTCGTACAGCCCGCTGGTGGCCATGATCGAGTTGACTTGCTGGGTCTGGCGGGCGCTGAGGATCTGCGCGCCGCTGTGTTTGCAGAAACCGTCGTTGGCCAGGAAACAGAACGCCCGGGCCAGGTCCACGCAACTCATGCGCAGCGCGCAATGGCTGAAGTAGCTGCGCAGCACCGCTTCGACATCGTTATGAAAGTTGCCGAACGACTGCATCAGATACGCCATGGCCGCGTTGCGCGCACGATGCTGGTATTCCGACTCGGCGACCTTGCCGTCCACCATGATGTTCGGGTTACCGGACAAGCGCCGGACAAAATCGCGCATCGACAACGCCGGCGCGGCAAAACGTGACTGGTTGATATCGCAGATCACCAGCGCACCGGCGTTGATGAAGGGATTGCGCGGGCGTCCGCGCTCGAATTCCAGCTGCACCAGCGAGTTGAACGGCTGGCCGGACGGCTCGTGACCCAAGCGCTCCCAAATCGCTTCGCCGGAGTGTTCGATGGCCTGCACCAGGCTAAATACCTTGGAAATACTCTGCACCGAGAACGGCGTGTCGGCGTCCCCCGCGCAAAACAGCTCGCCGTCATTGCCATACACGGCAATGCCCAATTGATTGGCCGGCACCGTACCGAGGGCGGGAATGTAGTCAGCCACTTTGCCCTGACCGATCAACGGTCGGACTGCGTCAAGGATCTCGTTCAACAGCGCTTGCATGCCGGGTTCCGAAGTCTCGCCCCATGGGATTGCGGGGACACTGTCGCTAGACGCCGCTGATCGGCGCCGAATCACAGTTTTGTACAGCAATGTATCTGGCGCGGCCCGGGATACAGCAACTTGCACCAGACGAGCTTTCGGACATACCGCCAACACACCCGATTGAAAAACTCCTGCCGTCCGCTGACCACCGGCAAACCGGGTCGGCCTTGCTCAGGAGTGTTGTCATGATGACCCAAGTCCGCCGTTACCACGGCTGGTCGCTGTTTGGCCTGCTGTCCATGCTGGTGCTGTTGATGACCAGTCTGATTCTGCTGCTCAACCCCGATCTGGTGGAAGCCACCCGCAGCGCCATTCGCGCCACCGCACGCACATCGTTTGCACTGTTTCTTGCCGCATTCACCGCCTCTGCCCTGGCCGTGCTGGTGCCCTCGCCTTTCAGCCGATCGCTGGTGCGCGAACGACGCTTCATCGGCCTGGCCTTCGCGTTTTCCCACCTGGTCCACGCCATTTTGATTTATAGCTACGGCCAATTGAACCCCGAGTTCTGGCCCGGTCGCACCACCCTCGGCAATATTCCGGGTTCGGTCGGTTACCTGTTCATTTTGTTGATGGCGCTGACCTCGTTCAAAACCACCGCACGCCTGATCGGCCCCAAAGCCTGGAAAACCCTGCACGTCAGCGGCATGTGGGTGATCGCGGCGGTGTTCACCTACTCCAACTTCAAACGCATCCCCCTGAGCGCCTGGTACGTCCTGCCGTTCGGCCTGATGTTTTCGGCAATCGTCATTCGGCTGCTGGGCAAGATTGCGTTGAAGTACAAGCGAAGCCAGGCCCGCGCCTACGTTTAACCCTCGGATGAAAACACCGTCCACGATGAATCCCCGGAGCTCACGCCCATGAACACCTCTCTCTCGACGGCCGTCAAAGGCCTGCACCTGACCCTCGACCGCGCCGGCAGCTGGATCGCGCCCCTTACCCTGCGGCTGTTTCTGGCCTGGGAATTTTTTGAATCAGGCCTGGAAAAATGGAATGGTCAGAACTGGTTCGCCGACATCCAGGACCGCTTCCCGTTTCCCTTCAACCACGTTCCCGCCACGCTGAACTGGGAACTGGCGATGTGGGCCGAGCTGATCTGTGCCCTCACCTTGCTGGCAGGCCTTGGGACGCGGCTCTCGGCAATTATTCTGATCGTGATCACGATCGTCGCGACCGCTGCCGTTCACTGGCCGGCCGATTGGTCTACATTGAGTGAACTTGCCCAGGGTTATGCCATCAGCAACCAAGGCCACGGCAACTTCAAACTGCCGCTGATCTACCTCGCAGCCCTCATGCCGTTGTTGTTCTCGGGGGCCGGCAAACTCAGCATGGACGCGTTGTTGGCTCGATGCTTCTGGCGGCGCAGTCACCGCTGAGACGCCAGCATCTGGATAACAACCACCCAACTTGTGTAAAGGAGCCATCATGAGCGTAACCACCCAATGGATCGAGATCAGCAGCCCTGAAGGCACCTTCGGTGCTTACCTGGCCATCCCCCACACCCGTAAAGGTCCGGGGATCGTGCTGATCCAGGAAATCTTCGGCGTCAACGAACACATCCGTTCGGTCGCCGAACAATACGCCGCCGATGGCTACCTGGTTATCGCGCCGGATCTGTTCTGGCGCCACGGCCACCGTATCGAACTGGGCTACGACGAAGCCGGCTGGAAACGTGCCGTCGAATTGATGAATGCCACCGACACCACCAAGGCCCAGGCCGACATCAAACTGGCCATCGACGCCCTGAAGGCGCAGCCGGAGCTGGACGGGCGGATCGCTTCGATCGGTTTCTGCTTCGGCGGCATGCTGTCGTACAACACGGCGGCCAACGGTTTCGTCGACGTGGCGATCGCCTACTACGGTGGCGGCATTCAGAATCAACTGGATCGAGCCGGGGAAATCAAGGTGCCGCTGCTGATGCACTTCGGCGAACAGGACAGCCACATTCCCATCGACGCCGTGAAGCAAATCGCCGAACGTTTCGAGTTCAACGACGATGTCGATATCGAGGTGTATCCGGGGGCCGAACACGGCTTCAACTGCTCGCACCGTGACAGCTACAACCAGCGGGCGGCGGTCGAGGCGCATGGCAATACGTTGCTCTTCTTGAGTCAGAACCTTTAAGGGCTGATCGCCGGGTTGACGATATGAACAATCGGTAAGCATTCAACCCCGGAACCCCGCATGGACAACCTTTCAAAACCCAGGCCGGCCACACTGCGTATCCCCTCCACGGTCTGGGCCCTGGGTTTTGTCAGTCTGTTCATGGACCTGTCATCCGAACTGGTGCACAGCCTGCTGCCGGTGTTTCTGGTCACCACCTTGGGCGCCAGCGCATTGACCGTCGGGGTGATCGAGGGCATCGCCGAGGCGACCGCGATGCTGGCCAAGATATTCTCCGGCGCCATCAGCGACTTTATCGGCCGGCGCAAAGGCCTGCTGCTGATGGGCTACGGACTGGCGGCATTGTCGAAACCGCTGTTTCCCCTCGCACAATCGGTAGATCTGGTATTCACCGCACGTTTTCTGGACCGCATCGGCAAAGGCATTCGTGGCGCGCCGCGCGATGCGCTGGTCGCCGATGTCGCACCCGCCGAAATCCGTGGCGCCTGCTTTGGCTTGCGTCAGTCGATGGACACCGTGGGCGCCATTTTTGGCCCGGTGCTGGCGATCGTGCTGATGCTCTGGCTCGGGCAGATTCATCTGGTGTTGTGGTTTGCGGTGATTCCGGCGGTGATCTCGGTGGCGCTGATTGTCGGTGGCGTCAAAGAGCCAACCGCTGTCGCGGGCGAACACGCCTTTCGCTCGCCGATCCACTGGAAGGTTCTGCGGGACTTTTCCCGTGGTTACTGGTGGGCGGTGATCGTCGGCGGGCTGTTCACACTGGCCCGTTTCAGCGAGGCCTTTCTGGTCTTGAAAGCGCAACAGACAGGCTTGTCGGCCACTTGGGTGCCGATGGTGATGGTGGTCATGTCCCTGCTGTATGCGGTGTCTGCCTACCCGGCCGGCTGGCTGTCCGACCGGATCAGCCGCACCAGACTGTTGTGTGTCGGCATGGGGTTGCTGATTCTGGCGGACCTGCTGCTGGCGCAAGCGGATTCGATCATGAGCATGCTGGCGGGCGTGGCCCTGTGGGGTCTGCACATGGGCTTCAGCCAGGGCATTCTCGCGACGCTGATCGCCGACACCGCCCCCGAACATCTCAGGGGCACGGCGTTCGGCCTGTTCAATCTGATCAGCGGCGTGTGCCTGTTGATCGCCAGCGTGCTGGCCGGCGCCCTGTGGGAAACCTCTGGCCCGGCCAGCACCTTCATCGCCGGGGCGGTGCTGGCGGCCGCGGCGTTGCTGTTGCTTGTGTTACGCAAGCCCTAGGCCCCGGCGGCCGCAAGCCCGGCCGAGGGGAAGTCGCAGGGTTGCCCTGCAAAATAGAATCCCCCACAGGGGATGAGTCGCTACATCTCAACCTGCGTGCCCAACTCGATCACACGATTGAGCGGCAACTTGAAGTATTTGAGGTTGCTGTTGGCGTTCTTCAGCAAGAACGCGAACAGGGTCTCGCGCCAACGGGCCATGCCGATACGCTTGGTCGGGATGACCGTCTCGCGGCTGAGGAAATACGTGGTGCGCATCGGGCTGAAATCCAGCTCTTTCAAATGGCACAGACTCAACGCCAGTGGCACATCGGGCTCTTCTATAAAACCAAAGTGCAGACTGACCCGGAAGAACCCTTCACCGTAAGCCTCGACCTCGAATCGCTGATCCGCAGGCACACGCGGGCGGTCTTCAGCTACAACGGTGAGCAAAACCACCTGCTCGTGCAGCACCTGGTTATGCAACAGGTTATGCAACAGGGCATGGGGGACAGCATCGGATCTGGCTGTCAGAAATACCGCGGTACCCTGCACGCGATGGGGCGGTTGCGCGCCGATGCTGCTGATGAACAACGGCAGCGGCAGAGCCGTTTCGTCCAGTCGCTCGACGATGATCTTTCGGCCGCGTTTCCAGGTGGTCATCAAAATGAACAGGGCAGTACCGGCAATCACCGGGAACGCACCGCCCTGGAAGATCTTCGGTGCGTTGGCGGCGAAGTACAGACTGTCTACCAGGAGAAAACCCAGCAGCATCGGAATGGCCAACCAACGAGGTGTTTTCCAAAGCAGCAATGCCACGGCCGAAGACAGAAGGGTCGTAATCAACATGGTGCCCGTCACCGCCACGCCATAAGCCGCCGCCAGCGCACTGGACGACTCAAAGCCGATGACCAGCAACACGACGCCGACCATCAGCGCCCAGTTCACGATGCCGATGTAAATCTGCCCCTGCTCCTGACTGGAGGTGTGCTGGATAAACATACGTGGCACGTAACCCAGCTGAATGGCCTGGCGAGTCAGGGAGAACGCCCCGGAAATCACCGCTTGGGAGGCGATGATGGTGGCCAGCGTCGACAGCGCGACCATCGGCAGCAACGCCCAACCTGGCGCCAACAGATAGAACGGGTTACGTACTGCTTCCGGGTTTCCGAGGATCAACGCGCCCTGGCCAAAATAGTTGAGTACCAGGCCCGGTAGCACGAGGATGAACCAGGCACGGGCAATCGGTTTGCGACCAAAATGGCCCATGTCGGCATACAGTGCTTCAGCACCGGTCAATGCCAACACCACGGCACCCAAAATGGCGACGCCAATGCCCGGATGCACCACGAAAAATTGCACGGCCCATGCAGGATTGAGTGCTTGCAGCACTTCCGGGCGTTGCAGAATGCCGTAAATACCGAGAATGCCCAACACCACGAACCACAACACCATGACCGGGCCGAACAGGATGCCGATACGCGCCGTGCCATGTTTCTGGATCAGGAAAAGGGCTACCAGAACGATAACGGACAGCGGAACGACCCAATGCCCGATGCCATCAAAAGCAAGCTGCAACCCTTCAACCGCTGAGAGCACCGAGATGGCCGGGGTGATCATGCTGTCCCCGTAAAACAGTGCCGCGCCAAACAGCCCGAGCAACACCAGCACCCTGCTCATGTTCGGATACGGTGCCGAAGCCCGACGCGCCAGTGCCGTCAAGGCCATGATGCCGCCCTCGCCCTGGTTGTCGGCGCGCAGGATAAACAGCACGTACTTGATCGAGACAACCCAGATCAGTGACCAGAAAATCAACGACAGAACACCCAGTACACCGTCGTGATTGGCCTGGACGCCGTAGTGCCCGGCGAACACTTCCTTGAGGGTGTAAAGAGGGCTGGTGCCAATGTCCCCATAAACCACGCCTACCGCGGCGACGAGCAAACCCACTCCTGAGGTTTTGGTGTGGGAGTCTTCATGGGCAGGGATAGCTGTTTCGCTCACGGGTAGCTTCTCTGAAATGGAAGGAAAGAAATTGCATGCCACCCTTGAGCAAGAGGGTCTCCGGGCTCTCTGGGTAGACGTTTCGACTCAGCTGCCATGAGCTCCAACAGCTTGATAATGAGATTAGCCCATGCATTGTCAGGCCGTTCGTTCAAGCTACAGGCTGGCATATCGATGAGCAAAAAAACGCGGCAAGTATCGTCGCAAGGGGGAATATCCACCGTAAAGAAACCGTAAAATTGTACGGGCAGCACCCTCCACCAACGACCATGAAACGATTCGCACCTACTGCGCCGTCCCTCCACCCGGCTTATAGAACAGGAACTTGCGGGTCTGGGCCGTCTTGATGTATTTCTTCGCCCAGTCGGGCTTCACCGTTCTGTCGTGGAAATACAAGGCACCGTGGGTGCGGTCCGCGAGTTGCTTGTTGAGTGCCTTGCGCGCGACTTCCTTGGCGAGGGCATATTCGTCGTCTTCCTTTACCTGATCCGCACGCCCGTCGCACCACCATGAAAACTGGCAGGAACGCGTTTCGGAACCTTGCTTGACCACGGCGCACACCGTATCTGGAAAACCTTCGTGCCCCAGCCGGTTCATGACCACGTTGGCGACGGCTTCCATGTCGGCAGCTGCCACACCTTTGGCTTCCCAGTAGATGCTGCGTGCAAGGCACGTAATGGCATCGTCCAGCGGCGCGGCGCCTGCCGGATCGACCGCCTGCGCTTCGGAGGGGGTGATGACTTCGGACTTGGGCACCGCACGTTCGCTGCCCTTCTCTGCCGCTTTCTGCTCCAGGACCTGCGCCTTTTCTTCAGCCACTTCCTGTTTTTGCTCCTGGTCAGACGCCCACACCTGAGCACACAGAAGGATGATTGCGAAGCAGCTGGTCACCCATTTTAATCGCATGATCAATCCTTGCGATGAAGCTGGCCCGAGCAATGAAACGGCGACGCTGTAGCGCTGACCTGGGTTGATTGTAGTCGCCTCAAGTTATTCCAGCCGTGACAAGAAACTGCGTTTCAAAACGAAAAGGCATTGTATAAGGAGGGGTGACATCAAGCATCATGGGCGCAGTCGTTCAAGGGAGATTTTCATGCGCAGCCTGTCATCCGTTTTGCACCTTGGCGTGTTGTCATTCGGGCTGGTGTTCAGCGTCACCGCGTCGGCCGTCGATGAAAAGCAGCTGGTCGAGTCGATCAACGTTTACCGCGGCCAGGTGCAGCGCTGCGGCGGCCAGGCGTCTTCGGAACTGCCGCCGCTGGCGAGCGATCCGCGTCTGGTGCTGTCCGCCAACAGTATTGGCGACCTGCAGCAAGCACTGGCCCGCGCGGCGTATCCAATGGTCAACGTGCAGGCGATCAGCTTGTCCGGCCCCCGCGATGCACCGTCCGCGATGAAGGCGATTCAGGAGAGCTTCTGCCAGGTCGTGCTGGACCCGCAATTCGTCGACATCGGCGTCAGCCGGGACGACCGCCAGTGGCGCATCGTGCTGGCGCGTCCGCTGTTGACCGGGCGTCTGGGCGACTGGCAGGCGGAGGGCCAGAAACTGCTCGAAGCGATGAACAGCGCCCGCACGCAGGCGCGCCAGTGCGGCGCCCTAGCCTTTGCCGCCACCACGCCGCTGGCCTGGAACGTCACACTGGGAGCTGCGGCCGAAACCCACAGCCGGGCCATGGCCAACCAAAACTATTTCGATCACAAGGACCGTGACGGCCGCACGCCGGGTGACCGGGCCGAATTGGCGGGGTACGCCGGTCAGCAGGTCGGTGAAAACATCGCCGCCGGGCAAGACACCGTACGCAAGGTGGTCGATGGCTGGCTAGCCAGCCCGGGCCATTGCGCCAACCTGATGAACCCACAATTTCGCGAACTGGGTGCGGCCTATGCGGTGGATCCGAAGAGTGACGCGGGCATTTACTGGACGGCAATGTTCGGGACGCCGTGAAAGCCTGAATCGCCAGTTGAATAAAGCCCCCTCTTCGACCGTCGAACAGGATTTGTCGAAGCCTGCAGCCATTAGCCTGCGGGAAGCGTTCCTGTTCTGGCTCAAGCTCGGATTCATCAGTTTCGGCGGGCCGGCCGGACAGATCTCGATCATGCACCAGGAGCTGGTGGAGCGCCGACGCTGGATCTCGGAGCGACGCTTTCTGCATGCCCTCAACTACTGCATGTTGCTGCCCGGGCCGGAGGCTCAGCAGCTGGCGACCTACATCGGCTGGCTGATGCACCGTACGTGGGGCGGGCTGATTGCCGGCGTGCTGTTTGTGCTGCCGTCGCTGTTCATCCTGATCGTGTTGTCCTGGGTGTACATCGCCTTTGGCGAAGTGCCAGTGGTGGCCGGGCTGTTTTATGGGATCAAGCCGGCCGTGACCGCCATTGTGGTGCAGGCAGCCCATCGGATCGGCTCGCGGGCATTAAAGAACAACTGGCTGTGGGGCATCGCCGCGGCGTCGTTCACGGCGATCTTCGTGTTCAATGTACCGTTCCCGTTGATTGTGCTGGGCGCCGCGATCATCGGTTACATCGGCGGACGTCTGGCGCCTGAAAAATTCAGGGCCGGAGGCCACAGTGCTGCAAAAAGATCCTTCGGCCCGGCCTTGATCGACGACGACACCCCGATACCCGAACACGCCCGTTTCAACAGTTTCAAACTACTGCGCCTGTTGCTGGTGGGCGCGGTCCTGTGGGTGTTGCCGATGGGGATGCTCACTGCGCTGTTCGGCTGGGACGGCACCTTGACCCAGATGGGCTGGTTCTTTACCAAAGCGGCGTTGCTGACGTTCGGCGGCGCCTATGCCGTGCTGCCTTATGTGTATCAGGGTGCCGTCGGTCACTACGGCTGGTTGACGCCCACGCAGATGATCGATGGCCTGGCGCTCGGCGAAACCACCCCAGGGCCGCTGATCATGGTGGTGGCCTTCGTCGGTTTTGTCGGTGCTTATGTTCAGCAGGTATTCGGCCCCGATCAAATGTTCCTGGCCGGTGCCCTCGCCGCCACGCTGGTGACCTGGTTCACCTTCCTGCCGTCGTTCCTGTTCATCCTCGCTGGCGGCCCATTGGTGGAGTCGACACACGACGAACTCAGGCTTACCGCACCGCTGACCGCGATTACCGCGGCGGTCGTCGGCGTGATCCTCAACCTGGCGTGTTTCTTCGGCTACCACGTGCTCTGGCCCAACGGCTTCGGCGGCCATCTGGACTGGCCTTCGGCGCTGATCGCCATGGCAGCGGCCATTGCCTTGTTCCGCTTCAAGCGGGGTGTCATCGAAGTGCTGATGGGGTGTGGTCTGATCGGGCTGGCGGTGCATCTGCTGCGCTAGCGCCCGACAAAAATCAATGAAGTTGCCGTTGCCGCTGTAGCTCGGTCTTCAACCAGAGGTTGGCCGGTTGTATGCCTGCCGGACAGCGCACTTCATAGGCGCGGCCACTCTTGCTGCTTTGGGTGGCCGCCATTTCAATGAAGTCTTCTGCGCTGTTCACCCCTTCACTCTCTTCGAGATACTCCAGCTTCTTCTCCAGATGCGCCCGGGCTTGAGAACCGGCGTACTCGCTCCCGTTGCGCACAAACCGGCATTCACTGTGCTCGACAAAGTCCAGCAAGCTGTTTATTTCTTGAGTCGCTTGAGGTGGGATTTGTGCCTGGGCATTGAACGCCATGACGGTCAGGACGATACCCGCCGCGATCAGCCTTTGACCGAGGGGGCGAGCGATATGCCAAGTCAGAAATCCCATGGTTATTCCTCTGGAGAGAATTCAGAGCGGCAATGACCCCGCTCTGAAACCGGGCGTGAAAGGGTCAATCGTCGCCCTGGTTGTCATTGTCGTCACGGTCGCGGTGTCGACGGCGATCATCACGGCGATAATAATCCCGGTCATACCCTCGACCATCGTAATAATAGCCTCGGTCATGGTCCCGACGGTATTCGCGGCGGTGATCATGATCCCGATCGTACCTGTCTCCCTCTTCCCAGTGAGGATAGCAACCTCCCAGCAGGAGAGTACTTGCAATGGTCAGGGTCATTATCGCGGTGCGCTTCATTTGAACGTCCTAAAAGGTCAGAACTACGGGGATGAGGTGACGCTACCGGCGAATCGATCGCCGTGCGTTCAAACCCATAGATACGACCTTCCAGCCGATCAATGATTCAGTTGTCGCCGGGCCTTATAGCGTTCTCTGGCTGTTGCCGATGGTTTTCGCTTTTTCAATGGCCCACTCCATCGCCGCTTCCATGTCCAGCAGATGCGGCGAGGGGTGTTGGTCTTCAACGATGGCCGAGCCGTCCGGCCAATAAACCCCCATAAACATCTTCAGCGAGCCATCTCTCAATATCTCGGCTTTAACCTCGATGCTGCACCCGTTCGACAGCGTTTCCGAGTGGATCATGTGGCGCTCTGTCATGACTGCATTCCTCCCGTCGTTGCTATCAGCGTAACCCATGCAGCGCTGAGCGCGATGACGCTGTAGGAGCGGGCTTGCCCGCGACGACGTCGGTATAGTCAACATTGATGTCGCCTGACACACCGCCTTCGCGGGCAAGCCCGCTCCTACAGGATTGTGGTTTATCACAACGCATTCACGATGAACTCCCGCAACCACCGATGCGCAGGGTCGCGATGAGCGCGCTCGGGCCAGAGCATCGACATCTCGTAGCCCGGGACTTCAAGCGGTGGCTCGACCACCTCCAGCCCCGGCACATTACGAACCAGCCGTGACGGCAACATCGCGACCATGTCGGTGCTTTCCAGCACAGAGCGGACAAACAGGAAATGCGGCACCGACAGCACCACCCGGCGCGTCAGGCCCACCTGCGCAAGCGCCTTGTCGGTGACGCCCTGAAAGCCTCCGCCATCCGGCGACACGATCACTTGATCGAGTTCGCAAAACTGCGCCAGTGTCGGGGGCTTTTTCAACCGCGGATGACCGGCCCGCCCCGCCAACACATAGCGTTCGGTAAACAACGCGCGACGCCGCAAGCCGAGGGGAGCGTCTTCGCTGGTGTGAAAAGCCAGATCGATTGCCCCCTGCTCCGCTTGCCTGGCCAGTTGTGACGGAACCAGGTCAAACAGCGCCAGACGCGTGCCGGGGGCTGCCGAGCGTAGCCCGGCCAATGCTGGCAAGACGATGGTCGACTCGCCGTAGTCGGACGCCATGACATTCCACGTATGCCGCGCCTCGGCCGGGTTGAAAGGGCTGGCGGGTGACACGGCGCGCTCCAGGGCTTCCAGGGCCTGGCGCAACGGCTCGCGCAACTCATCGGCCCGGGCCGTGGGCCGCATGCCCCGTGGCCCTGGCAATAACAGCGGGTCAGCGAAAATGTCCCTCAACTTGGCGAGATGAACGCTCACCGACGGTTGCGACAAATTCAAGCGTTGCGCCGCACGGGTCACGTTGTGTTCCGAGAGCAGGACATCAAGGGTCAGCAGCAAATTGATGTCCAGGCGTCGCAGATTATTCATGGTAATACCTGGCATATTGACTATTCATTTCCAATATACCGGGCAAAGTCCGATTCTGCCGGCTTCTGACATTGGAGACTCAGCCATGAATGTTCTGCTCGTTTATGCCCATCCCGAACCCCAATCATTGAACGGTTCGCTCAAGGACTTTGCCGTCAAACGCCTGGAGGCGGCCGGCCACCAGGTGCAGGTCTCCGATTTGTATGCGATGGACTGGAAAGCCGCTCTGGACGCCGACGACAGTCTCGGTCGGCCAGCCGATGCACGGTTCGATCCTTCGCTGGATTCCAGGCGCGCCTTCGAAGAAGGCCGGCAAACACAGGACATCGCCCTGGAACAGGGAAAACTGCTCTGGGCCGATACCGTCATTCTGCAGTTTCCGCTGTGGTGGTTCTCGATGCCGGCAATCCTCAAAGGCTGGGTGGAACGCGTCTATGCCTATGGATTTGCCTATGGCGTAGGGGAACACTCCGATGCGCGCTGGGGCGACCGCTATGGGGAAGGCACGCTGGCGGGCAAACGGGCGATGCTGATCGTCACCGCGGGTGGATGGGAATCTCATTACAGCCCCCGGGGCATCAATGGGCCCATCGATGATGTGCTATTCCCCATCCACCATGGCGTACTGTTCTACCCTGGCTTCGACGTGCTGCCACCGTTCGTGATCTATCGAACCGGCCGAATGGACGAGGCGAGATTTGCAACGACCTGTGATGCCCTCGGCCAACGGCTCGATGACCTCTGGAACATCGCGCCAATTGCTTTCCGGGCGCAGAATTCAGGGGCGTATGAGATTCCGCAACTCACGTTGCGCGATGAGATTGCTTCGGATCAGTCTGGCTTTGCCGCTCACATCAGACAAGCGACACACTCTTTGTAGCAGCAGCCTCGCAGGCTCGGCAGCTGCTACAGATCGCGAACACGAAAAAGCCCGCACAAGGCGGGCTTTGGAAATCGAGTAGGTGGCCAGTGCTGGTCTCTGGCTTACGAGGTTTATCGGGCCTCTCACAGAACAGGTTTTTTTGCTTTGGGCTGTTCTGCCTCACACGGCATAAGGGCTGGATCTCAGCGCGGAGATCTTTCTAACCGTGTACCCTTGGGTGCGCGCCCCACGCGTCCTCGCTATCCCTTTGCGCATCAGTCTGCGTCTTCACCTACAGGTTCAGAATAGCAAATCGATTGAAGCCCGGGCCGGGGTTTTTAGACTGATTATTTTCAAGAGGAATGATGGGTAAATGGAAAAATACTAATGCCGCCCACCGTCAAAAGCTCGCAGGCTGCGTGTCCCCCGGAGCTGCCGAAGGCTGCGATCTTTTGATCCTTACGTCCGCACCCGCTACGAACGCAAAACCCCCATCGCCCGCCGATACTTCTCAACGCGCTCCAGATCCTCCCAGGACGGCTGGGCAATCCGCGACAAGTCGCTGTTCTCCTCCAAATCCGCCAGCTTCACCACCCGCCCGATCGGGTTCTGCGCCGCACGCTCGACGAACGCCTCGTAAGACTCACCCGGCACCTTGGTCAATGACGCAATCGCCGTCAGCACCGCTTCGCTGAAACCTTCCTTGCGCAGATCATCGACGCTGATGCCGCAATCCTCGACCACATCATGCAACACCGCGACGATGCGCTCTTCCAATGTGTTCACCCGCAACATGACCTTCAGCGGATGCAGGATGTAAGGCGCCCCGCCCTTGTCCACCTGCCCTTCATGCGCCGCGGCGGCGATGGCAATGGCGCGTTCCAGTGTTTGAGTCATCTCGAAGCTCCCTGATTTGAAAACCTTAACGATCGTTGGCCTTGAGCAACACAATGCCTTCCTCAAGCGCTGAGGCGACAATAGTTTGTGCGGGTACGTTGATCCAGGTTGAAGCGTCGATTTCGCCAACTGACGCAAGCCAACGCCCAACCATGTGATAACCGAGCGTATAGCCAAGCCATTTTGGGTGAGCTCCAAAACCGAAGAACCACTCGCCGTGATTGTAGTTCGTGGACTCAAGGGTCTTCAGGTCTACCGGGGAACGAAGAAGATCGGCGCAGGTGACGGCGCGCTCCCAGGGCTCTGGGTCGCTGCCCAGCAAATGTCGGACGAACTGCCCGGCAAGCCCCTCGCTGACCAAGGCTTCACCTAACGTCCAACCGTAGCCAGGCCCCGCCATGCGCAAACAATGATGGACCTCATGGACGATTTGCCGATGCAGCGTGCCTGTGCGCAGGCTTGGCAATAAATTCGGATTATCGGGATCGAGGGTCATCGAGAACATGCTGCTTCGATAAGCTCGCCCCAAAAGGCCCATTTCAGGAATAGTTTCGCCAGGGAGCCTCTGAATCAATACATCAAGTCGCGGAGGTGGAATCAGACGAGAGACCGTCTGGTAAGCGGCGTCAAACTCACCGATCAAATCGGAGCGAAGTTCGGCAAGGCTCCCCGAGGCTTCCAGCCAATGCAGTGTCCATGCGTCCATTGTTACCTCTGAAAAGTTGCCATGAAGCCAGGATTTTGAAATCTGCAAATCCCGTAGGAAAAAACTCTTTGTGGCGAGGGAGCTTGCTCCCGCTGGGTTGCGAAGCGGCCCCAAACCCTGCTAGCCCGTTTCCTCAGACACACCGCGACGCCCGGTTTTACTGCGTTTATGCCATAGAACGGGGAAGACCACCTCGCCAAAATGACTATCCGGGCGTCCTACAGCCCGGTTGCGGCTACCAAAATCGGTGCCTAGAGTGGGTCTGTCGCTGACCCATGCAGCGATAGGGTTTCGCAGCCCCGCAGAAGATGACACACACCGTTAAATGACAACTGTGGCAAAATTTGCCGCTGTTACGTTTTATGGCGGCTGTGTGTGGGAGACCCTTGGGTCTGCCGGTTTTGTCTCTTCTCCGGTCTGCGAACCCGCACATAGCTGCCACCCATTTGTTTCGCAGCAGAAAGGTGGCGCTTCATTTTCCTTTGAAGAGTTCAACCCTATGACAATGAACAACCCGCTTCGCCACTACACCCCCATGTCCCACTTCGCCACCGACCACCCCGTCCTCCTTATCGACGCCGACGCCCCACTGCGCGAACTCCACAACTGCCTCAGCGAACGCCTCAACGCCGTCCTCAAATACCTCAACCTCATGGCCTGCACCAGCCTCCCCGACTACGCCGAAAACGACATCAACACCGTCACCAATATCGCGCGGATCATGGTCCAGGACGTGAGCGATGTGTTTCGGGTGATTGAGCAGCGAGGGTTTGATACGCCTTAAGGCCTGCGACCACATTTCAGCCGTAAAAAACCCGCATTGTTGCGGGTTTTTTATTACCTACTTAGCAGACAACAGACCCATTCCCCTCGGAAACTATTCTGTCGCCGTGGTACTGCCAGGAGCAGGCCCTTCAGTGAAGGTATAGTTGATTACAGTATCGTTGCGCATCAGCACGTCCAAAGTTTTCTGCGTACCAGTGGTGGTAACTTTCATGGTAACTACATAGCTCTGAGCATGAGCAGAGCCATTTGAGTAGGTGTAGACCCACTTTTCATCAGTATCGCTTACCGGACTCTTGGCGAAGGGCTCGCCAAAAAGCATTTTGAGGTCGTTTGCCGTAGTTTTTCCTTTGACAATGCTAGGGACGTTCGCTGACGGAAAGTCTCTACCGGTCGTGTAGTGCGAGGTCGCGCAACCGTTAAGCATGAGGGCCAGTACCAGCGCCAGTGTCGCCTTTTTCATAATTTCTTCCCTGATGAAGTGGTTTCGAACAGCATAAGCCGTTCGAAACTCAAAATACCATCATTGATGCGCAATATTCTCAAAGGTCAGGTACGTCTGGTCGCTTTTGCGGTTCCGTGGAGAACAAGGCTTCGATGGCGACGCGGCTGACGATGCCGGTGCTGGCCATCGGCGGATGGAAGAAGCGCCGACAGGGACTATTCGAGCGGTTCGGGACTTCATTGCGCAGTGATGTAGGGTTCTTCCATCACTGCTTTCTTTATTCGCTGTAAGAAGAGTCTGAACTCTTTCAGACTCTGAACCACGCCATAATCCTCCCGATAGAGCACCTGTTACGCTTTAAATAGAGCGATCAGCTAACTAAAGGGAGTGGCATGCATGGCTAGTCACGGTTACATGAGCATTACCGGTAAACGCCAAGGTTTGATTTCCGCTGGCTGTTCTGGCCAGAGTTCTATCGGTAACAAATGCCAGATCGGTCATGAAGACGAAATCATGGTGCTGGCGTATTCGCACAACATGATCACAGGTAATAACGGCGGAATTTCAGGTGATCGCGGCAGGCACCTGCCGGTCATGATTACCAAGAACATCGATAAATCTTCGCCATTGCTGGCCAGTGCACTTCATGAGCGCGAAGAGGTGGAGTGCACCATCAACTTCTATCGAACTTCGCCAGCGGGTGGCCAGGACAAATATTATTCGATACGGCTTACGGGGGCGAGAATTGCACATATCAGCCTTCAGGTTCCTCATGCTATTCATATGAACGATGCCGAACCGCAAGAGTTGGTATCTATTCGCTATCGCGACATTAACTGGACGCACATTCAGGCGGGCACAAGCGCTTATAGCTCTTGGGGGAATGAGGATGAGTGATGAGACTTGTGACATTCATGACGTGACTAAAGCGGCGTCCGATCTTGTTGCGCTTGGGTGCTCTATTGGGGCAATGCAGCTGTACGATAGTTTTTTGCAGCTTCAATTTAGTTCGATTGTTTCATCTTATGCTAACGAGATTATCCAAGCGGTTGATGAAGGTTTAATTAGCGCGCGACAGGGCTTGCAAAAAATCAGAGATGAGTATGCCGAATTATCATCCAAAGCGATGTTTTACACTCAAAATGGCATTGGTATTTTAGCGGGAGCAATGCAAGTTCAAACTGGTGCTTCATTACTCGGAAAATCAAGAGGTATTAATTTAGCCAGCGGATTAACCTACGTTGCGCATGGCGCTAATAATATTTATGAAAGCGCAGGAAATATACACAACGGACCTGACGCACCCAGCACAGTAGGGCCAATTAGAAAAACATATCAACACCTAGCCGAAAACACTAAAATTGGCAACACTACCTATTACTCTGTGGATTTAGGACTATCAGCTTTCGGCGTAATGAGTTTAGTGCGTAAAAACGATACACTTGAGCTTTTTAGAAAAGACCCTATCAACTATGAGCGAGCATACAGACAAATGGGGAAACTGGCACTGACCTTTGAAGCCCTGGTCGATGCAATCACAATAAAAAACATAGCAAAAGAAACAACTTTAGAATAATCCACATCATCGAGCACATCACTTTCTTCGGCGCAGCCTCATTATATAAATGCATAAGCAGACAAAAACCAACATAAAAATCGCCGCACTAACGACAAACGAAAGATTGCCTTGCAGCGGAAATACCTGATCAATTTGCAGAACGATAACAGCAACCCAAAACAAAGAACCGATAAAAGCGCCGAAATACGCAACCCAAGCAGAGTCTCTTTCGGGATTAAGATCGCGCCCAAGTGAAACATCAATATAGCTGGGAGAGCAGTAATAAAAATTAATAAACAACAAAAAAACAAAAAAAGCACCGAGCACCAGCCAATAACAAACCCCGCTTAAAGGGACCACTCTCTCTATTAACCACGCAAGAAATACCGCATAAAGCATGGAAAGCATAACAGTTAGTAAATCCGAAACTAAAACGGTAAAGAAAACTCGCAATCGCATTAATACCCCCTCAGACAGTCTGCTAGCTTTTTTTGAGCTTCGATACAATCAGCGCACACGCCAAAAATTATAACCATATCATTAATATGGCTCGCTCTAACAAATGACATAAACGAGCAACGATCCGAAAAGCCCTACACACCAATTCTTTTTATCCTACACATAATCCCCACAACCCCAGAAACGATTTATCAAAAAAACTATCGCAATAGAGATCTTCAGGATTGGAAGCCAGCATACTCGATCGAACATTGAAATCTTTTTGAGCCGTAAAAACAAAAAGTCCAACACCTGAACTGGAATTGGACTTTTATCAATCGCGGCAAACCAAGCTTAACGATGCCAGAACCTCATAGCCATCATAATCCAGCCAAACTAACTACCGCCTGCAACCTGGCTTCCAAACACAACAACTAAAAACAAAAACCGCCGCCGCAAAGACAGCAAACAACACTCCAACCGCAAGCCAATGAGGAAAATCTCGGGCAACCCCGCGCCCAATGCGAATGCGCAAGGAGATTAGAAGTTAGCCGGGGTGTTGGCGCTGATGATTTCCGCTTCATCCGCCCCAATATTCCGAAACCGATGCGGCAACGTCGTCGGAAAGTAATACCCATCCCCGGCATTCAACACGCTCACCTGCCCATCCACCGTCAGCTCAACCGTGCCACGGGTAACCAGCCCACACTCCTCCCCCTCAGCATGCACAATCGGCTCTTCCCCCGAACTCGCCCCAGGTGCGTACTGCTCGCGCAAAAGCCGCATCTGCCGACTCGGCACCGAAGCGCCGATCAGCAACAACCGCAGCCCATGACGCCCGAGGTCCGGCTGTTCATTGGCGCGGAACACGTATTGATGCTCGCGGGGCGGCTGATCAAAGGTAAAGAAGTCCGCCAAGGACATGGGGATGCCTTCGAGCAGTTTTTTGAGGGAGCTGACGGAGGGACTGACGCGATTCTGTTCGATCAGGGAGATGGTGGCATTGGTGACGCCGCTACGCCGGGCCAGCTCGCGCTGGGACAGTTTGTAGCTTTCGCGTACTAATTTGAGTCGTGAGCCCGTGTCCATGACAGCCTTATGTGAGCACTACTTAAGGGGTAATGGGGGTGGGTGGCGGGCGACTGGTGGCCGCGGATTACGCCGTTTCCCGTCCCGGAACCGTGGAAGGCGGCTATTAAATCACGTTTGTGGGTGTTGCTCAGCAGGTTCGATAAACGGCTGGCACAAAAGCTGATGGTGCGGGAATTGTGGGAGCGATCCTGCTCGCGATGGCGGTGTTTCAGGCAACATTGATGTTGACTGGTCTGCCGTCTTCGCGAGCAAGCTCGGCTCCTACAGGGATTGCGTCAGGCTCAGATACCGAATCGGTCACGCAGCGCGTAATACGCCGCGCCCATGGCAGTGAGCGGGGCCTGGAAGGTACGGCCGCCGAGCATGGGCATGTGTGGCAAGGACGCGAAAGCATCGAAGCGTTCGGCGTCGCCGCGGATCATTTCCGAGATCAGTTTGCCGGCCAGGTGTGAGCAGGTGACGCCGTGACCGCTGTAGCCTTGCATGTAGTAGGCGTTTTTTTCGATGCGACCGAATTGCGGCATGCGCGACATGGTCAGCAGGAAGTTGCCGGTCCAGCGGTAGTCGATTTTCACGTTCTTGAGTTGCGGGAAGGTCTTGAGGATTTTCGGGCGGATCAGTTGTTCGATGTCGTCCGGCTCGCGAGCGCCGTACACCACGCCGCCGCCATACAGCAGGCGGTTATCGGCGGTGAGGCGGTAGTAGTCGAGCAGGTAGTTGCAGTCTTCGACGCAGTAGTTGTTGCTGATCAGGCTGCGGGCGACTTTTTCGGACAACGGCTCGGTGACGACGATTTGCGAACCGCAGGGCATGCTTTTGCGGGTCACGCGGTTGTCGAGGTCTTGCGGCAGGTAAGCGTTGCCAGCGATCAACAGGTACTTGGCCCGCACCACGCCTTTGGCGGTGCGCACGGTGATCGGCTCGCCGTAGGTGATGTCCACGGCGGCGGATTGCTCGTAGATTTTGCCGCCCAGACGGATGATCGCGGCGGCTTCACCCAGGGCCAGGTTCAGCGGGTGGATGTGGCCGCCCTGCATGTCCAGCAGGCCGCCGACGTAGTTGTCGCTGCCCACTTCGCGCTTGATGTCAGCCGCGTCGAGCATTTTCAGGTTCTTGTTGCCATAACGTTCCCAGCTGCTTTTCTGCTCAGCCAAGCCTTTGAGTTGTTTCTTGTTCAGCGCCGCGAAGATGCCGCCGGGGCGGTAGTCGCATTTAATGTCGTATTCCTTGATGCGCGAACGGATGATGTCGGCGCCTTCGAAGATCATGCTGCCGAGCACTTCGGCGGATTTCTCGCCATAACGCTCTTCGATCACATCGACGTCGCGGCTGTAGGAGTTGACCAGTTGACCGCCGTTGCGGCCGCTGGCGCCGAAGCCGACTTTGGCGGCTTCGAGTACGGTGACGCTGTAGCCCGCTTCGCTGAGGAACAGCGCCGAGGACAGCCCGGTATAGCCGGCGCCGATCACGCAGACGTCGCATTCCACCAGCTCTTCAAGCATCGGGTAATCGCCGGTCTGGTTGCGGGTCGCGGCGTAGTAGCTGTTTACATGAGTTTGCTGCATAAATTTCTCCGAGGGCCGTCGGCACGCGCCGACGACCGCCGCTGTAAAAGTGTTAGAGCTTGATCCAGGTCGCTTTGAGTTCGGTGTATTTGTCGAACGCATGCAGCGATTTGTCCCGACCGTTACCCGACTGCTTGAACCCGCCGAACGGCGCGGTCATGTCGCCGCCGTCGTACTGGTTGACCCAGACACTGCCGGCGCGCAAGCCGCGGGCGAAGGTGTGAGCCTTGCTGAGGTTGCTGGTCCACACGCCGGCGGCGAGGCCGAAGATGCTGTCGTTGGCGATCTGCAGCGCTTGTTCAGCGGTGTCGAAGGTGATCAGCGACAGCACCGGGCCAAAGATTTCTTCCCGGGCGATGGTCATGGCGTTGGTCACGCCGTCGAAAATCGCCGGTTCCACGTACAGGCCACCGGTGCCTTCGAGGGTGCGATTACCGCCAGCGATCAGTTGCGCGCCCTGGTCTTTGCCGACCTGGATATAGCGCAACACCGATTCCAATTGGCGCTGATCGACGACTGCGCCGACAGTGGTTTCGGGATCCAGTGCATGCCCCGGTTTCCACGCTTGCAACGCTTCCACCAGCAATGGAATGAACTGCTCGCGGATCGAGCGCTCCACCAGCAAACGCGAGCCGGCGGTGCAGACTTCGCCCTGGTTGAAGGCGATTGCGCTGGCCGCCGCTCGGGCGGCTGCGCGCAAGTCCGGGGCATCGGCGAACACCACGTTCGGGCTCTTGCCGCCCGCCTCCAGCCACACGCGTTTCATGTTGCTTTGCCCGGCGTAGATCATCAGTTGCTTGGCAATCGCGGTCGAGCCGGTGAAGGCCAGTACGTCGACGTCCATGTGCAACGCCAGCGCCTTGCCGACGGTGTGACCGAAGCCCGGCAGGACGTTGAACACGCCTTTGGGAATGCCGGCGTCGAGGGCCAGTTGCGCGATGCGGATCGCGGTCAGTGGCGACTTTTCCGACGGTTTGAGGATGAACGAGTTGCCCGCCGCCAGCGCCGGGGCGAACTTCCAGCTGGCCATGATCAGCGGGAAATTCCACGGCACGATGGCGGCGACCACGCCTGCGGGCTCGCGGGTGATCAGGCCCAATTGGTCGTGGGGTGTGGCGGCGACTTCGTCGTAGATCTTGTCGATGGCCTCGGCGCTCCAGCGGATCGCGTTGGCGGTCGCTGGAATGTCGATGCCCATGGAGTCGCTGATGGGTTTACCCATGTCGAGGGTTTCCAGCAGCGCCAGTTCTTGCTGGTTGGCCAGAATCAAGTCCGCGAAACGAATCAAAATGCGCTTGCGCTCTGCGGGGGCCAACCGCGCCCAGATGCCGGATTCAAATGTGCGACGCGCAACGGCGACTGCCGCATTGGCGTCGGCTTCGTCGGTGCTGGCGATGTTTGCCAGGAAGCGACCGTCCACCGGGCTGATGCATTCGAAGGTGTCGCCGCTGAGTGCCGGGCGGTATTGGCCGTCGATGAATGCGCGGCCTTCTAGTGTCAAGGACTGGAAGCGTTGTTCCCAGTCGCTGCGAGTGTTTGTCATGGTTGTGACTCGACGCAGAGGAAAAAGTAATCGTCAGGCTGACGCCCTACAGGGGGCATTCATCCGCCATTGAATCGGGTATTGCCCCATCAAACCGTGTGCAAGTACCAGTTGTACTCAAGGTCGGAGATGGAGTTTTCGAACTCCGCCAGTTCGCTTTCCTTGCACGCCACGAACACGTCGATGTACAGCGGGTCGATGTAGCGCGCCATGACTTCGCTGTCGTCCAGCTCGCGCAGGGCATCGCGCAGGTTGTTCGGCAGGCTTTGCTCGTTCTGCTCGTAGCTGTTGCCTTCCACCGGTGCACCCGGCTCGATTTCGTTGGTCAGGCCGTGGTGAATACCGGCCAATACCGAGGCCATCAGCAGGTACGGGTTGGCATCGGCGCCGGCGACTCGGTGTTCGATGCGCACGGCGTCCGCCGAACCGGTGGGCACGCGCACCGCCACGGTACGGTTGTCGATGCCCCAGCTGGGCGAGTTCGGCACGTAGAACTGCGCACCGAAACGCCGGTACGAGTTGACGTTCGGGCAGAGGAAGGCCATCTGCGCCGGCAGGGTCTCGAGCACACCGCCGATCGCATGTCGCAGTGCGGCGTTCTGCTCGGGATCCTCGCTGGCGAAAATGTTATTGCCTTGCTTGTCGAGAATCGAAATGTGCACGTGCAAACCGTTGCCCGCCTGGCCCGGATACGGCTTGGCCATGAAGGTGGTGTCCATCTCGTGGTCGTAGGCGATGTTCTTCACCAGACGCTTGAGCAGCACCGCGTAGTCGCAGGCTTTTATAGGGTCGCAGACGTGATGCAGGTTCACTTCGAACTGCGCCGGGGCGCTTTCCTTGACGATCGCGTCCGCCGGGATGCCCTGCTCTTTCGCGCCTTCGAGGATGTCTTGCAGGCAGTCGACGTATTCGTCCAGATCGTCGATCAGGTACACCTGAGTCGAGTGCGGACGCTTGCCGGAGACCGGCGAGCGTGGCGACTGCGGACGACCGTTCACGTTGTCCTGGTCGATCAGGTAGAACTCCAGTTCGAACGCCGCGCAGATGGTCAGGCCCATGTCATCGAACTTGCTCACCACCTGACGCAGCACTTCGCGTGGGTCGGCGAAGAAAGGTTCACCTTCGAGTTCGTGCATGGTCATCAGCAGTTGCGCGGTCGGGCGCTTCTGCCAGGGTTCAATGCTGAGGGTATCGGGGATGGGGTAGCAGATGCGGTCCGAGTCGCCGATGTCCAGACCCAGGCCGGTGCTTTCCACCGTAGAGCCGTTGATGTCCAGGGCAAACAGTGACGCCGGCAGGTTAATGCCTTTTTCGTAGACCTTGTGAAGACTGGTGCGCTCGATGCGCTTGCCGCGCACCACGCCGTTCATATCCGCAATCAGAAGGTCGACGTACAAAACCTCGGGATGTTTCTTAAGGAATGCGTTTGCTTCGTTGAGTTGAACGGCACGCAGAGGGACCGACATGATGCACCTATTAGCTGTTAATTATTATGTTCACTTCACTTGCGAGGGCCAGTCAACCCGAACGGCAAAGTGAAGTCAATAGCGAACATCCGGCCTTTCATCCTTTATTTTCTGGCCTTTTTTGGGCGTCACAGTGCCAGATCAGGCTTGCGAACCGCGTAGATCCTCAGCACCGGACGCTCTGCGTTTAGAATTTTTTACATGAGAGTTGTTAATTAAAATCAACAAGGCTAAGCTCCGGAAAAGCTCGTTCAAGTGTGAAACTTCGAGGTGATAAAAATGGCATTCAAGCCATTGATCGGCGTTACTGCGTGCGTCAAACAGATTGGCCTGCACCCCTACCACGTCAGCGGCGACAAGTATTTGCGTGCTGTCAGCGTCGCGGCTTTGGGGCTGCCGGTGGTCATTCCTTCCCTGGCGGAACTCACTGAAACCGATGAGCTGCTTGCGCAGCTGGACGGTCTGCTGCTGACCGGCTCGCCGTCGAATGTGGAACCCTTCCACTATCAAGGCCCGGCCAGCGCTCCCGGTACGGATCACGATCCGCAACGGGACGCCACCACCCTGCCCTTAGTGCGTGCGGCGATTGCCGCCGGTGTTCCGGTGCTGGGCATCTGCCGGGGGTTTCAGGAAATGAACGTGGCGTTCGGCGGCAGCCTGCATCAGAAGGTGCACGAACTGCCCGACTATCTCGATCACCGCGAAGCGGATCATCCGGACATCGCCGTGCAATACGCACCGACCCATGCCGTGACGGTGCAACCGGGTGGTGTGTTCGAAGCGCTGGGCCTGCCGCCCGTGTTCCAGGTCAATTCGATTCACAGCCAGGGCATCGACCGACTCGCGCCTGGCTTGCGTGCCGAAGCGCTCGCGCCGGACGGCTTGATCGAGGCGATTTCCGTCGAGCACAGCAAGGCATTTGCTCTCGGCGTGCAATGGCACCCGGAATGGCAGGTGCTGAGCAACCCTCCCTACTTGAGTATTTTCCAGGCGTTTGGCCAGGCGTGCCGACAACGGGCGGCGCTGCGTCATTCGCGCTGACTTCAAACACGACTGATTAACGATTGACTGCCCCCGTGAGGCCGGCGGGTGCGCCTTTGCGCGCCGGTCGCTCACGAAATAGATGAACCGCAATAACAACAAGCACGACCAGGCAGCCAGGACGGCGGTGCCGAATAAGCCCGAGCGCAGCGCATCGTCCGGCCCGGGTTTGCAATCCACTCTTAAGTCAGGCCGCGTTGGCCCGACGACTGAAACCTGTTGGGAGTTTCATATGGCAAACGCCTCCAGCATCTACAGGAAGGCTCTTGAAGGTCACCAGGCACCGAAAAAGGTGTTGGTGAAAGTCGACCGCGTCACCAAGAAATTCGACGAAACCACCGCCGTGGACGATGTGTCCCTGGAGATCCATCAAGGGGAAATCTTCGCCCTGCTCGGTGGCTCCGGCTCGGGTAAATCGACGTTGCTGCGCATGCTCGCCGGCTTCGAGCGCCCGACCGAAGGACGCATTCTGCTCGATGGTGTCGACATCACTGATATGCCGCCCTACGAACGGCCGATCAACATGATGTTCCAGTCCTACGCCTTGTTCCCGCACATGACCGTGGCGCAGAACATCGCCTTCGGCCTCAAGCAGGACCGTTTGCCCGCCAGCGAAATCGACGCCCGTGTCGAAGAAATGCTGCGCCTGGTGCACATGACCCAATACGCCAAACGCAAACCCCATCAGTTGTCCGGCGGTCAGCGTCAGCGGGTGGCGCTGGCGCGTTCGTTGGCCAAGCGACCGAAGCTGTTACTGCTCGATGAACCGATGGGCGCACTGGATAAAAAGCTGCGTTCACAGATGCAACTGGAGCTGGTGGAAATCATTGAGCGGGTCGGCGTGACCTGCGTGATGGTGACCCACGACCAGGAAGAAGCCATGACCATGGCCGAGCGCATCGCGATCATGCACCTGGGCTGGATCGCCCAGATCGGCAGCCCGGTGGACATTTATGAGGCACCGGTCAGCCGCATGGTCTGCGAGTTCATCGGCAACGTGAACGCCTTCGACGGCACCGTTGTGGAAGACCTGGAAGGTCACGCTATCATTCACAGCCCGGACCTTGCGCAGAAGATTTACGTCGGCCACGGCGTGAGCACCTCGGTGCAGGACAAGTCGATCACCTACGCCATCCGCCCGGAAAAAATGCTGGTCAGCACCCTCAAGCCCGATACCCGTTACAACTGGTCCGAGGGCAAGGTGCATGACATCGCTTACCTCGGCGGCCACTCGGTGTTTTACGTGGCGCTGCCCGGCGGCAAGATCGTCCAGTCGTTCATGGCCAACGCCGAACGCCGTGGCGCACGCCCGACCTGGGACGATCAGGTCTACGTGTGGTGGGAAGACGACAGCGGCGTGGTACTGCGCTCATGAGAACCTTCAATCAGCAGTTCCTGCGCCTGGTGCCCAGCGGCCGCAAACTGGTCATCGGTATTCCGTTCCTGTGGCTGTGCCTGTTTTTCCTGTTGCCGTTCTTCCTGGTGATGAAGATCAGCTTCTCGGAAGCGGCCCTGGCCATTCCGCCCTACTCCGAGATTTACACCTTCGCCGAACAGAAATTTCAGCTGCTGCTGAACCTGGGTAACTACTCGCTGCTGACCGCAGATGAGCTGTACATCTCGGCCTACTTTGGCTCGTTGAAGGTCGCGTTTTTAAGCACGCTGATGTGCCTGGTGATCGGTTTCCCGATGGCCTACGCGATCACCAAGGCCAACAAGGAAACGCAAAACGTTCTGCTGCTGTTGATCATGATGCCGACCTGGACCGCGATCCTGATCCGCGTGTATGCGTGGATGGGCATCCTCAGCAACAACGGTTTACTCAATGCGTTCCTGATGTGGACCGGGCTGACGTCGCAGCCGATCGAGATCCTCAACACCAACACCGCCGTCTACATCGGCGTGGTTTACGCCTACTTGCCGTTCATGGTGCTGCCGCTGTACGCCAACCTGGTCAAGCACGATGGCAGTCTGCTGGAAGCCGCGTCGGATCTGGGTTCGAGCAACTTCAACAACTTCTGGAAAATCACCGTGCCGCTGGCCAAGAACGGCATCATCGCAGGCTGCATGCTGGTGTTCATTCCAGTGGTCGGAGAGTTCGTGATTCCGGAACTGTTGGGTGGCCCGGAAACCCTGATGATCGGCCGCGTGCTGTGGCAGGAGTTCTTCAACAACCGCGATTGGCCGGTGGCGTCCGCCCTGGCGGTGGTGATGCTGGCGATCCTGATTGTGCCGATTCTGCTGTTCAACCGTAGCCAGGCCAAAGAGATGGAGGGACGGGGATGAAACGCTTCGGATTTTCAAAGTTCATGCTGATTTTCGGCCTGTCGTTTATCTACCTGCCGATGCTGA
This sequence comes from Pseudomonas frederiksbergensis, assembly GCF_017114915.1. Classification (GTDB taxonomy): domain Bacteria; phylum Pseudomonadota; class Gammaproteobacteria; order Pseudomonadales; family Pseudomonadaceae; genus Aquipseudomonas; species Aquipseudomonas frederiksbergensis_I. The sequence continues at coordinate 134,092 of NZ_JAAUOE010000012.1, forward strand.
TTCTGGTGATCTACTCGTTCAACGCCTCGAA
>NZ_JAAUOE010000120.1 GCF_017114915.1 Pseudomonas frederiksbergensis
TCAGCTCGGCGCAGATCGCATTGCCCAGGTCGATGTCGAAGCCTACCAGGCTGCCGTCGGCTGCTTTGGACTCGAACGGCGCGTAGGAAGGGTCAACGCCAAAACGCAATTCTTTGTATTCCTTTGCCAGTGCGGAGCCGGCAGCCATGCACAACGCCAGTGCAGAAAGGGTCAGCAATGCTTTTTTCATTATTCAAATCCCTAAGAACCAATATGAGCGCTTGTGGCGCAGAAGTACTGTTACTGGAAAGCGTAAGACCTATTAAAAGTAGCAATTTCCGAACCAGAGTCCCGAACAAGCGTTTTAAAAGGTGATTCAAGAAATGGCAAAGCGGGATTTGTGCACGAAAACGGGCGCCATCAGATCCTTGCGTCTGGATGGTGCGCTGTGAGGCCAGGGGGCTTGCCTTGATGCCAGTCAGTTAAGCCGCGGAACCTGTAGGAGCGGGC
>NZ_JAAUOE010000121.1 GCF_017114915.1 Pseudomonas frederiksbergensis
GCCGCCAGGGACGCTCCGCGTTCCGCTTTTGAATGTTTAATTGATGTCTCGGCGCGCAGATCTTTCCCACGCATCTTTCAGGTTGTCCGTCGGAAGCGGGCTCTCTAGTCTTTGGCTGTCGCTGCAAATTCAGCGACCGGGCGTGAGATCCCCGAAACGCAGGCGAAAGCCTCACGACCATAATGGCAAGTGATGGCTCCAATTGAGATTAGGAGCTACAAATGGAAAACGATGATTCTGATTCGAATTTCAACAAAACCAACGCCGAAGCCTCGCGCGCCGAAGAATTACTCAAAGACCGCGAAGCCATCAAACGCGCCCTCGATTACTACCTCGATCCCCCGGCGCCTCACACCGATAAACCCCGTCGCCCCAGCACCATGTTCATCGTCGCCCCGAA
>NZ_JAAUOE010000122.1 GCF_017114915.1 Pseudomonas frederiksbergensis
ACGACCAACCTGATCACCCTGGACAACACCGGCGTGCAGGCTGTCGCCAGCGGTAACGTGGGCACTGGCACCACCGACTCCAATAACTATGCGATCGACACCGTACGCCCGACAGCCACCATCGTGGTCGCGGACACGGCGCTGAGAATCGGCGAAACCTCGCTGGTGACCATCACCTTCAACGAAGCGGTCAGCGGTTTCACCAACGCGGACCTGACGATTGCCAACGGTACACTCACGGCGGTGAGCAGCAGCGACGGCGGCATCACCTGGACGGCGACCTTCACCCCTTCGGCGAGCATCAACGACACGACCAACCTGATCACCCTGGACAACACCGGGATCAGCGACCTGGCGGGCAACGCCGGCAG
>NZ_JAAUOE010000123.1 GCF_017114915.1 Pseudomonas frederiksbergensis
GGCCTGGCCCACCAGCGGCTGACCCCGAACAACTGCGATGAACTGCTGTTCGATGATGTGCTGTGGGTCGCCCAAGCCAAACGCGATCACTTCGACTTCGTCACCAAGATGCGCGAGCGTGGTGTCGACGTGCTGGAAATGCACAACCTGCTGACCGACATCGTCGCCATCCCTGAAGCGCTGGACTGGATTCTGGAACGCAAGATCACCGCCAACTCGGTCGGCCTCGGCCTGGTCCATGAAGTGGGGGCCTGGCTGCGTAGCCTGGAGCCACGCAAGATCGCCGAATTCCTCATCGGCGGGGTTTCCGCCGATGACCTGCCGGACAGTTTCGGCGGCAAGACCATTCAGATGTTCCGCGACTTCCTCGG
>NZ_JAAUOE010000124.1 GCF_017114915.1 Pseudomonas frederiksbergensis
CCCCGAACAACTGCGATGAACTGCTGTTCGACGACGTGCTGTGGGTCGCCCAGGCCAAGCGCGACCACTTCGACTTCGTTACCAAAATGCGCGAGCGCAACGTCGACGTACTGGAAATGCACAACCTGTTGACCGACATCGTCGCCATCCCTGAAGCGCTGGACTGGATTCTGCAACGCAAGATCACCGCCAACTCGGTCGGCCTCGGTCTGGTCAATGAAGTGGGTGCCTGGCTGCGCAGCCTGGAACCGCGCAAAACCGCCGAGTTTCTCATCGGCGGGGTGTCCGCCGATGACCTGCCGGACAGTTTTGGCGGCAAGACCATTCAGATGTTCCGCGAC
>NZ_JAAUOE010000125.1 GCF_017114915.1 Pseudomonas frederiksbergensis
GAGGGATTCGTAGGGGGATGCCGGGTCTGTGATCGGTGGATTGGGTGTAGGTTTGAACATAGATAAAACTCCTCATGCCGTAAGTAAGGAGCCATCCAACCTCGCTACCAAACGAAGGGGGGCGGCCATGCGCAGGTTGGTAGACCGGGACATGAGGAGGCCGGCGCACCCGAAGGTGCCCTGTGCATGACCACCATAAAGCCGAGACGAAAAAACGCCGCGAATGGTGATGCTGTGCAAATCTCATGTACGGGCTACCAAACCCGATCACTGTTTTTCAGTGACCAGGAAACGATAAAACCCGTACCCAAAGCGCACAAGCCGGCGGATTCTGGCG
>NZ_JAAUOE010000126.1 GCF_017114915.1 Pseudomonas frederiksbergensis
CCTGGATATTTCAGCATAGGTTTCTACGTACATAGTCTATTTTTTAATTTCGCCATTAAAAACTCCAATAGACAGGATTTCTCATGACTAGCTCCGTTTAAAGGTTCGCTTAGTTCCCACCGAGCACAGGAACTAAACTATCCTGCTCGTTGTCGTTTAATTAATCTCGCAGGTAAGGTTAATTAAACGTGGCTACACTTAAGCAGCCATTGCCATTGGATATTCGGCATTTAAATCATTTTGCCAGGTTTTTAATGAGGCCGCCTGACAACCTCAATACGCCGCCTATACCTCAACGTATCCGGTCGA
>NZ_JAAUOE010000013.1 GCF_017114915.1 Pseudomonas frederiksbergensis
CTGATCACCATTCCGATGATCGCGCCGTCGCTGGCGGCGGGGGGCATGATGTCGTTCGCGTTGTCCCTGGATGATTTGGTGCTGGCGAGCTTCGTCTCGGGGCCAGGCTCCACGACCCTGCCGATGGAAGTGTTCTCGGCGGTGCGCCTGGGCGTGAAGCCCGAGATCAATGCCGTGGCCAGTCTGATTCTGCTGGCGGTGTCGCTGGTGACGTTCCTGGTCTGGTTCTTCAGCCGTCGAGCCGAAGAAATTCGCAAGCGTGCGATTCAGCAGGCCATCGAGGAAGCCGCCGCCGACTCCTGGAAGCAACCGGAAGTACGCCGGACGCAGGCGCCTGAAGCGGCTTAAACGCTGTGGATCAAAAGATCGCAGCCTGCGGCAGCTCCTACAGTGGAATGTGAATCCCGTAGGAGCTGCCGCAGGCTGCGATCTTTTGACTTTATGGCTCAGAATTTTGCAGCGAAAGCGTCAGCCTGACCGGCAAAAATCTACCGCGCCGGCAACAGTTTCAAGGTGCTGCGGGTATTGGCCGTCACTTCTTCGTCATTGAAGTTCGCCTGGTAGTAAACCCCTTCGATGAACGCCTCGGCCTGATCGTCATAGTGGCTGTCGAACGGTACGCCGCTCTGGCCGACCGGGTTGATGGTCAGGCTGTGGGCCGGGTCGGCGAAGTCGATCAGGCGCCGTGTCGACGGGCCGTAGGTCACGGGCCATGGCGCCGGGCCGATCTTGGCCGAGAGGTTATTCGGCACTTCGTGGGTGCCGGGCGCCGCGAACGGCCCGACGTTGAAGATCCGCTCCAGCGGCTTTTGCATCCCCAGCGGATGACCGTGGGTCAGGGTGTGCGCCTTGCCCCACTGCCATTGCGCAACGTCGGCGCCCAGGGTGGTCTTGAGGTGAGCCATGCTCGCTTGCCAGGCCACCTTGACCGTGTCGGCGCGGGTTTCCTTGCCCGGGGTGTTGCGGTTGTCCCACCAGGGTGAATCGGCGCAGGCCGCCAGGCGCGGCAGCGCGGCATCGATTACCCGGGTCGGGAGCAGCGTTTCGAAGAAGTCATTGCCCAGTTCATCGTGCAACGTCGCGTCGGCGAGGTTGAACAGGAACTGGTTGAACAGCGTGGCGCTGATGGAGTCCAGCGGGTAATCGCCGCTCCATTGCGCCAATTGCTCCACCCGTCTGAGCTCGGCCGGATCGCTCACCACTTCACGCAACACCGGCAACAACGGCGCGAGCAAACGCGGACCGTAAGCGGTAGTGGTGCCCAGTTGCAGTTTCTGGTTGGCCTCGTTGTCCCATTTCACATTCTTGTCGCTGAGCTGGCGATTGAGCTGCTGCCCGCGATCGGCGAGGTTGTAGTAACCGGGAATCTCCATGCCGGTGGGCGACACCGGTTGGAAGTTGGCCGAGACGATGTAGCCTCGCGCCGGGTTCTCTTCCTGCGGGTTGGCACTGAACGGGTAAAAACCTTCCTTGTCCGCCTGAGGGGTGCTGCCGTCGAGGATAAAACCGGGCTTCACCCCGGCCGGGCGTTTGGGCAACAGCGCCGAGGCCCACCAACCGATGTCGCCTTTGGCATTGGCGTAGACGATGTTCAGCCCCGGTGCCTGAACCTTGGCCGATGCGGCGCGGGCCTTGGTCAGGGTGTCGGCGCGGTTGAGCTGGTAGAAGCCGTCGAGGATCGGATTCGGGGTTTCGAGAAAGGCCCACCACATGGCCACCGGCGTCTTGCCGGCGGCGGTGCCGAGCGCATCGTTGACGATCGGGCCGTGGGGCGACTGGCGCAGGGTCAGCGTGACCGCTGACTGGCCTTTCACCGCGATCTGTTGTTCGGTGTTGATCATGTCGACCCATTTACCGCGATACCAGACCTGGTTCGGGTTGTCCGGATTGACCTTCTCGGCGATCAGGTCCAGATCGTCGTTCTGGAACATTGTCAGGCTCCAGCCGAAGTCCAGGTTGTGGCCGAGGAATGCAAACGGCACCAGCGCCTGATGGTAACCATAAAGCTCGAAGCCCGGCGCCGACAGGTGCGCTTCGTACCACACCGACGGCACCGAGAAGCGAATGTGCGGGTCACCGGCCAGCAGCGGCTTGCCGCTTTTGCTGTGGTTGCCGGAAATCACCCAGGCATTGCTGCCTTCGAATTGCGGCAGGCCATTGTCGGCCAGAGCCTGCTCGCTCAGGCGGGCGAGGGCGTTCAGGTCCTTCCAGTCATGGGTGGTGAGGGCGGGAGCAGGGTTGGCGCGCCCTTTGGCCAGTACGCCTTGGGGCTGCCAGTCGAGATCGAAGATAGTCAGGTACTCGGCGCCCAGCTGGTCACGCACATAAGTCAGCAAGGGTTCGGTGCGAAATGCCGCGGCGAAGCTGTAGGCCATGTAACCGGCGATGCTGATGCTATCTTCGGCGGTGAAAGGGCGCTTGGGGATCCCCAGCACGTCGAACTCTACCGGCGCAGCGTGGCTGCCCTGATATTGATTGATGCCGTCCAGATAGGCTTGCAGGGCCTTCCATGCAGGCGACTGACGATCCAGCGCGGCCACGTAGCTTTCGGCCCGTTCGCGAATGCGCAGGCTGCGAAACAGTTTGTCGGTGTCGAGCAGTTTCGGGCCGAGGACTTCGGCCAACTCGCCACGGGCCAGGCGCCGCATGGCTTCCATCTGGAACAGTCGGTCCTGGGCGTGCACGTAGCCGAGGGCGCGGTAGAGGTCGGTTTCGTTTTCGGCACGGATATGCGGCACGCCGCGCTCGTCGTAGCGCACGGTCACCGAGCCTTGCAGGTGCTGCAACGCCACCTGGCCCTGACGCGTCGGTTGCTTGCTGTACACATACCAGCCACCCCCGGCGACGAGCATGACGATCAGCAAGGCAAGTGCGGTCAGGACGCGTTTCATGGTGACTCCTTGTTCTTTCGGGATTGCCGCCCGTGTGGGCTGCAAACGTGTAGCACAGGCCTCCTGTGCCGGGCATCGCGGTCCTGGAAAAGTCAGTAATGGCCTTACTTCATCTGCGCCGGCCATGGGCAGTAGCAACCCACCGCCAGCGTGTGGGTGGCGTTCACCGCCCGGCCTTCGTTCAGCGCTTGCAGGATGGGCTCAATAAAACTGTTGCTCGAATTGCAGGTCAGGCCTTCGCTGTACGGACCGAAATACGCCAGCTTGCCAGTGCGGTCCCAGATCGCTACCGCCGGGCTGGCGGGGACCTGTTCGGAGCCAGGCAGGACAGTGATGGTTTTAAGGCGGCTCAAGGTGGCGGGCAGTTGGCCGTGGCTGCCGGGTTTTTGTACCGTATAGAACTCGACGCCCTGCGGTACATATTGCTCAACCAGTTCAGTCAGGTGTTGTTGGTTGCCGACGTTGCACGGGCAGGCCGGGTCCCAGAAGTGCACCAGGCGAATGGCGCCGGGGCCGGCGAGTTCGTCCGGCAGGCGCAACGGGTCGCCGGAGAACACGGCGGTGTGCGAGCTGAAGGCTCGCAGGTAGCGTCCCTGGAACCAGTCGTAAGCGGCCCACAGCACGCCGGCGCACACAAGGGCGAGCAGGCTGGCAAGCAGTGTGGTGCGGTAGGCCGGGCGCATGGGTTTCAATCCTCGAAGGTCGGCTAGCTTGCCATGCTTGCCGCGACAGATGAATATCGCAGGCCCATAAAGTCCGTTTCGCGCTCTGGAATGCCCCATGCCTGCCACTTTCGACCCCGATCATCTGCGTGCCAGCCTGCGGCCATTGGCCGAGTGGCAGCCGCTGTCGACGGAGGCCATGGCCTATCAGCGTTTTTATGGGCTGGATTTTCCACAACGGACCCTGCGCAGTGGTCTGGGGCGGTTCGAGGTCGATGGCTATGAAGTGGTCAGCCAGCTTTGGTGGTCCGAGCGGGCGAAGGCGACGCTGTTTTTATTTCACGGCTTCTACGATCACACCGGGCTCTACCGGCATGTGATCGAGTGGGCGCTGGACCAGGGTTTTGCGGTCATCGCCTGTGACCTGCCGGGGCATGGCCTGTCCAGCGGCGAACGGGCGAGCATCAAGGACTTCGCCGAGTACCAGAGCACGCTGCAAGGGCTGCTGGCCGAGGCACAGTCGTTGGGTCTTCCGCAACCCTGGCACTTGTGCGGGCAAAGCACCGGCGGGGCGATCGTGATCGACCATGTGCTTAATCAGGGCGCGAGCAGCCCGGCTCAGGGGCAGGTGATTCTGTTGTCGCCACTGGTGCGACCGCGAGCCTGGGGCTGGTCGCGGCTCAGTTATTACTTGCTCAAGCCATTCGTCAAAGGCATCGCCCGGCGCTTCAGCGAGAACTCCAACGATCCTGACTTCCTCGCATTCCTGCAGGCCGATCCGCTGCAACCGCTGCGCCTGCCGACAGCCTGGGTCGGTGCGCTGGGACGGTGGATCAAGCGTATCGAAGCCGCACCGAACAGCCCGCGACGGCCGCTGATCGTGCAGGGCCAGGCGGACATGACCGTGGATTGGCAGCATAACCTTGAGGTGTTGCGGGGCAAGTTCGATCGGCCCCAGGTGCTGATGCTGCCTGGGGCGCGGCATCATCTGGCGAATGAGTCATTGGGATTGCGGCAGGAGTATTTCGGGTTTTTGAGCAAACGGATCAAGGGGCGGAATTTTTAGCGGTAGCCAGGGCCCCATCGGGCTTGCCCCGCGATGGCGATCTGGCTGACGCCAACAATTACTGGGTCAGGCTCGACGTGCTTTGCCCCACCGCCAACCCCGCCCGAATCGCCGCCAGTGCCGCCTGGTAATAAGCCTTGCCCTCAGTGGACTCGGCGAACGTGGCGAACTCTTCCAGCTCTTCATCCGACAGGTCGCGATAAACATACAGCAGCGTGTTGTTCAGGTCGGCGCCGATCTGTTCCATCAAACGCTGGCGCTGACCGTTCAACATGCCTTGAGCCTGACCGCCGCCGAGCAGGCCGGGGATCATCGAACTCAGACTGTCGGCGGCCACGCCCGCGATCGCCAGGCTGACTTCAGCGCCGGCCTCGCGGGCGGGCAGGGCCTGGGCCAGGTGGCCGATGATCAGCTGACGGGTATCGCTGGCCTGCATTTTCGGCAAGCCCTTGGCGTTTTTCGCCAATTGATCGCGACGGGTCGCCAGCAGCTCGGCGGCGACGATTTTCTTGCCCAGCGGCGATTGAAAGAAGGTCAGTGCAGGTTTCGGGTCGGCGAGCTTCTTGCGCAGTTGCGCTTGGGCACGCTGGTCCATGGCCTTGGGGGCGAAACGCTGATTGCTGTTGTTGACCAAGGCCTGAAACACCGCTGGTGGCAGGCTATTCTGGTAACGCTGCTGAGCGGCCGAGAGTGCATCGTTGAAATGCGCGCGTTGTTCTGGCCAACCGGCGACCTTGTACAACTGGTCGTGGCCGTCCGCCCAGGCGGGCAAAACGCAGAACATCAACAGTGAGAAAAGCAAGCGACGCATAGGTACTCCTGTCAGCAGGCGACTATTCTCCGTGCGGCATTCGTACTTGTCGAGAATTCGTATCAGGTTGAGTGCCTTATCCGACCAATCCTCCGCTGCATGGCTCTGTCGGATTTGTGGGCACAGGAATACTATGCGCGCCATGCACATACCCTCTGATCACCCGCTGCTGTTACGTATCGTCGACGACCTGGCCGCACGCGGCTGGTCGCGGCAGAATATTTTCCTGCCTCTGGATCTGACCCGGGCACTGGCGGCCGAGTGCCGCAAACGTGCCGCCGAGGGTGAGCTCGCCCCGGCCGCCGTGGGGCGCGGGCCGTTTTCGGAAATCCGCGAGGGTATTCGCGGTGACCATATCCAGTGGCTTGAACCCGGTCAGGCCGAGGCCTGCGACCGCTACCTGGGGTTGATGGACAGCCTGCGCGAGGCGATGAATCGCGGTTTGTTCCTGGGCCTGGAAGACTTCGAAAGTCATTTCGCCCTGTATCCGCCCGGCGCTTTCTACCTCAAGCATGTTGACCGTTTCCGCGACGACGATCGGCGCATGGTTTCGGCGGTGATCTACCTCAATGACGCCTGGCTGCCCGAGCATGGCGGTCAGTTGCGCATGTACCTGGACGAAGGCGTCGAGCATGATGTGGTGCCTACCGGCGGATGCCTGGTGGTGTTCCTGTCGGGCGAGGTGCCCCACGAAGTCCTCCCCGCGACCCGAGAGCGCCTGTCGTTGACGGGCTGGTTCCGCCGTCGTGGCAACGAGCCGTTCTGATGATGCAAAAGATGCTGGTAAGCCGCTGTTTGCTGGGGCACAGGGTCCGTTACGACGGCGGGGCCAGCGGGCCGTTCGATCTGTTGGAGCAGTGGATTGCAGAAGGTCGGGTGGTGCCGTTGTGCCCGGAAGTCGCTGGCGGGTTGCCGACGCCAAGGGCAGCTGCGGAGATTCCTGGCGGGCAGGGCGGTGAGGTGCTTGATGGCCTTGCATCGGTCATCACCACCGAGGGCGAGGACGTCAGTGCCGAGTTTCTGTCGGGGGCTTGGCAGGCGCTGGAACTGGTGCGGCAGCACGGTATCCGGATTGCCGTACTCAAGGCCAACAGCCCGTCCTGCGGGAATCTGCTGACCTATGACGGGACGTTCGGTGGCGTGAAGGTCAGCGGCGAAGGTGTGACGGCGGCGTTGCTCAAGCGCCATGGCGTGCAAGTCTTCAGCGAGCTGGAGTTGCCGCAAGCGGCACAGGCTCTGACCATGCTCGACTAACAATCCACGACGAACCCTGTAGGAGCGGGCTTGCCCGCGAAGACGGCGGCACAGTCAGCATTGATGTCACCTGACACACCGCTTTCGCGAGCAAGCTCGCTCCTACAGGGTTGAATTTCACTCAGGATGTTTCAGCAGCTCACCCGTACCCGCCCCGAACCACTTCTGCTCCAGCGCCTCCAGCCGGCCATCGGCCTTGATCCGCTGCAAGGCGTTTTCCAGGCTGGCGTGAAACGCCGGGTTACCCTTCTGAAACGGTATCGCCAGGCTCACAGCCGGGGCGGCTTTCGGCTTTTCCTCCGTCAGTGACTGCACCAACAGGATGGAGCGCGGTTGCTCGTCTTTCTGCGCGAGCAATTGCGCTTGGGCGTGCATGTAAGGTTCGCTGAAGTCGAAACGATCCTTCAGGTCCGAAGTCAGTGCGATGTGATTGATGGCAACGTCGTATTTGCCGCTTTCGACGCCGGTCAACAGATCGCCGGAGTCGGTGACAACGAAGTCGGCCCGCACATCCAGCTCATTGGCCAGTAATTGACCCAACTCGACCTCGAACCCGGTCAGTTTGCCGTCATCCTTGAAATTGAAAGGCGGTGTATTAGCCTCAAGAGCAATGCGCAGTTCGCCGCGGTCGTTTACATCGTCAATCAGTTCGGCATGGGCCAAAGGGCTCAAAAGGGGTAGCAGGCAGATCAGGCCAGGCAAAAAGCGCATGGTCACTCCTTTGAATTCATTTTATCGCGACGCGCAGTTCAGGCTCGCTTTGCTATGGTTGTCGAGAGCCTTCGACAACGAATGGCCGTTAAGTTGTCACGGCCAAGCGAATTTTACGGAAAAACTGGAGAAGAGAATGAAAACCTTTATGTCACGAGCAGGATTGGTTGGGCTGTTGCTGAGCGCATCGATGCTGGCAACCGCTGCCACACCCGCTCCCAAAGGCGCCGAAGTGTTCATCGTATCTCCCGAGGATGGAGCCACAGTCGCGCAAACTTTCACTGTGAAATTCGGCGTCAAGGAAATCGCGCTGGCACCAGCGGGCGATGTCACCAAAAACACGGGGCATCATCACCTGCTGATCGATGTCGACAAACTGCCAGCAGCCGATGCGCCGATCCCGATGGATGCCAACCACATGCACTTCGGCAAAGCGCAGACCCAGGCTGAAATCAAACTGGCTCCGGGCAAGCACACCTTGCAGCTCGAACTGGGCGACAAAGGGCACATGCCGTTCGATCCGCCGATCGTTTCGAAGAAAATCACCGTGACAGTGGAATAAAAAACGGGAGCCCTTGGGGCTCCCGTTTTTTATTGCGGCAAGTTTCAAGCGGCAAGCTTCAAGTAGAAGCCAAAGCTGACTCAACTTGCCGCTTGTAGCTTGTCGCTCGAAGCTGCTGTTAAAACAACACGCGGCAACGAATGGTGCCGTTGATGTGCTGCAGCTTCTCTTGCGCCATTTCCGAGTATTCGGCATCGACGTCGATAACCACGTAGCCGACTTTCTCGTTGGTCTGCAGGAACTGACCGGAAATGTTGATGCCGCTTTCGGCGAAGACTTTGTTGATCTCGCTCATCACACCCGGAATGTTCTCGTGGATGTGCAGCAGGCGGTGCTTGCCAGGGTGAGCCGGCAGGGCCACTTCCGGGAAGTTCACGGACGATACCGACGTACCGTTGTCGCTGTACTTGACCAGTTTTTCCGCTACTTCCAGACCGATGTTGGCCTGGGCTTCAGCGGTGGAGCCACCGATGTGCGGGGTCAGGATCACGTTGTCCAGGCCACGCAGCGGGCTTTCGAACTCTTCGTCGTTGGAGCGCGGCTCCACCGGGAATACGTCGATGGCGGCGCCGATCAGGTGCTTGTCCTTGATCGCGTCCGCCAGTGCGTCCAGTTCGACCACGGTGCCGCGAGCGGCGTTGATCAGGATGCCGCCCTTCTTGATGGCGCGAATTTCCTTCTCGCCGATCATCCACTGGGTGGCAGCGGTTTCCGGAACGTGCAGGGTGACGATGTCGGACATGCCCAGCAGTTCGTGCAGGTTGCCGACCTGGGTGGCGTTACCCAGTGGCAGTTTGGTCACGGTGTCGTAGAAGTACACCTGCATGCCCAGGCCTTCAGCCAGGACCGACAATTGAGTGCCGATCGAGCCGTAACCGACGATGCCCAGCTTCTTGCCCCGGATTTCGAAGGAGTTGGCCGCGCTTTTGATCCAGCCGCCGCGGTGGCAGGAAGCGTTCTTCTCAGGGATGCCGCGCAGCAACAGAATCGCCTCGGCCAATACCAGCTCGGCCACGGAGCGGGTGTTGGAGTACGGTGCGTTGAATACCGCGATGCCGCGTTCACGAGCCGCGTTGAGATCAACCTGGTTGGTACCGATGCAGAAACAGCCGACAGCCACCAGTTTCTTCGCGTGATCGAAGATCTCTTCGGTCAGTTGAGTACGGGAGCGAATGCCGATGAAGTGAGCATCGGCGATCTTTTCCTTGAGCTGGGCTTCCGGCAGAGAACCTGTGAGGTACTCGATGCTGGTGTAGCCCGCCGCCTTGAGGACGTCGACAGCCGATTGGTGGACGCCTTCGAGAAGAAGGAACTTGATCTTGCTCTTGTCGAGAGATGTCTTGCTCATCTGCGTAAACCTGTATCCCGGAGAAAATTGGCAGGGAAGTAGCCAGCAGACGCTGACCCGAACGGCATGACAGCCGTCGCCGCGGAACAGGCGTTGGGCACTATTGCGCGGGGTCGGTATGCTAGCATACGTGCCCCGCTAACACTCATCCCTGCGACGTGAAGCGTACTCAGGATGACCATGAATTGTTCGAGAGTTCTGTCGATGACCAATCCTGCCCTGATTGATGAGCTGAAGACCCTGGTTGAGCCCGGCAAGGTACTGACCGACGCCGACTCCCTGAATGCTTATGGCAAGGATTGGACCAAGCATTTTGCCCCGGCCCCGACCGCCATTGTGTTCCCCAAGACCACCGAGCAGGTCCAGGCCATTGTCCGTTGGGCCAATGAGCACAAGGTTGCGCTGGTGCCGTCCGGCGGCCGTACCGGGCTTTCTGCTGCAGCGGTGGCGGCCAATGGCGAAGTGGTCGTGTCCTTCGACTACATGAACCAGATCCTCGACGTGAACCTCACCGACCGCACCGCTGTTTGTCAGCCGGGTGTGGTTACCGAGCAATTGCAGAACACGGCCGAAGAACACGGCTTGTACTATCCAGTGGACTTCGCGTCGGCAGGCTCAAGCCAGATTGGCGGCAATATCGGCACCAATGCCGGCGGGATCAAGGTGATTCGCTACGGCATGACCCGTAACTGGGTGGCCGGCATGAAAGTCGTCACCGGCAAGGGCGATCTGCTGGAACTGAACAAAGACCTGATCAAGAACGCCACCGGCTACGACCTGCGCCAGCTGTTCATCGGGGCTGAAGGCACCCTCGGTTTTGTGGTCGAGGCCACCATGCGCCTGGACCGTGCGCCGAAAAACCTCACCGCGATGGTGCTCGGTACCGCCGATTTCGATTCGATCATGCCGGTATTGCACGCGTTCCAGAGCAAACTTGACCTGACCGCGTTCGAATTTTTCTCCGATAAAGCCCTGGCCAAGGTCATGGCGCGTGGCGATGTGCCGGCGCCCTTCGAATCCGACTGCCCGTTCTATGCGTTGCTGGAATTCGAAGCGACCACCGAGGAAGTGGCCAACCACGCCCTGGAAACCTTCGAGCATTGCGTGGAGCAGGGCTGGGTGCTGGACGGCGTGATGAGCCAGAGCGAAACCCAGTTGCAGAATCTCTGGAAGCTGCGCGAGTACATCTCCGAAACCATCTCCCACTGGACACCGTACAAAAATGACATTTCGGTCACCGTGTCGAAAGTCCCGGGGTTCCTGAAGGAAATCGATGCGATCGTCGGTGAACATTACCCGGACTTCGAAATTGTCTGGTTCGGCCACATCGGCGACGGTAATCTGCACTTGAACATCCTCAAGCCGGATAACCTGAGCAAGGACGAGTTCTTCGCCAAATGTGCCACCGTCAACAAGTGGGTGTTCGAAACCGTCGAGAAGTACAACGGTTCGATTTCCGCCGAGCATGGCGTGGGCATGACCAAACGTGATTACTTGACCTACAGCCGCTCGCCGGTTGAGATCGAGTACATGAAAGCTGTAAAAGCGGTGTTCGACCCGAACGGAATCATGAACCCGGGCAAGATTTTTGCTGTTTGACTTTTGAATTTAAGCGCTACGAACCAGGAGTCGGTCCATGAGCTATCAGCACCAGTATGTCGATGGTACGCGTATCCACTTCCCGCTGGGGAAAGTGGTGTGCATCGGCCGCAACTACGCCGAACACGCCAAGGAACTGGACAATCCGGTGCCCACCGAGCCTCTGCTGTTCATCAAACCGGGCAGTTGTGTGGTGCCGCTGGAAGGCGGTTTCAGCATTCCCACCGAGCGTGGTTCGGTGCATTACGAAGCGGAAATCGCGGTGTTGATCGGCAAGCCGTTGTCGACCAAACCGAGTCGTGAAGAAGTGCTGGATGCCATCTCCGGTATCGCTCCAGCGCTGGATCTGACTCTGCGCGACAAACAGGCCGAGCTGAAAGCCAAGGGCCTGCCGTGGGAAATCGCCAAGTGCTTCGACGGTGCGGCAGTGATTGCGCCGTTCGTGGCTGACAGTACTTTCGCCGATCTGACCGACATCGGCATCCGCCTGACCATCAATGGCGAAGTCCGCCAGGATGGCAACAGCAAGGACATGCTCAATCCGATCGTGCCGATGATCCAGTACATGGCTGGTTGCTTCTCGCTGCAGGCCGGTGACGTGATCCTCACCGGCACGCCGGTGGGCGTTGGCCCGCTGAATGTCGGTGACGAACTGGTGCTTGAGTTGCCGGGCGTCAGCCGTTTTACCGGTAGCGTTCGCTAATTCAGCGCAAGGCGCTGGCTTTGTAGGAGCTGGCTTGCCAGCGAAGGCGATCTATTGCCAACATCATCGTTGAATGTGATGGCCTCTTCGCTGGCAAGCTCCTACAGGATTGTGTTCCTGTCCCAAAGAAGCAGGGCTTTCCAGCCATTTCCCGTTTTTTTCACATTATTTCCGGATAATTCCGGGGCTTCTGGCGTCTGAGCCAGTCCCAATGTGCTATTACCCATAGCCTGAATTTCTGGAACGCATCCCTGCATGGCCACCCAACCGCTGTCCAACCTGAAAACTGCCCGCCGTTCGCGCTTTGTCATGCGTTGGTATTCCTGGCTTTTGCTGGTGGCCGTCGCTGTGTATGGCCTCGTGCATGCGATGCATTGGGATGACCGTGGTGTGCTCTGGGTGAAGGAGCGCTTCGAAAGCCCGGCCGAACGTCAGGAGAGTATCTGGCTGCCGGATTACCGGGCGGTGATCGACGCCAAGCTGCTGCCGGGCATGGAGAAGGACGAAGCGTCGGACGTGTCTTACGACCCGCAGACCAAAACCCTGTTTGCGGTGATGGGCAAAAACCCGTTCCTGGTCGAGCTGACGTTGCAGGGCGATGTGTTGCGCAAGATGCCGCTGGTGGGTTGGAGCAACCCGGAAGGGGTGACGGTGATGGGCAACGGTTTACTGGCAATTACCGATGAGCGTGAACATCTGCTCTCTATCGTCAAGGTCGATGCCGATACTCGCGAGCTGAACATCGCCAATTTCCCGAAGTACGACCTCGGCCCGTCGAAAGACCAGAATAAAGCCTTCGAAGCCATCGTCTGGAATGCCCGCAACCAGCAACTGTTGCTGGGCGAAGAACGTCCACCGGCGCTGTTCAGCTGGAAAAGCGACGGCAGCCAAATCCTCAAGGGCGACAAGCAAAAACTGTCCAGCGACGAACTGGATATCCGCAACCTGTCAGCCCTGGCCATCGATCCGCGCACCGGCCACACGCTGGTGCTGTCCGCCGACTCCCACTTGTTGCTGGAGTTGGACGAGAAAGGCGAGCAGGTCAGTTTCATGACCTTGCTCGGTGGTTTCAACGGCCTGAAGAAAACCATTCCCCGTGCCGAAGGCGTGACCATGGACGAGGCCGGCACCCTGTACATGGTGAGCGAGCCGAACCTGTTCTACCGCTTTGAAAAACGGTAGGGTTCGGTAATTGTGAGAGAAGGCCACGGGCCATTAAGCTTGAATTCATGCAGCCGTGGTATTTCATCCGCCCGTCCTGTTTCCGAGCTTGCCTGAATGCGCCGACTTGTTCGCCCCAAACCCCTGCTGCTGATGCTGTCGGTCATTGCGCTGATCGTGCTGGTTGCCGTCGGCCAGTACCTGCGCCTGTTCGAGCGCACCTGGTTCAATGTACAGGCGCTATGGCAGCCGGTGAATGCCCAATCCATTGGTCTGGATCAGTATCAGGTCGCCATTGAAGCGCGAGTCATCGACGGTCTGGACGACGATGTTTCAGCGCTGACCTTCGATCCCGTGCGCAAAAGCCTGTTCACGGTCACCAATCAAAACGCCGAGCTGATCGAGCTGTCCCTGGAAGGCAAAGTCCTGCGGCGTGTGGCGCTGGTGGGGTTCGGCGACCCGGAGGCGGTGGAGTTCATCAGCGCCGACACTTATGTGATCACCGACGAGCGCGAGCAACGGCTGATCAAGATTCATCTGGAGACGGACACGATATTCCTTGATGCCGCGGACGCCGAACAGATGACCCTCGGTGTGCACATGAGCGGCAACAAGGGTTTCGAAGGGTTGGCCTATGACTCGGTGGGCAAGCGCTTGTTCGTCGCCAAGGAGCGCGATCCGATGCTGATCTACGAAGTGCAGGGCTTTCCCCATTACAACCCGGAGAAATCCTACGCGGTACACGTGGTGAACAACCCCAAGCGCGATGCCGGGATGTTCGTGCGAGACCTGTCGAGCCTGCAATACGACGAGCGCAGCGGCCATTTGCTGGCGCTGTCCGATGAGTCGCGACTGATTCTTGAGCTGGACGTGGATGGGCGACCGCTGAGCACCCTGTCACTGAGCAAGGGCCGTCAGGGGTTGCACAAGACGGTGCCGCAAGCGGAAGGCATTGCGATGGACGACGATGGCACCCTGTACCTCGTCAGCGAGCCGAACCTGTTCTACGTCTTCAAAAAACCGCCGCAACCCTGAAGCACAACGGGTTCCCCTGTGTAGGAGCTGGCTTGCCAGCGAAGAGGCCATGACATTCAACATCTATGTTGACTGTTATACCGCTTTCGCTGGCAAGCCAGCTCCTACACGGGTTTGCGTTTGGCTTACAGGCTGCGCAGGGTCTTCACGCCTTCGCTCGTGCCCAGCAGCAGCAAGTCGGCCGGGCGAGCCGCGAACAAACCGTTGGTGACCACACCGACGATGGCGTTGATCTGTGCTTCCAGCTCCACCGGGTTGGTGATCTGCATGTTGTGCACGTCGAGGATGATGTTGCCGTTGTCGGTCAGCACGCCTTCACGGTAAACCGGGTCGCCGCCGAGCTTCACCAGTTCGCGGGCCACGTGGCTGCGGGCCATCGGGATCACTTCCACTGGCAACGGGAACGCACCAAGGACTGGCACCAGTTTGCTGGCATCGGCGATGCAGATGAAGGTCTTGGCCACGGCTGCCACGATCTTCTCGCGGGTCAGGGCCGCGCCGCCGCCCTTGATCAGGTGCAGGTGCTCGTCGCTTTCATCGGCGCCGTCGACGTAGAACTCCAGATTGCTGACGGTATTGAGCTCGTACACCGCAATGCCGTGGCCCTTGAGGCGTGCAGCGGTGGCTTCGGAGCTGGCCACTGCGCCGTCAAATGCGCCTTTGTGCTTGGCCAGGGCGTCGATGAAGCAGTTGGCGGTGGAGCCGGTGCCGACCCCGACGATGCTCTTGTCGTCGAGTTTCGGGAGGATGAAGTCGACCGCGGCCTGAGCCACTGCCTGTTTGAGTTGATCCTGGGTCATGCGGGCTCCGAGGTGCCGAAGAGAGGGGACGAAAGGCCGGCATTATAGGCCCGGGGGCGAGCAAGGTCATTGCCCGATTGGCAGGTCAAAAGATCGCACCTGTAAGAGCTGCCGAAGGCTGCGATCTTTTCTGCTGGACTTAAAACCACCTGTTTAGTGTGGTCGCCCGCCCGAAAGCCGGGTTAGACTCCTTGGCCCTGCCCAACCCGCTCAGTGATGCTCCGATGCTCGAACAGTACGTCAAAAAGATCCTCACCTCGCGCGTTTATGACGTTGCCGTAGAAACCCCATTGCAGACTGCCCGTCAGCTCTCCGAGCGACTGGGCAATGACATCTGGCTCAAGCGTGAAGACTTGCAGCCGGTGTTCTCGTTCAAGATTCGCGGCGCTTACAACAAGCTGACGCAGCTGAGCGATGAAGAGCGCGCGCGCGGCGTGGTCACCGCTTCGGCGGGCAACCACGCGCAAGGCCTGGCCCTGGCGGCCAAGGTATTGGGCGTGAAAGCGACCATCGTGATGCCCAAGACCACCCCGGAGATCAAGGTCGAAGGCGTGCGCTCGCGCGGCGGCAAAGTGGTGCTGCACGGGGATTCGTTTCCGGAAGCCCTGGCCTACTCGCTGAAATTGGTCGACGAAAAAGGCTACGTCTACATTCACCCCTACGACGATCCCCACACCATTGCCGGGCAGGGCACGGTGGCCATGGAGATTCTGCGCCAGCACCCGGGGCGTCTGGATGCGATCTTCGTACCGGTGGGCGGTGGCGGGCTGATCGCCGGGATCGCGGCATACGTGAAATACCTGCGCCCGGACATCAAGATCATCGGCGTCGAACCGGATGACTCCAACTGCCTGCAAGCCGCCATGGCGGCCGGCGAGCGCGTGGTGTTACCGACCGTGGGCCTGTTTGCCGATGGCGTCGCGGTGGCGCAGATCGGTCAGCACACCTTCGATATCTGCAAAGACTACGTTGATGAAGTGATCACCGTCAGCACCGATGAAATCTGTGCGGCGATCAAGGATATCTACGACGATACCCGCTCGATCACCGAGCCTGCTGGCGCCTTGGGCGTGGCCGGGATCAAGAAGTACGTCGAGCAACGCGGTGTCACCGGCCATACGTTTGTGGCCATCGATTCCGGCGCCAACGTCAACTTCGACCGTCTGCGCCACGTCGCCGAGCGTGCCGAATTGGGCGAGGGCCGCGAAGCCATCATCGCCGTGACCATCCCCGAGAAACCGGGCAGCTTCAAGGCATTCTGCGAAGCCATCGGCAAACGCCAGATCACCGAATTCAACTACCGCTACAACAATGGCAGCGAAGCGCACATCTTTGTCGGGGTGCAGACGCATCCGGAAAACGACCCGCGCAGTGCGCTGCTCGCCAGCCTCTCGGAACAGGGTTTCCCGGTGCTCGACCTGACCGACAACGAACTGGCCAAGTTGCACATCCGCCACATGGTCGGCGGGCGCGCGGCGCATGTGGTCGATGAAGTGGTGCTGCGTTTCGAATTCCCGGAGCGTCCGGGTGCGTTGTTCAACTTCCTCAACAAGCTCGGCGGACGCTGGAACATTTCGATGTTCCACTACCGCAACCACGGCGCGGCGGATGGCCGTGTGGTCGCGGGCCTGCAAGTGCCCCACGACGAGCGTCATCTGGTACCGGCGGCGCTGGAAGAAATTGGCTACCCGTACTGGGACGAAAGCGACAACCCGGCTTATCAGCTGTTTCTCGGCTGAGCGGCTACGCTGACGAGCAGGCCATAAGGAAATCGAACAATGGAAACGTTAACCGCCCTCAAAATCGCCCACAGCGTGGCGACGGTGTTGCTGTTGATCAGCGCGCTGGGGTTGGCGATCTGGGTCTGGCGCGCGCGCCGTAATGGTGATGCGACGGCTCATGCGCGTACCTTGCAACGGCCGCAGGTGTTCATCTGGCTGTTGATGGGTTTGGCCCTGCTGAGCATGCCGTTCACCGGCTGGTGGATGGTGCATCTGGTGGGCTGGCCGTTGGGGCAGACCTGGCTGCTGGCTTCCAGTGTGCTCTACACCGTGGCGGCGCTGGGGTGGTTCTGGCTGCTGGTGCGGCTCAATCGGCTGCGCAAGGCGCCTGCGGGGGGTAATGGGAAGTTTACGTTTGCCTTGGCATTGTTCAGCTTTGTCTGCTTTATCGCCATTGCGGGGTTGATGGGCGCCAAGCCGGTATAGCGCGGAATCTGTAGCAGCGGCCGAGGTACGAGGCTGCGATGGGCTGCGAAGCGGCCCCAAAGGGCAGTCCTGTGGACCGCAACGCAGCCCCGTACCTCGGCAGCTGCTACAGGCTTAATCAATCGCGCAGACTAATCACCGGCCAACCCCGCTTCTGGGCCTCGGCGCGCAAGTTAGGATCCGGATCGACCGCGATCGGATTCGTCACCTGCTCCAACAGCGCCAGGTCGTTCATCGAGTCGCTGTAAAAATAGCTGTCATCCAGGCTGTGGCCGGTCTCCGCCAACCAACGATTCAACCGGGTCACCTTGCCCTCACGGAAGCATGGGACATCGGTGCTGCGCCCGCTGTACCGGCCGTCGATCATTTCGCATTCGGTGGCGATCAGGGTTTCGACGCCTAAACGTGCAGCAATCGGCCCGGTCACAAAGCGGTTGGTGGCGGTGATGATCACCAGCTTGTCGCCAGCATCACGGTGTTTGGCCAACAGTTCAATGCCCTTGGGCAGCACGATCGGTTCGATGCAGTCGCGCATGTAATCCAGGTGCCATTGATCCAGCGTGGCCATTTCGGTGCGGCCGAGGACTTCCAGGCAGAAGTTCAGGTACGCATCGTTATCCAGCTTGCCGGCCAGATAATCCTGATAGAACTCGTCGTTGCGTGCCTTGTAGGCAACAGCGTCGAGGAAACCGCGTTCGCACAGATAATCGCCCCAGGCGTGGTCACTGTCGCCGCCCAGAAGCGTGTTGTCCAAGTCGAATAAAGCCAGCCGCATTGCAGTTACTCGCTGAAAAAGTCTGTAGAAAGGTGTTCAGAATACGGACTTTTCACAAGAGTGCACATAAGGTAGGTCGGCTCGTTGCTGCTTTCACAACCTTTGTGGAACAATGCGGCGACATGCGTTTGCGAGGTTGTTGCCGTGATCGACCCCGATGGTTTCCGCCCCAATGTCGGGATCATTCTGACGAATGATGCTGGCCAGGTGCTATGGGCTCGCCGAATCAATCAAGATGCCTGGCAGTTTCCACAGGGAGGGATCAACCCCCAGGAGACGCCGGAAGACGCCTTGTACCGCGAGTTGAACGAAGAAGTGGGCCTGGAGCGCGAAGATGTTGAAATTCTCGCCTGCACCCGGGGCTGGTTGCGTTATCGTTTGCCGCAACGTCTGGTCAGGACCCACAGCCAACCGCTGTGCATCGGCCAGAAACAGAAATGGTTTCTCCTGCGCCTGATCTCCAACGAGCAGCGGGTGCGGATGGATTTGACCGGTAAACCGGAATTCGATGGCTGGCGCTGGGTCAGCTATTGGTATCCGTTGGGCCAGGTGGTGACATTCAAGCGCGAGGTGTATCGACGCGCTCTCAAAGAGCTTGCCCCGCGCCTTTTAGCGCGCGACTGACGACGGAGTTCGACCCCGAGCCATGCTCAATACGCTGCGCAAGATCGTCCAGGAAGTTAACTCCGCCAAGGATCTCAAGGCGGCGTTGGGGATTATTGTATTGCGTGTCAAAGAGGCCATGGGCAGCCAGGTCTGCTCGGTCTACCTGCTTGATCCAGAGACCAACCGCTTCGTGCTGATGGCCACCGAGGGCTTGAACAAGCGCTCGATTGGCAAAGTCAGCATGGCACCCAACGAAGGTCTGGTCGGCCTGGTCGGCACGCGTGAAGAACCCCTGAACCTCGAAAATGCCGCGGATCACCCGCGCTACCGTTACTTCGCCGAGACCGGTGAAGAACGCTACGCCTCATTCCTCGGGGCGCCGATCATTCACCACCGCCGCGTTGTCGGCGTGTTGGTCATTCAGCAAAAGGAACGCCGCCAGTTCGATGAAGGTGAAGAAGCCTTCCTCGTGACCATGAGCGCGCAGCTCGCCGGCGTTATCGCCCACGCCGAGGCCACCGGTTCGATCCGTGGCCTGGGGCGTCAGGGCAAAGGTATCCAGGAAGCAAAGTTCGTCGGCGTACCGGGTTCGCCGGGCGCGGCGGTCGGTACCGCGGTCGTCATGCTGCCACCGGCCGATCTGGATGTGGTGCCGGATAAAACCATCACCGACATCGATGCAGAACTTGGGCTGTTCAAGACGGCCATCGAAGGCGTGCGCGCCGACATGCGTGCCTTGTCCGCCAAGCTGGCGACCCAGCTGCGGCCTGAAGAGCGGGCGCTGTTCGACGTTTACCTGATGATGCTCGACGATGCCTCGCTCGGCAGCGAAATCACCACGGTGATCAAGACCGGTCAGTGGGCCCAGGGCGCGTTGCGTCAGGTGGTCACCGAACACGTCAACCGTTTCGAATTGATGGACGATGCCTACCTGCGTGAGCGTGCCTCGGACGTCAAAGACCTCGGCCGGCGCTTGCTGGCTTATCTGCAGGAAGAGCGGCAGCAGACGCTGGTCTACCCCGACAACACCATTCTGGTCAGCGAAGAACTGACGCCGGCGATGCTCGGCGAGGTGCCGGAAGGCAAGCTGGCCGGCCTGGTCTCGGTACTCGGCTCCGGCAACTCCCACGTGGCGATCCTGGCGCGCGCCATGGGTATTCCGACGGTGATGGGCCTGGTCGACCTGCCGTACTCCAAGGTCGACGGCATCCAGATGATCGTCGACGGCTACCACGGTGAGGTCTACACCAACCCCAGTGACGTGCTGCGCAAGCAGTTCGCCGATGTGGTCGAGGAAGAGAAGCAACTGGCCCTCGGGCTGGATGCATTGCGGGATCTGCCGTGCGTAACGGTCGATGGTCACCGCATGCCATTGTGGGTCAACACCGGCCTGCTGGCGGACGTGGCGCGGGCTCAAAAGCGCGGTGCCGAAGGTGTGGGGCTGTACCGCACCGAAGTGCCGTTCATGATCAACCAGCGCTTCCCCAGCGAAAAGGAACAACTGGCGATTTACCGCGAGCAACTCGCCGCGTTCCACCCGCAACCGGTGACCATGCGCACCCTGGACATCGGCGGTGACAAGGCGCTGTCGTATTTCCCGATCAAGGAAGACAACCCGTTCCTCGGCTGGCGCGGCATTCGTGTGACCCTCGACCACCCGGAAATCTTCCTGGTGCAGACCCGTGCCATGCTCAAGGCCAGCGAAGGCCTGAACAACCTGCGCATACTGCTGCCGATGATTTCCGGCACCCATGAACTGGAAGAAGCCTTGCACCTGATCCATCGGGCCTGGGGCGAAGTCCGCGACGAAGGCACCGACGTGCCGATGCCGCCGGTTGGCGTGATGATCGAGATTCCGGCGGCGGTGTACCAGACCAAGGAACTGGCGCGGCAAGTGGACTTCCTGTCGGTCGGCTCCAACGACCTGACCCAGTACCTGCTGGCCGTGGACCGTAACAACCCGCGGGTGGCCGATCTCTACGACTACCTGCACCCGGCGGTGCTGCAAGCCTTGCAGAGCGTGGTGCGCGATGCCCATGCCGAAGGCAAGCCCGTGAGTATCTGCGGCGAAATGGCCGGTGACCCGGCGGCGGCGGTGCTGTTGATGGCGATGGGCTTCGACAGCTTGTCGATGAACGCCACCAACTTGCCGAAAGTGAAGTGGATGCTGCGTCAGATCAACTTGAGCAAGGCCAGGGAGTTGCTGGCGGAACTGATGACCATCGACAACCCGCAAGTTATCCACAGCTCGCTGCAACTGGCGCTGAAAAACCTTGGGTTGGCGCGGATGATCAATCCGGCTTCGGTCAAAACCCTCTAAAACGCTGAGGGCCTCTTCGCGGGCAAGCCTCGCTCCTACAGGAAATCATCACCGTCCTGTAGGAGCGAGGCTTGCCCGCGAAGGCGTCCGCAAACACACCACATATCTAAATCCTGATCTCTACCTCCCCCAAATGCCCTCCATACGGTCCAAAACTCCGCTCGACCATATGCCGCCCCCCATCCGCCTGAACGATCAACGCCGTACTCGCCCGCGTCCCATAAGCCTGGCTCTTGATAAACACACTTGATAACAACGTCTCGGTGGCCTGCCCCACGCCGGTGTCCGGCAACTCGGCAAGCGGCGCCGTCTGCGGATCGTTGAGCAGGGCCAGTAGCGCCTGCGGCTGTGGATCGTCCAACACTTCCTTCAGCGCTGCCTTGGCCTTGAGCACTTTTGGCCATGGTGTATCCAGCCCCGCGTTCGATAACCCATAAATGCCCGGTTTGAGCATGACCGCCTCAGCCTCCCGGGCATTGAAGTGCCATAGCTCATTGGCATTGCCGACCAACAGATTAAAACCGGCATATTCAGGCGAACGCCCGATAACGTCGTTTAAATAGCCCTCAATCGGCATGTCCCCGCCGAGAAATTGCGCCACCAGTTCGCCTCGCGACCTGGCGGCCGGTGGCTGAAGGGGATCACGGATGTTGGTCAGCGCGGCGAAGCGCCCGTTGGCGCCGACACCGAGCCATGTACCGCCAGCCTCAAGGTCGCGACCGGCGTACACGTGCGGGGCTTGCGGCCATTGCGCCAGAGGCAGGCTGGGCCGGGCATAAAATTCGTCGCGGTTGGCCGCCACGATCAATGGCTGGGCATGACCCGGCCGCCAGGCAAAAACAATCAGGCACATCAGGTGGTCCTTGTGTGTTTTTTGTTCACTCTACGCAGACATCGCTCATCGATCCATCGCCATCCGCAGTGGAGCCCAAGGCCATGCATCCGTTACCATGCCGCTCCTGTTTTGGGATGACTAGGGATGCGGACATGGAGTTTCTGCTTTATCTGGCGCTGGGCGCCTGTGCGGGCGTGCTGGCCGGGCTGTTCGGGGTAGGCGGCGGGATCATTATCGTCCCGGTACTGGTATTCAGTTTCACCTTGCAGGGCTTTGATGCGTCGATCCTGACGCACCTGGCGGTCGGCACCTCCCTGGCGACGATCATTTTTACCTCGGTCAATGCGGTTCGCGAGCATCATCGCCGCGGCGCCGTGCGTTGGCCGATTTTTGCCTGGATGACCCTCGGCATTCTGATCGGTGCCGGTTTCGGCGCGCTGACCGCCGAAGCGATCTCCGGGCCGAATTTGCAGAAGATCATTGGCGTATTCGCGCTGATCATCGCTGTTCAACTCGCTTTGGACTTCAAACCCAAGGCCAGCCGAACGGTGCCCGGTAAAGTCGGTCTGACCGTGGCCGGCAGTGTGATTGGCTGGGCTTCGGCGATTTTCGGGATTGGCGGCGGCTCGTTGACCGTGCCGTTCCTGACCTGGCGCAGCGTACCGATGCAGCAAGCGGTGGCCACATCATCGGCCTGTGGCCTGCCCATCGCCTTGGCCAGTGCATTAAGTTTCATGATTCTGGGCTGGCACGATCCACTGTTGCCGGCCCATAGTCTCGGTTTTGTGTATTTGCCGGCGCTGCTGGGGATCGCCCTGACCAGCATGGTCTTTGCCCGCCTCGGTGCGCGACTGGCCCACAGGCTGTCGCCGCGCTTGCTGAAAAGACTGTTTGCCGCTTTGCTATTTTGCGTCGGCTTGAGCTTCTTGCTCTGACGCGTAACGCAATCCTGGCTTAATCCTGGCGTGACAGCGTCGCCCGGGAATTTTGAAAGTTTCAACTCTAACGAGGAGTCGCAATGCTGCCTTACCCGCAGATCGACCCGGTGGCCCTGGCCATCGGTCCGCTGAAAATCCACTGGTACGGCCTGATGTACCTGGTTGGCATCGGCGGCGCGTGGCTGCTGGCGTCCCGTCGGCTGAACCGCTTCGACCCGACCTGGACCAAGGAGAAACTCTCCGACATGGTGTTCTGGATGTCGATGGGTGTCATCGTCGGCGGCCGCTTGGGTTATGTGCTGTTCTACGATCTGCACGCCTATTTGGCCAACCCGACGCTGATCTTCGAAGTGTGGAAGGGTGGCATGTCGTTCCACGGCGGGTTTATCGGTGTGATGCTGGCGGCGTTGTGGTTCGGCAGAAAGAACGGCAAGTCGTTTTTCCAGCTGATGGACTTCGTCGCGCCGATGGTGCCGATCGGTCTGGGTGCCGGGCGCATCGGTAACTTCATCAACGCTGAATTGTGGGGCAAGGCGACCGACGTGCCGTGGGCGATGGTCTTCCCGCCGTTCAGCGATCCGGCGCAGTTGGCGCGTCACCCGTCGCAGCTGTATCAGTTCGCGCTGGAAGGCGTGGCGCTGTTCGTCATCCTCTGGTTGTTTTCGCGTAAGCCACGGCCGACCATGGCGGTATCTGGGATGTTCGCCCTGTGCTACGGGATCTTCCGCTTCATCGTTGAGTTCGTCCGTGTACCGGATGCGCAACTTGGATATTTGGCGTGGAACTGGCTGACCATGGGTCAGGTACTCTGCCTGCCGATGATCATCGGTGGCCTAGTATTGATCTGGCTAGCGTATCATCGCGCCCCGGCGGCTCCGGTTACCAAAGACGCCGCGCTATAAATTCGAATCGCGAGGCTCTAGCCTCGTGTTCAAGGATGCATGACTCATGAAGCAATATCTCGACTTGGTCGACCACGTCATAAAGAACGGCACCAAACAGGCCAATCGCACCGGCGTAAACACCATCAGCTTTCCGGGCGCGATGCTGCGCTTCGATTTGCTGGAAGGTTTCCCGGCGATCACCACCCGCAAGATGGCCTTCAAGTCGGCCATCGGCGAGATGTGCGGTTTTCTGCGTGGGGTGAACAACGCCGCTGAGTTCCGTGCGCTGGGTTGCAAGGTCTGGGATCAGAACGCCAACGAAAACGCCCAATGGCTGGCCAACCCGTTCCGTCAGGGCGAAGACGACCTCGGCGAGATCTACGGCGTGCAATGGCGCAAATGGCCAGCATACAAGCAGATCAATACCAGTAATGAACCCGCTATCGACTTGGCATTGAGTCAGGGTTACCGGAAGATTGCCGAAGGTTTCGAGGCTGGTCAGGCCTACGTGGTGCTGTACAAGGCGATCGATCAGATCCGCCAGTGCGTCGACACCATCATCAAGGACCCGGGCAGCCGCCGCATCCTGTTCCACGGCTGGAACGTCGCCCAGCTCGACGAAATGGCCCTGCCGCCGTGCCACTTGCTCTACCAGTTCCACCCGAACGTCGAGACCAAAGAGATCTCTTTGACCCTCTATATCCGCTCCAACGACCTGGGCCTGGGCACGCCGTTCAACCTCACCGAAGGCGCCGCGCTGCTGAGCCTGATCGGTCGCCTGACCGGTTACACGCCGCGCTGGTTCACCTATTTCATCGGTGACGCCCACGTCTACGAAAACCACCTGGACATGCTCAACGAACAGCTCAAGCGCGAGCCGTTCCCGATGCCAAAACTGGTGATTAGCGACCGGGTGCCGGAGTTTGCCAAGACCGGTGTTTATCAGCCGGAGTGGCTGGAGCAGATCGAACCGAGTGATTTCTCCCTCGAAGGCTATGAGCACCACGCGCCGATGACGGCGCCGATGGCGGTTTAAGATTTAGCGCAATCTGATCATTCCCACGCTCCGCGTGGGAATGCCGCCACGGACGCTCCGCGTCCACTGTGACGCAGAGCGTCACGGGATTCATTCCCACGCAGAGCATGGGAACGATCATGGGCTACTAATGCCCGTGACTTCTCCCGACATGGGAATGCTCGACCTCCGTCGCTACAACCCCGCCACTCACTTCCAATCGCTGCAAAATCCCGCACTGATCGATATCCGGCCCTTCGCTGCAGCGTTGGCGCAGGTCAAGCAGTTGCGTCTGCAATGCCATCAAACCGTCGATTCGAGCCTTTACGTGGAGGATGTGTTCGTCGATCAAAGCATTGACGTTTTCGCATTGATCCTGCGGGCTGTCGCGCAAGGCCAGCAGGCTGCGGATTTCCTCCAGGGTCATGTCCAGGGTGCGGCAATTGCGGATGAAGGTCAGGCGCTCGGCGTGAGCCTGGGTGTAGACGCGGTAGTTGCCGTTGCTGCGGGCCGGTTCCGGCAGCAGGTTTTCGCGCTCGTAATAGCGGATGGTCTCCACGGCGCAGTCGGTGAGTTTCGCCAGTTCTCCTATTTTCATCGCGTCCGTCTCCAAAAGGGTGCTTGACCCTATAGTGGCTACAGGGTCTTTACTTGGCAACAGGCACCTTCATGGACGCAACCGATGAGCGATTCTCTTCACATCCACAAACCCGATACTGATCACAGCCACAAGCTGCAGCCTGTGCAGAAACACCAGCATGGCAGCCACGGAGACTCCTGCTGTTCCTCCAAAGCCGCGGCGCCTTCGCTGATCAAGTTGAGCGAGACACCAACCGCCAGCGCACGGCTGAGCAATTTTCGTATCGAGGCCATGGACTGCCCGACCGAGCAGACGCTGATCCAGAACAAACTCGGCAAGCTTGCGGGTGTGCAGCAACTGGAATTCAACCTGATCAACCGGGTGTTGGGCGTAACCCATGACCTGCCGGGCACCGCGCCGATCATCGACGCGATCCAGTCACTCGGCATGCACGCCGAGCCGTTGGAACAAGGCGTCGAAGCGCCAACGCCTGTGCCAGAGAAAAAACCTTGGTGGCCGTTGGCGCTGTCCGGCGTTGGTGCGCTGGCGGCTGAAGTTATCCACTTCACTAACGCTGCGCCCAATGGGGTGGTGGCGGTTATTGCGCTGATCTCAATCCTCAGCGGTGGCCTCGGCACCTACAAAAAGGGCTGGATCGCCCTGAAAAACCTCAACCTGAACATCAATGCACTGATGAGCATCGCGGTGACCGGTGCGGTCCTGATCGGCCAATGGCCGGAAGCGGCGATGGTGATGTTCCTGTTCACCGTGGCCGAGCTGATCGAAGCCAGGTCCCTGGACCGGGCGCGCAACGCCATCGGCGGGCTGATGCAGATGACGCCCGAGCAGGCCACGGTGCTGCAGGCCGACGGCCGTTGGCTCGCACAACCGGTGAAAAACATCGAACTGGGTGCGCGGGTGCGAGTGCGTCCCGGCGAGCGGATTGGTCTGGACGGCGAAGTGGTGTCCGGCAGCTCGACCATCGATCAGGCGCCGATCACCGGTGAGAGCCTGCCGGTGGAGAAATCCATCGGCGACAAGGTGTTCGCCGGCACCATCAACCAGTCTGGATCACTGGAATACGTCGTGTCTGCCGCCGCCGATCACTCGACCCTGGCGCGGATCATCCACGCCGTCGAACAAGCCCAAGGGGCGCGCGCGCCGACCCAGCGTTTCGTCGACAGCTTCTCGAAAATCTACACACCGGCGGTGTTCATCCTGGCCCTGGCCGTGGCGGTGATCCCGCCGCTGTTCATGGGCGCACTGTGGTTCGACTGGATCTACCGGGCGTTGGTGTTGCTGGTGGTCGCCTGCCCATGCGCCTTGGTGATTTCCACCCCGGTGACCATCGTCAGCGGCCTCGCGGCAGCGGCGCGCAAAGGGATTTTGGTCAAGGGCGGCGTCTATCTGGAGCACGGCCACAAACTCGATTACCTGGCCCTCGACAAGACCGGCACCCTCACCCATGGCAAACCGGTGCAGACCGACTATTTGTCCCTGGACCCGACCGCCGATGAAACAGCCCCGGCCATTGCGGCCGCACTGGCCGGTCGCTCGGATCATCCGGTGTCGCTGGCCATCGCCAACGCAGCTGTGGATAAACCGTTGACGCCGCTGGCGGTGGATAACTTCGAAGCCCTGGCGGGTCGTGGTGTACGCGGCGAGATCAACGGTGAGCTCTACCACTTGGGTAACCACCGGCTGGTGGAAGACTTGGGCCTGTGTTCTCCAGCGCTGGAGGAGCAGCTGTTTGCCTTGGAGAAACAGGGCAAATCGGTGGTGCTGCTACTCGACAAATCGGGACCCTTGGCTCTATTCGCCGTGGCAGACATCGTGAAAGCCTCCAGTCGCGAAGCGATCCAGCAATTGCATGAGCTGGGCGTCAAAACCCTGATGCTGACTGGCGACAACGTTCACACCGCCCAGGTCATCGCCGCCCACGTGGGCATCGATCAGGCCCAGGGCGATCTGTTGCCGACCGAAAAGCTGCAAGCCATCGAAACGTTGTATGCCCAGGGCCATCGGGTGGGGATGGTCGGCGACGGGATCAACGATGCCCCGGCGCTGGCCCGGGCCGAGATCGGTTTCGCCATGGCCGCCGCCGGCACCGATACCGCCATCGAAACCGCCGATGTCGCCCTGATGGACGATGATCTGCGCAAGATCCCGGCCTTCATCAACCTGTCGCGACAGACCTCGAACATCCTCAAACAGAACATTGCCCTGGCATTGGTCATCAAAGCGATCTTTCTTGGGGTAACCTTCGCCGGGATCGCCACCATGTGGATGGCGGTGTTCGCCGACATGGGCGTGAGCCTGTTGGTGGTGTTCAACGGTTTGCGCCTGTTGCGCAAATAGACGATGAGGGACGGGTGTGCTGAGGCGTTTAACGATCAATCACCGTTTCAGCCAACACCTCAACCTGCTCCTGCCGCTGCGCCTGATTCAACTTCGAATGGGGATTGAGCGACGACCATTGCGGATGCGCCCGCGCCTTGTTCAGTGCTTCCGGCAGTTTGCCTTCGCGCCAGGATTTGTCCTGCGGGGTGGCGACCTGAATGCTGTCCATCGCCGCGTGCCCGCGCTGGTTCAGGGCTTGCAGCAGTTGTCGCTGACGCAAGGCTAATAGCCGCAGCACGTTGTCGTCGACGGTCAGTTCTCGCTGGCCTTTGATCTTGCCCAGCAGGCGGTTGCCGTAACTGCGGGCGGTTTGCAGGGCGCCGCCGGCAATCGCCCCGGCCAGTGCCGCCGCGCCGAGGGTCAGGCCACCCACCAGCAAGTCGACCCCGGCCCCAGCCGCTGCGCCAGCCGCGATGCCACCGCCGACCCGCACACCGAGCTGTTTCAGGGTTTCGGGGTTGAACAGGTCATCGCCCCAGCGGCCATCGAGCAACGGCAGGTCACTGGCCGACGCGTCCTGTGGGCGGAAAGCGTAGAGTTTGAGCAAGGCGTCGACGCAGCGTTGTTCGCGCTGACGCACCGCTTTGCGCAGTTCGTTGATCGCGTGCTGTTCCTGTTCCACCTCGCTGACCACCCCACGGCGGCAAGCGGCGCAATCGATCAATAAATCGGCAATCAGTTGCGCTGCGCTCTGCTGGCGGGCCAGGCGTTGGGCCTGCTGATCGGCGATCAGGCGCTCAAGCTGTGCGCGGGAATTTTCCAGCAGCAGCGCGAGGCTTTCATAGAGTCGACGTTCGCCATCTTCCGGCGGTGCAACGCTGTCGAACCGCACCAAGGCATGCAAGCCCAATCGCGCCAGGGCTTCACGCCAATCCGGTTCGCGATGCTGGGCGCTGCTGACGAAATTCAGCACCGGCAGCAGTGGTTTGCCGCAACTGGCCAGCACTTCCAGTTCGTCGCGGTACTTGGCCAGCACCGGCTCCCGGGCGTCGATCACATAGAGGCCGGCGTCCGAGACGAGCAGCTGGCGCAACACTTTGGCTTCCTGTTCGAAACGCTGCCGGGCTTCGCTGCCCTCAAGGAATCGTGCCAGCCGTGCCGGGCCGTCGAGACGTTCGCCGGGCCGTTCCAGGCGTTCGAGGTAGTCGAGCAGGGCGATGGCGTCTTCCAGGCCCGGCGTGTCGAACAGATCGAGCAGTGGCTCGCCGTCTACCGATAATCGCGCGCCTTCGACGTGGCGTGTGGTGCTGGGGCGATGGGACACTTCACCGAAGCCGGCATCCCGGGTCAGCGTTCGCAGCAATGAGGTTTTGCCAACGTTGGTGTGGCCGACCACGGCGAGCTTCAAGGGCTGTTTCCCGACATCAGTCATGGCCTGTCTCCAGCCAGTTCAATGGCGCGCAATCGGCGAATGGCAGGTCCAGTTGTTGTAGCGCCACATGCCAGTCGCCCAGGCGTTCGGCATCCAGTGCCTGGCCGGGTGGCGCTTGCAGCAACCACACGCGGGTGGCGCTGGCGCTGCGAGCCAGTTCGGCAATCAGCGCCAGGCTGCCACGGTCTGGCGAACGTCGGGGATCGCAGGCAATGGCCAGACGGGCCGGGGGAAAGCGACTCAGCTGTTCAAGCAATTTGTGCCGGGATTCACGGCTGTCGAGGACGCCGGCGTTGTTGACGCTTTTGGGCAGCTGCGGTGGCCAGGGGCGTTGATCGTCCAGCTCGATGGCCACCAACAGTGCGCCATCGCTTTGCAGATCGCTGGAGCCGTTTTCAACCCGATGAAGTTGCGCGGGCGCGGTATCGCTGATGCCCAGACGTTCGCTGGTGGGCATCAGGCGTTCGCGCAGTTGGGCGTAGCCGGGCAGGTTCAAATCCAGGTGCAGGGCCGCTTGCCCGGTTTTCCAGCGCCACAGGCAGAGCAATGCGAGCAACAGGCGCGGTAAAACGCCGTATACCAGCAGCACGCCCACCAGCCACCCCGCCCAGGCCTGGCGAGCGCTTTCGATGTTCAGCGCGGCATCGCCGCTGGCGCGGATCATCTCCACACTGGGCACGCTGAAACCGAGCAAGGCCGGCAGGGCGCCGAGGGCTTGGGTCATGACGACAAAGGTGTCACCGCCGAGGATGGTGGTCTCCCAGACGAAGCCGTAGCGCCGGGTCGCCATCAGCGTCAGCACCATCACCAGGGCGCTGAGCATCGCCAGCAACCACAACCCGTTGACCCGCACGCCCAGCGCCCAACGATTGAGTTTCTGCCGTTGCAGCAACAGCAGCAGGGCCGGCGCCAGTTGCGCGGCGTTGGCATCGCGGGCGAGTTTTTCACTCAGCCACAGCCACAAGCGCCCGAGGGCGGCACCCTGTTCGCCGGCGAACACCAGGCCCAGGGCCCAGCTCAGCAGCAGAATCAGGTTCAACCCGAGCAGGCTGCCCAACGCCCAGAACACATTGACCGGGGTCTGGCCGTCGCCCAACGCGGCAAACGCCAGGCCGGCGCCGCTGATGACCGCCAGCACGGCCAACACGATCAGCGCCAGACGCGCGCCTTGCAGCCAATGTTTGAGGGCATGTGTCTGTCCGTCACGCTCGGCCAGCCACCGGGCGCGGCATTGAATACGCGTCGGCAGATCGCCGCCGGCGCTACGGGCGATACGGTTGGCTTCCTGATCATCCAGGGGGCCGGCGTGTTCTTCGCGCAGGCGGATGGTTTCGCTCAGCCAGAGGTTTTGCAGGGGCGTCAGTTCAGTCACGCGGCATCCCGTCGCTTAATTGAACGGTGAGCATAACCGCTGTGACGCTTATCGGGGTAAGGGAGGCTCTGGTATCCTCGCCGGCATGACTAAATCACTCCCCCTCAGCCTGATCGCAGCCCTCGGTGAAAACCGTGTGATCGGCGTCGACAACAGCATGCCCTGGCACTTGCCGGGGGATTTCAAGTACTTCAAGGCCACCACCCTCGGCAAACCGATCATCATGGGTCGCAAGACCTGGGATTCCCTCGGTCGTCCGCTGCCGGGCCGGTTGAACATCGTGGTTAGCCGTCAGGCGGGTCTGCAACTGGAGGGCGCGGAAGTTTATCCGTCGCTGGAAGCCGCGGTGGTTCGCGCCGAAGAATGGGCGCGGGAACAAGGCGTCGATGAGGTGATGCTGATTGGTGGCGCGCAGTTGTATGCGCAAGGTCTGGAGCAGGCCGATCGGTTGTACCTGACCCGCGTAGCGCTGAGCCCGGAAGGGGATGCGTGGTTTCCGGAGTTTGACGTGAACCAGTGGAAGCTGGTGTCGAATGTTCCGAATCCGGCGGAGGGTGACAAGCCGGCGTATAGCTTCGAGGTGTGGGAGCGCACATAGATCGTTCCCACGCGGGAGCGTGGGAACGATCGGTACGGGTTAAGCCTGAGCCAACGCCCCATGCTCATCGGCATCCAGCAACGCTTTATCCGTCTGCTGCATGATCTGGCTGGTGATCGCCCCAGCGGTGATCGAGCCACTGACGTTCAGCGCCGTACGACCCATGTCGATCAGCGGTTCAACGGAAATCAGCAACGCCACCAGTGACACCGGCAAGCCCATGGCCGGCAGCACGATCAACGCGGCGAAGGTCGCTCCACCACCGACCCCGGCCACACCGGCCGAACTCAGCGTGACAATCGCCACCAGCGTCGCGATCCACAGCGGGTCCAGCGGGTTGATGCCCACGGTCGGCGCCACCATCACCGCCAACATTGCCGGGTACAGACCGGCACAACCGTTCTGGCCAATGGTCGCGCCGAACGAGGCGGCGAAACTGGCGATGGACTGTGGAATACCCAAACGGCTGGTTTGCGCTTCGATGCTCAGCGGAATGGTGGCGGCGCTGGAGCGGCTGGTGAAGGCAAACGTCAGCACTGGCCAGATCTTGCGGAAAAACCTTAGCGGGTTGATTCCGGCCGCCGACACCAGCAGGCCATGCACCACAAACATCAAGCCCAGGCCGATATAGGACACCACCACGAAACTGCCGAGCTTGATGATGTCTTGCAGGTTGGAGCCGGCGACCACTTTGGTCATCAGCGCCAATACGCCGTACGGGGTCAGCTTCATTACCAGACGTACCAGACGCATCACCCAGGCTTGCAGGGTGTCGATGGCGTTGATCACTTTCTGACCTTTCTCGACATCATCCTTGAGCAGTTGCAGCGCCGCGACCCCAAGAAATGCCGCGAAGATCACCACGCTGATGATCGATGTCGGTTTGGCGCGAGCGAGGTCGGCGAACGGATTCTGCGGGATGAACGACAACAGCAGTTGCGGCACATTCAGATCGGCAACCTTGCCCGCGTAGTCGGTCTGGATGGTTTGCAGGCGAGCCATTTCCTGGGTGCCGGCGACCAGGCCTTCGGCGGTGAGGCCAAACAGATTGGTCAGACCGATGCCGATCAGCGCCGCGATGGCGGTGGTGAACAGTAGCGTGCCGATGGTCAGGAAGCTGATCTTGCCCAGCGACGAAGCATTGTGCAGGCGCGCAACGGCGCTGAGGATCGAGGCGAACACCAGCGGGATCACGATCATTTGCAGCAATTGCACATAACCGTTGCCCACCAGATCGAACCAGCCGATCGAGGCTTTCAGCACCGGATTGCCCGCACCATAAATCGTGTGCAGGGCGGCACCGAATACCACGCCCAATACCAGCGCCAGCAGCACCTTCTTGGCCAGGCTCCAGGTGGTGTGACGGGTTTGCGCCAGGCCAATGAGCAAGGCGAGGAACACCAGCAGATTGAGGATCAGCGGCAGATTCATAGAAGCTCCATAGACTTGTGCCAGCCACCTTCGTGTGTGACTGCGAACCGGTAAGCCTAACAGCTTGATATGTAATGAATTAATATCAAAAACAGCAGTTGGCTGTCGTTTTTGGAATAAGCCGGTGACGCTATGGAGAATGCCGCTGGCGGAATCAGGATGTAAGCGGTCGCGGGCAGGCGAGGACTGTCACACAGATTTGTTAGCGTCGATCTCTTTCAATCAGGGAGAAACGCAGATGAAGTTCGCACCGAAAATGCTGGCTGCCGTACTTGGATTGAGTTTGGGCCTTGGCCTTGCCGGCCAGGCGTTCGCTACTGACCTGAAGCACTGGCCAGCCGATCAGGCCAAGGCGCTGGACGCGATGATCGCGGCCAATGCCAACAAGGGTAACTTCGCGGTGTTTGACATGGACAACACCAGTTACCGCTACGACCTCGAAGAGTCGTTGCTGCCGTTCATGGAGAACAAGGGCCTGATCACTCGCGAGAGCCTCGACCCCTCCCTGAAACTGATGCCTTTCAAGGACACTGCCGACCACAAGGAAAGCCTGTTCAGCTACTACTATCGCCTCTGCGAAATCGACGACATGGTTTGCTATCCATGGGTCGCCCAAGTGTTTTCCGGTTTCACGCTTCAGGAACTCAAGGGCAACGTCGATGAGTTGATGGCGTCTGGCAAACCGGTGCCGAGCACTTATTACGATGGCGACGTGGTCAAGACCATCGACGTCAACCCGCCGAAAATCTTCACCGGTCAGAAAGAGCTCTACAACAAGCTGATGGAGAACGGCATCGAGGTCTATGTGATGACCGCCGCTTCCGAAGAGCTGGTGCGCATGGTCGCCTCCGATCCGAAGTACGGCTACAACGTCAAACCGCAGAACGTGATTGGCGTGTCCCTGCTGCTCAAGGACCGCAAGACCGGCGAATTGACCACCGCGCGCAAGCAAGTCACCGCCGGCAAGTATGACGAGAAGGCTAACCTGGGCCTTGAAGTGACCCCGTACCTGTGGACCCCGGCCACCTGGATGGCCGGCAAGCAGGCGGCCATCCTGACCTACATCGATCAGTGGAAGAAACCGGTCCTGGTGGGCGGCGATACCCCGAGCAGTGACGGTTACATGCTGTTCCACGGCGTCGATGTGTCCAAGGGCGGCATCCACTTGTGGGTCAACCGCAAAGACAAGTACATGACCCAGATTAACGGCATGATGGCCAAGAACGCCGCGGCCCAGGCCAAAGAAGGGTTACCGGTGACGGCGGACAAGAATTGGGTGATCGTGAAGCCGGAAGAGATTCAATAAATGCTGTGATGATTGATCGTTCCCACGCTCTGCGTGGGAATGCAGCCCGTGACGCTCCGCGTCACTGGACGCAGAGCGTCCCTTGAGGCATTCCCACGCGGGAGCGTGGGAACGATCACCGCAAACAAAAATGCCCCGCATTGAGCGGGGCATTTTTTTGCGACTGACGTTTACAGCCCGTCGAGCATCGCCTTGTTACGCACCGCACCCTTATCGGCGCTGGTGGCCAACAGGGCATAGGCTTTCAGAGCGGTGGTCACTTTACGTGGACGTTTTTCCACCGGTTTCCAGCCTTTCTTGTCCTGCTCGACCCGGCGCGCGGCCAGTTCTTCGTCGCTGATCAACAGGTTGATCGAGCGGTTCGGAATGTCGATCAGTACCTTGTCGCCATCCTGCACCAGACCGATCGCGCCGCCGGCAGCGGCTTCTGGCGAAGCGTGACCGATGGACAGGCCCGAAGTGCCGCCGGAGAAACGGCCGTCGGTGAGCAGGGCGCAGGCTTTGCCCAGGCCTTTGGATTTCAGGTAAGAGGTCGGGTAGAGCATTTCCTGCATGCCCGGGCCGCCTTTCGGGCCTTCGTAACGAATGATCACGATGTCGCCGGCCTTCACTTCGTCGGCGAGAATGCCGCGTACGGCGCTGTCCTGGCTTTCGAAGATCTTCGCGTTGCCTTCGAAGACGTGGATCGACTCGTCGACGCCGGCGGTTTTCACCACGCAACCGTCCAGCGCGATGTTGCCGTACAGAACGGCCAGGCCGCCTTCTTTCGAATAAGCGTGTTCGACGCTGCGGATGCAGCCGTTTTCACGGTCGTCGTCCAGAGTCGGCCAGCGGGTCGACTGGCTGAACGCGGTTTGCGTCGGGATGCCCGCAGGACCGGCCTTGAAGAAGTGATGCACCGCTTCATCGTTGGTCTGGGTGATGTCCCACTTGGCGATGGCTTCTTCCATGCTGCGGCTGTGTACGGTCGGCAGGTCGGTGTGCAACAGGCCGCCACGGGCCAGGGAACCGAGAATGCTGAAGATCCCGCCGGCACGGTGCACGTCTTCCATGTGGTACTTCTGGATGTTCGGCGCGACTTTGCACAGTTGCGGTACATGGCGGGAGAGGCGGTCGATGTCGCGCAGGTCGAAATCGATCTCGGCTTCCTGGGCCGCGGCCAGCAAGTGCAGGATGGTGTTGGTGGAACCGCCCATGGCGATGTCCAGGGTCATGGCGTTTTCGAACGCCTTGAAGTTGGCGATGTTTCGCGGCAACACCGACTCATCGTTCTCGCCGTAGTAACGCTTGCACAGCTCGACGATGGTGCGGCCGGCCTGCAGGAACAGCTGTTCGCGATCGCTGTGGGTGGCCAGGGTCGAACCGTTGCCCGGCAAGGCGAGGCCGAGGGCTTCGGTCAGGCAGTTCATCGAGTTGGCGGTGAACATGCCGGAGCAGGAGCCGCACGTCGGGCAGGCGCTTCGCTCGTACTCGGCGACCTTCTCGTCAGAGGCGCTGGAGTCTGCGGCGATCACCATGGCGTCGACCAGGTCGAGACCGTGGCTGGCCAGTTTGGTCTTGCCGGCTTCCATCGGGCCGCCAGACACGAAGATCACCGGGATGTTCAGGCGCAGGGCGGCCATCAGCATGCCAGGGGTGATCTTGTCGCAGTTGGAGATGCAGACGATGGCGTCGGCGCAGTGGGCGTTGACCATGTACTCGACGGAGTCGGCGATGATCTCGCGGCTCGGCAGCGAATAGAGCATGCCGTCGTGGCCCATGGCGATGCCGTCATCCACGGCGATGGTGTTGAATTCTTTGGCGACGCCGCCGGCCCGTTCGATTTCGCGAGCGACCAGTTGCCCCAGATCCTTGAGGTGCACATGGCCCGGTACGAACTGGGTAAAGGAGTTGGCAATGGCGATGATCGGCTTCTTGAAGTCGTCATCTTTCATCCCCGTGGCGCGCCACAGTGCGCGAGCACCGGCCATGTTGCGGCCGTGGGTGGATGTTTTCGAGCGGTAATCAGGCATGGAGCACTCCGGGCGGCTAATCAGGTATCAAAAGGGAAGTGAGCTTCTATTGACGTCTGGAACACTCAGAAATGGCCGTGTGTCCGGAAGTTGCCGATAACTTTGCGGGATCGCCGCGCGCTTCAGCTTGAGCTCATAAACCCGCCGGGGGATGACTGGCGATGAATCTCGCGATTCTACACCGCTGGCGTCAGGAGGGAATGCCGGAAAGTGTTGATCCAGCGCTGACGAGGCGTGCGGGATGACGACCGGCAGGATTATTCGACGCTTGGGCGGGCTCTCGGGCTTTTGGCTCGGCTATGGATACGACCGCTGAGCACCAACGCCACGCTGCTCAAAATGATGAAGCTGTATCCAAGGGTGGATTGCAGGTTGGCCGGGCTCAAGCTGACGAGCGCACTGATCAACCCGCCGCAGATGAAGATCACGGTGCTGCCGGCCGACGCCGAGGTGCCTGCATTTTCGGGGAACAGGCTCATGGCTTTGGACGTGGCGGCCGGTCGGGCGATGGTGGTGCCGGCGGTGCAGATGAGCATCGGCACCAGGACGGTGATCGGGGACAGCGTAAAGCGGCTTGAGAGGTAAAGCATGATCAGGCCGGACAGCAGGATCAGACTCAATCCGCTGATGACTTGATGAGCGGGGCTTATGCGTTTACCCAACAGCGTCGCAACCGTGCCGCCGACAATGTAGGCGCCGCCATAGACCAGCAGGATCAGCGAGAAGTCATAGGCCGATAGCTGGAGTTGATCCATGAAAATCAGCGGCGAAATCACGATGAAGGAAAAATGGCAGGCGAAAGCAAAGGCTGAAATCAGCCAGTAGGACAGAAAGTCGACGTCGCACAAGACCCGGCGGTAGGGCCGGAAGATATTCGATAGCGCTCCGGTCGCCGCGGGGCGAGTGTTATCGAGAAAAAAACAGGCCTTGAGCAGCACGACCCCAGCCAGTGCGTTAAACACCCAGAAGCTGCCCTGCCAGCCCAGCGTGGCTTGCAGGAACGTGCCGGCCAACGGTGAGACCGAGATGAAAACGCCGGTGGCAGTCACCATCAGGATTCGCAACCGGTTACGTTCCTCACCCTCGAACAGATCTTGAACCAGTGCCTGTGACAGCACGAAGCACCCGCAGCCGAGCGCCTGGATGACACGAAACAGCAGGAAATAGAGATAGTCCGTGGTCAGTGTGCAGCCCATTGCACCCAGCATCGAAACGGTTATTCCGGCGAGCAACAGTCCTTTGCGCCCGATCACATCCGACAGCGGCCCGATCAGCAGTTGAGAGGCCGCTATACCGACGGCAAACAGACTGATCGAGAGCGCAATATCGGCGGGCGTGCCGCGAAAGTGCTCGGCGAGCGCAGGAAACGAGGGAAGCAGGACATCCAGCGGGAACACGCCAAGCAGCACCATTGCCAGCAACAGGCTGACGGCTCCCCGACGCTGTTTGACGGTCACCGCGGATTGTCCTTCAGTCATCGATGAGTCCTGCCTTTATGAACAGTTGCCGGTTGTAAGGCGGGGCAAAGAAGCCGGCCTTTGTCATAGCCTGTAGCGTCGCGCCCGCACCGGATCGCGCCCGTAAAAGGGTGGCCTGGGGGCGGGTCAGTCCGCTGAGAATCTCCGTGACGGCGGTATCGCCGACACCCGCGCCGAGCAGGCTTTCGCGCATCCATCGTTCGTCTGCCTCGAAGAATATGCGGATGATGTCCAGCAGCAGTTTGGCGGCGTACGTGCGTTGACGGTTGTTCAACGTCAGCCACAGGTAATGGAACACTTCAGAGAAATAGCGACTGTGGCGCGCCTCATCCGCGAGATGGTCCCTGAGCATTGCCCGGACGCTGGAAACCAGGTCGTCACGGCAGACGTCGAGCAGTTCCTTGGCAATGATCGTCTCTGACACGAACCCGACGAGAAACCAGGCCAGCGCTTTGTGTTCTTCAGGCGCGTGGTTGAGCAGGGTGTTCAATCGCGTGATGCGGTGGGGCATGACAGGGCGCAGGCTGATCCCGTAGACCCCGGCAACCTGCTCGGCAAGGGTATTGGAGAACAGGGCGTGATACCCCTCGTCGGTATAAAGCTGAAGCGCGGCGGTTTTCATTCGTGAGGGAATGTGGACCTTCAGTTCTCCGTGGATGATGGTTTCCACGCAGCGGTTGACGATGCGGTGCTCAAGCAAGGTGGTGTAGTCGAGGAAGTACACCAGATGATTGGCCGACAGCCGATGGATGACAGTTTGACCTGCCGCTTCGATGGCCGGGTGAGTCAGGTAAGCCAGGAAGCCCGGAGGAAACCAGTGGCGTGTTTTCAGCTGCTGTTCCAGGTCTGGCGGTAATAGATAGTCGTGTTCGCTGGTGCGCACCGAGGCGCGGGTATTCCAGTCGCCGAGGGTGAAACGATGAGCCCAGGAAACAGGGGGGGCTGAAGGGGCAATGATGAGATCGGTCATTGTTGCTGCTCCCGACTGCCCAGGAGATCCTTCAGTTCCTTGCACATCACTTGTCCGTCGCTGTAGCCGCAGCCGACAAAAAACAACGGTTGCTCTGCGCTGTCTTCAAGCCCCAGCAAGACCTCGACCTGATCATCGGCCAGCGCCCCTGTCAGCCAGGTGTTCAGCCCCAGTGCAGTGGCCACCAGCTGGAATGTCTGGGAAATATGTCCCGCTTCCACGAAGGTCATTCGGTAGGCTCGCGAGTGTTCATATTTCCACCAAAGCTTGTCGAATCGACTGGTGATGAACAGGCCCACGGGAAGGTTGTTGATGAAGTGCTGCCCACATAGCAACTGCCCCAGCGGCGAGTCAGGTGCCGGGTTGACGAAGCTCAGTGCGTGGTCGGTGGGATGGTAGGCGTAGAGTCCGGGTTTCAGGCCGCTGACGTTGTGTACATGAAGAAAGCCTTCGCAGGCATTCAGCCCGCCACCGGATGGGCTGCTGCGCCGGGCATCGAGACCTTCGACAAGGGAGTCGTCGACGTCATTCTCGCGCTCGTGCAAATAACCCAGAGACAGGTAAAGCAGTGTGCCGACATCTTCCAGTGAGACGGCCGCATCCGTGAAGGTGCGGCAGGTTTTTCGGCCGATCAGGACGTTGGCAAGCGTACCTTCCGGCAGGCAGGACGGTTTCGACAGGGCAATCAGCTCCCGTGCCTGGCGCTCAATGAGCCTGTTGGCCGGCGCGGGTGCGGCCAGTACTTCGGTGCAATGGTCCAGATACTGTCTCGACCATTCATGAATATCCTGAGGGGCATGTTCGCAGGGAATGTTTTTGGTGCCGATATGGAATATTTTCGACAACTCATCCCAACCCCATTCAATAGTGTCCTGTGTGGAAGTTGTCAATATTCCGCTGTTTAGAAGTTGAGTGTCTATTCTATGGTTGCTGTTATACAGTTTGGGGTCGCTGATAAGTTGTGTGAGTCGGGTTGAATATTCAAGATTAAGTTCGAATTGTTTGTGGTTTTTGTAATCCCAGACTATTTGGCCTGGCGTGCGCGGAAGTATGAATAAATACGGATTTATCTGCATGATGGGCGGTTCGCTCTGGACGGGACCATAGAAAACGCTGGGTAGCCGGCACTCCCCAGCGTTTCATTTACTTAGCGGACTTTCGGCGCAACCAGAAAAGCCAGGTTGGCGATTTTGTTAGCTTCCAGAGTAATTGCTTTCATGTTGTTGACTCCTTGTCATTTGATAGTGAGTGTCACTTCGAGGTGACAACTCAATCATAGGCTGTAATGGGGCCTTATCAAGGGGGTATTAAGTAGGAAAGTTCCAGTAATTTTGTCGGAGCGATCTGGGGGTTGGAGTAAGTTTGTAAGTTATATTCTTTAAAATAAAAGATGCAGGGAAACGTCCTGCAAGTCTGTAGGACCGCAAAAGTAAGACGCTGGGGTTGAAGAGTCGATGTTGCGAGGTAAGAACGGCTGACGGAGAGCCTGTTGGCTCCCCGTCACACCGGTGTACTCAGCTGTTTGGCAGCAGACGGCAGGTGATGCTCTTGATGTAGCGGGTTTCGGCGATGGCCGGGTGAACCGGGTGGTCCGGGCCCTGACCGCCACGTTCCAGCATCTGGATGTTACGGTCCAGGTGACGGGCGCTGGTCAGCAGGATGTTCTGCAGATCGTCTTCGGGCAGGTGCATCGAGCACGAAGCGCTGACCAGGATACCGTCCTTGCTGAGCAGGCGCATGGCTTGCTCGTTCAGGCGACGGTAGGCGCCTTCACCGTTTTTCATGTCTTTCTTGCGTTTGATGAACGCAGGCGGGTCGGCGACGATCACGTCGAAGCGTTCTTCGCTGGCCTTCAGCTCTTTCAGGGCTTCGAACACGTCGCCTTCGATGCAGGTCATCTTGTCGGCGAAACCGTTCAGCGCGGCGTTGCGTTCCACGCCATCGAGGGCGAAGGCCGAAGCATCGACACAGAACACTTCACTGGCGCCAAACGCGGCTGCTTGCACGCCCCAGCCGCCGATGTAACTGTACAGGTCCAGTACGCGCTTGCCTTTGGCATAAGGTGCCAGACGTGCGCGGTTCATGCGGTGGTCATAGAACCAGCCGGTTTTCTGGCCCTGAATGACCGGCGCTTCGAACTTCACGCCGTTCTCTTCCAGCGCCACCCACTCCGGCACCAGGCCGAACACGGTTTCTACGTAACGGTTGAGGCCTTCGGCGTCACGGGCTGCGGAGTCGTTCTTGAACAGGATGCCGCTTGGCTTGAGCACTTGGGTCAGGGCCGCGATCACGTCATCTTTATGGGCTTCCATGGTCGCCGAGGCGATCTGCACCACCAGAATGTCGCCGAACCGGTCGACCACAAGGCCTGGCAGCAGGTCGGAGTCGCCGTAGACCAGGCGATAGAACGGCTTGTCGAACAGGCGCTCGCGCAGGGACAGGGCGACGTTCAGGCGATGCACCAGCAGCGACTTGTCCAGCGGCAACTTGATGTCGCGCGACAGCAGGCGGGCGCAGATCAGGTTGTTCGGGCTCATGGCAACAATGCCCAGCGGCTTGCCACCGGCGGCTTCGAGGATCGCCTGGTCGCCGGCTTTGAAACCGTGCAAAGGAGTCGCCGCTACATCGATTTCGTTGCTGTAGACCCACAGGTGACCGTTGCGCAGGCGTCGGTCGGCGTTGGCTTTGAGGCGCAGGCTAGGCAGGGACATGACGTCGCTCCGGAAAAAAGAGCGGGAGTATAACGCGTTGAGGAAGTGGCGGGTTTGGCGGTCGATGAAACGCAGATGAAGGTAGGTCTTGATTGTGTGTCGGATCGATCTTTTTAAGGGTTAGAATCCCCGCCTGACCCGGAGTGCGTACTTATGTCCCAAGAGCTGACGAGCGAACAGATCCAGCAATCCCTGCAAGGTATCAGCGTGCCGCCCCAGCCGCAGATCATGGTGGATCTGCAGATGGAGCAGTACATGCCCGATCCGGACCTGGAAGTGATCGCCAAGCTGATCTCCCAGGATCCAGGCCTTTCCGGGGCCTTGCTGAAAATCGTCAACTCGCCGTATTACGGCTTGAGCAACAAGATCACCGCGATCCAGCGGGCAGTGAACCTGTTGGGCAGTCGCTCGATCATCAACCTGATTAACGCACAGTCGATCAAGGGCGAGTTGAACGATGACGCCATCGTCACCCTCAACCGTTTCTGGGACACGGCGCAGGACGTGGCGATGACATGCTTGACTCTGGCCAAGCGCGTCGGTGTCCAGGCTGGCGACGAAGCCTATGCGCTGGGGCTGTTCCACGATTGCGGCATCCCGTTGATGCTCAAGAAATTCCCCGACTACATGAAAGTGCTGGAACAGGCCTATGCCAACGCCAGCGCTGAATGCCGTGTGGTGGACACCGAGAACAAGCAGTACAACACCAACCACGCCGTAGTCGGGTATTACACCGCCAAGTCCTGGCGCCTGCCGGAACACGTCACCCAGGCCATTGCCAACCATCACAATGCCCTGGCCATTTTCAGCGATGAATCGTGCCGCAATACGCCGCTGAAAAATCTGCTGGCAATCCTGAAGATGGCCGAGCACATTTGCGCCTCCTATCGGGTGCTGGGCAACCAGTCCGAAGACAACGAATGGAACACTGTCGGGCATCTGGTGCTCGATTACATCGGTTTGTCGGAATACGATTTCGAAACCCAGAAACAAGAGATTCGCGACCTCGCCACGCGTTGAGTGTCGAACTCGCCTGATTCGAGAGCCCCATGCCTGAACTGCCGGAAGTCGAAACCACCCGTCGCGGGATTGCACCGCACCTGGAAGGCCAGCGCGTCAGTCGGGTGATCGTGCGTGAGCGCCGTCTGCGCTGGCCGATTCCCGAAGACCTGGATGTGCGGCTGTCCGGCCAGCGCATCGTGCTGGTGGAGCGGCGG
Organism: Pseudomonas frederiksbergensis; assembly: GCF_017114915.1. Classification (GTDB taxonomy): domain Bacteria; phylum Pseudomonadota; class Gammaproteobacteria; order Pseudomonadales; family Pseudomonadaceae; genus Aquipseudomonas; species Aquipseudomonas frederiksbergensis_I. The sequence continues at coordinate 41,631 of NZ_JAAUOE010000013.1, forward strand.
GCCAAATACCTGCTGATCAATGCCGAAGTCGGCACGTTGATCAGCCATTTGGGCATGTCGGGGAATCTGCGGCTGGTGGAAGCCGGCTTGCCGGCGGCCAAGCATGAGCATGTCGACATCGAGCTGGAATCGGGCCTGGCCCTGCGTTACACCGACCCGCGCCGGTTCGGGGCGATGCTTTGGAGTCTCGACCCGCTGCACCACGAACTGCTGGTACGCCTGGGGCCGGAGCCGTTGACCGATCTGTTCGACGGCGAGCGTCTGTTCCAGCTGTCCCGTGGGCGGTCCATGGCGGTCAAGCCGTTCATCATGGATAACGCGGTGGTGGTCGGCGTCGGCAATATCTACGCGACCGAAGCGCTGTTTGCTGCCGGCATCGACCCGCGTCGTGAAGCCAAAAGCATTTCCCGGGCGCGCTATTTGAAGCTGGCGATCGAGATCAAGCGCATTCTGGCCCTCGCCATCGAGCGCGGGGGCACCACGTTGCGGGACTTTATCGGCGGCGACGGTCAGCCGGGTTACTTCCAGCAGGAGCTGTTCGTGTACGGCCGTGGCGGTGAGCACTGTAAGGTCTGTGGCACGGGGCTGCGGGAAGTCAAACTGGGGCAGCGCGCCAGCGTCTTTTGTCCGCGCTGTCAGAGGTGATATCGACTACGGTCTATAGTCAGTGTTCTCACTGCCAAGCCGAAGGACCGTGCCATGAATCTGTTTCGAACCCTGGTCGTCACGCTGCTGCTGAGCGTCGGTGCGCCCGCGCTGGCAACTGAGAACGGCAGCGGCGACCCGCGTTACACCATCCAGAACCCACCGGCCTACGCCATGCTGGGCGATCTGTTGATTGCCCGACCGTTGCTGGTGGCGGCGACGGTGATCGGTGCCGGGGCGTTTGTGGTGTCGTTGCCGTTCACCGCGCTGGGTGGCGGTATTGGCGATGCAGGGCAGGCGCTGGTGGTCGACCCGGCGAAAGCGGCATTTGTGCGGTGTCTGGGGTGTATCGGGGAAGGGTTTGAGCAGCGGGAGTGAGGCATAAAAAAGATCGTCCGAACGCGGCCCGAACCTTCGGCAGCTCCTACAGGGAATCGAAATAATCTGTAGGAGCTGCCCAAGGTTCGGACCGCGTTCGGACGATCTTTTCAGGCCCTCAAGCCTTGCCGGTAATCTTCCGGTATTTCTCCATCAACTGTTCTTCCGTCTCCGGATGGGCCTCGTCCAGTGGGATGCAATCCACCGGGCAGACCTGCTGGCACTGCGGTTCGTCGTAGTGGCCGACACATTGCGTGCACAGGTTCGGGTCGATCACGTAGATCTCTTCGCCCTGGGAGATGGCGGCGTTCGGGCACTCAGGTTCGCAGACGTCGCAGTTGATGCAATCGTCGGTGATGATCAGGGACATGCTAACTCCAGCCGGGGCGGCAGGCCCTGGCGCAATAAACCAATGCGCATAATTGTGCCGCATTGGCGCTGTAGGAGCCAGCTTGCTGGCGAAGGCGGTGTATCAGATGCACTGCGTTGCATTGATCGCCAGCAAGCCGGCTTCTCCAGTTTACTTCTTAAATCGAAGGGTCAGGGCGTCGGCCACCACCGGGTGGACGAATTTGGTGATATCGCCGCCCAGGGCTGCGATTTCACGGACCAGCGTCGAGGAAATGAACGAATAACGCTCGGACGGGGTAAGAAACAGGCTTTCCACATCCGGTGCCAGTTGGCGGTTCATGTTGGCCAGCTGGAATTCGTATTCAAAGTCCGACACTGCGCGCAAACCACGCAGGAACACGTTGGCGTTCTGCTCTTTGGCGAAATGCGCAAGCAGCGTCGAGAAGCCGACGACTTCAACGTTCGGCAAATGCTTGGTGACCTCGCGGGCCAGCTCCACACGTTGTTCCAGGGGAAACAGCGGGTTTTTCTTCGGGCTGGCGGCGACGGCGATGATCACATGATCGAACAGGCGCGAGGCGCGTTCGACCAGATCGCCATGGCCCTTGGTAATAGGGTCGAAGGTACCTGGGTACAACACTCGGTTCATCGCGTCGTCCTGGCGGGAGTCCGTTGGGGAGTCGGATGGTATCGCAGCCTTCCCGGTCGGCCAAGTCGCCTGTTGGGTAAGAAAGCACTATAGACGATAGGAATATTCCGCGTTTTCATGGGTTTTTCAAACGCTCGGCCAGTGAAGTCGCCAGTTGTGCCGTCAGTCCGTAGACCGACAATTGTGGGTTTGCACCAATGCTGGTGGGGAATAGCGAGCCGTCGTGAATCGACAGATTGTGCAGTTGGTGATGGCGGCCGAGGCTGTCGGTTACGGCGTTTTTCGGGTCTTCACCCATGGTGCAACCGCCCATCACATGGGCGCTGCCCAGGCGCGTGCGATACAACTCAAGGCTCAGGCCATCAATCAGTGTGCGAGCTTCGGCGAGGGTTTTTACGTAATGAGCGTCGGCATGCATCGGCATCACGGCGTTGGCGCCACCGGCGAACTGGATCTCGGCCATGCTATGGAACGCCCGGCGCAACCCATCCCAAGCGTACGGTGAAACCTGATAATTGAGCACCGGGGTGCCATCACCGCGCAATTCGACGCTACCACCGGGGCTGTCCGGGTGAAAACCGTCCCGCAGCAACGCCAGCATGGCGTGGGTATGCGGCAGGTTTTCCATGTGTCGGGCGTTTTCCGTGCCGAAGCCGCCGAGCAAGGTGCTGGCCAGCGCCGGGTGCAGGGGTGGAACCTCCAGTTTGTAGGACATCTTGCCGGTGGCGCCGTCCTGCCACTGGAAATGGTCGGAATAAATCGACTGCGGCGCGCCGTAGAACGGGTTGATCACCTCGTCGAACAGCCCGGCGGACATGTTCACCAAGTGCAGAAAGGTCCGTTTACCCAACCGTTCGTGGGGATCCGGCGCCTCGGAACGCAACAGCAGCGCCGGGCTGTTGATCCCACCGCCGGCCAGCACGTAATGCCGGGCCTTGACCGTAATCGTGCGTCCGGTGGGCGCCACGCAACGCTCGTCCATCGCCACACAGTGCAGGCCTGTGACCTTGTCGTCCTTGATCGACAGTCTTTCGGCGCGGGCCAGATAGAGCAGCTCGCCACCTTTTTCCAGGGTCGCCGGAATGGTCGTGACCAGCATCGACTGCTTGGCGTTGGTCGGGCAGCCCATGCCGCAGTAACCGATGTTCCAGCAGCCACGCACGTTGCGCGGGATCACATGCCAGGCGTAGCCGAGTTTTTCGCAGCCTTTGCGGATGACGTCGTTGTTGGCATTGGGCGGCACCCTCCATGGGGCGACGCCCAGGCGTTGTTCCATCTTCTCGAACCAGGGCGCCATCTCGGCCGGCGTGTGGCCTTTGACGTCGTGCTCTTTGGCCCAGTGTTCCAGCGTCGGATCCGGGGTGCGAAAGCTTGAGGTCCAGTTGATCAGTGTGGTACCGCCCACCGCCCGGCCCTGGAGGATGGTGATCGCACCATCCTTGCTCATGCGCCCGATGCCTTCCTGATAGAGGCTGGTGTAGGCCTGGTCTTCGAGCATCTTGAAGTCGCTGCTGGTCTTGAGCGGGCCTTCTTCGATCAGCAATACCTTGTAGCCGGCGGCGCTGAGGATTTCGGCGGTGGTCCCGCCGCCGGCGCCGCTGCCGATGATCGCCACGTCCGCTTCGAGGGTCAGGTCCTGGGCCAATTGCGAACCGTTATAGGTTTTCCAGCCACGGGCCAGGCCTTCGCGAAATGGATCGGGTACGGGCATCGTCAGGTTCTCTTGTTGTTATGTTTTGGGTGCGATGGTGAGGCGACTCGGTTTCAAACCGTAGGCGGCCCCGGATACCCGCAATGCACCCACGATTCTGCCCGGCTGTACCACGCCATCATCACCATTTGCAGCAACGAGCTATGGCCCATGCGCAGCAAGCTCAGCGAGCTGTTTTCCCAACGGTCGAGAAAGTGTCGGATCTCTTCGTCGCTCGCGTTTTCCCAGCTGCCCCAGATCCCGGTCAGTGGGCCGCGGGTGATGCTCACCCCCAGCACATCGAACAATTGGCGGGTCAGCTTGAGCATTTCCGGAGACAGGTGATTGAGTCCGTTATCCAGGCATTGCAGGGTCCCGGCGACGGCGGCCGGCATGTTCTCGACGGCCACGGCACCGTCGAGCATCACCGGGATCAGTGCCCGCAGAAACAGCAAGTCACCGCTGCGCAGAATCGCGAAACCATTGGCCGGAAAGCTCGACGAGCATCCGCTGAGGCTCGCGCCTAATCCGGCCGTGGCCAGAAAGGCGCTGGCGCCCAGGCTGAATTTCAGCAGGCCGCGCCGTGACAGCGCGGGTGTGTCGGACAGGCTTGGGCTCATTATTGTTATTACCCGGCGGTGACGATCGTTAGCGGATAAACAGCTTCTGGATCAATTTCTGAATGGATTTGCCATATGGCGGGTAGATCAGTCTCGCCGCGTTGAAGCGTTGTTTGATCAGCACGCCCTTGGCCTTGCTGAAGGTCAGGAAACCCTCGTGACCGTGGTAGTGGCCCATGCCCGAGGCACCGATGCCGCCGAATGGCATGTCGTCCTGGGCAACGTGCAGCAAGGTGTCATTGAGGCAGACGCCGCCGGAATGGGTTTCGTGGAGAACGCGGTGTTGCTCGCGCTTGTCGTAGCCGAAGTAATACAGCGCCAGCGGACGAGGCCGTCGGTTGATGTAGGCAAACGCTTCATCGAGGTCCTTGTACGGCACAATCGGCAATACCGGGCCGAAGATTTCGTCCTGCATCACCGTCATGTCATCGTTGACGTTGAGCAGCAGGCTATGACCCATGCGCCGGCCCTGGCCCTGATCGAACAGCGGAATCAGCAGCGCACCCTTGCTGGTAGCGTCGCTGAGGTAGCCGTTGAGCCGCGCCAGTTGTCGGTCATTGATGATGGCTGTGTAGTCCGGATTGTCGGCCAGGGTCGGATAAAACCCGCGAACGGCCTTGCGATAGGCTTCGACGAAAGAGCCGATGCGGTCTTCCGGTACCAGCGCGTAGTCCGGGGCGACACAGGTTTGCCCGGCGTTGAGGGTCTTGCCGAAAGCGATGCGTTCGGCGGCGTCCTTGAGCGGTACATCGCGGGACACAATGGCCGGGGACTTGCCGCCCAGTTCGAGGGTCACCGGGGTCAGGTTCTCGGCGGCGGCGCGCATCACGTGTTTGCCGATGCTGGTAGCGCCAGTGAACAGTAAGTGATCGAAACGCAGCCGGGAGAACGCCACGCCGATATCGGCTTCGCCCAGCACCACGCAAACCAGGTCCTGTGGGAATATCCGCCCCAGCAACTCCTTGAGCAGCAAACCGGTGGCGGGTGTGGATTCGCTGAGTTTGAGCATCACCCGGTTGCCCGCCGACAAGGCCCCCACCAGCGGGCCGATGGCCAGATATAACGGGTAGTTCCACGGCACGATCACCCCGACCACGCCCAATGGCTGATAAACGACTTTGGCCGACGCCGGCTGAAAGGCGATTCCGACTTTGCGTCGTGAGGCTTTCATCCAGCCTTTGAGGTGCTGGCTGGCGTAGTGAATGCCGTGCAGGCTGGGCATCAATTCGGCGAGCAGGGTTTCATCGGCGCTGCGGTGGCTGAAGTCCTGGCCGATGGCGTCGATCAGGGCTTGGCGCTCATTGCTCAGCATATCCCGCAACACCTTGAGCCATTGCTGGCGTTGAGCCGCGGGCGGCATCGGGTTGGCTGCATACGCCGCGCGTTGAGCATCGAACAGGGTTTGGAGCTCGTCCAGAGGCTGCTGCAGGTTCTTCAGGTAGGCAATGTCAGCAGGCATGGTCGGCTCCGGATTTATTGTAATGAGGGACTTTTTAGAGTCGATGCTCTAAAAAGTCAAATGACATCCTGACGCAGCTTTGTTTTATCCACCCACGGATAGGTCGTAAGATGCCCCTCATCGCACTCTGAATTAAAGCTCAAGCCATGGCCCCTCGGATCAAAACCAGCGAGCGCATCGTGCAGAACAGCCTGGAGCTGTTCAATCAGCAGGGCGAGCGCAGCATCAGCACCAACCACATTGCTGCCCACATGGAGATTTCTCCGGGCAATCTGTACTACCACTTCCCCAACAAGCAGGCGATCATCGCTGTGTTGTTCAGTGAGTACGAAAGCCTGGTGGACAGCTTTCTGCGCCCGCCCCAAGGTAGGGCCGCAACGGTCGAAGACAAGCGCTTCTACCTCAAGGAATTGCTCGCTGCCATGTGGCGCTACCGGTTTTTGCATCGCGACCTCGAGCACTTGCTCGACAGCGATCCAGAGCTTGCCGCCCGTTACCGGCGCTTTTCCCAGCGCTGCCTGATCCAGGGCACCGCGATTTACGAAGGGTTCGTCGCGGCGGGCATCCTGAACATGGATAAGGTTCAGATCGAATCCCTGACCCTCAACGCCTGGATCATCCTCACGTCCTGGGTGCGTTTTCTGTGCACCACGCGGGAAAACTCGAACCACCTGAGCGAACAGGCCATTAAACGAGGCGTGTATCAGGTGCTGGTGCTGGAGGCCGGGTTCGTCACCGATCAATCGCGCGATGCGGTGAACGCGTTGTTCGACGAGTTTTACGTGCCGTTGGCCCAGGCCCTGGAAGAAGTGCATTAGGATTCAAGACCGACAACATCACAGGAGCCCGTTATGCCCATTGCGCAACTGATCAGCCCGCAAGCGTTGGACCTGAAAAAGGAGACGCCGGGGCTGGTGATTCTGGATTGCCGTTTTGCCCTCGAAGACCCGGATTATGGTCAGCGCAGCTATGCCCAAGGGCATATTGCCGGGTCGAGCTTTGCCGATCTCGAGCGTGATTTGAGCGGGCCAGTGGTCAAGGGGGTTACCGGGCGGCATCCGTTGCCTGAACCCGCCGATTTGATCGAACGTCTGCAAGCCTGGGGCATCAATGCCGACAGCGAAGTGGTTTTGTACGATGACGGCCCCGGCGCCTACGCGGCGCGAGCCTGGTGGTTGCTGGCCTGGCTGGGCAAGCGTGACGGCGTGTTCATTCTCGATGGTGGGCTGAAAGCCTGGCACGCCACCGGATTGCCCCTGAGTCTTGATCCGCCGTCGATCACCCGTGGCACCTTCACCGGGACGCCGGATGCTTCGCTGGTGCTCAGCGCCAAACAGCTCCAGCGGCGTCTCGGCCAGCCCGCGTTGACCTTGCTCGATGCCCGCGCCTTGCCGCGCTTCAAGGGCGAAATGGAGCCGATCGACCCGATTGCCGGGCACATCCCCGGCGCCCAATGTGCCGCGTTCACCGACAACCTGGGCAGCGACGGGCGTTTCCTGCCGGCCGATCAGCTCAAGCAGCGGTTTGCCGCGAAGCTCGGTAGCCGTTCGCCGACCGAACTGGTCGCCTATTGCGGATCTGGTGTGACGGCCTGCCACAACCTGTTCGCCCTGTGCCTGGCGGGTTATCCGTTGGGGTCGTTGTATGCCGGGTCATGGAGCGAGTGGATCAACGATCCCGCGCGCGGCGTCGCCATCGGCGAATGAAGGCTGCGATCTTTTAGCGGCACGCGGTTATTCCAGCCGCGCACTGCGATACGCCCCCGGTCCTACGCCGTAAACCTGCTTGAATTGCCGACTCAGATGGCTCTGGTCGGCAAAACCCAGTTGTGTCGCCACTTCCAGCGGCAGGCAGCCGCTCTGTAACAGTGCCCGTGCCCGAGCGATGCGCTGTTGCATCAACCAGGCGTGCGGCGGCATGCCGGTGGCGCGGCGGAACACCCGGGAGAAGTGGAAGGGGGACAGGTTCACCGTCGCCGCCAGTTCCTCCAGCGAGGGGGGCGCCGCCAATTGGGATTGCAGCCGTTCCTTGGCCAGGGTCACCGCCCGGTGTTCGTTGCCGGGCTTGCCGGCGATCGGGACGGCGGCGTGGCGTTGCAACAACGACAGCATCATTTCCCGCCAGACCGTTTGCTGCTGCAGCGCCGTGGACGGACTTTCCAACAGCCGATGCAGTTGGCAGAACCCTCTCACCAGATCCGGGTCGCGATACAACGTGGCGCCAAACGCCGGCAGGGTGTCGCTCGGCAGTTCTAGCTCGTCCAGCAGCGAAAGAATCTGACCCGTGTCGGGATAAAATGCCCGGTACAACCAACCGTCTTCCGAACCTTTGTGGCCGGTGTGCAATTCGTCCGGGTTGATCAGCACCAGCGTACCGCTGCCTGCCAGGTGTTCGGCGCCGCGATAGCGATAACGCTGGGCGCCGGCCATGATCATGCCGATCACATAGCCGTCATGCACATGGGGGGCGAAGCGATGTTCGATGTAACGCGCGGACAATAACTCGACCCCGGCCAGCGGCGCCGTTTGCCAGAAGTGGATCGACTCGCCCTGATCCAGGTCCACGGTTTACTTGCGCCCCGTGGTGGCCAGCCATTGGGGAATGCGCCGTTCCAGGTAGTAACCCGGTTGCCTGAACGAACCCTCGACGAAGCCGACATGCCCGCCCTTGGCCTGCAACTCGAATTGAGTGCTGGTGGACAATTCGTCGGCTTGCGGCAGGCTGTGCGCAAACACAAACGGGTCGTCAGCTGCCTGGATAATCAGGGTCGGGGTGCGAATCTCTCCTAGGAAATAACGACTCGAAGCGCGGCGATAGTAATCCGCGGCATCGGCGAAACCATTCAATGGGGCGGTGACCCGGCCATCGAAGTCCCAGAAGGTGCGCAAATTCTCCAGCGAGCCCAGCGCCGCCAACGCCGCCAGGCCATCCTCATGCCCGTCATGCTGGAACTTGCGCTGCTTGTTTTTGATGTAGGCGACCATCTCGCGCATGAAATGCGCTTGATAGAATTTGGAGAAACCCTGGCTGATGCGATCGGCGCAGTGATCGAGGCGAAAGGGCACCGACACTGCCACGGCGCCTAGCACCCCGCTGTTGCTGCCGGTTTCGCCCAAATGCTTGAGCAACACATTACCGCCCATGGAATAACCGACCGCATACAGCGGCGCGAGAGGGCGTTGGGTGCGCAGGTGTTTGATGGTTTCCGCCAAATCTTCACTGGCGCCGGAATGGTAACTGCGCGGTAACAGATTGGGCTCGCCGGAGCAACCTCGCCAGTTCAGCGCGACGCTGGCCCAGCCATGGGTGCTCAGCGCCTTCTGCATGCCGGCCACGTAAGGCGAATTCGACGAGCCGGTCAGGCCGTGCAATACCAGCACCAACGGCGCATTCGCGCTGTGGGGGCCGTGCCAGTCCAGGTCAAGGAAATCGCCATCTTCAAGCCACAATCGCTCGCGCTCACGCTCGATATGTGTGGTTTTGCGCCATAGCGGTCCCCACAAGGTTTGTAAGTGCGGATTGCCCAGACCGTAAGCGGGCGTGAAGGCGGGGGTGAAACGTTCTGGCAGATGGGACACGATTGCTCTCGATGCTGCGGTGCGTCCCGCAGCGTTAGCTGACGGAGCTTCGCACCGTTTTCTCAGGCCGGACTAGCCGGCGATCCCTGCCATACGTTGCCACAACGCGTAATACACCCGTCCGGATTTCTGCTCCCGATGCAGGCGCCAGTTTCCCGGCAAGCCAAGTATCGACGGTGCTGTTTCGCTTTCAGTGTAGACCCACGCATCGTCGGCTAGCCAATGACGCTCCTCGAGCAGAGTGCAAACGACTGGCAACAGGTTCTGATTGAACGGCGGGTCGAGGAATACCAGGTCGAACGCCGTGGCCGGTTGGGTTTCCAGATAGCGCAAGGCGTCGGCAGTCTGTACCTGACCGTTGGTGCAGCGCAGGGTGCCCAGATGTTCTTTCAGGCTGGACACCGCGATGTTGCTGGCGTCCAGCGCCTGACCCATGGCAGCGCCACGGGACAGGGCTTCCAGAAACAGCGCGCCGCTGCCGGCGAACGGATCGAGCACCTTGGCCCCGGCAACGTAAGGCGCGAGCCAGTTGAACAGGGTTTCACGCACCCGGTCCGGAGTCGGGCGCAGGCCCGGAGCATCAGGGAAGCTCAGCTTTCGGCTGCGCCATTCGCCGCCGATGATGCGCAGTTGGTTCACACCGTTATGCACGTTGTGGACAGGTTTTTTAGGGCGCGATGGATTGGCCATTAATGCTCCGGAACCCCGAGCGGTTGCTCGGCGGGTTTGTCAGTAGGGGCCGGTAACGGCTTTTGTGGCACGGTCGGGCCAGCGCTGACGATGACCAGTTTGTCCGTGCTCAGGTGTTTGTTCAGAGCGGCTTTGACTTGCTCGACGGTCAGGTTCTGGGACTGCTGCATGAAGTCTTCCAGGTAGCTCAACGGCAAGTTGTAGAAACCCATGGCGCCGAGCTGACCGACGATGTCGGCGTTGCTGGCAGTGGACAGCGGAAAGCTGCCGGCCAGTTCGCGCTTGGCATCGTCGAGTTCTTTCTCGGTGGGGCCGGTCTTAAGGTAGTCGGCGAGCACATCCTGCACCAGTTTCAGGGTGCCTTCGCTCATTTCGGCGCGGGTTTGCAGATTGATCATGAACGGGCCGCGAGCCTGCATCGGGCTGAACCCTGAATACACGCCGTAAGCCAGGCCACGCTTCTCGCGCACTTCGCTCATCAGCCGGGTGCCGAAGCCTCCGCCGCCGAGAATCTGATTGCCCATGGACAGCGCCGCGTAATCCGGGTCGTCACGGTCGATGCCCAGTTGCGCGATCATCAGGTTGGTCTGTTTGGACGGAAACTCGATATGACCGATGCCGGGCTTGGGGTCGGTCGGCTGTTCGACTTTCGCCAGGGCCGGGCCTTTGGGCAGGTCGGCGGACACCTGTGCGGCAACCGCCTCGGCTTCGGTGCGCGACAGGTCGCCCACCAGCGCAATCACCACGTTGCCGGCGGCGTAGGCTTTCTGATGGAAGGCCCGCAACTGCGCCAGGGTGATGGGTGGAATGCTCTTCGCCGTGCCGTCGCTTGCATGCGCGTAGGGGTGATCGCCGTACAAGCGATTCATCAGCTCGATGCTGGCGAGTTTGCCGGGGTTCTGTTTCTGATATTCGAAGCCGGCCAGCATCTGATTCTTGATGCGCGCGAACGAGTCGGCGGGGAAGGTCGGCTTGCCGACGACTTCAGCGAACAGCTTCAACGCCGGCTCGCGTTTGTCCACGGCACTCAGGCTGCGCAAGGAGGTAAGCGCCATGTCTTTGTACGCGCCGTTACTGAAGTCGGCGCCCAATCCTTCGAAGCCCTGAGCGATGGCGCCGACATCCTTGCCGGCCACCCCTTCGTTGAGCATGGCGTTGGTCAGCAGTGCCAGGCCGGGTGCATTGCCGTCCTGACTGCTGCCGGCGGCGAAGATCAGGCGCAGGTCGAACATCGGCAGCTCGCGGGCTTCGACGAACAGTACCTTGGCGCCTTCGGCGGTGTTCCACGTCTGCACGTTCAGCGAGCGATGACCTGGGGCCTTGCCGTCGAGTTCCGCCAGCGATTGCAGTTTCTGGCTGGCCTTGGCCTTGTCGAGAGCTTCGCTGGCGTTGGACTCGTCGGGTTTTGACAAATAGAAGGCGGCAGACCCGATCAGTGCGGCGGCGATCAGGCCGATCAGGGCCAGACGCGATGTTTTGCGCTTACTCATGGGTCGTCTCCTGTGGCAATACATGGGCGACGCTCAGACGTGCGCGGGTGAAATACAGCGTGGCGGCTTTCTGGATGTCTTGAGGGGTCACGCTTTCCAGGTCGGCGAGTTCGGTGTCCATCAGTTTCCAGGACAGGCCGACGGTTTCCAGTTGGCCGATGGCGGTGGCCTGGCTGGTGATCGAGTCACGCTCAAAGACCAGACCTGCAATGACCTGTGCTCGCACGCGCTCCAGCTCTTCAGTGGACGGCGCGGTGGTTTTCAGCTGTTCGAGCAGTTTCCACAGACCGGCTTCAGCTTGGGCCATGGTTTTCTTCTTCTGGGTGTTCGGCGTGGCCGATAACGTGAACAGACTGTCGCCACGGGTGTAGGCGTCGTAGCTCGATGAGCCGCCAGACACCAGCTCTTCGCCGCGCTCCAGTTGCGTCGGGATGCGGCCGCTGTAGCCGCCGTCGAGCAAGGCCGAAATCAAGCGCAGGGCGTTCACCGAGCGTTTGTCTGCGGCGGTGGCGATGCTCGGCACGTTGAAGGCCAGCATCAGGCTCGGCAATTGGGTTTGCACATGCAGGGTGATCTTGCGTTCGCCAGGTTCGGCCAGTTCCAGCGGAATTTTCGCCGGTGGCACATCGCGCTTGGCGATCGGGCCGAAATAACGCTGGGCCAGGGTTTTGACTTCGTCCGGGGTCACGTCACCGACCACCACCAGCGTGGCGTTGTTCGGCACATACCAGGACTGATACCAGTGGCGCAGCTCTTCGACCTTCATGCGGTCGAGGTCCGCCATCCAGCCGATGGTCGGCGTGTGGTAGCCGCTGGCGGGGTAAGCCATGGCCATGAAACGCTCGTAAGCCTTGGACATCGGCTTGTCGTCGGTGCGCAGGCGACGTTCTTCTTTGATCACCTCGATCTCGCGGGTGAACTCGTCGACCGGCAGGCGCAGGTTGGCCATGCGGTCGGCTTCCAGTTCAAAGGCCACGCCCAGACGGTCGCGGGCCAGCACCTGGTAATACGCGGTGAAGTCGTCGCTGGTAAAGGCGTTCTCTTCTGCACCGAGGTCGCGCAGGATCAGTGAGGCTTCGCCGGGGCCGACTTTCTCGCTGCCCTTGAACATCATGTGTTCCAGCGCGTGGGACAGCCCGGTCTGGCCCGGGGTCTCGTAGCTGGAGCCGACCTTGTACCAGACCTGGGAAACGACGACCGGCGCACGATGGTCTTCGCGCACGACGACCTTCAGACCGTTGTCCAAGGTGAATTCGTGGGTCGGTTGTGGATCGGCAGCCAGGGCCGAGAGGGGCAGACAAACTGTGCTGAGCAGCAGGCCTGCAGCGCGGCGGGCTAGAGCATTCATTCGTTTTTAAACCTGTTGGGCTGCCCGCTTGGTCTTAGCGTCGGCGGGCGAGAGGGTGCTAGGATACTGATCCGTTTTAGCGGCGGCCACGCCTATCAGGCCTTTGTGTTTGATCAGGCTGTATAGGTTTGCGACGGAAGGCATGTGTTTAGCAGCTAAACTCTGCTTTTTCGCCGATTTTGCCGATCTAGTCCTTCGTGAAATCGATTCTTTGAGATGCCGTTGGCACCTCGACAAAATGTTGCGCGTGAACAAGCTGGATGAATCGCAGTCTGTTCAGCATCGAATTATTTATTTGCCGAGGCGCCTTTTGGCGCGTCGCCACCGTGAGATAGCCGTCCTCCATGTTTGGTTCCAACGACGACAAGAAGACCCCAGCTGCGGCTGGCGAGAAGAAAAGCCTGTTCGGATGGCTGCGCAAAAAGCCGCAGGAACCCGTTGTCGAACAGCCACAACCACTTCCTGAGCCAGCACCAGCGCCGGTTATAGAGCAAAAACCTGCGCCGATTGCCGAGCCGGTGCTCCAACCTGTGACCGAGCTTGCACCTGAAACCGAAATCGCGGCCCCATTGCCGGTGACACCCGTTGCCGCGCCGTGGCTGACATTGCCGGTAGCGGAAGAGCCGGTGGCACTGGTCGAAGATGAGCAGGCGCCGCACATTACGCCACCGATTCCGGCCCCGACTGCTTATGCGCCTGAGCCGGTTCGGGCGCCAGTGGTTGAACCGGCGGCCGTTGCGCCCGTGTTCGTAGCCGAACCTGCACCGGTTGTTCCAGAGCCTGTAGTACCAACATTTGTTGCTCCAGTTGCTCCAGTTGCTCAAGCGCCTGCACCTGCACCCGTCATCACTCCTGTTGCCGCCACACCGGTTGCGCCCGTCGAAACTCCAGTCGAGCCTGTGCGTACCGAAGAGACCAAAGCCGGTTTCTTCGCCCGTCTCAAGCAAGGCCTGTCCAAGACCAGCGCCAGCATTGGCGAGGGCATGGCCAGTCTGTTCCTCGGCAAGAAAATCATTGACGACGAGCTGCTCGAAGACATCGAAACCCGTCTGCTGACGGCCGATGTCGGCGTCGAAGCGACGTCGGTGATCATTCAGCGTCTGACTCAGAAAGTCGCCCGCAAGGAACTGGCCGATGCCAATGCCCTGTACAAATCCCTGCAGGCCGAACTGGCAGCGATGCTCAAGCCGGTCGAACAGCCGCTGAAAATCACCTCGCAGAACAAGCCGTTCGTGATTCTGGTGGTGGGCGTCAATGGCGCCGGCAAAACCACCACCATCGGCAAAATGGCGAAGAAGCTGCAACTGGAGGGCAAGAAAGTCATGCTCGCCGCCGGTGACACCTTCCGCGCCGCGGCGGTCGAGCAATTGCAGGTCTGGGGTGAGCGCAACAAGATCCCGGTCATCGCCCAGCACACCGGCGCCGACTCGGCTTCGGTGATCTTCGACGCCGTGCAGGCCGCCAAGGCCCGGGGCATCGACGTGCTGATCGCCGACACCGCCGGTCGCCTGCACACCAAAGACAATTTGATGGAAGAGCTGAAGAAGGTTCGCCGGGTGATTGGCAAGCTCGACGCCGACGCGCCTCATGAGGTGCTGTTGGTGCTCGACGCCGGTACCGGCCAGAACGCCATCAACCAGGCCAAGCAATTCAACCAGACCGTCGAATTGACCGGCCTGGCGCTGACCAAGCTCGACGGCACCGCCAAGGGCGGGGTGATTTTTGCCCTGGCCAAGCAGTTTGGCTTACCGATTCGTTACATCGGCGTCGGTGAAGGCATCGACGATTTGCGTACTTTTGAAGCAGAACCCTTTGTCCAGGCATTGTTTGCCGAGCGGGAGCGTTCATGATTCGTTTCGAACAGGTCGGTAAACGCTACCCGAACGGTCACGTCGGCTTGCATGAGCTGAGCTTTCGAGTCCGTCGGGGCGAATTCTTGTTTGTCACCGGCCATTCCGGTGCCGGTAAAAGCACCTTGTTGCGTCTGTTGCTGGCCATGGAGCGTCCGACCACCGGCAAATTGCTGCTGGCCGGGCAAGACCTGAGCACCATCAGCAACGCGCAGATTCCGTTCCTGCGCCGGCAGATTGGCGTGGTATTCCAGAACCACCAGTTGCTGTTCGATCGCACGGTGTTCAACAACGTCGCATTGCCGTTGCAGATCCTTGGACTGTCCAAGGCCGAGGTCGCCAAGCGCGTGGACTCGGCCCTGGAGCGCGTGGCGCTCTCGGATAAAACCGATCTCTATCCAGGCGACTTGTCTACCGGCCAGCAACAGCGCGTCGGCATCGCCCGCGCCATCGTTCACCGTCCGGCGTTGCTGCTGGCGGACGAACCGACCGGTAACCTCGACCCGCGTCTGGCGGCAGAAATCATGGGCGTGTTCGAAGACATCAATCGCCTGGGTACCAGCGTGCTGATCGCCAGTCACGACCTGGCGCTGATTGCCCGCATGCGTCATCGCATGCTGACCCTGCAGCGTGGCCGATTGATCGGCGACGGGGAGGCCGGCGTATGAGTGCCACACGTAGCCCCAAGGTTTCCGAACGTGTGGCCCCGAAGGCCGCCGATCCGCAACCGCAGCAGAAGAAAAAACGCGACGATGACGATGGCCCGGATTTCGCCACGCTGTTGCGCGCCTGGATCGAAAGTCATCGTGCCAGTTTGCTGGACAGCTTGCGTCGCTTGGGCAAGCACCCGATCGGCAGTTTTTTCACCTGCATGGTGATGGCGGTGGCCCTGAGCTTGCCGATGGGCCTGTCACTTTTGCTGAATAACGTCGAGCGTCTGGGCGGTTCCTGGCAGCGTGCGGCGCAGATTTCCCTGTACCTGCAACTCGATGCCGGCCCTGAACAGGGCGAGTCGTTGCGCGAGCAGATCAAGGGCATGCCGGGCGTGGCCGACGCCGAATACGTGGGGCGCGATCAGGCACTGGAAGAGTTCCAGCAGCAGTCCGGGCTGGGCGAAGCGCTCAAGGAACTCCCGGAAAACCCGCTGCCGGGCGTGGTCCTGGTGACCCCGAACGAGGTCGACAAGCCCGCGCTTGAAGCATTACGACAAAAACTTTCCGAATTGCCGAAGGTACAACAGGCACAACTTGATCTAGTCTGGGTCGAGCGTCTGGCAGCCATCCTCAAGCTGGGCGACCGATTTGTCTTCGGTCTGACCGTGCTTTTGGTGTCTGCATTACTTTTGGTGATAGGCAATACCATTCGTCTTCATATTGAAAACCGCCGCACAGAGATAGAAGTGATTAAACTCGTCGGCGGCACTGACAGCTATGTGCGCAGGCCCTTTCTGTATATGGGTGCGCTTTATGGCTTTGGTGCGGGGATTCTTTCCTGGGGCGTATTGGCGTTCGGCCTGAACTGGCTGAACGACGCGGTGGTGGGGTTGGCCGGTTTGTACGGCAGTGACTTTGCGCTGGCCGGAGTGCCAGTTGCCGACGGTCTATCGCTCTTGCTTGGCGCGGTGCTGTTGGGGTATATCGGTGCATGGATTGCAGTCGCACGCCACCTGCGGGAGCTTGCGCCAAAGTAATATCATTTTGCTCGTATTGACCTTTCAGCGTTTATGGGAACTTGTCTTTTGGTTCCCGGTCAATTTTCGCAGTGCTGAACTGCACGAGTTATGTAAGTCGGAGGTTTTTTCGTATGACCAATTCTTTGCAGCCTGCATATGCTCTGGTCCCGGGTGCGAACCTGGAGGCCTATGTGCACACGGTGAACAGCATTCCATTGCTGACGCCGGAGCAGGAGCGTGAACTGGCCGAGAGTCTCTATTATGAGCAGGATTTGGGGGCGGCTCGGCAGATGGTGCTCGCCCACCTGCGTTTTGTCGTACACATTGCCCGTAGCTATTCCGGCTACGGCCTGGCCCAGGCTGACCTGATCCAGGAAGGCAACGTCGGCCTGATGAAAGCGGTCAAGCGTTTCAACCCGGAAATGGGCGTACGCCTGGTGTCCTTTGCGGTGCACTGGATCAAGGCGGAAATCCACGAGTTCATCCTGCGCAACTGGCGGATCGTCAAAGTCGCGACCACCAAGGCTCAGCGCAAGCTGTTCTTCAACCTGCGCAGCCAGAAGAAACGTCTGGCCTGGCTGAACAACGAGGAAGTCCATCGCGTGGCGGAAAGCCTCGGTGTAGAGCCACGGGAAGTACGCGAGATGGAAAGTCGCCTGACCGGTCACGACATGGCCTTCGACCCGGCCGCGGAAGCGGACGACGACAGCGCTTTCCAATCGCCGGCCAACTACCTGGAAGACCACCGGTACGATCCGGCCCGTCAACTGGAAGACGCCGACTGGAGCGACAACTCCAACCACAACCTGCACGAAGCGCTTGAGGTGCTGGACGACCGCAGCCGCGACATCCTCTACCAGCGCTGGCTGGCAGAAGAAAAAGCCACGCTGCACGACCTGGCGCAGAAGTACAACGTGTCGGCCGAGCGTATTCGTCAGCTCGAGAAGAGCGCGATGAACAAGCTCAAGTTGTCGATCGCGGCGTAACCCGCACGAAGGCATAAAAAACGCCCCGATCATTTGATCGGGGCGTTTTTGTTTGTGCCCGCTTACACGGACCTACAGGGGGCGTTAAGTCATTGAGACCACGGCGCCCGGCGCGAATCGTTGAGGCCGATCAGATAACTGTCCCCGCCCAACTGATTCATTTGCTGGCGAATCCACCCGGCCCGCCTTGCAACGTAAGAGGTCGGATGGCTGGCGCTCCACACCCGAGGGTTCGGCAATACCGCCGCCAGTAAACTCGCCTGCTGCCGGGACAGCGAACCCGCACCCACACCAAAGTGATGGCGAGCTGCCGCTTCGGCGCCAAACACGCCTTCATCCCACTCGACGCTATTGAGGTACACCTCAAGAATCCGCTGCTTGGGCCAGAACACTTCGATCAGCCCGGTAAACCAGGCTTCCAGACCTTTACGCAACCAACTGCGGCCGGACCACAGAAACAGGTTTTTCGATACCTGCTGGCTCAGGGTGCTGGCGCCGCGAATCGAGCCGCCTCGCTCGTTATGGGCAAACGCCGCCTGAATCGCGCTGAAATCAAAGCCCCAATGCTCGGGAAACTTCTGGTCCTCACCGGCAATCACCGCGACTTTCAGGTTGTCGGAGATTTCATCCCAGGGTTTCCAGGTGCGTTGCAAGTCAATCGGCTCGCCGTCGAACCAGGATTCGATCTTGCGCTCGACCATCAGCGCCGTTCCCGGTGGCGGCACCACCCGAAACAGCAACACCAGCAATACGCTACCGCCCGCGAACCAGAGCAGGGCCTTTGTGAGACGACGGAAAATTATCTGCAGCATAGAGATGGCTTGGCCGAACCCGTTGAGCCGGCCATTATACAGACCCTGTTGATCGAGTCTGACTGGAGTTCTTCATGCTGCGTGGCTTTCTGATGCTGGCCGCTTTCTTCGGCTTCACCGGCGTTGCTTTGGGCGCATTCGCCGCCCACGGCCTGAAAAACCGCCTGAGCGCCGAGTACCTGGCAATTTTCCACACGGGCGTGACTTATCAACTGGTGCATACCCTGGCATTGCTGGGTGTGGCGCTGTTGGCCACGCAGATTCCCGGACGCCTGACCGCTTGGGCCGGCGCATCCTTTTCCATCGGCATTCTGTTGTTTTCCGGCAGTCTGTACCTGTTGACGATGACCGGCGTCAGCAAGCTCGGGATTGTTACACCCTTCGGTGGCCTGGCGTTTCTGGTCGGCTGGTTTTGCCTGGGGCTTGCCGCCTGGCGCTTGCAGCTTACCGCTTGACGCTTGTTGCTGACCTTTAGGTCATGATCGGGCTAGAATGCCAGCCCCTAAAATGATGGCGGCATTCGGCATGCGCATTCAGTTGAACGGCGAATCCCTTGAACTGCCCGACGGTGAAACCGTTGCGGCCCTGCTGACCCGTCTGGAACTGACCGGGCGCCGGGTGGCGGTCGAGCTCAATCTGGATATCGTCCCGCGCAGCCAGCACGCTGAAACCACGCTGAACGACGGCGACTCGGTCGAAGTGGTACACGCCATCGGCGGCGGCTAGTCGCCCGGCCCGAGCGGCCACGGAATCATTGTGCAAGAACCTCACCCCAACAGAGGATTTCCCATGAGCATCGTTCGTAGCGACAAGCCCTTCGTCCTGGCCGGTCGTACTTACCAGTCGCGTTTGCTGGTAGGCACCGGCAAGTACCGCGACATGGAAGAAACCCGCCTGGCCATCGAGGCCTCGGGCGCTGAGATTGTCACCTTCGCCGTGCGCCGGACCAACCTCGGCCAGAACCCGGGCGAACCGAACCTGCTCGAAGTCCTGTCGCCGGATCGCTACACCTTCCTGCCTAACACCGCCGGTTGCTACGACGCCATCGAAGCCGTGCGCACCTGCCGCCTGGCCCGTGAGCTGCTCGACGGCCACAATCTGGTGAAGCTGGAAGTGCTGGCGGATCAGAAAACCCTGTTCCCCAACGTGATCGAAACCCTCAAGGCCGCCGAAGTGCTGGTCAAGGAAGGCTTCGACGTGATGGTGTACACCAGCGATGACCCGATCATTGCCCGGCAACTGGCGGAAATCGGTTGCATCGCGGTCATGCCGCTGGCCGGTCTGATCGGTTCCGGCCTGGGGATCTGCAACCCGTACAACCTGCAGATCATCCTCGAAGAAGCGAAAATTCCGGTGCTGGTGGATGCCGGTGTCGGCACGGCTTCCGACGCCACCATCGCCATGGAACTGGGCTGTGAAGCGGTGCTGATGAACTCGGCCATCGCCCATGCCCAGCAGCCGATCATGATGGCCGAAGCCATGAAACATGCCATCGTGGCAGGCCGTCTGGCCTACCTCGCCGGCCGCATGCCGAAAAAACTCTATGCCAGCGCCTCCTCGCCGCTGGATGGTCTGATCAAGTAAGAGCCATTGATGACTGAATCAAACGACACGCCTATCCAGCAGGAAGAAGGCGAAGAGCGCCAACACCGCCGCATCAAGAGTTTCGTGATGCGCGCCGGGCGCATGACCGAAGGCCAGCAACGGGGCCTGGAGCAGGGTGCTCCGCTGTTCGTATTGCCTTTGGCTGATGCACCAGTGGATTTCGATCAGGTGTTCGGCCGCTCCGCGCCACGCTCGCTGGAAATCGGTTTCGGCATGGGCCATTCGCTGCTGGAAATGGCCGCGGCCTCGCCGGAGCAGGATTTCATTGGCGTTGAGGTTCACCGTCCGGGTGTCGGCGCGTTGCTCAATGGCGTGCTGACCCAGGGCCTGACCAACCTGCGTGTCTACGATTGCGATGCGATTGAAGTGCTCAACCGCTGCATCGCCGACAACAGCCTCGACCGCTTGATGCTGTTTTTCCCGGACCCGTGGCACAAGAGCCGTCATCACAAGCGTCGTATCGTTCAGGCGTCGTTCGCCGAACTGGTGCGCAGCAAGCTGAAGGTCGGCGGCATTCTGCATATGGCGACCGACTGGGAACCGTACGCCGAATACATGCTGGAAGTGATGAACGTCGCCCCGGGCTATAGCAACCTCGCCGAAGACGGCAAGTGTGTGCCGCGCCCGGCCGAACGCCCGATCACCAAGTTCGAACGCCGTGGCGAACGTCTTGGGCATGGGGTGTGGGATTTGAAGTTCGAGAAGCTGGCTTAAGTACAACGCTGTAAAAATTGTGGGAGCGAGCCTGCTCGCGATAGCGCCATGACATTCAACCTCTTCGTTGGCTGTCAGACCGCTGTCGCGAGCGGGCTCGCTCCCACATTTGTTTTGTGTTGTGTCTGAGGAGTCAGCGGCGATCAGCGACGACACCGATCAACACCAGCACCACCAACAACACCGGCGCCAGGCTGTAGTTGTTGAACTGGCTCAAGCCGCGCACCACCCATGGCGTGGCGTAGATCAGCGCTGCGCCGCTGCCGATGATGCACAGCAGGGACATCAGTGGCACGCGCAAGGCGCCGGCGATGCTGCCCAGACGCTGCTCGACCCAGCCTTTGAAATCCGCACCAAACAGCACCAGCAGGCAGCCCACCAGGGCCAGGGCGATTTCCGAGAGGTTGCTGCGGCTCCAGCGGGATACTGTGGCCAGCAGGTCGAGTATCAGATCCATTCGATTTCCTTATGTCAGAAATTTCTGCAGCAAGTCGTTGAGGAAGAGCTGTCCGCGCTCGGTGGCCGCCAGACGTGACGGTTCGACCTGTAACAGGCCGCTTTGTTCTGCGTCGCGACGACCTTCGGCGAGGCTGTCCAGTGTCATGCCCGTGCGTTCCGGGTACAGCCGCGATTCGACACCCTCGGTCAGACGCAGTGCGTTCATCAGGAACTCGAACGGCAGCTCTTCGTTGGTCAGGGCTTTCTCGCCGGCCTGGAAGCTCTTGGCCGGGTTGAGATAGTCCTTCGGCAGGCGGGTCTTCCAGGTGCGCACGATGCGTCCGTCCGGATGGCTGAGCTTGCCGTGGGCCCCGGCGCCGATGCCGATGAAGTCGCCGAAACTCCAGTAATTGAGGTTGTGCCGCGCCGGCCGGCCGGGAAGGGCATAGGCCGAGACTTCGTATTGTGCGTAACCGTGTTCGGCCAGCAGCGCTTGCCCGGCCTCCTGAATGTCCCACAATGTGTCGTCTTCCGGCAGCGTTGGCGGCTGGTTCCAGAACACCGTGTTCGGTTCCAGGGTCAGCTGATACCACGACAGATGTGTCGGTTTCAGGGCGATGGCTGTGCGCAGGTCCGCCAAGGCATCGTCCAGGGACTGATTCGGCAAGCCATGCATCAAGTCCAGGTTGAAGTTATCGAACCCGGCCTGCCGCGCCATGCCGGCGGCGCGTACCGCTTCGTCACCGTTGTGAATCCGTCCCAGGGCCTCGAGCTTTTCTTGCTGAAAGCTCTGGATGCCGATCGACAGGCGATTGATACCCAGCGCCCGGTAAGCGCGGAATTTCTCCTGCTCGAATGTCCCGGGGTTGGCTTCCAGGGTGATTTCGATGTCGCTGACGAACGGAATGCGTTGTTCGACGCCTTTGAGTAAACGGCCCAGAGCCTCGGCGCTGAACAGGCTCGGCGTACCGCCGCCGAAGAAGATCGAGCTCAGTTCGCGGCCATAGACCGCATGCAGGTCCTGATCGAGGTCGGCCAGCAAGGCGTCCACATACTCTTGCTCCGGCAGCACGGGGCTGGCGGTGTGGGAGTTGAAGTCGCAATAAGGGCATTTGCGTACACACCACGGGATGTGGATGTACAGCGCCAGGGGCGGCAGCACAGGCAAAGCGGCCCGAGGCGTTTGCGCGCCGCCGAAGATCAGCGGCGACGCGGATGATTCAATGGTCATTTCAGGCCCAGACGCTGGCGCAGCAGATCCATTGCACGGGCGCGGTGGCTGATCTGGTTTTTGTCGCTCGGGCTCAGCTCGGCGCTGGAGCACTCGCGCTCCGGCACCCAGAACAGCGGATCGTAGCCAAAGCCGTGTTCACCACTGGCCTGGGTCAGGATGCGCCCATGCCACAGGCCTTCGCAGAGAATCGGCAACGGATCGTCGGCATGACGCACCAGCGCCAATACGCAGACGAACTGCGCGCCGCGCTCGGTTTGTGGCACGTCTTTCAAGACGTCGAGCAGTTTGGCGTTGTTCGCCGCATCGCCTTTACCGTCGGCGTAACGAGCCGAATAGATACCCGGCGCACCGCCGAGAAAATCCACCGCCAGCCCCGAATCGTCGGCCAAGGCCGGCAGGCCGGAAATGCGCGAGGCATTGCGGGCCTTGAGAATGGCGTTCTCGACGAACGACAGGCCGGTTTCTTCAGGCTCGACGCGGCTGAACTCGCCGATCGAGCGCAAGTGCACCGATTCGCCGAGCATGGCCTGGAGTTCCTTGAGTTTGCCGGCGTTGTGGCTGGCCAGTACGAGTTGCGTGAAATTCATCATTGGCCGGGGAAGAGCTCTTGCTGGAAATTGATGGTGTTGATTTTGTCGCCAGTCTGCACCGTGATCTGGAACGTGCGGATCTCCTGCTGCGGTACCGAGAATTGGGCAATGTAGTAGACCGCGCCGGTTTCAGTGATCTGCTTGAACTTCAGGGGCACTGGAGCGCCGATCAGGTCCTTGACCGTCCCGCTGACTTGCGCCGTTTGCGGTTTGCCGTCCTTGAGTACGGAGACGTTGATCACGCCCTGGTTCTTACTGCGGGTCAGCTCGGCCGCTTTGGCGATATCCGGTGTCAGGAACGTGGAGTTGAAGGTGTTGTAGTGCACCGTCACGTCGCCAAAGGTTTCTTTACGCTCGCCTTTGATGACATCGGCGGCCATGGCGGTGACGCTCAGGCAGGCAGTGAGTAAAAACAGCGCTAGTCGACCCATGATCGTTCTCCTCGAAGTGTCGTGATTCAGACCGCGACCTTGTGGTCCGGCAGACCGGGGCTGCTGACGCGATAGATGCCGATCTCACCTAACAGATTAGGCCATAGCTTACTGGCCCACCCGTGTCGATGCTGTTGATCCACGGCAAGTCGATCAATGACCTTGGCTTCACGTTCGCGACACAGTGCTTCAAAGTCTTCGAAGGTGCAGAAGTGAATGTTTGGCGTGTTGTACCAGGTGTACGGCAGAAACTCCGACACCGGCATCCGGCCCTTGCTCGCCAGGTACCAGCGGCAGCGCCAGTGACCGAAGTTGGGGAAGGTGATGATGCACTGGCGACCGACCCGCAGCATTTCGTCGAGGATCTTGTCCGGGTAGTGCACGGCTTGCAGGGCTTGGGTCATGACCACGATGTCGAAGCTGTTGCTGGCAAAATTGCCAAGCCCCTTGTCCAGATCCTGTTCGATGACGTTGATGCCCTTGGCCACGCACTCGGCAATGTTGTCCGGGTCGTTTTCCAGGCCATAGCCGGTGACCTGCTTGTGGTCGCGCAGCCAGGTCAGCAGCTCGCCGTCACCGCAGCCGAGGTCGAGCACGCGGCTGCCGGCGGGGATCCATTCCTGGATGATTTCCAGATCGGCTCTCATGTCTTCCTCAAAGCGAAATACGGTTCATGTAATTGCCGAAGGCCTGCAAGTAACGCGGGATCGGAATCAGGAAGGCGTCGTGGCCTTGCGGAGCATCGATCTCCAGGTAGCAGACGTCTTTCCTGGCCGCCATCAGCGCGTCCACCAGCTCCCGCGAGCGGGCCGGGGAGAAGCGCCAGTCGGTGGTGAAGGACATCACGCAGAATTTTGCCTTGGCACCTTCGAAGGTTTTCGCCAGGTTATCGTCGAAGTTCGCCGCCGGGTCGAAGTAGTCCAGTGCCTTGGTCATCAGCAGGTAGGTGTTGGCGTCGAAACGTCCGGAAAACTCCTCACCCTGATAGCGCAGGTAGCTTTCGACCTGGAACTCGACGCTGTGGAAGTCGTAGTTGAGCTTTTCGCTCTTGAGGCCACGACCGAATTTCTCGCCCATGGAGTCGTCGGACAGGTACGTGATGTGCCCGACCATCCGCGCCAGCATCAGCCCGCGCTTGGGGATCACGCCCGCTTCCTGGAACGAACCGCCGTGGAACTCCGGATCGGTGAGGATGGCCTGGCGTGCGACTTCGTTGAACGCGATGTTCTGCGCCGACAGTTTCGGCGCCGAGGCGATGGCCAGGCAGTGCCGCACGCGGTCCGGGTAGGTGATGGTCCATTGCAGGGCCTGCATGCCGCCGAGGCTGCCGCCGATCACCGCCGCCCATTGGCCGATGCCGAGCAGGTCGGCGAGGCGCGCCTGGCTGTGGACCCAGTCTTCCACGGTCAGCACCGGGAAGTCGGCGCCGAAGGGCTTGCCGGTGTCCGGATTGATGCTGCTGGGGCCGGTGGAACCGTTGCAACCGCCGAGGTTGTTCAGGCTGACCACGAAGAACTTGTGGGTGTCGATCGGTTTGCCGGGGCCGATGCAACTGTCCCACCAACCGGGTTTGCGGTCGTCGGGGCTGTGGAAACCGGCGGCATGATGGTGACCGGACAAGGCATGGCAGATCAGCACGGCGTTGCTCGCCTTGGCGTTCA
Source organism: Pseudomonas frederiksbergensis (assembly GCF_017114915.1). Classification (GTDB taxonomy): domain Bacteria; phylum Pseudomonadota; class Gammaproteobacteria; order Pseudomonadales; family Pseudomonadaceae; genus Aquipseudomonas; species Aquipseudomonas frederiksbergensis_I. The sequence goes on from NZ_JAAUOE010000013.1 coordinate 66,522, forward strand.
GTGTGCCGTAGGTTTCATAGATCAGGTCATAAGCTGCCAGCGAGCGCCCGCAGGCCAGGGCCAGGGGTTCACTGAAGTGCGCCACTTGCGGCGTCACCAGACCAACAGAATCGGGGGGGAAGGCAGCTGGCATCGACCCTGCTCTCATTGAAATGAGGCGTAAGTCTAAAGACCGCTGCCCGTAGCAGCAAGCGACGGCCAACGATCGTTCCCGCGCGGAGCGTGGGAACGATCAGGGTGGTGTCAGACCGGGTAGCTCCGGCAGCTTCTTCGGCGAACAAATCCGCACCCGCTTCTGCCGGTTCAACTCGCCACTGATCAAACTGACCTGGCTTTTGGAAACCCCGAACGCCTTGGCCAGAAACGCCATCAGATACGCATTGGCCTTGCCCTCGACCGGTGGCGCGGTCAGGCGGATTTTCAGGCGATCGCCATGCAGCCCGGCGAAATCATCGCTGCGGGCTGCAGGTTGCAGGTGACACTCCAGAATCAGGTCATCACCGTCCCAGCGAAAGTAGCTCACCGGATCAGATCAGCAGGCGCAGGATCTGCGGCATCATGGTCAAGGCCGCGAGGTTGTTGATCACCAGCATGTCGATCAGCTTGAGCGCCAGGAACGCAAAGATCGGTGACAGATCAAGGCCGCCGAGGTTCGGCAGGATCTTGCGGAACGGCGCCAGGGCCGGCTCGCAGATATCGTTCACCAGCTCGGCGCCCGGGTTATGGCTGCCCGGTGCGACCCAGGACAGGATCACGCTGATGATCAGGGCAAAGAAGAAAATCTTCATGAACAGCGCGGTCACGCCGATGAGCGACCAGATCAGCAATTGCAGCGGGTTGCCGGTGGTGCCGTAAGTCAGCAGCAGCGTCAGGGCCATCAATGCCAGTTGCACGAGAATCGCCAGCAACAGTGAAGACATGTCCAGGCCGAACAGGCTCGGAATGATCCGGCGCATAGGCTTGAGCAGTGGCTGGGTCGCTTTCACGGCGAACTGGCACAGCGGGTTGTAGAAGTTTGCGCGCACCAGTTGCAGCACGAAGCGCAGCAACACGATCAGCAGGTACAGACTGCCGAGGGTTTGCAGCACGTAGACCGCTGCAGTGTTCAATCCAATCATGAATGGCTCCTTATTGACCCAGTTGTTCGGCCATCTCGGCCGAGCGGTGCGCGGCGGCGCCGAGTGCTTTTTCCACCAGAGCTTCGAAGCCCCCGGCCTGGAACGACTTGATCGCCGCTTCCGTGGTGCCCGCGGGCGATGTCACGCGGCGACGCAGTTCAGCCGCGTCGACATCGCTGGCGACGGCCATGTGTGCGGCGCCCAACGCGGTTTGCACGGTCAGTTGTGCAGCGATTTCGGCTGGCAGGCCGAGTTTCACGCCAGCGGCGGTCATGGCCTCGATCAGCAGGAAGAAATACGCCGGGCCCGAGCCGGAAACGGCGGTAACCGCGTCCAGCTGTTGTTCTTCGTCCAGCCACAAAGCGGTGCCAACCGCCGACAACAGCTCTTGCGCTTGCTGGCGTTGCTCGGCGCTCACTTTGGCCGTGGCGTACAAGCCGCTCACGCCCTGGCGCAGCAGTGCCGGGGTGTTGGGCATGCAACGCACGATAGGCTGGGTGCCAAGCCAGTTGTTCATGCTGGCACAGGTGATACCGGCCGCAATCGATACCACCAGTTGATTCGGCTTGAGGCTTGGGCGGATGGCTTCGCAGACGGCTTTCATCGCCTGGGGCTTGACCGCCAGCACGACCACGTCCACGCCCTCGATGGCTTGGGTGTTGTCGGCAAACATTTCGATGCCGTGTTCGGCATGTACGCGGGCACGGGTTTCTTCACCCGGATCGCTGGCGCGGATCTGCGCGGCGTCCAGACCTTTGGCGCGCAGGCCGCCGATCAGGCTGGCGGCCATGTTGCCGGCACCGATAAAGGCAATACGAGTCTTGCTCATGTCAGGTCCTTATTAGAGAGGTGAGTCAGCCGCATTCAAGGCTGAGCGTAATCACGGGCGCCAAACAGGGCCGTACCGATACGGACCCAGGTGGCGCCTTGGGCAATGGCCGACTCAAGGTCGTGGCTCATGCCCATGGAAAGTGTGTCGAGTGGCAGGTTCAGGCTGGCTTGCAGGCTCTGCACGGCAGCGAAAGCGGCATCCTGGGCGGCACGATCTTCAGTCGGCTCGGGAATCGCCATCAAACCGCGCAATTTCAGACGCGGCAAAACACTGATGGCATCGGCCAGGGCGGGCAGATCGGCCGGGGTGCAGCCGGATTTGCTGGCTTCACCGCTGACGTTGACCTGGATGCAGATGTTCAAGGGAGGCAAATCGGCAGGCCGTTGTTCGGACAGGCGTTGTGCGATTTTCAGACGATCCACGGAATGCACCCAGTCGAAGTGCTCGGCGATAGCACGAGTCTTGTTCGATTGAATGGGGCCGATGAAGTGCCAGATCAAGGGCAGGTCGTCCAATTCGAGCTGTTTGCTCAAGGCTTCCTGCAGGTAGTTTTCGCCAAAGTCGCGGATCCCGGCGGCATAGGCTTCACGCAGGGCCTCGGCGGGCTTGGTCTTGCTTACGGCCAGCAACTGGATGCTGTTCTCGTCACGGTGGGCAGCGTTGGCTGCTGCCTGGATGCGTGAACTAACCTGAAGAATGTTGTCTGCTATCGTGGACATCAAGAGGCGCCAGCGGGTCTGAGGTTCGCGGCATTCTACTGGAATTGAGGAGCGCTATGGATATCACTGAGCTGCTGGCTTTCAGCGCCAAACAGGGGGCGTCCGACCTGCACCTGTCTGCCGGGCTGCCACCGATGATTCGTGTCGACGGCGATGTACGGCGTATCAATCTGCCGGCGCTGGACCACAAGGAGGTGCATGAGCTGATCTACGACATCATGAACGACCTCCAGCGGGTGGACTTCGAGAAGCATCTTGAAACCGACTTTTCCTTCGAAGTGCCCGGCGTGGCGCGTTTTCGGGTCAATGCCTTCAACCAGAATCGTGGTGCAGGCGCGGTATTCCGGACCATTCCGTCCAAGGTCCTGAGCATGGACGACCTGGGCATGGGGGAAGTGTTTCGCAAGATTACCGAATCGCCCCGTGGCCTGGTGCTGGTGACCGGCCCGACCGGTTCCGGCAAGTCCACCACGCTGGCGGCGATGATCGATTACCTGAACAGTCATCGCCATCACCACATCCTCACCATCGAAGACCCCATCGAGTTCGTCCACGAATCGCGCAAATGCCTGATCAATCAGCGCGAAGTCCATCGCGATACCCGCAGTTTCGCCACGGCCCTGCGCTCTGCCCTGCGTGAAGACCCGGACGTGATTCTGGTGGGGGAAATGCGTGATCTGGAGACTATTCGGCTGGCATTGACCGCCGCCGAAACCGGTCACCTGGTATTCGGCACGCTGCACACCACATCGGCGGCGAAAACCATCGACCGGGTGGTGGACGTGTTCCCGGGCGACGAGAAATCGATGGTGCGCTCGATGCTCTCCGAGTCGTTGCTGGCGGTGGTGTCCCAGACATTGATTAAGAAAATCGGCGGCGGGCGGATTGCCGCCCACGAAATCATGCTCGGCACCCCGGCGATCCGTAACCTGATTCGCGAAGACAAGGTGGCGCAGATGTACTCGTCGATTCAGACGGGAGGGTCGCTGGGGATGCAGACGCTGGATATGTGCCTGAAGGAACTGGTGGCCAAAGGCGTGATCAGCCGCGAGCATGCGCGGGAGAAGGCGCGGTCGCCGGATAACTTCTGACGGGAAGTTGATCGTTCCCACGCATGGGAACGATCAGTGTCGAATCAGCGCTGAACAACCCGCAATGCGTTCTGTTCTTTAGGCAGAACCCGCTTGGCAACCACGTAGTGGCTTTCCCAGTACGGTTTCTTCAAGGTGTCGATGCTCACCGACTTGCCACGACGTGGCGCGTGGATGAAACGGTCGTTACCCAGGTAGATGGCAACGTGATTGACCCGGCGGCTCTTGAGTTTGAAAAAAATCAGGTCGCCCGGCTTCAAATCATTGCGATCGACTTTCTCGCCATGACCGCTGGCCATGGCATTGGAGGTCCGCGGCAGGTCGAACGTGGCGTCGTTGAACGCGTATTTCACCAGACCGCTGCAATCGAACCCTTTACTTGGGCTGCTGCCACCCCAACGATAAGGTGTGCCGAGGACGTTGACCGCGCGGCTCAACACATTGCTGCTTTCCTTGCTCGCCATCGGCGGAACCAGCTTGCTGTTGGCGCTGCTCAGTTGGGTGGAACGTTGTACGGTCTGTTTGTTTTTGCTCGAAGGAGCAGAAACATGGGATTTTGGAGTGTAACCATTAACGTTAGGAAGACGTTGCTCACGATTGGTGGCGTGGGCGGCCAGGGGCAATAATAGGCAAATGGTTAGCCATGTCTTGAAAAATGGACGCATTAGGCAAGGCTCGTATGGGTTAGCGCGCAACTTTATAACAGCTTTTTTGTCCCTTCCGAGGCCGTTGGTCGATTCAACCTTGGGGTCAACGGAACCAAATAAGCGGTAATTTGGCGCAATTGTCGGACACAAGTCAGGTGTTACAAGGCTTTGACGGGGCCCAAGGTAGCATTCGCCGTATGTCGGCTGCCTGTAAAAAAGTCACAAAGAATTCAAGAATATTTCTCTATCGCGTGAATCGAGGTCATCCATGAACACCTATCGACATCCGGTTTCACAGCAAGACACACACAGCAAAGTAATCGGTTACCTGCTGTGGATTTTCGGTTTTACCGGGGCTCACCGCTTCTATTACGGCAGGCCGGTGACCGGGACTATCTGGTTTTTCACCTTCGGCTTGCTGGGCATCGGCTGGTTGATTGACCTGTTTCTGATCCCGGCCATGGATCGTGAAGCGGACCTGCGCTTTACCGCCGGCCCCATCGAATACAACGTTGCGTGGATTCTGCTGACGTTTCTTGGGGTATTGGGTGTACACCGGATGTATCAGGGCAAGTGGATCAGCGGGTTGCTGTACCTGCTCACGGGCGGGTTGTTCTTTCTGGGGGTGTTGTATGACTTCTGGACACTGAATGACCAGATATCAGTTCGTAATGCGCAGAACAGAGGTGCCTTCCAGTAAGCTGTGGCGAGGGAGCAAGCTCCCTCGCCACAGGTTTTATGCCTGGTGACTGATCCGACCGTCCACCAGGGTATAACGCACCACGCCCGGCAGGCTGTGGCCAATGAACGGGCAGTTTTCGCCCTTGGACAGCCAGGTTTCACCCGCCACGGTCGAAGCCGCCGGGTCGAACAGCACGATATCCGCCGCACCACCCACCGCCAATTTACCCGCCGGCAGGCGCAATGCCTCGGCAGGGCCGGCGCTCAAGCGAGCGAGCAGGGTTGGCAGGTCGAGCAAACCGTCCTCCACCAAGGTCATCGCCAGCGGTAACAGCAGTTCAACGCTGCTGATGCCCGGTTCGGTCGCGCCGAACGGTGCCAGTTTGGCATCGCGCTCGTGAGGCTGGTGATGGCTGGAGATGGCGGATACCACGCCGGATTTCACCGCTGCCCGCAGGCCATCGCGGTCCGCACGAGTGCGCAGCGGCGGCTGGACGTGATAGAGGCTGCTGAAGTCGATCAGCGCTTCGTCGGTGAGGATCAACTGATACAACGCCACGTCCGCCGTGACTTTCAGACCGCGGGCCTGGGCCTGAGCGATCAATGCCACGCCGCGTGCGCTGGTGAGCTGGCTGAAGTGCGCACGCACGCCGCTTTGCTCGACCAGCAGCAGATCCCGGGCCAGGGCCACGGTTTCGGCGGTTTCCGGAATGCCCGGCAGACCGAGGAAACTGGCGGTCGGGCCTTCGTGGGCCAAGCCACCGTCGGCCAGATCATGGTCCTGCGAGTTGAAAATCACCGTCAGGTCGAACGTCGCCGCATATTCCAGCGCCCGGCACAGGGTGCGGGTGTTGTGGAAGCTCTCCAGACCGTTGCCAAAGGCCACGCAGCCGGCATCGCGCAAGGCAACGAGCTCTGCAAGCTGCTCGCCGTCCAGGCCTTTGCTCAGGGCGCCGATCGGGAACACTTTGGTGTTGCCGGCCTCGCGGGCGCGGTCGAGGATCAATTCAGCCACGGCCGAGGTGTCCAGCACCGGTCTGGTTTTCGGCGGGCAGCACAGGCTGGTCACGCCACCGGCCGCGGCGGCGCGGGTTTCGCTGGCGATCGAGCCTTTGCGGCTGTAGCCCGGCTCGCGCAGGGCGACGTTCAGGTCAACCAGGCCCGGGGCGGCCACCAGGCCTTTGGCGTCGATGGTTTCTACAGCAGTGAAACCGGCAGGAGCGGCGCCAAGGGCGACGATTTTGCAGGCTTCAACGTGGATATCAGTCACTTGATCCAGGCCGCTGGCCGGATCGATAACGCGTGCGCCGAGAATGCTGAGCTTCACTGGGCGTTCTCCTGCTCGAATTGGCGCTGGGCTGTTTGCCCGCTCATGGCCATGGACAGCACGGCCATACGAATTGCGATGCCGTAGGTCACCTGGTTGAGGATCACCGAGTGCGGACCATCGGCCACCGCCGACTCAATCTCCACTCCACGGTTGATCGGCCCCGGGTGCATCACGATGGCATCGGGCTTGGCACCGGCCAGGCGCGCGGTGGTCAGGCCGAACAGGCGGTAGAACTCGCCTTCGCTCGGCAGCAGACCGCCGGTCATGCGTTCACGCTGCAGGCGCAGCATGATCACCACGTCGACGTCTTTCAGGCCTTCGGTCATGTCGGTGTAGACCTTCACGCCGTACTGCTCGATGCCGATCGGCAGCAGGGTTTTCGGCGCGATCACGCGGATGTCCGGGCAGCCGAGGGTTTTCAGGGCCAGCATGTTCGAGCGCGCTACCCGCGAGTGCAGGATGTCGCCGACGATGGCCACCGAGAGGTTTTCGAAGCCGCCCTTGTGCCGACGAATGGTGAGCATGTCGAGCATGCCCTGGGTCGGGTGCGCGTGACGGCCGTCGCCGCCGTTGATGATCGCCACTTGCGGGCACACATGCTCGGCAATGAAGTGCGCCGCCCCGGAATCACCGTGGCGCACGACGAACATGTCGGCGGCCATGGCTTCCAGGTTGCGCAGGGTGTCGAGCAGGGTTTCGCCCTTGCTCGCCGACGATGTCGACACGTTCAGGGTGATCACGTCGGCCGACAGCCGCTGGGCCGCCAGCTCGAAGGTGGTGCGGGTGCGGGTGGAGTTCTCGAAGAACACGTTGCACACGGTCTTGCCGCGCAGCAACGGGACTTTCTTCACCGCCCGGGCGCCGACTTCGAGGAACGAGTCGGCGGTGTCGAGGATTTCCGTCAGCAGCTCGCGGCGCAAACCGTCGAGCGAGAGGAAGTGGCGCAGCTGGCCCTGATCATTGAGCTGCAGCGGGCGCTTGGTTTCTAGAGGCGTCATCGCGAGGGGGACTCTCAATAGGGCGAATTAAAGGGCGAGGTCTTGCAGTTCGAGCTTGAGTTCCGGGCCGGACAGCTTCACCCGTTCGTGGGCCGCCAGCGCCAGGGTCGCACCGACCACGTTCGGGCGGATCGGCAGCTCACCGGCGTCCAGGTCCAGCAGGCACACCAGCGTCACGCTGGCCGGGCGGCCGTAGTCGAACAGTTCGTTCATCGCGGCGCGGATGGTCCGACCGCTCATCAGCACGTCATCGATCAGCACCAGGTGCTGGCCTTCGATCTCGAATGGCAGCGCCGAAGGACGCACTTGCGGGTGCAGGCCGCTCTGGCTGAAGTCGTCGCGGTAGAAGGACACATCAAGGGTGCCCAGCGGCGCGTCGCTGCCCAACTCCTTGAGCAACGCCTGAGCGACCCAGATGCCACCGGTCCGAATACCGATATAACGCGGTTCGCTGATGCCACGGTTTTCCAGGTAAGCCTTGAGACGGATCGCCATCTGGCTGATCAGTTCGGCGGGATTAGGCAGGCTCATGGTTTGCTCCTTCTTGGTCCCGAGCCCGCTTTGTGGGTATGGCGCGTGGGTAGGGCTCGGGTTGTAGCTAAGGGAGCCGCCGTAGCGACTCTTCAGAATCAGGTGCTGGAGGATTCGAACAATGCGGTGTTTTCGTCGAGCCAGCCTTGCAGCAACAGTGCGGCGGCGATGGCATCAACCGGGTTGTCGCGGTAACTGCCTTTCTGGCCGCCACGGACCAGGCGTTCACCCTTGGCTTCGAAGGTGGTCAGGCGTTCATCGTGAGTATAGAAGGGCAGGTTGTAGCGGCCGTTCAGGCGGCGGGCGAACTTTTCGGCCCGCAGGCACATGTCGCTGGGTGTGCCGTCCATGTTCAGCGGCAGGCCGACCACCACAGCGTCGGGTTTCCACTCTTTGATCAGGGCTTCGACCTGATTCCAGTCGGGAATGCCGTTTTGTGCCTTCAAGGTGCACAGCTCGCGGGCCTGGCCGGTAATCACCTGGCCGACCGCCACGCCGATCTGTTTGGTGCCGTAGTCGAACCCCAGAATCAACCGCAGAGCCATCAGGCGTGCCCCGCCTGGCTGGTGAGCAGGCTGAGGTTGATACCCAGGTGCCTGGCCGCCGCTTCGAGACGCAATTCGCTGCTGGTGTTGAACAGAATGTCGGCATGGAACGGGCAAGTCAGCCAGGCGTTGTCGGCCAGTTCGGCTTCCAGTTGCCCGGCTTCCCAACCGGCATAGCCGAGGGTGATCACACTTTTCGCGGGGCCGACGCCGTCGGCGATGGCGAACAGCACATCCTGGGAGGTCGACAGCGACAACTCGCCATCCAGATCAACGGTAGCCTGATAGGTTTTCCCCGACGGGTGCAGGACAAAACCACGATCGGTTTGCACCGGGCCGCCGATAAAGATCGGCACGTGCTGGCAGAGCGCTGGCGGTTCGATATCGGGGCGCAATTGCTCGAGGATATCGGCCAGGTTCAGGTCCTGCGGACGGTTGACCACCAGCCCCATGGCACCATTGGCCGTGTGCTCGACGATGTAGGTCAAGGTGTGCGCAAAGTTCGGGTCGGCCATGTGAGGCATGGCGATCAGGAAGTGATGCTTGAGGTAGCTGGGGCTGACGTTCTTCATGAGCGCTAGTGTGGCGTTGGAGGGGCGAACTGACAAGCTGAGGATGCACAGGAAATGCCCGAATACCCCTGACAGCACCGATCCAATGTGGGAGCGCTGGTCAATTACTGGACAACCGGTCCCCACGGGCAAACTTCCAGGTGCGGATGATTTCCAGACGATCGATATCCGACAGATCCCCGGTAAAGGGTGCGAACGGCGCGGCCAGCCTTACGATACGTTGGGCCGCCTGGTCCAGCAGCGGCTGTCCGGACGATTCCAGCACCAACACTTCATACAGCGAGCCGTCGCGGTTGATCGAGACCATCAGGCGCAAATTGCCGTAAATCTGTTTGCGCCGGGCTTCGTCGGGGTAATTGAGGTTGCCGATGCGCTCGACCTTCTTGCGCCATTCGTCCTTGTACCAGGCGCCCTTGTCACGCATGGTCGACGCGGCGCTCAAACGGTGAATGCGCGGGCGCTTGGCGTACAGCTGTTGTTCATTGGCCAGTTCCGCTTCCAGGCTGGCGATGTCGCTGGACAGCTGCGAGCTGTCGAAGGTCGGTGCCTCGATCTTGGGCTTGATCTCGGTCTTGACGTCTTCCTGCTTGGCCGCGGCTTTTTTCGGCTTCGGCGCGACGGTCGTCACGGCTGCCTTGGGCGCGGCTTCCTGCACTTGAGGTTTGGCGGTGGGCGGCGGGGTGACCTTCTGCACCTGGTTGTCCTGGAAGGGCGCGACCTCGGTGGTCTTGGGGATCGCCTTTTTCTCCAGGGTGCCACTGCCTTGCTGATTCTCTTGAGCGAGAAAATCGGCTTTCTTGGGCTTGGTTTCACTTTTGAAGGTGGCGAGGGTGATTTCCAGGGTTTTGCTGATTTGCTTGGGTTCGACCATGGTGAACCCGACGCCCAACAACAAGGCCAGGTGAATCAGCGCCGCGAGAAACAGGGTAAAACCGAGGCGATCAGCCGGACGCACGCCACGATGGGCGAGTTCAGCGGGCAGATCGGACGGGAGTGTCATGACAAGAAAACCAACATCGCGTTTTTTACAGGCCGGCGATGATAACGCAATGTTGGTCGGTTCTTGGCTGTTCTCGATCAACGAGACTTGAGCTTCTGATCGATGGCATCCATCAACTGGCCGCCGATGTCGGTGCCGAACGCGTTATCGATCTCGCGAATGCAGGTCGGGCTGGTGACGTTGATTTCGGTCAGGTGCTCGCCGATCACGTCGAGACCCACGAACAGCAAGCCTTTCTCACGCAGGGTCGGGCCGACTTGTGCGGCGATCCAGCGATCCTTGTCGGTCAGCGGACGGGCTTCGCCACGACCCCCGGCGGCGAGGTTGCCACGGGTTTCGCCGTGGGCGGGAATCCGGGCCAGGCAGTAATCCACCGGCTCGCCGTCGATCATCAGGATGCGCTTGTCGCCATCGACGATCGCCGGCAGGTAACCCTGGATCATGATCTGCTGCTTGCCATGCAGGGTCAGGGTCTCGAGGATCACCGACAGGTTCGGGTGGCCAGCGGTGTGACGGAAGATCGACGAACCGCCCATGCCGTCCAGCGGCTTGAGGATCACGTCACCGTGATGGTCGGCGAATTCACGCAACACGTCCGGGCGGCGGCTGACGATGGTCGGCGGCGTGCACTGCGGGAACAGCGTGGCGAACAGTTTTTCGTTGCAGTCGCGCAGGCTTTGCGGCTTGTTGACCACCAGCACGCCGGCGTTTTCGGCCTGCTCCAGCAGGTAAGTGGAGTAGACGAATTCCATGTCGAACGGCGGATCCTTGCGCATCAGGATCACGTCCAGATCGCTCAGCAGTGAATCGGATTCGGCGCCCAGTTCGAACCACTTATGCGGGTCGGCGAAGACTTTCAGCGGACGCATCCGCGCGCGCGCCTGGCCCTCGGCCTGATACAAATCGCGCTGTTCCATATAGAACAGTTCCCAGCCACGCTTTTGCGCGGCCAGCAGCATGGCCAGCGAGCTATCCTTTTTATAGGAGATGCCGGCGATGGGGTCCATGACAATCCCGACGCGAACGCTCATGGGGTTTTCCTCGAAATTGGGGTGGAAAGTGCAGTGAAAAAGTGGCGTCAGAGTGGCGCTGAGTGGGTTCCCGGTCAAGGAAAAACCACCGCCAGGGTCGCCCGATAGATTGGATGGGGAGACTGTGCTAAAAAGGCTGCCATGCCGTATTGGCCCTTGAGTATCAAGGGTTTCGAGCCAACGGTGAGTGGCAAACGGACAAATTGATTCACAAAGGCGACGGTAGAGCCCCTATGGAACAGCATTCCAGCGCCTTGAAGGTCATGGTGATCGACGATTCGAAAACGATTCGTCGCACCGCCGAAACGCTGTTGAAAAACGTGGGCTGTGAAGTCATCACCGCAATCGATGGTTTCGATGCCCTGGCCAAGATTGCCGACAATCATCCCGGCATCATCTTTGTCGACATCATGATGCCGCGTCTGGATGGCTATCAGACCTGCGCATTGATCAAGAACAACAGTGCGTTCAAGTCCACGCCAGTGATTATGCTGTCGTCCAGGGACGGGTTGTTCGATAAGGCCAAGGGGCGGATCGTCGGTTCCGACCAGTTTTTGACCAAGCCTTTCAGCAAGGAAGAACTGCTGAACGCGATCCAGGCCCACGTACCGGGCTTTGCCGCCGTTTCGCCGCAGTAGGACACGCACAGTGACGCTCGGCCATGGGGCCCGGTGTCGACAAGAATGGGGAAGACCATGGCACGTATTCTGATCGTCGATGACTCGCCGACCGAAATGTACAAACTGACCGGCATGCTCGAAAAGCACGGTCATGAGGTGTTGAAAGCCGAAAACGGCGCCGACGGCGTGGCCCTGGCTCGTCAGGAAAAACCCGACGCGGTGCTGATGGACATCGTCATGCCCGGCCTCAATGGTTTCCAGGCGACCCGTCAGCTGACCAAAGACCCGGAAACCGGGCACATCCCGGTGATCATCATCACCACCAAGGATCAGGAAACCGACAAAGTCTGGGGCACGCGCCAAGGCGCCAGGGACTACCTGACCAAACCGGTCGACGAAGACACCCTGATCAAGACCCTGAACAACGTGCTGGCCGGTTGATCGTCCGGCCATGACCGAGTCGCTGACGGCCTTCGAACTGCTGTTGCAGATTGACCAGCGCTGTCGTCTGCTGGCGGCGGACCTGCCGTCCCAACCGACCCGACAGGACCGCTGGAGCGGCATCGGCTTTCGACTGGGCGAGCAGTGGTATGTCGCGCCCATGGGCGAGGTCAGCGAAGTGCTGCACGAGCCGCGTTTCACACAGTTACCGGGTGTGAAACCCTGGGTCAAAGGCGTGGCTAACCTGCGCGGGCGATTGCTGCCGATCATGGATTTGGGCGGCTTCTTTTCAGGTAATGAGACGGGTCATGAACTATCGGCCCTGCGCAAGCAGCGGCGGGTATTGGTGGTGGAGCACAACGATGTGTTTGCCGGGTTGATGGTCGATGAAGTCTTTGGCTTGCAGCACTTTGCCCAGGACAGTCTGGAACCGGTGCCCATGGACGAGCAGCTGGGGCCGATCGCACCGTTCGTCAAAGGCCGGTTTCAGCGTGAACAGAATTGGCAGGTGTTCAGCCCGTTTGCGTTGGCGCAGTCGCAAGGTTTCATGAACGTAGCGCTGTAGCCGGGGCGGTGGCGCAATCCTGTAGGAGCGAGGCTTGCCCGCGAAGAACGAAAACGCGGTGTTCCTGCAAGACCGCAGCGCCTGCTTCGCGGGCAAGCCTCGCTCCTACGGGGCATAGGTTGAATTGGGTAGGACAGGCGAGGACCGATGATTAAAGCAAAAGCAGGCAAGCCAGAAGGGTCGCGCAGCCGGTCGCAGATCATCGTGCTGTTCATCGCGCTGATCATCTTCATCATGCTGCTGTTCGCCAACTTCGCGTACCTCAACACCCAGGCCAACTACGACAAACAGTACATCGGCCACGCCGGTGAGCTGCGCGTGCTGTCGCAACGCATCGCCAAGAATGCCACCGAAGCCGCCGCCGGCAAGGCCGCGGCGTTCAAGTTGCTCAGCGATGCGCGCAATGATTTCGCCCAGCGTTGGGGCTATCTGAAGAAAGGCGATCCGTCCACCGGCCTGCCGCCGGCGCCGTCCACCGTGCGCCCGGAAATGCGCGCCGTGCAACTGGACTGGGAACGTCTGCTGAAAAACACCGACGCCATTCTCTCCAGCGAACAGACCGTGTTGTCCTTGCATCAAGTCGCCGCGACCCTGGCCGAAACCGTGCCGCAGTTGCAGGTCGAGTATGAAAAGGTCGTCGAAACCCTCCTGCAACGTGGCGCCCCGGCCGCGCAGGTGGCGATGGCCCAGCGTCAGTCGCTGCTGGCCGAGCGGATTCTCGGCGCGGTGAACACTGTGCTGTCCGGCGACGAAAACTCGCAGCAGGCCGCCGACGCTTTCGGCCGCGACGCGGCGCGTTTCGGCCAGGTACTCAATGGCATGCTTCAGGGCAATGCGGCCCTGAAAGTCAGCCAGGTCGAAGACCGTGATGCCCGCGCCCGGTTGACCGAAATTTCCGAGCTGTTCGAATTCGTCTCGGGTTCGGTGGACGAAATCCTCGAAACTTCGCCGGAGCTGTTCAAGGTCCGTGAATCGGCCACCAACATTTTTACCCTGTCGCAAACGCTGCTCGATGAAGCCTCGCACCTGGCCAGCCGTTTCGAAAATCTCGCCGGCGGACGTGACACCGACACCATCGGCGGTTATGTGCTGGGCCTGCTGGCACTGATGTCGATCATCCTGATCGGGCTAGTGATGGTGCGCGAAACCAACCGGCAACTGCGTGAAACCGCCGAGAAGAACGAGCGCAACCAGAACGCGATCATGCGTCTGCTGGATGAAATTGAAGACCTGGCCGACGGCGACCTGACCGTGACCGCCTCGGTGACCGAAGACTTCACCGGGACGATCGCCGACTCGATCAACTATTCCGTTGACCAGTTGCGCGACCTGGTGGCGACCATCAACCTCACCGCCGGCCAGGTCGCCGCTGCCGTGCAGGAAACCCAGGCCACCGCCATGCACCTGGCCCAGGCCTCGGAGCATCAGGCCCAGCAGATTTCCGAAGCTTCGACGGCGATCAACGACATGGCCCAGTCCATTGATCAGGTCTCGGCCAATGCCGCGGAATCCTCGGCGGTGGCCGAGCGTTCGGTGGAGATTGCCAACAAGGGCAACGAGGTGGTGCACAACACCATCCACGGCATGGACAATATTCGCGAACAGATCCAGGACACCGCCAAGCGCATCAAGCGCCTGGGCGAGTCCTCTCAGGAAATCGGCGACATTGTCAGCCTGATCGATGACATTGCCGATCAGACCAACATCCTCGCCCTCAACGCGGCGATTCAGGCCTCAATGGCCGGTGACGCCGGGCGCGGTTTTGCGGTGGTGGCCGACGAAGTACAGCGCCTGGCCGAGCGCTCATCCGCGGCGACCCGGCAGATCGAAACCCTGGTGCGGGCGATCCAGACCGACACCAACGAAGCGGTGATTTCCATGGAGCAGACCACCACCGAAGTGGTACGCGGTGCGCGTCTGGCGCAGGATGCCGGAGTGGCCCTGGAAGAAATCGAAGGCGTATCGAAGACCCTCGCGGCGCTGATCCAGAGTATTTCCAACGCCGCGCAGCAGCAGACGACTTCGGCCGGCCAGATTTCCCTGACGATGAACGTGATCCAGCAGATCACCACGCAGACCTCGTCCGGCTCCACCGCCACTGCCGAGAGCATCGGCAACCTGGCGAAAATGGCCAGCCAGCTACGGCGTTCGGTGTCCGGTTTCACCTTGCCGGCCAAGCCTGTACAGGCTGCGGACAACGCTTGAACCGCCCCCGGGCGGACGCAACTTGATTGGAGTAGTTATGGGTGATCGGCACGACTATGTGGCCCTCGAGTGGGTCAAAGGCGAGATTGCCGAAACGCTGAAGCAGGCTCATCAGGCGATCGAAACCCTGATCGACGACCCGCAGGCGACTCACGCCCTGAGTGAGTGCCTGGCCTGTGTCCATCAGGTTCACGGCGGTTTGCAGATGGTCGAGTTCTACGGCGCGGCCCTGCTCGCCGAAGAAATCGAACAACTGATCAGCGCCTTGCAGCAGAACCGCGTCAGCCATCGCGACGAGGCGATCCACCTCTTGCTGCATGCCCTGGGGCAATTGCCGACTTACCTCGACCGGGTGCAAGGCGCCCGCCGTGACTTGCCGCTGGTGGTGTTGCCGCTGATCAACGACCTGCGCAGCGCCCGTGGCGAAAGTCTGTTGTCGGAAACCAGCCTGTTCAGCCCGCAACTGCCGGACCTGCCGCCCCTGAGCGAGCAAGCCCTGGCGCTGCTGGAGCCGTCCGACTTGCCGAATGTGCTGCGCAAGTTGCGACAGATGTTGCAGATGGCGCTTGCCGGCTTGCTGCGCGAGCAGGATGACGACACCCACTTCGATTATCTGGCCAGGGTTTTTTCGCGCCTTGAAGGGCTGTGTGGCGATGCGCCCCTGAGTCCGTTATGGCACGTCGCTTCGGCGCTGGTCGAAGGTATGCGTAATGGCTCGATCGCCAACAGCCCCACCTTGCGCAGCCTGTTCAAGGACGCCGACAAAGAGCTCAAGCGTTTGCTCGAACAGGGCATGCCCGGGATCAATCAACCGGCACCGGCAGAGCTGCTCAAGAGTTTGTTGTTCTATATTGCCAAGGCCGAACACCCCACCGGACAGATGCTGACCATGAAAGATCGCTACTCCCTTGACGACGCGCTACCCGACAGCGCGATGGTCGACGAAGAACGAGCACGGCTGGTCGGCCCGGATCGCGACGCCATGCGCTCGGTTTTGGCGGCGCTGTGCGAAGAGCTGGTGCGGGTCAAGGAGCGTCTGGACCTGTTCGTGCGCAGCGACCGCCAGCACACTTCGGACCTCGACAGCCTGCTGGCGCCCCTGCGGCAAATCGCCGACACCCTGGCGGTGCTCGGTTTCGGTCAGCCACGCAAGGTCATCATCGATCAACTGGCGGTGGTGCTGAGCCTCGCCCAGGGCCAGCGCGAACCCAACGACGCGACCCTCATGGACGTCGCCGGGGCCTTGCTCTACGTCGAAGCGACCCTGGCCGGCATGGTCGGCACCGTGGAGCCGGAAAGCCAGGAAGACAGTCGCCTGCCGACCACCGACCTGACGCAGATCCACCAGATCGTGATCAAGGAAGCGCGCATCTGCCTGCAACAGGCCAAGGACATGATCGTCGACTACATCGACGCCGACTGGGACCGCCAGTATTTGCAACCCTTGCCGGCGTTGCTGACGCAAGTACGCGGTGCGTTGGCGATGATTCCGTTGGCCCGCGCGGCGAGCCTGGTCGAGGCCTGTAACGGCTTTATCCGCGAACATCTGCTGGTGGACCCGGGCCAGCCCGGCTGGCAGCAATTGGACAGCCTGGCCGATGTCGTCACCAGCATCGAGTATTACCTGGAGCGCCTCAGCGACGACCCCGAAGCGCCCGGTGAACAACTGCTCGACGTCGCGGAAAAAGGCCTGGCCGCACTCGGTTGCTTCCCCAGCGAACAGCAGGTGCCGATGCTTGAGGCTGTACTCAGCCCCAGTGAAGCCATGCAGAACATGCAGGACATACAGGGCATACAGGAACTGGACGACCTCAAGACCGTCCAGTCGTTGGCCGATGTGTTGGCCAGCCCCGTCTCGTCCGTCAACCCGCCAGCGCTGACCACGCCGGGCAGTCTGTTGCCGCCGCCCGCCGGTGAAGAGCCGGTGGACGATGAGCTGCGGAAAGTCTTCCTGGAAGAGACCGACGAAGTGTTGGAGATCCTTCAGGAGTACCTGCCGCGCTGGTCGGCCAACCCCGACAGCCCATCGGCCTTGAGTGAATTGCGCCGCGCCTTCCATACCCTCAAAGGCAGTGGCCGGATGGTCCGCGCGCTGGTCTTGGGCGAGTTGGCCTGGGCGGTGGAAAACCTGCTCAACCGCGTGCTTGAACACAGCGTTGCGCCCTCGCCTGCGGTGCAGCACCTGGTGGGCGATGCGCTGAAGCTGCTGCCGGAACTGGTAACCGAATTCGCCGCCAATGCCCAGCGCCAGCGCAACGATGTCGACCAATTGGCCGCCCGCGCCCATGCCCTCGCCAAGGGCGATGAGCTGCTGTCCGATGAGGACGTACAGGATGTCGCGGCGCTCGATCCGCTGTTGCTGGAGATCTTCCGCAACGAAGCCGAAACCCACTTGAACAGCCTCAATCGCTTCCTCGATCAGGCCGCCGAGCACGTACCGCTGCAGGCCAGCGACGAGTTGCAGCGGGCCTTGCACACGCTCAAGGGCAGCGCCTCCATGGCCGGCGTGCTGCCGATTGCCGAGCTGGCGGCGTCGCTGGATCAATTGGCCCGGGAATACAAAGCGCACCGGATTGCCCTCGACCTGGACGAAGTCGAATTGCTGCTGGAAGCCGAAGGCTTGTTTCGCCTTGGGCTGCGACAACTCAAGAGCGACCCGCTGGGCGAAATCCCCGACGCCCGTGCGTTGATCGAACGAGCCCGGGCATTGCTGGCCGACCGTCTGCAAAGCCTCCTGAGCGCGCCCGATACCAAGCTGCGCATCAAGCGCGACCCGCAACTGATCAACAACTTTCTCGCCCAGGGCATGGACATCCTGCTGGACGCCGAAAGCCTGTTGCAGCGCTGGCAGCAGCATCCCGGCGAGCGCCAGGAACTCAGCGCGCTGCTGGACGAACTGACCACCCTCGGCGAAAGCGCGCACCTGGCCGACCTGCATCCGGTGGATGAACTCTGCGAAGCCTTGCTCGACCTTTATGGTGCTGTGGAAGAAAGCAGCCTGGCGGTCAGCGACCGTTTTTTCCACGAGGCGCAAAGTGCCCACGAAGCGCTGATCAACATGCTCGACGAACTGGCCGCCGGCCAGGAGGTCACGGCGCAACCGCAGCGGGTGCGGGCCTTGCGCGATTTGCTCGATGAGAGTCTCGATCCCTCGTCCATGGGCCTGATCCGCAGTGACGGCAGCCGTACCCTGAGCATTCGGGAGCTGGGCAGCGCCACGGCCGAGCTGGAGCAAGCCGCCACTCAGGTGGAGCTGGACGATGAAATCGTTTCGATCTTCCTCGATGAAGCGGTGGATATCCTCGAAAGCGCCGGCCAGGCCTTGCAGCGCTGGTTGAGCGACCCGGACAACGCCGCGCCGCTACTGTCCTTGCAGCGCGATTTGCATACCCTCAAGGGCGGTGCGCGGATGGCCGAGGTCGAGCCGGTTGGCGATCTGGCCCATGAACTGGAAAGCCTTTACGAAGGCCTGGTGGACCGCCGTTACAGCCACAGCGAAGCACTGGCGCAATTGCTGCAACAGAGCCATGACCGACTGGCCGTGTTCCTCGAGCAGTTGCAGCACAACCGTCCGTTGGGCGACCCGGGCGAATTGATCGAGGCCATTCGAGCGTTTCGTCTGGGCAATGCCGGCAGTGCGGACGTGATTGAACCGGCGGCCAGCAATGATTCGGCGAGCCATGATTCCGAGCTTCTGGAGATCTTCCTCGAAGAAGGTTTCGACATCATCGAAAACTCCGGCGCGGCACTGTTGCGCTGGCAGGCCGAGCCGTCGAATCGCCAGGAAGTGGAAACCCTGCTGCGCGACCTGCACACCCTAAAGGGTGGCGCACGGATGGTGGAAATTGCGCCGATTGGCGACTTGGCCCATGAACTGGAATTCCTCTACGAAGGCTTGTCGGCGGGCGTGCTGCAACCCACCGCCGAGCTGTTCTCGTTGTTGCAACGCAGCCATGACCGACTGGCGCAGATGCTCGACGCCACCCGCGCCGGTCAGCCACTGCCACCGGCCGATCGGTTGATCGATGCGATCAAGAATTTCAGCCATCCGGCGGTGCCCGAAACATCGGCACCCGTGACGCTGCCTGTAGCGCCTAAAGCCGAGCCAGCAGCACCCCAACCCGAAGGCGCCGACACGGTCAAGGTTTCGGCGGAGTTGCTCGACGACCTGGTCAACTTGGCCGGGGAAACTTCAATCTTTCGCGGGCGCATCGAACAACAGGTCAACGACGCACGGGTGGCCCTGAGCGAGATGGAAACCACCATCGAACGCATACGCGACCAGTTGCGCCGCCTCGATACCGAAACCCAGGGGCGGATTCTCAGCCGTCAGCAAGTCGAGGCCGAGCGGCTGGGCTACGAAGAGTTCGACCCGCTGGAGATGGACCGTCACTCGCAGCTGCAACAACTGTCGCGGGCGCTGTTCGAGTCCGCCTCCGACCTGCTCGACCTCAAGGAAACCCTCGACCGGCGTAATCAGGATGCGGAAAACCTGCTGCAACAGCAGGGCCGCATCAACACCGAATTACAGGAAGGCCTGATGCGCACGCGCATGGTGCCGTTCGAGCGAATGCTGCCGCGTTTGAAGCGTATCGTTCGTCAGGTTGCCAGCGAGCTGGGCAAGGACGTGGAATTCATCGTCGGCAACGCCGAAGGCGAGATGGACCGCAACGTCCTCGAACGCATGGCCGCGCCGTTGGAACACATGCTGCGCAACGCCGTCGACCATGGCCTGGAATCGGCCCAAGTGCGGATCGCGGCTGGTAAACCGGCCCAGGGCAAGATCACCCTCGACCTGTCGCGAGAGGGCGGCGACATCATTTTCGATATCCGCGACGACGGTGCCGGCGTGCCGCTGGACGCCGTGCGGCGCAAGGCGATCAAGCGCGGGTTGCTCGACCCGGACAGCGACATCAGCGACCGCGACGTGCTGCAATTCATCCTGCAGCCGGGGTTCTCCACCGCCGAGAAAATCACCCAGATCTCCGGGCGAGGCGTGGGCATGGACGTGGTTCACGAAGAAGTCCGGCAGCTCGGCGGCACCATGAGCATCGACTCGACATCGGGGCAGGGCGTGCATTTCCGCATTCGCTTGCCGTTCACCGTGTCGGTCAACCGTGCGCTGATGGTGCAATGCGGGGAGGATCAATACGCGATCCCGTTGAACACCATCGACGGCATCGTTCGGGTGTTGCCCAACGAACTTGAAGGGCATTACCGACTCGATCCGCCAACCTACGAATACGCCGGGCAGCGTTATGAGTTGTGCTATCTCGGCGAGCTGCTGAAAACCAGCACCCGCCCGAAACTGCTGGGCCAGAGCCTACCGTTGCCGGTGTTGCTGGTGCAATGCAACGAGCGGCACGTCGCGGTACAGGTGGACGCCATGGCCGGCACCCGGGAAATCGTGGTCAAAAGCCTCGGCCCGCAATTCGCCGCGGTGCAGGGTTTGTCCGGCGCGACGATTCTGGGCGATGGTCGGGTGGTGCTGATTCTCGACTTGCTGGCGCCGATCCGCGCGATGCAGGCGCGGGTGCCGCAAAGGCCGGTGACGCAGGACGTAGAGCCCGAATCGCAACGACCGTTGCTGGTGCTGGTGGTCGACGATTCGGTCACCGTGCGCAAGGTCACCAGCCGTCTGCTGGAACGTCACGGCATGAACGTGCTGACCGCCAAGGACGGGGTCGACGCCATGTTGCTGCTCGAAGAGCACAGGCCCGACCTGATGCTGCTGGACATCGAAATGCCGCGCATGGACGGCTTCGAAGTGGCGACCCAGGTCCGTGCCGACGAACGTCTGCAGCATCTGCCGATCATCATGATCACCTCCCGCACCGGCCAGAAACACCGCGACCGCGCCATGGCCATCGGCGTCAACGACTACCTCGGCAAGCCGTATCAGGAATCGGTGCTGCTCGACAGCATCGCCCGGTGGAGCAAAACCCATGCATGAACACCGCTCCAGCAACCTCACCGGCTTGCTGCTGCCTTTGGCCGACCGCAACCTGATCCTACCCAACGTCGCCGTCGCTGAACTCATCGATTACCAACCCGGCGCCTTCGACCTCGACACCCCTCCGTGGTATTTGGGACGGGTGCAGTGGCGGGAGCGGCAGATACCACTGCTCAGTTTCGAATCGGCGTGTGGCAACAAAGTGGCGATCGGTGAGCGGGCGCGGATTGTCATTCTCAATGCCCTCGGTGGAAGGCCTGAGCTGAAGTTCATTGCGCTGCTGGTGCAGGGGATTCCGCGCTCTTACAAACTCGACAGTCAGTTGAGCTATGTGGATGTGCCGTTGTGTCCGCTGGAAAAGGCGGCGGTGCAAGTAGGGGAGCAAGTGGCCAAGGTGCCTGACTTGCTCGCGCTGGAGGAACTGCTTGTAGGTGCGGGTCTGGTCTGACCGGATCCCTGTGGCGAGGGAGCTTGCTCCCGCTGGGTCGCGAAGCGGCCCCAAAACCTGCAATCGAGGTGTATCAGGTACACCGAGAACAATGGTTTTACGACTGCTGCGCAGCCGAACGGGGGCAAGCCCCCTCGCCACAGGGTTTCTGCGCTAAACCCCGGCCCGAGCCTTCATCTGCAACGACTCATGATGATCCAGCACTCGCTCCACCAACAACTGCACGCCATCTGCCAAACGGCTGAGCGCCAAGGCTACAGAGCGGCGTGAGCCTTCCACATCGTCCGCCAGATCGGCAGCAATGGCGCTGATGGACAGCAGGTCTTCGGAGGCATTGGCCAGAAGGGCTTCGGTATCGATATCGGGGGAGACGCTGAAGAGCCGGGACTTACGGCGTTTGGCCGGTTTTTCGTGGGGTGGCGGGAAGTAATGGGAGAAGGCGCGGTCGGCGGCTTCCTTCATTTTTTCTGCATCGAGTGATGCTTGGGAATCGGTGTCGGTTTCCGGGGGATTGGGAGTAGCTTTGAACATAGTGAAGCTCCATTTAATGAGTTTCAGCTGCTCCATCGGGTTCCAATCGAAGGGGTGGCAGCTGTACGCGGGCTGGAACCCGGGCAAACGGACAAAACCCGACAGACACTAAGGTCTCCCGCGCACAGCCGCCATAACGGAGTGCACACATTAAAGGTGCGCAAGCATACGTTATGAAAGGCGCTTTTGCCTCGTTAACACCACGGGGTTCCAATCCCGGTCGTTGCGGTTGGCAGCGACACACAAACGATAAAGATCAACGCAAATGCGCACCAGTCGGCGGGTTCCGGTGTTGCTGTAGGCTGCGACGCCAGACTGCGTAGCCTCACACCGTTCCTGCGGACAAACTTTTAAACACAAAACCCCGAGCGGTCGAACCTCGCCACAAAGGTTTCTGCATTAAGTTGAAGATTCCCAAAAAGGGACCTATCGTTCCTTTTTTGGGACTTATCGGTCGTTGCCGTGAAAAACCTGTCATTGAGCGAAGCCTTGTTCACCACCACCCAGCAAAAAGTGCTCGGCCTGCTGTTTGGTAAACCCGACCGAAGTTTTTACGCCAACGAGATCGCCCGCTGGGCTCAAGTGGGTAAAGGCAGCCTCATGCGCGAGCTGGATCGGTTGCAGCGGGCAGGCGTGCTGACCATGACCCGTCAGGGCAACCAGACCCACTATCAAGCCAATCCCGATTGCCCGATCTATGCCGAACTGCTGGGCATCGCCCGCAAAACCTTTGGTATTGCCGAGCCTTTGCGTCAGGCGCTCCAACCCTTTGCCGAACAGATCACCTGGGCATTTGTGTACGGCTCTATCGCCAAGGATCAGGCAAACGCATCCAGTGACATTGATCTCATGCTGATCGGCGAGGGCCTGCACTACAGTGAAGTGATGGAGCGGCTCATGCCTATGGAAGAACAACTGGGCCGCACTCTCAACCCGACGCTCTACACCCCTGAAGACTGGGCCGCAAAACTGGCGGCTGAAAACAGCTTTGTCGTGCGGGTAGTGCAACAGGACAAGATCAACCTGTTGGGTGAAAACCCTTTGGAGTCCAAGGATGGGCAGCAACGAGAATCTGGAGAATCTGTTATGTAGTGGTGGGCTGAAGGCCGAGCCGCCGGATCGCAAGGAATGTGAAGGGTTGATGCGTTCCGCATTGGATCGGTTGAAGGATGCGCAAGCCACTTCACTTTCGTTCGCAAGTCGATTCGATCTGGCTTACAACGCCGCTCACGCTGTCGCCCTGACTGCTCTGCGTTTGTGTGGTTACCGTTCGGACAAGCGCTATCTGGTATTTCAGTGTCTGGTGCATACCGCTGATGTGAACAAGGTACAGGTTCGAGTGTTGGCCCTATGTCATGAGCGGCGCAATCTGGCGGAGTACGAAGGCTATATGGATGAAGATGAGGCATTGTTGGCGCAGTTGGTGGAAATCACCGCGCAGCTTCTGCTTCGCGTGCAGCAGCAGATGACCGGACTGTAACTACCGCGCATTCATTCTGATCTCGAAAAATGTGGAGTCTGTGCCGGCCTCTTCGCGAGCAAACCCGCTTCCACAGTTGCCGGTGCGCCCCATTCCTCGGGCGCACGCCTGCAGCTCCTACACGGGTGAGCATTGTGTTCTGAAACATTGCGCTTTTAACCTTGAGGCCTGAGCCTTGCGCGCGGCGTTAATGAACGTAGAGGTGAGCAACACATGTATCACGGGGAAAGATTGAACGCCTGGACGCATTTGGTCGGGGCGGTGGCGGCGCTTGTTGGGGGCGTGTGGATGCTGGTGATCGCCAGTACGGACGGCAGCCCGTGGAAGATCGTCAGTGTGGCGATTTACGCGTTCACCTTGCTGGTGCTCTACAGCGCCTCGACCGTGTACCACAGCGTGCGCGGGCGCAAGAAAACAATCATGCAGAAGGTCGATCATTTTTCGATCTACTTGCTGATTGCCGGCAGTTACACACCGTTTTGCCTGGTGACCCTGCGCGGGCCGTGGGGCTGGACGCTGTTCGGGATTGTCTGGGGGCTGGCGCTGATCGGTATTCTGCAAGAGATCAAGCCGCGTTCGGAAGCGCGGATTCTGTCGATCGTGATCTATGCGGTAATGGGCTGGATCGTGCTGGTGGCGGTCAAGCCACTGCTGGCGGCTCTGGGCCCTGTCGGGTTTGCCTGGCTGGCGTCGGGAGGGGTGTTGTACACCGTGGGGATTGTCTTTTTTGCGCTGGACAGCCGTTTGCGCCATGCCCATGGGGTCTGGCATCTGTTCGTGATTGCCGGGAGTTTGCTGCACTTTGTGGCGATTCTGTTTTATGTCCTTTGAGGCCGCGACGGGATCAAGCGATCCAGTTGCACCTGAGCCCGTCGGCTGAACACCTGCAACAAGTCGCTCAAGGTGTGTGGCGGCGGTTCGTCGGCGCGGGTCACCGCGTACAGGGCGATCGGCAGCGCCGGCGCCAAGGGGCGAATCGCTGTGGTGGCGGGGGACGCGCCGAGCGCGGTGAACGGGTCGATCACGGCTAACCCGGCACCGGATTCAACCATCGCCCGCGCCAGCGAGTAGGTCTGCACCGCGATGCGTACTTTTGGTGGCGGATCGACCGCCTCAAGGTAACTGTCGAGTCTGGCGGCCAGCGGGTCGGCGCTGGACAGGCCGATCAGCGGCGCACCGGCCAGTTCGATTAACGGCAGTGGTTTGCCGTGAGTGTCGTCGGCCCAATAGCCCTTCGGCGCCAGCGCCACCAGCATTCCACTGGCCAGAGGCTGCGCCTTCAGGCCCGGGTGATCCGGCGCTTGCAGCGTCAGGGCGACATCCACTTCGCGCATCAGCAAATTCTGCATCAGCTCGCGGCTGTGGGCGCTGGACAGTTCGCAGGCGATTTCCGGGTAGCGTTGTGTCCATTCGTTGATCGCCGGCGGCAGCAGCGACAAGGCCAGCGCCGGGATCGCGCCGATCCGCACACTGTGGCCCGGCTCGCGACGCAGGCTCTGGGCCAGGCGTCGCACGCCTTGCAGGCTTTCAGTGACCTTATCGACCTCGCGCTCAAGCTCCAAAGCTTCGGGCGTCGGCTGCAATTTGCCGCGCACCCGCAGGAATAGTGGAAAACCCAGTTGCTGTTCGGCGTGTTGCAGCACTTTGCTCACCGCCGGCTGCGACACGTGCAGCAACTGGGCGGCGCCACTGACCGAACCGGTCTGGCGAATGGCCTGGAAGATCTCGATGTGTCGCAGTCGCATGGCAAGTCCATAACCTTTGTTTATGGGTCAGGCATCTTTATGCATTGTTCAACGGCTGTCACCTGGTCCTAACCTGAAGCCTGTTCCAACAACGCTTAAGGACAGACATGGCTCAGCGGGTTTGCATCATCGGTGGCGGCGTCATCGGGCTGACGACGGCTTACGCACTGGTTCGCGACGGCATGGACGTGACGCTGATCGAGGCCCGGGATTCGTTTGCCAGCGAGACCAGTTTCGCCAACGGCGGCCAGTTGTCCTACCGCTATGTCGCGCCACTGGCCGATGCCGGCGTACCGTTGCAGGCGCTGGGCTGGATGTTGCGCGGCGACTCGCCGCTGAAGCTACGCCCGCGCCTGGACCCGGCGCAATGGCGTTGGATGGCGTCCTTTCTGGCGGCCTGCCGGCGTTCGGTGAATCAGCGCAATGGTGCGCATCTGCTGCGTCTGGCGCTGCTGAGCCAGGCCACGCTGCAAGGCTGGCGCGACGAAGACCGTCTCGACGGTTTCGACTGGCGGCGCAACGGCAAACTGGTGACGTTTCGTGAAGCCGCAAGTTTCGAGCATGCGCGCCAAGGTCTGGCGGATCCGCGACAGCAACAGGTGTTGTCCCAGGTCGAGTGCGCGCAGTTGGAACCGGCACTTGCCAAGGCGCCGTTCGTGGGCGCGATCTACACGCCCGATGAAGAAGTCGCCGATTGCCATGCGTTCTGCCAGCAACTGGTGGCCCGGCTCAAGGCATCGGGGCGCTGCGAGTTCTTGCTGGGCCGCACGGTTACCGGCATTCGCCACAGGGACGGCGCGGTGCAGGCCATCGAAATGGGCGCGCAGGTGCTGCCGGTCGAGCAACTGGTGATCGCTGCCGGTCATCGCAGCCCGGCGCTGGCGTTGCCGGGCATGAACCTGCCGCTGTACCCGCTCAAGGGTTATAGCCTGACCCTGCCGATCCGCGCCGAACATCGCGCGCCGCAGCTGAGCATCACCGATTACAACCGCAAGATCGTTTACGCCCGCATCGGTGCACAACTGCGGGTGGCGGCGATGGTCGACATTGTCGGTTTCGACCCGGCGCTCGATCCCAAGCGACTGGCGCTGATCAAGCGCCAGGCACAGGAAACCTTGCCCAATGCCGGCGATTACGACGCTGCCATCGAATGGGCAGGCATGCGCCCGGCCACTCCCAGCGGCGTGCCGTTGATTGGCGCCACGGCATACCGCAACCTCTGGCTCAACCTCGGCCATGGCGCCCTCGGTTTCACCCTGGCTTGCGGCAGCGCTCGGCTGCTCGGCGATTTGATTAGCCGACGCGCGCCTCCGATCGAAATACAGGGCCTGACACCCCTGCGTCACCGCTAATCGCCTTACCCACAACGGAGAATAACAATGCAAAAAGTCACGTTGATCGGCTGCACCCTCGGCCTGCTACTCGCCAGTCAGGTCCAGGCCAACGAAGCGCCGCTGACCGGCACGCTGAACAAGGTCGCCAATGCCAAGAGCATCACCCTGGGCTATCGCGACGCGTCGGTGCCGTTCTCTTACGTGGGTGATAATACGGGGCAGCCGATGGGCTATTCGGTGGATCTGGCGAGCAAGATTGTCGAGCGCATCAAGCAAAAACTCGAGCTGCCGGATCTGCAGGTGAAGTACAACCTGGTGACCTCGCAAACGCGCATTCCGCTGGTGCAGAACGGCACGGTCGACCTTGAATGCGGCTCCACCGGCGTGACCGCCGAGCGCATGCAGCAAGTGGCGTTTTCCTACGGGTTTATCTACGTGAAGGGGCAGTTGCTGACGGCGAAGGACAGCGGTATCAAAAGCTTCGCCGACCTGCGCGGCAAGAACGTCGTGACCACCGCCGGCACCACCAATGAGCGGTTTCTGAAGAGCTACAACGTCGATCACAAGATCGATATGTTCGTGATCAGCGCCAAGGACCACGGCGAAGCATTCCAGATGCTGCAGTCAGGTCGGGCGGCGGCGTTCTATATGGACGATGCGCTGCTTTATGGGGAACGGGCCAAGGCGCGCGATCCGCATAAGTGGGTGGTGGTGGGCGAGGAGCAATCGCGGGAAATCTACAGCTGCATGGTGCGCAAGGACGATCCGCAATTTCTTGAGTTGGTGAATGCGACGCTCGCCGATTTGTACAGCTCAGGGGAAATCAATGGCATCTACAACCGCTGGTTCCAGCAGCCGATTCCGCCTAAAGGCTTGAACCTTGAGTTTCCGATGACCAGCGAGTTGAAGGCGATTATCGCCAGGCCGGTGAGTGAACCGGTGCAGTAGTGCCTGAAAGATCGTTCCCACGCAGAGCGTGGGAACGATCAAACCTAAAAATCGCCCCACAACTGTTGGGCTACCGCCAACGCCACCACCGGCGCGGTTTCTGTGCGCAATACACGAGGGCCGAGGCGGGCGGCATGGAAACCGCCAGTCTTGGCCTGTTCGACTTCCGCGTCGGACAACCCGCCTTCCGGGCCAATCAAAAACGCCAGCGTCGTCGGTTTCGCATGGCTCACCAGCGGCTCGGCCACCGGGTGCAGCACCAGCTTCAACTCGGCCTCTGTCTGCTTCAGCCAATCGGCCAACAACAGCGGCGGATGAATCACCGGCACCCGTGAGCGTCCGCACTGCTCGCAAGCGCTGATCGCCACCTGACGCCAGTGCATCAGGCGTTTGTCGGCGCGCTCGTCCTTGAGGCGGACTTCGCAGCGGTCGGTGAAAATCGGGGTGATTTCGCTGACGCCCAGTTCGGTAGCTTTTTGAATCGCCCAGTCCATCCGCTCGCCACGGGACAAACCCTGACCAAGATGGACCGCCAGCGGCGACTCGACCTGCCCGGTGAAGCTTTCATCGACCTGCACCACCACGCGCTTCTTGCCGACTTCCGCCAGCGTGCCGCGAAACTCATGGCCTGAGCCGTCGAACAATTGCACCGCATCACCCTCGGCCATGCGCAGCACACGGCTGATGTAATGCGCCTGGGCTTCGGGCAGCTCGTGTTCGCCGGTGCTCAAGGGGGCGTCGATAAAGAAGCGGGACAGTCTCATCTGGGGTCTCTGTAATTCGTCTGAACTGATCGTTCCCACGCTCTGCGTGGGAATGCCTCACCGGACGCTCCGCGTCCGCTTTTGGGACGCAGAGCGTCCCCGGCTGCATTCCTTTGCTGCGCGTGGGAACGAGAAAAACCTAGCCCGGATCGCGATAGCCTGGATGAAAGTCCTTCGGCACCGCCACGCTGACGCTGTCACGGGTGGCGAGGTCGATGCCTTCGCTGGCCACTTCGGCCAGAAAATCGATCTGTTCCGGGGTAATCACGTAAGGCGGCAGGAAATACACAACGCTGCCCAATGGCCGCAGTAAAGCACCTCGCTGCAGCGCATGCTGGAACACGGTCAAACCACGACGTTCCTGCCATGGGTAAGCGGTCTTGCTGGCCTTGTCCTTGACCATCTCGATGGCCAGGACCATGCCGGTCTGGCGCACTTCGGCAACGTTCGGGTGATCGACCAGGTGGGCGGTGGAGGAGGCCATGCGCTGGGCCAGGGCCTTGTTGTTCTCGATGACGTTGTCTTCTTCGAAGATATCCAGCGTCGCCAATGCCGCCGCGCAGGCCAGCGGATTGCCCGTGTAGCTGTGGGAATGCAGGAAAGCGCGCAAGGTCGGGTAGTCGTCGTAGAAGGCGCTGTAGACCTCATCGGTGGTCAGGCAGGCCGCCAACGGCAAGTAACCGCCAGTCAGGGCCTTGGACAGGCAGAGGAAGTCCGGGCGGATGCCGGCTTGTTCGCAGGCGAACATGGTTCCGGTGCGGCCGAAGCCGACGGCGATTTCATCGTGGATCAGGTGTACGCCATAACGATCACAGGCTTCGCGCAGCAGCTTGAGGTACACCGGGTGATACATGCGCATCCCGCCGGCGCCCTGAATCAGGGGCTCCAGAATCACGGCGGCCACGGTGTCGTGGTTGTCGGCCAGGGTCTGTTCCATGGCGGCGAACATATTGCGCGAGTGTTCTTCCCAGCTCATGCCCTCGGGGCGCAGGTAGCAATCGGGGCTCGGCACCTTGATGGTGTCCATCAGCAGGGCTTTGTAGGTTTCGGTAAACAGCGGCACGTCACCCACCGCCATCGCCGCCATGGTCTCGCCGTGGTAACCGTTGGTGAGGGTGACGAAGCGCTTCTTGTTTGGCTGGCCGCGGTTGAGCCAGTAGTGAAAGCTCATTTTCAACGCGATTTCGATGCACGACGAACCGTTATCGCCATAGAAGCACCGGGTCAGGCCGTCGGGCGTCATCTTCACCAGACGCTCCGACAGTTCGATCACCGGCTGATGGCTGAAACCGGCCAGGATGACGTGCTCCAGCTGATCGACCTGATCCTTGATGCGCTGGTTGATCCGCGGGTTGGCATGCCCGAACACATTGACCCACCAGGAGCTGACGGCGTCGAGGTAGCGTTTGCCTTCGAAGTCTTCCAGCCACACGCCTTCGCCACGCTTGATCGGGATCAGCGGCAGCTGTTCGTGGTCTTTCATCTGGGTGCAGGGATGCCATAACACCGCGAGATCGCGTTGCATCCACTGATTATTCAGGCCCATGTTCAGTCTCCTCGAGGCGGCTCGCTTGGTACGCGGGCAAACAATCGCGCAAGCCTATGCAATGCACCTAATGGGAACAACTCATTTTGTCGATTGAGTTACCTTGTTATTAGGCGGTAGACGTCGCTGGCGGCGTTTTGATGGCTGACGTATTCTTCGCGGTTCTTTGAGTCGTCTGACTCGCAAACCGCTATTTCCTCGTGTATTTCCGGAGTTCGCTGAATGTCTGCTGGTTGGCTGCGCGCCTGTGCGCTGGTGATGTTGGGGCTGTTCAGCGTTTCGGCGCTGGCCAAGGATAAAACGGCGATCGTGGTCGGCGGCGGGCTCTCGGGCCTCACCGCGGCGTACGAGCTGCAGAACAAAGGCTGGCAGGTCACCCTGCTGGAAGCCAAGCCGACCCTGGGCGGTCGCTCCGGCATGGCCACCAGTGAGTGGATCGGCAACGACAAGACCCAACCGGTTTTGAACAAGTACATCTCGACGTTCAAGCTGAGCACCACGCCAGCCCCTGAATTCGTGCGGACCCCGGGCTACCTGATCGACGGTGAATACTTCACCGCCGCTGATCTGGCGACTAAACAGCCGGCCACCGCCGAAGCGCTGAAACGCTACGAAAAGACCCTGGATGACCTGGCGCGCTCGATTGAAGACCCGCAAAACCCGGCCGCCAACAGCACGCTGTTCGCCCTTGACCAGATCAGCGTATCCAACTGGCTCGATCGCTTGAATCTGCCAACCACCGCGCGTCAGTTGGTGAATCAGCAGATTCGTACCCGCTATGACGAACCTTCGCGCCTGTCGCTGCTGTATTTCGCACAACAGAGCCGCGTCTACCGTGGTATTGCCGACCGTGACCTGCGCACTTCGCGTCTGCCCGGCGGCAGCCCGGTGCTGGCCCAGGCCTTCGTCAAACAATTGAAAACCATCAAGACCAGCTCCCCCGTCTCGTCCATTACCCAGGACAAGGACGGCGTGACCGTCAAGGTCGGCAGTGTTGGCTATCAGGCGGACTACGTCGTGCTGGCCGTGCCGTTGCGCGCACTGAACAAGATCCAGATGATCCCGGCGCTGGACGCTCAGCACATGGGCGCCATCAAAGGCACCAACTACGGCTGGCGTGACCAGATCATGCTGAAGTTCAAGACGCCGGTGTGGGAAAGCAAGGCGCGCATGTCCGGCGAGATCTACAGCAACGCCGGCTTGGGCATGTTGTGGGTCGAGCCAGCCCTGAAGGGCGGCGCCAACGTGATCATCAACATTTCCGGCGACAACGCACGGGTGATGCAGGCCTTCGGCGACAAGCAGATGGCCGATCAGGTACTGATTCGTCTGCACGCTTTTTATCCACAGGCACGCGGTTCGTTTACCGGTTATGAAATCCGTCGCTACAGCACTGACCCATCGATGGGCGGCGCTTACCTGGCCTTCGGCCCGGGCCAGATCAGCAAGTACTGGCGTCTGTGGGAACGTCCGCTGCAACGTGTAGCCTTTGCCGGCGAACACACCGATACCTTGTACCCTGGCACCCTGGAAGGCGCCTTGCGCACTGGTCAGCGTGCGGCCAGCCAGCTGGAAGACCTGGCGGCGGGCAAATCGTTTGAACCGGCGAAGGTTGTGCCGGCGGCGACCGCAGCAGCGGCCGGTGCTGTGGCGGTGAAGAAAGGTAACTTCTTTACCAACCTGTTCGGTGGTTCTGACGACAAACCGGAACCGGCCAAGGCGCCAGAGCCCATGGCACCGGTTGCTCCGGCTCCTGCCCCGGTCGTTGTGCCGGCGCCGGCACCGGTTGAGGCACCGAAGCCAGTGGTGCCGGTACAGGCCGAGCCGGTGAAGAAAGCACCGGCCAAAGCGCCAGTGAAAAAACCTGCTGCCAAAACCGAAGCCAAGAAGGCTCCAGCCAAGGCAACGGCGAAAAAGACTGAGCCGGTGAAGAAACCAGCGGCCAGTACCGCCGCGAAGGCGCCGGTGGTGACTGAAACCAAGACACAGTAAGTCTCGGGATCAAAAAAACGCGGCAGGGCGAACCCTGTAGGAGCGGGCTTGCCCGCGAAGACGGCGGTACAGTCAACATTAGTGTTGCCTGACACACCGCATTCGCGGGCAAGCCCGCTCCTACAGGTGCTTTGGCTTAATTGACCTTAACAATATGGACTTCGTCGCTCAGGTAGTCGCTGATATAGGCACGGTTGTATTGATCAAGAACCACTTCACGCGGTTCTAAAGCGCCAGGAATGGGGCTCCTGTGAACAATCTCATGCGTGGTCGTACTCACTTCCACGACCTCTTTGTTGGTTTGATCAACGGCATAAGCGTTCTTTTTACCGAACACTATTTTCCCTTCGCACGTCACAAAATCGAAATGCCGGGTGGTCGATGAACCAGTGTCCAACACGGTCAGCTTTCGAGCATCCTGACACACGATATACACTTTTCTACCATCTGGGCTGACAGTCACCGCTGACGGGTATTGTTCGGTTTTGATGATATTGATGACTTCGAAAGTCTTGCTGCTGAGAACCGTGAGCGCGTCCTGATAAGGGCCGCCAGGGGCGTTGGTGCTGGAAATATAAAGACGCGAATCGTCCTGGCCGATATCCACACTGATGGACGGTGAGGGTAAGCCTCGGACTCTGCTTACCGCATAAGTACGGGCATCCATAATTGCCAACCACTCTTTATCCTGTCGAACGGTGACGTAAACCTGCTTTCCGTCCCGGCTCACAACGACATCCCAAGGGTGTTTCCCCACCCTGACATTACCTACTGCGTATGTCTGGGTATCAATAACCGAAACCGAACCTGAGCCGTAGTTGGTTACATAAGCTCTTTTCCCCCCGTGGCCAAGGGTGATGCTTCGGGGATACTGCTCGACGGCGATGGTGTGAATGACCTTTTTGTCACGGGTGTCGATGACGGACACATTGCCCGACATGTAATTGCAAACAAAAACCCGTGATCCATCGGCGCTGATGGCTATCCCTCGCGGTCCTTCCCCTACGGGTATCGAATTGGATGGATTGCGTGTCAGCACGGGGATGAACTCGAATTGTGATGCATGAAAGAACCCCTTTTCAGATGCCCGGACAAACGCCAGAGTTCAAGTTCACCTATGACCCGTCATGGCAGCTACTGCCAAATATGACAGTTCTGACGAGTGGTATCGGCTCTCAAATGAAAATAAGGAGGGCGCCTGAAGGTTTTTTTATCTGGTTAACACTCTCTTAACCTCTCGACTCCAAGGTCTTGATCGTATTTCTCGATATTTCAGAGCGAAATTTTCCGCTTTAAATCGATAGATAACTCGATAGTCTTGGGCGCAGTTCTTACAGGGTTTGGGCAATGCAGCTACGTAACTCTTCTTCCCGCTACGGTTGGGTCAGTATCTTCATGCACTGGGGCGTGGCGCTCGCGGTCTTCGGCCTGTTCGCGTTGGGGTTGTGGATGGTCGGCCTCGACTACTACAGCACCTGGCGCAAAGACGCGCCGGATCTGCACAAGAGCATTGGCCTGGTGTTATTCGCCGTCATGTTGCTGCGGGTAGTGTGGCGCTACATCAGCCCACCACCGCCGCTCCTGTCGAGCTATAGCCCCATGACCCGCCTTGGCGCCAAGTTGGGCCATTCCTTCCTTTATCTCAGTCTGTTCGCTGTGATGATTGCCGGTTACCTGATTTCCACCGCAGACGGTGTCGGGATTCCGGTGTTTGGCCTGTTTGAAATTCCTGCGCTGGTTTCCGGACTACCGAACCAGGCAGACACCGCGGGTGTGATTCATTTGTACCTGGCCTGGGTACTGGTAATTTTTTCCGGTCTCCATGCGTTGGCAGCATTGAAACACCACTTTATCGATCGTGATGCGACCCTGACGCGAATGCTGGGACGCAAAGCCTGATGTTCAACCTTGACTCCACAGGAATAGAAAGCATGTTGAAAAAGACGCTCGCCGCACTGGCAATCGGTTCTGCTCTGCTGTCCGCTAACGTGATGGCGGCCGACTACGTGGTCGACAAAGAAGGCCAGCACGCCTTCGTTGACTTTAAGATCAGCCACCTGGGCTACAGCTACATCACCGGTACCTTCAAGGATATCGACGGCAAGTTCAGCTTCGACGCTGCCAAGCCTGAAGACAGCAAGATCGAGTTCAATGTGCGCACTGCCAGCGTGTTCACCAACCACGCCGAACGCGACAAGCACATCGCCAGCGGTGACTTCCTGGATGTGGGCAAATTCGCCGACGCCAAGTTCGTCTCCACCAGCGTCAAACCCACCGGCAAAAACGCCGCTGGCAAAGACACTGCCGACGTGACCGGCAACCTGACCTTGCTGGGTGTGACCAAGCCAATCGTGGTCAAGGCCACTTTCCTGGGTGAAGGCAAGGATCCATGGGGCGGCTACCGTGCCGGCTTCGAAGGCACCACCAGCATCAAGCGTTCCGATTTCGGCAAGCAGAAAGACCTGGGCCCAACGTCCGACGCGGTTGAGCTGTACGTGACGTTTGAAGGTGTCAAAGCGAAGTAACTTTCGCGCCGGCCAAAAAAAACGCCCCTGATCTCATGATCCGGGGCGTTTTTTATGGCTTTGAAAAACTCAGCGGTTGCGGGTCAGCAACGCTGGTTTTTCGCCGCGCGGACGGCCTGGCAGTTGATCCAGTTGCTCAGGGGTCGGGAAACGATCGCTTTTCGATTCCTTGTGGATGATCTTCGGTGCGGGGCTGCGCGGGTTCTGCACGGCCGGTTCCGAACGTGACTGGTCGTCACGGCCCGGGCGGCGGTTGCGGGACTCTTCGCGGCGGGCCTGGCCGTCACGTGGAGCACCGCTGCGTGGGCCGCTGCGCTTGGCCGGCGGGGTGCCGGTGGAGGCGCCGCTGCTGTTGCGCGGGCCGTTCTGGCGACCCTGTGACTGACCGGTGCGCGGAGCACCTGCGCCTTGCGCCGGAGCACCCGGACGGCGACCGCGGCCCTGAGCAGGTTTGGCTTGAGGCACGTAGTCGACGCGGTTGCCGAAGTTATCGATATCGTCGTCCAGGAACTCGTCCGGTGCGCGATCAGCGGCAGCGCGTGGCGGCTGGCTCGGCTGACGTTGTTCGCGGGTGCCTTCACGAGGTTTCTGCTGACGGGCCGGGCGCTCGCCGCGATCCCCTCCGGCAGCCGGTTTGTCCTTGCCCTTGTCCTTGCCTTTGTCTTTACGACCGCCACCACCGCCATTCGGACCGTCGCCGCGCGGACCTCGTGGGTTGCGCGGGTTACGTACATCCGGGCGCTCGCGAACTTCCGGTTTTTCGGCTT
This sequence comes from Pseudomonas frederiksbergensis, assembly GCF_017114915.1. Taxonomy (GTDB): domain Bacteria; phylum Pseudomonadota; class Gammaproteobacteria; order Pseudomonadales; family Pseudomonadaceae; genus Aquipseudomonas; species Aquipseudomonas frederiksbergensis_I. Next base: position 101,481 of record NZ_JAAUOE010000013.1, read on the forward strand.
CCACGGCACTGGAGTCGAAGCCCATCAGGTCGCCATCGGCGATTTTCTGCTTGGTCATGCGCTCGATGCTTTTGAGCAGTTTCTCTTCGTCCGGAGCCACCAGCGAGATCGCCTCGCCCGAACGACCGGCACGACCGGTACGACCGATACGGTGCACATAATCTTCGTCGACGTTTGGCAGTTCGAAGTTGACCACGTGGGGCAACTGGTCGATGTCCAGGCCGCGAGCGGCGATGTCGGTGGCGACCAGGATGCGCACATCACCGGCCTTGAAATCGGCCAGGGCTTTGGTGCGGGCGTTCTGGCTCTTGTTGCCGTGGATCGCGAGGGCGGTGAGGCCATGCTTGTCCAGGTACTCGGCCAGGCGGTTGGCGCCGTGCTTGGTGCGGGTGAACACCAGTACCTGTTCCCAGGCGCCGGCGGTGATCAGGTGCGCCAGCAACGAACGCTTGTGGCTGGCGGCCAGGCGGAATACGCGCTGTTCGATCCGCTCGACCGTGGTGTTCGGCGGCGTGACTTCAATGCGCTCCGGGTTGTGCAGCAGCTTGCCGGCGAGGTCGGTGATGTCTTTGGAGAAGGTCGCCGAGAACAACAGGTTCTGCCGTTTGGCCGGGAGGCGGGCGAGGACTTTCTTCACGTCATGGACGAAGCCCATGTCGAGCATGCGGTCGGCTTCGTCCAGCACGAGGATTTCCACGTGGGACAGGTCGACACTGCCTTGGCCGGCGAGGTCGAGCAGGCGGCCGGGGCAGGCCACCAGCACGTCGACACCACGGGACATGGCCTGAACCTGCGGGTTCATGCCGACGCCGCCGAAGATGCAGGCGCTGACGAACTTCAGGTCACGGGCATAGACCTTGAAGCTTTCGTGTACCTGGGCCGCGAGTTCGCGGGTTGGGGTCAGGACCAGTACGCGCGGTTGGCGCGGGCCGTGACGCTGGGATTTGTCCGGGTGACCGTTGGGAAACAACCGCTCCAGAATCGGAAGGGCGAAGCCGCCGGTTTTACCAGTACCTGTCTGTGCCGCAACCATCAGGTCGCGACCTTGCAACACGGCGGGAATGGCCCGCTGTTGCACCGGAGTAGGCTCGGTATAGCCCGCTGCCTCGATGGCGCGGACTAAAGCCTCGGAGAGACCGAGGGAAGCAAAGGACATGAGTAATCCTGTTTTAGTTAGGGCTTGGCCCAATGGGAGTCTTGCCTGGCGCGAATGGCGTTTAAGAGGACGCAATCCCGTCCGGTCCTGCTGGGCCTCGAAGGCTCGTCTGGAGCGCTCGCGCGGGCTGGTAAAGCTGCGCTGTAGCGGTATCGAGATGCCTTGAACAAGTCCGAGCGTCCGGGCGTGAGCCTGGCGGGAAGGCCGGAGTATAACAGAGCAATCACTGTGCGCCGCTTTCCTGCTGCTCAACGGTTCTTCTGTCGGTTGTGGTGGCGTTGGCGGCCCGTGCTTCGGTGGCCGGGCCGGCACCATAGCGGGCGCTCAGTTCGGCATAGGCCGGTTCGCGCTTGAAACGCTTGAGCTCGGCACCGAAACGCTGCACCAGCAAATCCATCCCGGCATTACGGCGTACCGCCAGAAACTGGCTCTGCTGGCTGATGACGGTCGGGTTCTCGGTGATTCTGTCGCGGATATTCAGTTGATCGAGCAAGTGTTGGCCGACCCGGCGATCGGTGATCAGCAGGTCGATCCGGCCGCGCACCAGTTTGCCGAAGTTGGCTTCATGGGTGGGGGCCGGTTCCCGGGTGAACAGCGTCGATTCACTGAAGTCCTTGCTGTACAGGTAGCCCGGCGAGGTGCCGATGGTCAGGCCTTTGAGGTCGTCCAGGGTGCGAAATGGAAACGGTCGTTCATTGGCGTAGAACATCACGAACTCGACTTGCGAGAGCGGTTCGCTGGGGTAGAGCAGGGTCGCTTCGCGTTCATCGCTGTGGAAAATATCCAGCACACCGTCCGCATGGCCTTGCTCAAGCATCGACAGGCAGCGTTTCCATGGCAGGAACTGCCATTCCACGTCGATCCCCAGGCGTTTGAAGACAATGGCCGTGGTTTCGTAGTCGAGCCCGAGGTTCTTGCCGCCTTCTTCATAGACGTAAGGCGCCCAGGGTTCGGTGACAATACGCAGCTTCTCGCCCCGAGCAGTGAAGCTCAGGCAAGTGAACAGAAGCACGGTCAGTAACTGGGCGATCAGGGGCATGGCTTGAGATTACGACGAGAAATCATAAAGAGCCAGAAACCGGATCCAGAAGCTCTATCTCAGGATATGACTGCACAATAAAGGGGCACCGAAAAGCAAAAAATCGCAGCCATCGGCAGCGCCCCGCAGGGGCGTAGGAGCTGCCGAAGGCTGCGATCTTTTGATCTTGCCTTTTTTCTTAACGGGGCAACTTCAGGTTATTCCACACCGCCAGGCTCGGTTCAGCCTGGTTCAGCGTGTAGAAGTGCAGCCCCGGTGCGCCACCCTGCAACAGACGTTCGCACATTTCGGTGATGACTTGCTCACCAAAGCCTTGAATGCTCTGGGTGTCATCGCCGTAGGCTTCCAGTTGCTTGCGAATCCAGCGCGGGATTTCCGCACCGCAAGCGTCGGAGAAGCGCGCCAGCTTGCTGTAGTTGGTGATCGGCATGATCCCCGGCACGATCGGGATGTTCACACCCTTCGCCCGTACACGCTCGACGAAGTAGAAGTAGCTGTCAGCGTTGAAGAAGTACTGGGTGATCGCACTGTTGGCGCCGGCGTTGGCCTTGCGCACGAAGTTGTTGAGATCGTCTTCGAAGTTGCGCGCTTGCGGATGCATTTCCGGGTAAGCGGCGACTTCGATGTGGAAATGATCGCCGGTCTCTTCACGAATGAATTCAACCAGGTCATTGGCGTGACGCATCTCGCCGCTGGCCATGCCCATGCCCGAGGGCAGGTCACCGCGAAGCGCAACGATTCGCTGGATGCCGGCTGCCTTGTACTGGCTCAGCAGGCCGCGCAGGTCGGCCTTGCTGTCGCCCACGCAAGACAGATGCGGCGCGGCAGGGACTTTGACTTCGCTTTCAAGCTGCAACACGGTATTGAGGGTGCGATCACGGGTCGAACCGCCAGCGCCATAGGTGCAGGAGAAAAAATCGGGATTGTAGGTCGCCAGCTGACGGGCAGTGGCGATCAGTTTTTCATGCCCAGCATCGGTCTTCGTCGGGAAGAATTCGAAGCTGTAGCGACGTTCTTGGGACATGGTCATATCCTTGGAAACACGTAAGCCGGACGCTGGCCCCCGGTAGGAACTGCCGCAGGCTGCGCTTTTAAGATCAAAAGATCGCAGGCTTCGCCAGCGCCTACCGGGGAGCGGTCAATCAGCGTATCAGTAGCGGTAAGCGTGCGGCTTGAACGGGCCTTCGACGGTGACGCCGATGTAGTCAGCCTGTTGCTTGGTCAGTTGAGTGACCACGCCACCGAAACCGCGAACCATTTCCAGGGCCACTTCTTCGTCGAGTTTCTTCGGCAGTACTTCAACGGTCAGGCGCTCGGCTTTCTGGGCTGGCGACAGGTCGGCGTACTTCTGGCCGAACAGGAAGATCTGGGCCAGAACCTGGTTGGCGAACGAACCGTCCATGATGCGGCTTGGGTGGCCGGTGGCGTTGCCCAGGTTAACCAGACGGCCTTCGGCCAGCAGGATCAGGTAGTCGTCGTTCTGAGCGTCGAAAGCGCCTGGACCGGTACGGTGAACCTTGTGAACCTGCGGCTTCACCTCTTCCCATGCCCAGTTCTTGCGCATGAAAGCGGTGTCGATTTCGTTGTCGAAGTGACCGATGTTGCAGACAACAGCGCGTTTCTTCAGGGCTTTGAGCATGTTCGCATCGCAAACATTGACGTTGCCGGTGGTGGTCACGATCAGGTCGATCTTGCCCAGCAGCGCTTTGTCGATGCTCGCTTCGGTACCGTTGTTGATACCGTCGATGAACGGCGAAACCAGTTCGAAACCGTCCATGCAGGCTTGCATGGCGCAGATCGGGTCGACTTCGGAGACTTTAACGATCATGCCTTCCTGACGCAGGGACTGGGCCGAACCCTTGCCCACGTCACCGTAACCGATGACCAGCGCTTGCTTGCCGGACAGCAGGTGGTCGGTGCCGCGCTTGATCGCGTCGTTCAGGCTGTGACGGCAGCCGTACTTGTTGTCGTTCTTGCTCTTGGTCACCGAGTCGTTGACGTTGATGGCCGGGATTTTCAGCTCGCCCTTGGCCAGCATGTCCAGCAGACGGTGAACGCCGGTGGTGGTTTCTTCGGTGACGCCGTGGACGCGATCCAGAACCTGTGGGTATTTCTTGTGCAGCAGCTCGGTCAGGTCGCCGCCGTCGTCGAGGATCATGTTGGCATCCCAAGGCTGGCCATCCTTGAGGATAGTCTGCTCCAGGCACCACTCGTACTCTTCTTCAGTCTCGCCTTTCCAGGCGAAAACCGGGATGCCGGCAGCGGCGATGGAAGCGGCGGCCTGATCCTGAGTCGAGAAAATGTTGCAGGACGACCAACGCACTTCGGCACCCAGGGCAACCAGGGTTTCGATCAGCACGGCAGTCTGAATGGTCATGTGGATGCAGCCGAGAATCTTCGCGCCCTTGAGCGGTTGCTCTTCGGAGTACTTGCGGCGCAGACCCATCAGGGCCGGCATTTCGGATTCGGCGATGATGGTTTCGCGACGGCCCCAGGCGGCCAGGGACATGTCGGCGACTTTGTAATCGTTAAAATCTGCAGGCGTGATAACAGCGCTCATGAAGAGCCTCCATTCGTAATGTATGCGAATGGGCGCCGTTGTGCGTTTAGTGTCCGGCCGATCATGGCCAGTCAACGCCCCATCCGAGCCTGACAGGTCGAACCTGCTGCAGCGCCCCTCGGACAGGTGGCGGGAAAACGGTAGCAAGTGAAGGTTACCGTTTTGAAACGGGGGCGATTATAGCGGGCTATGCTGATCTTCCAAAGCCTTTCTGTTAGTCAATGTCCGAACGGTAATCGAGACCATAGCCGATGCTTAATAGAGCTCTAGTCCGGGCTCTGCCATGCTAGGCGGCATCAATTGGCAAGACGGTCAGGAGTGAACATGAACTTCCACACCCGCAAATGGGTAAAACCCGAAGACCTCAACCCCAACGGCACGCTGTTCGGCGGCAGTCTGTTGCGCTGGATCGACGAAGAGGCGGCCATCTACGCCATCGTCCAGCTGGGTAATCAGCGGGTGGTCACCAAGTACATTTCCGAAATCAACTTCGTCAGCGCCTCGCGTCAGGGCGACATCATCGAGTTGGGCATCACCGCCACCGAGTTCGGTCGCACCTCGATCACCCTGACTTGCGAAGTGCGCAACAAGATCACCCGCAAGAGCATTCTGACGGTAGAAAAGATGGTGTTCGTGAACCTGGGCGAAGACGGCTTGCCTGCGCCGCACGGCCGGACCGAGATCAGGTACGTCAAAGACCAGTTCAAGGATGACGTGATCGGCGGATAACACATGGAAATTGGCGTCTAGCCGATCCATGTAGAACGGACCTGAACCCCGCGTGTCGTACTTAGACACGCCACCGATTCAGGAGCCTTATGGACACGCCCAAAGACGGCAAGACCCCGGCCCTCTCGGCGCAAGAGCAGCGCGAGGTCGACAAGAGCCAGCCCCCCCGCGCGGCGGTGTTGCACGAAATCATTCGTACCCAGGGTGATAAGGAGCTCGAGCGCAGTGTCGCGGCGCTGTGGTGGTCGGCCCTGGCTGCCGGCCTGACCATGGGTTTGTCGCTGATGGGCATGGGGTTGCTCAATTCCCGTCTGCCGGACGGCGAAGGCTTCAAGGTGATCGCCAGTTTCGGTTACTGCGCAGGTTTTCTCGCGGTGATTCTCGCCCGTCAGCAACTCTTCACCGAAAACACCCTGACCGCCGTGCTGCCGATCATGAGCAAGCCAACGCTGGGTAACTTTGGTCGGCTGTTGCGGCTGTGGACGGTGGTGCTGGTGGGCAACCTCTGTGGCACATTGCTGGTGGCGTATGTGATGCTGCATCTGCCGATTTTCGACACCAGGACTGATCTGGCCTTCCTCGACATCGGGCGCAAGGTCATGGAGAACGACGCCAGCAAAATGTTCGCCAAAGGCATCGTCTCCGGCTGGATGATCGCCACCATGGTCTGGATGATTCCGTCCATGGAAAGCGCCAAGATGTGGATCATCATCCTCATCACCTATTTCATGGCTCTGGGGGATTTCACCCACATCGTGGTCGGATCGGTCGAGGTCTCGTACCTGGTGTTCGCCGGCGAGTTGCCGTGGAGGGATTTCTGGCGGGTGTTTGCAGGTCCGACGCTGGTGGGGAACATCGTCGGCGGCAGTTTTATCTTTGCGCTGATCAGTCACGCGCAGATACGCAGCGAAAGCGGGCCGCCGAAGACCTCTGCACAGCAAGGCCAGGAGCCCGAATCGCAGACGATCAAAAAATGATCGGGGCAATACAAGGAGTGTGCCGTGCTTGCGACGGTTCTGGTGTTGGTGGCGGCGCTGTTGCACGCGGCGTGGAATACCCTGATCAAATTCAGCGCGGAGCGGCTGTTGGTGGTGGCCTGCATGGACAGTGTGGCGCTGTTGTTTGTCGCGCTGATGCTGCCCTTCGTGGCGCTGCCGCCACTGGCGATGTGGCCTTGGATTCTCGCGTCGGCGGCGTTCGAGCTGCTTTATCGCTACCTGTTGATCCAGGCCTATCGGGTCGGTGATCTCGGTCTGGTCTATCCGTTGATGCGTGGCCTGTCGCCGCTGGTGGTGTTGGCACTGACGCTGATTTTTGCCGCAGAAGTGCTGACGGCTCAGCAGATTTTCGGGATTTTGCTGATTCCGTTCGGCATGGCGTGCCTGCTCTGGCAGGGCGGTGGCGGGGTGCGTCTGCCATGGTCGATGCTGCCGGTGGTGGCGCTGATCGGTTTGTGCATCGGTTGTTATACCTTCATCGATGGCCAGGCCTTGCGGCGCTGGCCCTATCCGCTGGACTACCTGATTTGGGTCACATTGCTCAGTGCCTGGCCGTTCCCATTGCTGGCGTGGGTGCGCAAACGTCCGGCGTTCATGTTGTTCTGGCGTGAACAGTGGCGGTTGGGGTTGGCGGTCGGGTTCTGCGTATTGTTCAGCTACGCTCTGGTGCTGTGGGCCATGCAGCTTGGTTCGATTGCCGAGGCAGCGGCGCTGCGCGAGATCAGCGTGATGCTGGTGGTGCTGTTCGGTATGCGCTACCTCAAGGAACCTTTCGGCAGGCCGCGGCTTCTGGCCTGTGGGCTGGTGCTGATCGGCATGTTGGTGATGAAGTTTTAGTCGCCCCTGATGGAACTCGATTCTCTAAAACTTGAAGAAAGGATTGTGTTATGACGGTTGCTCTGTGGTGCATTTTGATTGCGATTTGCCTGCCGTATCTGTGCACAGGCGTCGCCAAGTTCAGCGGTGGCAAGTTCGGGCTGAAACAGAATCACGACCCAAGGGCGTTTCTGGATTCGCTCGAAGGCGTGGCCAGGCGTGCGCACTCGGCGCAGTTGAACAGCTTTGAAGTGACCCCGGCGTTTGCGGCGGCAGTGATCGTCGCGCACCTGGCCGGCAATGCCGAACTGGTGACGATCAATGTGCTGTCGGTGCTGTTTATCACCAGTCGGCTGCTGTACATCATTTGCTATCTGGCGGACTGGGCGATTCTGCGATCGCTGGTGTGGGCCATTGGCATGGGGCTGATTGTCAGTTTCTTCGTTGTGTCTGTTTGACAGAGCAAGATCAAAAGATCGCAGGCTACGCCAGCTCCTACAGGGTTTATCCGCGACGAGCACGGATGTAGGAGCTGGCACAGTCTGCGATCTTTTGCTTTTAAAGTTTGTCAGCCACCTGCGGCGCCTGAGGCAACGCCGCCCCTTTAGGCCAGAGCATCCAGATCTGCCCCTGCTGTTTCATGTCGCCGGCCAGTTGCCCGGCCGCATCGCCCGTGCCCCAGAACAGGTCCGCGCGGACCTCACCGGCAATCGCGCCGCCGGTATCCTGAGCCGCCACCGGACGCACCAGCGCGCTGCCGTCCGGTCGCGTGGTCGATAACCACAACAGACTGCCGAGCGGAATCACCTGGCGGTCCACGGCCGCGCTATAACCGGCGGTCAATGGCACATTCAGCGAGCCGCGAGGCCCTTCGTTGCTGTCCGGGTTGCGATTGAAGAACACATAGCTGGGATTGCTGCCGAGCAGTTCGGGAATGCGCGTCGGATTGGCCTTGGCCCAGTTATCGATGGCGGCCATGGTCACCTCTTCTTTCTTCAGCTCTCCCTGTTCCACCAGCCAGCGGCCGATGGGGCGATAGGGGTGGCCGTTCTGATCGGCATAACCGATGCGCAGTTGGCGGCCGTCATCGAGCTGGATGCGCCCCGAACCCTGGATCTGCAGAAATTGCAGGTTCATCGGGTCGGTCAGCCAGGCAATCACCGGCGCTTTCACGCCTTTGGTTTCAATGGTTGCCGCATCGTCATAAGGCTTGAGCACGCGACCTTCGAGTCGTCCGCGCAGGCGTTTGCCTTTGAGTTCCGGGTAGATACTGTCCAGCGAGACGATGATCATGTCCTCGGGCACGCCGTATACCGGGATGTTGGCTTGCTCGGTCTGGGTCAGGCTGCCGGGATAGACCGGTTCGTAATAGCCGGTGATCAACCCGTTGGGGTTGTCATTGGCCGCACGCAGTCCATAAACGTCGAGGTTCTGTTTAAGGAAGCCGCGGATGTCGCTGGCGGTCGACGGCACCTTGGCGGAAGCCGCGCAGGTCGCGCCCCAAACCGGGTCAGCCTTGAGTCGGGTGCAGGCGCTGCGCCACGAGCCGAAGCCGGCAACGAGGTCGTTGTCGGACACCGCCGGAAGCGCTTCCCAAGTGGCGCTGGAATAAGTCGCCAGTGCGTGGGTTTTCGGTTTGCTGCTGTCGCCACCGGTGCAGCCCGCAAGCACGGCCACCATCGGAAGGGTCCAGGCCAGGTTGTGACGCCATGCCTTGAAACGGCTGTTCATGGAGTAATTCCTTTGCCGGTTGCCTGAGTGCTCCATGCGCTCAAACAACCCGTATTGATAATAGGGCTATTGGTCTTTGCCGGTGACGCGAGGATACTGGCCGCCGTTTCCAGTGACCTGAAGCCACCATGACTCTTAAAAGACTTTCTGTTGTATTGCTGGCCTGTCTGACCTTGTCCGCCTGCGGCGGTGTCGACCCGAACTCGCCACTGGGTCAGCGTAAGGCGATCTTCAAACAAATGCTCAAGACCGGCGAAGACCTGGGCGGCATGTTGCGTGGACGTATTGCGTTCGATGGCCCGAAATTCGCCGACGGTGCCGTGAAGCTCGACGCGTTGTCCCGTGAGCCGTGGAAACATTTCCCGCAGGTGCGCGAAGAAGATCACACCAGCGCCAAGGACGATGTCTGGCAGAAGCAGGCACGCTTCCAGGAAATGGCCCGCACCCTTGAAAGCGCCACCGGTGAACTGGTGATCGCCAGCCAGGTTCAACCCTACAAGGCCAGTAACCTGGGGCCGGCGGTGCAGAAAGTCGAAGACGCCTGCAGTGCGTGCCATAAAGAGTTTCGGGATCATTGACTGAAGGGGGCTTGCCAGCGAATGGTCCCTCGAGACCGCTAAAAGCTTCGCTGGCAAGCCAGCTCCTACTGGTCCAGCTCGTCGAGCGCTTCCTGCAATTCCTTGCGCGATTGCGCCAGTTTGTCTTTGCGCTTGTTGATTCTCTCGGCGTCGCCTTTTTTCATCGCCTTGTCGAGATCGGCCTGACGCCTGCTGACTTCATGCTTGGCGTCGAGCACCTTGTTTTCCCGTTCCTTCTTCAAGGAGGCGTCGGTGCAATGGGCGGTGACTTCGCTCAGGGCCGTTTCCAGGCCAGCCTGTTGATCGGCGTTGCCGCGGGACTTGGCCAGTTCGATCTGGTTGATGATGCCTTGTTTCTTGGCGGCGCAGCCGGTCAGGCCCGGGGCGTCTTCGGCGGCCATCAATGGAGCGGCCATCACGCTGCACAGGGTCAACAAGGCAAGCGGTGAAAGAAGTTTCATAAAAGCTCCAGGGTGAAAAAATCGATGTAGCGATGGGCTGTTTGAGCGCGTCGGCCCCTTTGGGTTCCCGGGCTGGCGGGCGTCGCCGGCTGCTAAAAACCGTCAATCCCGGCAACACGTAGTGTCTCGCTCAAGGCCAGGACCTGAGGGTCGCGGAAAAATGCGCTCAATTGCGCCGCGCGTCCCGGGCCGATGCCGGCTTCGGCCTGCCATTGTTCGGTGTTTCGTTGCGCCAGTGCCTGCCATGAGTCGGCGAGGCGTGCCTGGCCGGTCGGCGGCAAGCCCAGGGCTTTGAGCCAGCGAGCGAACGGGCGTTGCCGGGCACTGTTGAAACTGTTCAAAAGCCGGGCACTGCTGCGCTCGCCGAAGCCGTCAATCTTAGCAAGCTCTTGCTCATCGAGGGTTAACCAATCGAGCAGGCTGTCGAGGCGTTCGGCCTTGAGCAGTTTCTCCCAGGTGCCCGGCCCGACATGAGGCAGGGCCAGCCCCTGTTTGCCGCTGAGCCAGTTCAGGCGCGCGAGGAACTGGCTTTCGCATCCGGGTGTTGGTTGCCAGCAGCTTAAAGGGTGAAAGTCTGCTGCCCGTGGCACGTTCATTTCAGGGCGTTCGGTGCTGCGCAGTACGACACCGTCGAGCCTGGGGATGGTCAGCCCCGCCAGGCTGATGGCGACCTGATCGCCGGGACGAATGTCCAGCGCTTCCCAGCGCGGCAGGGAGCTGACGCTGACACGCTTGATCTGCCGGTCATCGAGCATCACCGGCGCCAGATCCAGCACCGGTGTGATCCGGCCGGTCCGTCCGATCTTGAAGTGGACCTTGCGCACCTCGGCCAGCGCCTGGGCAAAGGGGTACTTCCAGGCGACACTCCAGTAAGGCGTTTTCGCTTGCCAGCGCTCGGCGGGTGGGCGCTGGCTCTGACGTAAGACGACGCCATCGCTGGCAAAGGGCAGGGGCGAGCGATACCAGTGATCGCGCCAGCGTTCGGCATCGGCAAATGCCTCGATCGGCCGACTGTAGGGCACCGTGCTCGGGAACCCCAACTCATCCAGAGCCGCCACGCGGGCCGGCAGGCTTTTCGGACCTTGCGGCCAATCCCACACAAACAACCCGATTCCGGCAGCTTGCTCGGCGCTCAGTTCCTTGCGTGCCATCAATCCGGCCACCGTGGCGCGGGCATTGAGGCTGCCGGCCTGGGCTTGTATGTGGTCGGTGAGGCGCCAGTAGAGTTCGCCTTGCAGCAGCAAGTCCAGCGGTTGCGGCAGTTTTTGCGGGATGGCGGCGATCTGGCGCGCCGAGGCGGTCCAGTCGTGGCCGTTGACTCCGTCACCCCGACTGATCGCCTGGTGCAGCCAGCCGTTGCGATAAATCAACGTCACCGCCACGCCATCGACCTTGGGCTGTATCCACACGTCCCCGCGATCTTTCAGCCAGGTTTCGACGGCACGCCCATCGCGCAGTTTTTCCAGGCCGGTGTGGGCGATGGGGTGGGCAACCGTGCCGCCGGCGGTACGCAACGGTTCGGACCAGGGGCCTGAGTCAAAACATTCTCGCCATTCGCTCAGTCGTGCGCGGGATTGATCATAGAGTTCATCGGCGATCAGCGACTGGCCTTCACGATGGTAGCTGTCGTCCCAGCGATCGATTTGCTGTTGCAGAGTGGTGATTTCTTCCTGCGCGCGGGCTGGTGGCCAATCGGGGCAATCGGTGGCATTGGCGGTCAGGCAGGTGAGGGTCAGCAGGAAACCGAAAAACAGGTGCAGGTTGGGCAGCATCGAGAGCGTCCTTGCTCGTTGGGATGCTTTCAAGGCTAGTCAGTTTTCGCGTATGGGGCGCGAGAGTGTGATTCTGTGTGTTTCGAGGCGAGAAGATCAAAAGATCGTCCCCATGAAAAAGCCCCGCACGGCGAACCGTGCGGGGCTTTGGGTGCGCCGGGAAAGTCTTACAGGCCGGCAGCGGTACGCAGAGCGTCGGCGCGGTCGGTTTTTTCCCAGGTGAACGTGGTGAACGTATCGTCGCCCACGGTCTTGGTTTGCGGAGTGCGACCGAAGTGGCCGTACGCAGCGGTGTCCTGGTACATCGGATGCAGCAGGTCGAGCATGGTGGTGATCGCGTATGGGCGCAGGTCGAACACTTCGCGGACCAGTTTGACGATCTTGTCATCGCTGATCTTGCCGGTGCCGAAGGTGTTCAGCGAGATCGACGTAGGCTGAGCCACGCCGATCGCGTAGGAAACCTGAATCTCGCAACGCTCGGCCAGGCCGGCAGCGACGATGTTCTTGGCTACGTAGCGACCGGCGTAGGCTGCCGAGCGGTCAACCTTCGATGGATCCTTGCCGGAGAACGCGCCGCCGCCGTGACGGGCCATGCCGCCGTAGCTGTCGACGATGATCTTGCGACCGGTCAGGCCGCAGTCGCCAACCGGGCCGCCGATGATGAACTGGCCGGTCGGGTTGATGTGGAACTGGGTGTCCTTGGACAGCAGCTCGGCAGGCAATACGTGCTTGACGATCAGCTCCATCACGCCTTCGCGCAGGTCTTTGTAGGACACTTCCGGGTTGTGCTGGGTCGACAGTACAACGGCGTCGATACCGACAACCTTGCCGCCTTCGTAACGGCAAGTCACTTGCGACTTGGCGTCCGGGCGCAGCCAAGGCAGCAGGCCGGATTTGCGGGCTTCAGCCTGACGTTGAACCAGTTGGTGCGAGAAGGTGATCGGTGCTGGCATCAGCACGTCGGTTTCGTTGCTGGCGTAGCCGAACATCAGGCCCTGGTCGCCGGCGCCCTGATCTTCAGGCTTGGCACGGTCAACACCCTGATTGATGTCGGGGGACTGCTTGCCGATGATGTTCATCACGCCGCAAGTCGCACCGTCGAAGCCGACATTGGAGCTGTTGTAGCCGATGTCGAGAATCACGTTACGGACGATGTCTTCCAGATCGACCCAGGCCGATGTGGTGACTTCACCTGCGATGATTGCCACGCCGGTTTTCACCAGAGTCTCGCACGCCACGCGGGCGAACTTGTCTTCAGCAATGATGGCGTCCAGCACCGCATCGGAAATCTGGTCGGCGATTTTGTCCGGATGCCCTTCAGACACGGACTCGGAGGTGAAGAGGGAGTATTCGCTCATCTCGATTTTTTCCTGAATTTACCGATGGTGAGTGTCGCCAGCCGGTCGCTGAAAATGGCGGACCTGAATCTGGAAACCATTACGTAAGCCTACATAGAGGCTTTCCCCGGGAACGAGTCCCGCAGCGGTGGCCCAACGGGCCAGATCGTCCTGTTCAAACCCCAACCAGAGATCACCGCAGGCCTCCCTGGCCCAACTCTGATTGTGGCTACATAACTCTGTCACTAACAGGCTACCGCCTGGTTGCAGCAAGCCGGCCATGTGCTTGAGGGCTTCGGCCGGCGCGGCAAAATGGTGAAGCACCATGTTCAGTACAACGCAATCGGCCTGAAGGCTTACACCGTTCAACGCGTCGGCCAATTGCAGGCTGACGTTAGCCAGCGTTTCACGTTCGCAGACCTGACGGGCCAGTTCGAGCATCGCCGGGCTGTTGTCCAGCGCCGTGACCTGCGTGAAGCGACGTGCCAGTTCCGGCAGGAAACCACCATCGCCGGGACCCACTTCAATGGCCGTGGCGCCAGGGCCGAAACCCAGCTTGTCGAGCAGGGCCACCACGCTTTCGCGGTATTGCGGCAGGCCGGCGATCAAGTCTTGCTGGGCGCGAAACTTCTCCGCGACCCGTGAGAAAAAGTCCTGGCTGGCCGCTGCCCGTTGCCCATGGACCTGACCGATCCGCGCCTGAACGTCAGGCGGCAGGGTCAGGTTGTCCACTTCTTCCAGCAGCGCGGCGTGCAGCTTGCCGCCCAGCAGGCCGGTGTGGGGCAGGGCGCGACGGTAGAAAATCGCATTGCCTTCGCGACGCGTCGCCACCAGGCCGGCCTGGGCCAATACCTTGAGGTGATGACTCATGCCGGACTGACCGATGCCGAAGATCTGCGCCAGTTCCAGGACGCCGAACGAATCGTTGGCCAGCGCGCGCAATACATTCAGCCGCAGAGGATCGCCGCCGGCCTTGCACAGGGCCGCCAGCTCATCGCAATCGTCATGTTGAATGGAAGGCACGCGCAAATTCATAAGGGCAGCAGTCTAGTGACGCTCGGAAATCACCGCAAGGGCAATATCAAAAAGTTTTGATATTGCTCGATAGATGGCACTTCTTGACGTTAGTTTCAGTCAGTGAACGAACAGCGGAAAGGTTTCATCAGCCGAATACGTCGTTATCCATTGGAAAAACGCCTTCAGATGACTATCTGTCATTGCCCCGAGGCGGGTCGGTGAGGGAAAATGCTCGCCTTTTTTCCGTTTCGTTTTATTCACTCTCGATTCAATATCCGCAGGAGATCAGCGATGCCCAGCCGTCGTGAGCGCGCCAACGCCATTCGTGCCCTCAGCATGGATGCCGTGCAAAAAGCCAACAGCGGCCATCCCGGTGCCCCTATGGGTATGGCGGATATCGCCGAAGTACTTTGGCGTGACTACCTCAAGCACAACCCGAGCAATCCATCGTTCGCCGACCGTGACCGCTTCGTGCTGTCCAACGGTCACGGCTCGATGTTGATCTACTCGCTGCTGCACCTGACCGGCTACGACCTGTCGATCGATGACCTGAAAAACTTCCGCCAGCTGCACAGCCGCACCCCGGGTCACCCGGAATACGGCTACACCCCGGGCGTCGAGACCACCACCGGTCCACTGGGCCAGGGCCTGGCCAACGCCGTGGGGTTCGCCCTGGCGGAAAAAGTCCTGGCGGCGCAGTTCAACCGTCCCGGCCATAACATCGTCGATCACCACACCTATGTGTTCCTGGGTGATGGCTGCATGATGGAAGGCATCTCCCACGAAGTCAGTTCCCTGGCCGGTACATTGGGCCTGGGCAAGCTGATCGCCTTCTACGATGACAACGGCATCTCCATCGACGGCGAAGTCGAAGGCTGGTTCACCGACGACACGCCCAAGCGCTTCGAATCCTACAACTGGCAAGTGATCCGCAACGTCGACGGTCACGACCCGGAAGAGATCAAGATCGCTATCGAAACCGCGCGCAAAAGTGAGCGACCGACGCTGATCTGCTGCAAGACCACCATCGGCTTCGGTTCGCCGAACAAGCAAGGCAAGGAAGACTGCCACGGTGCCCCGTTGGGTGACGCGGAAATCGCCCTGACCCGTGAAGCACTGAAGTGGAACCACGGCCCGTTCGAAATCCCGGCCAACATTTACGCCGAGTGGGACGCCAAGGAAGCCGGTCGCGCCGCCGAAGCCGAGTGGGACCAGCGTTTCGCGGCTTACTCTGCTGAATTCCCTGAGCTGGCCAACGAACTGGTTCGTCGTCTGAGCGGTGACCTGCCAGCCGATTTCGCCGAGAAGGCCCAGGCCTACATCGCTGAAGTCGCGGCCAAGGGCGAATCCATCGCCAGCCGTAAAGCCAGCCAGAACGCCCTGAACGCCTTCGGCCCGCTGCTGCCGGAACTGCTTGGCGGTTCGGCTGATCTGGCCGGTTCCAACCTGACCCTGTGGAAAGGTTGCAAAGGCGTCACCGCCGAAGACGCCAGCGGCAACTACATGTACTACGGCGTTCGCGAGTTCGGCATGAGCGCGATCATGAACGGCGTGGCCCTGCACGGCGGCCTGGTGCCTTACGGCGCGACTTTCCTGATGTTCATGGAATACGCCCGCAACGCGGTGCGCATGTCGGCGTTGATGAAGAAGCGCATCGTCTATGTGTTCACCCACGACTCCATCGGTCTGGGCGAAGACGGCCCGACTCACCAGCCGATCGAGCAACTGGCCAGCTTGCGCTGCACACCGAACCTCGACACCTGGCGCCCGGCCGATGCCGTTGAATCGGCGGTGGCCTGGAAGTTCGCCCTGGAGCGTGACGACGGTCCTTCGGCACTGATCTTCTCCCGCCAGAACCTGCAGCACCAAACCCGCAATGCGATCCAGATCGAAGAGATCGCCCGTGGCGGTTATGTGTTGAAGGACTGCGCAGGCGAGCCTGAGCTGATCCTGATCGCCACCGGTTCGGAAGTCGGCCTGGCCGTTCAAGCCTTCGACAAACTGACCGAGCAAGGCCGCAAGGTGCGCGTGGTGTCGATGCCATGCACCAGCGTCTTCGAAGCCCAGGATGCTGGCTACAAGCAATCGGTTCTGCCGTTGCAGGTCAGCGCCCGTATCGCCATCGAAGCCGCCCACGCCGACTACTGGTACAAGTACGTGGGCCTGGAAGGCCGCGTGATCGGCATGACCACCTACGGCGAGTCGGCGCCTGCGCCAGCCTTGTTCGAAGAGTTCGGCTTCACCCTGGAAAACATCCTGGGTCAGGCTGAAGAGCTGCTGGAAGACTAAAACACGACGCGGTGGTTTTATGGCCACCGCGGTCCCTGTGTAGGAGCTGGCTTGCCAGCGAAGGCGTCATCAGTTCCAACATAAATGTTGCCTGAACGGAAATCTTCGCTGGCAAGCCGGCTCCTACAGGGGGTGTGTTGTACATAAGCATTTCGTCCGGCTGCGTATTATCGAGAACCCCATGCCTCAACCGCGTCCTTACAAAGTTGCACTCAACGGCTACGGCCGAATTGGTCGTTGCGTCTTGCGTGCGTTGTTTGAGCGAGGCGATAAGGCCGGGTTTGAAATTGTGGCGATCAACGATTTGGCCGACATGGCCAGCATCGAATACCTGACACGCTTCGACTCCACTCACGGGCGGTTTCCCGGCGAAGTGAAGGTCGAGGGCGATTGTCTGCATATTAATGGCGACTGCGTGAAGGTCCTGCGCAGTGCCACCCCCGAAGGCATCGATTGGGCGTCCCTGGGCGTCGATCTGGTGCTCGAGTGCTCCGGCGCTTATCACACCCGTCAGGATGGCCAGCGTTTTCTCGACGCCGGTGCACCACGGGTGCTGTTTTCCCAGCCGATGGCCAGCGAGACGGATGTCGACGCCACCATCGTCTACGGTGTGAACCAGGATTGCCTGACCGGCGACGAGCTGCTGGTGTCCAACGCGTCCTGCACCACCAACTGCGGCGTGCCGCTGTTGCGCCTGCTGGATCAGGCCATTGGTCTGGAATACGTATCGATCACCACCATCCACTCGGCGATGAACGATCAGCCGGTGATCGACGCCTATCACCATGAAGACCTGCGCCGCACCCGTTCGGCGTTCCAGTCGGTGATTCCGGTGTCCACTGGTCTGGCGCGAGGCATTGAACGCCTGCTGCCGGAACTTGCCGGGCGAATTCAGGCCAAAGCCGTGCGGGTGCCGACGGTTAACGTGTCCTGCCTCGACATTACGATGCAGACCGTAAGCGATACCGACGCCACCGAGGTCAACCGGATTCTGCGCGAGGCCGCCACCCATGGCCCGCTCAAAGGCCTTCTGGCTTACACCGAGTTGCCTCACGCCAGTTGTGATTTCAACCATGACCCACATTCGGCCATCGTCGATGCCAGTCAGACCCGCGTTTCCGGCCCTCGGCTGGTGAACATCCTGGCCTGGTTCGACAACGAATGGGGTTTTGCCAATCGAATGCTGGACGTTGCAGAGCACTATTTACAAGCAGCTGCTACTCCACAATCTGTCTTTCAAAAACAGTAACCCAGGAATTGCGACCCATGACCGTGTTGAAGATGACCGACCTCGATCTGCAAGGTAAGCGCGTACTGATCCGCGAAGACCTCAACGTCCCAGTCAAGGACGGTGTTGTCACCAGCGATGCGCGAATCCTGGCTTCGCTGCCGACCATCAAGCTGGCCCTGGAAAAAGGCGCGGCCGTGATGGTCTGCTCGCACCTTGGCCGTCCGACCGAAGGCGAGTTCTCGGCCGAGAACAGCCTTGCGCCGGTGGCTGACTACCTGAGCAAGGCGCTGGGCCGCGAAGTGCCGCTGGTGTCCGATTACCTGGGCGGCGTCGACGTGAAAGCCGGCGACATCGTTTTGTTCGAAAACGTGCGCTTCAACAAGGGCGAGAAAAAGAATGCCGACGAACTGGCCCAGCAATACGCCGCCCTGTGCGACGTGTTCGTGATGGACGCCTTCGGCACCGCTCACCGCGCCGAGGGCTCAACCCACGGCGTGGCCAAGTTCGCCAAAGTTGCCGCCGCTGGCCCGCTGCTGGCCGCCGAACTGGACGCACTGGGCAAGGCCCTGGGCGCTCCGGCCCAGCCAATGGCCGCCATTGTTGCCGGCTCCAAAGTGTCGACCAAACTCGACGTGCTCAACAGCCTGAGCCAGATCTGCGACCAGTTGATCGTCGGTGGTGGCATCGCCAACACCTTCCTGGCCGCGGCTGGTCACCCGGTGGGCAAGTCCCTGTACGAACCGGACCTGCTGGACACCGCCCGTGAAATCGCCGCCAAAGTCAGCGTGCCACTGCCAGTGGACGTAGTGGTCGCCAAGGAATTCGCTGAAAGCGCGACCGCGACCGTCAAGCTGATCGCCGACGTGGCCGCCGACGACATGATCCTGGACATCGGCCCACAGACCGCGGCGAATTTCGCCGAGCTGCTGAAGTCGTCCAAGACCATCCTGTGGAACGGCCCGGTGGGCGTGTTTGAATTCGACCAGTTCGGCAACGGCACCAAAGTGCTGGCCCAGGCCATCGCTGAAAGCTCGGCGTTCTCCATCGCCGGCGGCGGTGACACCTTGGCGGCCATCGACAAATATGGCGTTGCCGATCAAATCTCCTACATTTCTACCGGCGGCGGCGCGTTCCTCGAATTCGTCGAAGGCAAAGTGCTGCCGGCCGTTGAAGTCCTGGAAAGCCGGGCCAAGGCCTGAGGTCGCCCATTTGACCAGGCAAAGGAGTGTTCGGATGGTCAGGACATTAATGCTGTTGATCGCTGCGGGTATGCTGGCGGCTTGCGGGAGCAACCCGAAAGCCACGCCGGAACCCGCGCTATCCGCGTCGGATAAAGGCTGCTACCAGGCTGACTGGCAAGCGGAAACCAATCCGGTGATCAACAAGCGGTCCGGGCCCGATGGCCTGGACAAATACGAGACACAGACCCCGGCCAAGGAACATGGCTGCCCTTGACGGGTCAGACTCTTTACTCAAGGCCGGCGGCGTGCGCCGTCAGTCGAGGAACACGGATGAAACGCTTGATCGCCGTTGCGGCACTGGCATTGCTGGCAGGTTGCGCCAATTTGAACCTGTTCAACACTGCCGAGCCAGCGGACAACTGGACCACCTGGACTTGCGACAGCCAGGCCAAAGTGCTCTGGCGCTACACTGACGTCAACCGCAAGGAAGTCGACGTTCGCCTGGGCGGTGCTGATCAGGTCTACCGCCTGAAGCTTGAGCCGGGCGCCGAGGGTTCGCTGTACAGCAACGACATGCTGGCGTTTCACGTAAAAGGTGAGGAAGGCCTGGTGTACTGGGTCGCCACCAATGATTTGATCGGCCGCGGTTGTAAGGCCGAATGACTACGGCCTGACGCCCCCCCTGTAGGAGCCGGCTTGCCGGCGAAGAGGCCCTTAAGGCCTATGGTGTCTACGCAGACGCCTTCGCCGGCAATCCGGCTCCTACAGGGGGGGTGACCGTAGAGTAGTGACCGAATCCGCAGCCCGGGCCAACCCCCGATCTGCAATAACTTGAATAGCCGCCGCCGCTACGGCAGGCTGGCACGATTAACGACCCTCAACCGGGAGAGACACACACAATGGCACTTATCAGCATGCGCCAGATGCTGGACCACGCAGCCGAGTTCGGCTACGGCGTTCCAGCCTTCAACGTCAACAACCTTGAGCAGATGCGCGCCATCATGGAAGCCGCTGACAAGACTGACTCCCCGGTGATCGTCCAGGCTTCGGCCGGTGCTCGCAAATACGCAGGCGCCCCGTTCCTGCGTCACCTGATCCTGGCGGCCATCGAAGAATTCCCGCACATCCCGGTGTGCATGCACCAGGACCACGGCACCAGCCCTGACGTCTGCCAGCGCTCCATCCAACTGGGCTTCAGCTCGGTCATGATGGACGGCTCCCTGGGTGAAGACGGCAAGACCCCGACCGACTACGACTACAACGTTCGCGTCACCCAACAAACCGTGGCCATGGCTCACGCCTGCGGCGTATCGGTAGAAGGCGAGCTGGGCTGCCTGGGTTCGCTGGAAACCGGCATGGCCGGTGAAGAAGACGGCATCGGCGCCGAAGGCGTTCTGGACCACAGCCAAATGCTGACCGACCCGGAAGAAGCCGCTGACTTCGTCAAGAAGACCCAGGTCGACGCCCTGGCCATCGCCATCGGCACCAGCCACGGCGCCTACAAGTTCACCAAGCCACCTACCGGCGACGTGCTGGCCATCGACCGCATCAAAGAAATCCACAAACGCATCCCGAACACCCACCTGGTGATGCACGGTTCGTCTTCGGTTCCGCAAGAGTGGCTGGCGATCATCAACCAGTACGGCGGCGACATCAAAGAAACCTACGGCGTACCGGTTGAAGAAATCGTCGAAGGCATCAAGCACGGCGTGCGCAAGGTCAACATCGACACCGACCTGCGTTTGGCGTCCACCGGTGCGATGCGTCGCCTGATGGCCACCAACCCGAGCGAGTTCGACCCGCGTAAGTTCTTCGGCGCGACCGTGACGGCGATGCGTGATGTGTGCATCGCACGTTATGAGCAGTTTGGTACTGCCGGTAATGCTTCGAAGATCAAGCCGATCTCGTTGGAAGCGATGTTCCAGCGGTATTTGAAGGGTGAGTTGAACGCTAAGGTGAATTAACCCTTAGGCGTTTAAGAAGAAGCCCGCAGCGATGCGGGCTTTTTTTCGCCGGTGTCTCGTCCTGAATAATATTTACACCTGTTTCAGGACTAGACACGGGATTTGATCAGACCGGGTCGGGATTATCGAAGCCGTAGTGTCAATCACCCGTATTAGATCCTAATCTGTTCCCTTTAAACCTCGAAGCGCTATTCAGAGTAGTGTCATTTGTCTAAGGCTGGACGAAGTCTCTATAGAATAGTAATGATTTGCTTTCACAGGTTGCGCGCCACTGGGAATAGTTTGGCTTGTTGTATAGGAATGATGCTTCAAATCTCCAAGATTCTTTGGAAGTGCTAAACCATAACACCGTTAATTGCTGGTTGTCATAAATTTGGAATTGTCCGTGTACATTTTCCCTTACGCCGCCAATCTCATAGTCTTCGTAGTGGCCTGTCCATGTTCCATGTGTTATATCCTTACTTAGTACTGTGAAAGTGTGAGTGTTATCAGCTCTATAGCTGGTTACCATCTCAGATGTTGGCATGAAGTGTTACCTCGCACAGTGTAGTATGTATTGGTTCTTCGGAGATTTTATATTAAGGACAGCTTACCCTTGCGCGTCAGATCATCTGTAGCGGAGGCTTTTCGAAGTTTTCGTTGTTGATAGGGTTCGAGTTTTCCGAATAAAACATTGCAAAGGCAGGTCGTTTGTTGACATAGTATGCCGTAAAGTTCCAGTTTAAACCCAGTGCCTGGAACCACAATTTTGTGCACAGTAAATTGTCGTGAAAAGTAAAGTAACCAGAAATAGATAATTGTGGCCCATCTGTATCTAGTGTTTCGTAAAGAGTTCCACTGAACCTACCAGAAGATTCATCTGCATTTCCGATATGAAAGCAACGAGTCGGTGATTTATACATTCCGCGAATAGTTGAACGCGAGTCCATAATTTTTATCTCCGTATTATTTTTTCGCTATTTGATGCGGGTGGTTGTCAAAAATCTTGCCAGTATTCGTATGTTGCGGGTTAATTTCGATAAAATTCCAATGTCGCTGCTTCCTCCCTAGGACTGCTCCCAAGTTGGGGTTCCATTCTAAGGCGACGCTCGTATCCCGGTGTCCAAACGGGAGGTGCATCCCCATGTTCGGCGCCCGATAAGCCTTCAAGTTCAGATGCTGGGGGAGATTCAGGGCTATTGTTGGGATTGACCTTAACCGTGGCGGTGCCGTCGTCATGAAATGTAGTTTCTATAATGATCGGTTTAGTAAAACTCGCGGTGATTGGATAGTCGGGAGCGTCGGAGATCGCGTAGACTTGCCCTGCATATGACCGAAGTGATAATTCGGGCTGTTGAATGTGAAACAATAGTTGTTCTTCCCTTCGATCAGCTCTGCGTGGTGGTGAGGGCTGAACTACAGTCTCGGGCCTGATGTTTACTATAAAGTCTTTTTGGTGGATTTTTTTATCGCCGCTAGATGTATCGATAATCACAAAAGGCGCTATTATTTGTTTGATTTTTACGCTGTCATAATTAACTCCTTCTGCTGTGCAGTTTACGAATTCACCAGCGCTAAATGCTACCCAGTTGTCTCTAGTTACGGTGAATGCTATAGGCATGATATTTATGCTCTCTTGTGTTGTCTATGTTTTAGGCGTGCTACAGCTCTTTTGATCGCCCGGCTTTCTATAAAAATGACTGTCCGTCATTTATGTAGAGTCCTTATTGTGGTGGGAGGTTTTTATCGAGTCTACTGTCGGATTTGACAGTTTTTTATCACTATTCAGAGTCACGTATATAGCTAAAAGTTGTTAGTGGTAGGCTGGTCTGTCTATGAACGAGCCCCACGAAAGACAGGGCACCGTTTCCCCCTTACGATAAGGGATAGGCAAACGGCTATATTTATGAACTAACAGCAACTATAAGAGTGGGGAGCTTTTGGGCCAGGAGCGGCGGCGCCGCTGGAGCCCAGAGCAAAAACTGGCCATGCTTCGCGAGAGTCTTGAGCCAAGGCAAAGCGTTTAGGTGGTGGCTCGGCGCAACGGTATCAATGCCAATCAGTTGATCCTGTGGCGCAAGCTTTATCAGGACGGCAGCTTGTCGGCGGTCAGTGCCGGTGAAGCCGTGGTGTCTGCCTCGGAACTGAGTGACGCGCTCAAGCAGATCCGTGAACTGCAACGGATGCTGGGCAAAAAAACGATGGAAGCGGAAATCCTCAAAGAGGCCATGGAGATCGCCCGGTCGCGAAAATGGATTGCGCACTAACCCTTGTGCCGGGGGACGAGCAGTGAAGCTGGTCAGCAAATGTCTCGGTGTGGCGCCCTCGCAATTAACAGTTCGAATCAAGCAATCGACATCGCCCAAAGCACGGGGAAGCAGGCTTATGGACGACGCTGAACTGGCGGTTGAAATCCGGCAACAGGTCAGCGAGCTGCTCACCTACGGCTACTTTCGTGTCTGGGGATTATTGCGTCGCGCCCGTGAAGCCCAGTTGTTGCCCGCGATCAACGTGAAGCTGGTGTACCGGGACTCGGATGGTTTTGAGTTCCACTGCGAGGACGGCGCGAAACTGAGCGTAACCTTCGCGCTGGGCTGCTGTGATCGCGAGGCCTTCGGCTGGGTCGCCAGCCCGACCGGGTACAACTGCGATGATATCCGCGACTTGATGCTGGAAGGTTAACTAAGACCTTCAGCGTTTGAGTCGCATAAAAAAAAGCGCCGAGAGGCGGTTTCTTTGGGTCAGCGAATTAATACCAGCGCGCGGTCTGACATAAAGCGCTTGAAATGTCACCTATAGTGGACATAATAAAAGTATCAGATAGAAAAGTACGATATAGGTGACATTCATGCTTCTGCAAAACCCCTCTGTGTTCGGTGACAGAGTCCGCCAGTTACGACGTGCCAAAGGCTATAGCCAGGCCATACTGGCGCACAGGGCCAAATGCAGTCGCAAAACCATCATTGACCTTGAGGCCGGTGAAAATGTCGCGCTTTACACCGCGTTCAGGGTGTTATCAGCGCTGGGCATGGCGCTTGAGATTGTGGATAACCGAATCGACCTCAAATCCCTGGCTGATCTGGTAGAGCCCGATGAGTAAGGTCAAACGGCTCAACGTCATGACACCGCAGGGCTTTTCGGGCGAGCTGTCCAGGGGCTCACAGTTTTCGTTTACCTACGAATCCGCCGATGCATCCAGGGAGGTCTCGCTGGTCATGCCCTATGACCCGACGCCTTCGGTAAGCAATGTGCTGCATCCAATTTTCGATATGAATGTGCCGGAAGGGTTTCTGGCCGATCAGATCAAACGCCGGATGGCCAAGCACATGCAGGTGGACGAAATGCGCCTGTTATCGGTCATCGGAGGGAATCAAATCGGGCGCCTCACCTACCAGAACCCAATAGAGGCCCCCGTGTCCGTCCGTGCTCAGGTCGGGCTGCAAGAGATCCTGTCGGCGGATGCTTCACAAGGTGTTTTCGAGTTCCTCGTTGACACCTACTTCGAGTCGGGCATTTCGGGTGTGCAGCCCAAGGTGCTGGTGCCTGATCTGGACAAGCTCACCGGTAATCGAAAAACCATGCTCAGCTCTGATCTGATTGTTAAGTCAGGCGCCGATGAGTATGCACACCTGGCCCAAAACGAATTTCTCTGCCTGGAAGCGGCCCGACTTGCCGGGCTGGAAACACCGCCGTTCTGGCCGTCTGAAAACGGTGATCTATTTGTGATGGAGCGATTCGATTTGACCGCTTCCGGCCGGCTCGGGTTTGAAGACATGGCCGTCCTGTTGGGGCTCAATAAGGATCCCCATGACAACTACAAGTATTCCCAAAGCTATGAAACCCTTGCTGCCGTGATCGGCCAGGTCTGCCGACATGGTGATCCGATACGTGAACTGGAGCGCTTTTTCTGTTCGGTTTGCCTTTCGGTCATGGTGCGCAACGGCGATGCACACCTGAAGAATTTCGGAGTGATTTACACCCATCCAGACGCACTTGAAACGGTGCAATTGGCACCGGTCTTCGATGTCACGACCACGACCGTCTACGAAAACTACAACCCCAAATCCGGTCGGTCATTGGTTGACCGTACGTTGGCCATCAAGATGAACAAAGTGAAAAGCTACCCGGATCGTCAGCAATTGATTGAGTTCGGTCGAAAGCACTGCGCGGTGGACAGGCCGGCCCTGATCATTGAGCGTATTGCCGAGGCGATGACTCAAGCGTTAGCGGCTAATCGAAATCGCGTGGATGGCGAATTGTTTGCGGGCATGCAGCATGAATGGGATGCCGGGCGAGTGGTGGCGCTGAATGACACTGTTGCGTCGGGGTTAAGGCGCAAACCTATGGGTAAGAGGGACCGTTGACTTTCGTGATGGCTGGCGGTCATCAACCCGTACGGCGGTGACATCAAAGAAACCTACGGCGTACCGGTTGAAGAAATCGTCGAAGGCATCAAGCACGGCGTTCGTAAGGTCAACATTGATACTGACCTGCGTCTGGCGTCCACTGGTGCGATGCGTCGCCTGATGGCCACCAACCCGAGCGAGTTCGACCCGCGTAAGTTCTTTTACGCGACTGTGACGGCGATGTATTGCGCGTTATGAACAGTTTGGTGCGGCGGGCAATGCTTCGAAGATCAAGCCGATCTCGTTGGAAGCGATGTTCCAGCGGTATTTGAAGGGTGAGTTGAACGCTAAGGTGAATTGAGTCCTTGGACTTGAATAAAAAACCCGCAGAGATGCGGGTTTTTTGCATATGGATATTGGTTCGATTGTGTATTGGAGTCGCTTTCTTATCACGCGATCTCATAATCACCGATAAAAAATATGTCTCGTTTTCCCGCTAAGTGTTGATCCAAAAAACCGTATTATATAAAAGTTAACAGCATTCTATATTTATTAGAAATGCGGCTATTTTGTTTGAAAAAAAGGCCACGACGAAAACGATCTCGTGGCCTAATCAATTACTCTCTATTTACCATACATTTTCAGTAGTGCTCCCTCGTACATCGGATTTTTTGCGGCCAGATACACATGTCTGAGGCGCTTTTCATGACCGGGTGCCCAAACGGGTGGTATATCTACACGTCCGCCCCCCGAATCAGGGCTGTTGTTTGGGCTTACATTAGTTGTTACAGTGCCATCGTCGTTAAATGTTGTTGCTACTATGGCAGGGTAGGTGGTGCTAACTGTAACAGTAGTGGCTCGAGTGTTAGAGAAAGCATAGAGATCTCCCGCATAAGACTTGAGTGATATCTCGGGTTCTTTAATTTTCACCAATAGCTGTTGTTCTACCCTGTCTACTTTGGGTTGAGTTGTTGGAGGTGGAGGGGGCACAACTCTAATGTTAATTTTGAGGTCTTTTTGGTGGAACTTTTTATCGCCGCTAGTGGTCCCGATAGTCACGAAGGGAGCATCTACTTTCTTGATTTCAGCTGAAATGTAGTCGGCTCCACCAGCTGTACAGTTTACGAAGTCACCTACACCAAATGCTATATAATTTTCTGAGGATACCGCAAATGCCATAGCCATAATTATCACGCTCTCGTATGTTATATGCTCTTTACATTTCAGAAGCGCTCAAGTGAGCCTGTCTAGTTGTTCCGCATAATAATTTTCATCGTGTTTCTTTTCGTATGCAGAAGCCTTATCATTGCGTGCAATTTTATTCCCGGCTACTGTCATATTTGACAGTTTTATATAACGATTTCTTATATTTTCTATAGCTAACGTCTATTCGTGGTGTTTAGTCTGATTGTGTGTAACTCAGTACTCAACAATGACGCAACCATTGGAACCCTTCGCCCCCGTTAAGCCGGATTGCCCGGATAGGCTGCTGGAATTCACGATGCCGCCATGGCCTCCGACGCCTCCAGTGCCCCCATTGCACGAAGTATCGGGGGCGCTTCCACCAGGGCCGGGGAGTTCGCTGCCGCCAGTACCGTTATTGCTTCCATCTTTACCTGCGGCCCCCCACTTCATCGTGCAGTTGGATGCGGCAGGGCTTCCGCCTGCGCCACCTTTTCCAGCGGTACCATAAGGGAACTTGTATGTTCCCCCACCCCCCCCTCCCTTGCCACCGTTAGCGATATAGTTGGCCTTGAGGGTGGCACCTACGGAATTGACGTAGAAGGCCCTTACAATACTGGCATCGCCGTCCCTTCCACTGATGCCGTCTTTTTGGAGTGGAGCGCCATTTCCGGCAAGACCACCCGCTCCCACTACAATGATTAAATCATCGCCAGGTTTCACTGCTATCGTACAAGTAGCGCTGCTACCCCCGCCTCCGCCTCCGCCCCCTGCACCACGCCCTTTTGCGCCTAAATCAAAAGCTCCCCC
>NZ_JAAUOE010000014.1 GCF_017114915.1 Pseudomonas frederiksbergensis
CCATTTAGGCTGAGGCAACAGCGAGCGGGCTACTGTTAGAAATAACAGTTTCGACGAACGGTATTCACGACACGAAGACGTTCAGCACAAAAAACGCCTGACCGATAAACGATCAGGCGCGAAGAAAAATCAGGCTTCGATATACAGTCTCAGGGGCTCCGAACACGGCTCCAGACTCGACTCATCCGCAAATTTGTAGCGCAATTCCACCTCTGTGTTCAGGTACTTTTCCAGTTCCGATTTCGGGACTCGCAGTTCAATCCCCGTCAGTTTTACCATGTCGTCGCTGGCCTCATCCCAGACGCCGGTCGGCTCTGCGAGACCCTCCCAGTCAGGTTCTTCCGTGTTCGTGCCGAGGATCGGGTAGACATCCCAGTTCGGCGGAATATCGTTCGGATCCGGGACGCGGACGATCAAGTCTTCGCTGAGGGTCGATAGCGGGATGGTTGCCTGATCGGCGGGGTGATCCGGGAATTGCGGAAGGTAGGCAATGGCAAAAGTCATGTTGAATCGCTCTCCTTGAAAGATCTGCCGCGATCCTTCGCGGCAGTCGTCGCACTTTACCGGGCGCATCGGTGATCTGCCGAATCCGATCATGACCAGGCATTTCAAGGTTCAACATCGTACGCAGGCAATTGTCCCGGGGCGCGTGGGAACGATCCGGCGATCCGGGTGAAAGTGGCTTATCATTAGCCCCCTAACGACGTCCACCCCAAGGTTCCCCCCGGCATGCTGGCTATTTTCCTCGAAACCCTGAACATCACCGCGCCGGTGTTTGCCATGTTGTTACTGGGGGTGCTGCTCAAGCGCATCGACTGGATCAACGACAACTTCATCCACACCGCGTCGGCCCTGGTGTTCAACGTCACCATGCCGGCGTTGCTGTTTCTGGGCATCCTGCATGCCGACCTGCACGCCGCGTTGCAACCGGCGCTGCTGACCTACTTCTCGGTCGCGACCCTGGCGTGCTTTGCGATTGCCTGGGGTTGGGCGATCTGGAAGTGCCCTCGGGAAGACCGGGGTATCTACACCCAAGGCGCGTTTCGCGGTAACAACGGGGTGATTGGCCTGGCCCTGGCGGCGAGCATGTATGGCGATTACGGGATTTCGCTGGGGGCGATTCTCGCGGCGCTGGTAATCCTGTTCTACAACACGCTCTCGACCATCGTGCTGGCGGTCTACAGCCCGGTGATCAAGTCTGATCCGTGGAGCATCTGCAAAAGTGTGATGGTCAATCCGCTGGTGATCAGCGTATTTGCGGCGACGCCATTTGCCTGGTTCCAGATCGGCTTGCCGGGATGGCTGGAGAAGTCCGGCCAATACCTGGCGCAAACCACCTTGCCATTGGCGCTGATCTGCATTGGCGGCACGTTGTCCCTGGCGGCGATGCGCAAGAGTGGCCCGATGGCGCTGAGTTCAAGCCTGATGAAGATGATCGGCCTGCCGGTGCTGGCGACACTGGGCGCCTGGCTCTGGGGCTTTCGCGGGGCGGAGTTGGGGATTCTGTTTCTGTACTTCGGCAGCCCGACCGCCGCGGCCAGTTTCGTCATGGCCCGTCAGGCCAACGGTAATCATGAACTGGCGGCGGCGATCATCGTGATAACCACGCTGATGGCGGCGGTTACTACCAACATCGGGATCTTTTTGTTGCAGTGGGGTGGGTGGATTTAACCTCAGGATTTGCGGTGTTCTTCAGATCTCCTACTCCGGCTTCTGATAAGTATCGATCACTTCCTGCGCCGCCCGAAACGCATCGATTGCCGCCGGCACGCCGGCATACACCGCGCAATGCAGCAGCGCTTCGCGAATCTCCTCCACGGTGCAGCCATTGTTCAGCGCACCGCGCACATGGCCTTTCAATTCTTGCGGGCACTTCAACGCGGTCAGCGCGGCGAGGGTGATCAGGCTGCGGGTTTTCAGCGGCAAGCCTTCGCGGTTCCACACACCGCCCCAGGCGTGCTCATTGACAAAGTCCTGCAACGGTTGGGTGAACTCGGTGGCGTTACCCAAGGCGCGGTCGACGAAGGCGTCGCCCATTACTTGGCGGCGGATTTCAACCCCAGGCTTTTTATCAGTGCTCATGGCAATTCCCTCTTGTGGTGTTGGCGGCGCCAGGCGCGTAGCGAGGTGAACAGCAAAAACGCCACCAGCGCCGGCAGGACGAAAAACAGCATCAGGTGTTCAAGTTTGCCGGCCAGCGGCATGCCCGTGGTGAACGACACCACGTGCAGCCCATAGGCCAGGTACAAACCCAAAAACAGCAGGCCTTCGGCGCGTGTCACCCGGTAGCCGGAATAGAACACCGGCAGGCACAGCACCGCGACACCGAGCATCACCGGCAAATCGAAATCCAGCGCGTTGGGCGAGACCGACAGCGGCGACGGTGCGATCAACGCGGTCAGCCCGAGCACGCCCAAGAGGTTGAGCAGGTTGCTGCCGATCACGTTGCCCACGGCGATGTCCCGTTGACCGCGCAACGCGGCGATCAACGACGTGGCCAGTTCCGGCAGGGAAGTGCTGACGGCGACGATGGTCAGGCCGATGATCCGCTCCGACAAGCCCAGGTCGGTCGCGACCGCCACGGCGGCGCCGAGCAGCAAGTGCCCGGCGAACACCAGCATCGCCAGCCCGGCGACAATCATCAGCAGGCTGCTGATCCACGGCGCCTGCGGCGCTTCATGCGCCGCCGATGACGGACGGGTCGAGTGCCGCGACTGACGCAGCAGCAAGCCCAGATACAGCGCCAGCGCTGTCAGCAGCATCACGCCATCGGCCCGAGTCAGTTCTTCGTTCCACGCCAGTACGAACACCAGCAGGCTGGCGCCGATCATCAGCGGAATATCCAGGCGCACCAACTGCCGCGAAACCCGCAGCGGAGTAATCAGCGCGGAGAGTCCGAGGGTGACGAGGATGTTGAAGATGCTACTGCCGATCACGCTGCCGACGGCGATGTCGGCGTTTTGCGCCAGGGTGGCTTGCAGGCCGACCGCCATCTGCGGCGCGCTGCTGCCCAGGGCCACGATGGTCAGGCCGATGATCAGTGGTCGCACATGCAAGCGCGCGGCCAGGCGTACGGCGGTGCGCACCATCAGTTCGGCGCCGGCGATCAGTAAAAACAGACCACTGAGCAATTCAATCACGCTGATCAGGGGTAAATCGGCCAGTCCGAAAATAGTCAGCGCTCCGTCTATCAGTCGTCGAGGGCTTGCACGCGAACCTTCGCGGTGCCACTGCGCAGCATGCCCAACTGTTCGGCCGCTTCACGGGACACGTCGATCAGGCGTCCACGGGAATATGGTCCGCGGTCGTTGATGCGTACCACGCAGGACCTGTCGTTATTCAGGTTGGTAATCTTCACCCGGGTGCCGAACGGCAACTGGCGATGGGCGGCGGTCAAGCCGTGCTGGTTGAAACGCTCACCGCTGGCGGTGCGTTTGCCATGATGTTTGGCGCCGTAATACGAAGCCGTGCCGGTCTTGTCGTAGCCGTGTGGATCGACGGTATCGGTACTGGCACAACCGGCCAGCAGGGAGAGCAGGGCGCAAGCGCTGAGCAGACGTTTCATTAGGGTGACCCCATGATCGTTCCCACGCTCCGCGTGGGAATGCAGCCCGTGACGCTCCGCGTCACATAAAGCGGACGCTGAGCGTCCAATGAGGCGTTCCCACGCAGAGCGTGGGAACGATCACTGTGGTTAGCCTTCGAGCTTGCTTTTGAGCAGTTCGTTGACCTGTTGCGGGTTGGCCTTGCCTTTGGAGGCTTTCATGGCCTGACCGACGAAGAAGCCGAACATCTTGCCGCGCTTGGCTTCGTCTGCCGCGCGATACTGTTCGACCTGTTCGGCGTTGGCCGCGAGCATTTCGTCCAGCACCGCCGAGATCGCGCCGGTGTCGGTCACTTGCTTCAAGCCGCGCTTGTCGATGATCTCGTCCGCGCTGCCTTCGCCGTTGGCCATGGCTTCAAAGACTACCTTGGCGATCTTGCCGGAGATGGTGTTGTCCTTGATGCGCAACAGCATGCCGCCCAGTTGCTCGGCTGAAACCGGCGACTGGTCGATGTCCAGGCCTTGCTTGTTCAACAGGCTGCCCAGTTCAACCATGACCCAGTTGGCCGCCAGTTTGGCGTCGCCACTGATGTTCACGACTTTCTCGAAGTAATCGGCTTGCTCGCGGCTGGTGGCCAGGACGCTGGCGTCGTAGACCGACAGACCGAACTGCGCCTGGAAGCGCTCGCGTTTCTGCGGTGGCAGTTCCGGCAGGGTGGCGCGCACGTCGTTGAGGAACGAGTCCTCGATGACCACCGGCAGCAGGTCCGGGTCGGGGAAGTAACGGTAGTCGTTGGCTTCCTCTTTGCTGCGCATCGGACGGGTTTCGTCCTTGTTCGGATCGTACAGGCGGGTCTGCTGGATCACCTTGCCGCCGTCTTCGATCAGCTCAATCTGGCGTTGCACTTCGCTGTTGATCGCCTTCTCGATGAAGCGGAACGAGTTGACGTTCTTGATCTCGCAGCGCGTGCCGAACTCGGCCTGGCCTTTTGGACGGATCGACACGTTGCAGTCGCAACGCAGCGAGCCTTCGGCCATGTTGCCGTCGCAGATGCCCAGGTAACGCACCAGCGCGTGGATCGCCTTGACGTAAGCCACGGCTTCCTTGGCGCTGCGCATGTCCGGCTCGGACACGATTTCCAGCAGCGGCGTGCCGGCACGGTTCAGGTCGATGCCGGTGGCGCCGCCGAATTCTTCGTGCAGGCTTTTACCGGCGTCTTCTTCCAGGTGCGCGCGGGTGATGCCGACGCGTTTGACCGTGCCGTCTTCCAGAGCGATGTCCAGGTGGCCCTTGCCGACGATCGGCAATTCCATCTGGCTGATCTGGTAGCCCTTGGGCAGGTCCGGGTAGAAGTAGTTCTTGCGGGCGAACACGTTGTGCTGACCGATCTCGGCATCGATCGCCAGGCCGAACATCACCGCCATGCGCACCGCTTCCTGGTTCAGCACCGGCAATACGCCGGGCATGCCCAGGTCTACCAGGCTGGCCTGGGTGTTCGGCTCGGAACCGAACGTGGTGGAACTACCGGAAAAGATTTTCGACCGGGTGGTGAGCTGGGTATGAATCTCCAGCCCGATCACGACTTCCCATTGCATGTGTTTCTCCTCAGAAGCCGGTTGGGGTGCGGGTGTGCCAGTCAGTGTTCTGCTGATACTGATGGGCAACGTTCAACAGGCGACCTTCCTGGAAATACGGGGCGAGCAGTTGCACGCCGACCGGCAAGCCATCGACAAAACCTGCAGGCATGGACAAGCCCGGCAGACCGGCGAGGTTGGCGGTGATGGTGTAGACGTCTTCCAGGTACGCGGCGACCGGGTCGCTGTTCTTGGCGCCGAGCTTCCAGGCCGGGTTCGGCGTGGTTGGGCCGAGGATGATGTCGACCTCATTGAAGGCGGCCATGAAGTCGTTCTTGATCAGGCGACGGATCTTCTGCGCCTTCAGGTAGTAGGCGTCGTAGTAACCGGCCGACAGCGCGTAGGCGCCGACCATGATCCGGCGCTGCACTTCCGGGCCGAAACCTTCGCCACGGGAACGTTTGTACAGGTCTTCCAGGTTTTTCGGGGCTTCGCAGCGATAGCCGAAACGCACGCCGTCGAAACGCGACAGGTTGGAAGAGGCTTCCGCCGGGGCGATCACGTAGTACGCAGGAATCGCGTGCTGCATGTTCGGCAGGCTGATGTCCTTGATCACGGCGCCGAGCTTTTTCAGCTCTTCGACGCTGGCCATGATCAGGTCGGCGATACGCGGGTCCAGACCGGCGCTGAAGTATTCCTTCGGCACGCCGATGCGCAGGCCTTGCAGCGAACCGTTGAGGCCGGCGCTGTAATCAGGCACGGGCTCGTCAATGCTGGTGGAGTCCTGCGGGTCGAAGCCGGCCATGCCTTGCAGCAGGATCGCGCAGTCTTCGGCGGTGCGGGCCAGTGGGCCGCCCTGATCGAGGCTGGACGCGTAGGCGATCATGCCCCAGCGCGAAACGCGACCGTACGTCGGTTTCAGGCCGGTGAGGTTGGTCAGCGCGGCAGGCTGACGAATCGAACCGCCGGTGTCGGTGCCCGTCGCCGCCGGCAACAGACGAGCGGCCACCGCCGCCGCCGAACCGCCGGACGAACCGCCCGGAACGTATTCCAGGTTCCACGGGTTTTTCACCGCGCCGTAGTAGCTCGACTCGTTGGCCGACCCCATGGCGAATTCGTCCATGTTGGTCTTGCCCAGGGTCACGGCCCCGGCAGCCGCCAGTTTGGCGACCACGGTGGCGTCGTACGGGGCTTTGAAGTTGTCGAGCATCTTCGAGCCGCAGCTGGTGCGGATGCCTTGGGTGCAAAACAGGTCTTTGTGGGCGATCGGCGCGCCGAGCAGGGCGCCGCTCTCACCGTTGGCCCGACGAGCGTCAGCGGCTTTGGCCTGCTGCAGCGCCAGGTCTTCGGTGAGGCTGATGAAACTGTTGAGCTGCGGGTCGAGTTGGGCGATGCGCGCCAGCAGGACTTTGGTCAGCTCTTCGGAAGAAAACTTTTTATCGGCGAGTCCGCGGGCGATCTCGGCCAGAGTCAATTGATGCATTGAGGCTCTTTCCCTTTAGTCGATGACTTTCGGAACCAGGTACAGGCCGTTTTCGACCGCTGGTGCGATGGACTGATAGGCCTCGCGGTGATTGGTCTCGGTCACGACGTCTGCACGCAGGCGCTGGCTGGCTTCCAGTGGATGGGCCAGCGGCTCGATACCGTCGGTATTGACCGCTTGCATTTCGTCGACCAGCCCGAGAATGCTGTTCAGGGCCGAAGTGATGTGTGGAAGATCGGCATCATTGAGGCCAAGGCAGGCCAGATGAGCGATTTTTTCCACGTCGGAGCGTTCAAGCGCCATGGGATTCTCCAGTGGAAAACAGGACGGACGGCGTCCGTGTGTTAGATTGTCGGAACACTACCGCATATCTACGGTCTCAGGGCCGCGATTGTGGGGCTTGGTGCACAGAAAAGCGGCCAATTTAACATATTGGCGCCTTGCCCAAAATCCCTGTCGTTGTTAGAGTTTGCCGCACTTTTTTACCCACGCGTTGCCTAGGGTCCCTTTCCCATGTTCAAGAAACTGCGTGGCATGTTTTCCAGCGATCTTTCCATTGACCTGGGCACTGCCAACACCCTTATTTACGTGCGCGAGCGCGGTATCGTCCTGAATGAGCCATCGGTTGTGGCTATTCGGACACACGGTAACCAGAAAAGTGTCGTGGCTGTCGGCACCGAAGCCAAGCGCATGCTCGGTCGTACGCCGGGCAACATTGCCGCCATTCGTCCGATGAAGGACGGCGTGATCGCCGACTTCAGCGTCTGCGAAAAGATGCTGCAGTACTTTATCAACAAGGTTCATGAAAACAGTTTTTTGCAGCCTAGCCCTCGTGTGCTGATCTGCGTTCCATGCAAGTCCACCCAGGTTGAGCGTCGTGCCATCCGTGAGTCGGCCCTCGGTGCCGGTGCCCGTGAAGTGTTCCTGATCGAAGAGCCAATGGCTGCTGCGATCGGTGCCGGCCTGCCGGTTGAAGAAGCCCGCGGTTCGATGGTGGTCGATATCGGTGGCGGTACCACAGAAATCGCGCTGATCTCCCTCAACGGTGTGGTCTATGCCGAATCCGTACGGGTTGGCGGCGACCGCTTCGACGAAGCGATCATTACCTACGTGCGTCGCAACTACGGCAGCCTGATCGGCGAATCCACCGCCGAGCGCATCAAGCAGGAAATCGGTACCGCCTACCCGGGCGGCGAAGTTCGTGAAGTCGACGTTCGTGGCCGTAACCTGGCCGAAGGCGTTCCACGGGCATTCACCCTGAACTCCAACGAAGTGCTGGAAGCTCTGCAAGAGTCCCTGGCCACCATCGTTCAGGCGGTGAAAAGCGCGCTGGAGCAATCGCCTCCGGAGCTGGCTTCCGATATCGCCGAACGTGGCCTGGTACTGACCGGCGGTGGCGCCCTGCTGCGTGACCTCGACAAGTTGCTGGCCCAGGAAACCGGTCTGCCGGTGATCGTCGCCGAAGACCCGCTGACCTGCGTTGCTCGCGGCGGTGGCCGTGCATTGGAAATGATGGATAAACACACCATGGACCTGCTCTCCAGCGAATAAGTCGTTGGCTTGCATCTATGCTGTTGGCGCGCAGGCAGCACTTTGCAGTGCTGCCTGTTGGCGTTTATCTTCTGTCAGTCTGCATCCAGGCCGGTTTGATGCCGTATGAATAAAGAGAACATTTGCCTGGGAGGAGCGGCTTATTAAACCGCTTTTCACCAAGGGTCCCTCACTGGGCGTGCGCTTGTTGGTGTTGGTCGTGCTATCGGTCGCGCTGATGGTGGTCGATGCCCGCTTCACACTGCTCAAGCCAGTGCGTAGCCAAATGTCGCTGGTGCTGATGCAGTCTTACTGGATCACCGACCTGCCGCAGCGGCTATGGCAGGGTGTGGCCAGCCAATTCGGCAGCCGGACCGAGCTGGTCGCCGAAAACGAAAAACTTAAAACCGAAAACCTGCTGTTGCAGGGGCGCATGCAAAAGCTGGCGGCCCTCACCGAGCAGAACGTTCGGCTGCGCGAGTTGCTCAATTCTTCGGCACTGGTCAACGAGAAGGTCGAAGTGGCCGAGCTGATCGGCATGGACCCCAACCCTTTCACTCATCGCATCATCATCAATAAAGGTGAGCGCGACGGTGTGATCCTCGGTCAGCCGGTGCTCGATGCCCGCGGCCTGATGGGCCAGGTGGTGGAGTTGATGCCATACACCTCTCGTGTACTGTTGCTGACGGATACCACCCACAGCATTCCGGTGCAGGTGAACCGTAACGGTCTGCGGGCGATTGCCAGCGGCACCGGCAACCCGGAGCGTCTTGAGCTGCGTCATGTGGCCGATACCGCCGACATCAAAGAGGGCGATCTGCTGGTCAGCTCCGGCCTCGGGCAGCGTTTTCCGGCGGGTTACCCGGTGGCGACGGTCAAGGAAGTGATCCACGATTCCGGTCAACCGTTCGCCATCGTGCGTGCCGTACCGACCGCCGCGCTGAACCGCAGTCGTTATCTGTTGCTGGTATTCAGTGATGGTCGCACAGCCGAGGAGCGCGCCAACGAAGCCGCCCAGGCTCAAGAGGCTCTGGACCAGCACGGCGGTGGACCGATCATTCCTGCAACGGTGCCGAGACCGGCCGCGTCAGTGATACCGGCTGCCGTCGCGGCTCCGGCTGTTGCACCTGCTGCACCTGCCGCCGCAACCCCGGTCAAACCTGACGCGGCCCATCCTGCCGCCACCAAGCCACCCGCGACGGCGCCGGCGGCCGCCAAACCCGCGGCGGTGAAGCCTGCTGCCAAACCGCCTGTCTCCGCGCCGGCCACCACTGGGGGAAGAGAATAATGGGCGGTACAACGTCAACCCGAAACGGCTGGATGGTCTGGTTGAGCTTCGCCATCGGCATGCTGCTCAGCATTTCGCCGTTGCCGCAATTCATGGAAATCCTGCGTCCTCTGTGGCTCGCCTTGCTGCTGGCGTTCTGGGCATTGGCCCTGCCGCATAAAGTCGGCATGGTCACCGCCTGGTGCCTGGGCCTGGCCGAAGACGTGCTGTATGGCACGTTGCTGGGCCAGAACGCGCTGATCCTCACGCTCATCACGTTCCTGGTGCTGTCGCTGCAACAACGCCTGCGCATGTTCCCGATGTGGCAACAGAGCCTGGTGATCCTGGTGATCTTCGGCCTGGCCCAACTGGTTCAGTTGTGGCTCAGCGCCCTGACCGGCAATCGTCAGCCGACCCTGGCGCTGGTGTTGCCGGCACTGGTCAGTGCGTTGCTCTGGCCATGGATCAGCTTCGGTTTGCGCGGTTTGCGTCGACGCTACAAAATCAATTGATTCGGTCAGGCATGTGCCCGTACCGGTGCCCTGTCTCGCAAATACGTTCCTTTTTTGGCGAGTGGCTGTTGTTGCCAGACAAGGCGCCGCGACGAGTCATAGCTCGCTATGTCGAGGAGCGGCAACGCAGTGTGGCAACAACAGACGCCGCCAAAAAGGAACAGTATTTGTGAGACAGGGCACTGGACAGGGAGATGTCTTGATGAAATCGTTGTACCTCGCCTCAGGCTCGCCGCGTCGGCGTGAACTGCTCACGCAGATCGGCGTGCCGTTCACCGCCATCAGCGCGGACATCGATGAAACCCCTTTCCCTGAAGAATCCCCTTCGGCCTATGTCGAGCGTCTGGCGCGCGGCAAGGCTGAGGTTGGGCGTGGGGCGGTCGTGTCCGACGCGGATTTCTGCGTGTTGGGTGCCGATACCGCCGTGGTGCTGGACGGGAAAATTCTCGGCAAACCGGTGGACGCAGCCGAGGCGTGCGCCATGCTTATGCTGCTGTCCGGACGTGAGCATGAAGTATTGACGGCGATTGCAGTGCAGGACGGCGAGCGATGCGAGTCTTTGGTGGTGCGCAGTCTGGTGCGTTTTCGCGCCATCGGCCGCGACGAAGCGGCGGCCTACTGGGCCAGCGGCGAACCCCGGGACAAGGCAGGCGGCTATGGTATTCAAGGATTGGGCGCGGTGTTCGTCGCCGGGCTCAATGGCAGTTACTCGGCGGTGGTTGGATTACCGCTGTGCGAAACCGCGCAACTGCTCGGCCATTTCGGCATACCCTGTTGGCAAACCCTTAACGCGCGCTGAGCGTCGTACTGACAAGATGCGGCCATTATCGTGAACATGCCTGAACGAGACCCTGCCATGAGTGAAGAGATCCTGATCAACATCACGCCGATGGAATCGCGCGTGGCGGTGGTCGAAAACGGTGTCCTGCAAGAGGTCCATGTCGAGCGCACGCAAAAACGCGGGATCGTCGGCAACATCTATAAAGGCAAGGTCGTGCGGGTATTGCCGGGCATGCAGGCCGCTTTCGTCGATATCGGGCTGGACCGCGCCGCGTTCATTCACGCCTCGGAAATTTCCCTGCGCGAAGGTCCGGCGGTGGAGAGCATCAGCGCGCTGGTTCACGAAGGTCAAAGCCTGGTGGTACAAGTCACCAAGGACCCGATCGGCTCCAAAGGCGCACGTCTGACCACGCAACTGTCGATCCCGTCGCGCTATCTGGTGTACATGCCGCGCACTGCCCATGTCGGCATTTCCTTGAAGATCGAAGACGAAGCCGAGCGCGAACGCCTCAAGCAAGTGGTCACCGACTGCGTGGAAAAAGAAGGCATCAAGGAAGCCGGCGGTTTCATTCTGCGCACCGCCGCCGAAGGGGCCGGGGCCGATGAAATCCTCATGGACATCCGCTACCTGCGCAGGCTCTGGGACCAGATCAACGCCCAGATCAAAACCATCAGCGCACCGAGTGTGATCTACGAAGACCTCGGCCTGGCGTTGCGTACCTTGCGCGACCTGGTAAGCCCGAAGATCGAGAAGATCCGCATCGACTCCCGGGAAACCTTCCAGAAAACCACGCAGTTTGTCGCCGAGCTGATGCCGGAAATCGCTGACCGTCTGGAGCATTACCCGGGCGAACGACCGATTTTCGACCTGTACGGCGTCGAGGACGAAATCCAGAAAGCCCTGGAACGCAAGGTGCCGCTCAAGTCCGGCGGTTATCTGGTGGTCGATCCGGCGGAAGCCATGAGCACCATCGACGTCAACACCGGGGCGTTCGTCGGTCATCGCAATCTCGAAGAAACCATCTTCAAGACCAACCTCGAAGCCGCCACCGCCATTGCCCGTCAACTGCGTCTGCGTAACCTGGGCGGGATCATCATCATCGACTTCATCGACATGGAGGACGAGGAGCATCAGCGTCAGGTATTGCGTACCCTTGAGAAGCAACTGGAGCGCGATCACGCCAAGACCAACATCATCGGCATCACCGAACTGGGCCTGGTGCAGATGACCCGCAAGCGCACCCGCGAAAGTCTTGAACAGGTGCTTTGCGAACCGTGCAGCAGCTGCCAGGGACGCGGCAAGCTCAAGACCCCGGAAACCGTGTGCTATGAGATCTTCCGCGAAATCCTGCGCGAGGCACGGGCCTATCAGGCCGAAGGCTATCGGGTGCTGGCGAACCAGAAAGTGGTCGACCGCTTGCTCGATGAAGAGTCGGGCAACGTCGCCGAACTTGAAGGCTTTATCGGGCGTACTATTCGGTTCCAGGTAGAAACCATGTATTCCCAGGAACAATACGACGTGGTGCTGCTCTGAATCGTTGTGTTTCAACCCCACTAGAACGGCTGGCCTCAGCTTTTTGCAGTGTTTTTGCCATGGGAGCCAACTGACATGGACGGTCTGACACGCATTTTGGCCGCACTGACCCGCTGGGGCCTGGGCCTGTGCGCGTTGGTTTTAGTGTTGACGGCGCTGTTCGTCAGCCTCGGTCGGGAGTTGACGCCGCTGGTGGCCGAGTACCGTGCCGAGGTCGAAACCAAAGCCAGTGCTGCCTTGGGCATGCCGTTGCACATCGGCGAACTGGAAGGCAACTGGAGCGGTCTCGACCCGGTTCTGCTGGCCCATGACGTGATGGTCGGCGAGGGCTCCAATGCCCTGCGCCTGGATCAGGTGCGCGCGGTGCCGGATCTGTGGGGCAGCCTGCTGGCTCGCGAAGTGCGCATCGCACACCTGGAACTCAGTGGTTTGAAGATCAGCCTCAAGGAAGGCGAAGGCGGTCATTGGGCGCTGGAAGGTTTGCCGGTGCGGCAGGATCAACCGCTCGACCCGGAGCAACTGCTCAATCGCATGCAGATGATCCGGCAATTGTCGGTACTCGACAGCCAGGTGACCTTGCAGCCTCTGGAAGAGCAACCTCTGACGCTGACTTATGTCGGCCTGAACCTGAAAACCGGCGTGTCGCGTCAGCGGCTCGATGCCCGTCTGACCTTGCCCGATGGTCAGCCGGTGGCGATGAGTGTGCGCACCCGCTTGCGCGCAGGCCAGTGGAAGGACGGTGCGGTGGACGCTTACCTGAGCCTGCCGCAAAGCGATTGGTCGAAATGGTTGCCCGAGCGCCTGACCCAGAATTGGAATTTTTCCGAGATCAAGGCCGGTGGCGAGCTCTGGGTGAGCTGGAGCGAGGGCACCCTGCAAAGCGCCGCGATCCGTTTGAACGCGCCGCAACTCAAGGGCGCCTACGCCGAGCGCAAACCGATCCAGATCAACAATCTGGCGCTTAACGGGTATTTCCAGCGCAGTTCTACAGGCGTGCTGGTGACCCTGGATTCTCTGGCCATGAGCCTGGGCGACACCCGCTGGGAATCGAAACTGCAATTTCAACAAACCGCGGCGACCGACACATCGCTAGAGCTCTTGCATTTGCAAGCTGATCGCCTCGATCTCACACCGCTCACGCCTTTGCTGAACGCACTGGGCCCACTGCCTGAAGGTGTCGCCACGGCGGTCGAGCGACTCAAGGTCACCGGGGTTTTGCGCAATGTGCTGATCGACATACGACCCAAGGCAACCGATGACAGCCTATTCAGTTTTGCCGCCAATCTGGATCGGGTCGGTTTCGACGCTTATCACGGTGCGCCGGCGGCACGAAATGTCAGTGGCAGCATCAGCGGCGATCTCGGGCAGGGCGAGTTGCGCATGGACAGCAAGGACTTTTCCCTGCACCTGGACCCGATTTTCGCCAAGCCATGGCAATACATTCAGGCCAACGCCCGGCTGACCTGGAAACTCGACAAAGAAGGTTTCACCCTGATCGCGCCGTACCTGAAGGTGTTGGGCGAGGAGGGCAAGATTGCCGGCGATTTCCTGATTCGCCTGCATTTCGATCACACCCAGGAAGACTACATGGACCTGCGGGTCGGCCTGGTCGACGGCGACGGTCGTTACACCGCCAAGTACCTGCCGGCCGTGTTGAGCCCGGCGCTGGACGAATGGCTGCGCACGGCGATTCTCAAAGGCGCGGTGGATGAAGGTTTCTTCCAGTACCAGGGCTCCCTGAACCACGGCGCCCCCGAAACGGCGCGCAGCATCAGCCTGTTTTTCAAGGTTCACGATGCCGAGCTGGCGTTTCAACCGGGCTGGCCGCATGTCAGCAAGGTCAGCGGCGATGTGTTCGTCGAAGACAGCGGCGTGCGGATCCTCGCGAGCAAGGGCCAATTGCTCGACACCCAGGTCAGCGACATTTACGTCAATATTCCCCGGGCGCCTGCCGGTCAGAGCCCTCACCTGTTCCTCGATGGCGCATTCGCGGGCGGGTTGGGTGATGGCCTGAAGATTCTGCAGCAAGCGCCGATCGGCACCGCCGACACGTTCGCCGGCTGGGAAGGCGAGGGCGATCTGCAAGGCCAGCTCAAACTTGATATCCCGTTGGTCAAAGGCGAGAAGCCGAAAATCCTCGTCGACTTCAAGACCGGCAAGGCCCGTTTGAAGCTCAGCGAGCCCACTCTGGAGCTGACGCAACTCAAGGGCGATTTCCGTTTCGACAGTGCCAAGGGGTTGAGTGGACAAAAGATCACGGCGCGCGCGTTCGACAAACCCGTGACCGCACAGATTTTCGCCGAGGGCAGTGCGGGCAAGCTCAATACCCGGGTCGACGCATCGGGTCAGGTCGAGGTCAAGAAACTCACCGAATGGCTGAACGTCACTCAGCCGTTGCCGGTGTCTGGCGTGGTCCCTTATCAACTGCAACTGAACCTTGATGGTGCCGACAGCCAGTTGATGGTCACTTCCAGTCTGAAGGGCGTGGCGGTGGATTTGCCGGCGCCGTTCGGCATGGCGGCCGACGTCGGGCGCGACACCGTGTTCCGCATGACCCTGCAAGGACCGGAGCGGCGCTACTGGGTCAATTACGGTGAGCTGGCGGACTTCACGTTTGCCGCCCCGACCGGCAATTTCATTGATGGTCGCGGTGAATTGTTCCTTGGTGGCGGCAATGCCGTGTTGCCCGGGACCAAAGGCTTGCGCGTGCGCGGTGTACTGTCCGAGCTGGATGTCGCTCCCTGGCAGGATCTTGTCAACAAGTATGCCGGCCAGGATCCGGGCGGCAGCGCCAAGCAGTTGCTCAGTGGCGCGGATTTGAAGGTTGGCAAACTCAGTGGTTTCGGCACCACCCTCGACCAGGCGTCGGTGCAGGTGACGCGCAAACCGGCCACCTGGGCCCTGCAACTCGACAGTCAGCAGACCAGGGGCACCGTCGGTATCCCCGATGCGAAAGGCGCACCGATTGCGGTCAATCTGCAATACGTACGTTTGCCGGCACCAGACCCGACGGTGCTGGCCGACGAGAATTCGCCGGATCCGCTGGCCACCGTGGACCCAACGAAGATCCCGGCGCTGGATGTCACTATCAATCAGCTGTTCCAAGGGCAGGATCTGGTGGGCGCCTGGCAATTGAAAGTTCGCCCGACCGCCAAGGGCATTGCCTTCAATAGCCTGGATCTGGGCCTCAAGGGCATCCTCCTGCAGGGCAGCGGCAGTTGGGAAGGCACGCCGGGCAATTCCAGCAGTTGGTACAAGGGCCGGGTCAGTGGCAAGAACCTCGCTGACGTGCTCAAGGGCTGGGGGTTTGCGCCGAGCGTCACCAGCGAAGAGTTTCATATGGATGTTGATGGTCGC
Source organism: Pseudomonas frederiksbergensis (assembly GCF_017114915.1). GTDB lineage: Bacteria > Pseudomonadota > Gammaproteobacteria > Pseudomonadales > Pseudomonadaceae > Aquipseudomonas > Aquipseudomonas frederiksbergensis_I. Next base: position 15,583 of record NZ_JAAUOE010000014.1, read on the forward strand.
TGGCCCGGCTCACCGGCGTGGCTGGCCACCAAGCGCTTCTCCGGCAGCCTTGATGCTTCGCTCAAAAAAGGTCAGTTCGTTGAGGTCGAGGGCAGTGCCCAGGCGCTGCGGGTATTCGGTCTGCTCAACTTCAACTCCATCGGTCGCCGCTTGCGCCTGGACTTTTCCGACCTGTTCGGCAAAGGCTTGAGCTATGACCGGGTCAAAGGCCTGCTGGTCGCGAGCAATGGGGTCTACGTGACCCGTGAGCCGATCCTGCTGACTGGCCCGTCGAGCAATGTGGAACTCAACGGCACCCTGGACCTGGTAGCTGATCAGGTCGATGCCAAGTTGTTGGTGACTTTGCCGGTGACCAACAATCTGCCGATTGCCGCGCTGATTGTCGGTGCGCCGGCCGTCGGTGGGGCACTGTTCCTGATCGACAAGCTGATCGGTGACCGCGTGGCGCGTTTCGCCAGTGTCAAATACACCGTCAAAGGCCCGTGGAAAGAGCCGAAAATCACCTTCGACAAGCCTTTTTGAATTCTTTTTGAAAAGGCACTCTTCGGGCCTATGGAGTAGCATGGCGGCATACATTAAGGAGCGCGCCATGTCTGTAGCGGTGATTCAAATGGTCAGCCAGAGCGACGTGCTGGCCAATCTGGCCCAGGCCCGTCGCCTGCTCGAGCAGGCGGCAAGTGGTGGCGCGCGGCTGGCCGTGCTGCCAGAAAACTTCGCCGCCATGGGCCGTCGCGACATTGCCGACATCGGCCGCGCCGAAGCCTTGGGTGAAGGGCCGATCCTGCCGTGGTTGAAACAGACCGCCCGCGACCTCAAGTTATGGATAGTGGCCGGCACGTTGCCGTTGCCGCCAGCGGATCAACCGACGGCCAAAGCGCATGCGTGCTCGTTGCTGGTCGATGATCAGGGCGAGACCGTGGCGCGGTACGACAAGCTGCACCTGTTCGACGTGGACGTGGCGGACAATCGCGGGCGTTATCGCGAGTCCGATGACTATGCTTATGGCAATGGCGTGGTGGTCGCCGATACGCCGGTCGGCCGAATCGGCCTGACGGTGTGTTACGACTTACGATTTGCGGAGCTGTACAACGAATTGCGTGCGGCCGGCGCGGAGCTGATTACCGCTCCATCGGCCTTTACCGCGGTAACCGGCGCGGCCCATTGGGACGTGCTGATTCGCGCACGGGCCATCGAGACTCAGTGTTACATGCTCGCGGCCGCCCAGGGTGGAACGCATCCGGGGTCACGAGAAACCTATGGTCATGCCGCGATTATCGACCCATGGGGCCGGGTGCTGGCACAACAGGATCAGGGCGAGGCCGTGCTGCTGGCCGAACGCGACAGCAGCGAACAGGCGTCCATCAGGGCGCGGATGCCGGTGTCCACTCACCGGCGATTTTTCTCGCAGGGCGCCCAGCGACCTGCATCAGAACGACGAATTTAAGGCGTAAAGCATATGAGCGAGTTGTTGTCCTCCGTCAGTGAACACCTCCTGGCGCCCGGCGGCGTAACGATCGAGAGCCTGCAGGGTGTGCTCGGCGATCTGGCCGGCCCGGGCATCGATGCCGCCGACCTGTATTTCCAGGGGCAGATTTCCGAGTCCTGGGCGCTGGAAGACGGGATCGTCAAAGAAGGCAGCTTCAACCTCGACCAGGGTGTCGGCGTGCGGGCGCAATCGGGTGAAAAAACCGGTTTTGCCTACAGCAATGCGATCACCCTCGAAGCGCTGGGCGCGGCAGCCCGTGCGGCGCGTTCGATCTCCCGGGCCGGGCAGAACGGCACCGTGCAGGCATTCACCACCCAGGATGTCGCCCAATTGTATGGGCCGGACAACCCACTGGAAGTGCTGACCCGCGCCGAGAAAGTCGAGCTGCTCAAGCGTATCGACGTGGCGACCCGCGCTCTCGACCCGCGTATCCAGCAAGTCACCGTGAGCATGGCCGGGGTCTGGGAGCGAATTTTGATCGCCTCCACCGACGGCGGCCTGGCGGCGGATGTACGGCCGTTGGTGCGTTTCAATGTCAGTGTGATCGTCGAGCAGAACGGTCGTCGTGAGCGTGGCGGTCATGGCGGTGGCGGTCGTACCGATTACCGCTATTTCCTCAGTGAAGACCGCGCCATGGGCTATGCCCGTGAAGCGTTGCGTCAGGCGCTGGTGAATCTGGAAGCCATTCCGGCGCCGGCCGGTACGTTGCCGGTGGTGTTGGGTTCGGGTTGGTCCGGCGTATTGCTGCACGAAGCCGTCGGCCATGGTCTGGAAGGCGATTTCAACCGCAAGGGCAGTTCGGCCTATAGCGGGCGCATGGGCGAGATGGTCGCCTCGAAGCTTTGCACCATCGTCGATGACGGTACCCTCGCCGGGCGCCGTGGTTCGCTGAGCGTCGACGACGAAGGCACGCCGACTGAGTGCACCACGCTGATCGAAAACGGCGTGCTCAAGGGGTATATGCAGGACAAGCTCAACGCGCGCCTGATGGGCGTGGCCCGCACCGGCAACGGTCGTCGCGAATCCTACGCGCACCTGCCGATGCCGCGCATGACCAACACTTACATGCTCGGTGGCGAAAGCGACCCGGCGGAAATCATCGCCTCGGTGAAAAAAGGCATCTACTGCGCCAACCTCGGCGGCGGTCAGGTGGACATCACCAGCGGCAAGTTTGTGTTCTCCACCAGCGAGGCGTACCTGATCGAAGACGGCAAGATTACCGCCCCGGTCAAAGGCGCAACGTTGATCGGCAATGGGCCGGAAGCCATGAGTCGGGTGTCGATGGTCGGGAACGATCTGGCGCTGGACAGCGGCGTGGGGACGTGCGGCAAGGATGGGCAATCGGTGCCGGTGGGTGTCGGCCAGCCAACGCTGAAAATCGATGCGATTACCGTGGGTGGCACGGGCGCATAAAGTGAAGCTTCGGGTGAGTTGCCAGGCAACTCACCCGATTCGAGATTTAACGCAGACCGCGTTGAGTCTCGTCCAGCTCACGGATGTACTTGAAGATTTTACGGCTGGAAGCAGGAGGCTTGTTTTGCGCAACCTCGTGCTGGGCCTGACGGATCAGGGAACGCAATTGCTGGCGATCGGCGTCCGGGTAGTCGACAACGAATTTTTCCAGTACGGCGTCGTCACCGGCAATCAGGCGATCACGCCAGCGCTCCAGATTATGGAAGCGCTCGTTGTACTGGCGAGTGGAGGCATCGAGTTGATCGAGCAACACCAGAATGGCGTCAGTGTCCTGATCGCGCATCAGCTTGCCGATGAACTGAAGGTGCCGTTTACGCGCGATGTTCGCGGTGTGCTTGGGCGCCTCGGCCAGAGCCCGGCGCAAGGCGTCGGTCAAGGGCAGTTTTGCCAGCAAGTCAGGCTTGAGTGTTGTAAGGCGCTCGCCGAGGTCAACCAGAGCATGCAGCTCGCGTTTAACCTGGGATTTGCTTTTTTCTCCCGTATCGAGGGAGTCGTCGTAAGAATCAACCATGGTGGCCGTCCGCAAAGAAACGCCGCCATGATAACCAGTCGGGGGCCGCTTGTCCGGCCCGGTCGCTCGATGACCGTTACCGAAAGCAGAATTTGAGTGGAGAACAGCATGAGTGCAGTTGAAAGCGTCGGCCCACAAGCGTTGCCGGCACTGCAAGAACAAGTCGAGCAGATCATCGCTGAAGCCAAGCGCCAGGGCGCCAGTGCCTGTGAAGTGGCGGTGTCGCTGGAGCAGGGTCTGTCGACCACGGTGCGTCAGCGGGAAGTCGAAACCGTCGAGTTCAACCGCGATCAAGGCTTTGGCATCACTTTGTATGTAGGGCAGCGCAAAGGATCGGCCAGCACCTCGGCCAGCGGTTCGGAAGCGATTCGCGAAACCGTCGCTGCTGCACTGGCGATTGCCAAGCACACGTCTGAAGACGAAGCCGCAGGCTTGGCGGATGCCGCGCTGATGGCCAAGGAACTGCAGGATTTCGACCTGTTCCATCAATGGAGTATCACGCCGGAGCGAGCCATCGAGCAGGCCCTGGCTTGTGAAGCGGCGGCGTTTGCCGCCGACAGTCGGATCAAGAACGCCGACGGCACCACCCTCAGCACTCATCAGGGTTGCCGTGTGTACGGCAACAGCCACGGTTTTATCGGCGGTTACGCCTCGACCCGTCACAGCCTCAGCTGCGTGATGATCGCCGAGGCCGATGGCCAGATGCAGCGTGATTACTGGTACGACGTGAACCGGCAGGGCAATTTGTTGGCCAGCCCGGAGAGCATCGGCCAGCGTGCCGCGCAACGGGCGGCGAGCCGCTTGGGCGCACGCCCGGTACCGACCTGCGAAGTGCCGGTGCTGTTTTCTGCGGAACTGGCCGGCGGTTTGTTCGGCAGTTTCCTCTCGGCGATTTCCGGCGGCAGTCTATATCGCAAGTCTTCGTTCCTCGAAGGCACGCTGGGGCAGAAACTGTTCCCGGAATGGCTGACCATCGATGAACGTCCGCACTTGATGCGCGCTTTGGGCAGCTCTGCCTTCGACGGCGATGGCCTGGCGACCTACGCCAAGCCGTTCGTGGAAAACGGCGAGCTGGTGTCCTACGTGCTTGGCACCTATTCCGGCCGCAAGCTGGGCATGCCGAGCACCGCGAATGCCGGCGGCGTGCACAACCTGTTCGTCACCCATGGCGACGAAGATCAGGCGGCCCTGTTGCGCCGCATGGGTCGTGGCCTGCTGGTCACTGAATTGATGGGGCAGGGCCTGAACATGGTCACTGGCGATTACTCCCGTGGCGCAGCGGGTTTCTGGGTCGAGAACGGCGAAATCCAGTTCGCGGTCCAGGAAGTGACCATCGCCGGCAACATGCGCGACATGTTCAAGCAGATCATTGCGGTGGGTAATGACCTGGAATTGCGCAGCAACATTCGCACCGGTTCGGTGTTGATCGAGCGGATGACGGTGGCGGGTAGCTAAGCTGCGATTGCTGCACAAAAAAAAGCGCCACCCGATCGGGTGGCGTTTTTTTTGGATCTTTTTGACGTTTACTCGCCTTCGTCGAAGAAATTGTTGATCAAGTCCACCAATGCCTGCAGCGCCTCGTCAGCCTGCTCACCTTCGGTACTCAGGTGGATTGTGGTGCCCTTGCCCGCGGCCAGCATCATCATGGCCATGATGCTTTTACCGTCGACCATCGATTCCGGAGTGCGGCCGGCCCTGATCTGGCACGGGAACTGCCCGGCCACCCCAACGAATTTGGCGGACGCGCGGGCATGCAGGCCCAATTTGTTGATGATTTCGATTTCCCGAGCAGGCATCGCGATGTGAATCCTTTAGCTGAGGTCGCGGTGGCGAACCTGGACGTTCTTCAGGGATTGTTGCAGGACCTGACCCAGACGTTCGGTCAGGTAGACAGAGCGGTGATGGCCGCCAGTGCAGCCAATGGCAATGGTGACATAGGCGCGGTTGCTGGCGGCAAAGCGGGGTAGCCACTTGAGCAGGTACGAGGAAATATCCTGGAACATCTCCTCGACGTCCGGCTGTGCCGCCAGGTACTCGGCCACCGGTTGATCGAGCCCGGATTGTGCCCGTAGCTCCGGTTTCCAGTAAGGGTTGGGCAGACAGCGCACATCGAACACCAGATCGGCGTCCACCGGCATGCCACGCTTGAACCCGAAAGACTCCACCAGGAACGCAGTACCGGGCTCTGGCTGATTCAGCAGGCGCAGCTTGATGGTATCGCGCAGTTGATACAGGTTCAGATGGGTGGTGTTGACCTTGAGGTCGGCCAGATCGGCGATCGGCCCCAGCAAATTGGTTTCGTCCTCTATCGCCTCCGCCAGCGAGCGATTGGCGCTGCTCAGCGGGTGACGACGGCGGGTTTCCGAAAAACGTTTGAGCAGGGTCTCTTCGTCGGCGTCCAGGTACAGGACATCGCACTGGATATGCCGACTGCGGACTTCTTCCAGCAGTTCGGGAAAGCGTGACAGGTGGCTCGGCAAGTTGCGAGCATCGATGGACACGGCCACCAGCGGTTGTGCCAGTTCAGTGTGAATCAGCGCGCGTTCGGCCAGTTCCGGCAGCAAGCCGGCAGGCAGGTTGTCGATGCAGTAATAGCCGTTGTCCTCGAGAACATCGAGGGCAGTGCTTTTACCGGAGCCGGAGCGGCCGCTGACGATGATCAGGCGCATGATTAGTGACCGTTTTGCTCGTCAAGGACAACTTGATACAGGGCTTGGTTGCTCTGGGCACTGCGCAGCTTTTCACGTACTTCCTTGCGATCAAGCATGCTGGCGATCTGGCGCAGCAACTCCAGGTGCGCATCGGTGGCGGCTTCCGGGACCAGTAGTACAAACAACAGGTCAACCGGCGCTCCGTCGATGGCGTCGAAATCGATGGGGGCATCCAGGTGCATCAAGGCACTGATGGGCGATTCGCAGCCCTTGAGGCGGCAGTGGGGGATGGCGATACCGTTGCCAAAACCGGTAGAGCCGAGTTTTTCACGGGCAATCAGAGCCTCGAAGACATCTTGCATCTCCAGATCCGGCACTTCTTTGTGGATAAGGTTGGCAATCTGTTCGAGGGCGCGTTTTTTACTGCCGCCCGGCACGTTCACGAGGGAACGGCCGGGGGTCAGGATGCTTTCAAGTCGGATCATGGATTGGGGATGTTAACGACCGGTCGCGCCCTGGAGGAGGCTCTGGGTCTTTTCCTTATGCTTTTTGAGTTGGCGATCCAGCTTGTCGGTCAGCAGGTCAATAGCGGCATACATGTCCGTATGCTCGGCATTGGCGACCACTTCTCCGCCGGGAATATGCAGCGTGGCTTCGATTTTCTGCAGCAGCTTCTCGACGTTCATCGTGACCTGCACGTTGGTGATCTTGTCGAAATGCCTCTCTAATCGTTCGAGTTTTTCGCCGATATAGGTGCGCAGAGGTTCGGTCACTTCCAGTTGGTGTCCACTGATGTTGACTTGCATACAGCTTCTCCTTCGTTGCCAGTGCATAAAGCGGTAGATCAGATGATCTACCACTGGAACGCTGTGGCGTGGCTTACATCAACCGCTTGCGTTCGCTCGAAGGCGCGATCCCGAGGGATTCGCGGTACTTGGCGACGGTGCGGCGAGCCACCTGAATGCCTTGTGCCTCCAGTAAACCAGCGATCTTGCTGTCACTCAACGGCTTTTTCTGATTTTCCGCGGCAACCAGTTTTTTGATGATCGCGCGAATCGCCGTGGACGAGCATTCACCGCCTTCGGAGGTGCTGACGTGACTGGAGAAAAAATATTTCAGTTCATAGATGCCCCGTGGGGTATGCATGAATTTTTGCGTGGTCACCCGTGAAATCGTCGATTCGTGCATGCCCACCGCCTCGGCGATGTCATGCAGCACCAACGGCTTCATGGCTTCGTCGCCGTACTCCAGAAAGCCGCGTTGATGCTCGACGATCTGAGTGGCCACTTTCATCAGCGTTTCGTTGCGGCTTTGCAGGCTCTTGATGAACCAGCGAGCCTCCTGCAACTGATTACGCATGAAGGTGTTATCGGCACTGGTATCGGCGCGGCGCACGAAACCGGCGTATTGCGCGTTGACCCGCAGGCGAGGCACCGACTCCTGGTTCAGCTCCACCAGCCAGCGCTCGTTGTCCTTGCGCACGATCACGTCGGGAACGACATATTCAGCTTCGGTGGACTCGATTTGCGAGCCCGGGCGCGGGTTGAGGCTCTGGACCAGTTCGATGACCTGACGCAGTTCATCTTCCTTGAGCTTCATGCGTCGCATCAGCTGGCTGTAGTCGCGGCTGCCGAGCAGGTCGATGTAATCGGTGACCAGGCGCTTGGCCTCCGCCAGCCAAGGGGTCTTGGCGGGCAGTTGGCGCAGTTGCAGCAGCAGGCATTCGCCCAGGTTGCGGGCGCCGATGCCGGCGGGCTCGAATTGCTGAATGCGGTGCAGGACGGCTTCGATTTCGTCCAGCTCAATGTCCAGTTCCGGATCGAAGGCCTCAAGGATTTCCTCGAGGGTTTCGTCCAGGTAGCCCTGATTGTTGATGCAATCGATCAGGGTCACGGCGATCAGGCGATCGGTGTCGGACATCGGTGCCAGGTTCAGCTGCCATAGCAGATGGCTCTGCAGGCTTTCACCGGCCGATGTACGGGTGGTGAAATCCCACTCGTCGTCATCGTTGCTCGGCAGGCTGCTGGCGCTGGTCTGGTAGACGTCTTCCCAAGCGGTGTCGACAGGCAGTTCGTTGGGTATGCGCTCGTTCCAGTCGCCTTCTTCAAGGTTATCCACCGTCGGGGCGGCTTCCTGGTAGGAGGGTTCCTGAATGTCGGCGCTGGGTTGTTGTTCGGCTTTGTCGGCCAAGGGGTCGGCGTTATCGAAGTCGTCGCCTTCTTCCTGGCGTTCGAGCATCGGATTGGACTCCAGGGCCTCCTGGATTTCCTGTTGCAGGTCCAGGGTCGACAATTGGAGCAGGCGGATGGCCTGTTGCAGCTGCGGTGTCATCGTCAGCTGCTGGCCCATTCTCAAGACTAGCGATGGTTTCATGGCAGGGGCTTAACACCTTATTCGCCGGCGCGCATGCGCCATCCACTACAGGGCGCCGAAGCGCCAAACTTAAGCAAATTATATGCCTGAAACTGAAGTGTTTGCCTAGAGCGCTGTAACAATAAAAATATATTGATTTTTTATTGCAATGAGCGCTCGGGCGACTGGCCTGGCACCTCAGCGCTTACAAGCGGAATTCATGGCCCAGATACACTTCCTTGACCAGATCGTTGGCCAGGATGGTGGCAGAGTCACCTTCGGCGATCAGTTGGCCATCGTTGACGATGTAGGCGGTTTCACAGATATCCAGGGTTTCACGGACGTTGTGGTCGGTGATCAGCACGCCAATGCCTTTGGCCTTGAGGTGATGGATGATCTGCTTGATGTCGCCCACCGAAATCGGGTCCACGCCGGCAAAGGGTTCGTCGAGGAGGATGAATTTCGGGTTGGTGGCCAGTGCCCGGGCAATTTCCACGCGGCGGCGCTCACCGCCGGACAGGCTCATGCCAAGGCTGTCACGGATGTGGTGGATGTGAAATTCCTGCAGCAGGCTTTCCAGCTCTTTGCGGCGACCTGTCTTGTCGAGCTCCTTGCGGGTTTCGAGAATGGCCATGATGTTGTCGGATACCGAAAGCTTGCGGAAGATCGACGCTTCTTGCGGCAGGTAGCCGATGCCGGCCTTCGCGCGACCGTGCATCGGCTGGTGGCTGACGTCCAGGTTGTCGATCAGCACGCGGCCCTGATCGGCTTGCACCAGGCCAACGATCATGTAGAAACAGGTGGTTTTGCCGGCGCCATTGGGGCCAAGCAGACCGACGATCTGACCGCTGTCGATGGACAGGCTGACGTCACGCACGACCTGGCGGCTCTTGTAGCTCTTGGCCAGATGCTGAGCTTTAAGAGTTGCCATTACTGGGCCTTTTGCTCATCGGTTTTCTTTTTCGGCTGGATCACCATGTCGATGCGTGGGCGCGACTCGGTCACCTTGTTGCCGGTGGCGCGACCGGCACTCGCCAGCTTCTTGACTGTGTCGTAGACGATTTTCTCGCCTTGGGTGGTGTTGTTATCCTTGTCGACGACTTTTGCTTTGTCGATCAGCACAACGCGGTTTTGCGAGGCGTGGTACTGGATAGTCACACCCCAACCCTGGACAGGTTTGGTGTCACCGGCAGTTTGCAGTTGCTCGAAGTAGGCGAGGTTGCCCACCGAAGTCACCACGTCGATGTCACCGGCCTGAGTGCGGGTGATGGTCACGGTATTGCCGGTGACCTTCATCGAGCCCTGGGTGATGATCACGTCGCCTTTATAGGTGGCAACACCGTTCTTGTCGTCCAGTTGGGCGTCGTCGGCCTGAATGCGGATAGGCTGATCTCTATCGGTCGGCAGGGCCCAGGCGCTCACGCTTCCCAGTGCTGCGCTCAGACCGAGCAAAATAGGGAGGGTTTTAACGAGCCTCATACTGTCCTCTTACGTTCGATAGCAGGTGTATCCTGCTTTCTTTCAAATACGCCTTCATTCCCTTGCCAGTCGATACACCGCCAGCGCCGTCGATTCTAACGGGTTGCTCGGTCTGCGCATATTGCTGCTGCGGGAACACCGTCATGCGGGTGGTGGTAATCAGGGTTTTGCGGTTTTTCTCGTCGGTGCGCGCGATACGTACCGAATCGATCAGTTCCACTTCAGTGCCGCCAGGATTGACCTCGCCACGCTCGCTCTGCACGTGCCACGGGAACTCGGTGCCGCGAAACATGTTCAGGTCGGGCTTGGTCAGCAGCGTCACATCGGTTGCTTTCACATGCTCGACCTTGTCCGACGTCATCTCGTATTGCAGTTTGCCGTCCGGCAGGTACTGCACGCTGTGGGCGTTGGTGGCGTAGTAGTCGATCATGGCTTCATCGACATGCGCAACCGGCTTGTCGAGGAAGCGTTCCGGGCTGATATTCCAATAGCCGACCGCGGCGAACAGCGCTGCGATGCAACCGAATATCAGGGTGTTGCGAATCTTTTTGCTCAGCATGATGGGCTCACAGGTATGCGGCGTTGGCCGCATCAAGGCGGCCCTGGGCGCGCAGGATCAATTCGCAGAATTCGCGAGCGGCACCCTCGCCACCACGGGCCTGGGTGATGCCGTGGGCATGTTCGCGCACGAAACTGGCTGCGTTGGCCACGGCCATGCCCAAGCCGACGCGGCGAATCACCGGCAGGTCTGGCAGGTCGTCGCCGAGGTAGGCCACTTGTTCATAGCTTAGGTTGAGTTGGGCCAGAAGCCCGTCGAGCACCACCAGTTTGTCTTCTCGACCCTGGAACAAATGTGGAATGCCGAGGTTCTTCGCTCGCCGTTCGACCACCGGGGTCTTGCGACCGCTGATGATAGCGGTCTGCACGCCGGCTGCCATCAGCATCTTGATGCCCTGGCCGTCGAGGGTGTTGAAGGTCTTGAATTCGCTGCCGTCTTCGAGGAAGTACAGGCGCCCGTCGGTCAGCACGCCGTCGACGTCGAATACCGCCAGTTTGATCTGTTGGCCGCGTTGCAGCAGGTCTGTGCTCATTACATTACTCCCGCGCGCAGCAAGTCGTGCATGTTCAAGGCGCCGACCGGGCGGTCTTCGCTGTCGACCACCACCAGCGCGTTGATCTTGTGGTCTTCCATGATCTTCAGCGCCTCGGCGGCAAGCATTTCGGCGCGGGCAGTCTTGCCGTGGGCGGTCATGACCTGCTCGATGGTGGCACTGTGGATGTCGATGCTGCGGTCCAGGGTGCGGCGCAGATCGCCGTCGGTGAAGATCCCGGCGAGTTTACCGTCGGCCTCAAGGATCACGGTCATGCCCAGGCCCTTGCGGGTCATTTCCATCAGCGCGTCCTTGAGCAGGGTACCGCGCTGAACCTGCGGCAGCTCTTGCCCGGCGTGCATGACATTTTCCACTTTCAGCAGCAGACGTCGGCCAAGCGCGCCGCCGGGGTGGGAAAAGGCGAAATCTTCAGCGGTAAAGCCGCGGGCTTCCAGCAGCGCCACCGCCAGGGCATCGCCCATCACCAGAGCGGCGGTGGTCGATGAGGTCGGAGCCAGGTTCAGCGGGCAGGCTTCGTGCTCGACGTGAACGTTGAGATTGACCTCGGCCGCCTTGGCCAGCGCTGAATCGGGATTGCCGGTGACGCTGATCAATTTGATGCCCAGGCGCTTGATCAGCGGCAGCAGGGTGACGATTTCATTGGTGGAACCGGAGTTCGACAATGCCAGGATGATGTCGTCACGCGTGATCATGCCCATGTCGCCGTGGCTGGCCTCGGCCGGGTGCACGAAGAAAGCCGTGGTGCCAGTGCTGGCCAGGGTGGCGGCAATCTTGTTGCCGATGTGCCCCGACTTGCCCATGCCGACCACGACCACGCGGCCCTTGCTGGCCAGAATCATCTCGCAAGCGCGTACGAAATCTGCGTCGATATGGGGCAGCAAGCCTTGTACGGCTTCCAGTTCGAGGCGGATGGTGCGTTGTGCAGATTGAATCAGGTCGCTGGATGGGCTCATGTCAGAAATCGTATAGCCTGATGAAAAGGCGGCGATTATAACGGTAATGATCAAAACCCTCACGCTAGTTCGTCGCGGTTTGTCATTCCTTGTTACCGAATCCCTCTAAATAGGTGATTCCAGGCTGTCATCTCGCCTGATGTGCCCGGCTTGGCCCTTGGGCGCTTGGCCTTTGCAGTGATATAGTTCGCCGCCAGTTCGGCCTGCCCGGGAAGGTATGTGCTTTCGCCAGAAAGCCAGGCGTCCGAGTGAGAGGCTGCATCGCAAGGAGTTTAGATGAGTGCCGATAACGCCTACGCGGTCGAGCTGAAGGGACTGACCTTCAAGCGCGGTGCGCGTAGCATTTTCAATAACGTCGATATCCGCATCCCGCGCGGCAAGGTCACCGGCATCATGGGGCCTTCCGGGTGTGGCAAGACCACATTGTTACGGCTGATAGGCGCACAATTGCGTCCTACCAGCGGCGAAGTCTGGGTCAATGGCCAGAACCTGCCAACGTTGTCGCGCAGCGATCTGTTCGATGCGCGCAAGCACATGGGCGTACTGTTTCAGAGCGGCGCATTGTTTACCGATCTCGATGTGTTCGAGAACGTCGCCTTTCCATTGCGTGTTCATACCTCGCTGCCGGAAGAAATGATTCGCGACATTGTCCTGCTCAAATTGCAGGCCGTGGGCTTGCGGGGCGCCATCGACCTGATGCCCGACGAATTGTCCGGCGGCATGAAGCGTCGCGTCGCGCTGGCCCGGGCGATTGCCCTCGATCCGCAAATCCTCATGTATGACGAACCCTTTGTCGGCCAGGACCCGATCGCCATGGGCGTGCTGGTGCGCCTGATCCGCCTGCTCAACGATGCGCTGGGCATCACCAGCATCGTGGTTTCCCACGATCTGGCCGAGACCGCGAGCATCGCCGACCACATCATTGTGGTGGGCGACGGGCAAGTGTTGGGGCAGGGCACACCCAAGGAGTTGATGACCTCCGACGAGCCACGTATCCGTCAATTCATGACAGGCGAACCCGACGGCCCGGTCGCCTACCACTTTCCAGCGACGGATTACCGCGCAGATCTTCTGGGGAAGCGCTGATGCGCAAGATTTCATTAATAGAGAGAGTGCGTCGGTTCGGCTCTGCCGGCATCGATGTGCTGGCGGTGTTCGGGCGTTCGGCGCTGTTCCTGTTTCATGCCTTGGTCGGTCGTGGCGGCATCGGCGGCGGTTTTGGCCTGCTGGTCAAGCAACTGCATTCGGTGGGCGTGATGTCCCTGGTGATCATCGTGGTCTCCGGGGTGTTCATCGGCATGGTGCTGGCGCTGCAAGGCTTCAACATTCTGTCCAGCTACGGCTCGGAGCAGGCCGTCGGGCAGATGGTAGCGCTGACGCTGCTGCGTGAGCTGGGGCCGGTGGTCACGGCCTTGCTGTTCGCTGGGCGCGCGGGTTCGGCGCTGACCGCCGAAATCGGCAACATGAAGTCCACCGAGCAGTTGTCCAGCCTGGAAATGATCGGGGTCGACCCGCTCAAGTACATCATTGCCCCGCGCCTGTGGGCCGGTTTCATTTCCCTGCCGGTGCTGGCAATGATTTTCAGCGTGGTGGGTATCTGGGGCGGTTCGTGGGTGGCCGTCGACTGGCTGGGGGTCTACGAAGGCTCCTACTGGTCGAACATGCAAAACAGCGTGACGTTCGTCGACGATGTGCTTAACGGCATTATCAAAAGCATCGTTTTTGCCTTCGTCGTGACCTGGATCGCCGTATTCCAAGGCTATGACTGCGAGCCCACTTCCGAGGGGATCAGTCGTGCCACTACCAAGACCGTGGTGTATGCCTCTTTGGCTGTACTCGGCCTGGACTTTATTTTGACCGCCTTGATGTTTGGAGATTTCTGATGCAAAACCGCACCCTGGAAATCGGTGTCGGCCTTTTCTTGCTGGCTGGCATCCTGGCTTTGCTGTTGCTTGCGTTGCGGGTCAGTGGTCTGTCCCCAAGCCCGAGCACCGACACCTATAAACTTTATGCATATTTCGACAATATCGCCGGTTTGACTGTCAGAGCTAAAGTGACCATGGCCGGTGTGACCATCGGCAAGGTCACGGCGATCGATCTGGACCGCGACAGCTTCACCGGCCGGGTGACCATGCAACTGGAAAAGCGCGTAGATAACCTGCCGACTGACTCCACTGCATCTATCCTGACCGCTGGCCTGTTGGGTGAGAAATACATCGGCATCAGCGTGGGCGGTGAAGAAACCCCACTCAAGGATGGTGGAACCATCCATGACACGCAGTCGTCGCTGGTGCTTGAGGACCTGATCGGTAAATTCCTGCTCAATACCGTTAGCAAAGACGCCAAATGAGGAGCTTTTGAATGATCTCTATCTTGCGACGTGGCCTGTTGGTATTACTCGCGGCCCTGCCGTTGATGGCTAACGCCGTGGCGGCGCCTTCCGCGCATGATCTGGTACAGGACACCACCACCCGGTTGCTGGCGGATCTTGCCGCCAACAAGGAAAAGTACAAGCAGGACCCGCAGGACTTTTATGCGGCGCTGAACAGCATCGTGGGGCCCGTTGTGGATGCCGAGGGCATTTCCAAGAGCATCATGACGGTCAAGTACTCGCGCAAAGCCACACCTGAACAAATGCGCACATTTCAGGAAAACTTCAAAAAAGGCCTGTTTCAGTTCTATGGCAATGCCTTGCTGGAGTACGACAACCAGGGCATCGTCGTCGAGCCTGCCAAGGATGAGTCGGGAGACCGTACAAGCGTTGGCATGACGGTCAAAGGCAGCAGCGGCGCGATCTATCCTGTGTCTTACACGCTGGAAAAGATCAACGGCGAGTGGAAAATGCGCAATGTGATCATCAACGGCATCAACATCGGCAAGCTGTTCCGCGATCAGTTCGCTGACGCGATGCAGCGCAATGGCAACGACCTGGACAAGACCATCAACGGTTGGGCCGGGGAAGTCGCCAAAGCCAAGGAAGCCACCGAAAAATCCACCGTGAATCAAGCCCAATGAGTGAGTCGGCCATTCGCATGAGCGAAACCGGCGAGCTGCTGCTCAGCGGCGTGCTGGATCACCGGACAGGCCCGGACCTGCGCAAGCAGGGTCAGGCGCTGATCAAGTCCAGCAACGCCGCTGCGCTGGTGGTCGATTGCTCCGCGGTGGAGAAGTCCAGCAGTGTCGGCTTGTCGCTGCTGCTGTGTTTCATGCGCGATGCCCAGGCGGCCGGCAAGGCCCTGAGCATTCGTGCGATGCCCGACGATATGCGCGAAATCGCTCAGGTCAGCGAACTGACCGAGCTGTTGGCGCATCCCTGAACCACATCAATAAAGAAGCCCCCCGTCAGAGTCCTGCTTCGCGGGGTTCGCAGGCGCGGGGCTTTTTTGTATGATGTCCGACCCGCGCGCACAGGGCGCCGATTGAGGTTGAGCATGCAGGCCAACGAAGTGAAGAGCTTTCTTGAAGGAAAGCTGCCCGGAGCTCAGGTAGAAGTTGAGGGCGAAGGCTGCAACTTTCAGCTGAATGTGATTAGCGATGAACTGGCGGCGTTGAGCCCGGTCAAGCGTCAGCAGCAGATCTATGCCCATTTGAACCCATGGATCACCGATGGCAGCATCCATGCGGTCACTATGAAATTTTTCAGCAGCGCGGCCTGGGCCGAGCGCACCTGAGCCCAAGGGCGTCGAGATTCTTATGGATAAATTGATTATTACCGGTGGCGCTCGTCTTGATGGCGAGATCCGCATTTCCGGGGCAAAGAACTCTGCCCTGCCGATCCTGGCTGCCACCTTGCTGTGCGATGGCCCGGTGACCGTGGCCAACCTGCCACACCTGCACGACATCACCACCATGATCGAGCTGTTCGGTCGCATGGGCATCGAGCCTGTGATCGACGAGAAGCTCAGCGTCGAAATCGACCCGCGCACCATCAAGACCCTGGTCGCTCCGTACGAACTGGTTAAAACCATGCGTGCTTCGATCCTGGTACTGGGCCCGATGGTTGCCCGTTTCGGTGAAGCCGAAGTCGCACTGCCTGGCGGTTGCGCCATCGGTTCGCGTCCGGTCGACCTGCACATCCGTGGCCTCGAAGCCATGGGCGCGGTCATCGACGTCGAAGGCGGCTACATCAAGGCCAAGGCTCCTGAAGGCGGCTTGCGCGGCGCGCACTTCTTCTTCGACACTGTCAGTGTGACCGGTACCGAAAACATCATGATGGCGGCCGCTCTGGCCAGGGGGCGCAGCGTTCTGGCCAACGCCGCTCGCGAGCCTGAAGTCGTCGACCTGGCGAACTTCCTGAACGCCATGGGCGCGAAGGTTTCCGGCGCCGGCACCGACACCATCACCATCGATGGCGTCGAACGTCTGCACACCACCACTTACAAAGTGATGCCTGACCGTATCGAGACCGGCACCTACCTGGTGGCGGCGGCGGTCACCGGCGGGCGCGTGAAGGTCAAGGACACCGATCCGACCATCCTCGAAGCGGTTCTGGAAAAGCTCCGCGAATCGGGCGCCGAAATCACCACCGGCGAAGACTGGATCGAGCTGAACATGCACGGCAAACGGCCCAAAGCCGTCAACGTGCGGACCGCTCCTTACCCGGCTTTCCCGACCGACATGCAGGCGCAGTTCATCTCCCTCAACGCCATTGCCGAAGGCACTGGTGCGGTGATCGAGACGATCTTCGAAAACCGCTTCATGCACGTTTACGAACTGCACCGCATGGGCGCGCACATCCAGGTCGAGGGCAACACCGCCATCGTCACCGGCATCGAAAAGCTCAAAGGCGCGCCAGTCATGGCCACCGACCTGCGTGCTTCGGCCAGCCTGGTGATCTCGGCGCTGATCGCCGAAGGCGATACCCTGATCGACCGCATCTACCACATCGACCGTGGTTACGAGTGCATCGAAGAGAAACTGCAGATGCTCGGCGCCAAGATCCGCCGCGTACCGGGCTAGTTTCTGCTGCATGGGCACAGGGACGTGTCCGTTGATTTGTTGAAGTCGAGCCTGTTTCAGGCTCGATGAGTGTCCGGCGCCATTTGCGACCGGGCATGAGTACCTTGATAAGGACTGACGTTTCCCATGTTGACTATCGCACTGTCCAAGGGCCGCATCCTTGACGACACCCTGCCGCTTCTGGCTGAAGCGGGCATCGTGCCGACCGAGAATCCGGACAAGAGCCGCAAGCTGATCATCCCCACGACCCAGGCCGATGTGCGCTTGCTGATCGTGCGCGCCACCGATGTGCCGACCTATGTCGAGCATGGTGCCGCCGACCTGGGCGTCGCCGGTAAAGACGTGCTGATGGAATACGGCGGCCAGGGGCTGTACGAACCGCTGGACCTGCAAATCGCCCAGTGCAAACTGATGACGGCCGGCAAAGTCGGCGCGGTCGAGCCCAAGGGCCGTCTGCGCATCGCCACCAAGTTCGTCAACGTCGCCAAGCGCTACTACGCCGAACAGGGCCGTCAGGTCGACATCATCAAGCTCTATGGCTCGATGGAACTGGCGCCGCTGATCGGTCTGGCGGACAAGATCATCGACGTGGTCGACACTGGTAACACGCTGCGGGCCAACGGCCTGGAGCCACAGGATTTCATCGCTGCCATCAGCTCGCGGCTGATCGTCAACAAAGCCTCGATGAAAATGCAGCACGCCCGTATCCAGGCGTTGATCGACACCCTGCGCAAGGCAGTGGAGTCTCGACACCGCGGCTGATTCACCTGCGCGACCTTGAGTCGCGCCCGTCTATCCGCCTCATAGCCAGAATTCTCGGGTGCCCAAGCGGATCAACGGCTAGCTTAGGGCGCCCGAGTTTTTGCCAATCCTATGAGGCTCTCGCTATGACCGCACCGACTGCAATTCGCCGACTCAACGCTGCTGACCCGGATTTCGCACATCATCTGGATCATTTGCTGAGCTGGGAAAGTGTGTCTGACGACTCGGTCAATCAGCGGGTGCTGGACATCATCAAGGCTGTGCGCGAGCGCGGCGATGCGGCAGTGGTCGAGTTCACCCAGAAGTTCGACGGCCTGCAAGTGGCGTCCATGGCGGATTTGATTTTGCCGCGCGAACGCCTGGAACTGGCGTTGACCCGTATCACCGTGCCTCAGCGCGAAGCCCTGGAAAAAGCCGCGGCCCGCGTGCGCAGCTATCACGAAAAACAGAAACAGGACTCCTGGAGCTACACCGAAGCTGATGGCACGGTGTTGGGCCAGAAGGTTACGCCACTGGATCGCGCCGGTCTGTACGTGCCGGGCGGCAAGGCGTCCTATCCGTCGTCGGTGCTGATGAATGCGATTCCGGCCAAAGTGGCGGGCGTGACCGAAGTGGTCATGGTCGTGCCGACCCCGCGCGGTGAAGTCAACGAACTGGTGCTGGCCGCGGCCTGCATCGCCGGCGTCGACCGGGTGTTCACCATTGGCGGCGCTCAAGCCGTTGCCGCATTGGCTTATGGCACCGAAAGCGTGCCGAAGGTCGACAAAGTGGTCGGCCCGGGCAACATCTATGTCGCCACCGCCAAGCGCCACGTGTTCGGCCAGGTCGGCATCGACATGATCGCCGGCCCGTCAGAGATTCTGGTGGTATGCGACGGTCAGACCGATCCGGACTGGATTGCCATGGACCTGTTCTCCCAGGCTGAGCACGACGAAGACGCCCAGGCGATTCTGGTCAGCCCGGACGCCGACTTCCTCGACAAGGTGGCCGCCAGCATCGCCAAGCTGCTGCCAACCATGGAACGCGCCGAAATCATCGAAACCTCGATCAATGGCCGTGGTGCGCTGATCAAGGTTCGGGACATGGAGCAGGCCATCGAAGTGGCTAACCGCATCGCCCCGGAACACCTGGAGCTGTCGGTCGCCGATCCGCAGGCCTGGCTGCCGCAGATCCGTCATGCCGGCGCGATCTTCATGGGCCGTCACACCTGCGAGGCCTTGGGCGACTACTGCGCAGGTCCCAACCACGTGCTGCCGACCTCCGGCACTGCGCGCTTCTCCTCGCCGCTGGGCGTGTACGACTTCCAGAAACGCTCGTCGATCATTTTCTGCTCCGAGCAGGGTGCCTCCGAACTGGGCAAGACCGCCTCCGTGCTGGCCCGTGGCGAATCGCTGAGCGCCCACGCCCGCAGTGCTGAATACCGCATTCTTGATGACAAGCAGGGGAACTGAACATGAGTAAATTCTGGAGCCCGTTCGTCAAGAACCTGGTGCCTTACGTGCCGGGCGAGCAGCCGAAGCTGGCGAAACTGGTGAAGCTCAACACCAACGAAAACCCGTACGGTCCTTCGCCAAAAGCCCTGGCGGCGATGCAGACCGAACTGAATGACAACCTGCGTTTGTACCCGGACCCGAACAGCGATCTGCTCAAGCAAGCCGTTGCCAGGTATTACGGCGTGCAGGGCAATCAGGTGTTCCTCGGCAACGGTTCCGATGAAGTCCTGGCGCACATTTTTCACGGTTTGCTGCAACACGATAAACCGCTGCTGTTCCCGGACATCAGCTACAGCTTCTACCCGGTTTACTGCGGGTTGTACGGGATTACGTTTGACGCAGTGCCGTTGGACGAACAGTTCCAGATCAACCCGGCGGACTACGCCAAGCCGAACGGCGGGATCATTTTCCCCAACCCGAACGCGCCGACCGGTTGCCTGCTGGCGCTGGAGGCTGTCGAGCAAATCCTCAAGGCTAGCCCGGATTCGGTGGTCGTGGTGGATGAGGCCTACATCGATTTCGGTGGTGAAACGGCGATCACCCTGGTGGACCGTTATCCGAACCTGTTGGTGACGCAGACCCTGTCCAAGTCCCGTTCTTTGGCGGGCCTGCGGGTGGGCCTGGCGGTGGGGCATCCGGACCTGATCGAGGCGCTGGAGCGGATCAAGAACAGCTTCAACTCCTATCCGCTGGATCGCCTGGCGATTGTGGGGGCTGCGGCGGCGTTCGAAGATCGCGAGTATTTCGACAAGACTTGCCGATTGGTCATCGAGAGTCGCGAGCAGGTGGTCGCGCAGTTGCAAGCGAAGGGCTTTGAAGTGCTGCCGTCGGCGGCGAACTTCATTTTCGCCCGTCACCCGAAGCACGATGCGGCAGGGCTGGCGGCAAAGTTGCGTGAGCAAGGCGTTATCGTTCGGCACTTCAAGCAGGAGCGGATTGCGCAGTTCCTGCGGATTTCGATTGGCGCGCCGGAGCAGAATCAGGCGTTGATCGATGGGTTAGGCGATTTGTAACGTCTGAAAGCGTTTACCCCCGATTCCTGATTTTCGCAGGAACGGGGGCAAATTGATGTTTATAGTGCAATCCTTGTCGCTGATATCTATACGGGTTTTATATCGAACTCGCCCTCTGCATCAATGCCATCTTCTGTTGTGAACTTGAATGTTCCCTTCGCAGCAGTCAATGGATCATCCACTGTCAGAGTCATCTCTCCGGTCTCAGCTGTGTATGAGACACCCTTGATGGACGTGCCTGCATCACCGCTGCTGAACGTTACCGTGTGAGTACCGGCCGGAAGTTTCGGGTGGCCAAGCCTCACATTGTCTGATCCATTCGCACCCAGGATAATGCCGCCGCCATCGGCCGTTGGTAACAAAGTGACAATAACGGCATCAACACGCTCCCCGTGACTGAGCCGAACACTCAATGTGCCAGTGCTTTTCGAGTTTTTAAGTTTATTTTCAAATTCGGTAGAAATGCCCATTTTCCAATCCCTGCGTTGATGAATAGATACCTCCAATGACAGGGATTAGGCTATGGGCTCGAACAGGACTGAGCTACTGACAGAAATGACAGTAGTTAATACCGTTTTTCTCAGCTTTATTAGTCTTCCTGCTAAATGGTTATGACTGGCCCTCACTCATGATGCGCTTCACCCAGGAACGTCAGCGAACTGAACAGCCCACGCGTTGCCACATCCGCACTGTCCTTCACCGGCATTTCCACCTGCGCCGCAATCACATTCAACCCTTCATTACGCACCAGTACCTGCGCCCGGCCATCCTTGTCGGTTTCGGTGCTCAAGGTATTCGGCGCGCTGCGATAGTCGCCCACCAACTTCACGCCCGCCGCCGGTTTACCGTCCAATAGCACCCGTACCGGCAACGACTTGCCCGGCCCGACGGTCAGCGGATCAACCTCCGGCAGAATCAGCAATTTCATCTGGTCGAGCTTCGGCAACTTTGCCCCCGGCTGGTAGATCGCCAGGCTGTACTTGAACGTCTCGGTCGACTCGATCGCGCCCGGCACCTTGCTGCGTCCTTCGTTGATCCACTTTTTGTCGGCGGTCTGCGACCACATGCCGTTGTTCAGCGCGACTGCCAGCGCCGCCGGTGGTTTGAGTGGCTGCAGGCGCGCATGGTCGGCCAGGCGTTGCACGGTAACCGGGATCATCTTGCCCTCGGCGTCATAGGCCCAGGCGCCGCTGATTTTCTGCGCCTTGAAGGCATCGTCCTCGGCGCCATCACCATAGATGACTTCGATATTGCCGCGACGTTGTTCGGTCCACAGGCCGTGGGCCGAGGCGTGAGTGGCGAACATCGCGCCGAGCAGACCCAGCAGAACCAGTGATTTGGCGTGTTGCATGACGGTTTTTCCTTTTACAGGTTGAGTATCGGGCTGATGTTGAAATTGCGCAGGGCTGAAGGTGGCGTTGTTGCTGGGGCCACGCCGAGAATTCGGCTGCCGGTGGGAACTGTTTTGTCGCCTTGGGTGATGTCGGCGGTCGATGTAAGCGAAGGCGCCGATCACTCGCGCGGTGTCGGTCACTTGCCCGGTGATTTCCAGGTCGTCCCTGTTGACTGCGGGCCTTGCTCGAGACGACATGTTACGTTGTTCCAATCGTGATATTGAAACAATATAGCATGTCTAATGAGAATGTATGCTGTTAGCAATTGTGGAGTTGTGGAGCGGCCGAGGGCGTAAAAGATCGTCCGAACGCGGCCCGAACTCGGCAGCTCCTGTGGCTTACTCTTCTTCTTTTTCCTTGATCGGCGCGGGTGGCGGGCGCAGACCGATTTCTGCCGTGAGCTTGAGCTCTTTGCCGTTGCGCATGACCTGGATCGTGACCTTGTCGGTCGGCTTGATTCGCGCTACCTGGTTCATTGACTTGCGACCGTCGCCGGCCGGTTCACCGTCGATGCTGAGGATCACGTCGCCCAGTTGCAGGCCGGCCTTCTGCGCGGGGCCGTCACGGAAAATCCCCGCGACCACAATCCCCGGACGTCCCGACAGACCGAATGATTCCGCGAGCTCCTGACTCAACGGTTGCACTTCGATGCCGAGCCAGCCGCGAATCACCTGGCCGTGTTCGATGATCGACTTCATCACTTCCATCGCCAGTTTGACCGGGATCGCAAAGCCGATGCCCTGAGAGCCGCCGGACTTGGAGAAGATCGCCGTGTTGATACCGGTCAGGTTGCCATTGGCGTCCACCAGTGCACCGCCGGAATTGCCGGGGTTGATCGCGGCATCGGTCTGGATGAAGTCTTCGTAGTTGTTCAGCCCGAGCTGATTGCGCCCGGTGGCGCTGATGATGCCCATGGTCACGGTCTGGCCGACGCCGAACGGGTTACCGATGGCCAGGGCCACGTCGCCGATGCGGATGTTGTCGGAGCGGCCGACGGTGATCGACGGCAGGTTTTTCAGGTCAATCTTCAACACCGCGAGGTCGGTTTCAGGGTCGCTGCCGATGACCCGCGCCAGGGTTTCACGGCCGTCCTTGAGCGCCACCACGATCTGGTCGGCACCGCTGGTCACGTGGTTGTTGGTCAGCAGGTAACCTTCCGGGCTCATGATCACGCCAGAACCGAGGCTCGACTCCATGCGCTTCTGCTTGGGCGAGTTGTCGCCGAAGAAGCGGCGGAACTGCGGATCCTCGAACAGCGGATGGCTGGGCTTGTTGACCACCTTGGTGGTGTACAGGTTGACCACCGACGGCGCGGCCGTGGTCACCGCGTCGGCATACGACACAGGGCCCTGTTGCAGACCGAGGGTTTGCGGGGCCTGTTGCAGATTGACATCCAGACTCGGTAACCCGACCCACTCCGGGTAACGCTGCATAATCAATAGAGCGATAAGCACGCCGGCCAACAGCGGCCAGCCGGAAAAACGCAGCGCCTTGAGCATTAAGCACGTCCTACAGAAGTTGCAGGCGGTGTGAGACCGCCCATAATGTCGCGCATTATACGAGGCCGCGCGTGCCTCTGAACGGGATATTTAGGAGTCTTTTATGGCCGTCGCCCTGAGCACCCTGGTCGAAGAAGCCGACCGCTACCTGGCAAGTGCGAAGATCGCCGATTACTGCCCCAACGGCTTGCAGGTCGAAGGCCGGCCGCAAGTAATGCGCATCGTCAGCGGTGTCACCGCCAGCCAGGCGTTGCTGGACGCCGCAGTGGAGGCCCAGGCCGATCTGGTGCTGGTGCATCACGGCTATTTCTGGAAAGACGAGAACCCGTGCATCACCGGCATGAAGCAACGCCGGTTGAAAACCCTGCTCAAGCACGACATCAGCCTGCTGTCTTATCACTTGCCGCTGGACCTGCATCCTGAAGTCGGCAACAACGTACAGCTTGCCCGGCAATTGGACATTACCGTCGAAGGCCCGCTGGATCCGGACAACCTGAAAATCGTCGGCCTGGTCGGCTCGTTGAGCGAAGCGATGACCCCCCGCGATTTCGCCCGCCGCGTGCAGGAAGTCATGGGGCGCGAGCCGTTGCTGATCGAAGGCAGCGCGATGATTCGTCGGGTTGGCTGGTGTACCGGTGGCGGCCAGGGATACATTGATCAGGCAGTGTTGGCCGGCGTTGATCTGTACCTCAGCGGCGAGGCCTCCGAGCAGACGTTCCACAGCGCCCGGGAAAACGACATCAGCTTCATCGCCGCCGGTCACCACGCCACCGAGCGTTACGGTGTGCAGGCCTTGGGCGATTATCTGGCGCGCCGTTTCGCCCTCGAGCACATCTTCATCGATTGCCCGAATCCTATTTGAATCGATGAAGGACCGTCGTCGTAGGAGCTGGCTTGCCAGCGAAGACGGCCTTGAGAGCGCTGCAAGATTCAAGGCCGCTTTCGCTGGCAAGCCAGCTCCTACGAGGTCGCGATCGTGCCCAAACGAGGGGGTATATTCATATACCCTTTCGATCTAGTCGCGGCCCTGATTAGAAGAGGGCGCTGTGCTAGGATTCCCCGCTCGAACACGGCCCGAAGGCCGTCCATAAGATCGTTTTCGTGAGTAGCCATGGTCGACAAACTGACGCATCTGAAACAGCTGGAGGCCGAAAGCATCCACATCATCCGCGAGGTCGCCGCCGAGTTCGATAACCCGGTGATGCTGTACTCCGTCGGTAAAGACTCCGCCGTGATGCTGCACCTTGCGCGCAAGGCATTCTTCCCGGGCAAACTTCCGTTTCCGGTGATGCACGTCGACACCCAGTGGAAGTTCAAGGAAATGTACGCGTTCCGCGACCGCATGGTCGAAGAGCTCGGCCTGGACCTGCTGGTCCACGTCAACCCCGAGGGCATCGCGCAGGGTATCAACCCGCTCACCCACGGCAGTGCCAAGCACACCGACATCATGAAGACCGAAGGCCTCAAACAGGCCCTCGACAAGTACGGTTTCGATGCGGCATTCGGTGGCGCCCGTCGCGACGAAGAAAAATCCCGGGCCAAAGAGCGCGTGTATTCCTTCCGTGACAGCAAGCACCGCTGGGACCCGAAAAACCAGCGCCCGGAGCTGTGGAACGTCTACAACGGCAAGGTCAACAAGGGCGAATCGATCCGCGTGTTCCCGTTGTCGAACTGGACCGAGCTGGACATCTGGCAGTACATCTACCTGGAAGGCATCCCGATCGTGCCGTTGTATTTCGCCGCCGAACGCGACGTTATCGAGATGAACGGCACCTGGATCATGATCGACGACGAGCGCCTGCTCAATCACCTGAGCGACGAAGACAAGGCGCGCATCGTCAAGAAGAAGGTGCGTTTCCGTACGCTCGGCGACTACCCGTTGACCGGTGCGGTCGAGTCCGAGGCCACCAGCCTGACCGACATCATTCAGGAAATGCTCCTGACGCGAACTTCCGAACGCCAGGGCCGGGTCATCGATCACGATGGCGCAGGCTCGATGGAAGAAAAGAAACGTCAGGGTTATTTCTAAGGGGTTGTCATGTCGCACGCATCTGATTTGATCAGCGAGGACATCCTCGCCTACCTGGGCCAGCATGAACGCAAGGAAATGCTGCGCTTTCTGACCTGTGGCAACGTCGACGACGGCAAGAGCACCCTGATCGGGCGCCTGCTGCACGACTCCAAAATGATCTACGAAGATCACCTGGAAGCCATTACCCGCGACTCGAAAAAAGTCGGCACCACCGGCGAAGACATTGACCTGGCGTTGCTGGTCGACGGCTTGCAGGCCGAGCGTGAGCAAGGCATCACCATCGATGTCGCCTACCGCTATTTCTCCACCGCCAAGCGCAAATTCATCATCGCCGATACCCCCGGCCATGAGCAGTACACCCGCAACATGGCCACCGGTGCCTCCACCTGTGACCTGGCGATTATCCTGGTCGACGCCCGTTACGGCGTGCAGACCCAGACCCGTCGCCACAGCTTTATCGCCTCGTTGCTGGGCATCAAGCACATCGTGGTCGCCATCAACAAGATGGACCTCAATGGCTTCGACGAAAGCGTGTTCGAGTCGATCAAGGCCGATTACCTGAAGTTCGCCGAAGGCATCGCGTTCAAGCCGACCACCATGGCGTTCGTGCCGATGTCCGCGCTCAAGGGCGACAACGTGGTGAACAAGTCCGAGCGCTCGCCGTGGTACACCGGCCAGTCGCTGATGGAAATCCTGGAAACCGTCGAAATCGCCAGCGACCGCAACTACACCGACCTGCGTTTCCCGGTGCAGTACGTCAACCGTCCGAACCTGAACTTCCGTGGTTTCGCCGGCACCCTGGCCAGCGGCGTCGTGCACAAGGGCGATGAAGTCGTTGTGTTGCCGTCGGGCAAGAGCAGCCGCGTGAAATCCATTGTCACCTTCGAAGGTGAACTGGAGCACGCAGGTCCTGGTCAAGCGGTGACGCTGACCATGGAAGACGAGATCGACATCTCCCGTGGCGACCTGTTGGTGCATGCCGATAACCAGCCGCAAGTGACCGACGCCTTCGATGCCATGCTGGTGTGGATGGCCGAAGAGCCGATGCTGCCGGGCAAGAAATACGACATCAAGCGCGCCACGACTTACGTGCCGGGTTCGATCACCAGCATCGTCAATCGCGTGGACGTGAACACCTTGGCCGAAGGTCCCGCCAGCTCGCTGCAGCTGAACGAGATCGGTCGGGTCAAGATCAGCCTCGACGCGGCCATCGCACTGGACGGTTACGACAGCAACCGCACCACCGGTTCGTTCATCGTCATCGATCGACTGACCAACGGTACGGTCGCGGCCGGCATGATCATCGCTCAGCCGCTGGCGCATGGCAGCAGCACCCACCACGGCAAGCTTGCCCACGTGGCTACCGAAGAGCGCGCCCAGCGCTTCGGCCAGCAACCGGCCACCGTGTTGTTCAGCGGTCTGTCGGGCGCTGGCAAAAGCACCCTGGCCTACGCGGTTGAACGCAAGCTGTTCGACATGGGCCGCGCGGTGTTTGTGCTCGATGGCCAGAACCTGCGTCATGACCTGAACAAAGGCCTGCCGCATGATCGCGCCGGGCGTACCGAAAACTGGCGTCGTGCGGCGCACGTTGCGCGTCAGTTCAACGAAGCCGGCCTGCTGACACTGGCGGCGTTTGTTGCCCCGAGTGCCGAAGGTCGCGAGCAGGCCAGGGAACTGATCGGCAAGGAGCGTCTGCTGACGGTCTACGTCCAGGCGTCGCCGACGGTCTGCGCCGAACGCGATCCGCAAGGTCTGTACGCGGCGGGTGGCGACAACATCCCGGGCGAATCCTTCCCGTACGACGTGCCGCTGGATGCCGATCTGGTGATCGACACCCAGTCGCTGTCACTGGAAGAAAGCGTCAAGCAAGTGCTGGATCTGCTGCGCAAGCGTGGCGCGATCTAAGCGTTAGCTGCAAATGAAAAACCCGCAGACGAGTGATCGTCTGCGGGTTTTTTTGTGTCTGGTGATGATCGTTCCCACGCTCTGCGTGGGAATGCCGCCCGGGACGCTCCGCGTCCCTTCGCAAGCGTGACGCAGAGCGTCACAGGATGCATTCCCACGCAGAGCGTGGGAACGATCAGTTAAGAGGCCGGTACAAGCACCTCAAACTTTGGCCGGATACTCCCGATGCATCTGCNGAGGCCGGTACAAGCACCTCAAACTTTGGCCGGATACTCCCGATGCATCTGCCCCAACAACGCATCCTTGTCATTCCACAACTGATTGATCCACCCCTGAAACTCCAGGCGATACACCCCATCCTGCTCGTAGTTCTTGCCAATAAACTGCGGTGGAATCTTCAGTTCCTGAAAGTGCACCACGACATCTTTCACTTTGCCGCAGAGCAAATCCCAATAACCCGGACGCCCGGCCGGATAGTGAATGGTCACGTTGACGATGGCTTCCAACTGGTCGCCCATGGCATCCAGCACGAACGCAATACCGCCCGCTTTCGGCTTGAGCAGGTAGCGGAACGGTGAGCCTTGTTGGGCGTGTTTGCCCTCGGTGAAGCGCGTGCCTTCGACGAAGTTGAAAATCCCCACCGGGTTATCGCGGAACGTGTCGCAGGTCTTGCGGGTGGTCTCCAGGTCTTTGCCTTTCTTCTCGGGATGCTTTTCCAGATAGGCCTTGGAGTAGCGCTTCATGAACGGAAAACCCAGCGCCCACCACGCCAGACCAATCACCGGCACCCAGATCAGTTCCTGTTTGAGGAAGAACTTCAGCGGGCGGATGCGACGGTTGAGCACGTACTGCAACACCATGATGTCGACCCAGCTCTGGTGGTTACTGGTGATCAGATAGGAGTGCCGATAGTCGAGGTCTTGCAAACCGCTGAGGTGCCAGCGAGTGCGGCCAACCAGATTCATCCAGCCTTTGTTGTTACTGATCCACGCTTCGTGGGTATGGCTCATCAGCCAGCGCGCGAAACGTTGGGTGAGGGCGAACGGCAACACTTTGAACAGTGCCACACAGAACAGAAACGAGCAGAGCAGAATCGTATTCAGCGCCAACAGCAGCGAGGCGATTACGCCGCGTACGGGTGCAGGGAGAAAATCCAGCATTTAAACATCCATGGGTCGGTTGGCCGCTTGAATCGCGGTCAACGCGATGGTGTAGACAATGTCGTCGACCTGCGCGCCGCGCGGCAGGTCGTTCACCGGTTTGCGCAGGCCTTGCAGCATCGGCCCGAGGCTGACGCAGTCGGCGCTGCGTTGCACGGCTTTGTGGGTGGTGTTGCCGGTGTTCAGGTCGGGGAACACGAACACCGTGGCGCGACCGGCCACCTGACTGTTCGGCGCCAGTTGCCGGGCCACGGTTTCGTTGGCGGCGGCGTCGTACTGCAACGGACCGTCGATCAACAGTGAATTTTGCTGTTCATGGGCGAGCAAGGTGGCCTCGCGAACCTTCTCGACTTCTTCGCCGCTGGCCGACTCACCGCTGGAGTAGCTGAGCATCGCCACCCGTGGAGTAATGCCGAACGCCGCTGCCGAATCGGCGCTTTGCAAGGCGATCTCGGCCAGTTCGCTGGCGCTCGGATGCGGGTTCATCACGCAGTCGCCATAGACCAGCACCTCTTCGGGAAACAGCATGAAGAACACCGACGACACCAGGGTGCAGCCCGGCGCCGTTTTAATAAGCTGCAGGGCCGGGCGGATGGTGTTGGCCGTGGAGTGAATGACCCCGGACACCAGCCCGTCGACTTCATCCAGCGCCAGCATCATGGTGCCGATCACCACGGTGTCTTCCAGTTGCTGCTCGGCCATCGGCGCGTTGAGGCTTTTAGTCTTGCGCAGCGCGACCATTGGCTCGACGTAACGCTCACGAATCAGGTCCGGGTCGAGGATTTCCAGCCCTGGCGGCAACTCGATGCCCTGGGCGCGGGCGACGGCTTCGACGTCCGCCGGTTTGGCCAGCAACACGCAACGGGCGATGCCCCGCGCCTGGCAGATGGCGGCGGCCTGCACGGTCAACGGTTCGCTGCCTTCGGGCAATACGATGCGCTTGTTGGCAGCCTGGGCGCGCTGGATCAGTTGATAGCGGAATACTGCTGGCGACAGGCGCATTTCCCGTGGCGTACCGCAGCGCTGGTGCAGCCAGTTGGCGTCCAGGTGGCCGGCGACGAAGTCGGTAATGATCTCCGCGCGTTCGCGATCGTCGATCGGGATTTCCTTGTTCAAACCGTTCAATTGGTTGGCGGTGTCGTAGGAGCCGGTGCTCACCGACAACACCGGCAGGCCGGCCTGCAAGGCGCCTCGGCACAGCTCCATGATGCGCGGGTCGGGCAGGGTGTCGCTGGTCAGCAACAGGCCGGCCAGGGGCACGCCGTTTATCGCCGCGAGGCTGACCGCGAGGATGATGTCGTCGCGATCGCCAGGGGTCACCACCAGCACGCCGGGCTTGAGCAGCTCCACGGTGTTGCGCATGGTGCGGGCGCAGATGATGATATTGGTCATGCGCCGGGTTTCGTAGTCGCCGGCGTTGAGCACCTGAGCGCCCATCAGATCGGCCACGTCGCGGGTGCGTGGCGCATTCAGTTCGGGCTGAAAGGGGATGCAGCCGAGCAGGCGGAAGTCGCCACTGCGCAGCAACGGCGAGTGCTCCTTCAAACGCGAGGCGAAGGCGTCCATGCTTTCGTCGGTCTTGACCTTGTTGAGGATCACGCCCAGCACTTTCGGGTCTTTCGGCCCACCGAACAACTGCGCCTGCAATTCCACCCGACCGGACAATTCGGTCAGCACTTCGTTTTCCGGTGCCGAAACCAGAATCACCTCGGCATCGAGGCTCTTGGCCAAATGCAAATTGACCCGCGCCGCGTAACTGGCGCTGCGGGTCGGGACCATGCCTTCGACGATCAGCACGTCCTTGCCGACAGCGGCTTGCTGATACAGGGTGATGATTTCTTCGAGCAGTTCGTCCAGCTGGCCGTCGCCGAGCATCCGCTCGACGTGGGCCAGGCCAAGCGGCTGAGGCGGTTTCAAGCCGTGGGTGCGGGCCACCAGTTCAGTGGAGCGTTCAGGGCCTGTGTCGCCCGGGTGCGGCTGGGCAATCGGTTTGAAAAAGCCGACTTTCAGGCCGGCCCGCTCAAGGGTGCGCACCAGCCCGAGGCTGATGGAGGTCAGACCCACACCAAAATCGGTGGGCGCGATAAAAAAAGTTTGCATGCGGATTCTCTAAGGGAGCAGGCAATGGTGAACGCCTATGGTTGGCGGTCTACCGATATTCAGTGGTCAAGGTTATCGCTAACCGAGCCCTGTGCGCACCAACCGCAATCAAAGGGCTGGCCTATTTTTTCATGGCGCCGCAAAGGGTCCAGCACCCAGGCCCGGGATTGCCACGGTGGTTGGTGCCGCAGGTGTTGGGTATGGCCGCAGGACAGCTCGGCCACCCAGTGCCCATCCTCGTCCTGATGGAAACCTGTGATGGTCGAGGCTTTCGTCGCGACCCGTCTGTCCGGGTTGTGTTCGCTTTCGGGCGATTGCTTCGCTAAACTTGGACATTCATCTTTCTTATGCAAAAGGTCTCGCCCCATGCTGATCGCCGCCAATAAGGCTGTCTCCATCGACTATACCCTGACCAACGACGCTGGTGAGGTCATCGACAGCTCCGCCGGCGGCGCGCCGCTGGTCTACCTGCAAGGCGCAGGTAACATCATCCCGGGCCTGGAAAGGGCACTGGAAGGCAAAGCAGTCGGTGACGAACTGACTGTCGCCGTAGAACCTGAAGATGCCTACGGCGAATACGCCGCCGAACTGGTCAGCACCCTGAGCCGCAGCATGTTCGAAGGCGTCGACGAACTGGAAGTGGGCATGCAGTTCCACGCTTCCGCTCCGGATGGCCAGATGCAGATCGTCACCATTCGCGATCTGGACGGCGACGATGTCACCGTCGACGGCAACCACCCGTTGGCCGGTCAGCGCCTGAATTTCCAGGTCAAGATCGTTGCCATCCGTGATGCCAGCCAGGAAGAAATCGCTCATGGTCACGTCCATGGCGAAGGTGGCCATCACCACTGATTTTCTGCGCTAAGCTTTCGAGAGCTGGAGAGGCGCCCGAGGGCGCCTTTTTAGTCCGCGGCTGTCCTCCGGTGGCACCGCCAAGTGGCTGTTTTGAGAAGAACACAGGAATTTGGAGTTCGTCATGAGTGCTTTTCACGACCTTAAACTGACAGCCCTGGATGGTCAGGAGCTACCTCTGGCGCCCTTCAAGGGGCGTGTCGTGCTGGTGGTCAACGTCGCCTCCAAATGTGGTTTGACCCCACAATACGCGGCGCTGGAAAACCTCTACCAGCAATACAAGGACAAGGGTTTCAGTGTGCTGGGCTTGCCGTGCAACCAGTTTGCCGGGCAGGAACCGGGCACCGAACAGGAGATCCAGGCGTTCTGCAGCCTCAACTATGGCGTGACCTTTCCGTTGTCCAGCAAGCTGGAAGTCAACGGTCATGATCGTCATCAGCTGTACCGCCTTCTGGCGGGCGAGGGCGCGGAATTCCCGGGCGATATCACCTGGAACTTCGAAAAATTCCTGCTGGGCAAGGACGGTCGCGTATTGGCGCGGTTCTCGCCGCGTACGGCGCCGGATGATCCTTCTGTCGTCCAGGCTATCGAAAAAGCGTTGAGCTGATATCCCCTTGTAGGAGCGAGGCTTGCCCGCGAAGGCGTCATGTCAGTCGACATCATTGCTGACTGACATGACGCCTTCGCGGGCAAGCCTCGCTCCTACAATCCGTTCTGTCTTTTGACTCTTAATCACCCAAATCAATAGTGCTGTTCAAGGCTGGATACTCTCCATATTATCGGCGTCATAAAGTCTATGTCCCGTGGAGCGTCCCATGCCTGTCAAAGCCCTGTTCAAGCCTTTTCACCTCGGCGCTCTCGAACTGCCGACCCGCGTCGTCATGGCACCGATGACCCGCTCGTTTTCGCCGGGCGGCGTGCCCAATTCCAAAGTGATCGAATACTACCGTCGTCGCGCCGCCGCCGGTGTTGGCCTGATCATCACCGAAGGCACCACCGTCGGTCACAAGGCCTCCAACGGCTACCCGAACGTGCCGCACTTCTACGGTGAAGCCGCATTGGCTGGCTGGAAGAAAGTTGTCGACGCGGTGCATGCCGAGGGTGGCAAGATCGTTCCGCAACTGTGGCATGTGGGCAGCGTTCGTCGTATCGGCACCGAGCCGGATGCCAGCGTGCCGGGTTACGGTCCGTCGGAAAAGTTGAAGGACGGTCAGGTCGTGGTTCACGGCATGACCCGACAGGATATCCAGGACGTGATCGCCGCGTTCGCCCAGGCGGCCAAAGACGCCCGGAGCATCGGCATGGACGGCGTGGAAATCCACGGTGCCCACGGTTATCTGGTGGATCAGTTCTTCTGGGAAGGCAGCAACCAGCGCACCGACGAATACGGTGGCAGCCTGGCCAACCGTTCGCGCTTCGCCATCGAATTGATTCAGGCGGTACGTGCAGCGGTCGGAGAGGGATTCCCGATCATCTTCCGGTTCTCCCAGTGGAAGCAGCAGGACTACACCGCGCGTCTGGTGCAGACACCGGAGGCGTTGGGCGAATTCCTCAAGCCGTTGTCCGACGCCGGCGTGGACATTTTCCACTGCTCGACGCGGCGTTTCTGGGAGCCGGAGTTCGACGGTTCCGAACTGAACCTGGCCGGCTGGACCCGCAAGCTCACCGGCAAGCCGACCATCACCGTCGGCAGCGTCGGCCTGGATGGCGAGTTCCTGCAATTCATGGTCAACACCGACAAGATCGCGCAGCCGGCCAGCCTGGAAAAACTGCTGGAGCGGTTGAATAACGATGAGTTCGATCTGGTGGCGGTGGGTCGTGCATTGCTGGTGGACCCGGACTGGGCGCACAAAGTGCGCGACGGTCGTGAGCAGGACATTTTGCCGTTCAGCCGTGAGGCGTTGATGACGCTGGTTTAATGTGGCGAGGGGGCTTGCCCCCGTTGGGCCGCGAAGCGGCCCCTGACCCTGGCAACTCATTTCTACCAGGCACACCGCAGTACCCGGATTTACGACTGCTCTGCAGCCGAACGGGGGCAAGCCCCCTCGCCACGAGGATCGTGGCAAGCCCCCCGCAACTGCCCCTCGAACTGCTCGATAATCGCCGCCCAGCCCTGACGGCTTGCATGCTGACGGGCATTGAGCCGCACGCAGCGCAAGGTTTCGCGTTCCTCCAGCAGCCAACGTGCCGCATCGCAAAACGCCTGTTCATCCCCGGGCATGGCCAGTACGCCGTTGTAGCCATGGCGAATATGCTGAGCCGCCGCGGCCTGATCGTACGCCACCACCCCCAATCCCGAGGCCAATGCTTCAAGCACCACATTGCCAAAGGTTTCGGTCAGGCTCGGAAACAGAAACACATCCCCCGACGCATAGTGACTGGCCAGGGCTTCGCCGCGTTGGGAACCGCAGAAAATCGCCTCGGGCAGGGCCTTCTCCAGCTCCGATCGTTGCGGGCCGTCACCGACCACAATCAATTTCATGTTGCGCTGTGGATAAGTCGTTTTCAGTGTGTCGAAACTGCGCTTGAGCAAGCCTAGATTTTTTTCTGTAGCCAAGCGTCCTACGTGGATGAAGGCAATGTCATCCTCGGCCAGTCCCCATTGCTCACGCAGCGGCTTCAGCCGTTTGGCCGGATGAAACAACTGGCTGTCGACGCCGCGAGAGAGCAACGCCAGGCGCTCGAAACTGCGACGCTCCAGTTCCAGTCGCTGGCTGGCGCTGGGCACCAGGGTCAGGGTTGAGCGATTGTGAAACCAGCGCAAGTAGTGGGTCAGCAAGCGCGTCAGCAACCCGAGCCCATACTGGCTGGAGTACTGCTGAAAATTGGTATGAAAACCGCTGACCACCGAAATCCCCAGACGCCGCGCCGCGCGTAACGCCGACAACCCCAGCGGCCCTTCGGTGGCGATGTACAACACGTCCGGGCGATGACGCTTCCAGCGCCGCAGCAGCTTGTGCATCGACGACTGACCCCATTGCAAGCCGGGATAACCCGGCAGCGGCCAGCCCCGACACAGCAGCAACTCATCGTTACTGCCCATGACTGGGTCGCCGCCCTGACGTGGCCGTATCAACTCCACCTGATGTCCACGCGCGCGCAAACCGTCGAACAAGCGGCCAAGGGTATTGGCCACGCCGTTGATTTCCGGTGGGAAGGTTTCGGTGATCAGAGTGATATGCAGAGCTGTCGTCATGACCTCAGTGTCGGCTGAGGCCATGTCGTCATTGTGACGGTTGAAAGACGGATTTGTGACGCGGTTAACGGCGCTCTGCCACCAGATTCTCCGCCCCACGCTCACGCACCCAAAACAACGTCGCACCGGCCACGGCCGCCGGCATCATCAGGATGTTGACCACCGGAATCATCAGTACCAGATACACCATCGCGCCGAAGCTCATGCTCTGCCAGCGTTTCTGCCGCAGCCAGGCGAGCATCTCGTTCCACCCAAGCTTGTGGTTGTCTGCCGGGTAGTCGATGTACTGGATCGCCATCATCCACACCCCGAACAGCAGCCACAGCGGCGCGGCGATGATGTTGACCACCGGGATGAACGACAGGATGAACAGCCCGATGGCCCTTGGCAGGAAGTAACCGAGCTTGCGCATTTCCCGGGCCAGGGTGCGGGGGATCATGGCGATCAGTTCGCCCCAGCTGAAGGCCGGGAAGTCGTCGGTGCCGCGCACCACCACTTCGACTTTCTCCGCCAGGAAGCCGTTGAACGGCGCGGCGATGACGTTGGCGAGCATCGTGAAGGTAAAGAACACCATCAGCACCACCAGCACCACGAACAGTGGCCAGAGGATGTAGCTGAGAAAACTCAGCCAATCGGGCAGGGACGGCATCAGCGTATCGACCCACAGGCTGAACTGATGGCCGGCCAGATAGATCAATCCGACGAACAGCACCAGATTGATTGCCAGCGGCAACAACACGAACAGACGCAGGCCGGGACTCAGGATCAGTTTGAGGCCTTCGCGCAGGTATTGCGGGCCGGACAGAACAGGGGCGGGCATAACGTGCTCCTAGCAGAGGTAAACGCGCCGACCTTACCGGCTTTGCCTGACAGGCGAAAGCGCGGTAGTGGCATCGACATTAACGGTAACAAAGGCGTCTATGCATTCATGGCAACGACATAGAGACCGCCTATGAGCTGGATTGTTAAACCGTATTTCCTTAATCTTCGCCCCCTCGATACGCTGCACCCAATCTTTTTACAGGACTGTCGAGCCCAAGCCTTCCCCAAGTGCTTTCAACGGTCCTTTTTTATTCCCGCCGGCAATCCGGCGTTCCGCGCCCAGTGTTTCGGGCCGGTCAACAGGAGCAGGTCATGTCTGAAGTTCGTCATTCGCGAGTGATTATTCTCGGTTCCGGCCCTGCCGGTTACAGCGCCGCGGTCTATGCGGCCCGTGCCAACCTCAAGCCACTGCTGATCACCGGCATGCAGGCCGGCGGTCAACTGACCACCACCACCGAAGTCGACAACTGGCCAGGCGATGTCCATGGCCTGACCGGCCCGGCCCTGATGCAGCGCATGCAGGAACACGCCGAGCGCTTTGAAACCGAGATCGTGTTCGATCACATCAATGCCGTGGACTTCGCCGCCAAGCCGTACACCCTGATCGGCGACAGCGCGACTTACACTTGCGATGCCCTGATCATCGCCACCGGTGCCAGCGCGCGTTACCTGGGCCTGCCGTCGGAAGAAACCTTCATGGGCAAAGGCGTTTCGGCCTGCGCAACCTGCGACGGTTTCTTCTATCGCAACAAGCCAGTGGCTGTGGTCGGTGGCGGTAACACCGCTGTCGAAGAAGCGCTGTACCTGGCCAACATCGCCAGCACCGTGACCCTGATTCACCGTCGCGAAACTTTCCGCGCCGAGAAGATCCTGATCGACAAGCTCAATGCCCGGGTTGCCGAGGGCAAGATCATCCTGAAGCTGAACGCGACCCTGGATGAAGTGCTGGGCGACAACATGGGCGTGACCGGTGCTCGCCTGAAGAACAACGATGGCAGCTTCGACGAAATCAAAGTCGACGGCGTGTTCATCGCCATCGGCCACACCCCGAACACTTCGTTGTTCGAAGGTCAGCTGACGTTGAAAGACGGCTACCTGGTTGTACAGGGCGGCCGTGATGGCAACGCTACTGCCACCAGCGTCGAAGGCATCTTCGCTGCCGGTGACGTGGCTGACCACGTTTACCGTCAAGCCATCACCTCGGCCGGCGCCGGTTGCATGGCGGCCCTGGACACCGAGCGTTACCTCGACGGTCTGCAGAACGCTTCGTTCTGATTGCGTAGAAAACAAAAAACCGGCCTTGGCCGGTTTTTTTGTGGGCAGACGATTCGGCCTCAGGACAATTTCGCCAGGCACGCCTCAAGAATATCCAGCCCTTCCTCCAGCACGGCGGCCTCAGTGGTCAATGGCGCGAGCAGCCGAATGATGTGACGCGACTTGCCGCTGGGCATCAGCAGCAAACCCGAGTCTCGCGCCAGGGCCAGCAGCTGTGTCAGCTGCGCCGACGCCGGTGTGCCGTCGGCATTGATCAGTTCGATGCCACGCATTGCACCCACGCCAGTCAAACGGCCCAGATACGGTGACAGTTCGCGGGTTCGCCAGGTCTCGTAGCGGCTGACAATCGCTTCTTCCTGTTGCGTGCCCCATGTGTGCAGATGTACATCACTCATTTCGTCCAGGGTCGCCAACGCGGCGGCGCAGGCGATGGGATTGCCCGAGTAGGTGCCGCCCAATCCGCCCTTGGGTAAGTTGTCGACCAGCGATTTGCGCCCGACGACCGCACCCAGCGGCACGCCGCCGGCAATGCTTTTGCCCAGCAGGATCAGGTCCGGCTCAATGCCCAGGCGCGAGAATGCAAACCGCTGGCCGGTGCGGCCGAAGCCGGACTGGATTTCATCGGCGATCAGCAGGATGCCTTTGTCATCACAGAATCGCCGCAGCGCCTGGGCGAACTCCACATCCATCGCCAGAAAGCCGCCTTCGCCCTGCACCGGCTCGACGATAAAACAGGCCACGTCATTCACGTCGATCTCGACGCTGAACAGCCGATCCATGGCCTTCAGGGCCTCGGCACAGGTCACGTCATTATCTTTGCTGGGGAAGGGCAGGTGGTACACCGGGCCTGGCAGCACGCCGACTTTCTGTTTGTAGGGGGCGACTTTGCCGTTGAGGTTGAGGGTGGCGAGCGTGCGACCGTGGAAGGCGCCGTCAAAGGCAATGATCGCGGTGCGCCCGGTGGCGCCACGGACAATCTTCAGGGCGTTTTCCGCCGCTTCCGCGCCGCTGTTGGTGAGCATGCCGCTGACCGGGTAATCCACCGGAATGAACGCAGCCAGGCGATCCATGAGTTCGAGGTAAGGCACATGGGGAGCCGCGTTGAACGCGTAGTGGGTCAGTCGGGTGGCCTGTTCACGAATGGCCTCGACGATGCGCGGATGGCAATGGCCGAGGTTCAGCACGCCGATGCCGCCGACAAAGTCGATGTAGCGTTTGCCGTCGGTGTCCCAGACCTCGGCGTTTTTGCCGTGGCTGAGGCTGACAGGGTGAACGATGGAGATCGACTGGCTGATGGATTCGCTGCGCATGGAGGGCTGACTCTGAAGAAGGGGGGCTTCTTTTTATCTAAGCCGCGAGCAGAGGTGCCCGGCAAACGAAATAAAGTTGCCGGGTCAATCTTAAAAGTCGGGATGTGGATCGGGATTGATGGTGTACCCAATCCGTAGGAGCCGGCTTGCTGGCGAAGGGGGCCTTGAATGTGTATCGCTCTTCAGGATGCCTTCGCTGGCAAGCCAGCTCCTACACAAGCCAGCTCCTACACAAGCCAGCTCCTACACAAGCCAGCTCCTACAGGCGTGTCAGCGGCTGCTGAGTGAACTTGACGCCGGCCAGGCCATGGGCAATCAACGCCCGGATATTGCCGTGGTCGCTGCCTTCCGGCGTGGCCACCACCGAGCGGTAATGCTCACCGAATGCCAGCAGAGCCTCTTCATCGCTCAGGCCTTCCAGCAGCGCCAGACCCAGGGTCTTGCACGAACCTTCGTTCTGCCCGGCGGCATTTTCCACACCGCCGTTGTTGAAGGCCTGGGGTTGATAGTCGTAACCGGCGGCGATGAACGCCAGGGTATCGGCGAAAGCATGTTCGCCGCTCTTGAGGCTGGCGCGCAGGGTGTTCAAATCACTCATTGGGTTTCCCTTTGGCGAACGCCGCTTGTTGGTCGGCGCTGGCTTCTTTCTGGTATTGGGCTTTCCACTCGGCGTACGGCATGCCGTAAACCACTTCGCGGGCTTCGTCGAGGCTGACGTCGATCTGGCGTTCATCGGCGGCGGCCTTGTACCACTTGGACAGGCAGTTGCGGCAGAAACCCGAGAGGTTCATCAGGTCGATGTTCTGCACGTCCTTGCGGCTGTCCAGGTGGGCAACCAGCCGGCGAAAGGCGGCGGCTTCAAGTTCCAGGCGTTGTTGATCGTTCATGAGAGGTCTCTGCAAGACAGCTGCAAGCGGCAAGCTTCGAGCTGCAGGATAGGTTGCGGTGGCTCGAAGTTTACAGCCTGGCGCTTGAAGCTTGAAGCTAGCGTCTCGCTGCAAGCGTAATCGATACTGACTCGGCGAAGCGCAAGGCGTGGGGCTTGTCGACTTCGACTTCGGCGTATAGCACCGAATCGTTGACCATGACCAGGTCCAGCAACTCCTGGGTCAGCCGCTCGAGCAGGGCGAAGCGGTTGCCCTCCACGTGGGCGATGATCGCCTTGGTGATGGTGCGGTAGTTCAACGCATGATCGATGTCGTTGTCTCGTACTGCATCCTGGGCGGCATACAGGATGGTCAGGTTGATCAGCACGTCCTGCTTGTTGAGGATTTCGTCCTCGTTGATCCCGATGAAAGTCCGCAAACACAGGTCCTTGACCCGGATGCGTGCCATTCCTGGTTGAAGTTGTGGCATTGCTACTTGCTCCGTCCAATCAATTGCAGGAACTCCTGGCGGGTGTTGCTCGACTCGCGGAAGGCACCGAGCATCACCGAGGTGTTCATGGTCGAATTCTGTTTCTCGACGCCGCGCATCATCATGCACATGTGCTGGGCTTCGATGACCACCGCGACACCGGCGGCGTCGGTCACTTGCTGCACGGCTTCGGCGATTTGCCGGGTGAGGTTTTCCTGGATTTGCAGGCGGCGGGCGAACATATCCACAAGCCGCGCAATTTTCGACAGGCCCAGCACCTTGCCCGTCGGAATATAAGCCACATGCGCCTTGCCGATGAAGGGCAGCATGTGATGTTCACACAGCGAGTACAACTCGATGTTGTCGACAATGATCATTTCATCGTTGTCGGAGGCGAACAGCGCGCCGTTGACGATTTCTTCAACACTTTGTTCATAGCCATGACACAGGTATTGCATCGCCTTGGCGGCGCGCACCGGGGTGTCTTGCAGCCCTTCGCGGTCGGGATTTTCACCGAGGCCGATCAGGATCTCGCGAAAGTTTTGGGGCAGGGATAAGTTCATGGAACATCCTCGCAAGGGCGGATTACTTGACGTGCCGTCCGCCATTGACGGTCAGGGTCGTGCCGGTGACATAAGGGTTATCGAGCAAATAACGCAGGCTCTGGTAAATCACTTCGCTGCCAGGCTCGATACCCAGTGCCGATTTGGCCAGAACCCTGGCGCGGTACGCCGCGTCGTCGTCGGGATTGAACAGTAGCAGGGCTGGCGCGATACCGTTGACCTTGATGGCTGGGGCGTATTTCGCGGCAAAGGACAGGGTCAAGCTGTCGAGCCCGGCTTTGCTGGCGCAGTAGCCGATGTGTTTGCTGCTGCCCCTGCGAGTCACGTCATCGCTAATGTGGACGATGTCGGCGGGGCTTGAGCGTTTGAGCAAGTCGGCACAGTGCAGGTTGATCAGATAGGGCGCCAGCATGTGTACGCTGAACATTTGGGTGAAGGATGCGGCTTCGGTGCCTGGGGTCTCGGCCAGCCATTCGGAGGCGTTATGGATAATCGCCCGCAGGCTGTCGGTGTGGTTCTTCAGTTCGCCGATGAAGGCGAGGATCCCGCCTTCGCTGGAAAAGTCCGCGAACACCGCCGTCGCTCCCAGGTCGCGCAGGGTCTTTACGCCGGGGCGTTCGCTGCGGTAGCTGAAAATGACCGGATGGCCGTCTTCGAGCAAACGCTGCGCACAGTGCAGGCCGACACGTTGGCCGGCACCGGTGATGAGGATGGGGGCTGCGGAAGAGGTCATGAACGGCTCGCGTCGCGGTTGTCGCAAAACTATACCAGCGACAAGCCGTGCCTTGTCCCGAAAAGATCGCAGGCTACGCCAGCTCCTACAGGGACGCGGGACATTGGCGCTTGTGTAGGAGCTGGCGCAGCCTGCGATCTTTTAACGATTTTGAGTGGAAGGCTCAGCGGGCAACGATCGTTGCGGTGCGGTGTTCAGCCATCCGGCCAGCAGATGGGTCGACAGTGGAATGAAGAAATAAACCATCAGTGGCGTCAGGCACAGGGTGCTGACGAACACGCGGGTCAGCAAACTTGTTTCAGCCAGCAGCGGCCCCAGCACGAAGTTGAACAGCAGGGACACCGGAAAGAACGCCAGCCAGATGGCCACGGCCTGTTTCCAGCGCGGGGGACGTTGCCCGACCGCACCGAACCAGCCATCGATGCCTCTGACCCGATGCTCTGAAGGATGGGCAAACAGATCGCTGCCGCGGCCCAGCCAGGCAGTACGCGACGCGGAATGCTCCCAGGCGTGCATGGTCTGCTCGTCGGCGAAGCGGAAGATAATCTGGAATTCATCATCGTCGGGTGGCGGAGCGAGCACGCCGGAGCCGAGATAGCCGGGGAAGTCGGTGGCCAATTGTTCGCCTTCGCGCAACCAGGCCATCAGGTCCTGATAGCGCCCATCGGCGACGCGACGCGCAACCATCAGCGTGACGGGGGAAGTAGACATTGTGTATCTCCAATGACAAACGCGTCGCTCCGGATAAGAGCTTCGCCAGACGCAGCGCCGGGGTGGTGGGCTGCATCTTGGGACAAGCAAGGATTATTCCTGATTATGTCTGGGACGTCAGTGCTAATTAGTTCAACGATGTGTTGAATACTGCCGGGGCAGGAGAGTTAAAATGTGTCCGAATTCATACATGGACGTTGATCTATGATGCCTGTGCAAACCGACATTGCGCCTGGCTTACCCTCCAGTACCTCCCTGATTCGAGAAGACCTGTTTCCGATTCGTGAGGTAGCGCGTCTGACGGGGGTCAATCCAGTCACGCTAAGAGCATGGGAGCGACGCTACGGTCTGATACTGCCCACGCGCACCGAAAGTGGGCACCGTTTGTATTCGATGACCGATATCGAGCGAGTTCGCAGCATCCTTGGCTGGATCGAGCGCGGTGTTGCCGTCAGCAAGGTTGGAAAAATACTCAGCAAGACCGAACCGCCGATCATCTCCGACGAACGGTTGCAGGTTGACTGCGCGCAATGGCAAGAGCAGGTCCAGGCTGCCGTCAGTGCTTTTGACGACATTCAACTGGAGAGAATCTATGGACAGATCTTTTCCAGTTACTCCCAGACCGTGGTGTTTCAAGACATTCTGATTCCGCTCTGGAAGCAATTGTTGCAGCGCCAGGAGACGTTCGGCCTGACCAGCGAGTGGCTGTTCCTGGATGCCTTTTTACGTTCTCGAGTATCGAAACGTCTATTGCTGATGCGCTCCGCGCAAACACGCCGCGTGCTGCTCAGCGCTTTGGACTGTCAGTGCCATGAGCTCGAATTGTTGGTCGCGGCGTTACTGCTCGGCGGCACCGAGACCAATATCCGGATGTTGACTGTCGGCCAGCCATTCGATGAACTGACGCTGGTCTGTCAGAGAAGCAAGCCAGATGTGCTGGTGTTGTTTTCCAATCACGTGCCTGCCTCCGAGCTGCCACGGCGTTTGAAACGCCTGGCCATGAGCCTGGATTGTCAGCTATTGCTGGCCGGGGATGCGTCGGACTTGGCGCAGGAGAGCCTGGCCGGGTCGTCGATTGGTTGCCTGGGAAACGAGGGATCGTTGATGCGCCAGCGTCTGAAACAGTTCCTGGCGGGAAACCTGGATACCTGAGATCAGGTATGCAGTGCGGGGTGAGTCAGGCGATGCTGCTGAAGGATGTACTGACGCAGACGTTCGGTTTCATCCTTGTCGCTCTGGCTCAACTCGTAGGCGTAGAAACCCTGTTCGGTTTCACGCTCGAAGGTGCCGCGCAACGCAATCCGCTCGTAGCCTGAAGGGCTGAACCACAACGCGAAATGCTTGGGTGCCTTGGTCTTGTTGCGAACTTCCAGCAAAACCCCTTTGAACGATATTTCGTGCACCCACATCGTGCCGGGTTGCCCCTTGGCATTTTCCAGCGCAACCGGCTCTTCGAGCGCCAGGCGCCATGGCCGGATCATCGGCCCGTCTTCGTAAATGCTGGGGACGCCGAGGCGTAGATGCATGGCGTGAAATTCATCTTCCACCAGGTGCAGCGGGAAGGTCATTTGCTGATTTTCGAAAGTGGCCTGGATGGTGACTTGCTCATGAGCGGCCAGGCGCGTGAGCAAATCACGAATCTGCGAACCGCCATTGACCAGCAGACTGGACGTCGCATCCCGCACATTGAGCTGCGGGTTGTGTTGCATGTTCTGGATAAAATCCAGCTCATCCTGGGTCAGGAGTGCGTCGCGCTGCATGATTTGCTCGAAAGGAATAATTACAAAGTCATCGGTGATTGTAGTAAATGACCATTAATTCGCAGATTGGTTTGAGCCGTTCGTCGATTTGAACATGGCAGGTTCAGCCTCTGCATTCTAAAAGATCAATGAAGGCCGTGCTGTTAATATCCCGGCCTTTTACTCAGCTTCAGGAACAGATTGATGAAAGTCGCCATCCTTTCCGGCTCGGTGTACGGCACGGCTGAAGAAGTCGCCCGCCACGCTGCGAGCATTTTGAACACCGCCGGTTTTCAAACCTGGCACAACCCACGCGCGACCCTCGCCGATGTACAGGCCTTTGGCCCGGAAGCATTTCTGGCGGTGACCTCGACCACGGGCATGGGCGAGTTGCCGGACAACCTGCAACCGCTGTATTCGATGATCCGCGATCAATTGCCCGCCGCCTGGCGTGGCTTGCCGGGTGCCGTTATCGGGCTGGGCGACTCCAGTTATGGCGATACGTTCTGCGGCGGCGGTGAGCAAATGCGTGAGTTGTTCGGCGAACTGGGCGTGCGCGAAGTCCTGCCGATGCTGCGTCTTGATGCCAGCGAAACCGTAACGCCGGAAACCGACGCCGAGCCGTGGCTGGCGGACCTGGTCAGCGTTCTGCGGGGCTGACCGGCCTTTATTGGCGGCAGTGCGCTGACATGGATCCAGGCTCACCCGCGCGCTGACTCGTTCGGTCACCAAGCTGGCTGCCAATGCAACTGGCCGAACTCCGGGGGCTGACTAGACTGCTGTAACGTCAGTGAACAATAAGAACCCAGAACAATAAAAAGAGATCCTTGCCGTGAGCGTAGCCCCCGTCCCGTCGCCACACAGTCTCCAGGATAAAGTCAGTACCGCCGAGTGGCAGACCCGGGTCGATCTGGCTGCCTGTTATCGCCTGGTCGCCTTGCACGGCCGGGACGATCTGATCTTCACGCACATCTCGGCCAAGGTGTCGGGCACCGAGATTCAGGTGCTGGCGCAGAACGGTGGCGTGGAGCTGATCGCCATCAAACCGCAGATTCTGGCGGGCGCCAAGGCGATGATCGCCGGCGTCACCAAAAGTGCTCAAGGGATGGGTGGTGCGCTGGCCTGGCCGGCGCTGCTGCGCAAACTCGATAAACAAGACCCGGGTTACAAACTCTAAATGGGCCTCGCCGAGATTCCTTTGTGTGTCTGGCGCAAACGCAGTCAGACGTTCGTCTTCCACGGTCAGACCATCCGCTATTGGGCCGCGGGGCAGGGCGAGCCGCTGTTGCTGATCCATGGCTTCCCGACCGCCAGTTGGGACTGGCATTACCTGTGGCAGCCGCTGGCGCAGCGCTATCGGGTGATTGCCTGCGACATGCTCGGCTTCGGCGATTCGGCCAAACCGGTGAACCACAACTACAGCCTGCTGGAACAGGCCGATCTGCAGCAGGCGTTACTGGCGCATCTGAGCATTGAGCAACCGCTGCATGTGTTGGCACACGATTATGGCGACAGCGTGGCCCAGGAACTCTTGGCGCGGCACTACGAAGCGCGCGCTCATATCGCCAGCTGCGTGTTCCTCAATGGTGGATTGTTTCCCGAAACCCATCGCCCGGTGTTGATGCAAAAACTCCT
This sequence comes from Pseudomonas frederiksbergensis, assembly GCF_017114915.1. Taxonomy (GTDB): domain Bacteria; phylum Pseudomonadota; class Gammaproteobacteria; order Pseudomonadales; family Pseudomonadaceae; genus Aquipseudomonas; species Aquipseudomonas frederiksbergensis_I. The sequence goes on from NZ_JAAUOE010000014.1 coordinate 60,109, forward strand.
GCTTAGCCCCTTGGGCTGGATGATCGGATTGGTTTTTTCCCGGGACGCTCTGGTGAAGAGTTTCAAGCAGATTTTCGGTCCGCAGACCCGGCCCACTGAAAGTGAACTGGATGATTTCTGGAGCCTGGTCGACAGCAATCACGGGCAGCGGATCATGCACAAGTTGATCGGTTATATCCCGCAACGGCGGGTCCAGCGTGAGCGTTGGGTCAGCGCCATGCAGCGCGGCGAAGTGCCGCTGCGATTCATCAATGGCGAGGTCGATCCGGTTTCCGGCGCGCACATGGTGGCGCGCTATCGGCAACTGATTCCCGCCCCGGACACCGTCCTGCTGCCCGAGATCGGCCATTACCCGCAAATTGAAGCGCCGGCGCAGGTGCTCAAACACTATCTGGAGTTTCGCGACCGGCGGGTTGCACCGCCGCTCAAGTTGGCGTGTTCCTGACTATCCCGCTGCCTTATCGCGCACCATTCAGCCGCCCCCGTGTTCATTGTGACTGGCAGCCCTGTGCCTGACACTCGTACCCATTGTCCCCCTGGCCTGCTGGAGTTCCCCATGAATGAGTCTGTGCGCTTCGAAGATAAAGTCGTGATTGTCACGGGTGCGGGCGGCGGCTTGGGGCGGGCGCACGCATTGCTGTTCGCAAGACAGGGCGCCAAAGTGCTGGTCAATGATCTCGGCGGCTCGGCTCAAGGTGAAGGCGCCAATGCGTCGGCTGCCGATCGAGTGGTGGCGCAAATTCGCGAAGCGGGTGGCACCGCCGAGGCTAACCATGACTCCGTCACCGACGGTGACAAAATCGTCCAGAATGCCCTCGACACGTTCGGCCGCGTCGATGTCGTGGTGAACAACGCCGGTATCCTGCGCGACAAGACCTTTCACAAAATGGACGACAGTGACTGGGACCTGGTTTACCGCGTTCACGTCGAAGGCGCCTACAAGGTCACCCGCGCCGCCTGGCCACACATGCGTGAGCAAAACTATGGCCGCGTGATCTTCACCGCGTCGACTTCGGGCATCTATGGCAACTTCGGTCAGTCCAACTACGGCATGGCCAAACTCGGCCTCTACGGCCTGACCCGCACACTGGCCATCGAAGGCCGCAAGAACAACATCCTGGTCAACGCCATCGCCCCCACCGGCGGCACCCGCATGACCGAAGGCCTGATCCCGCCACAGATGTTCGAACAACTCAAACCGGAACTGGTCAGCCCGCTGGTGGTGTACCTGGCCAGCGAGCATTGCCAGGAAACGTCTGGCCTATTCGAAGTGGGTGGCGGCTGGATGGGCAAGGTGCGCTGGGAACGCAGCCTGGGCGCCGGGTTCGATCCGCGGGTCGGTTTCTCGCCGGAGGATGTGGCGGCGCATTGGCAGCAGATTTGTGATTTCGAAGGCGCGGCGCATCCGAAGGACAATATTGAGGCGCTGAAGGAAATGATGGGGAATTTGCAGAAGTATTCCCTCTGATTGCGTGACATCTGGCGGGGCTTACCTGAGTCCCGTCATCTCCTCCCGATTACTCCCTGCCTGAAAACCCATCGCCCATAAAAAAGGCCGCTGCAAACGCAGCGGCCAAAGCAAGACGTAGATCAAGGAGCAATGAATCAACGTCAGTGAACACAGGGCGATGAGTCGAAAATAGCGCTTCAAATCATCTGGATTCTGTCGCCAATGGGGTGGGTCTATCCTCCCCATCGTTGCGCGCTTTCAGGCCGTTTGCCGTGAAAGCCCGGTAAGAATAAGCGCTTGAGCACAAAGGAAAAATAGCGATTCCAGACATGCACTGTTGCAGTATGGGCAACAGTCTCCGGCTGCTACACGACCCGACTCACCCGCCTCATGCGCCCCGCTGATAACCCTTCATCCAGCCCATCCATACTCCGCGCAAAACCCCGCCCCATGCAGGCATTCATCCTTTGGAGGTACACCGCGAATACCTCCTTGGTGCGCTTATCGCTCCCGGCGTCCGGCAGTAGGGTGGGGCCTTCTGTCACTCACCGGGGAAGACGCATGACAAAAACAACAATGCGCGCCATCTTCAAACCGCAAGCGCTGGCCGCTGCGGTGGCCTTGGGTTGCTGTGCCCAGGCGCAGGCGGTTTCATTCAACATCGGCGAAATCGAGGGGCAGTTCGATTCCTCGTTGTCCGTCGGCGCGAGCTGGGGCATGCGCGATGCAGACAAGTCGCTGGTGGGCACCGTCAATGGCGGGACTGGCCAGGCTTCGACCGGTGATGACGGACGCCTGAACTTCAAGAAAGGCGAAACCTTCTCCAAGATTTTCAAAGGCATCCACGACCTCGAATTGAAGTACGGCGACACCGGCGTGTTCGTCCGTGGCAAGTACTGGTACGACTTCGAGCTCAAGGATGAAGACCGCGAGTTCAAACAGATCAGCGACAGCGGTCGCAAGGAAGGCTCCAAGTCTTCCGGTGCGCAGATCCTCGATGCGTTCGTCTATCACAACTATTCCATCGCCAATCTTCCGGGCACCGTGCGTGCCGGCAAGCAGGTGGTCAGTTGGGGTGAAAGTACTTTCATCGGCAACTCGATCAACAGCATCAACCCAGTGGACGTTTCCGCCTTCCGCCGCCCCGGCGCGGAGATCAAGGAAGGCCTGATTCCGGTGAACATGCTGTTCGCCACCCAAGGCCTGACCGATCAGCTCACAGTGGAAGGTTTCTACCAACTGGAGTGGGATCAGACCGTTCTCGACAATTGCGGCACCTTTTTCGGCGGAGACGTGGCGGCGGATGGTTGCACCACCGGTTACACCGTCGGCAGCCCGGCGATCGCCCCGTTGGCGCCGCTGGCGGCAGCCTTCGGCCAACCTATCCAGGTCACCCGCGAGGGCGTGGTCATTCCTCGCGGCGGTGACCGCGATGCCCGGGATTCGGGACAGTGGGGCACGGCCTTGCGCTGGCTCGGTGACGACACCGAATACGGCCTCTACTTCATGAATTACCACAGTCGCACACCGACCGTCGGCACCACCACCGCCGGGCTGTCGACACTGGCCAGCCTGCCGGGCATGGTCAGTGTTGCCAACAGTCTGGCTGCCGGCAGCGGTGCGGGCCTGGCCCGAAGCGTGATGCTCGGGCGCGGCCAGTACTACCTCGAATACCCGGAAGACATTCGCCTGTACGGCGCGAGTTTCTCCACCACCTTGCCCACCGGTACTGCCTGGACCGGCGAAATCAGCTACCGGCCCAACGCTCCGGTGCAACTCAACACCACCGACCTGACCCTGGCGTTGCTTAACCCGATCGCTGGCGGCGCCGCATCGCCTATCGCCACCACGGCCGGTGCCAACAACACCGGTTATCGCCGCAAGGAAATTACCCAGGTCCAAAGCACCCTGACGCACTTCTTCGATCAAGTGCTGGGCGCCCAACGTCTGACCCTGGTCGGTGAAGCAGCGGTGGTGCGGGTCGGTGGTCTGGAGTCCAAGACCAAGCTGCGTTACGGCCGTGATTCGGTCTACGGCCAGTACGGTTTCGGCGGCGATACCGACGGCTTCGTCACCTCGACCTCCTGGGGCTACCGTGCCCGGGCGATCCTCGATTACGCCAACGTGATCGGCGGGATCAACCTCAAACCCAACCTGTCCTGGTCCCATGACGTCGCCGGCTACGGCCCCAACGGGTTGTTCAACGAAGGCGCCAAGGCGGTCAGCGTCGGTGTCGATGCCGACTACCGCAACACCTATACCGCGAGCCTCAGTTACACCGACTTCTTCGGCGGTGACTACAACACCCTGGAAGACCGCGATTTCCTGGCGCTGAGCTTCGGCGTGAACTTCTGATCTGGCTGAGAAGGATGATTTCAATGCGCAAGATGATTCTGCAATGCGGCGCCCTGGCCCTGAGCCTGCTGGCCGCCAACGTGATGGCGGCGGTCTCGCCGGAAGAAGCCAACAAGCTCGGTGCCACCCTCACGCCGCTGGGCGCCGAGAAGGCCGGTAACGCCGATGGTTCGATCCCGGCCTGGACCGGCGGCATCCCGAAAAACGCTGGCGCGGTCGATAGCAAAGGCTTTCTGGCCGACCCGTTCGCCAGTGAAAAACCGCTGTTCACCATCACCGCCGCAACCGTCGACAAGTACAAGGACAAGCTCTCGGATGGTCAGGTGGCGATGTTTAAGCGCTACCCGGAAACCTACAAAATTCCGGTCTACCCGACCCATCGTACCGTCGCCCTGCCGCCGGAAATCTACGAGTCGGCCAAGCGCAGCGCGCTGAACGTGACCAGCATCAACGACGGTAACGGCCTGGCCAATTTCACCGGCAACCGCTACTACGCGTTCCCGATTCCGAAGAACGGCGTCGAGGTGTTGTGGAACCACGTCACCCGTTACCACGGCGGTAATCAGCGACGCATCATCACCCAGGTGACCCCGCAGACCAACGGCAGCTACACGTCGATCCGCTTCGAGGAAGAAATCGCCGTACCGCAACTGATGAAGGACCTGGACCCGGACAAAGCCGCCAACGTGCTGACCTTCTTCAAGCAGTCGGTGACCGCGCCGGCGCGGCTGGCGGGGAACGTGCTGCTGGTGCACGAAACCCTCGACCAGGTGAAAGAGCCGCGTCTGGCGTGGATCTACAACGCCGGTCAACGTCGGGTACGTCGCGCGCCGCAAGTGGCCTACGACGGGCCGGGCACTGCAGCTGACGGTCTGCGCACCTCGGACAACTTCGACATGTTCTCCGGCGCACCCGATCGCTACGACTGGAAACTGATCGGCAAAAAGGAAATGTACATCCCCTACAACAGCTACAAACTCGACTCGCCGAGCCTCAAGTACGATGACGTGGTGAAGGCCGGGCACATCAACCAGGACTTGACCCGCTACGAGTTGCACCGGGTCTGGGAAGTGGTCGGCACGGTCAAGCCAAGCGAGCGGCACATCTACGCCAAACGCCATATGTACCTCGACGAAGACAGCTGGCAAGTGGCGTTGGCGGATCATTACGACGGTCGCGGTCAACTGTGGCGGGTGGGCGAAGGTCATGCCCAGTATTACTACGATCACCAGACGCCGGCCTACACCCTCGAGGCGCTCTACGACATCATTGCCGGTCGATACATTGCCCTGGGAATGAAGAACGAAGAGAAGCGCAGTTTCGAATTCGGCTTCGAGGCCAAGGCTGCCGACTACACACCGTCGGCCCTGCGCGCCGAGGGTGTCCGGTAAGGGTTTTGATACATTGGCAATCACGAGAGGCGACCTGCGGGTCGCCTTTTTTATGGGCGCCAATCAGCGTGCTGAATACCTCTCAACAAGCGGGTTGGAGAGGGTTAGGGTTGTCGGACAATTATAAAAAGGCACGCCGCAATGACCGCCATGTCTCCGTGTCCGGACCGTTCTGGATTCCTGCCTCGCCTGTCCTCGCATCACCTGTCGCGGGCTCGCCTGACCGAGCCGTTACTGGCCTCCACGGCACGGGTGAAATTGCTCTGCGCCCCCGCCGGCAGTGGCAAGAGTGCGCTGCTCGCCGAGTGTTTTTTGCAGGCGCCAACCCAGTGCCGGGTGCATTGGTTGCCCTTGTCCGGCGAGGCGTCGAGCGCGGCCGATTTTCGTCATCGTCTGGCACAGATGCTGGGGCTGGCTTCATCGGATGAAAGCGGATTGCTGAGCTATCTGGCGCGATTGCAGGCGCCGACCTGGCTGTTTCTCGATGACTATTGCCGGCTGCCGAACCCGGAGCTGGACTCGCTATTGGATCGCATGTTGGCGATCGGCAGTCCGATGCTGACCTGGTGGCTGGGCGCCCGTCGCCGGCCGCCATGCAACTGGCCTCGGCTGTTGCTCGATGATGAGTTGTACGAGTGCGAGAGTGCTTCGCTGGCTTTTACCTCGGATGAAGTCGAGCAGCTGTTGCGCCCCTGGGTACCGGATCAGGCGAGCAAGGTGGCCAGTCGGATCGTCCAGCGTACCGGCGGCTGGTGTGCCGGTGTGCGCATTGCGCTGCTGCAGAAATGCGACTGGTCGCGCCAGGACAAACCCCAGGGGCGGGCGGACACCTTGCTCGATTACCTGGAGCACGAGTTGTTCAGCTCGCTGACGCCAGAGTTGAGCGAGGCCTGGCGCGTGCTGGCCCACTTGCCACGCTTCAATGCCCGGCTATGCGATCACCTGTTCGGGGCCGGGGAGGGTGCGCAGTACCTGAGGACCTTGCAAGCGCTGGGCTGTTTTATCGAGCCCTGGCGGGACTCCACCGACTGGCTGCAGATTTTCACCCCATTCACCCAGTTGCTGCGCGATGAGCCCTGGCCGGCGGGACGCTCCTGGCATCGGCGTGCCTGCCAGTGGTTTTGCGCCGAGCAGGACTGGAAATCGGCCTTCGAACAGGCATTGCTCGCCGAGGAGTACGAAGTGGCGGTCAGCCTGTTGCAGCATTTCAGTTTCGAGCAGTTGTTCGAGGAGCAGACGGTGGTGCTGTTGTTGCGTTTGCATGAGCAACAAGGCGAGGAACTGACGCTGTGCAGCCCGCAGCTGGTGGGATTGATTACCGCCGCATTGTTGTTCGCCGGACGTTTCGAACAGGCGAGCACCTGCATCGTTCGTTTGGCGCATTTCATGCCTCAGCCCTCGGCGATGCTCGAGCGGCGATTGATTGCCCGTTGGCAGGCCCTGCAGGGTTGGTTACTGCATTTGCAGGGGCACATGGAGACTTCTCGCGGGCACTTTCTTGATGCGTTGAACTCACTCGATCCCGACTGTTGGACGGCACGGCTGATGTGTTTGTCCGGCCTGACGCAACAGGCACTGCTCAGGGGCGAACTCGACATGGCGCAAGCCCATAACCGCGAGGCGCTGTGCGTGGCGCGGGCACAAGGTTCGTTGGTGTTCGAGGGGCTGATGGAACTCGATCATGCGCAGTTGCTGGAGCAACGTGGAGCCCCCGGGCGCGCTGAAAGTCTGCTCGCCAATGTTCATGAACTGCTTTGCCAGCAATCTGACCGCGCTGCGCCTCTACTGGGGCGAATCGCCTTGCGTCGCGGGCGACTGGCCTTGTGTCAGGGACTGGATGAACGGGCAGCGGATTTTTTTCAGGCCGGGTTGGAGGACTGCGTTCGTAATCAAGACAAGCGTGCGCTGTACGGTTTTCTCGGGCAGGCACAACTGGCGGCCAATCAGGGCGACTACGCCCAAGCCTTCGTCCGCCTGCGTGATGCCGAGCGATTGATGCAGCAGCGGCAGATTCCGGACACGGTCTACCGTGGCGCTCTGTTGCAGGTCAGCAGTCAGTGCTGGTTGCAACAGGGGCGTCCCGAACTGGTGTGTGAAGCGTTGAGTCGGGTGCTCAGACACTATCGGGGGCCACAGGCCCGGCAGGCCCCACCGGCGACACTGGAGTTGATTCCGCGGATTGAGTATTTGTTGATTCTGGCCGAGGTCAAACTGCAACGGGTGGAGGATCCCTTGGCTCGGCTCGCCACCCTGCTTGAGCACACGCAAACAAACGGGATGGTCAGCCTGGAAGCCGAGCTTCTGCTGGCGATGGCCGAGGCGGCCTTCATGGTGGGCGAACAGGAGAGTGCCCGGCAGTTTTTCGAAAAGGGCGAGCAGAAGGCGAGCCGTTGTAATTTGCAGCAGTTGTTGGCGCAGTTGAACAGGCGTTGTCCCGGGTTCTTGTCGGAGCTGCACATTATCGATAATAACGAGCCGTTTTCTGAGAAGGATGTTAATGAAAGTCCACTGAGCCTGAGGGAGTTGGAAGTGCTTGAGTTGATTGCGTCAGGAAATTCGAATCGACAAATAGCCGATAAGTTGTTCATCTCATTGCATACCGTTAAAACACATGTCCGACGAATTCATGGAAAGTTAGGGGTTGAGCGCAGGACGCATGCCGTGGCGAGGGCGAGAATGCTGGGGTTGTGCGGTTAATATATTTTTAATGAAGGTGTGTGTCTGTTTTGTGATGTTCTTGTGTTTGGTTTTTTTCATTCTTTGCAAAGATATCAAGGTGTTGTTGCTGGTGTTTTTTGGATTACGTTAATTGCACTGGTTGAGGCGTTATGTGGTGGCCTCGTTTTTGAAGTGTATTTAATGGAAGATGTATATGACTGTCCAAGCGCTAGTAACTCAGCAAAATTTGATCAATATTAATGATTCCTTAACTTCTATTGGTGAAGCGCTGAAAAAAATCCCGTCGTTCAAGGCGGTTTTGCAGGATGTCCTGTTCAATGAACTTCAGCAGTTGTTGCCGGAGGTTTACATCAGCAGGGTCTTTATCAACCGTCGTCGTTCTGACATCAAACATCCAGAGCCGACGGGTTTGTTGATGGACGTGTTCATGGAATGCCTGAGTCGTGGGCGCCCACCTGTTTACGACGCGGCTCAATACGGTGTTTATGAGTGGCTCGACTCCACGGATGAACAGGACCAGGTTGAGGGGCTGGATGTGGTGGCCCTCGGGACGCTGATTGGCGCCGTATTAAAGACACTGGTGCAAAAATACACGGCAGTTCTGGATCGATACTGGGCCGCCGCTCGAGGCACAGATGCCAAGGGCCGTGCATTGGGCTCGCGCAGCAGCGGACTGCAGGACTTGTATGCGGCGCTTTTCTGGCATGAGTTGGGCGCGATGGTGCAAGAGGGAGGGCTGAGTCCGCAGGTAGAAGTCAGTCTCGAGCGCTTTATCAAAGGTAATGCACAGGCCCCGGCTTATGGCGTTTCGGTGGAACTGGAAGATGGGCGATTTGCAACGCTGGCTTGCTGTTTCGTCATGCATCTGAATGGCCAATTCCAGGGCGAGCTTTTTCCAGGCAACGATCATCCGGTCATCCTTTACACGTCGACCAAGGGGCTGGAAACATTCGAGACGTCGGTGGCACTGCACCGTACCCTGCAAGAGCGCTTGGGCGATCGGGACCAACGCGCGCAGTTGCTCAAAGGCGTTTCACTGGATGACGCCGAGCAAGTTCGAAGTGTTCCTGATGTTCGTTATTTGAATGTTCAGGGCAACCTCTTCGAGACGTTCATTTCGACACTGTTCGATAAGCAACGCAGCGACATTGCCGCTTGTCTTCGTCGGACCCAAGCCCCGGACGCGAATGTGCAAAACATTCTTCGTTCGCTTGAGTCGGCTCAACGCATGGATGAGTTGAGCCAGGATGCAAAGGCACGCACGGCCAGACTGATCCAATTGATTTCCAAAAATGCCTGGCCGCAATGGCTGAAGAACAGTTACCTGACGAACCAGGAAATTTATGTCTCGCTGGAACAGGAACTGCTCAAGAGCCAAGTGGCTTTACATGGGGTGATGGGCGGTCTTTCCTCCTTTCAAGAGTATGTTCGGCGCGTCGTGGAAGAACATATTTCCCTCGGTGATGAAAATCGCGTTGACCCCGATTCCATTCGGGTGTCGGTGAAGCACTCGGTACGTATGGGGGCGAAGACAATCGAGCATGTCGAGCGCAAATCCCTGACGCAGTTGTTCATGTATGGGGTGCATGATACTGCGGGTCGATTCGAGATCGGGTTCGAAGCCTTTCATAACAATCCACGGCTGACAGCCTCCAATGTTGAAAAGGCCATCAAGCAGTTCGATCTTCGTTTGAGTTACGCCAGTGAGCGAAACAGCCGCTACCTTGAGCCGCACGTTAAAGAGGCGATGCGAGAAGTTCTGGGAAGGCAGGTCGCGCTCAGTAACTTCGCTGCGATTGTTCAAAAGCACATCAGCCCGAAAGCACAGGACATCGTTCAGCGTTATCTGTTTGGCGACCCTGCGATGGAGGCATCCGGTGTTGCTTTCCGCAAATATTACCGACCCTTCAAAGACATGATTGTCTATCGTGCCCGGGGGGCAACGCCTGATCGTTCGATGCATGTGCTCTATGCCCCCGGTGCACCCGCTGGCCAGGAATGGTATGAGTTCCCTGATCTGACCGCTTTGAAGCGTCAGTTCATCAAGTGGGGTTATGAAAAAGGGGATCGGGAGTATTTGATCGGGCAGGCTTTCAGTGGGAATCGCCCGGAGTTCATCAAGGACTATCTGTCTCTGGATGATCCGAGGCCAGTGTTCGAACCGTGGTGGTGGGACGGGGTGAGCCTGGTGCAATGGACATCCGCTACGGAAAACGGTCCATTGATGGGGGCCATCGAGCACATCATCGTCTGGGAAATCGCCGAGGAAAAGGTGGTGACGCCCGACTGGTACAGGAAGGCTGGCGCTCAGGACCGTGAACTGTTCACAAGGCTGAACACAGACTTGAAAGCCATCCACGAGGTGTCCAAAGAACCGCTGAACATTGAGTCGTTTGCCGGGTTTTCCCGAAACCTGGTGATGAAAGCATTGAACGATTACCTGCGTCGATCCGGTGCTCATCCTGAAATCGATCCGGATCGAGTGACCGTCAAGTTGCAGGGGCATGACTGGATGACGCTCACGAACCTGTTCATTCAGTGGGAGCTTTGGCGCAGCGATGTTCCAACATTTGAGAAGTTGTTTCCCTATGTCGTCCCGGGTGGTTCATTCCTTGAAAAGCTCAGAGATATAAGTAGAACAGCCACCTTCCAGTCCCTGGATAACACCTCTTTGGGACGATTGGATGCATCTACCATCAACGCGCTGATTGATTTGTTGCCGGGTGAACAATACGAGAGCTATTTAAAACTGAATTTCCTGGAGACGCCTTCATACGATCTCAAGGCCAAGCTTTATTGCAAGGCCAAGCAAAATGAAATGCTCAGGGCGGCACTGACACAAAAAATGCAGGGTTCTCTGTCCAGCGAGCACTTTCAATGGTTGAAGGGGTTAATCGAAGATCTGGATCGCGAGCAGCGTCTCAACACCGGACTGTTCTGGAGTGCAAATCCACCGGGCACGGGTGTCTCTGAGCTGGTGCTGGAGGGTAAGCGTATAGAAGGGGCTTATGTTTTCGGTCGCGAAGTGGCAGGGAAATTCGAATATTTGATTTACATACCCAAAGCTGCGGATGGGTTGGCGTTCCGTCCGATCGGTACGCTGACCCAGGGGCTGAAAAGTTACGCACTTGGCGAACATGTCGTTGGCCTTGCCAAGTTGAAGGATCGGGGCGTCATCCAACGTTATGTCGACGCTTGCCGAGAGACCGCGAACGGGTCTGCATTGCCAGCCCCAATGCTACGGGGCAGCGCACCGGTGTCTCACTTCAACTCCGAATACGACAGAATGGTCTGGCGTCTTATCGAGGATGTCGATTACCAGACAACGAGCGCAGGGGAAGCCTTCTGGCGCGATGTGGCAATCATTACCGAACTGGTTGTTGACGTTGTCTCCCTGTTTGTTCCACCTGTTGGTCTCGTGGCGAGCGTCCTGAAGATCACGCGCTCGATCGTTCAAGGATTGATTGCCTATAGTGAGGGCGATGAACGTTCCGCCAATGCTCATTTTGCTTCGGCCTGGAGAAGCGTCATCACCTTTTATGCAGGCCAGATTGCAGGTGCTGGTGTCTCTGTGTCGGCAGTGGGCTTGCTGTCGCGAGTCAAGGATATTTCCGAGATTGTGTCGACCGTGACTGGGGTTCCAATGGGCATCGAGTATGTAACGGCGGTCACGTCCGCGTATTCGATCCAGGACAGTGAAACCCGAATCACAGGCTGATCCTGCCGGGTCAGCCGTTACTCAGGCTGATACCCCATCCGCCAACTCACGGCCCGCGTCGCAGCCAATAAACGCTGCGCCGCCGGGCCGTTTTCGTCAGCATGAAACAACGACGTCGGGCCGACGATGGTCAACACCGCAGCGATCTGTCCGAGGGCATTGAACACCGGTGCCGACAAGGCGTCCACGCCGGGCATCAGCAAACCGTGCACATGATGCAGACCGCGTTCGCGGATCTGTTCGCACAACGCCGCGTAGGCTTTTTCATTGGCCAGCGGATGGGCATCGACGGTGATTTCCTGCTCGCGCAATTCATCGGTTTCCCGATGCGGCAGGTAGGCACCGAACACCAGCCCCGTCGATGAGCTGAGCAATGGCAACACCGAGCCCAATTGCGTGACCACCGTCACTGCCCGCACTGCCGGCTCGATGTGCACCACGGTCGCGCCCTGATTGCCCCACACCGCCAGAAAACAGGTTTCGTTCAGCTCATCACGCAACTCGGCCAGAGGCAGAGCGGCGACTTTCAGCACGTCCATACTGTTCAGGGCAGCGAGGCCGACCCGCAGCGCTTCACGGCCCAGGCCGTAGTGATTGGTGGCGGTGTTCTGCTCGGCAAAACCGCTGGCGATCAGCGCCTGTAAATAGCGGTGAACCTTGCTGGCAGGCATCTGTACGTGTTCGGCCAGACGCGACAACGAGGTTGAGGGCGACAGCTCGGCAAGCGCCTTGAGGATGTCGGTGCCGACCTCGGCCGAGCGGACTTTCTGTTTACCGTTGCTTTCGCTGGTCATGGAGGCGGTGTGATCCCGGGACGAATGGGCGTCTTTATAGCTTGACGGTCAATACCAATCAAATTACGTTATGCGTAATTGAATTACGATAAAAATAACCCAGGCGTGCCAAGACCTCTTCAGCAGAGCGAGCGGCCATTGCCTACTCCCGTTCAGGAGGCTCCATGAACCTCGATTCAACGGCGCCAGCGCTGGCTTATCAGTCAGGCTTTGGCAACGAATTCAGCAGCGAAGCGTTGCCCGGTGCACTGCCTGTCGGCCAGAATTCTCCGCAAAAAGCGCCTTATGGCTTGTACACCGAGCTGTTCTCCGGCACTGCGTTCACCATGGCCCGCAGCGAAGCACGCCGGACCTGGATGTACCGCATCCAGCCGTCGGCCAATCACCCGGCATTCGTTAAACTGGATCGGCAACTGGCCGGTGGTCCGTTGGGTGAAGTGACCCCCAATCGCCTGCGCTGGAACCCCTTGGATATTCCTGCCGAGCCCACCGATTTCATCGACGGGTTGGTGAGCATGGCCGCCAACTCCGGCGCGGATAAACCGGCCGGGATCAGCATTTACAACTACCGCGCCAACCGTTCCATGGAACGCGTGTTCTTCAACGCCGACGGCGAATTGCTGCTGGTGCCGGAACTGGGCCGCCTGCGCATCGCCACCGAACTGGGTGTGCTGGAGCTGGAACCGCTGGAAATCGCCGTCCTGCCGCGCGGGCTGAAATTTCGTGTCGAACTGCTCGACCCGCAAGCCCGCGGCTACGTCGCCGAAAACCACGGCGCACCGTTGCGCCTGCCGGATCTGGGGCCAATCGGCAGCAACGGCCTGGCCAACCCGCGAGACTTCCTGACCCCAGTGGCCCATTACGAAAACCTCCAGCAACCGACCACCTTGGTGCAGAAATTCCTCGGCCAGTTGTGGGGTTGCGAGCTCGATCATTCGCCGCTGAACGTGGTCGCCTGGCACGGCAACAACGTGCCCTACAAATATGACCTGCGCCGTTTCAACACCATTGGCACCGTCAGTTTCGATCACCCGGATCCGTCGATTTTCACCGTCCTGACCTCGCCCACCAGCGTGCACGGTCTGGCCAACCTCGACTTCGTGATCTTCCCGCCACGCTGGATGGTGGCCGAGAAAACCTTCCGTCCGCCATGGTTCCACCGCAACCTGATGAATGAATACATGGGCCTGATCAAGGGCGAGTACGACGCCAAGGCCGAAGGTTTCGTGCCGGGCGGCGCCTCGCTGCACAGCTGCATGAGCGCCCACGGTCCCGACGGCGAAACTTGCACCAAGGCGATCAACGCTGAACTGGCGCCGGCTAAAATCGACAACACCATGGCTTTCATGTTCGAGACCAGCCAGGTGCTGCGCCCGAGCCGATTCGCCCTGGATTGTCCGCAACTGCAAAACGATTACGACGCCTGCTGGGCCACGCTGCCCGCCACTTTCGACCCGACCCGGAGATAACCCATGACTCAGACTTCCATCACTCGTAGCTGGGTTGCCTCCGCCAACGGCCACGCGGATTTCCCGCTGCAAAACCTGCCGTTGGGCGTGTTCAGCGTGAAGGGCGGAGCGCCGCGCAGTGGCGTGGCGATCGGCGACCATATCTTTGATCTGGGAGCAGCACTCGATGCCGGGCTGTTCGACGACGGAGCCGCGCGGACCGCTGTCGAAGCCACCCGTGGCGGCCAGTTGAATGCGTTTTTCGAGCTGGGTCGCGAGGCACGCATCGCCTTGCGGGAACGCTTGATCGAGTTGTTCAAGGAAGGCAGCACCCTGCACGGCAAGATCGAAGCCCAAGGCGCAAAACTGCTGCCGCTGGCAGCGGATTGCGAGATGCACCTGCCGGCGAAGATCAACGACTACACCGACTTCTACGTCGGCATCGAGCACGCGCAGAATGTCGGCAAACTGTTCCGCCCGGACAACCCGCTGCTGCCGAACTACAAGTACGTGCCAATCGGTTATCACGGCCGCGCCTCCACCATTCGCCCATCCGGCACCGACGTACGACGTCCGAAAGGCCAGACCTTGCCGGCCGGCCAGACCGAGCCGACGTTTGGCCCATGCGCGCGCCTGGACTACGAACTGGAACTGGGCATCTGGATCGGTCCGGGCAACGCCATGGGCGACGCCATCGCCATCGGTGACGCCGCCGATCACATCGCCGGTTTCTGCCTGCTCAACGACTGGTCGGCGCGGGATATCCAGGCCTGGGAATACCAGCCGCTGGGGCCGTTCCTGTCCAAGAGTTTCATCACCAGCATTTCGCCGTGGGTGGTGACGGCCGAAGCGCTGGAGCCGTTCCGTCGTGCGCAGCCTGCACGCCCTGAAGGCGATCCGCAGCCGCTGCCGTACCTGTTCGACAAACGCGATCAGGCCGCCGGTGCCTTCGACATCGAACTCGAAGTGTTGCTGTTGACCGAAGCGATGCGCGAACAGAATCTGCCGGCCCATCGCCTGACCCTCAGCAATACCCAACACATGTACTGGACCGTGGCGCAAATGGTGGCGCACCACAGCGTCAACGGCTGCCAGTTGCAGGCCGGTGATCTGTTCGGTTCGGGCACGCTGTCGGGCCCTGAAAACGGTCAATTCGGCAGCCTGCTGGAAATCACCGAGGGCGGTAAAAAGCCGATCGAACTGGCCTCGGGCGAGGTGCGTAAATTCCTCGAGGATGGCGACGAAGTCATCCTGCGGGCACGTTGCAGCCGTGAGGGTTTTGCTTCCATCGGCTTTGGCGAATGCCGCGGCAAAGTGCTGCCGGCGCGCTAAGAGGATCGGCTCATGGAACTCTATACCTATTACCGTTCGACCTCGTCTTACCGGGTGCGCATTGCGCTGGCGTTGAAGGGGCTGGATTACCAGGCACTGCCGGTCAACCTGATCGCGCCGCAGGGTGGCGAACATCGCCAGCCGGCGTACCTGGGCATCAACCCGCAAGGCCGGGTGCCGGCCTTGCGCACCGACGAAGGTGAATTGCTGATCCAGTCACCGGCGATCATCGAGTACCTGGAGGAACGTTATCCACAGGTGCCGCTGCTGTCCAAAGACCTCGCCGCCCGTGCTCACGAGCGTGGCGTGGCGGCGGTGATCGGTTGCGATGTGCATCCGCTGCACAACGTCAGCGTGCTCAATAAACTGCGGCAGTGGGGGCACGACGAACCGCAAGTGGTCGAGTGGATCGGTCACTGGATCAATCAAGGGTTGGTGACGGTGGAGCAGTTGATTGGTGACAGCGGATATTGCTTTGGCGATCAGCCGGGGCTGGCGGATGTCTATCTGATCCCGCAGCTGTATGCGGCCGAGCGTTTCAGTATTTCACTGGATGCTTACCCGCGAATTCGTCGAGTGGCGGCGCTGGCGGCGACACATCCAGCCTTCATCAAGGCGCATCCGGCGAATCAGCCCGACACTCCGTAAAACCGTACACGGTCCTACAAAGGGCGGTGATCAATGGACGATGGCGTTTGGCGGTAGGTGCCCCAGCCGTTCAGTCAGGCGAATCCGCTGGATCGGATCGTCACAGAGCAGCAGTGCGTGTTCCAGGTCAAATCGCTCGGCATTCGGGCAGTCCAGCCGTTGATAGAGGCTGGCCCGGGCCAGGTAGTCGGAGGCGCTGGCGTTGCCCAGTTCCAGCACTCGTTCAGCGTCGACCAGGGCGTTGATGTAGTCATCGTTCGTGAGGTGCAACTGGCGCAGGTTGCGCGACAACCGTTGCAGCATCTGCGCAGGTTCGGCGGTCTGCAAATGCTCGGCGCTGAGCTTCATGTTCGGCCCGTACTGACGTTGCAGCAGTTCACGACAATCGTTGGGGTACAGTCGGCGTCCGCCACACGGGTCGAGCAAATGATCGGCGCCTTGCACCCGCAGCAGGAAATGCCCGGGGAAGTTGACCCCGACCAGGGGAATTTCCAGCCTTCTGGCCAGTTCCAGCGCAATCAGGCCCAGCGTCAGCGGCTGGCCCCTGCGGCGTTCCAGCACTTTATGGAGCAATGCCACTTGCGGGCGCAAGGGCGTGAAGTCGTCCTGGGCGAACCCCAGGTCATTCATCCGCCGCAACAATGGTTGCGCCAATTCATTCACCGGTAGCATCGGCAACCCGTAGCTGACCCGCTGTTGCAAGTCTTTGAAGTCCGTCAGCACAGTTTCGGGATTCAGCTCTTTATCATGTTCGGCGGCAATCCACAGCGCCGCCTCGAACAGCGCGGGCGGTGATCGTTGCAGACAGTCGAAAAAGCGTTGGCGCGGGGTCATCAAAATCTCCGGGGAATGCCTCGTTTTAGCCCCGTCGCGCGCATTCGTCCAGTACCGAACACAGGCGGTAACAGGTTATGTCCGAAAGCCTCTAAAGCGGCGCCGCTTATTCCGGCGCGTTTCTGCAATTTTTGTGCACAAGCCTATACTGGCGACTACAAGAAGTGATTCGGGAGCCCTACGATGTTCGCTCTCATGCAAAGCACTCGCCTTGAATCGCTGCACCTGAGCGTCGATCCGGTCACCGGGTTGAAGGCGGTGATTGCCATCCATAACAGCCGTCTGGGGCCAGCCTTGGGCGGGTGTCGTTACCTTGCCTACCCCAGCGATGAATCCGCGATCGAGGATGCTGTGCGCCTGGCCCAAGGCATGAGTTACAAGGCGGCCCTGGCCGGTCTGGCTCAGGGCGGTGGTGTTGCGGTGATTATTCGCCCGGCCCATGTGGAAAACCGCGCCGCAGTGTTCGAAGCGTTCGGGCGCTGGATCAATCAGCTCGACGGTCGCTACATTACCGCCATCGACGCCGGCACCTCGGTGGCGGACATGGATTGCATCGCTCAACACACTCAATTCGTCACCAGCACCACCGCCGCGGGCGACCCTGCGCCACATGCCGCCATGGGCGTGTTTGCTGGCATTCGCAGCACCGCCATGGCCCGCCTGGGCAGCGATAATCTCGAAGGCCTGCGCGTTGCCATTCAAGGCTTGGGCAACGTCGGGTACGCCTTGGCCGAACAGCTGCACGCTGCCGGCGCCGAGCTGTTGGTCAGCGACATCGATCAAGGCAAAGTGCAACTGGCCATGGAGCAGTTGGGCGCTCATCCGATCGCCAACGAAGCGCTGCTCAGCACCCCTTGCGACATTCTCGCGCCTTGCGGCCTGGGCGGTGTGCTTAACAGGACCAGCGTGACGCAATTGCGTTGCTCGGCGGTCGCCGGTTCGGCGAACAACCAACTGACCCATCTGGAAGTCGCCGATCAGCTGGAACGCCGGGGCATTTTGTATGCGCCGGATTACGTGATCAACGCCGGCGGGCTGATCTACGTGTCGCTCAAACATCGCGGGGAAGAACTGACGACCATCACCGCGCACCTGTCGAAAATCAGTTCTCGGCTGACCGAAGTCTTTGCCCATGCCCAGGCAGAGAAACGTTCCCCGGCCAGGGTCGCGGATGAGTTGGCGGAGAAAGTGCTGTACCGGTGATGCAGCACGAGTGAACAGTTTGAATCGATAAAGGAGCGAGTGCCTATCCGGCCAACTCGCTCCCCAAACCCTGCGCCACAAGCGTGGGGGCTGACCATTGCACGCCGACCCCGCGTGCC
This sequence comes from Pseudomonas frederiksbergensis, assembly GCF_017114915.1. Lineage (GTDB taxonomy): Bacteria > Pseudomonadota > Gammaproteobacteria > Pseudomonadales > Pseudomonadaceae > Aquipseudomonas > Aquipseudomonas frederiksbergensis_I. The sequence continues at coordinate 78,080 of NZ_JAAUOE010000014.1, forward strand.
AGGAGCCCTGTGATGCTTCACAAGGTCGAGCTGCCCTACACCCGTTTTTTATCCCCTGACGGCCAGGCGCTCTGCGATCTTCCTGCCTGGGCCGACGACTTCAATCTGTTGACGCGCCTGTATCGGCAGATGGTCCTGACCCGCCTTTTTGACCAGAAAGCAGTCGCTCTGCAACGCACCGGGCGTATCGGCACCTATGCGCCGACCCTGGGCCAGGAAGCCATTGGCGTTGCGGTCGGCAGTTTGATGCACGCCGAAGATGTGCTGATTCCGTATTACCGCGACACCGCCGTGCAGTTGATGCGTGGCGTGCGCATGGAAGAAATTCTCCTGTATTGGGGCGGTGATGAGCGTGGCAGCGACTTCGTCGACCCGGCGGTGGCGCAGGATTTCCCGATCTGTGTGCCGATCGCCACCCAGGCCCTGCATGCCTGCGGTGTTGCCAGCGCATTCAAGATCCGCGGCGAGCATCGGGTCGCCGTCACTACCTGCGGCGACGGCGGAACCAGCAAAGGGGACTTTCTCGAGGCCCTCAATGTCGCGGGCGCCTGGCAGTTGCCGGTGGTGTTCATGGTCAACAATAACCAATGGGCGATCTCGGTACCCCGGCGAATTCAGTGCGGCGCGCCCACCTTGGCGCAGAAAGCCATTGGCGCCGGCTTCCACGGCGAGCAAGTGGACGGCAACGACATCCTCGCCGTGTATGACCGCGTGCAAGCGGCCCTCGAACGGGCGCGTCACGGCAAAGGCCCGGTGTTGCTCGAATGCCTGAGCTATCGCCTCGGCGATCACACCACCGCCGACGACGCCACGCGCTACCGCTCGGCGGACGAGGTCAAGCAGGCCTGGCTCGAAGAACCGATCAAACGCCTGCAACGGTTCATGGCCGGGCAGGGCGTGTGGGACGAAAGCCGCGAGCAGGCGCTGATCAGCGAGTGCCAGGGTCTGGTGCAGGAGGCTGTGGATAACTTCGAAGCGGCGGGCCTGCAGGCGCCGGAATCGGTGATCGATCATGTCTACGCCCAGTGGCCGCCAGCCTTGGCCGAGCAGCGCGAAGAGTTCCTTGAACGGGTAGCGCGCCGTGGAGGTTCGAGCGATGAGTAACGGCAAGGTGACGCTGCTGGAAGCGGTGAATCTGGCGTTGCATCGGGCCATGCGCGAAGACGAGAACGTCATCGTCCTCGGTGAAGACGTCGGGGTGAACGGTGGGGTTTTTCGCGCGACGCTCGGATTGCGTGACAGCTTTGGCTTCAAGCGGGTGATCGACTCGCCACTGGCCGAAACCATGCTCGGCGGGCTGGTGGTGGGCATGGCGGCCCAAGGCTTGAAACCGGTGGTGGAAATCCAGTTCATGGGGTTCATCTACGCCACCATGGAACACCTGGTATCCCATGCCAGCCGCATGCGCAACCGCACCCGCGGACGGCTCACCTGCCCGATGGTGCTGCGCTCGCCGATGGGCGCGGGGATTCGCGCGCCGGAGCATCACAGCGAAAGCACCGAAGCACTGTTCGCGCACATTCCGGGGTTGCGGGTGGTGATCCCGTCCTCGCCGGCCCGGGCCTATGGTTTGTTGCTCGCGGCCATCGACGACCCGGACCCGGTGATCTTTCTCGAACCGACCCGACTCTATCGCATGAACCCGCAACCGCTGCTCGATGACGGTAAACGCCTGCCGCTGGACACCTGTTTCACCCTGCGCGAAGGCAGCGACATCACCTTGATCAGCTGGGGCGCCAGTGTGATGGAAACCCTGCAAGCCGCCACGCAACTGGCTGAGCAAGGCGTCTCGGCGGAAGTGATCGATGTCGCCAGCATCAAACCGCTGGACCTCGACACGATGGAGGCTTCGGTACGCAAGACCGGTCGCTGCGTGATCGTGCATGAGGCGCCGCGCTCCTGCGGGGTCGGTGCGGAGATCGCCGCGAGCCTCTACGAACGGGTGTTGCTGGAATTACAGGCGCCGATCCAGCGAGTCACCGCGCCGGACATCCCGCCGCCGCTGTATCGACTGGAATCGCTGTACATGCCCGGCGTCGAAGACATTCTTCATGCCTGTGACACCGTGCTGCGCCACGCCTGAAGAAGCCCTGAAGAAACGCCAGAGGCCGAGGAGGTTGCGATGAAATATTTCAAACTGCCGGATCTGGGCGAAGGCTTGCAGGAGGCGGAAATCGTCCGTTGGCACGTCAAGGTCGGCGATACCGTCAAGGCTGATCAATTGCTGGTGTCGGTGGAAACCGCCAAGGCGCTGGTGGACATTCCCGCGCCCTACGATGGCGTGGTGGCGAAAACCTTCGGCGGCGAGGGCGACATCCTGCATGTAGGCGAGCCTTTGCTCGGTTATGAAGGCGAAGCGGATGCGGGCACCGTGGTCGGACGGCTCGAGGGCGGCGGCACACATCAGGACGATGCGTTTTTTATCGGCGCCGCGCCTTCGACCCGTGAGCACCTGGCGAACCGCGCCACGCCGGCGGTGCGTCAATTGGCGCGACAACTGGGCGTTGAACTGAGCGCCTTGGTCGGCTCCGGTCAGGACGGCCAGATCACCCGCAGCGATGTGGAAAATGCCGCCCAGACGGAACGTGAGCGCTTTGGCGGTGAGAAGCTGCGCGGTGTGCGCCGCAGCATGGCGCTGAACATGGCCAGGTCCCATGCCGAAGTGGTGCCGGTGACGATTTTCGGTGATGCCGATCTGCATCGTTGGGGGCAAGCGCGAGAACCGCTGATACGTCTGGCCAAGGCCATGGCGGCGGCCTGCGCGGTGGAGCCAGTGCTTAACAGCGCCTTCGACGGCAAAACCCAGTCGCTCAAACAACATGAACGGCTCGACCTGGGCATTGCCGTGGATACGCCTGACGGCTTGTTCGTGCCAGTGCTGCGCGATGTCGGCCATCGCACGTCGGCGGACTTGAGAGACGGTGTGATGCGCCTGCGCGCCGATGTGCAGGCGCGTTCGATTCCGCCTCAGGAAATGATGGGCGCGACCCTGACCTTGTCGAACTTCGGCACCTTGTTCGGCCGCTACGCCAACCCGGTGGTGGTGCCGCCACAGGTGGCGATCCTCGCCGCCGGGGCGATCCGCGATGAACCGGTGGCGGTCGAGGGCGCGGTGGCGGTGCATCCGATCCTGCCGCTGTCCCTGACTTTCGATCACCGCGTGGTCACCGGCGGTGAGGCGGCGCGGTTCTTCAAGGCGCTGGTGACGGCGCTGGAACAACCCGAGGCCTGATGTTTTGCGGGCATGAAAAAGGCCCTGAGCCATTGGGCTCAGGGTCTATTCAATTAGGGCGCGGCGATCAGCCAAATCCAATGATTGCTTTGGTTTCCAGGTACTCCTCAAAGCCGTAGATACCATACTCACGGCCGTTACCGGATCGCTTATAGCCGCCGAATGGTGCCATTGGATCCCAGGCGGGATAATTCAGATGCACTTGTCCTGAGCGGATACGAGAGGCAACGGCCCGTGCAAGATCAAGGTTCTGAGACTGAACATGAGCGCCCAGCCCGTACACCGTGTCGTTTGCGATAGCGACCGCCTCATCGATAGTCTCATAGGGAATGATGCACAGCACTGGACCAAAAATTTCTTCCTGGGCGATCCGCATTGCCGAATCCACCTCGGAGAAAACAGTCGGTCGGGTGTAGTAGCCCTTTTCATAACCCTCTACGCGTCCCGGTCCACCGCAAATGAGTTTTGCGCCCTCATTCAGACCCGCCTCGATCATTGCTTGCACGCGATTGAACTGGGCCTCGTTGGCAATGGGGCCGAGTACCGTATCTTCCGATTGTGGGTCGCCCACGATGATCGCATTGGCGGTTGCGGCCGCCAGCGATTCAACCTGCGCCAGCTTGTCCTTTGGAACGATCATTCTTGTGGGGGCGCTGCATGATTGCCCGACGTTGCGGAACGCAGACATCACTCCCAGCGCAACGGCTTTGGTGAAGTCTGCGTCAGGAAGCAGGACGTTCGGGGACTTGCCTCCCAGCTCTTGCGTGACGCGCTTCACCGTATGGGCGGCCGCCTGTGCGACCAGGGCACCCGCGCGGTTTGAGCCGGTGATTGAAATCATATCGATGTCGGGATGCGCAGCGATGGCTGCGCCGACCTCGGGACCACTGCCGTTCACCAGGTTGAAAACGCCCGGTGGGAGACCCGCGTCATGCACCAGTTGCGCAAAAAGCAGGGCGCTCAGAGGCGACAGTTCGCTCGGTTTCAAGACCACTGTGCATCCGGCAGCAATCGCCGGGGCGACTTTCGCGGTGATTTGATAAAGCGGCCAGTTCCACGGAGTGATGAGACCGCAGACGCCTATGGGTTCGCGTTCAATCGCAGTGCTGCCTTCAACCGTTTGGAAACGATAGGTGGACAGGAGATCACGTGCGACCCGAACGTGTTCGGCTGCGAGGGGCACTTGCATTGCCCGTGCGAAACCGATGGCAGCGCCCATTTCGAGAGAGATCGCCTGCGCAAGAAGCTCTTTTCGCTCAAGGATCAGATCATGGATTTTTCCAAGGATAAGCGCACGCGATGCTGCCGGGGTGGCAGCCCAGCCAGCAAACGCGGCACGGGCCGCAGATACCGCCCGATCAACATCCTCGGCAGACCCTCGCGCGACCTGCGCAACAACGTCTTCGCTTGCCGGATTGACCACCGGCAAACTCGCCGGGCTAACCGGAGCAGACCAACAGCCATTGATATAAAACTGGTGAGACGTTTGCGAATCAACGCTGTAGCTATTCGAAGATTGTGTGGTCATCCAACTGGCTCCCTTAGAGCGGTAACAGGCACTGCGAGCAGCAGAGGGCGGGCTGTCTTTGGGGGGCAATCACCAGCACGTGGCTATGCCGTGTCTTCTTAATAAGCTAACAAAGCAGGCCAGACAAAATGTGCCGTTCTTTATGTTTGCAAAGGATAATCTGCTGTATCTGCCAGGCTAACTTTGCATCAACGTAACTTGACCCCGTTTACGTTGGTAAGCCGTCTGATAAAGCCTCTTGCAGACCTTGGTGACGGGGGAAGCGATGCATATATATAGATGTTGCACTACGCATGTCGTTGATAGATGCAGCCGGTCGATGGCCTTGCCTCTCCCTCGCAGCACAATCAGCGGGGGCGTCCTCAGGAGAGCGCCCGTTCTCGCTCCGACAGTCGTAGATTCCTGCCGCATATTGCGTTGTGCGTGGCGTGTCATCGCACCATAACTGCCCGCAAAGGTGCAGAAACAGGGGGGCGCGCGCCCGAGTCTGGAGCATCCCGCACAGTCTGCTGAGCGAGCCCTGAAAAACGGTGGTTTGTACCAAGCAGCCTGCCCATTTAGCGGTTTATGCATGGTCTTGTGGTGTTGTAATAAATCCGTGATGCGGCGTTACCCCGATGCTTCCCGAACGGAGTAATTGCTTGCCCCACCATGACATCAACAATTATCCAGGACTGCACTCATGAGCTTTCTTCGACCCAAGTTTATTACCTTCGACTGCTATGGCACGTTGACCAACTTCCAGATGGGAAACATGACGCGCGAACTGTTCGCCGATCGTGTTCCAGCCGGGCAAATGGATCAGTTCGTCAAGGACTTCTCCGCCTATCGTCTGGATCAGGTGATGGGTGACTGGCGGCCGTATGATGAGATTATCAAGACCTCTCTGGCGCGGGTCTGCAAGCGTTGGGGCATCGAGTACAAAGGCGAAGGCCAGCTCTATTACGATGCCGTACCGACGTGGGGTCCGCATGCCGACGTACCGGCCGGCCTGGCGAAAATCGCCGACAAGATCCCGCTGGTAATTTTCTCCAACGCGATGGACGAGCAGATCATGTCCAACGTCGACAAGCTCGGCGCGCCTTTCCATAAAGTCTTCACTGCCCAGCAAGCCCAGGCCTACAAGCCGCGCCTGGCTGCCTTCGAGTTCATGCTCGATAACCTCGGCTGCGGGCCGGAGGACGTTCTGCATGTGTCTTCGAGCTTCCGTTACGACCTGATGCCGGCCGACGACATGAAGATCAAAAACAAAGCATTCGTCGCGCGTGGTCATGAACAGCCTGGAAACGCCTGCTACAGCTACCACCAGATCCCGGATATCGGTGGTTTGGCCGGGTTGGTCGGTCTCTGAGTCTCAGGGCTCTCTTCAAGGCAAAAGGGGTTAGAAATGGGCAGTGAGTCCTATTGGCTCGATACCGCACCGGTGTTCACCGGTGCTCAGCTCGGTGCGTTGCCCGGGCAGGTCGATGTGGCCATCGTTGGTGGTGGCCTCACCGGCCTGGCGGCGGCCCGGGCCCTGGCCTTGAAGGGGGCCAGTGTGGTGGTGCTGGAAGCGGGGCGGGTGATTGGCGAGGCTTCGGGGCGCAATGGTGGTCACTGCAGCACCGGCGTTGCCCAGGACTACGCGGCACTGAGTGCCAGCCTCGGCGCTGATAAAGCGCGAGCCTATTACCAGGCCTATGAAAGCGCCGTGCAGAGTGTCGTCTCGCTGGTGGAGCAGGAGCAGATTGCCTGCGACTTGAAACGCAATGGCAAGCTCAAGCTGGCCGCCAAACCGATGCATTACGAAGGCCTGGCGCGCACCTGCGAATTGATTCGGCGAGAGGTCGATGCCGAGGTCGAGTTGCTGTCTGCGCAAGAGGCCCGTGCTGAAGTCAACTCGGCCCAGTTCCATGGCGCTCTGTTGCAGCGCAACGGCGTGCAGATGCACGTCGGACGCTTCGGTGTCGGTCTGGCTGAAGCGGCAGCACGTCGCGGCGCGTCGATCTTCGAAGGCGTGTCGGTGACGGACTGGAAAGCCAGTGCCGGCGGCTATCAGGTCAACACCACCAAGGGCTCTCTGCACGCCAAACAGGTTCTGCTGGCCACAGGCACGTGTCAGCAGGGCGGATTGGGCTGGTATCGGCGGCGGATTGTGCCGGTGGGCAGTTTCGTGATCGCCACGCAGGTGCTACCGACGGCCCTGATCGACAGCTTGCTACCGGCACGGCGTTCCTATGTCACCAGCCGCATGATCGGTAACTACTTCCGCCTGACGCCGGACAACCGCTTGATATTTGGCGGTCGTGCGCGGTTTGCCATGTCCGACAGCGTTTCCGACGCCAAGAGCGGCAAAGTGTTGCAAGCGGCGATGGTCCAGATGTTCCCGCAGTTGGCTGGCGTGAAGATCGACTATTGCTGGGGTGGGTTGGTGGATATGACCTCCGATCGGTTGCCCCGGGCCGGCCAGCATGGAGGGGTTTATTACTCCATGGGTTACAGCGGTCATGGGGTGCAGATGTCCGTGCACATGGGACAGGTCATGGCCGAGGTCATGGCCGGCAAGGTCGAGGCCAATCCGTGGCGCGAACTCGACTGGCCAGCGATTCCCGGGCATTTCGGCAAGCCCTGGTTCCTGCCTCTGGTAGGTGCGTATTACCGCCTGCAGGACTACCTACACTGAGTTCATGGTGTTTTGCTTTACGTTTCAATCGCGCTGCGCGTAATCGCCAGCACTCGAGCCTTCTCATTTGCGAAAGGTAGGACTGACATGACTGACAATAAAAAAAATATCGACTCCCAGTTGATCACCGGTGAAGAAAGTCTGCGTGTTTTCGAAGGGCTCAATCGCGGCATGTCACGCCGCAATGCATTGCAAATGCTGGGATTGGCAGGGGTGGCCGCAGTAGGCGCCAGCAGCCTGTTCGGCGCCGCCGGCAAGCTGTTTGCCGAGGAAGCCGCAAGCCCTGGCAAAGGCAAACCCGGCGGTCGTATCCGCGTCGCCGGCTCGTCCAGTTCCACCGCCGACACCCTGGATCCAGCCAAAGGTTCGTCGTCTACCGACTACGTGCGCCATTTCATGTTCTACAACGGCCTGATGCGTTTCGACAGCCATATGGTGCCGCAACTGGAGCTGGCCGAGCGCATCGAGAGCACTGACGCCACGCTCTGGGTGATTACCCTGCGCAAGGAAGTGACCTTCCATAACGGCAAGGCTCTGACAGCCGCCGACGTGGTGTTTTCTCTGTTGCGGCACAAGGATCCGATCACCGGTTCCAAGGTCCTGCCGCTGGCGTCGCAGTTCGCCGAAGTCAAAGCCACCGGCACCCACGAAGTGCAGATACAACTGAGCGGTCCAAATGCTGAACTGCCGTCCGTTCTTGCCATCTCCCACATGCTGATCGTTCCCGAGGGTACGAGCGATTTCAGCCAGGGCATCGGTACCGGTCCGTTCAAGGCCAAGGAGTTCAAGCCCGGGGTGCGTTCGATTGGTGTGCGCAATACCAATTACTGGAAACCCGGCTTGCCGTATCTGGACGAGATCGAATTCATCGCCATTGCCGACGAGCCGTCACGGATCAACGCCCTGCTCTCGGGCGACGTACAAATCGTCAACGAGGTAAACCCGCGCTCAACGGTCCGCATCAAGGCCAGCACCAAGCATCGGGTCGTGGACTCGCCGTCGGGTAACTACACCGACCTGATCATCCGCCAGGACCAGTTGCCGGGCAAAAGTCCGGAGTTCACCGAAGCCATGAAATTGCTGCTCGATCGGGAACAGATCAAGTCGGCGATATTCCGTGGCTTCGCCAGGGTCGGCAACGATCACCCGATCGCCCCGGGTGCGCGCTTCTACAACGCCGACCTGCCACAACGTGCCTACGACCCGGAAAAAGCCAAGTTCCTGCTCAAAAAGGCCGGCATGGAAAGCATCAGCATGCCGCTGATGTGCTCGCCAGCCGCAACCGGTTCTGTGGACATCGCCGTGCTGCTGCAGCAGTCAGCCAAAGAGGCGGGGCTCAAGCTCGACGTCAACCGTCTGCCGAGCGATGGCTACTGGTCCAACCACTGGGCGAAGCATCCGCTGAGCTTCGGCAACATCAACCCGCGGCCCAATGCCGACATGCTTTTCTCGCAGTTCTTCCAGTCGACAGCACCCTGGAATGAGTCCGGCTGGAAAAACGAACAGTTCGACCAACTGTTGGTACAAGCCCGAGGTGAAACCGACGAGGTCAAGCGCGGCAAGATGTACGCAGACATGCAAACCCTGGTGCATGAGCACGGCGGTATCGGCGTGCCGGTGTTCATCAGCAACATCGATGGCGCCGACCAGCGCGTCAAAGGCTATGGCACCAATCCCCTGGGCGGATTCATGGGTTACATGTTCGCCGAGCAGATCTGGCTGGACGCGTGATGAAAGATAGGTTTTTGCTGCAGCGATATTGCATGAGGGTAGGGTGATGAATAGCAACACACTGTGGTTGATCGGCCGGCGCCTGGGCGCGGCGATCGTGACCTTGTTGATTGTGTCCATGGTGGTTTTCGCCATCACGGCGGTGCTGCCGGGAGACGCGGCGCAACAGTCTCTGGGGCAGTTCGCCACGCCGGAACAAGTGGCGGCCTTGCGCCTGAAAATGGGGCTGGATCAGCCCGGTGTGTTGCGTTACCTGCACTGGTTGATGAGCCTGCTCAGCGGTGACATGGGGCTGTCTGTGTCCAATGCCATGCCGGTCAGCGAGTTGATGGCCGGTCGGCTGCCCAACACCCTGATGCTGGCGGCCGCCACGGCGCTGGTGTCAGTGCCGGTAGCGCTGATCCTCGGTATCGGTTCAGCCATGGGCCGGGGCGGGCGCATCGACAGTGTCCTCAGCTTTTTCACCTTGACCATGGTGGCGGTGCCGGAGTTTCTGGTCGCAACCCTGGCGGTGCTGATTTTCGCGGTGAACCTGGGCTGGTTATCGGCGCTGTCCTACGCCAGTGACATCACGTCACCCTGGCAATTCATGCGCACTTACGCGTTGCCGGTGATGACGCTGTGCTGCGTGATTGTCGCGCAAATGGCGCGCATGACCCGGGCGGCGGTGATCGATCAGCTCGACAGTCCTTACGTGGAAATGGCCCGGCTCAAAGGCGTGAGCAAGATGCGGATCGTCCTGCGCCATGCCTTGCCCAATGCCATCGGGCCGATTGCCAATGCCATCGCCCTGAGCCTGTCCTACCTGTTGGGCGGGGTGGTGATCGTTGAAACGATCTTCAACTACCCCGGCATCGCCAGCCTGATGGTCGATGCCGTGACCAACCGCGACATGGCACTGGTTCAAGCCTGCACCATGTTGTTTTGTACGGCGTATTTGACGTTGGTGCTGATTGCCGACCTGTGCGCGATTCTTTCCAATCCGAGGCTGAGAAATCAATGAACAATCTCATTGTGAAATCGCCGGCTACTACCAAATTGGCGCTGGGCAAGGTTTCCCATGGATCGTCCTGGCTCGGCCTGATCGGCGCTGCGATGTGTGTGATCTGGTTGCTGGTGGCCATCTTCGGCCCATGGCTGGCACCCCATCCAGTGGGGGAAGTGGTCTCTGATAATGTTTTCGACAACCTGAGCGCGGCTTACCCGTTCGGCACCGATTACCTGGGCCGCGACATGCTCAGCCGGATCCTCGTCGGCGCACGATTCACCGTCGGCCTGGCGTTGGTGGCCGCGGTGTTGGCCAGCAGTCTGGGAACTAGTTGTGCCTTGTTGTCGGTGGTGTCACCGAAGTGGCTGGATGAACTGATCAGTCGCTTGATGGACGCTTTCATTTCGATCCCCAGCAAGATGCTGGCGCTGATCATGGTCTCGGCTTTTGGCTCCTCGGTCACCTTGCTGATCTGCACGGCGGTATTGAGCTTCACCCCGGGCGCCTTCCGCATCGCTCGCAGCATGGCGGTGAACATTGAAGCGCTGGAGTACGTGCAGGTAGCCCGTACCCGTGGCGAGCGCCGGTTGTATGTGGCTTGCGTGGAGATTCTGCCGAATATGCTCAACCCGGTGCTGGCAGACCTGGGGCTGCGCTTCGGTTTCATCGTGTTGTTGCTCAGCGGCATGAGCTTCCTGGGCCTGGGTGTGCAACCGCCGGATGCCGACCTCGGGTCGCTGGTGCGCGAGAACATCGGCGGCCTCAACCAGGGCGCGCCGGCCATCGTGATTCCGGCCTTGGCCATCGGCACCCTGACCATCGGTGTGAATCTGTTTATCGACCGGCTGTCTTCGCGACGTAGTCGACGTTCGGGAGGTCATTGAAATGAGTGAATTGATACGAGTTCAGGACCTGCGAGTGGTCGCCTGTGGCGAACTCGGTGAGGTGGAAATCGTCAAGGGCGTGAGCTTTTCCCTGCAAAAAGGTGAAGTGCTGGCGTTGATCGGTGAGTCCGGCTCCGGCAAGACCACCATTGCCCTGGCGTTGCTCGGATACGCCCGGCGCGGTTGTCGACTGGCTGGCGGCGTGGTGCAAATCGGCGAGCACGACATGCTGGCGTTGAGCGAAAGCGAACTGCAAGGCCTGCGGGGCAACCGGGTGTCGTATATCGCCCAGAGCGCCGCCGCGGCGTTCAATCCGGCGAAAAGACTCATCGACCAGGTGGTGGAGGGCGCGTTGATTCATGGTCTGGGCAGCCAGGCCGTGCTTGAGGCCAAGGCTATCGAGTTGTTCCGCGACCTGGCCCTGCCTGACCCCGATCACATTGGCCAACGCTACCCCCATCAAGTCTCCGGCGGGCAACTGCAACGGGTGATGGCGGCCATGGCGCTGATCAGCGATCCATTGCTGGTGGTGCTCGACGAGCCGACGACGGCGCTTGATGTGACCACCCAGATCGATGTGCTGCGCGCCTTCAAACGGGTGGTCCGTGAACGTGGGGCGACGGCGGTCTATGTGTCCCACGACCTGGCGGTAGTGGCGCAGATGGCTGACCAGATCGTGGTGCTCAATGGCGGCCAGATCTTCGAACAGAGCGCCACCGGACCTTTGCTCGATGGTCCGTCCCATGAATACACCCGCAGCCTGCTGGCGGCGGCGCGGCCGGACACGACGATCCGCCCGCCTTGCGGCATCGCCGAAGAGACGCCGCTGCTGACCATCCAGGGGCTGACCGCCGGTTACGGCAACAAGAACGCGCAAGGCATGCCGGCCATTCGCGTGCTGGAAGACATCGACCTGACGGTTCGCAGAGGCCAGGCCATCGGCGTGATCGGTGAGTCGGGTTCCGGCAAGTCGACCCTGGCGCGAGTGGTGGCCGGATTGTTGGCACCGGCCCTCGGCGGGTTGACCTTCGATGGCCAGCCCTTGGGCGGCAGCCTGTCGTCGCGCACCGACGAGCAGTTCCGACGCATTCAAATGGTCTTCCAGAATGCCGACACGGCGCTCAACCCGATGCACAGCGTCAGCACCATCCTGAGCCGACCGCTGAAGATGTATTTCGGTCTCAAGGGCGCCGCACTGCGTCAGCGTATCGATGAACTGCTGGACCTGGTGCGCCTGCCACGGAACCTGGCTGACCGTCGTCCGAACGAACTGTCCGGCGGGCAAAAGCAACGGGTCAACCTGGCGCGGGCCCTGGCAGCCAAGCCGGATCTGATTCTCTGCGATGAAGTGACCTCGGCGCTGGATACCGTGGTCGGTGCGGCGATTCTCGAACTGTTGCGCGACCTGCGTCAGCAACTGGGCGTGTCGTACCTGTTCATCAGCCATGACATCTCCACCGTGCGGGCGCTGTGCGACGACATTGTGGTGATGTACAGCGGCCACAAGATTCAGGCCGGTACTCGGCAATCGTACGCCCAGGCACCGTTCCATCCCTATACCGACCTGTTGATCCATTCGGTGCCGGAGTTGCGCCAGGGCTGGCTGGAAGCTTGCGGAACAACAACCTGCGGCACGCTGCCGCCGATCGGGGCCAAGGCCGATGTGCCAGGGCTGTGCACCTTCCTCAATCGTTGCCCGGTGCGAGTCGACGGTCTGTGCAATCGCGTCCCTGCGCCCCGTCGGACGATTGTTGGCGGCAGTGAAGTCCTTTGCCACCACGACAGTGCCGAGTTGCTGAAAACTCAGCAGGATTCAAACAGCATGACTGTGGGAGCCTATGCATGAACGGGCGTTTCGTAAGGCTGGCCGAACAGGGCCGGCCAACCGTCAAACTGAAAGTAGATGGCGCGCCCATTGAGGCACTGCAGGGCGATACGCTGATGGTCGCGTTGTTGACCCAGGGTTCGGCATTGCGCCAATCGGAGTTCGATCCGGGCCGCCGCGCCGGTTTCTGCCTGATGGGCGCCTGCCAGGATTGCTGGGTCTGGACCCGCAGCGGTGAGCGTCTACGCGCCTGTTCCAATGAGGTCCGGGAAGGGCTGGATATTGTCACCACACAACCGGAGGCGATATGGCCACTGCGCGGCTGAGCACTCATCGAGTCGTTATCGTCGGCGCCGGGCCGGCGGGCACACGTTGTGCCGAAACCTTGGTCGCCGCTGGCTTCAAGCCGATCCTGATCGACGAAAATCGCCGCGATGGCGGGCAGATCTACCGTCGGCAGCCGCAAGGGTTCACCCGGGATTACGCCACCCTGTATGGCACTGAAGCCGACAAGGCCAAAGACCTGCACCAGAGCTTCGACCGTTTGCGCGGGCAGATCGACTACCGTCCGGACACGCTGGTGTGGAACCTGACACCGGGGCAATTGTGCTGCGTCAGCCAAGGCAAACACTCGACAGTGGATTACGACGCACTGATCCTGTGTGCCGGCGCGACCGACCGCTTGATGCCGGTTGAAGGCTGGCAGTTGGCGGGTACCTATAGCCTCGGCGGAGCGCAGATTGCGCTCAAGTCTCAGGCGGTTTCCATCGGCCACCGCGTGGTGTTCATGGGCAGCGGGCCGTTGCTGTATCTGGTCGCCAGCCAATACGTCAAGGCTGGCGCCAAGGTCGCGGCAGTGCTCGACACTTCCCCTTTGAGCAAGCGCATCGGTGCCTTGCCCAAACTGCTGGCGCGCCCTGGATTGCTGTTCACTGGAATGAAACTGCTGGCGCAGCTGTATAAGGCGAAGATCCCGGTGCATCTGGGCATTTCGCCGCTGCAAGTGCTGGGCGATGCGGCCAGCGGTGTCAGCGGGGTGCGGGTGCGCACGGCGCGCGGTGACACCTTGACGGTGGATTGCGATGCCGTGGCGCTGGGTTACCACTTGCGCCCGGAAACCCAATTGGCCGACCTGGCCGGTTGCCGTATGCGCTTTGACGAGGCGTCCAGCCAGTGGTGGCTGGCCACCGATGAAGACGGTCGGACCTCAGTCAGCGGTGTGTATGCCGCCGGTGACGGTTCGAAGATTCGCGGTGCCGATGCCGCCGAGTGTGCCGGGAGACTGGCAGCCATGGCGTTGCTGGAGGATCTGCAGCAACCGGTGAACGTCGGGTTGCGCGACGAACAACGGCACGCGCTGGCGGTGATGGATGAGTTTCGTCTTGGTCTGGCACAGGCGTTTCCCTGGCCTGCGGCGCAAGCCAAAGCCTTGCCGGACACTGCCGTCGTCTGCCGCTGCGAAATGATCACGGCCGGCGAGTTGCGCCGTACCGTCAGTGAAAAGGGTGCCTGTGAAGTCAATCGGGCCAAGGCCTTCAGCCGGGTCGGCATGGGCCGCTGCCAGGGGCGTTATTGCTCCCAGGCCGGGGCTGAGGTGATTGCTGCCGCGGCGGGCATTAGTGTGCAACAGGTCGGCCGACAACGAGGTCAGGCACCGGTCAAACCCCTTTCGATACTCACCGAGGAGGTGTCGCCATGACGCTACACAAAGCCGATGTCGTCATTGTCGGCGGCGGCCTGATGGGCACGGCGGCGGCGTTTTTCCTGCGTCAGCGCGGGCAGTCGGTGATTTTGCTGGAGCGCGACCAGATCGGTCAGTACGCCAGTGGGGTGAACTTCGGCAACGTGAGGCGCCAGGGGCGTTACCTCGGGCAGCTGGAATTGGCCAACCGCTCCTGGGCGCTGTGGAAGCGTCTGCCGGAGCTGATCGACGATGACCTCGAATTCATCGCCAGCGGCCATATGCGGGTGTGTTACCGCGAAGACGAGATCGCCGAGCTGCAAGCCTACGCCGACGCTCCCGAGGCCCGTGAACTTGACTTGGAGATCATAACGGGCAAGGCCTTGCACGAGCGCTTCCCCTTCCTCGGGCCGGATGTGAAGGGCGGTTCTTATGCGCCCCACGATGGCCATGCGAACCCGCGTCTGGCGGCACCGGCGTTTGCCCGGGCGGCACGTCGCCTCGGCGCGCGCATCGAAGAGCGCACGGAAGTGGCCGAGGTGCAGAAGGTCGGCGGCGAGTTCAGCATCAGCACCACCGACGGCCGCCAGTTCAGCGCCGAGCGTTTGTTGATTACTGCCGGCGCCTGGGGGCAAAAGCTTTCGGCGCAGTTTGGCGAACCCGTGCCGTTGGAAACCCATGGCCCGCAAATGGCCGTGACCGAACCGGTGCCGTACGCCTTGCCGACGGTGATCGGCGTGTACACCAAAATTCCCGAAGAATTGATTTATTTCCGCCAGATACCCCGCGGCAACATCATCATCGGCGGCGGCTATCGCAGTGAACCGGACATGCTCAACCGCCGGGCCTATGTCGAGCCGCGCAGCATTCTCAATCAGCTGGATCAGATGCGTCGTCTGCTGCCGGGTGTCGGCAACCTGAACATCATCCGTGTGTGGAGCGGCATCGAAGGCTACCTGCCTGATTCCCTGCCCGTGATGGGGCCAAGCGGTACGGTTGATGGTTTGTTCTATGCCTTCGGTTTCTGCGGCCATGGTTTCCAGCTCGGCCCGGGGGTCGGCGACGTGATGGCCGAACTGATCAGCACCGGCAGCACCAGCACTTCGATTTTGCCGTTTTCCATCAACCGGTTCGCGTCTTCAGCCGAGCAACGGACAACTGAGCAAAGGAGCAGGGCCTCATGAAGCCCCGTGTACTGGACATTCTCAACCGCCTGATGGCCTTTGACACCGTCTCTTCGGAGTCGAACATGGCCTTGATCGAGTACGTGCGCGATCTGCTGCTGACCAAGGGCATCGAGTCGCTGATCGTCAAGGATGAAAGCGGCAAGAAAGCCAACCTGTTCGCCAGTACCGGTCCACGGGAAGTGCCGGGGATTCTGCTGTCCGGGCACACCGATGTGGTGCCGGCAGCGGGGCAGGCCTGGACCTTCCCGGCGTTTCAGGCGACGGTGCAGGACGGTCGGATTTATGGCCGAGGCAGTTGCGACATGAAGGGCTTTGTCGCACTGGCGATCGACGCCATGCTCGACGCCGCCGATCATTCATTGAACCGGCCGTTGCAACTGGCGCTGTCCCATGACGAAGAAATCGGCTGCGTGGGTGTGCGACGATTACTGGATGTGTTGCACCTGGCACCGGTGCGGCCATTTTTGTGCGTGATTGGCGAACCCACCCATATGCAGTTCGTGCTCGGGCACAAGGGCAAGGGGTCTTATCGCACCTACTGTCGCGGCCTGGAGGCGCATTCCTCGTTGGCACCGCGTTCGGTCAATGCGATTCACGTGGCCTGCGATTTCATCGCCGCGTTGCGTCAGAGCCAGCAGCAACTGCAAGAGCAGGGCGCCCGGGATGCCGATTACGACGTGCCCTACAGCACCGTGCATGTCGGGCAGATTGTCGGCGGCAAAGCACTGAATATCGTGCCGAACCTGTGCACCCTCGATTTCGAAGTGCGTAACTTGCCGGCGGACGATCCGGATCAGTTCCTGGAGCAGATGCGCGAGCGTGCCGAAGTGATCGTGCGCGAAGCCAAAAAGCTGTCCAGCGTGGCGGATATCGAGATCGAAACCCTGAACGTCTATCCGGGCCTCGATACCCACCCGAGCGTCGAAGCGGTGCGCTTTCTGAAAAGCTTCGCCGCACCGGACACCGGCACTGCCAAAGTCTCGTTCGGTACGGAAGGCGGGTTATTCAAGCAGCGTCTGGACGTGCCGGTAGTGGTCTGCGGCCCGGGCTCCATTGAACAGGCGCACAAGCCTGACGAGTTCATCGAGATCAGCCAGATGGAAGCCGGCGAGCATTTCCTGCAAGGGTTGTTGGGCTCGATGCGGCTTTAGTGCTCCGGGAAAAACCGCCAGCCATTCGCAACCCTTCCGGAGTCCTCCCATGAAAGTGCTTGAACGCCTGTCATTTTCTGGCAAGTTCGTCTTGCTCGGCTTGCTGGCCGTGACCCTGATTGCCACTCCAACTACCCTCTACGTGCTCGACGCGTATCAGGATAACGACCAGACGAACCTGGAGCTGCGCGGCATACAACCGGTGCAGGCGTTGCTCCAGCTGGTCCACTTGACGCAGCAGCATCGCGATTTGTCATCCGTCGTGCTGGGTGGCAGTTTAGCCTTGGGCCAGGCGCGTCTGGACAAACAGGCCGAAGTGGAGAGTGCCATCGAGGCAACCGAGCGCTCATTACAGGAGGCCGAGGTCGACCCCGACATCCTGGCGGCCTGGCGGCAGGCGCAGCAACAATGGCGCGAGCTGGCCGGCGACGTTGGCCAGGTAACTGTAAAAGGTCCGCAGAGTCTGGCCCGGCATAGCCAGTTGATCGCAGCCTTCCTGCTGATCGAGGATGCACTGCTTGATCACTTCAAACTGTCGCTGGATCCGGTTTTGGGGACTTACTCGCTGATGGCGGGTGCCCTGATCGAGTTGCCGCAAGCCACCGAGTTGTTAGGCCAGTTGCGCGGTGCCGGCGGCCTGTATCTGGCGCAGAGCCGGATCCTGCCCGAGCAACAAGGTGCCCTGCGGGGGCTGGCCACCCAAGCGCTGAGCAGCGTTGACAAGACGACACGAGCCTTGACCAAGGCGATTGCCGCCCAACCGGAACTCAAGGCGCTGCTGGAAGCGCCGCTAACGGCGCTAGGTCCGCAAATCCGGCGGGCGCTCGAACTCAGTAATGCGCAATTGGTATCGGCCGTCGAAATGGACCTGGATTTCACGGCCAGCGTAAGTCCCACAGGGAACAACGAGCCTACCGATGCCCTGTACGCGCTGAAGCTGAATTACCCGGTCGGCGACTACCTGACCGCTTACAACGAACCTGTGGATGCCCTGTATGCCCTCGGCCGCTCAGCGCTGACGGCACTCGATGAGGAACTATTGAAACGCCGCGACAATAACCGGCAAAACCTGGTCGTGATGTCGGCAGGTTTGTTGGCGCTGCTGTTGGCCGGCGGGACCTTGGCAACCTTGATCGTGCTGCGTCTGCTTAAACAGTTGGCGATTGCCATGGCGGCCGCCGAGCGTATCGCCAAGGGCGACCTGACCCAACCACTGGATATCGTTGGCATGGATGAAGCGGCGCGCCTGCTGCAGGCGCTTGAGCACATGCAGATGAATCTGCGTCGTACGGTCAGACAGGTTTTGAGTTCTTCCGATCGGCTGGCCACGACGTCTGCTCAATTGAGTGCCGTGACCGATGACGCCACCCTTGGTTTGCAACGCCAGAGCGGCGAACTCGACCAGGCCGCCACGGCGGTCACTGAAATGACTTGCGCGATCGAAGAGGTGGCGCGCAATGCCGCCTCGGCTTCGCAGGTCTCCCAGACAGCAGACCAGCGCTCGCGTCAGGGACAGGAGAGCGTCAGCCGTACAATCGATGCCATCGAATCGTTGACCGAGGATATGGGGGATACCGCGCAGGCCTTGCAAGTCCTGGCAGGCCAGATAGGGGATATCGGCTCGGTGCTGGATGTGATTCGCGGCGTTGCCGAGCAAACCAATCTGCTCGCCTTGAATGCCGCGATCGAGGCGGCTCGCGCGGGCGAAAGCGGACGGGGTTTCGCCGTCGTGGCCGACGAGGTCCGGGCCTTGGCGCAACGAACCCAGGAATCGACCAGGCAGATCGAGAACATCATCGGCGCAGTGCAAAAAGGCAGTCAGGGTACCCTGCAAGCGATGCAAAGCAGCAATGGTAAAACCCGCGAAGCCCTGGAGGTCGCCCGTACGGCCGGCACGGCACTGAATGCCATTGTCGCCGACATCGCCCGGATCAATGAACGCAATCTGTACATTGCAAGTGCCACTGAAGAGCAGTCGCATGTTGCCCGGGAGGTGGACCGCAACCTGCTCAATATCCGTGATGTTTCCCAACAGGCTTCGGCCGGAGCCAATCAGAGCCAGGCGTCCAGTCGGGAGCTCGCCGGCTTGGCCAGTGAGCTCAATGGAATGGTCAGGCACTTTATCGTCTGACCGCGACTCGTCGTGCTCGATCCAGGCTTGATGACCGGCCGCGTCTCGTTACCGGGGGACCCAAAACCAGCCGCGACGATGGTCATCACAAAGCAACAGTAGAGCCTGCCGTCGAATGCTGATTTTCAGCATTCAAGGCTGCTGGGACGGCGCTTTCAGCATCCTCGCCTGTGGTGACGCAATAGACTGAAGGCTGTCTCGGAACAGGACTCGACCATGCTCAAGAATCGCCTGAAAGACCCCAGCCTGCTGGTACAACTCGCTTACATCGACGGTCAGTGGATCAGCGCCGATGACGCTGCCACCCTTGACGTCATAGACCCGGCCAGCGGCGAATGTCTGGCCCGGGTTCCTGCCCTGCAAGGCATTGAAACCCGCCGCGCCATCGTGGCCGCCGAACAGGCCTGGCCGGCCTGGCGGGCGCGCCCTGCAGCAGAGCGCGCCGCTCTGCTGGAACGCTGGTATCAAGCGATGCTCGATAACCTCGACGACCTGGCGTTGATCATGACCTGCGAGCAGGGCAAGCCGCTCAACGAAGCCAAAGGCGAGATCCGCTATGGCGCCAGTTTCGTCAAATGGTTCGCCGAGGAAGCCCGCCGGGTTTACGGCGAGACGATACCGGCACCCAGCGGCGACCGTCGGCTGCTCACGCTCAAGCAGCCGGTCGGCGTCTGTGCCGCGATCACTCCGTGGAACTTCCCCAACGCGATGATCACCCGTAAATGCGCGCCGGCTCTGGCCGCGGGGTGCCCGGTCATTGTCAAACCCTCGGATCTGACCCCGTTGTCGGCCTTGGCGCTGGCGGTGCTGGCCGAGCGCGTCGGCATTCCGGCCGGTGTATTCAACGTAGTGACCGGCATGCCCGCCGGCATCGGCGAAGAACTGACCGGCAACCCGACGGTGCGCAAGATTTCCTTCACCGGTTCCACCGCTGTCGGTCGGCTGCTGATGCGCCAGAGCGCCGAACACATCAAGCGCTTGAGCCTGGAACTTGGCGGTAACGCGCCGTTCATTGTGTTCGACGACGCTGATCTGGAACAGGCAGTGGCCGGCATCATGCAAAGCAAGTTCCGCAACGCCGGACAAACCTGCGTCTGCGCCAACCGGATTCTGGTGCAAGACGGGATCTACGAGCGCTTCGCCCAGCGCCTGGTGGAGGAGGTGGGCAAGCTCAAGGTCGGCAATGGCCTGGACGCGGATGTCACCATCGGCCCACTGATCAATGCAGCAGCGGTAAGCAAGGTCGCCCGACATATCGACGACGCCTTGAGCCAGGGTGCCCGTCTGCTTTGTGGCGGTATCCCCGAGGGCGACAGCCAGTTCGTCCAACCGACGGTGCTCGGTGAGGCCCATGCCGGGATGTTGCTGGCCAACGAAGAAACTTTCGGCCCGGTCGCACCACTGATGCGCTTCACCAGTGAAGAAGAGGCACTGACCCTGGCCAATGCCACGCCCTATGGCTTGGGCGCTTATTTCTTCACCCAGGACTTGCGTCGTTCATGGCGGTTCGGCGAGGCGCTGGAGTTCGGCATGATTGGTCTCAACACCGGGCTCATTTCCATGGAAGTCGCCCCATTCGGCGGTATCAAGCAGTCGGGCCTGGGTCGCGAAGGCAGCAAGTACGGCCTGGATGAATACCTTGAAGTCAAAGCCTTCCACATCGGTGGGCTGTGATCCGGTCACAGTTTGAACAGAGATTGAGGAGCCACGATTGATGAGCAAACCATTCAGAATCGCCGCGATTGCCGGCGATGGCATTGGCAAGGAAGTCTTGCCGGAAGGGCTGCGGGTACTGGAGCAGGCCGCGAAGAAATGGCAACTGGATTTGAGCATCGAAGTGCTCGATTGGGCCCACTGCGACTACTACCTGGAACACGGGCAGATGATGCCCGCCGACTGGTTCGAACAACTCAAGGGCTTCGACGCGATTTACTTTGGCGCCGTGGGCTGGCCGGACAAGGTGCCGGACCATATTTCCCTGTGGGGGTCGTTGCTCAAGTTCCGCCGCGACTTCGACCAGTATGTGAACATCCGTCCGGTGCGGCTGTTTCCGGGCGTGCCGTGCCCGCTGGCCGGGCGCGAAGCCGGGGACATCGATTTCGTGGTGATCCGGGAAAACACCGAAGGCGAGTATTCCTCGGTCGGCGGCAAGATGTTCGAAGGCACCGAGCATGAGTTCGTGCTGCAGGAGTCGGTGTTCACCCGGCGCGGCGTAGATCGGATTCTCAAGTTCGCCTTCGACCTGGCCCAGACCCGGCCGCGCAAACGTCTGACCGCGGCGACCAAGTCCAACGGCATTTCCATCAGCATGCCCTACTGGGACGAGCGCACGGCGCTGATGGCCCAGCAGTACCCGCAGGTCAGCTGGGACAAGCAACACATCGACATTCTCTGTGCGCGCTTCGTGCTCCAGCCCGATCGTTTCGATGTGGTGGTGGCGTCGAATTTGTTCGGCGACATTCTGTCCGACCTAGGACCTGCCTGCGCCGGGACCATCGGCATCGCCCCCTCGGCCAACCTCGATCCGGAGCGGCGCTTCCCCTCGCTGTTCGAGCCGGTCCATGGTTCGGCCCCCGACATCTATGGGCAGAACATCGCGAACCCGATTGCGATGATCTGGTCCGGCGCCTTGATGCTGGACTTCCTGGGCAATGGCGATGAGCGCTATCGCGCGGCCCATGACGGCATTCTCAAGGCCATTGAGCAGGTCATCTCCGAGGGGCCGATCACTCCCGATCTAGGAGGGCAGGGCTCTACCCAGGATGTCGGTATGGCAATCGCCGCGGCGCTTTGAGCCGAGGCCACAACCGGTAGGTTGGGAAGCTCTATTCATTCTTGTGTGTCACCCTTTTTAGCCCGTTCACACTGCGGGCTTTTTTTTTGTTTATCGCGCCCGTTTTTAACATCCCTTCCCTTATAGCGAAGGGGGTAGCGGAGGGGATCAACGGAATGTGAAGGAAGCCTTGCATGCGGATGTTGCTGATGGTTTTACTGGGGTGTGCGCTGCACTCAAGGAGTTGGGCGAGCGACCCTATAGACGTGGTCATTCTTTGCGACGCTGGCTACCCGCCCTACAGCTACGCCGAGGGGGATGAGGCCAAGGGGCTTTACACCGATATTCTGCGCACCGCCTTTACCCGCATGCCAGGTTATCGCGTGCATATTCGTCCCGTGCCTTGGGCACGCGGTCTGGCAGAAGTGGCCAGCGGTCGTGCGTTTGCGCTCTATCCACCTTACTACCGACCCGGCGCTCGGCCCTGGATGGACTACTCGCGGCCTATTCTGAAGGAAAAAGTAGTCGTCTTCGTGCGCTCCGAACTGGCGCGAAAACGGCCGATCGAACGCTTCCCGCTCGCCTATGGCGACCTTCACATTGGCGTGAACAGAGGGTTCATGAGCATTGACGACCAGGACTACAAAAACATGCTGGCCACAGGCGCACTGAAGCAAAGTTATGCCAATGACAACCGTACCAACCTGGCCAGGCTCTATCACGGGCGAATAGATGTCTATATCAATGACCGCCTTTCGGTCCAATGGGAGCTTGATCAGATGCAGCGCGAGGGGGTCTTTGCCCGGAATGATCTCAGCTGGCTAGTCGAGGGACCTTGGCTCTCCGGTGAGGCGGCGTACCTGGGTTATACCCGGCTCAATGCCTCGGCTTACCCTTACAAGCCAAAATTCATGCAGCTCCTCGATAAGGTTCTGGCGGAGCTGGAGCGTGATGGCAGCATCGAACGCCTGGCGAAAAGTTATGATTTGGTTAACCCCTTGTACTCCCCGGGTGATGGCATCTAGGTCTGCCGGACTTCACGTGTCCTTGGGCTCATCAGTGACGGGCTTATCGTCGCCTATGGATTTGCGAAATCCTCTGATCGTTTCGCCGAGATCCGACCCCAAGCCTCTCAAGCGCCTGGTTCCGAACAGCATGATCACGATCAACAGGATGATCAGGATTTTTCCGGTACTGAAGCTACCTAATCCCATTATCTGTACTCCGTATCAAATGATTGATCAATTGGGCGGTGGGGCCGGCGGAGGACAAATCCATCTGCCGGCGCTAACGCAGTTCGAGTTATTTAACGACGTAAAACTTGCGCACATAGACGCTGCTAGTCCACGCGCATGGGGCGCCTCGGGGCACGAACACCGTATCGCCAGTGTTGACCGTCAGATGGGTTCCGTCCGCCACCTGGAGGGTGACGCTGCCTTCGAGCAGGTTCATCAGCTCATGCAGCATGTGTGGCCTGGCCTTGCGGGTATAGGGCGTCGAGTCCCAGACGCCGATACGCAGGTTGGTCGCTTCTTCGACAAACACATTGTGCGAGCGACATTGCGGAGCCGGGCTTAGCAGAATTTCTGCGTCCGGTGCCGCAGAAGGTGAGAGCAGGGTGAGCGGGGGGAGCGCCGTGAGCCCGGGATGGCGCTCTTCAACGAGCTGGGTATCCGCGCAGAATGCCCAGAGAGAGTCGGGTTGAGCATCGACCTGAAGCGACGTACCACGGGCGATCACTGCGCTGTCACCGGGATTTAACTGAAGCGTGCCATCCTGGCTTTGCAGGGTGACACGTCCGGCGTGAACCACGATCATTTCGCTGTAGGGATATTCATCGACGCTGAATTGTCCGCTCGCCTGGACCACACCGGCAGCGATGTCATCCGGCCCGACATAAGCCAAGCGCCTGTCGAAAGGATCGTTAGCCCCCAACGAACCGGGGGTAAATTTTGTTAGAACGGGACTGCCGTCGGCGTGTGCCAACAGCACTGCAGTGGGCTCTAGCATGAACGTGTTTCTCCAGGAAAATGCGTCGTGTAGCGTTTGGATGTATCTGTGTGTGGGGTCAGCCGATCGCCTGAGTCACCAGAGCAAACTGGCGCACTGCGCCGATAGCCTGCGGTGGGGTACCGCGAGCCATTTGTGCGACGGTGTCGACCTTCTTCAGCCCGGCCTCTTCCAGCCAAGGGGCCAGACCGCTGTCGGACGGTATATCCATGCGTACGAATGCGTCTGGTACCCGGGCCAACAAGACCGCGATCAAGTGCTTGGCCTGCTCCGGGTTTTCTGCGATGACCGGGCCGATGCAGCGACCACGGCCGAATGGGCGCAGCATGGCGAAGGCGCGCAACTGACCATCGCGCTCGATACCGACCGAGTGTTCGACACAATCGAATAAATCATTGAGCACGGCGTGCCTGTCCAGGCCGCTGCCGGCGTTGGCCAGTTCGATTTGGTTGCTGCGATCGGCGTCGGTCAGCGGGCGGCAGCGCTCACCAGCGGCCAGGTCATTCGGTGCAGGAACCAGCGCGTGTCCCTGATGTTGTTGAATATGTCCAAAGTCAATGAACCCCTGGCTGGCATAAAGTGGGGCACCGGCCAGCGTTGCATTGAGCATGGCGGTACGCGATCCGCACGCCTCAAGTGCCAGTTCCATCAGCTTGCGACCTATGCCCTGGCCCTGGTACTCATCACTGACGATCACCAGGCCGATGGTGGCGTAATGTCCCTGCGCACAGCTGAACGCGGTACCGATCAGGCGGCCTTCGTCTTCTACGACAAAACCCTGCGCGATGCGCTGCAACATGGCCCAGTCTTCCAGGCGGTGGGGCCACTTCAACTGCACGGACAAGGCATGGGCCGACGCCACATCGGCCGAGGTCATGGGGCGGTAAAAATACGCAGGGCGTTGCGAGATGGACATGGCAGGTCTCCATTGATAGAGAGCGTAATCGGTCGGATTTTTTCCGCTGAAAGTGCTGGTATCTCACCTGCGACGAGGCCTGACAAGAGTCTCCAATTGATTCGGCAGATTCCGTCAGCGACGGCTCTGCAGGCCACAGTTACTGCTCAAATGAGAAGCCGGATCAGCAGCAAATACTGGGTTGGGTTTCAGGATACAGGTCAAAGCGAAAGGCACTCCTGAAGGTGATATTGCTGAAAAAAAAGGCGCCCGGATGGGCGCCTCGAGGCAAAGGGAGCGAGGAGCAGGCCTTCAAGAAAACCGGCGCGGGGTCCACGAGCAGAACCGGCCGGGAACAACCGTTACAGAATGCTCAGCGGGTACTCGATGATCAGACGGACCTCGTCGATATCACTCTCGAATGAGGACGCGCGGTGGGTGGCCTGGCGCAGGCGGAAGGACAAGTCCTTGGCGGTCCCTTCCTGGACCACGTATTTGGCTTCCAGATCGCGTTCCCACTCCTTCTGGTCGTCACCCACCTTGTTGGCGTAGGCCCCGTTCGGATCGGCCCTGGTGCCATCGATTTGATCGCCTTTGACATAGCGGGCCATGAAGCTCAGCCCTGGTATGCCGAACGTAGCCATGTTCAGGTCATAACGAGCTTGGATGGAGCGCTCGTTGGGGGCGTTGAAGTCGGAGTACTGAACCGAGTTGGCCAGCCAGATCGAGTCCACACCGATGTAGTCGAAATACTCGTCGCCATCGATCTTCTGGTAGGCCAGGGTGACCTTATGGGCGCCGATGGAATAGGCCGCCTTGGCCGACCAGCTCGTGGTGTCCAGTTTGCCGGCACGGGCGTCACCTTGGTCCTTGGTCTTATAGGCCGTCAAACCAAAATTCAGCGACTGCTTGTCAGCCAGGGGAATCGTATAGGAGGCACTGGCGAAGTGCTGATGCCAGACATTCACGGCCTCACTGGTGTACGCCTTCAGGCTGAGGTTTTCGTTGATTTTATAGGTGCCGCCGATGAAGTCGACGCTGTCGGCTTCGGTCCCTCCGTAGGTGGTGAACAAGCCGTCATTGGAGTTGGTCGAATTGCGATTGTTGAATGCGGTGAAGTGGCCGCCCTCGAAGGATAAGGCATCGAACTCGTTGCTCGTCAGCTGAAAGCCGGTAGCGGTTTCCGGCAGCAAGCGGTTGTCGCCGGTGGCGAATACCGGCGCGGTCGGGCGTTGTTCGCCGTACTTCAGCACAGTGGAGGAAATGCGCATCTTCACTGCGCCGCCGATCTCGCCGTAGGCGTCTGGCACGTCGGCATCTGCCGTGCGGTTGTTGCTGATCGGCAACAGGCCGTTGCCAGCCCGGCCGCGTCCGGTGTCCAGCTTGACCCCGCCGTAGGCGAAGGCATCGGTGCCAAAGCCAATGGTGCCCTGGGTGAAACCGGAGGCGAAGTTGAGCATGGCGCCCTGTGCCCACTCCTCGCGATAGCCGTTGCGCTCGCTGGACGGCTTGGAGCCGTTGATCCCCTGGCTGTTGCTGCCGCCATTGCGAAAGTCGCGGTTCATATAGAAATTACGGTTGAGCAGCCCGAGGCTGCTGTCTTCGATGAAGCCGTTGGCTTGCTGTTGCTGACCCGCTATTGCCAATTGCGCGGTGGCGGCAATGACAGCCAGGGAGAGAGAGCTTTGTTTTGCGAAGTTCATCGCTTACCCCATTTGATCTTATTAGTATTTCGTTGCCTGCACGGCAGGCAACGCTCTTACGGCAGCTCAAGTGAAATTCTGCGAAGCAAACCGGAAGAAGAACACGGCCGGGCTGCACACAGCGGTGGCTGTATCGCAGCTATGGCGAGGCCTGACAATGGGCTGCAATCAATTCGGTAGATTGCATAAGTTGCGACTTCATGGGCCGCAGTTATTGCTCAAACGGGGGGTAAGGTCAGCAGCAACTATCGACTGCTTTTTTCAGGAAGAAGGCATGGCAAATCTGCGAAACGAGTTGGAAATCAGGTCTGCCTTGTATCGCGTATCGCGCCAGGTTTGCTTGTTTACGAATGGCAAATCTGGCGCGCGAGGGTGTGGTTGCTGTCGCATTCGACAACCGCGGGTTAGTAATTTCGTTTGCGGTCAACCTGGCCAAGCATTGACTCACCGCGTTGATGTCGGCGGATATTTTCCAGCAACACGCCAAACGCGCTTTCTGGCTGGGTCATCGCAGCGATATGTGGTGTCAGCAATATCTGCGGGTGTTGCCAGAAGGGATGATCCGGCGCCGCCGGCTCCTGTTCCAGTACGTCGAGCACCGCCGCGCTGAGCTGGCCGCTGGCCAGGGCTTCAAGCAGATCCTCTTCTACCAGATGCCCACCCCGGCCCATGTTGACCAAGGCGGCGCCTTTGGGCAGGTGCTGGAACAACTGACGGTTGAGAATTCCTTTCGTCTGCTCGGTCAATGGCAGGACGCAAAGCACTATGTCGCACTGGCCGAGGAAGGCTGGCAGCTGCTCTGCACCCGCAAAGCAGTCCACCCCGGCGATGCGATGCTCGCTGCGTGCCCAGCCCGACAAGGCGAAGCCAAAGGTCTGCAACGTGGCCAGAATCTGTTGAGCCTGTGTGCCGAGCCCCATCACGCCCACTCGACGTTTGGCGGCCGGTTGCAGCGGGTGAGCCTGCCAGCACCGAGCCATTTGTTGCTGGCGATAACGGAGCATGTCCCGGTGCAGGGTCAGTACCGCAAAACTGGCGTATTCGCACATGCCCCGAGTGATGCCCGGGTCTAGTAAACGTACCACCGGCAGGGTCGTTGGCAAGCGGTCAAGGTCGAGTTGATCGACTCCGGCCGACAAGGCGAACAGTACCTGCAGGTTTGGCAACAAGGTTTCAAGATCGTCCGGCGCCTGCCAGGCCGCCAGGTAGCGAATATCCTTCGGATCGCCGATGTCCGGCCAGGCACGCCATTCGATATCTGGAGCGTGCTCGGCGAATAGGCGCTTCCAGTGTTCGCCGCGCACCGGGTCAGCTTTATAGAGCAGGGCCATGGGTAACTTCTCGCATTAAATAGGGAGCATCAAGCATGCCCGAGTGGCAGAGCAGGATATGTCGAAAGATTCTGCGTAAACGCATTACGCTGCGTTGTATGGAGCACATGTCGGCAGATTCCATGGGGCAGGCCATGGGTTGAAGGAATCTGCTGTTTGCCGGGGTGAAAACAGTCGATCCGAATTTCTCAGAGGCCAAGTTCGGCTTAGACAATTGCGTCGAAAGCTTAACCTGTGGAGCACATCGCAGCCGCTTTCCGGTTGCCAGGCTCACTATGGGAGATGCCATGAACAGTAAAGTCGAAGAAACCCCGAGTTTGCTCCGTCAGCGCGATCAATTCGTGCCACGGGGTTTGGTCACGGCACACCCGCTGGTCATCGACCGGGCCCAGGGTTCCGAGGTCTGGGACGTGGATGGGACACGTTACCTGGACTTCGTCGGCGGCATCGGCGTGTTGAACATTGGCCACAATCACCCGAAAGTGGTCGCGGCAGTGCAAGCCCAATTGCAAAAGATCAGCCATGCTTGCTTCCAGGTCGTGGCCTACAAACCCTATCTC
This sequence comes from Pseudomonas frederiksbergensis, assembly GCF_017114915.1. Lineage (GTDB taxonomy): Bacteria > Pseudomonadota > Gammaproteobacteria > Pseudomonadales > Pseudomonadaceae > Aquipseudomonas > Aquipseudomonas frederiksbergensis_I. The sequence goes on from NZ_JAAUOE010000014.1 coordinate 106,352, forward strand.
GACCTGGTCCAGCGATTGTGCGAATTGGTCGGTGGTCGCGAAGCCTACAAGGCGGCGCTGTTTACCTCCGGTGCAGAGGCGGTGGAGAACGCGGTGAAGATCGCCCGCGCGCACACCAATCGTCCAGCGGTCATCTCCTTTCGTGGCGGTTTCCATGGGCGCACCTTGCTCGGTACGACCTTGACCGGCATGAGCCAACCCTACAAACAGAACTTCGGGCCCTTCGCTCCCGAGGTCTTCCATACCCCATACCCTAATGCTTATCGTGGCTTCAGCAGCGAGATGGCGCTGCAAGCCCTGAACGAATTGCTGGCGACCCAAGTCGCTCCGGACCGAGTAGCGGCAATCATCATCGAGCCGGTGCAAGGCGATGGCGGCTTCCTGTCCGCGCCGCCGGAGTTTCTCCAGGCGCTGCGGGCGCTGACCGAGCAACATGGCATTGTGCTCATTTGCGATGAGATTCAGACTGGCTTCGGCCGCACCGGCAAATGGTTCGGCTTCCAGCACGCTGGCATTCAGCCGGATCTGGTCACCGTCGCCAAGAGCCTGGCCGGTGGTTTGCCGATATCGGGCGTGGTGGGGCGTGCACACATCATGGATGCGCCGTTACCCGGTGGTCTCGGCGGTACTTACGGCGGTAACGCCCTGGCTTGCGCAGCCGCGTTGGCGGTGATCGAAACCTACGAGCAGGAGCAGTTGCTTGTGCGTGGTGAGGTACTGGGCGAGCGGCTGCGCCAGGGCCTGTTGCGTTTGCAGGCACGTCACTCTCGTATTGGTGACGTACGCGGCACCGGTTTCATGCTGGCGATCGAACTGATCAAGGACGATGAGGCTCGCAGCCCCGATGCCGAACTCACCCAACAACTGATCGATCAGGCCAGGGTTGGCGGGCTGTTGGTGATCAAATGTGGCGTGTACCGCAATGTGCTGCGCTTCCTTGCGCCTCTGGTAACCGAAGAGGATCAGATCGACGAAGCGCTGGCGATTCTTGAAGCCGCATTGTTACGCGTGTTGAATTGATCTCAGGCCTCGGTTGGCGCAACGTAGCAAGGCGCTGACCGAGGTGTTTGGAACGCATGGAGGGGAGGCTACACACCATGTACCTGACTGATTATCGTGCACTGCTGATCGATTGCGATGAAGTCCTGGTCGATCGGGATTCCGGCATCTGGACGGCACTGCAACCGTTGCTCGAAAACCGTCTGGGCACGTTGGGCAAGGAAGAGGTATTAGCCGAGTTCAACGATGCGGTGCATACGCTCTATCCACGTTTTTCCGAGCTGGGTTTCAGTGGTTTGTTGTGCTTCGCCCATCGTCAGTTGGCAGAGCGTTTTGGGCTCAAGGCCAGTTGGGAAGAGGGCATGAGCTTCGCCCGTTCGGTGGGCAACTGGTCGCTGTTCGAGGATGCGCCCGGCGCCATGTTGTATCTGCGCAAGTTCTATCGGCTGCTGGTGTACTGCGATCGTGATGCCGAGGATCGCGAGCAACTCTGTGAGCGTTTGGGGATTGTGCCCGAAGACCTGTTTTCCCGAGCCAGCAAACCATTGGAGGACAGCGCCTGGTTGCTGGCCAACAACCTGGAGCCGAAGGATATTCTGCAGGTCTCCGGGCCTCCTGACGAGCCGCCAGAATCGGCTGGTTTGTGCCTGATCTGTCGTGGCCATGGGAATTATACTCATCAATGCCCCGCGGATTTTTGCATTAAGAGCATGGCCGATCTGGTCGCTCAGCATCAGCTATCTTTGCGACGCTGACTTTGCTAAAACCACTGTCTATCTGAATGGCAATCAAGAGGTACGTGATGGAAGGTTTAATTAAACTAGACCGAATTGATATCAGTATCCTGGTTGAACTTCAAAAAGACGGCCGAATGACCAACGTCAGTCTGGCCGATGCCGTGGGTCTGTCGTCCAGCCCATGCTTGCAACGGGTCAAGCGACTTGAAGCGGCCGGCTATATTTCCGGATATAGAGCCCATCTCAATCTTGCCAAGATCACCGACTCGGTCACGGTATTCACCGAGATCACACTCAGCGACCACAAGCGGGAGGACTTCGCCAAGTTCGAATCCAATATCCGTCTGGTCGATGAGGTGCTCGAGTGTCACTTGATCAGCGGCGGCTACGATTACCTGGTGCGTTTCATGACCTGCAGCATCCAGCATTATCAGGAAGTGATCGAAGGCCTGCTGGACAAGAACATTGGTATATCCAAATACTTCAGTTACATCGTTATCAAATCACCCGTACTGAAGGACGGGGTTCCGCTGCGTAGGTTATTGCGTCACTGATTGACTGAAATAAGCAGTGAGACCGTCAGGGGGAAGTTAACTACGCACTTGCCACTCCTCAGGTTTCCTACAGGCATGAAAAAGGCCCTGAGCCATTGGACTCAGGGCCTATTCAATTCGGGCGTTGCTTACTTTGGTGTCTTGGCGGCTTTGGCTGGCTTGGTCGGCTCAGCGGGGGGCTCTTCAACAGGTTCGGCGACTGCAACAGGTTCAGCAACTTCGGCTGGCACATTCAGCAGTTCGGACAGTGCGTCCGGCTGGCTCTTGAATGCCTTGGCGAACACATCGCGATTTTTCGCCATGTAGATCCCGGCTTCTTCCACTTGCTGTTCGGTCAGGGACGGAACGGCTTTTTGCAACACTTCAGCCAGCAATTCAGCCAGTTCGAGCATTTTGTCATGACGGTCAGCTTCGGCTTTATCCATGAACAAGCGCTCCAGATCTCGGCTGCTGCGGTATACCACTTCGACGGCCATTCACCACCTCACATGCCTTCACATTGGTTGTCTGTTTCGACTACTGTATCTATATACAGCGAAAAGGATAAGCGAATCCCTGCGCTTTGGGTAGTGGCTTTTTAATGTAGACCGGATTCGGGGTTTGTCAGGTGAACGGGACGGGTGCGACCAAACGCCACGGAGCGTGTTTTAAAGCACCTCGCCATCATGTGGCACGTAACCTCTGGCCTTTTTTCTGCATGCAGAACAACCGTCACGTCCAACCCGCATCATCCGCTCGAACCGAGCTAAGGAACCATCATCGTGAAAATCAACTGGGCCGAGAACCTGCGGCAGAACGTGCATCAACTGGCCGAGTCCCTGGGCAACCTGTTCGTCGAGACGTTCCACTACCTGGCGCTGTTCGCCATCGGTGCGGTGACTGCCTGGGCGGCGGTCATGGAGTTTCTCGGGATGCTGGAACAGGGCGACATCAAGATCGATGACATCCTGTTGCTGTTCATCTACCTGGAACTGGGGGCGATGGTCGGGATTTACTTCAAGACCAACCACATGCCGGTGCGGTTCCTGATCTACGTGGCGATCACCGCGCTGACGCGACTGCTGATCTCCAACGTCTCGCACCACAATCCGCCGGACCTGGGGATCATCTACCTGTGCGGCGGGATTCTGCTGCTGGCGTTTTCGATTCTGGTGGTGCGTTACGCCTCGTCGCAATTTCCTTCGGTGAAGATCGAACACCCGCAGCGCAAGATCGGTGCGGGTTCCGGTGAGCATCCCGAAGTGGAGAAGGGCGAGCTTTAAAGTCCGATTTCAGGTCGGGGCCGGGCTTTGACAGGTGGCGGCAGCTTACGGTTGTCGCCATCGGTCATGGCTTCGAGGATGGCCACGGCGCATTGACCCTGTTCGATGGCGATGCCGAACTGAATGCTTTGCACCAGGCGTTTGAGGCGCTTGGGGTCATTGCGTTGTTCGGCGCTGATCATTCGTTTGGCCACCGCGCGGCCACTTTTGGAGAGGGTCAGCATGATGCTGCCGTCCAGGCCCTGGATGCTCAGGTTGATTTGATAATCCGCTGCAAAGGCATCGGTAATGATCTGAAAAGGGTTGTCCATAATGCGTCACCGCCTGATTGAACGTGCAGTTGTTGACGGCCATGATCGGGATTAGTTCGCAACACCAGACCACCGGCCTTCCATGTTCATGTGATTTCATCCGTGCCGCGTAAGGGAGATAGCAAGGGGCATGCCGGAAAAACTGTCTCCCAATAAACACGGCAAAAAAACGGCGGGCACTCAGGCCTGGCAATCAGGCCCGCCTTCTTTTTGCCTGCCCGTTTCAGGGCATAAATGAATAGATGATCGCAGACAGTGCAACCAAACCGACCAGCACCACAAACACGTTCGAGGCCTGGCCCGAGTACTGGCGCAAGGCTGGCACGCGACGGATGGCGTACATCGGCATCAGGAACAACAGGCACGCGATGATCGGCCCGCCGAGGGTTTCGATCATGCCCGGGATGCTCGGGTTGAAGGTCGCCACGGCCCGGCAACTGAGGATCATGAACAGCGCAGTGACGCGGCGGCGTCATCTGCAACTGGTGTTCCATGAGGCTGCTCAGGGTGTTGGTCAGCGCTACGCTGTACACCAGCAGAATCGGGAAAATCGCAAAGAATACAGCTGTGTGATCAGTTTGCCGGCACCGATGCCGAAGTGTTCTTCCACCACTTCGGCGATGTCCCCGGAGCGGCCGGACAGCACGAAACGCGTCAGGCCGCGGTGGGCAAAGAATGTCATCGGAAACGCCAGCACGGCCAGGATCAGCAGCGGCCAGAAACCACCCACGCCGGCGTTGATCGGCAGGAACAGCGTGCCGACGCCAATCGCTGTGCCATAGAGGCCAAGCATCCAGGTGGTGTCGTGTTTACTCCAGCCTTTGTGGGTTATTTCGTTATTGCGTGTGAGGTCTACAACGGGATTATCGGCAGCAGGTGTACGTATTTCGGTCATCGTTTTTGCCTCGTTATTATTTTTACTCGGGCTCACGTGTTGCGGACGGTCAGGAAATGCTCCTCAGCACTCCACCCAGCTGACAGCCAGGCCGCCCCGTGAAGTTTCTTTGTATTTGTCGTGCATGTCGGCGCCGGTATCGCGCATGGTACGGATCACCCGGTCCAGGGAAATGAAGTGTTTGCCGTCGCCGCGCAGGGCCATTTGCGTGGCGTTGATCGCCTTCACCGCGGCAATCGCGTTGCGCTCGATGCACGGCACTTGTACCAGGCCGCCGACCGGGTCGCAGGTCAGGCCGAGGTTGTGTTCCAGGCCGATCTCGGCGGCGTTTGCCAATTGCTCCGGGGTGGCTCCGAGCACGTCGGCCAAACCGGCCGCAGCCATGGCACAGGCCGAACCGACTTCGCCCTGGCAGCCGACTTCGGCACCGGAGATCGAGGCGTTTTTCTTGCAGAGAATGCCTACAGCGGCCGCGCCCAAAAAGAACGCCACGACGTCATCGTCCGACGCGTCCGGGTTGAATTTCATGTAGTAGTGCAGCACCGCCGGAATGATCCCCGCCGCCCCGTTTGTAGGCGCGGTAACCATCCGTCCGCCCGCCGCGTTTTCTTCGTTCACGGCGAGGGCGAACAGGTTGACCCACTCCATGGCCGACAGGGTGGAGGTGATGACGTTCGGTTTGCCGATTTCCAACAGGCTGCGGTGCAATTTCGCGGCGCGGCGCGGAACATTCAGGCCGCCGGGCAGGATGCCTTCGTGACGCAAGCCTTGCTCGACACACTCGCGCATCACCGACCAGATGTGCAGCAGGCCCTGACGGATTTCGGCTTCGCTGCGCCAGGCCAATTCATTGGCCATCATCAGCTCGCAAACCCGCAGACCGTGCTGGTTGCAGAGCTTGAGCAATTCGGCGGCGCTGGAGAAATCGTACGGCAGCACGACGTCGCTGGCCGGTGCAATGCCGGACTCGGCTTCGGCCGCTTCGATGATGAAACCACCACCTACCGAGTAGTACGTCTGCTCGAACAGCTCACCGGTTTCGCCCAAGGCTGTCAGGGACATGGCGTTCGGGTGGTAGGGCAGGCTCTCGTTGAGCAGCAGGAGATCGTGCTGCCAGTTGAAGGCGATGGTCGCTTTGCCGGCCAGGGACAACTTGCCGGTTTCCCGCAGGTGCTGGATGCGCGAATCGATGCTGCTCGGATCGATGCTGTCCGGCCATTCACCCATCAAGCCCATGACACAGGCGCGGTCGGTGGCATGGCCGACGCCGGTGGCTGAAAGCGAACCGTAAAGCCGGATTTCTACCCGCCGTACGTCATCCAGCAAAGCTTGATCGATCAGGGCTTGGGCGAAGGTCGCCGCGGCACGCATCGGGCCAACGGTGTGGGAACTGGACGGACCGATGCCGACTTTGAAGAGATCGAAAACACTGATAGCCATGCTAAAGCCTATACAAGCAATGGAAGAGAAATCGCCGCCATTTTTGTAGGCCAAGCGCAATGTCGGCGATACTGCCTACCTAGGTCCTACGTGACCAACGAAATTTCCTAAGACAGCCTTTAGCGGGACTAAACGATGAGTCGTCAATTGCACGCCCAGACTTACGTCTGGCTGCACGTGTTTTCCTGTGCCGCGCGGCACTTATCCTTTACCCGTTGCGCCGAAGAACTGCACATCACCCCGGGTGCGGTCAGTCAGCAAATTCGTCAACTGGAGGAACGGCTGGGTTTTCGCCTGTTCCATCGTCGCGCCCGTGGCGTGGAATTGAGCGCCGAAGGCCAACGCCTGGCCATCACCGTCAACGAGGCCTACGGCAGCATCGATGCGGAATTGCGACGGCTGGATGCAGGAATGATCAGCGGGATTTTGCGGGTGCGTTCGATTCCCTCGTTTCTGAGCAAATGGCTGACCCCGCGTTTACCACGTTTGCAGCAGCGCTTCCCGGACATTCAATTGCGCCTGGTGGCGGAGGACAGCAGCGTGCCGTTGCACGAGGGGGATTTCGACCTGGCGATCGATCTGAACGATGGCAGCTATCCTGGGTTGTTATCCACAACCTTGCTCGACGAACAGATATTCCCGGTATGCGCCCCGAGCCTGTTGCGAGGGCGTCCGCCGCTGCACGGGCCGGCAGACTTGATGCACTTTGCGTTGTTGCACGACATCACCGCCTGGCGCGGCAGTTACGAATACGCGGAATGGGAGTTTTACCTCAACGCCATCGGCTTCGAAGGCGCGGACGTACGGCGTGGGCACACCTTCAACCGCAATCACCTGACCATCGAAGCAGCGATTGCTGGCATGGGCGTAGCGATCGCGCGGCGAACGCTGCTTAACGATGAGTTGGAACGGGGGACGCTGATCGTGCCGTTTGGCCTGGCGGTGCCCAATCACAAGCGCTACGTGCTGCTCTATGCGCCGGGTGCGCTGAGCCATCCGGGCGTGCGCGCGGTGCATGACTGGCTGGTGGAAGAAGCGGGGAATTTTCGTGACCTGCATCCGCTGGTGGAACGACAGGTGTGAGCCACTTGGGACATAAGACAGGTGCGACCCAACTCCCGACATTAACAGCGCTTTTGCCCGTTGTCCGGCTTTTTTTACGTATGAATATTTATCTTTTTTTAGGGGTTGAAATGTTCTGCGTACACACCGATTGTGTAACCAAGAGGTTGCGGTGATGACGCCCAAAGGCCAGCCGATGCGCCTCTTGCGAGCTAGCTGAAATAAGGGAAGAACTATGCAAATCCAAGTCAATAGCGATAACCATATTCAAAGCAGTAAACGACTGGAGGAGTGGGTACGTACTACCATTGAGAGCACGCTCGAACGTTATGAAGAGGACCTGACCCGCGTCGAGGTCCACCTGCGGGACGAGAACGGCGACAAGCCCGGTCCCCATGACATGCGCTGCCAGCTGGAAGCGCGGCCAAAAGGCCACCAACCGATTTCCGTTACCCATAAAGCCGCCTCCCTGGAACTGGCGATCGACGGGGCAGCCGAAAAACTTGAACATGCGCTGGAGCATATGTTTGGCAAATTGCGCGGCAAACCACGCGCCGCCGTGGTGCCGTTCGATAGGGGCGCTCATGCCGATGCACTGCTTGAAGATGAGTTTCTCGAAAACGAACAGGCTGCGCTCAACGGCTGAGGCCTGATTCACTTTTACCTTCTCAATGTTTTACAACGAAAAAACGGGCCTGCATTGCAGGCCCGTTTTGCGTTCGGCGTACGGCGTAGGAGCTGCCGAAGGCTGCGATCTTTTGATCTTGCCTTACCGCAAAAACGCCTGCCGGTACTCGCCGGGCGTCCCACCCAACGCCTGGCGAAACCGGTTGGTGAAATGACTCGCGCTGGCAAACCCGCACACCAAGGCGATCTCCCCCAATGGCTGCGATGTCCCGCGCAACAACTCCCGCGCCCGACTCAACCGCCGCGCCAGTACATATTGATGGGGCGGCAACCCGAAGCTCTCACGAAACATCCGCGCAAAGTGGTATTCCGAGAGCGCGCACAAGCTCGCCAATTGCCCAAGGCTGATCGCTTCCGCCAACTGACTGTCGATGAACTCCACCAACTGCCGCCGCTGATGCGCCGCCAATCCACCCTTGAGGCGCAGGCCCTGACGCAGGCCGACCTGGCTGAGCAGGGCATGGCTGAGCATCTCGTGGGCCAGGCTGCTGGTGAGCAAGCGTTCGCCGGGTTCGTCCCAATTGAGGGCGATCAACTGCCGAAAATGTCGGGCCTGCTGCGGATCTTCGAGGAACGTGCGTTCGCGCAACTGCAATTCCCGTGGCTCGCGATCCAGCAGCGTGACGCAACCAAGGGCAAATTGTTCGGGGCTGAAATACAGGTGGGCCAGGCGAATGTCGCCATTGATCACCCAGCCCGACTGATGGTCGGCCGGCAAAATGCACAGCTTGTCCGGGCCGCCCTTGGTGCCGGGCTGGTCGCGGCGAAAGGTGCCGGTGCCGCCGGCGATGTAGCACGACAGAGTGTGATGGCTCGGCGCTTCGTAGTCCTGGGCGTCGTGATGGTTGCTCCACAACGCCGCAGCCATGCCGTCACCGAGCTCGGCGCTGTGCTCCAGGCGAGCATTGGGCGAGCGGTTGAGGGCTTGAAAGACTTGCAAGGATTCCAGTGCGGCCATGATCGGTTCTCTCCAACGCCTTGCAATCCTACTCCGTAGACGTTCGCCTGCCAGCCCACCGGCTGACAAAAGCGCAAGTTTATGCAAGTGCGAAACGCTTTCGCGCCGGACACTGAACCCCTATTCAGGAGTCTGGCCATGAACCTCTCGTTATACCTGCTGACCGTGCTGATCTGGGGCACCACCTGGATTGCCTTGAAATGGCAACTGGGCGTGGTGGCCATTCCGGTGTCGATCGTCTATCGCTTCGGCCTCGCCGCGCTGGTGCTGTTCGTGATGCTGCTGCTCAGCCGCCGGCTGCAAGTGATGAACCGGCGCGGCCATCTGATTTGCCTGGCGCAGGGCCTGTGCCTGTTCTGCATCAACTTCATGTGCTTCCTCACCGCCAGCCAATGGATCCCCAGCGGTCTGGTCGCCGTGGTGTTTTCCACCGCCACGTTGTGGAACGCCTTCAATGCGCGGGTGTTCTTCGGCCAGAAAATCGCTCGTAATGTACTGATGGGCGGCGCGTTGGGCCTGCTCGGCCTTGGCCTGTTGTTCTGGCCGGAGCTGGCCGGGCATACCGCCAGCCCGCAAACCTTGCTTGGGTTGGGTCTGGCATTGCTGGGAACCTTGTGCTTCTCGGCGGGCAACATGCTCTCGAGCCTGCAACAGAAGGCCGGTCTCAAACCGCTGACCACCAATGCCTGGGGCATGGCTTACGGCGCGGCGATGTTGTCGGTGTGGTGCCTGGTCAAAGGCATTCCATTCGACATGGAATGGAATGCCCGTTACATCGGCTCGTTGCTGTATCTGGTGATACCGGGCTCGGTGATCGGCTTCACCGCCTACCTGACGCTGGTCGGGCGCATGGGGCCGGAACGGGCGGCTTACTGCACGGTGTTGTTCCCGGTGGTGGCGCTGAACGTTTCGGCGTTTGCCGAGGGTTATCAATGGACGGCGCCGGCACTGGTGGGGTTGGTGCTGGTGATGCTGGGGAATGTGTTGGTGTTCCGTAAACCGCGTGCAGTGGTGTTGCCAAACCAGGGTAAGTTGGCTTGAGCAGGAAAACGTCGGGCGCTGAACATCAGTGCTCGACTTTCAGCGCGATATAAATCATCAGCGGCAATATGAAGTCGACAATATGCCGAGCCCAGTCCTTGGCGTTCCAGGTTTGCGATGTGTCCATATCGAACCATTCAACACCAATGACTTGCAGGCAAACGTAGTAAATAAACAGCGCGATCAATAATCCGATGATCGAGAACTTCTTGGCTTCGTGGAATACGTCAGCCGATTCGTTGATTTTTCGGTACAGGTGATAAGTTCCAAATAAGCAACACACGGTATAAATCACTTCCATCGTAATGATGAACCAGTAAATCCGGTGGTGCAGCATGGGCGAATCGATCGCTCTGTAGCGAATGTTGGCGTTTACCTGTGTCGTGTCCATGCTCAGAATGTGGCCGACATATTCATAGTTTGATGGGTAGTCGGTGAAGTTGCTGTACATCACAAGCAAGCCGAAGAAGCTGATGTAAGTCATGAGGGTGACTTTGCTGTAACGGATAAGCTTGTCGGTGGTCAGAGTGTTCAAGTTGATTGCTCTCCAAAGCGTTTTTCGTGGGTTTGATAAGTCTGGAGAGTTTATAGCGAGTGCTTTTGATTTTGTGTCAGGTTCATTTGCAAGGTATGTATTGACCCGCCATTAACGGGCAAGTGTTGTACGACACTTGCCCGATTTAATTATTTGCGCCAAACCTGCGGGTTCACCAGATCCTGCGGTCGTTCACCCAATAAGGCACTGCGCAGGTTGACCAAGGCGCGGTTGGCCATGGCTTCACGGGTTTCGTGAGTCGCCGAGCCTACGTGCGGCAAGGTTACGGCGTTTTTCAGCTGAAACAACGGCGACTCGGTCAGCGGTTCTTTCTCATAAACGTCCAGCCCGGCGCCGCGAATGCGATTGTTCTGCAGGGCTTCAATAAGTGCCGGTTCATCGACCACCGGGCCACGGGAGATATTGACCAGAATGGCGCTCGGCTTCATCAGCGCCAGTTCTCGATGGCTGATCAAGTGGCGGGTCTTGTCGCTGAGCGGCACCACCAGGCAGACGAAATCCGCTTCGGCCAACAGTTGATCGAGGCTACGAAACTGCGCGCCGAGCTCTTGTTCCAGTTCGGTCTTGCGGCTGTTGCCGCTGTAGATAACCGGCATGTTGAAGCCCAGTCGACCGCGACGGGCGATGGCCGCGCCGATGTTGCCCATGCCGACGATGCCTAAGGTTTTGCCATGCACATCGCTACCGAACAACGGCGCGCCGACGGTGGCTTGCCATTGGCCGGCCTTGGTCCAGGCGTCCAGCTCGGCGACGCGGCGGGCGCTGCTCATGAGCAAGGCGAAGGCCAGGTCGGCGGTGCTTTCGGTGAGTACGTCGGGGGTGTTGGTGAGCATGATCCCGCGTTCGTTGAAGTAGGCGAGGTCGTAGTTGTCATAGCCGACCGAGACGCTGGACACCACTTCGAGTTTGGCCGCGTTTTCCAGTTGCGCGCGACCGAGTTTGCGACCGACGCCGATCAGGCCGTGGGCGTGGGGCAGGGCTTCGTTGAACTGGGCGGCAATGTCGCCGTTTTTCGGGTTCGGCACGATCACGTCGAAGTCCTGTTGCAGGCGTTCGATCATCGGCGGGGTGATGCGGCTGAAGGCGAGGACGGTTTTTTTCATGGGAGAGGGGCTCGTCGGGCGTGGAGATTGCCAAGCAAGCTAACATTCTTCGCGGGTTGGGTGCGAGTACCTGCGGGTGTCCGCCGTCCAACTATTGTGGGAGCGAGCGAGCAGGCCCGCTCCCACAATGGATCAGCTTTGTGGCGCAGGTTTTGATACGTCGACGTTATCCAGCCCCCGATTCACCGCCAGCTCCGCCAACGTGATGACCTGCTGAATCGCCAGGAGCGTATGCCGCTGCGGGGCGTCGACGTACGCGGCGATGTCGCTGGTCATGACGCTGGCCGAGGCCAGTGATTCGCAGACATGAGCGAGCAGGCTTTCGTTGTCCATGTCCGGCGCGACCTGAAACATCCTGCTTGGCTTGCGGCCTTCGGGTTTTTTCGGGATGGGGTTGAGGTAGTGGTCGAGCGCGCGTTCGGCGGC
>NZ_JAAUOE010000015.1 GCF_017114915.1 Pseudomonas frederiksbergensis
TTCGTCTCAACCGAGGCGCGCATTCTACAGCAGCCTCTGTTGCTGTCAAGCGGTTATTTTCAGAAGTTTTCAAAGTTTCCTTTTCAACTTCAACCACTTGCGCTTCCGATCTCTCGTTAGCGGGAGGCGAATTCTACAGCGTTAGTCGCTGCTGTCAACACCTCTTTTTCTCCGCTTTCGACCGAGAAGATCGAACCGTCAATAAGGCGACAACACCCTGCCTTACCAACTCCTTCTGGGCCTCGATAACCTGAAGCAACTCGCTGCCGAAAACTGCGTAACTCATTGAATCTCAAGGAGTTTTCCGTTTCGACTGCGCCGGAAGTGGGGCGAATTATAGACGTCCAGAATCTGCCGTCAACCTCTAATTTGGCTTTTCTATCAATAGCTTGCAAAAAGCCGGGAAACCGCCCGTTTTCCGTCTATATGGGAGAGCAGAAACCACTTCCTCTATATAGACGAAGACTTCAGAGCACCCCCGCCTCTTTGAAAGCAGCGACTGCGCCGGCATCCAGACCCAATATCCGCTGAAGAACCTCCAGCGTGTGCTCACCCAATAGAGGCGGCGCGCTACGGTATTCCACCGGCGTATCGGACAGGCGTATCGGGCTCGCAACCTGCGGTACGATCCCGGCCAAAGCATGAGGCAGCTCAATAGCCAACCCACGAGCCTGAACCTGAGGATCGGCAAACACCTGAGCCAGATCATTGATCGGCCCACACGGCACGCCTGCCTGCTCCAGCTGCATCACCCATTCAGCAGTGGTCTTGAACACGGTCGCCTGGCGGATCAGCGGAATCAGTACCGCCCGATTCGCCACCCGCAACTTGTTGGTCGCAAAGCGCGGATCATCCGCCCACTGCGGTTGCCCGGCCACCTCCGCAAATTTGCGGAATTGCCCATCATTACCCACGGTGAGGATGAAGTCGCCATCGGCTGTAGGAAAGTCCTGATAAGGCACGATATTCGGATGGGCGTTGCCCAGGCGTTTAGGCGCAATGCCTGTAGTCAGGTAGTTCATCGCCTGGTTGGCCAGACACGCCACCTGAACGTCCAGCAATGCCATATCAATGTGCTGACCGCCACCGCCATGATCCCGATGAGCCAGCGCAGCCAGGATCGCTACCGTTGAATAGAGCCCAGTCAAAATGTCTGTCAGCGCCACGCCGACTTTCACCGGCCCCGCACCTTCATCTCCTTCGGGGCGACCGGTCAAACTCATCAGACCGCCCAACCCCTGGATCATGAAGTCATAACCCGCACGCTTGGCATACGGACCGGTCTGACCAAATCCGGTGATCGAGCAATAGATCAGCTTCGGATTGATCACCTTGAGCGACTCGTAGTCCAGCCCATAAGCCGCAAGACCACCGACCTTGAAGTTTTCGATGAGAATGTCCGACTTCGCCGCCAACTCACGCACCAACTGCTGCCCCTCTGGCCGCGTGAAGTCGATGGTCACCGATTGCTTGTTGCGGTTGGCGGACAAGTAATAGGCGGCCTCGCTGGTATTCTCGCCATAAGCGTCTTTAAGGAACGGAGGCCCCCAGGCGCGCGTGTCATCGCCATTGCCCGGACGCTCGACCTTGATGACTTCAGCGCCAAGGTCCGCCAGGATCTGCCCGGCCCAAGGCCCGGCAAGCACCCGCGACAAATCCAGTACTCGTAGATGCGAAAGCGCGCCCATGGCCGTTCTCCTATTAATAGAACGCCTGAATGCCGGTCTGCGCGCGACCGAGGATCAGCGCATGGACGTCATGCGTACCTTCATAGGTATTCACCACTTCCAGGTTGACCAGATGGCGAGCCACACCGAACTCATCGGAGATGCCGTTGCCACCCAGCATGTCACGCGCCATGCGGGCGATGTCGAGGGACTTGCCGCAGGAGTTGCGCTTCATTATCGAAGTGATCTCGACCGCAGCAGTACCTTCATCCTTCATACGTCCCAGACGCAGGCAGCCTTGCAGCGCCAGCGTGATTTCGGTCTGCATGTCGGCCAGCTTCTTCTGGATCAACTGAGTGGCGGCCAATGGACGACCAAACTGCTGACGATCCAGGGTGTACTGACGAGCGGTGTGCCAGCAGAACTCGGCAGCGCCCAGTGCGCCCCAGGAAATGCCATAACGTGCCGAGTTAAGGCAGGTAAAAGGGCCTTTCAAACCACGGACATCCGGGAAGATGTTCTCTTCAGGAACAAACACGTTGTCCATGACGATCTCGCCGGTGATGGATGCACGCAGGCCAACCTTGCCATGAATCGCCGGAGCGCTCAGACCTTTCCAGCCCTTCTCCAGTACAAAGCCGCGAATATCGCCCGCATCGTCCTTGGCCCAAACTACGAATACATCAGCGATCGGGCTGTTGGTGATCCACATCTTGCTGCCGGTGAGGCTGTAGCCACCTTCCACTTTGCGTGCACGAGTAATCATCGCGCCCGGATCGGAACCGTGGTTGGGCTCGGTCAGACCGAAGCAACCGATCCATTCACCCGAGGCCAGCTTTGGCAGGTATTTCTGCTTCTGTGCTTCGGTACCGAATTCGTTGATCGGAACCATGACCAGCGAGGACTGCACACTCATCATCGAGCGATAGCCGGAGTCGACACGCTCGACCTCACGGGCAATCAGGCCGTAGCTGACATAGTTCAGGCCGCTGCCACCGTATTGCTCAGGAATAGTCGCACCCAGCAGGCCCACTTCACCCATCTCACGGAAGATCGCCGGGTCGGTCTTCTCATGACGGAAAGCTTCAAGAACACGCGGCGCGAGCTTCTGCTGAGCGAATTGCTCGGCCGTGTCGCGAATCATGCGCTCTTCTTCAGTGAGCTGTTGATCCAGCAGCAGTGGATCGATCCAGTTGAAGCTAGCTTTACCGCCCATGAGTGAGTCCTCTCGAATCGGGTCAAATAACGTGGGTTGATCCTAGGCCGGGTTCGGCGTCTCGGCAAACGAGGATTTTGCATACTGTTGTGCTAATTTCTCACTTCGAAACGTTGCAGAATCGACTTTATACGATGCATTAGTGAGGTTGACGTACATGCGCAGGAAGATCCCCAGCACAACAGCTCTGATCAGCTTTGAAGCGGCAGCGCGCCACGAGAGCTTTACCAAGGCTGCCCAGGAGCTTTCTCTCACTCAGGGAGCGATTTGCCGACAGATTGCCAGTCTCGAAGAGTTCCTCAATGTCGAACTGTTCCGACGTTCGCGGCGCGGAGTGAAACTGACAGAAGCCGGGCTTTCCTACAGCCGCAGAGTGGCCACCCAACTCGACGCGGTTGAACGGGACACCTTGTCAGTGATGGGCCAGCAAGGCGCCAACGCGATCGAACTGGCGGTGGTTCCGACGTTCGGCACTCAATGGTTGCTGCCCCGGCTCAAGGACTTCCAGCACAAACACCCGGAGGTGACGGTCAACCTCACCAACCGTACGCGCCCCTTCCTGTTTGCCGACACCGACTTCGATGCCGCCATTTACTTCGGCGACGCCGACTGGCCGGGTACCGAATCCCACAGGCTAATGGGCGAAAATCCGATGCCGGTGTGCAGCCCCACGCTGCTGGGCCAAAAAACCAACCTGAGCCCCGGTGAAATCGCCGAGCTGCCCCTGTTGCAACAGACCACTCGCCCTTATGCCTGGCGCCAATGGTTCAACTCCCAGAACCTGAATATCCCGCGAGACATGACAGGACCGCGTTACGAGCTATTCTCCATGCTCGCCCAAGCGGCGATGCATGACATGGGGATCGCGCTGATTCCGCCATTCCTGATTCAGCGCGAGTTGGCGGAGAAGCGTCTGGTCATTGCCAATGCTCAAGCACTATCGAGCATCAAGGCTTACTACCTGATGATTCCTGATCGAAAGGTCGAATCAGCCTCTTTGAAGGCATTTCGCGATTGGCTGGTAAATCAGGCACATAGCTACAACCTAGAAGGATAAAGGCTCACACCAATTAGCTGACTCCGTAGTCAATAAAACAAAAGCACTACAGATATAAGTATTTGTCGCATATCGGAAGACTGTACTGAAAACAGCACAAACGTCCCACAAGCGTTTGAGTACGTGGCTTTGAGCCTCTATTGGCAAGCAATGACAACCTATTCACCGTGCAGATGTGTAAATTCTTGAATTTTGGCAAGAATCCTTAGAAGCCACGGCCTGCAAGGGATTTATCGGAGAGGTGCGACATTCGGTCACGGGGTGACTTGTAGTTAATTTTCCGTCACCCGTCATAATCCCTTGAAGGGCACAAAGTTCGCCTGCAAAATGCCGCGCCCCGCCCTGATTTGGCGGGATCGTGCTGATCGGCCGCCCCAGCCGCACCATCCGAAGTGCCTGGGTTTACTCAATAAGATCACGCAGGAGATTTGACGTGCACATTGGTGTTCCTCTCGAAACCCAGACGGGTGAAACACGGGTTGCTGCAACCCCGGAAACCATCAAGAAGCTGATCGGCCAGGGTCATAAGGTCACTGTTCAAAGCGGCGCCGGCATTAACGCCAGCGTTGTCGACAGTGCTTATGAAGCGGCAGGCGCAACCATTGGCAGCGCCAACGATGCGTTTGGTGCCGAGCTGATTCTCAAGGTGGTCGCCCCCAGCGACAGCGAACTGACGCTGATCAAGAGCGGCACCGTCGTGGTGGGCATGCTCAACCCGTTCAGCAATGAAACCATCGCCAAACTGGCCGAATGCGGCATTACCGCGTTTGCGCTGGAAGCTGCGCCACGCACCTCCCGCGCCCAGAGCCTGGATGTGCTGTCCTCCCAAGCGAACATCGCCGGTTACAAATCCGTGTTGCTGGCCGCTCACTACTATCCTCGCTTCATGCCGATGCTGATGACCGCCGCGGGCACCGTGAAAGCGGCGCGTGTGCTGATTCTCGGCGCTGGCGTAGCGGGTTTGCAGGCGATCGCAACGGCGAAACGTCTGGGTGCGGTGATCGAAGCCTCCGACGTGCGTCCTGCGGTAAAGGAACAAATCGAATCCCTGGGGGCGAAATTCGTCGATGTGCCGTACGAAACCGATGAAGAGCGCGAATGCGCCGTCGGTGTCGGCGGTTACGCGCGCCCCATGCCGGCCAGCTGGATGCAGCGTCAGGCCCTGGCCGTGCACGAACGCGCCAAGCAGGCTGACATCGTCATCACCACGGCCCTGATCCCGGGCCGCAAGGCGCCGACACTGTTGAGTGCCGAAACCGTGGCGCAGATGAAGCCAGGCTCGGTGGTCATCGACCTCGCGGCAGCGCAGGGCGGCAACTGCCCGCTGACCGTGGCCGATCAGGTGGTCGTCGAGAATGGCGTGACCATTTGCGGCCCGACCAATCTGGCCGGTGCGGTGGCGGCAGATGCTTCGGCGCTGTACGCACGCAACCTGCTGGACTTCCTGAAGCTGGTCTTCAACAAGGAAGGCCAATTCGAAGTAAACCTCGAAGACGACATCGTCGCCGCGTGCCTGATGTGCCGCGACGGCCAAGTCATCCGCAAAAACGCCTAAGCAGGGATTCAGACGATGGAAGAGCTTATCTCCCCCGGTATCTACAACCTGATCATCTTCGTGCTGGCAATTTATGTCGGTTATCACGTGGTCTGGAACGTTACACCTGCACTACACACGCCGTTGATGGCGGTAACCAACGCCATTTCGGCGATTGTGATCGTCGGCGCCATGCTGGCGGCAGCTTTGACCGTGACCCCACTGGGTAAGACCATGGGCACCCTGGCGGTGGCTCTGGCGGCCGTGAACGTGTTCGGTGGTTTCCTCGTGACTCGCAGAATGCTTGAGATGTTCAAGAAAAAAGCCCCGAAAGCCGTAAAAGAAGAGGCGCCCAAGTAATGAGCATGAATCTGGTAACGACGCTGTACCTGATCGCGTCGATCTGCTTCATCCAGGCCCTCAAAGGCCTGTCGCACCCGACCACATCTCGGCGCGGCAACGTCTACGGCATGCTCGGCATGGCCCTGGCGATCATCACCACGGTCGGCCTCATTTATAAGCTGGGGGCAGAGCTGGCGACTGCCGGCATCGGTTACGTCATCGTGGGTCTGCTGGTCGGCGGCACTGCCGGGTCGATCATGGCCAAGCGCGTTGAAATGACCAAGATGCCGGAACTGGTCGCCTTCATGCACAGCATGATCGGTATGGCCGCCGTGTTCATCGCCATCGCCGCCGTGGTCGAGCCGCAGTCGCTGGGCATCGTTAAACAGTTGGGGGATTCGATCCCGGCGGGCAACCGTCTGGAGCTGTTCCTCGGCGCAGCCATCGGTGCAATCACCTTCTCCGGTTCGGTGATCGCGTTCGGCAAGTTGTCGGGCAAGTACAGGTTCCGCCTGTTCCAGGGCGCACCGGTACAGTTCAGCGGTCAGCACAAACTGAACCTGTTGCTGGGTCTGGCGACGCTGGCATTGGGCGTCACCTTCATGCTGACCGGCAACTTCAGCGCATTCGCTCTGATGCTGGTCCTGGCCTTCGTGATGGGCGTGCTGATCATCATCCCGATCGGCGGTGCCGACATGCCTGTCGTGGTGTCGATGCTCAACAGCTACTCCGGCTGGGCCGCAGCGGGTATCGGCTTCTCGCTGAACAACTCGATGCTGATCATCGCTGGCTCGTTGGTGGGTTCGTCCGGTGCGATCCTCTCGTACATCATGTGCAAGGCGATGAACCGTTCGTTCTTCAACGTGCTGCTCGGCGGCTTCGGCAACACTGCGGATGCTGGCCCGGCAGGCTCCAAAGAAGCCCGGCCGGTGAAATCCGGTTCGGCTGATGACGCCACCTTCCTGCTGACCAACGCCGACACCGTGATCATCGTTCCAGGTTATGGCCTGGCAGTGGCTCGCGCGCAGCACGCCTTGAAAGAGCTGACCGAGAAGCTGAACCATCGCGGCGTGACCGTGAAGTATGCGATTCACCCGGTCGCTGGCCGGATGCCTGGCCACATGAACGTATTGCTGGCCGAGGCTGAAGTGCCTTACGACCAGGTGTTCGAGATGGAAGACATCAACTCCGAGTTCGGTCAGGCCGACGTGGTGCTGGTGCTCGGCGCCAACGACGTAGTGAACCCGGCGGCCAAGAACGACCCGAAATCGCCGATTGCCGGCATGCCGATTCTCGAAGCATTCAAGGCCAAGACCATCATCGTCAACAAGCGCTCGATGGCCAGCGGCTATGCCGGCCTGGACAACGAACTGTTCTATCTGGACAAGACCATGATGGTTTTCGGCGACGCCAAGAAAGTCATCGAAGACATGGTTAAAGCCGTCGAGTAATAACCTTCGGCAACTTGAACGCCCCGACTCGTCGGGGCGTTTTTGTTTGCGTCTATTACCGTTCCTGCAACGGTGTTTTACCTGAAAGCAGCGCAATAGACGCCTCGAATGCGACCTTGGTAGCGGGACGGGCACCGCCCAAATTCACTAGACTGCACACCTTGCTTCCGTTGCCCGAGATAACAATCATGTACCGTGACCGTATTCGCTTGCCTTCATTGTTGGACAAGGTGATGAGCGCCGCCGACGCTGCCGCTCTGATTCAGGACGGCATGACCGTCGGCATGAGCGGCTTTACCCGAGCCGGCGAAGCCAAGGCCGTGCCCCATGCGCTGGCCGAGCGCGCCAAGGTCGCGCCGCTGAAAATCAGCCTGATGACCGGCGCCAGCCTGGGCAACGACCTCGACAAACAGCTGACTGAAGCCGGCGTACTGTCACGACGCATGCCGTTCCAGGTGGATAGCACCCTGCGCAAGGCGATCAATGCCGGCGAAGTCATGTTCATCGACCAGCACCTGTCGGAAACCGTAGAGCAACTGCGCAACCAGCAACTCAAGCTGCCGGACATCGCGGTAATCGAAGCCGTGGCGATCACCGAGCAAGGCCATATCGTGCCAACCACCTCGGTAGGGAACTCGGCCAGCTTCGCGATTTTCGCCAAGCACGTGATCGTCGAGATCAACCTGGCTCACAATCCGAATCTTGAAGGCCTTCACGACATCTATATCCCGACCTACCGCCCGACCCGAACGCCTATTCCACTGGTGAAGGTCGATGATCGTATCGGCAGTACCGCCATCCCGATCCCACCGGAAAAAATCGTCGCGATCGTGATCACTGATCAGTCCGACTCGCCGTCCACTGTACTGCCGCCGGATAGCGACACCCAGGCCATCGCGGATCACCTGATCGACTTCTTCAAGCAAGAAGTGGCTGCCGGGCGCATGACCAACAAGCTCGGCCCGCTGCAAGCCGGTATCGGCAGCATCGCCAACGCAGTGATGTGCGGCTTGATCGACTCGCCGTTCGAAGACCTGACCATGTACTCCGAAGTGCTGCAGGATTCGACTTTCGATCTGATCGACGCCGGAAAACTGAGCTTTGCTTCGGGCAGTTCTATCACCCTGTCGAGCCGGCGCAATACCGATGTATTCGGGAATCTGGAGCGTTATAAGGACAAGCTGGTGCTGCGCCCCCAGGAAATCTCCAATCACCCCGAAGTGGTGCGGCGCCTGGGCATCATCGGCATCAACACCGCGCTGGAGTTCGACCTGTACGGCAACGTCAATTCCACCCACGTCTGCGGCACGCGGATGATGAATGGCATCGGTGGTTCGGGCGACTTTGCGCGCAATGCGCACCTGGCGATCTTTGTCACCAAGTCGATTGCCAAGGGCGGGGCAATTTCCAGTGTGGTGCCTATGGTCAGCCACGTCGACCACACAGAACATGACGTCGACATTCTCGTGACGGAGATCGGCCTGGCCGACCTCCGTGGCCTGGCGCCGCGCGAGCGTGCCCGCGTCATCATCGACAACTGTGTTCACCCGGACTATCGCCCGGCCTTGAATGATTACTTCACCGCTGCTTGTGCAGTGGGTGGACACACCCCGCACATCCTGCGCGATGCACTGAGCTGGCACATGAACCTGGAAGAAACCGGGCGCATGCTCGCGGTGTAATTGATATGGATAACAGCTGACGCAAACACAGTTTCGTCAGCTCGCTCTGACAACACCCAACTTCGCAAAAAACTGTACTGCTGTACCGGTCTTTTCCTACCGTAATTACCCACCTTTTCCAGCCAAACATCCAAAAACGCACCACTACGGTGCGCATAGGTACAGTTGCCTCAAATTAGACCAGTACACCATCGTTTAACAGTTAACTGGTCTCTCACAATACAGGTGAACTGTATCTACAGAGACTGGCCAAACAAGAGGATCATTGGCATCAGTCAAAGTTAAACCACTACCTAATCCCGCCATAAGCGGAAGGATGTCAACCATGGAACGTACACTCAGTTCCGAGCTGTTCTTCGAAGATACTGCTGCAAAAACCCAGGCTTCCCTGCCTCTGCGCGTTATCGCCAACCTGATGCTGTGGCAGCGCCGCATTACCAGCCGCCATCAACTGGCTCGTCTGGATTCGCGTCTGCTGGCTGACGCCGGGATTAGCGAAGCACAACGCTACGAAGAGCTGAGCAAGCCGTTCTGGCGCTAAGTCAGCGTCGCTGGCTCTGATCCCAACGGGTCCACCGCCAGCAACCCGAATTGAACAAACAGAACCCGTCGTGGGAAACCACGACGGGTTTTGTCGTTTTGGAGCTTCATATTTGGGCTTGTGCCGCCAAGCGGTACAGTTTTATCAAAAAGAAAAATTACCATCACAGTTTAAATACGTTATTTCTCTTCATTAACAGACGGGACTGTTCTAACTGATGTGCACAGGCCTAATATCCAGAAAGAACGTGGCGAGCGCTTTACGACAGGCATCTGATCCTGCGCCACCTCTCAATCGGTCCATCCAAAGGAGCTATTTCATGTCTCGTCTTCGTCTGCTCAGCGCTGCCGCCCTGCTTGCCATGGCTGCCAATGCCCACGCCACCAGCTTTATCGTGACCACCGACTCCATCGTGGGTGGCCTGAAGGCCTCCTCCGACGCGACTTCGGATGTCTCATCCTCCTTTCGCGACGACAAAATCGTCCGTGCTGCCCGTGACGACGCGGCCAGCTTCGTTGCCAGTGAAGGTGCCATCCGCGGCGTGAAACTGGAAAGCGCACTCGACCATATCCGCCAACAGGCTCCACAACTGAATGCGACTGACGCACAGCTGGCCCAGGCCATCCTGACGATCTAAACAACTGTGCTGAACCGGGACACGCCCGTCGTGTCCCATTGTTTCGGCGCTGGCTCTAGCCCGGGCATTGCGCTAGCCTTGGGGCTCGCTTTCAGCTATCGAGCCTCATGCGTTTTCTTTCAAGCCTGTTGATCACTCCGGTTTTTCTCGCGGCCTGCTGGTCGGGTTCGGCCCATGCCTTCGACGCTTTCAACCTGTCTACACAAGGCACCGTAGCCAGTGGTTACGCCAGCAGCATGGTGACCTCCGCGCCCTTCGACCACAAACGGCTGATCGCCGCCCGGGATGACGCTGCAGCGTTCATTGCCAGTGACGGCCAACTGCGAGGCGCGCAACTGGAGTCCGCCTTGATCTACCTACACCGGATCCAGCCAAAACTTCATGCCAGCGACCTTGAACTGGCGCAGGCAATTCTCGTCCAATAGTTATCCCTTGTTTCTCCGGAGTCATTCCATGCGTAGCCCGCTGATTGCTGCCACCCTTGGCCTGCTGTTATTGGCCGACGTGGCCCAGGCGCACACCCTGGTAGCCACCAGTAACATCATCATTCGTGCCTCCCAGCGCTCGCTTGATTTCACTTCCGATACCACCACGTCCATCCGCGATTCGAAGATCGTCCGTGAAGCCCACGACGATGCGGCCAGTTTCGTCGCCAGCGAGGGTGAAATCCGCGGTGCACACCTGGAAGCGGCCTTCGACACCTTGCGCACCCGCGTACCGGAAGCCCGCGACGCCAGTGATCAGGTTCTCGCCGAAGCCATCCTCGCACTGTGAAGTCACTAGGCGCCTGGTTGCTGGCCGGGGTTGTGTTGCTGCTTGGCAACACAGCTCAGGCCGGCCTGCAATTACGACTCAAGACCGACGGCCTGAGCCCCGCGCAACAGCAGGCCAGCCAGGCACTGCTCGATGAAGCCATGCAGGCGTTACCGCCGCGCTTCATCGAGCAACTGGACCGGCGCATCGACGTTGGCTGGACCGACGACATGCCGAGCGATGCCTACGGCCAGGCGTCGCTGGTGTCCGAGCTCGACCTGAATCGCAAGCTGCTCGCCAGCCTCACCGACGGCAGCGCCGCGACCCAAAAAACGTATCGCCCCCACGGCACCGTGCGCCGGGAAATGCTCGCCACGGTGCTGCACGAACTCACCCATATTTATGACCGCGCGCACCTGTGGCCAGACGCCGAGCGCACGCTGATCCAGCGCTGCACGCAACGCAACAGCAGCTCCGGTCCGATCGGCATCCCGGATCAATGCCGCGGGCAGACGGCGCGACGCTGGACCCTCAGCGATGACCCTCGCCTGCTGGATCTGGCCGGCTGGCCGCAATACGTCGGTCGGCGCGGTGAACGTGAACAGCACAACCGGCAGATTGCCCGCAGTCCGGACATCTACGAGACGAGCAGCCCGAAGGAGTTCGTCGCGGTCAACATGGAGTACTTTCTCCTGGACTCAAGCTACGCCTGCCGCCGCCCTGCACTGTACCGCTACTACAAAGAACACTTCGGCTGGGCACCCGCCGCCAAGGATGCGTGCGCCCAATCATTCGCCTTCCTCAATGCCGGTAACGACTTCGCCAAGCAACCCTTGGGTCAGGTCGATCCAGAGCGGGTTTACGCCGTCGACTATCTGCTGGCGGAAGCCAACCAGAACTGGGTCAGCCGCTGGGGCCACAGCATGCTGCGACTGGTGATCTGCGCACCAGGTCGGCCTCGCGGGCCGGATTGCCGTCTCGATCTGGATCAACATTTGGTGCTGTCCTACCGCGCCTTCGTCGGTGACGTACAGCTGTCGAGCTGGGATGGGCTGGTGGGCAAATACCCATCGCGTTTGTTTGTCCTGCCGCTGGCCCAGGTGATCGACGAATACACCAAGACCGAACTGCGCAGCCTGGCCTCAGTGCCGCTGAACCTGTCGCGCAGCGAGATCGAAGACGTGGTGGAGCACGCTGCCGAGATGCACTGGAGTTACGATGGCAATTACTTCTTCCTGTCCAACAACTGTGCAGTGGAAAGCCTGAAACTTCTGCGCAGTGGCAGCAATAATGCGCAACTGACAGGGCTCGACAGCATCATGCCCAACGGCTTGCTGGAAGTGCTCAAGGGGCGCGGGCTGGCGGACACCAGCGTACTGGATGATCCCCGCGAAGCGTTACGCCTGGGCTATCGCTTCGACTCCTTCCGCGAGCGTTATCAAGCGATGTTCGAAGTGCTGAAGAAGCATTTGCCGATCAAGCAAGCAAAGGTTGAAGACTGGCTGGCATTGAAAGCTGATGAGCGCCGCAAATGGATTGACCAGGCTGATCTGCGCACCAGCGCGGCATTGCTGTTGCTGGAGCAGGCCAGTTTCCGTCAGCAGATGGTGCTGGCCCAGGACGAAGTGAAACAACGCTATCTGGGCGCTCAGGAATTGAACAACGGCAGCATGGATAAGGCCAATGCGACCTTGAAGCAGATTCTCGCCAACAGCGGCTTCCTCAGCCGCCCGGCCGAACTGCTCGGCACCGGTGGCTACGGTTTGCCGCAGCCGAATGAATGGACACGCCTGGAGTCGGAAAGCAGCCTGCGCCAGAAGCAGCTTCAAGTGCTGACCGGGGATCTCGATAAAGAAGTCAGAGCCCTGCTCGAACCAAGCCGAGCCGCGGAAATGGCCGCCAATGAAGCCAACCTGAAACAGGTTGGCGAACATCTGAGGAAGTTGCACAAGGCAGCGGGCGGATTGGAGTTGCCCTGAAAGCAAAAGGGCTTCAGAACGTAGTCCTGAAGCCCTCGGTCTTGCTGTTTAGTCTGTGTCGCGAGGCGCTAATTCCTCCTTACCTTCAGCTGACCCGCGCTTTACGCACGCCGTCGGACAAGGCCGCACACAGGCTGAGTACGCCCTCTACAGCCTGATCCGGCGTTGAGGCATTAGCGATGTGATCGATCAATGCCGAGCCCACCACCACACCATCGGCCAGACGCGCGATAGACGCTGCCTGCTCCGGTGTACGAATACCGAAGCCGATGCTGATCGGCAGATCGGTATGGCGACGCAGACGGGTGACGGCCTCTTCGACATGTTCCAGAGTCGCCGCCCCCGCACCGGTCACACCCGCCACCGACACGTAGTAAACAAAACCGGAGCTGCCGTTCAGAACGGTCGGCAGACGCGCGTCGTCAGTCGTCGGCGTGGTCAGACGGATGAAGTCCAGGCCCGCCGCCTGTGCCGGGTCGCACAATTCAGCGTTATGCTCCGGCGGCATGTCGACCACGATCAGGCCATCGACACCGGCTTCTTTGGCCTCAGCAATGAAACGCGGCACGCCGTACATGTGAATCGGGTTGAAGTAACCCATCAGCACCAGCGGCGTCTCGCTGTTGCCTTCGCGGAACTCGCGAACCATTTGCAGGGTTTTCGCCAGGTTCTGTTTGGCGCCCAAGGCACGAATGTTAGCCAGCTGGATCGCCGGGCCGTCGGCCATCGGATCGGTGAAGGGCATGCCCAACTCGATCACGTCAGCGCCAGCACCGGGCAAACCTTTGAGGATCGCCAGGGACGTATCGTAGCTCGGGTCACCGGCGGTCACGAAAGTCACCAGGGCGGCGCGGTTCTGTTCCTTGAGTTCGGCAAAACACGTTTGCAGGCGGCTCATTAGTGTTTCTCCTGCTTGGACTGTTCCATATGGTGCATCACGGTTTGCATGTCTTTGTCGCCACGGCCGGACAGGTTGACCACCATCAGGTGATCTTTGGGCAGGGTCGGTGCGCGCTTGAACACTTCGGCCAAGGCATGGGCGCTTTCCAGTGCAGGAATAATCCCTTCCAGGCGGCAGCATTTGTGGAAGGCGTCGAGAGCTTCATCGTCGGTCACCGAGGTGTACTGGACGCGGCCAATGTCATGCAACCAGGCGTGCTCAGGGCCGATGCCCGGATAATCGAGGCCCGCGGAAATCGAGTGCGCGTCGATGATCTGGCCGTCGTCGTCCTGCAACAGGAACGTACGGTTGCCGTGCAGCACGCCCGGTACGCCACCGTTCAGGCTGGCCGCGTGCTTGCCGGTTTCGATGCCGTAGCCGGCCGCTTCGACGCCAATGATCTCAACGCTCTTGTCGTCGAGGAACGGGTGGAACAAGCCCATGGCATTGGAACCACCGCCGATACACGCCACCAGGCTGTCTGGCAGACGACCTTCCTGGGCTTGCATCTGCTCACGGGTTTCTTTGCCGATAACGGCCTGGAAGTCGCGAACCATGGCTGGATAAGGGTGCGGGCCGGCCACGGTGCCGATCAGGTAGAAGGTGCTGTCGACGTTGGTGACCCAGTCACGCAGGGCCTCGTTCATCGCGTCTTTCAGGGTGCCGGTGCCGGCGACTACCGGGATCACTTCGGCGCCGAGCAGCTTCATGCGGAACACGTTGGCCTGCTGGCGCTCGATGTCGGTGGTGCCCATGTAGATCACGCAGTCCAGACCGAAACGCGCGGCCACGGTGGCGGTTGCCACACCGTGCATGCCGGCGCCGGTCTCGGCGATGATGCGTTTCTTGCCCATGCGTCGTGCCAGCAGGATCTGGCCGATGCAGTTGTTGATCTTGTGTGCGCCGGTATGGTTCAGCTCTTCGCGCTTGAGGTAAATCTTCGCGCCGCCGCAGAACTCTGTCAGACGCTCGGCGAAATACAGCGGGCTTGGACGTCCGACGTAATCACGCTGGAAGTAGGCCAATTCTTCTTTGAAAGCCGGATCTTCCTTGGCCGCTTCGTATTCGCGGGCCAGATCGAGGATCAACGGCATCAGGGTTTCGGCGACGTAGCGGCCACCGAACGCGCCGAAGAGGCCGTTGGCGTCGGGGCCGTTGCGCAGATTAGTCTGGGTCATGGGTCGCTCCAGTTGTATTTCGAGAGGTGACGATGGGGTTCACTCTACCCCTGACATCCCACGCTGAAAACCGATAAGATCGCCGCAACCTGTCAGGAAAACTCACAGATATCATGAGCCATGACCTTCCCCCGCTGAACGCTCTTCGCGCCTTCGAAGCCACTGCCCGCCTGAACAGCGTCAGTCAGGCTGCCGAACAGCTGCACGTCACTCATGGCGCGGTCAGCCGGCAACTCAAGGTGCTGGAAGAACACCTTGGCGTGAGTCTGTTCATCAAGGATGGCCGCGGCCTGAAACTCACAGATGCCGGCGTTCGTTTACGCGATGCCAGCGGTGAAGCCTTCGAGCGTTTGCGCAGTGTTTGCGCCGAATTGACCCAAAGCACCGCCGATGCGCCGTTCGTGCTCGGCTGTTCGGGCAGCCTGCTGGCGCGCTGGTTCATTCCGCGTCTGGGGCGGCTAAACGCGGACCTGCCGGATCTGCGCTTGCACCTGTCGGCTGGCGAAGGCGATCTCGATCCACGGCGGCCCGGTCTGGATGCCCTGCTGGTGTTTGCCGAGCCGCCATGGCCGGCGGACATGCAGGTCTACGAATTGGCCAGTGAACGAATCGGCCCGGTGATGAGCCCACGATTCGCCGGGTACGAAAGGCTGCAAGGGGCACCGGCAAGCGCACTGTTGACCGAACCCTTGCTGCACACCACCTCACGCCCGCAAGCCTGGCCGAGCTGGGCACAGCAAAGCGGCCTCGATGACAAGACGCTGAAGTACGGTCAGGGTTTCGAGCATTTGTATTATTTGCTGGAAGCCGCAGTGGCCGGGCTCGGTGTGGCGATTGCGCCTGAGCCGCTGGTGGCCGAAGACTTGAAGGCCGGCCGCCTGGTTGCGCCGTGGGGTTTCTGTGAAACCCCGGCGCAACTGGCGCTGTGGCTACCCAAGCGCGCCGCAGACGGGCGCGCCCGGCAGTTGGCGCAGTGGCTTAAAAACGAACTGCACCAGACACCTTAATGACCGCGCTTGAACAATAAGTAGGCGGCGAGCAAGCCCAACGCACCGACGGCGACACCGGCTGTAGTCCAAGGGTGTTCCTGGGCGTAGTCACGGGTCGCGATCCCGGTTTCACGGGTTTTGACCTTGACCTCTTCATAGGCATCGGCGAGCAGATGGCGTGAGTGTTTCAGCGCGTTCTCGGCGTTGCTTTTCAGCGTTTTAAGGGTTCTACGCGACTCGTCCGAGGCGTCGTCCTTCAGGCTTTCCAACGATTTCAACAGACTCTCGATCTCGGCTTCCATGCTTTGCAATGAGGCTTTGCGTAACGACGTGTTGGCCATGGTGGCTCTCCTGCATTGTTGATGAGTGACGTGTGTTGATTGGGACTTCAGGGGTTCGAGAAAGTGCAGTAAATCTGATTGTCACTACGGATTGGTCGACAGAAGAAATACGAAAAATCGCTGCTAGGCTGTAGTTCACACCTCAAGGAGAACGCCATGACTGACCATCACACTTACAAGAAAGTCGAACTGGTCGGCTCGTCCACCAGCAGCATTGAAGACGCCATCAACAACGCCCTGGCCGAAGCCAACAAAAGCCTCAAGTACATGGAATGGTTTGAAGTGACCGAAACCCGCGGGCATATCAAGGACGGCAAGGCAGCACACTTCCAGGTGACGCTCAAAGTCGGATTCCGGATTGCCAGTAGCTGAGTTTGGGCCAGTCTTCTGAACTTGCGCGTCGGCCGAATGCCATAGGAAACGGCAAAGCGCCACATGGTGAGCGCATCCGGTCGGTGGCTGGATGCCCTCCCTCTATTGATCCGACCAGGGAGTGCAACCCATGAAGAAGTTTATTCTGGCAGCAGGTTTGTTGAGCCTTGCGGGAACAGCCTTTGCCCAGGGCAAGCCGTGCGAAGAGCTGAAAGCCGAAATCGCAGCAAAACTGGATGCCAAGGGCATCGCCAATTACACACTGGAGATCGTGGATAAAGGGACTGCCGCTGACGGAAAAGTCGTCGGCATCTGCGAAAAGGGCTCCAAGCAAATCGTCTACAAGCAGGGCTGACCGCTCTCGAGAATGAAAAAGCCGACGCAGTGGTGTCGGCTTTTTTGTGGGTGCTTGAACGTCAGCCCTTCATGACCTGCGCCAGCAGCTCATAGGAGCGCACGCGATCGGCATGTTCGTACAGGTCACAGGTAAAAATCAGCTCATCCGCCTGGGTCTGTTCGATCAGCACCTCAAGCTTGGCGCGGATTTTCTGCGGGCTGCCGACCATGGCCAACCCCAGGAAATCACCCACCGCTTCTTTCTCATGGGGCAGCCACAGCCCGTCCATGGTCTTCACGGGTGGGCGTTGCACCAGGCTCTGGCCACGCATCAACGCAAGAATCCGCTGGTAGACCGAAGTTGCCAGATAATCGGCCTGCTCATCGGTGTCTGCGGCCACCAGCGGCACACCAAGCATCACGTAAGGTTTATCCAACACCGTTGAAGGCTTGAAGTGGTTGCGATAGACGCGAATCGCCTCATGCATGAAACGCGGTGCGAAATGTGAGGCGAAGGCGTAGGGCAAACCGCGCTCACCAGCCAGTTGTGCACTGAACAGGCTCGAACCCAGCAACCAGACCGGGACATTGGTGCCGGTACCCGGCATGGCAATGATCCGCTGATCCGGCGTGCGTGGGCCGAGGTAGCGCATCAACTCGGCCACGTCTTGCGGGAAGTCGTCGGCGCTGCCGGAGCGTTCACGACGCAAGGCGCGGGCGGTCATCTGATCAGAGCCAGGTGCGCGCCCCAGTCCCAGGTCGATCCGGCCTGGATACAGACTTTCAAGGGTACCGAACTGCTCGGCGATCACCAGCGGCGCGTGATTGGGCAGCATCACACCGCCCGAGCCGACACGAATGGTCGAAGTGCCGCCGGCCAGATACCCCAGCAAAACCGAGGTCGCCGAACTGGCGATCCCGTCCATGTTGTGGTGTTCGGCGACCCAGAAGCGGTTATAGCCAAATTTTTCGACGTGCTGCGCCAGATCCAGGGAATTGCGCAGGGACTGGGCCGCACTGCCGTTCTCTCGCACGGGCACCAGATCGAGGGTCGAAAACTTGATCTCAGACAGTCGTTTCATAAACCTGCTTCTCCAATGGGTAAGCAGGTTCTTTCACGAACGAAAACCTGCCGAGTCTATAAGCGTGTTCTCTGCAATGAGGGCATATACCCGAGTTTCAATAGGAGAGACAAAATTCCTACGCAATTAGAGGACCGATCAGATGAGGTGAACTTTGCCCGACGGTCTATCCTCAGAACCCTGGTAACCGAAAAACCACGAAGGCGCGACGTTTAGCGCCGGATTTTGAGGAGGTAGACATGGCTATCACAAAGAAAGCATCGGCTCATTGGGAAGGTGATCTGAAGACCGGCATCGGCTCGATTTCCACGGAGACCGGTGTACTCAGAGAAGCGCCCTACGGCTTCAAGGCCCGTTTCGAAGGCGGTAAAGGCACCAACCCGGAAGAGCTGATCGGCGCGGCCCACGCAGGCTGTTTCTCCATGGCGTTTTCAATGATTCTCGGCGAGGCCGGCCTCAAGGCCGACAGCATCGACACCAATGCCGAAGTCACTCTGGACCAGGTAGACGGGGGTTTTGCAATCACCGCAGTGAAACTGATCCTCAAGGCGAAAATCCCCGGGGCGACCCAGGCGCAATTCGAGGAACTGAGTAACAAGGCCAAAGAGGGCTGCCCGGTGTCCAAGGTGCTGAATGCGAAAATCAGCCTGGATGCGACGTTGGTCAGCTAAACCGATAAAAGATCGCAGCCTTCGACACAGGTCACTCGATTCATGTAGCTGCTGAAAGCTGCGATCTTTTTTTAACGGTGACAAACCCGATTGGCAAAACTGTGGTCGAATAAATGACAGCAGCTTCAGCGCATCACCGTGCGCGCTGCCTCAAGGGAGCTTCAACCATGAAACGTTTTGCCTTGGCGGTTATCTGTTGCACGCTGGCCACATCGGCCCTCGCTCAACCGAAATCCTGTGAGGAACTCAAGGCCGAGATCGAAGCCAAGATCCAGGCTAACAACGTCTCGTCCTACACCCTGGAAATCGTCACCAACGACGAAGTACATGATCAGAACATGGTGGTCGGCACGTGCGAAAACGGCACGAAGAAAATCATCTACCAAAAAAATGACAGTTGATTCGCCTCATATGACGCAGTTGCTCTGCCAATCTTCAGCGACGATCTCCCGCTTGGCGTTGTACAGCCGGGCGCTGGGGGTGAACGCCAGGGAGCGAGCTTCCAGCAGATAACGCTGGCCGGCCTCGAAATGGTCGTACTTGATGCTCAGGTAGCACAACCGCTCCAGCGGAGCGTTCATCAAGCCCGAGCCCCCGCCGTAGACCTCAAAATCGAAGCGCACTCTCAGCTCATGGCTACCCGGAGTGACCTGAAAGTAACGCCCGTCGCTCAACCGCTGGTTGTCCAGCCGATCGGCCATCAACAGTTTCCCGCCGGGGCTCGGCGTAGCAAAGTCGATCCAGGCCATCTGCGGATCGACCGCCGGCAACGGACTCGCGCAGCCGACAAAGGCACCTGCAGCGAGTAACAGCAACAACCTGCGCATGATCAATATCCCAAGGACTGGTCATTCAGCATAGCGCCGATCAGGTGCGTTGGCAGCCCGCCGGCTTGCCCTGTCCAATCACTTTTCGCTGCTGATCATAGAGCTTTGCCCATGGCCGAAAGCCGATATTCCCCGCTTGCAGCTGATACCGCTGACCAGCGTTGAAGTCCTTGAATTTCACATTCAACCGGCAATCGCGCCACAACGGCTCGGCATCGGGACCAATGTTGGTCGGCTGGACCGCGAACAAGTAGCGAACCTTCAGCTCATGGCTGCCGGGCTGTACCTCGAAGTAACGCTTGTCGATGGAAGCCTTGTTATCGACTTCCAGCGCTTGCAGCGCGGTGTCTTCCTGCCGTGAATCCAGATCGATCCAGGCCTGCGAAGGATCAGGGGTGGGCAATCCGGCACAACCGGCCAGCATCAGCAGGCCTCCCGTCAGCATCAACTTGCGCATAGCGGAGCTCCAATAGGCGGGATAGTCTTGCGGGCAGACTTTCCAGGGATTTTTTTATTTTGATCAGGCCGTGTCCAAGCCTTGGGTTACTTGATCGCGTTTTACGCATTTTGTTTCCGGGTGCGATTCTTTTGTTGCTCAACGGCTGCGCGAGCGTCAGCTATTACGGCCAGTTGGCCAGTGGTCAGCTGCACTTGCTGCGGGCTCGGGAGCCGGTTGCCAAAGTGATTGCCGATCCCGGCCGCGATCAGCAATTGCGCGCGCATCTGGCCCAATCACAAAAGGCCCGGACATTCGCCAGCCAACACCTGCATCTGCCGGACAACCAGAGCTACCGCTTGTACGCCGACATCGGCCGGCCGTTTGTAGTCTGGAATGTTTTTGCCACGCCGGAGTTTTCGCTCAAGCCGCAAAACCATTGCTTCCCCATCGCTGGCTGCGTCGCCTATCGCGGGTTTTACAGCCAGAGCGCTGCCCGCGGTGAAGCCGCGCTGCAGCGCTTGCAAGGTATGGACGTGTCGATCGGCGGCGTCGAGGCTTATTCGACGCTCGGTTGGTTCAATGACCCGATTTTGAGCTCGATGATGGGTTGGGGCGACGAGCGGTTGGCCACGCTGATTTTCCATGAACTCGCCCATCAACGTTTTTATGTGAAAGACGACACTGAGTTCAACGAGTCCTTCGCCACCTTCGTCGAGCAGGAAGGCACTCGCCAATGGCGCGCATTCCAAGACCTGCCGCCGGATGATGGAGCGTTGGTGCGCCAGCGCGACCAGTTCATCCAGTTGATCCTGGACACCCGCACCAGGCTCGAACGGCTATATGCCCTGCCGCTTTCTGCTGAGCAAATGCGCGAGCGAAAAGCGGCAGAGTTCGAACAATTGCGCCGTGAATACTCGACGCTGCGCGACCGCCAATGGGCTGGCAACAAACGTTATGACGCCTGGATCAATGCCCCGATGAACAATGCCCGATTGCTGCCGTTTGGTTTGTATGACCAATGGGTGCCGGCGTTTGCAGCGTTGTTCAAGCAGGTCGATGGGGATTGGGTGAAGTTTTATGCAGCGGTGGAGCAGTTGGGCGCGTTGCCGGTTGGGGAGCGTAAGGCGGCGTTGAAAGCGTTGACGGGATCGACGAGTTCCGGTGGCTGAGCAGACCTATTCGCGGGCAAGCCCGCGAAAGCGCACTGATCAACGCGGCAAAAACGCCTGATGCAACTCATCCAGCGTCTCGAAGTGATACGCCGGTGCTTCGGCGCTCAACTCTTCCCGACTGCCAAACCCATACCCCACTGCCGCAGCATCCAGCCCGTTGCTGCGAGCACCGATCAGATCGTGTTTACGGTCGCCAATCATCAGCGTATCGGCCGGATCCAGGCCTTCTTCGGCCATCAAGTGCGCAATCAGCTCGACCTTGTTGGTCCGCGTGCCATCCAGCTCACTGCCGTAAATCACTTTGAAATGTTTGGCGAAGTCGAAGTGCCGGGCGATTTCCCGGGCGAAAACCCATGGCTTGGAGGTCGCGATGTACAGCTGTCGCCCTTGCCCACCGAGGGTTTCCAGCAGCGGCGTAACCCCATCGAACACCCGGTTTTCATACAGACCGGTGACCTTGAAGCGCTCACGATAGAAGTTCACCGCGTCCCAGGCCTTAGGCTCGTCGAAGTCGTAGAACTGCATGAACGCCTGCAATAAGGGCGGACCGATGAAATGTTCGAGCCTGGTCAGGTCCGGTTCATCAATGCCCAATTTGCTCAGGGCGAACTGGATGGAACGGGTGATGCCTTCGCGCGGGTCGGTCAGCGTGCCATCGAGGTCGAACAGAACGGTTTGGTAATGCATGAAATTTCCTGAGCAATAGCGAGACGCTTTCCGTTATCAAGAGGCTTAGTGCTGATCGTAGCCTTCGGCCAGATGCAGATCCTTGAGCTTCACGTAGTTCGCCGCGCTGTAGGTGAAAAAGGCTTTTTCCTTGTCAGTCAGCGGCCGGATCTGTTTCACCGGGCTACCGACATAAAGGAAACCGCTTTCCAGGCGCTTGCCCGGTGGCACCAGGCTGCCGGCACCGATGATCACATCGTCCTCGACCACCGCACCGTCCATGACGATGCTGCCCATGCCGATCAGAATCCGGTTGCCCACGGCGCAACCATGAAGCATGACTTTATGCGCGATGGTCACATCGTCGCCGATCAGTAACGGAAAGCCATTGGGGTTGAATGGCCCGGCGTGAGTGATGTGCAACACGCAGCCGTCCTGCACGCTGGTGCGCGCACCGATACGGATGCGATGCATGTCGCCGCGGATCACTGTCAGCGGCCAGACGGAGCTGTCTTCGCCGATTTCAACGTCGCCGATCACCACCGCCGAGCCGTCGACAAAGGCGCCTTTGCCCAGCAGCGGTGTGTGGTTCTGGTACTTGCGAAGGGTCACGATAGGGTTTCTCTCTGTTGCCGATAGCTGCGGTGAGCGTCGATTGTAATTAAGATGGGCGCATGTTTCTTCCCGCATGTTTTCCAGCCAAGGTACCAACCGTGAGCGTGAACAACCCTCTCCTGCAGTCCTACGACCTGCCGCCGTTCTCGGCGATCCGTGCCGAACACGTGCAACCGGCCATTGAAAAGATCCTGGCTGACAACCGAGCCGCCATCGTCGAGATCCTCAAAACCCAGGGCAAACAACCGACCTGGTCCGGCCTGGTGCTGGCGATGGACGAACTCAACGATCGTCTGGGCGCCGCCTGGAGCCCGGTCAGCCACCTCAACGCCGTGTGCAACAGTGCTGAATTGCGTGAGGCTTATGAGTCCTGCCTGCCGGCCCTGAGTGCCTACGCCACCGAGCTGGGCCAGAACCGTGAACTGTTTCAGGCCTATGAAGCGCTGGCCAACAGCCCTGAGGCCGCCGGTTTCGACGTGGCGCAGAAAACCATCCTGGAGCATGCCCTGCGTGACTTCCGGCTGTCGGGTATCGACCTGCCTGAAGCCGAACAAAAACGTTATGCCGACGTGCAGAGCAAGCTGTCGGAGCTGGGCAGCCGCTTCTCCAATCAGTTGCTCGACGCCACCCAGGCCTGGACCAAGCACATCACCGACGAAGCCGCCCTCGCCGGCCTGACCGAGTCGGCCAAGGCGCAAATGGCCGCCGCCGCGCAAGCCAAAGACCTCGATGGCTGGCTGATCACCCTGGAATTCCCGAGTTACTACGCGGTGATGACCTACGCCCAGGACCGCGCCCTGCGCGAAGAAGTCTACGCCGCCTACTGCACCCGTGCGTCGGACCAAGGCCCGAATGCCGGCCAGAATGACAACGGCCCGGTCATGGAAGAAATCCTCGACCTGCGTCAGGAACTGGCAAAACTGTTGGGCTTCGCCAGTTTCTCGGAGCTGAGCCTGGCCACCAAAATGGCCGAATCCAACGATCAGGTGCTGAGTTTCCTGCGCGACCTGGCCAAACGCAGCAAGCCGTTCGCTGCCCAGGATCTGCAACAGCTCAAGGCCTACGCCGCCGAACAGGGTTGCCCGGATCTGCAAAGCTGGGACAGCGGTTTCTACGGTGAAAAACTGCGTGAGCAGCGCTACAGCGTCGCTCAGGAAACCCTTCGCGCGTACTTCCCGATCGACAAGGTTCTGGGTGGTCTGTTCAGCATCGTCCAGCGCCTGTACGGCATCGAGATCGCCGAGCTGAAAGGCTTCGATACCTGGCACCCGGACGTTCGCCTGTTCGAAATCAAGGAAAACGGCCAGCACGTCGGCCGGTTCTTCTTCGACCTCTATGCCCGCGCCAACAAGCGTGGCGGTGCCTGGATGGACGGCGCCCGCGATCATCGCCGCACGATCAATGGCGTGCTGCAAAGCCCGGTGGCGAACCTGGTGTGCAACTTCACCCCGGCCGACAGCGGCAAACCGGCCTTGCTGACCCACGACGAAGTGACCACCCTGTTCCACGAATTCGGTCACGGCCTGCAT
This sequence comes from Pseudomonas frederiksbergensis, assembly GCF_017114915.1. Classification (GTDB taxonomy): domain Bacteria; phylum Pseudomonadota; class Gammaproteobacteria; order Pseudomonadales; family Pseudomonadaceae; genus Aquipseudomonas; species Aquipseudomonas frederiksbergensis_I. Next base: position 24,017 of record NZ_JAAUOE010000015.1, read on the forward strand.
CACCTGCTGACCCGCGTCGAGCACGCTGGCGTGGCCGGCATCAATGGCGTGGCCTGGGATGCGGTCGAGCTGCCAAGCCAGTTCATGGAAAACTGGTGCTGGGAGCCGGAAGGCCTGGCGCTGATTTCCGCTCACTACGAAACCGGCGAACCGCTGCCTCAGGATCTGCTGGAGAAAATGCTCGCGGCGAAGAACTTCCAGTCCGGCCTGATGATGGTCCGTCAACTGGAGTTCTCGCTGTTCGACTTCGAATTGCACGCCACCCACGGCGACGGTCGCAGTGTGCTGCAAGTGCTCGAAGGCGTGCGCGACGAGGTTTCGGTCATGCGTCCGCCGGCCTACAACCGCTTCCCCAACAGCTTCGCCCACATCTTCGCCGGTGGTTACGCCGCGGGTTACTACAGCTACAAGTGGGCCGAAGTATTGTCCGCCGATGCCTTCTCGAAATTCGAAGAAGACGGCGTGCTCAATGCCGAGACCGGTCGTGCGTTCCGTGAAGCGATCCTGGCACGGGGCGGTTCTCAGGAACCGATGGTGCTGTTCGTCGACTTCCGTGGCCGTGCACCCTCGATTGACGCACTCTTGCGCCATAGCGGCCTGAGTGAGGACGCGGCAGCATGAGTGAGGGACCTGTGATTACCAAAAAACGCTTTATCGCCGGGGCGGTTTGCCCGGCCTGCAGCGAGCCGGACAAGTTGATGATGTGGAGCGAAGACGCAGTTCCGCATCGCGAGTGCGTGGCCTGCGGTTATTCCGACACACTGAATGAACAAGGTCTGTCGGTGCCCAAGGAATTGGGCACCCGGGTCAACACCTCGGCATTGAAGGTGCCGGATGCCAAAGTCCAGGCCGTGCAGTTTTTCCCGAACCCGAAGTTGAAGAAAAAGCCTGACGAACAGCACTGACTGAACACCACCTTCCACTTCCAATGGGGTGGAAGGTGGTATCTATCTACCACCTTTGCCCTGCGCTTCCTTTTTAGGCTGACCACATTCAGCCTCCATTCAAGGAAGACGCCATGCCCGATATCAATCCACTTCTGCAGCACTGGGATCTGCCGCCCTATTCGGCCGTCCGCACCGAACATCTGGTGCCGGCCATCGACAAAATCATCAGCGACAACCATCAGGCCATTGCCGACATCATCGCCAGCCAATCGGCATTTGCGACCTGGGACGACCTGGTGTTGGCGGTCGATGAAACCGATGCACGCCTGGACGAAGCCATGGGCATCATCGAAACCCTCTCCATGATTAAGCACGACGGCAATGCCTGGGAAATCGCCAGTGGTATGTGTCGCGATGCAGCGACGCAGTACAAAACCGAAAAGTGGAGCAATCAGGCGCTGTTCCAGGCCTATCAACGCCTTGCGCAAAGCCCGGCCGCCGCGAATTTCGATGAGTCTCGCAAAGCGGTGCTGAACAAGATTCTGCGCAGGTTTCGTTTCTCTGGCATCGATTTGCCCCTCGATCAACGGCAGCAACTGGCTCGCCTGAATCGCGACATCAGCGCCCTCGAGGACCTGTTTCTAACGCATCTGGAAGAGGCCAGCGCAGCCTGGAGCAAGCGCATCGACGACATCGCCCAACTCAACGGCCTATCCCAGGTGACCACAGATCGCCTGGCACTCAACGCACAGCAGGCAGGACATGCGGGCTGGCTGATCACCCTGGACCAGGACACCTACAATCAAGTCATGGCCTATGCCGAAGATCGCTCCCTGCGTGAAGAATATTTCGTTGCCTTCAATACTCGAGCCTCCGATCAGGGCCCGCACGCCGGGCAATTCGATAATGGTCCGGTGTTGGAATCGCTGTTGGCTCAGCGTCATCGCAAAGCCCGACTGCTGGGGTATGAAAACTTTGCCCAACTGAGCCTGGCAAAACGGATGGCGGACTCAACCGCACAGGTCAGCGGATTCCTGCGTCGACAAGTGGCGCTGAAAACACCGAGCTTCGAGGAAGATGCGCAAGCGCTCGAGGTTTTCGCGGCCGGCCAGGGCATCGCTGAGGTACAGCCTTGGGACCACGAGTTTCTTGCCGAAAAGCTGCGTCAGCAATACCTCGATACCCCCCTGACAAACCTGCGCGATTATTTTCCCCTGGAAGGGACCCTGCGCCGAATCTGCCTGTTCAGCGAGCGCCTGCTAGGGGTCCGGATCGTTGAGCAAACAGAGTTCAGTCGCTGGCATGACAGCGTCCGTCTGTTGGAAGTCAGCGAGCATGGGCAGGTGATCGGGTACATTTACCTCGACCCGTTCCATCGCAAGGAAGCCCCTGACTACCCATGGACCGCAACACCACGCAACCGGCGGGTGGACGCCGAAGGCCGATTGACCCTGCCGATTGCCGTTATTCACGCCAACTTCACTGAGGTTGTGGCTGATCAGCCTTGTCTGCTGACTCATCTGGATCTGCGGGTGCTTTTCCATGAATTTGGTCACTGCCTGCACCACGTTCTGACTCGTTCACCGCACTACACCCTTTCAGGCATCTCCCAACTGGGACGCGACACGGCGGAGTTTTCCGGGCAACTCTTCGAACGCTGGTGTTTTTCACGAGAGTTTCTACGGTGGTTGGCGGCCCACTATCGGACCGGTGAACGCTTGAGCGAGGCTCAAATCGATAAAGCACTGACATCGATTCAAACCCATAGCAGCTGGCAGACAGCCAGATTACTGATGGCTGGCTTGTTTGATTTCCAATTGCACCGCTCCCAAGGCGATGGCCGTAGCGTTCGACAAATATTCGAAGACGTACAGCGGGAAATTCCTCACCTGAAACTGTCTTCCTACAGCCGACTCGCCAACAGTTTCGATTACATGGTGACCGGTTATGGCGCGTCGGTTTACGCCTACAACTGGTCAGATGTGCTGGCCGCCGAAGCCTTCAAACGCTTTGAACGGGATTGGGTTTTCAACGCCCAAACAGGTAAAGCTTTTCGCGAAGCCGTTTTTTCACCTGGGGATTCGCGCTCTCTATTGTCATCGTTAGAGGCGTTTCTGGGACGGCCGCTTGCCGAGGATCTTTTCCCAGTGGCTGTAGATAGCTGAAACGACGGTTACTCGATGTGGGCCGAGTTGAACCAACTCTTCATCGAGCACATGGCAAACGGACTGGTGCTGCAATCACCATTGGTCAGTGCCATACGAAGTTTGTCGACATCGGCCTGCATCATGTAACGCACACCATCCTTGAAATGGGTGCTGTCACCAAAACCGCCCTGGGTCATTTCGTTCAGGGCATCCTCTTTACTCCAGCCCTGCACCACCACCCGGTACATCGCGGCCATCAGACCAGTGCGATCCGAGCCGTGCTTGCAGTGCATCAACACCGGACCTTTGGCCTCGGCGGCCTGAATCGTGCGAAGGGCCTTGAGTACATCACTGTCATCCACGTGATTGGTACGGTAGGGCAACTGTATCTGCGTGATATCTGGTGTGGACAACCAGGTTGAATCCGCCTCGGGCAGGAAGTTGATGACGGTTGCTACCTTGAGTTTCTTCAGCAACGGCACCGCCCCGCCGTCCGGCAACGCGCTGCGATAGAGGGTCGGGGACATCTGATAGAGGTTGTATTGAACCTCCACCGATTGAGCCCAGTCCGTCGGCCGCGGCGGTGGGGTATCGTCGGCCCGGGCCAGTGACAGAGGAAAAGTTGCAGCCAACGACAGACAAAACGCTGGGAAAAGGCGGGGTTGGGACATGCTCAGACGACCGTGTGGGAAGAGACAACTGGATGACACCCAGATTCAGCTTTGAGCGGTCAAAGTCCTGTGAGCCATCTGTCAAAGAATCGTGAATAGGTCGATCCGGGATAGGGACGTGACGGCTATCGTCCGGGGTCGACAAAGCGCCCAGTGGCACTGGTCATATGAGCAGCGCCTCTATACTGTATATAAAAACAGTACAGAGGCGTTTTCATGTCTACCCCTCTTCCCCCGCGCGGTCGCGGCACCGCCACCAACCCGCATAACCGTTTCGCGCCAAGCCGTTCGGTGGCCGAGGATGACGGCTGGTATCAGGAAGCGCCGATCACCCAAGGCACCGAGGTGCACTTCGAGACAGCGAAAACCATCATCACCCGCAACAACTCGCCAGACTTACCCTTCGACCGTTCGATCAACCCCTATCGCGGCTGCGAGCACGGCTGTATTTATTGCTACGCACGGCCCAGCCACGCCTACTGGGACATGTCACCAGGGCTGGATTTCGAAACCAGACTGATCGCCAAGACCAACGCCGCCGATGTGCTGGAAGAACAACTGTCCAGGCGCGGCTATCAATGCGCGCCGATCAACCTGGGCTCCAACACCGACCCTTATCAGCCGATCGAGCGCGAGCACAGAATCACCCGCAAAATTCTGGAAGTGCTGCTGCGCTACCGCCACCCGGTGACCATCGTCACCAAGGGCTCGCTGATTCTTCGCGATCTGGACCTGCTGGCCGAACTCGCCGGGCAACGGCTGGTGGCCGTAATGATCAGCCTCACCACCCTGGACGATGAACTCAAACGCATCCTCGAACCCCGCGCCGCGGCGCCCAAGGCACGATTGCGGGCGATCCGGGTGATGCGCGAAGCCGGGATTCCTGTGGGTGTTTTGTGCTCACCGATGATTCCGATGATCAACGACAGCGAACTCGAGAGCCTGCTGACCGAAGCCCATGGGGCGGGCGCCCAGAGTGCGGCATACATGATGTTGCGCTTGCCGCTGGAAGTGGCACCGTTGTTCGAAGAATGGCTGGCTGCCCACTATCCTCAGCGCGCAGCCCACGTGTTGAGCCTGATCCGCCAGAGCCGTGGCGGCGACCTCTATGACAGCCGGTTTGGTGCCCGAATGCGCGGTGAAGGGCCGTTTGCCGACCTGTTGGCGCAACGCTTTGCCAAAACCATCAAACGCCTGGGGCTCAATCGTCGGGAAGGTTTCGATCTGGATTGCGAGGCCTTTTGTCCGCCGGGTCGCCAGATGTCATTGATTTAAGGACAATTGACCTATTGTGGAGTAGTGAAAAAGACACGCCACGTTTACGCTGGTCACGTTTTTCGTGACCTGGAACACACGTTCTAGAGCGTTTGATTCAGTTTGAGTTAAGCTTCAGCCGCTACCTTGTTCATCGAGTGACTGACGGGTCTGGAATCTCGACCTGGATGTTTTTTATACAGCCACTGGCTTCAGCAAAGAGGATGAATCATGAGTGACAAGGATAAACAGCCTTTGGCTGCATCGGCTGCAGCCCAACCGGAGGCGGAAACCGCCGATGCAGCGCTGCAGCATATCGTTGACGGCTTTTTGCATTTTCATCACGAGATCTTTCCGCAGCAGGAAGAACTCTTCAAAAAACTCGCCACGGCCCAGCGGCCTCGGGCGATGTTCATCGCGTGCGCCGATTCGCGCATCGTTCCCGAACTGATCACCCAAAGCGCCCCCGGCGATCTGTTCGTGACCCGTAACGTCGGCAACGTCGTGCCGCCTTATGGGCAAATGAACGGCGGTGTTTCCACGGCCATCGAATACGCAGTGCTGGCCCTCGGCGTGCAGCACATCATTATCTGCGGCCACTCCGACTGTGGCGCCATGCGCGCGGTACTCAACCCACAAAGCCTGGAAAAGATGCCGACGGTCAAAGCCTGGCTGCGTCATGCGGAAGTGGCTAAAACCATGGTCCAGGACAACTGCCATTGCTCGGATGAAAACGAGAGCATGCACATCCTCACCGAAGAGAATGTGATCGCTCAGTTGCAGCATTTGCGCACGCACCCGTCGGTGGCCTCGCGCATGGCCAACGGTCAGCTGTTTATCCATGGTTGGGTCTACAACATCGAAACCAGCGAAATCCAGGCTTACGACGCCGATATGGGGTGTTTCCTGCCACTCGATGGCAGCCATCCGATTCCGGTGGCGACGCCCAAAGCGCGCTTCTAAACCCTCCTAAATCCTCCTAAATCCAGTGTGGTTTAGCCGAGGCTGCTGATCAGGCAGCCCGGCTTTGCCATGCCTGAAGAAAACGTCGGGAGAGTCACCATGCGTGCCGCTCAATTAAAAGCTGTTCTGCCACGGGAGCTGCTGGCTTCGGTGGTTGTGTTTCTGGTCGCCCTGCCCTTATGCATGGGAATCGCCATCGCCTCGGGGCTGCCCCCGGCCAAAGGCCTGATCACCGGCATCATCGGTGGGCTGGTGGTCGGCTGGCTTGCCGGCTCACCGCTGCAAGTCAGCGGTCCGGCGGCGGGTCTGGCGGTATTGGTGTTCGAACTGGTGCGCCAGCATGGTATCGCCATGCTCGGGCCGATCCTGTTGCTGGCGGGTTTTCTGCAATTGGTGGCCGGGCGCTTGAAACTGGGTTGCTGGTTTCGGGTCACGGCGCCGGCTGTGGTGTATGGCATGCTCGCCGGCATCGGTGTGTTGATCGTGTTGTCACAGGTGCATGTAATGCTCGATGCCGTGCCCAAGCCTTCGGGGCTGGATAACCTGGCAGCCTTCCCCGCTGCCGTGATTCAGGCTTTGCCTTCGTTTGGCTGGCAAGCGGGTTTGCTCGGGCTGTCGACCATGGCCGTGATGTGGCTATGGGAGAAGCTGCGCCCGCATTCCCTGCGTTTCGTGCCTGGTGCATTGCTGGGAGTCGGTCTGGCAACGATCGCCAGCCTGGCGCTCGCCTTGCAGGTTAAACGCGTGGAAGTCCCGGCCAACCTGGCAGAAGCCATCGACTGGTTGCGCCCCGCTGATCTGCTTAACCTGGCAGACCCGACCCTGCTGATCGCCGCCTTCGCCGTGGCCTTTATCGCCAGCGCCGAAACCCTGCTCTCGGCTGCCGCCGTGGATCGCATGCACAGTGGCCAGCGCTCGGATTTCGACCGCGAATTGTCGGCGCAAGGTGTGGGCAACATGTTGTGTGGCCTGCTCGGCGCGCTGCCGATGACCGGGGTGATCGTGCGCAGCTCGGCCAACGTTCAGGCCGGCGCCACCACCCGACTGTCGACGGTGTTTCATGGTCTGTGGTTGCTGGCTTTCGTACTGCTGCTATCGAGCGTGCTGCAAAGCATCCCGGTGGCGAGCCTGGCAGGCGTTCTGGTTTATACCGGTTTCAAACTGGTGGACCTCAAGGCCTTTCGCGGTCTGGGCCGTTATGGCCGGATGCCGATGTTCACCTATGCGGCGACAGCACTGGCAATCATCTTCACCGACCTGCTGACCGGTGTGCTGATCGGCTTCGGCCTGACGCTGGCCAAATTGGCCTGGAAGGCTTCGCGCCTGAAAATCAGCCTGATCGATCTGCCGGCAGAGGGCGAGATGGAGCTGCGACTGGTGGGGGCGGCAACTTTCCTCAAGGTTCCGGCGCTGACCCAGGTGTTGGGGAGCATTCCCGCAGGCGCAACGGTGCATGTGCCGCTCAATAACCTGAGCTACATCGATCACTCGTGCCTTGAGTTGCTGGAGGAATGGGGGCGGGCCAATGCGGCCAAGGGTTCTAAATTATTAATTGAAGCGCGGGGGTTGAAGCGCAGGCTTGAAGGACGGTTGCGTACCACGACTGGAGTAGGCTCAGCCGCTTAAACCACTTGTAGGAGCGAGGCTTGCCCGCGAAGGCGGCGTGTCAGTCGACATCAATGTTGAATGTCAGGCAGCCTTCGCGGGCAAGCCTCGCTCCTACAGGGGTTGCTTGGATTTACGCGGCTGGCTGATCCAGCTCCAGCTCCACGCCCAATTGGCGCGACAGGCACGGCCAGCGCTTCCACGCGGCGCCGGTGTCCGGGCTGTTGAGTTGCTCGCGGTAGGCCTCCACCGACTCCAGCGCGAAACTTTCATCGTTAAGCATCTCGTCCACGGCGTGATGCACTGCCTCATCCAGTTGGTTGGCGAATTCCTCGCCAATCAATTGGTGGGCAATCAGGTTGGCAACCGTCATGTCCAAAGGGATCAGTGGCTGGCCAAAATGCTTGATGTACAGGTCGTTGACCTCTTCAACCAACCGATGCGCCAGATAAGCTTCGTCCAGCAGGCTGTCCAGGCCAACGTGACCGGCCATGATCGCCGGCGGCTGGAGGAAAAACTGCTCGGCGATTTTCAGTACCGGCTTGATCTGCGATTCGATACCCGCTTCCCTGGCGACTTCATTGGCTGCATCCAGCAGGTCTGGCACTTGTTCTATGTACGCGGCCACAAAACGCGTCATCACGCCGTTGGCGTCGACATCCGGCAATTGGATGGCGCAGTGAAGGTGCGGCAGTTGGGTTTCCAGCTGACGAGTCAGCAGGCCGGTTTCGGCTTCATGTTGTTTGGCTTTTTGGATCTGCTCGCGCAATGCGGCGGTGTTCATGAAAACTCCAGGAAACAAAGGCAATGAAATAGGGAAGACATAACTTAGCTGGCTTAGGAAAAAGGCTAAGACGCATTTGTCATAATTATTTCATTCTTGAGACGCCTGCGTTATATCGATTTGCCACCACTCGTCTACATCCTTCTCCATTCGTGACCTGGAACGCAAGTCCAGGCTGTTTCAGTTGATTTACGCCATCGCGTTGCGAGGTGGCAGTCGCTGTCTATACTCGCTTCTGAATGGAGTTAGCTGATGACACCCGACTGCATAGGCAGCAAGGCTCGGCGATTCAAGTTCGTGGTCTGAAAAAAGCCGCTCCCTTGCCGCAGGCGTTACGCCTACGGGATAACAAGAACGATAAGGGGAACCCGCAATGATGCGACATCCACATGTCTGGATGGGCCTCCTGTTGTGGTCGATTTTCAGTCAGGCGCAAGCGGCCTGGACTGTCAATATGGCGCCTGGAGCGACTGAGATCAGTCACGCAGTATTCGATCTGCACATGACCATTTTCTGGATCTGTGTGGTGATCGGCATCATCGTCTTCGGCGCCATGTTCTGGTCGATGATGGTCCATCGCCGCTCGACCGGGCAGGTGGCCGCCAAATTTCATGAAAGCACTACCGTTGAAATCCTCTGGACCGTCGTGCCCCTGCTGATTCTGGTGGCCATGGCGGTTCCCGCTACCGCCACCCTGATCAAGATGTACGACAACACGGAGCCGGATATCGATATCCAGGTCACCGGTTACCAGTGGAAGTGGCACTACAAATACCTGGGTCAGGACGTCGAGTTTTTCAGCAACCTGGCCACCCCCGCCGATCAGATCCACAACAAGGAAGCCAAGAGCGAACACTACCTGCTGGAGGTCGACAAGCCGCTGGTGCTGCCGATTGGTGCCAAGGTGCGCTTTCTGGTGACCTCCGCCGACGTCATCCACTCTTGGTGGGTGCCAGCCTTCGCGGTCAAGCGCGATGCGATTCCGGGCTTCGTCAATGAATCCTGGACCCGTGTCGACAAACCCGGCATCTACCGTGGCCAGTGCGCCGAGCTGTGCGGCAAGGACCACGGCTTCATGCCGATCGTGGTTGAGGTCAAGGAGAAGGCCGACTACGAAAAATGGCTCGGCGAGCGCAAGGCGCAAGCCGCGCAACTCAAAGAGCTGACCAGCAAGGAATGGACCCTCGACGAACTCAAGGAGCGCGGCGACAAGGTCTACCACACCACCTGCGTGGCCTGTCACCAGGCCGAAGGCCAGGGCCTGCCGCCGATGTTCCCGGCACTCAAGGGCTCGAAAATAGCCACCGGCCCGATCAAGGACCACCTGAACATCGTCTTCCACGGCAAGCCAGGCACCTCGATGGCGGCATTCGGCAAGCAACTCTCGGAAGTCGATATCGCAGCGGTCGTGACCTACGAACGTAACGCCTGGGGCAATAACAAAGGCGACATGGTCACCCCTAAAGAAGTGCTGGAGCTCAAACAGGCGGAAAGCAAATGACCCGGTCTATTGCGCACCCAAGGAATTGGTCGGGGTATGACGCTCCGATTCGCCCAGCCCACCCGTTTGCAGGAGACAGGACATGACTGCTGTAATCGATGACCATGTTCATACCGGCACCGCCCACGCCCACGGCCCCGCCAAAGGCCTGATGCGCTGGGTGCTGACCACCAACCACAAGGATATCGGCACGCTGTACCTGTGGTTCGCGTTCTCCATGTTCCTGCTGGGCGGCTCGTTCGCCATGGTGATCCGAGCCGAGCTGTTCCAGCCGGGACTGCAAATCGTCCAGCCGGAATTCTTCAACCAGATGACCACCATGCACGGTCTGGTGATGGTCTTCGGTGCGGTGATGCCGGCCTTCGTCGGTCTCGCCAACTGGATGATCCCGTTGATGGTCGGCGCGCCGGACATGGCCTTGCCGCGGATGAACAACTTCAGCTTCTGGCTGTTGCCGGCCGCATTCCTGCTGCTGGTATCGACCCTGTTCACCCCCGCTGGCGGCCCGAACTTCGGCTGGACCTTCTATGCACCGTTGTCGACGACCTACGCGCCGGAAAGCGTGACGTTCTTCATCTTCGCCATCCACTTGATGGGGATCAGTTCGATCATGGGGGCGATCAACGTGATCGCGACCATCCTCAACCTGCGCGCCCCCGGCATGACGTTGATGAAAATGCCGCTGTTCGTCTGGACCTGGCTGATCACCGCGTTCCTGCTGATCGCGGTGATGCCGGTACTCGCCGGCTGCGTGACCATGATGCTGATGGACATCCACTTCGGCACCAGTTTCTTCAGCGCCGCCGGTGGCGGTGATCCGGTGCTGTTCCAGCACGTGTTCTGGTTCTTCGGTCACCCCGAGGTGTACATCATGATCCTGCCGGCCTTCGGTGCCGTCAGCTCGATCATTCCGGCCTTTTCGCGCAAGCCGCTGTTTGGCTACACCTCGATGGTCTATGCCACGGCCAGTATTGCCTTCCTGTCATTCATCGTCTGGGCGCACCACATGTTCGTGGTCGGCATTCCGCTGGTGGGCGAGTTGTTCTTCATGTACGCGACGCTGCTGATCGCGGTGCCGACCGGCGTGAAGGTGTTCAACTGGGCCAGCACCATGTGGCAAGGCTCGCTGACCTTCGAGACGCCGATGCTGTTCGCCGTGGCGTTCGTCATCCTGTTCTCCATTGGCGGGTTCTCCGGGTTGATGCTGGCCATCGCCCCGGCGGACTTCCAGTACCAGGACACCTACTTTGTGGTGGCGCACTTCCACTACGTGCTGGTACCGGGGGCGATCTTCGGGATCTTCGCCTCGGCTTACTACTGGCTGCCGAAATGGACCGGCCACATGTACGACGAAACCCTCGGCAAGCTGCACTTCTGGCTGTCTTTCATCGGCATGAACATGGCGTTCTTCCCGATGCACTTCGTGGGCCTGGCGGGCATGCCACGGCGGATTCCGGACTACAACCTGCAGTTCGCCGACTTCAACATGGTGTCGTCGATTGGCGCATTCATGTTTGGTGCCACGCAGATCTTCTTCCTGTTCATCGTGATCAAGACCATTCGCGGCGGCGAGCCAGCACCGGCCAAGCCGTGGGATGGCGCAGAAGGCCTGGAATGGAGCATTCCATCGCCCGCGCCATATCACACCTTCACCACACCGCCGGAAGTGAAATGAACAACCTCGGTCCTGTAGGAGCCGGCTTGCTGGCGATGAACGCAGCGCGGTGTGTCAGACACTCCTCCTTCGCTGGCAAGCCAGCTCCTACAGGATTTGGCGTAGAGGCTGGAAATAATGGCTGACTCGATCTCGATGAAGAAACTGGTCACCCGTCTGGTGCTGGTGGTGGTGGCAATGTTTGTCTTCGGCTTTGCCCTGGTGCCGATCTACGACGTGATGTGCAAGGCGTTCGGCATCAACGGCAAAACCGCCGGGCAGTATGAAGGCGAGCAGACGGTCGACGCCTCGCGGCAGGTTCGCGTGCAGTTTCTGTCGACCAACGCCGCCGGCATGACTTGGGACTTCTACCCCAAGACAGATGAGCTGACCGCGCACCCCGGGGCGGTGAACGAGATGATTTTTATCGCCCACAACCCCACCGACCGGCCGATGAGCGCCCAGGCGGTGCCGAGTATCGCGCCGAGTAATGCCGCTGCGTACTTCCACAAGACCGAATGTTTCTGCTTTACCCAGCAAGTGCTGCAGCCCGGTCAACGCATCGAGATGCCGGTACGGTTCATCGTTGACCGCGACATGCCCAAGGAAGTGAAGCACCTGACGCTGTCCTACACGCTGTTCGATATCACCGCACGTCATCCGCCCGTGGCTGTAGCAGCCAACACTGGCGGTTAGGCGTTAAAGCGTGCCCGATAAGGAGAACAATAAATGGCAACTCATGAACATTATTACGTTCCAGCCCAGAGCAAATGGCCGATCATCGCCACGATCGGCATGCTGGTCACGGTGTTCGGCCTGGGCACCTGGTTCAACGACCTGAGGGCTGCGCGACCGGAGTCCCATGGCCCGCTGATCTTTTTCGTCGGCGGGCTGCTGCTGGCCTACATGCTGTTCGGCTGGTTCGGGACGGTGATAAAGGAAAGTCGCGCGGGGTTGTACAGCCCGCAACTCGATCGCTCGTTCCGCTGGGGCATGAGCTGGTTCATTTTCTCGGAGGTGATGTTTTTCATCGCCTTTTTCGGAGCACTGTTTTATGTGCGCAACATCGCCGGCCCGGCACTGGGCGGTGAAGGCACCAAAGGCCTCGCTCATATGCTGTGGCCGACGTTCGAGTTCACCTGGCCGCTGCTGAACAACCCGGACCCGAAACTTTTTCCCCCACCCAAGGAAGTCATCGGTCCCTGGGGCTTACCGCTGCTCAACACTGTGATTCTGGTGAGCTCCAGCGTCACCATCACGATTGCTCACCACGCCTTGAAGAAAGGCCATCGCGGCGCACTGAAAATCTGGCTGGCGCTGACCGTGTTGCTCGGCTGCACGTTCCTCGGTTTCCAGGCCGAAGAATACCTGCATGCCTATCGCGAGCTCGGCCTGACCCTGGGCTCCGGCATCTACGGTGCAACGTTCTTCATGCTCACCGGTTTCCATGGCGCCCACGTGACCATCGGCACCATCATCCTGTTCGTGATGCTGATGCGCATCCTGCGCGGGCACTTCGATGCCGACCACCATTTCGGCTTCGAGGCGGCGGCCTGGTACTGGCACTTCGTGGATGTGGTGTGGATCGGTCTGTTCGTTTTCGTCTACGTGATCTGAGCCTTGGCTCTCACTACCAAGGCGCGTGAGACACCAGCTGGCCGCTGAAAAAACCCCAGGCGATCAAGCCGACGGTGATGGCGGCCAACGCAACACGAACACTCAAGGCGATGACCAGGCGATTGGAGTGGCTGTCGTCCTTGACCAGAAAAAACAGGCCGCTGAACAGGCTGACAACCGTGGCAATCAGCATCAGGACGATAGCTGCTTTGAGCATGGTGACACTCCGGGGGACAGGCGATGCATTTGAGTATAGCTATCGCAACGACCGACTTTCTGGCGACGCCATGAAGCGCTTTCGGCCGGGCTTCGTGCCGACCCTCGCAGTCGCGGTGCTGCTGCCTTTACTGGTGTCGCTCGGCTTCTGGCAGTTGAGCCGGGGCGCGGAGAAAAGCACGCTGCTGCAAAGCTACGCCGAGCGCCGGGCGGCCGAACCGATGGCCAGCACCGAACTGCAACACACTGCAGATCCGGCCTTCCGCCGGGTTCGCCTGCACGGCCGGTTCGATGCAGAACACAGCCTGCTGCTGGACAACCGGCAGCGCGACGGCAAGGTTGGGGTCGAGTTGCTGCAACCGTTTCAGGATCAGGCCACCGGCCTCTGGCTGCTGGTCAATCGCGGCTGGCTGCCGTGGCCGGACCGGCGCACACCGCCGTCATTCACCACACCGACTGAGGCATTGAGTCTCGATGCCTGGGTCTATGTCTCCCCCGGCGCAACGTTCCAGTTGCACGCCGACCCCAACGCCACCACCTGGCCACAGCTGATCACCGCCGTTGAGCCGGCCAGGCTGTGGAAGGCGCTTGAGCGTGACGGTTTCGCCTACGAATTACGCGCGCAAAGCGGCCCCGCAACCTACCGGGCCGATTGGCCGGTGGTGGCTATAGGGCCGGAAAAACACCTGGCTTACGCCGTGCAGTGGTTCGCCCTGGCGATCGCGCTGTTCGGCCTTTATCTCTATCTCGGATGGCACAACGCAAAGGAGAACCATAATGGGAGCGGCCATGAATCCACCCGGCATGTCTGAAGCAAAAGCGCCGATCAATCGGCGGCGCGGGCGCTTGCAGTTGTTGCTGATCGTCCTGGGCGTGGTGGGTCCGATGATCCTCGCCACCGGCATGTACAAATTGCAGTTCTGGGTGCCGGAGGGCCGCAGTTATCACGGTGAACTGATCGGCAACGGCCAGACCCGCGCCGACATCGGCGTACAGGTACAAGAAGACCGCTGGCAATTGCTGGTGACAGCACCCAAGGACTGTTCAGTGGACTGCCAGCAGCTGGTTTATCTGGCGCGGCAGATCCAGATCGGCCTCGGACGCGATGCTGCCCGCGCCAGCCATGCGCTGGCCACCGCGCAACCGCTCAACAGTGATTACGCGACTAAACTTCAACGCGAGTACCCGCAGTTGCAACGTTATTCATTGGACCTGTCGTCCTACACCAAAGGCGCCCAGAGCAATGACACGCCGCACCTGTGGATCATCGACCCTCACGGCAATCTGGTGCTGCGTTACGACCCGACGGTGAAGGGCAAGGACCTGCTCAACGACCTGCGCCACCTGCTGAAACTGTCGAACATCGGATAAGGGCATCGACATGGCCAAACCTGGATTTCGCCTCGCGCTGTTTGCCACCTTGCTGGCACTGATTGTGGTGTTGCTCGGCGCTTACACACGCCTGACCCACGCCGGCCTCGGCTGCCCGGACTGGCCCGGCTGCTACGGTTTTATCAGCGTGCCGCAAAGCGAAGTCCAACTGGCTCATGCCGAACTGCATTTTCCAGACACTCCGGTGCAAGCTCACAAAGGCTGGAACGAAATGGTCCACCGCTACTTCGCCGGCACGCTGGGGCTGCTGATCGCGGTGCTGGCGGGCCGTGCCTGGGTCCATCGTCATCATCCAGGACAGCCGGTGAAGTTGCCGTTGTTTATATTGGCGGTGGTGTTCGCCCAAGCGGCGTTCGGCATGTGGACGGTGACACTCAAGCTTTGGCCGCAAGTGGTCACCGGGCATTTGCTCGGCGGTTTTGCGACGTTGAGCCTGTTGTTTCTACTGACCTTGCGCCTGTCCGGCGTGCTGCCGGCGCTGACCGTGCCTCGACGTTTACAGTACTGGGCAACCGCCGGCTTGCTGCTGGTGATCGGGCAGATCGCCCTCGGCGGCTGGGTCAGCTCCAATTACGCGGCGGTGGCCTGCATCGACTTTCCGACCTGCCATGGACAATGGCTGCCACCGGCTGATTTCGCCAACGGTTTTCACCTGAGCCAACACATCGGGCCGAATTACCTGGGCGGGCAACTGGACAGCGATGCCCGCACCGCGATTCACCTGACTCACCGCATCGGCGCATTACTGGTCACCCTCGTTCTGCTCGGTCTGGCCTGGCAACTGAAGGTCGTCGGCATGACGCGCCTGGCCGCCATGGTGCTGATCGCCCTGGCCGCACAAATCACCCTGGGCATCAGCAACGTGGTGTTCCACTTGCCGCTGCCGGTGGCTGTCGCCCACAACGCCGGCGGTGCAGCGCTGCTGCTGACGATGGTGCTGGTCAACTATCACGCGCGAACCAGCCTGGTTCGGGTCAAGCATCAGCCTCCTCGGCGCTGGCGTCTCAGCCTGCGTAAACACTCGGCCGGGCCCACCACAATAAAAGGAGAGATGCCATGGCGACTCTGATCAGCGAACGTCACAGTCGGGCCATCTGGCGGGATTACCTGGAACTGACCAAGCCCAAAGTGGTGGTGCTGATGCTTATCACCTCGCTGGTCGGCATGTTCCTCGCGACCCGCGCCGGAGTGCCATGGACGGTGCTGGTGTTCGGCAATCTGGGGATCGCCCTGTGTGCCGGCGGCGCGGCGGCGGTCAACCATGTGGTGGACCGGCGCATCGACGCGGTCAT
Source organism: Pseudomonas frederiksbergensis (assembly GCF_017114915.1). Taxonomy (GTDB): domain Bacteria; phylum Pseudomonadota; class Gammaproteobacteria; order Pseudomonadales; family Pseudomonadaceae; genus Aquipseudomonas; species Aquipseudomonas frederiksbergensis_I. Next base: position 40,000 of record NZ_JAAUOE010000015.1, read on the forward strand.
GGCCCGGACCCACAAACGGCCCTTGGCCGAGGGCCGGGTATCTCCGGCCGCCGCGCTGACCTTCGCCCTGGTGCTGGCGGTGCTCGGCCAGGCCTTGCTGCTGACCTTCACCAACCCATTGACGGCATGGCTGACCCTTGCCTCCTTGCTCGGTTATGCCGTGGTCTACACCGGCTTCCTGAAACGCGCGACGCCGCAGAACATCGTCATCGGCGGCCTCGCCGGAGCCGCCCCGCCGCTGCTCGGCTGGACCGCCGCCACCGGTCATGTCAGCGCCGAACCGTTGCTGCTGGTGCTGATCATCTTCGCCTGGACCCCACCGCACTTCTGGGCGCTGGCGATTCACCGCAAGGAGGAATACGCCAAGGCTGACATTCCGATGCTGCCGGTGACCCATGGCGAGCACTACACCAAAGTCCACATCCTGCTTTATACCTTTGCGTTGCTGGCCGTCAGCCTGATGCCCTACGTGATCCACATGAGCGGCGTGCTCTACCTGATTTGTGCCCTCCTACTTGGCGCGAGGTTTCTGCAATGGGCCGTGGTGCTGTACCGTGGCACTCGGCCGCACGCGGCGATCAACACGTTCAAGTACTCTATTTACTACTTGTTCCTGTTGTTTATCGCGCTGCTCGTAGACCACTACTTACTGTTGATCCTATGACTCGAACCCAGAAAACCGTCTTCATTCTTGTCGCCCTGATCGCGCTGATCCTGGGCCTGACCGTCAATAAAGTACTGACCGGGAAAAACCAGGGCGACCCGACGGCGCTGATCGACGCGGGGATCATCCTGTTGCCCCAAAGCCGTCACCTGCCGGACGTGAAGATGACCGACCAAGACGGCAAGCCGGTGGCGGTCAACGAACTGAAAGGCAAATGGAGTTTGCTGTTCTTCGGCTACACCTTCTGCCCGGACATTTGCCCGACCACCCTCGCCCAGTTGCGGCAGATCAAGAGTGAACTGCCGGCGGAGGCAGTGGATAAGTTGCAGATCGTCCTGGTCAGCGTCGACCCGAACCGCGACACGCCCAAGCAACTCAAGCAATACCTGGGCTACTTCGATCCGCAATTCATCGGGCTGACCGCGTCCTCGGTCGAAGACATCCAGAAACTGGCCAATGCGGTGAGCATTCCATTCATTCCGGCGGACACCAGCAAACCCAACTACACCGTCGACCACAGCGGCAACCTCGCGGTGATCGGCCCGGACGGGACTCAGCGCGGGTTCATTCGCGCGCCGTTGAACAACCAGAAACTGGTGGCCCAGTTGCCGGTGATGCTCAATCGCCAATAAGCACCACAGGGTCCGTGTTTCAGACGCAAAAAAGGGGCGCATTCGATGCGCCCCTTTTTCGTTACGTCAGCCGATCAGAACGCCGGTAATACCGCGCCTTTGTACTTCTCGGTGATGAATTTTTTGACTTCCGGGCTGTGCAGGGCAGCAACCAGTTTCTGCATCGCGGCGCTGTCCTTGTCGTCCGGACGGGCCACGAGGATGTTCACGTACGGCGAGTCGCTGCCTTCGATGACCAGCGCATCCTTGGACGGATCGAGCTTGGCCTCCAGCGCGTAGTTGGTGTTGATCAGCGCCAGGTCGACCTGGGTCAGCACGCGCGGGATGGTCGCGGCTTCCAGTTCACGGAATTTCAGGTCCTTGGTGTTCTCGGTGATGTCCTTGACGGTCGACAGGATGTTGTTCGAATCCTTCAACTTGATCAGGCCCGCCTTCGCCAGCAGCAACAGCGCACGGCCGCCGTTGGTGGCGTCGTTCGGGATCACCACGTGGGCGCCGCCCGGCAGCTCTTCCAGTTTCTTGTACTTGCTGGAGTAAGCGCCCAGCGGTTCCAGGTGCACACCGGCAACGCTGACAAGGTTAGTGCCCTTGGCCTTGTTGAACTCATCCAGGTACGGCTGGTGCTGGAAGAAGTTGGCGTCCAGGCGCTTCTCGGCCACCTGCACGTTCGGCTGAATGTAGTCGGTGAAGACTTTGACGTTCAGGTCCACGCCTTCTTTGGCCAGGGCCGGTTTAACGAACTCGAGGATTTCCGCGTGGGGCACCGGAGTGGCCGCGACGGTCAGGGTGTCGGCAGCGTGGGCGGAAAAGGCTGCAACGGCAGCGAACGCGACGAGTAGTTTTTTCATTCAGCTAACTCCTTGTGAGGCGCCCGTTTGGCGCCTGCCAGCGAATGGCCGGCTCATGTCTTAAGTGACGAAAACTGTTTATTTGCGGGAGAAATGAACCACCAGCTTGTCGCCGACGGTTTGCAACACTTGAACCAGCACCAGCAACAACACCACGGTGACCACCATCACATCGGTCTGGAAACGCTGATAACCGAAACGGATCGCCAGGTCGCCCAAGCCGCCAGCGCCGACCACACCGGCCATCGCTGTGTAGGACACCAGTGTAATCGCTGTCACCGTAATCGCCGCGAAGATGCCCGGACGGGCTTCCGGCAGCAAGGCGTTGGTGATGATCTGGCGGGTCGTCGCGCCCATGGCCTGGGTCGCCTCGATGATGCCGCGATCCACTTCACGCAGGGCGGTTTCCACCAATCGAGCAAAGAACGGCGTGGCGCCCACCACCAGCGGCGGGATCGCACCGGCGACACCCAGGGAGGTGCCGGTAATCAACACGGTGAACGGAATCATCACGATCAGCAAAATGATGAACGGCAGCGAACGCAGAATGTTCACCACCAGCGACAGCATCGCGTAGACGCCTTTGGCTTCCAGCAACTGGCGCGGGCTGCACAGGAACAACAACACGCCCAACGGCAGGCCCAACAACACGGTGAACAACAGCGAACCGCCGAGCATCAGCAGGGTGTCGCCGGTGGCCAGCCAGATTTCGTACCAGTCGATATTGGAAAAGAAACTCATCAGGACTTCCATCAGCGCAGCACCTCCATGTGGACATCAGCTGCGGTGAAGTGGGCGAACGCCGCGTCCATGTCGCCACCGGTGACGGCCAGGGTCAATTGGCCGTAGGGAACCTCTTTGATGCGATCGATACGACCGGCCAGGATGCTGTAGTCCACCCCCGTTTCCCGGGCGACGGTACCCAGCAACGGTGCGTAGGTCGCTTCGCCCTGGAAGGTCAGACGTACGATTCGGCCCGGTACATGAGCGAAGTCGTCGCGCTGCTCGCTTTCGTCGATCTGTTCGTCTTCCTGCACGAAGCGCTTGGTGGTCGGGTGCTTGGGATGCAGGAACACCTCGGCCACCGAGCCTTGCTCGACGATCACGCCGGCATCCATCACTGCCACCTGATCACACACTCGACGGATCACGTCCATCTCGTGGGTGATCAGGACGATGGTCAGCTTCAGCTCGCGGTTGATCTCGGCCAACAATTGCAAAACCGACGCCGTGGTCTGTGGGTCGAGGGCACTGGTGGCTTCATCGCACAGCAGAATTTTCGGCTTGGTCGCCAGAGCGCGGGCAATACCGACACGCTGCTTCTGACCACCGGACAGTTGCGCCGGGTATTTTTTCGCATGGTCGGCCAGGCCAACCCGTGCCAGCAATTGCGCCACACGCTGGTCGATTTCGCTGCGCGACAGCTCACCGGCGAGGGTCAGCGGCAGCGCGACGTTGTCGGCCACGGTCTTGGACGCCAGCAAATTGAAGTGCTGGAAAATCATCCCGACCTGTTGACGGAAACGTCGCAGGCCATTGGCATCCAGCGCCGTGACTTCTTCACCATCGACGATGATCTTGCCGCCACTGGAATTTTCCAGGCGATTGATCAGACGCAGCAGGGTACTTTTTCCCGCACCGGAATGGCCGATCAGGCCAAAGACCTGACCGTTCTCAATCGTCAGACTGGTCGGATGCAGGGCGGGAATATCCTTACCGGCGACGCGGTAAGTTTTGTGGACGTTTTGAAACTCGATCACGTAGCGAACCTTGTGGGGCGCGTTAGAAAAGGATCAGCGGTTAGCCGGGCGCGCATTTTAGCCTGTCCGTATAGAGGTTCTTAGCATTTATTTCGCCTTCAACCAGCGATTTGGCAATAAGGCGATCAAAGGTAGGAACCTGGGACCAAGGCAATTGCGGCCAGATGCATCTAGAAAAGCAAAAGATCGCAGCCTGCGGTAACTCCTACACGGTCCAGAGCTGCCGCAGGCTGCGATCTTTTCTTTATGGCTTGCGAGGACTCAAAACCATCTGCGCCGGAATATTGCGCAGAATCTGTTTCTCCAGCTTCAGATCAAACCCCGAATCCAGCTTCTTCACCCGTTTGGTCAGCAACGTGGCCAACCATGGGTAGTCCTGAGTACGGGGAACCTGAATGCTCACGTCGCACTGATAATTCACCACATCGGCGGCGATAGCATCAAGTTGACGACGAAGTTTGCTCATATCGGTGAGGTTCAATGCCACCGTCGTGCTTTCAGCCGTCGGGTCGATCACTTTGGCCTGCGGTTTGGCTTCGGCAGCCTTGAGGGCCGCTTCGGCTTTATCCAGTTCAGCCTTGCGTGCATGAACGATGGCATTGTTAACGCCACCGGTCAGCGCCGGGGCCTTGGGCATTAATACCCGGGCACGGCTGAGGGCAGTGGCCGCGGCATTCACATCACCTTTTTGCAACACGATCTGGCTGCGCAGCAAATAGGCTTCGGCCAATTGCCGCTGGTATTGCTCAAGGGATTGATCGTTGGGCGACTCGGCCTGCAAGGCCGCCAATTGATCCTCGGCGGTGGCCAGCTCGCTGCTGGCCAGGCTTTGTTCCAGTTGTGCAATAGCCGTGGCCCGCGCATCGGGAGCCTCGGTGGCCGCCGGTGGCGTGCTTTGGCAAGCGCCCAGTAGCAGCGAAAATGCGACAAGGAGCAGATAACGGGAGGCGAACGGCTTCATTCCTGCGACTCTCTATTTGCGCAAAAAACGAGCAAGTCTACACCCCTCGATGGGGCAGGACAAAACTCAGCAGAAACAGCACAGCGGCCGCCACCACAATCGACGGGCCGGCCGGGGTGTCCTTGAACCAGGACAACGCCAGCCCGCCACACACCGCGAGCATACCCAGCAGGCTCGCGCCCAGTGCCATCTGCTCCGGCGAGCGGGCGTGACGCTGTGCCGCAGCCGCCGGAATAATCAGTAACGAAGTAATCAGCAACACGCCGACGATTTTCATCGCCACCGCGATCACCACGGCGATCAGCAACATCAGGACCAGACGCAACGCCGCCACCGGCAAACCTTCCACCCTGGCCAGCTCTTCATGCACGGTGATCGCCAGCAAGGGTCGCCACAGCGTGACAAGCAATACCAGCACCGCCGCGCTGCCGCCGAGGATCCAGGCCAGATCGGTCGGGCTGATCGCCAGCAGGTCGCCGAACAGATAGGCCATCAGGTCGATCCGCACTTCATGCATGAAGCTTAGTACCACCAGCCCCAGAGAGAGCGTGCTCGGTGCGAGAATTCCCAACAGCGTGTCGGACGCCAATGGTTGCCGTTGTTGCAACGTCACCAGCAATACCGCCAGCAACAAGCAGCCTACAGTGACGGCCACGGTCGGGCTGACATCCAGCAGAAAGCCCAGCGCCACGCCGAGCAGTGCGGCGTGGGACAGGGTATCGCCGAAATAAGCCATGCGCCGCCAGACCACGAACGAACCCAGCGGGCCCGCGACCAGCGCCAGGGCCAGGCCTGCAAGCAGGGCGAAGAGCAGAAAATCAGCCATGCTTGCAGCTATCTCCATGAACGTGGGTATGGGCCGACGGGGCCGCGCTGACCACCGAGCCATGCAGGTCGTGGGCGTGGTCGTGATGGTGGTGATAAATCGCCAGGCTTTGTGCGTTTTTTCCGAACAGTTCGACGAACGCAGGGTCGCCGCTGACCTGCTCGGGATGCCCGGAGCAGCAGACGTGGCGGTTCAGGCACACCACCTGGTCGGTGGTGCTCATTACCAGATGCAGATCGTGAGAAACCATCAATACGCCGCAGCCATGACGGTCGCGCAGGCGTGTGATCAGGCTATAGAGTTCGGCTTGACCGGCCACATCGACGCCTTGCACCGGCTCATCGAGCACCAGCAATTCCGGCTCGCGCAGCAATGCCCGCGCCAGCAGCACCCGCTGCATTTCGCCACCGGACACACTTTGCACCGGGCTATCGATGACCTGTTCGGCGCCGACTTCCTTGAGGGCCGCCAAGGCCCGAGCGCGGTCCACGCCTGGGACCAGACGCAAGAAGCGCAGCACCGACAGCGGCAGGGTCGGATCGACATGGAGTTTTTGCGGCATGTAACCGACGCGCAACTTCGGCTTGCGCCAGACGCTGCCGCTGTCCGGTTTCAACAGACCGAGCACCGCGCGCACCAAGGTGGTTTTGCCGGCGCCATTGGGGCCGATCAGGGTAACGATCTGCCCCGGCTCGACGCTCAGTTCGATGTTATCCAGCACGTTTTGCCCGGCAAAGGTGACGGCCACCTGCTCAAGGCGAATCAGCGCGTTGCTCATCAAGCCCCCTGGCAACCCGAACAGAGACCGATGACTTCAACGGTCTGGGCCTCGACAACAAATCCGACATCCTTGGCGCTGCCAATGATCGCGTCACTGATGGACTTCTGCTCGAGCTCGATGGCGGCGTGGCATTGGCGGCAGATCAGGAACTGCCCCTGGTGGGCGTGTTCCGGGTGATTGCAGCCGACGAAGGCGTTCAGCGAGGAGATGCGATGCACCAGGCCGTTTTCCAGCAGGAAATCCAGCGCGCGGTACACGGTCGGCGGCGCAGCGCGGCGGCCGTCCTGCTCGCTGAGCACTGCCAGAATGTCGTAGGCACCCAGCGGCTTATGGCTTTGCCACACCAGTTCCAGTACCCGCCGGCGCAAGGCGGTCAGGCGTAACCCCTGACGTGCGCACAAGGCATCGGCCTCAGACAATGCGCTATGGACGCAATGAGAGTGGTCGTGGGGACGGCTGGCGATCGGTGTTTTAGGCATGAGCGGCGACGAGTGTGGTGAGAGACGTTATTATGTTACCCGTTCTCGCCTCTTCGAGTGGTCATCGTGTCCCGACTTTTTTCTATCTTTGTCGCATTTGTCGCCAGTTTTCTGCTGATCGGTCCAGCCCAGGCCGAAGTCAAAGTCCTTACCAGCATCAAGCCGCTGCAGCTGATCGCCGCTGCGGTGCAGGAGGGCGTAGCGATTCCGGAAGTGTTGCTGCCGCCCGGGGCTTCGCCTCATCACTATGCCTTGCGCCCATCCGACGTACGGAAGGTGCAATCGGTGGATCTGGTGTATTGGGTCGGCCCGGCGATGGAAGGTTTCCTGCCTCGCGTGCTGAACGGTCGTACGCTACCCAGCGTTGCGGTGCAGGATTTGCCTGGCCTTAAACTGCGGCATTTTGCCGAGGACAACCATTCCCACGCCGAAGAAGCCGACGAGCATGATCACGATCATCGTCCCGGCAGCCTGGATGCTCACTTGTGGCTGTCACCGATCAACGCCCGAGCGATCGCCGCCAAAATGGCCACCGACCTGAGCGCTGCCGATCCGGCCAATGCGGCGCGCTACCAGAGCAACCTCAAAACCTTCAATGAGCGTCTGGATGCCTTGGACCTGCGGCTGAAAACTCGCTTGGCGGGCATCGCCGGCAAGCCGTACTTCGTGTTCCACGAAGCCTTCGACTACTTCGAAGACGCCTATGGCCTCAAGCACGCCGGCGTGTTCAGTGTCGCCGCCGAAGTGCAGCCCGGTGCCCAGCACGTCGCGGCGATGCGCACGCGCTTGCAGGAAGTGGGCAAAACTTGCGTGTTCAGCGAACCGCCGCTGCGCCCGCGCCTGGCAGAAACCCTGGTGGCCGGGCTACCGGTGAAACTGGCGGAGCTGGACGCACTGGGCGGGTACACGCCTGCGACCGCTCAGGGGTATGAGCAGGTGCTGGAAAAATTGGGTAATGATTTGGCGGGATGCCTGGAGTCGTTGTAAGCACCCCATAGACCCTGTGGCGAGGGGGCAAGCCCCCTCGCCACATTTTAAAGAGCGAAAGGCAACGGCGTATCAACCTTCTGCCGCTGCGCCAACCGCAGCTGAAACTCCATCGGATCGTGAATCAACACGTCCTGCCCGGCGAAAGACTCCGCCGCAATCAAGCGCGACAACCAGAACCGCACACACGCCACGCGCAGCATGGTCGGCCACAGCTCGGCTTCGGCAGCGGTGAACGGTCGCAGCGTGGCATAAGCGCCCAGCAACGCCCGCGCCCGCGCGCCGTCGATCTGCCCTTGCTCGTCCGAACACCAGTCGTTCAAGGCAATCGCCACGTCATAGAGCATCGGCCCTGAACAGGCGTTGTAGAAGTCGATCAACCCGGTCAGGTGCGTGCCTTCGAACATCGCATTGTCACGGAACAGGTCCGCATGGATGTTGGCCCGCGGCAGCGCCAGAATTTTCGTCTTCTGCTGGGTGATCTCTTCCAGGGCTCGTTGCAGCAAATCGCTTTGCTCGGCGTTCAAGTGCGAAAGAAACTGCGTGCCCTCTTCCAGCATCCAGTCCAGACCGCGATCGGTTTTGCGCTTGATCATGTTGGCCTGGGTCGCCAGGTGTAGATGCGCCAGCAGCTCGCCGACCTGAGCGCAATGCTGCGCGTTGGCGTCCTTGATGTGCTTGCCCGCCAGACGTGGCTGCAACAGCGCAGGTTTACCGGCCAGTTCGCGCAAAGCGACGCCATCGGTGGTGCGCAGGGCATAAGGCACCGGCAGGTCAGCGTCGTGCAGCACGTCGAGCAGTTCGATGAAAAACGGCATTTCCTGCACCGGACCACGCTCGACCAGGGTCAGGACAAACTCGCCCTGCTCCAGGCTGATAAAGAAATTGGTGTTTTCGCTACCGGCGGCGATCCCCTGGAAATCAAGCAGGCGGCCGAGCCCATAAGGGGCGAGAAAGGTTTCCAGCTCGGGCCGAGCCAGGGGGGTGAACACAGACATGGTTAAAACTGCCAGTACGGGCGCCGCTGCACGCAAGCGCCGATTAAAGTTAAGAACCGCTTACCACTTAAAGATTTCCCACGCAGGAATCAGCATATCCGGTTGATCCGAGCGAATGAAGTTACCGTCCGAGCCATCAGCGCGCACCAGGAAATACGGTTTGCCGACCTTTGGCGTCACCTTGATGGCGTACAAAAAGCCGTTCTGCCGATATTCCTGAATGGTTTTATCGCCTTCGGTGCGGATCGTGACATCCGGATCTGCCGAGGGCGCGTCATCCGCCGCCATGACAGCCAAAGGAGTCATTGCAAACAAGCCAGCCAGCAACAAGCGATTTAGTGTGCGCATGATAACCTTGTCCCTTTGTCGTCAACGGTCCCGCTATTCTAGCGCCGGACCCGCCGAAAAGGTTGATCCTGCTCATGAGCCAAGCCCCCCTCGTCCTGGTGGACGGTTCTTCTTACCTGTACCGCGCCTTTCACGCGCTGCCACCGCTGACCACGTCCAAAGGCCTGCCGACCGGTGCGGTCAAGGGCGTATTGAACATGCTCAAGAGTCTGCGCAAGCAGTATCCCGACAGCCCGTTCGCCGTGGTGTTCGACGCCAAGGGCGGGACGTTCCGCGACGCGATGTTCGCCGAATACAAGGCCAACCGCCCGAGCATGCCTGACGATATGCGGGTCCAGATCGAGCCGCTGCACGCCAGCGTCAAGGCCCTGGGCTTTCCGTTGCTGTGCGTGGACAACGTCGAAGCGGACGACGTGATTGGCACCCTGGCTCGCAGCAGCGCGGCCGCCGACCGGCCGGTGATTATCTCCACCGGTGACAAGGACATGGCGCAGTTGGTCGACGGTCACATTACCTTGGTCAATACGATGACCGGTAGCACGCTGGACGTTGAGGGCGTGAAGGAGAAATTCGGCGTCGCTCCCGAGCAGATCATCGATTATCTGGCGCTGATGGGCGATTCGTCCGACAACATTCCGGGCGTTCCGGGTATTGGCCCGAAAACCGCGTCCGGCCTGCTGGTGGGCGTGAACGGCGGCCTGGCCGAACTCTATGCGCAGCTCGATATTGTCCCGACCCTGCCGATCCGCGGCGCCAAAACACTGCCGGCCAAGCTCGAAGAACATAAGGAAATGGCGTTCCTCTCCTATCAATTGGCAACCATCAAGATCGACGTACCCCTGGACTTCGGCCTCGACGACCTGCATATGGGGCCACCGGATCACGACAAACTCGCCGAGCTGTATTCCCTGCTGGAATTCAAGAGCTGGTTCGAAGAGAACCAGCGCGATGCCAAGCGCGCGGGTCAGGACATTGTCGAGGTCGTTCAGGAGCAGCCAGGTGCCGCCGAAGCGAAATACGAAACCATCCTCGACCAGAAACGCTTCGAGGCCTGGCTGGACAAGCTCGACAAGGCACCGCTGATCGCCTTCGTCACCGAAACCAACGGCAGCGATGCCCAACACTCGCAACTGGTAGGCCTGTCGTTTTCCGTCGCGGCCAACGAAGCGGCCTACATTCCGCTGACCCACTCCTACATGGGCGTGCCGGAACAACTGGATCGCGACACCGTACTGCTGGCGTTGAAACCGCTGCTGGAAAACCCGAATAAGCTGAAAGTCGGCCAGCACGCCAAGTTCGACACCAACATCCTCGCCAATTGCGCCATCGGTGGCGATCAGAGCAACGGGATTACTGTTCAGGGGATTGCCTACGACACCATGCTCGAATCCTACGTACTGGACTCGACGGCCACCCGCCACGACATGGACAGCCTGGCGCTCAAGTACCTGGGCCAAAGCAAGACCGACATCCAGGAGATTGCGGGCAAAGGCGTCAAACAGCTGACCTTCGACCAGATTTCCCTTGAGCTGGCAGGTCCCTATGCCGCCGAAGACGCCGATGTCACCTTCCGCCTGCATCTGGCCTTGCAGGAAAAACTGGCCGCGACACCAAGCCTGGTCAAAGTGCTCAACGAGATTGAAATGCCACTGATGCCGGTCCTGGCCCGTATCGAGCGCCAGGGCGCCCTCGTGGACGCCAACCTGCTGGGCATCCAGAGCGTCGAGCTGGGCGAGAAACTGGTCGCCCTTGAGCGTGAGGCCTTTGCCATTGCCGGGGAAGAATTCAACCTCGGCTCGCCGAAGCAACTGGGCGTGATCCTCTACGAAAAACTCGGTTTGCCCGTACTCAGCAAAACCGCCAAGGGCCAGGCCTCGACGGCCGAAGCGGTGTTGGCCGAGCTGGCCGAGCAGGACTACCCGCTGCCCAAGGTGCTGATGCAATACCGCTCGCTGAGCAAGCTCAAAAGCACCTACACCGACCGTTTGCCAGAGCAGATCAACGCTCGCACCGGGCGTATTCATACGTCTTACCAGCAAGCCGTCGCGGCCACCGGGCGTTTGTCGTCCATCGACCCGAACCTGCAGAACATTCCGATCCGTACCGCCGAAGGTCGCCGGATTCGCCAGGCATTCGTCGCGCCCAAAGGCTACAAGCTGCTGGCCGCGGACTACTCGCAGATCGAACTGCGGATCATGGCGCATCTGGCCAAGGACGAAGGCTTGCTGCACGCCTTCCGCAACAACCTCGATGTCCACCGGGCCACGGCCGCCGAGGTATTTGGTGTCGAGCTGGCCGCGGTCACCAATGATCAGCGTCGTAGCGCGAAAGCCATCAACTTCGGCCTGATCTACGGCATGAGCGCGTTTGGCCTGGCCAAGCAGATCGGCGTTGACCGCAAGCAGTCCCAGGCTTACATCGACCGTTATTTCGCCCGTTATCCCGGCGTTCTGGAATACATGGAGCGCACGCGCGCCCAGGCCGCCGAGCAAGGTTTCGTCGAAACCATCTTCGGTCGTCGCCTGTACCTGCCGGAAATCAACGCGAAAAACCAGGCCCTGCGCAAAGCGGCCGAGCGCACGGCGATCAATGCCCCGATGCAAGGCACCGCGGCGGACATCATCAAGAAAGCCATGGTGGCGGTGGACAACTGGCTGACATCGTCGGGCCTGGACGCCAAAGTCATTCTGCAGGTGCACGATGAATTGGTGCTCGAGGTGCGCGAGGACCTGGTCGACCAGGTACGCGAGGAGATTCGCATGCACATGAGCAGCGCCGCACAGCTGGATGTACCGCTGCTGGTCGAGGTGGGCGTAGGCAACAACTGGGATGAAGCGCACTGAGCCGTTGTGCTGCGGCACTTTGCCGCGGCACAAAATAACGAAGAACCATAGAGCGGAAAATGACGACGATTATTTCCAATGGTTTTTGAAAATAGTCTGAACTAAATCCGTGAACCGCCACTCAGAGATACTGAATGGCTGGTGAAGCCCTTCGATGCTCCTATGTTGTGTTAAGTGTTGGCAGATATCTGGACCCCGCCCTAGCGGTCCGGAACTTGAACCCCGGAACTTCTCCCTCCCCATACGAAGTCCGGGGTTTTTTTTGCCTGCTGATTTGTCCGGGGAGCTTTACTCGGTAGCCTCAGCACCCTTGTCCGCCAACTCCAGCCAGCCCGCCAGTACGGTGTAGGCGTCTTCCAGCCCCATGCGCTTGGGTGCCGAAAACAGCTGGATTGTGACCGTATCGCCCCACCCCTTGCGGATTTCCGACTGAACCTTGAGCAGCGTGTTTTTCGCCGCGCCGTAGGTCAGCTTGTCTGCCTTGGTCAGCAGAATATGCATCGGCATGCCGCTGGCGACAGCCCAGTCGAGCATCAGCAGGTCGAAGTCGGTCATTGGATGACGGATGTCCATCATCAGAATCAAACCTTTCAAACTCTCGCGACCGCCCAGATAGGCTTCCAGGTGACGCTGCCAGTGCATCTTCAGCGGGATCGGCACTTTCGCGTAACCGTAACCTGGCAGGTCGACCAGACGGCGTTCATCGTCTAGCTTGAAGAAGTTCAACAGCTGTGTGCGACCGGGTGTTTTCGAGGTCCGCGCCAGGCTGGCGTGCGTCAGGGTGTTCAACGCGCTGGACTTGCCGGCATTGGAACGCCCGGCGAAGGCCACTTCAAAGCCTTCGTCGTCGGGACATTGGTCGACTTTGGCGGCGCTGAGCATGAAGGTGGACTGTTGGCACAGGCCGAGGATGGGATTCTTGAGTTGCATGGGATTTCCGATGTGGGCGGCGCCGGGAATGGACGCGGCAAGCAGTGTCGTTTCCGTTTCAGTGACGCCAGTATATAATGCCGCAGATTTTGTGTGCGCTTTGTCCCAGCGTAGGATGAAGTTCACGAGAGCGATTGACCTTGATTGCGCACTAGAACGCAGCACGCTCTCAACCCTGAAAAGGTCGTTTTATGACGAAATGGCTGCTAGCTGCCGGTGTCTTGATGCCGCTTTACAGCGCTCAGGCTACACAGGATCCGGAAGCTGTGTACAACCGTGTTTGTGGTGCCTGTCATTCCGGCCAACTCCCCATGGCGCCTCGCAAGGGCGATCAGGAAGCTTGGACGCCGAGGTTGGCGAAAGGTATGGAGACGCTGGTGCAACACGTGACCCAGGGTTTCAAGGCGATGCCGCCGCGTGGTTTGTGCATGGACTGCAGTGCCGAGGATTACCGAGCCATCATCCAGTGGATGAGCGAGTAAACCCGGTCCATAACTCTTTAACCCTTAGCCGTAGTTGGATTAGCTGATGAACAAATTGATCGTGAGTCTGCTGTTGACCGTGGGGATCTCCGGCATTGCCCATGCTGCAGGTGATGCGACTGCTGGTCAGGCGAAAGCCGCAGTATGTGGCGCCTGTCATGGCCCGGATGGCAATAGCATGGCGCCTAACTTTCCGAAACTGGCAGGCCAGGGCGAGCGTTATCTGAACAAGCAGCTGCACGACATCAAGTCCGGCAAACGCACGGTACTGGAAATGACCGGCCTGCTGACCAACCTGAGCGATCAGGACCTGGCTGATATCTCCGCCTACTTCGCCAGCCAGAAAGGCAGCGTCGGTGCCGCCGACCCTAAAGTCGTGGCTCGCGGTGAAGCACTGTTCCGTGGCGGTGATCTGGCCAAGGGCCTGCCTTCCTGCACCGGCTGCCATTCGCCTAATGGCACCGGCAACGCCGCAGCGGGCTTCCCGCATCTGGGCGGGCAACACGCTCAATATGTCGCCAAGCAACTGACCGAATTCCGCAAGGAAGAAGGCGGCCGGACCAACGATGGCGATACCAAACCGATGCAAAGCATCGCCAAAAAGCTGAGTGACGAGGATATCGCCGCCGTCTCCAGCTATATTCAAGGCTTGCACTGAAGCCTGTAATCGAGCGTTGTGAGTGATGTACATCTCTTGCAACGTTAACACTCGATTAATCCGTCGATGCAAACATAAAAAGGGTAGCTTTGGCTGCCCTTTTTTGTGGCCGCTGCCGTTACACTACAGCACTCAAGCCCGCCGGAATCTGTCTGAAAGCAGGTCGCGCGAGGCGCCCAAATTGTCCAGGAGTAAAGCATGCGTAATCTGATCATCAGCGCCGCACTCGTCGCTGCCAGCCTGTTCGGCATGACTGCCCAAGCCGCCGAAAAACCTGAAGCGCCCTACGTCGAACTGAGCAATCCGGTCCCGGTGGCCGTGCCTGGCAAGATCGAAGTCGTGGAGCTGTTCTGGTACGGCTGCCCGCACTGCTATGCCTTTGAACCCGTCATTAACCCATGGGTTGAAAAACTGCCTTCCGACGTGAATTTCGTGCGTATTCCGGCCATGTTTGGCGGCCCTTGGGATGCACACGGCCAGATGTTCCTGACGCTTGAAGCCATGGGTGTCGAGAGCAAGGTTCACGCCGCGGTGTTCAACGCGATCCAGAAAGAACACAAGAAACTGACTGATAAAGATGACATGGCGGACTTCCTGGCGACCCAAGGCGTCGACAAGGAAAAATTCCTGGCCACCTTCGACTCCTTCGCCATCAAGGGCCAGATCAACAAAGCCAAAGAGCTTGCAAAGAAATATGAAATCTCCGGCGTGCCGACCATGATCGTCAACGGCAAGTATCGTTTTGACATCGGCTCTGCCGGCGGTGCCGAACAAGCGCTGAAACTGGCCGACCAACTGGTCGCCAAAGAGCGAGCGGCAACCAAGGCCGTTGCCAACTAAGCGCGGCAACCGTCATGCGCCGCTGGGGAACTGAACGCATCGTTGGTCTGCATCACCCGCGGGTCAACGAGCATCATCTGGAATCGACGGGGCTCCCCGTGGACAGCCGTCTGCGTTTGCTCAGTTTCAATATCCAGGTCGGCATCAGTACCGAGCGATATCGGCACTATCTGACCCGCGGCTGGCAGCATCTGCTGCCACACACCGGGCGTGCCGACAATCTGCAAAAAATCGGTAATCTGCTGGGCGACTTCGATCTGGTCGCCTTGCAGGAAGCCGATGGCGGCAGCTTGCGATCAGGCTACGTCAATCAGGTTGAACACCTGGCGCAACTCGGCGCCTTCCCTTACTGGTATCAACAACTCAATCGCAATCTCGGTCGTCTCGGCCAGCACAGCAATGGCGTGCTCAGCCGCCTGCGCCCGTGGGCGATCGAGGATCATCCGCTGCCGGGGCCCAAGGGGCGCGGGGCCATTCTGGTGCGCTTCGGCGAAGGTCCGGAGGCGCTCGTGGTGGTGATGATGCACCTGGCGCTGGGTGCTCGGGCCCGCAGCATGCAACTGGCCTATATCCGCGAGTTGATCGGCGGCTATAAACACCAGGTGTTGATGGGCGACATGAATACCCATGCCAGTGACCTGCTGCAAAATTCCCCGTTGCGTGATTTGGGCCTGCTGGCGCCGCAACTGGAAGCCACCTTCCCCAGCTGGCGCCCACAGCGTTGCCTGGACCATATTCTGCTCAGCCCCACTCTGACCCTTGAAAAAGTCGAGGTGCTGGCACAACCCATTTCCGATCACCTGCCGGTCGCGGTAGAAATTCGTCTGCCGGGTTCGCTCACGGCCGATGTATTGCCCGCGTTGAGTCCTGCCTGAATGAGCGACGAAGCACAGCGCTGGAAAGAGAAATACCTCAAAAGCATCGAACAGCAGGAAAAGCTCGAACGTCGATGGGACGCCCGGCTCGACCTGCTGCGTCGCGGGCTGGTGCGCAGCACCTTGGCCGCAGAAGGCACCGATCGCGCCGTTGACCAATGCATGAAGGAAATGCGCGAAGTCGTACGTACCGATAACATGGACGCCGGTCTGGCCGCCTTGCTGCCGCGCCTGGAAAAAGCGGTGCTCGACTCCGAGCAACGCCGGGAAACCCGGGTCGATCAAGTCAGCGCCGCACTGACGGCGCTGGTCGCTCAGTTGCAAGCATTGCCGCTGCCCCGGGAAGTGAGCCGGCCACTGAAAAAATTCGCCAAACAGCTGGACGGGCGCGTAAGCCAGGCTCGCGAAATCCCGTTGCTGCTCAGCGAACTGAGCGGCTTGCAAGGCAAAGCCTTGAGCCTGCTGGAGAATCCTGTAGAGCCGGGTCGACCGGGTTTGCTGCATCGCCTGTTCGGTAAGGACGTGGATGGGCTCGCGCCGCAGATCGCGGCTTGCAAAGTGCAAATGCCTGCCCGGCAACCTGTCGAACCGGTTGCAGCACCGCCGACCAAGCCCCCACAAGCAACGGGCAATCTCGCGTCAGCTGCCGATAATCCGCATGTGGTGCGACCAATAGAAGCCGCCCTGCCCGCTGCCACCCTCCCTGAGCCACTGGAAATTCAGGCACCACCCACAATGGCGCTGGCACCTGCAGTCACGCCCGTCCTTGATCCAGAAACCACGAGCAGCCCGGCCCCAGAATCTCCAACCCGATCGAGCATCGAACAACCAAAAAAACCGGTTCCATCGATCGCTCTACCGGCCACTCAGGCTCCATCACCAATCAACCCCGATGAACTGACCCCGCAAGCCATCGATCCGGAGCCGTCCGGGCACGATATTGTGTATGCCCTGCCGGACTCACCGGAACCGTCCTACAGCTCTGTCGCCCAGCACATCGAAGACACACTGCTGGGGCTCCTCGACGACCTGACACTGCCCGAGCGCTATCGTCCGCAAGCCGAAGCAATGCGCAATCGCCTTCAAAACGGCTTGAATTGGTATGAATTGCTACCAATCCTCGACGATCTGGCAACATTGATGCTGGCGATCACCGACAGCGGCCAGCACGAATTCGAAGCCTATCTGCAGCAACTTAACGAGCGACTCGAGTCATTCCAGAGCAATCTGCAAGCAGCCAGCGAAGGCCACGCCGACAACCGCTCTGCCGCGCGGGAGATGGACACACAGATTCGCGAGCAAGTCGACGGCCTGCAGAGCAGCATGCAGGAGGCGGCGGATCTTGATGATCTCAAGCTCGTGCTGGAAAACCATCTCGAAGGCCTGCTTGGCACTATGGACCAGCACCAGAAGCAGCGCGACGAGCGTGAGCAGGAAGTAGCGGCTCGTCTGCAAAGCCTGGCCGAACGGGTTGCCCATATGGAACAGGAAGCGCTGGGTTACCGCGAGCATCTCGAAGAGCAGCGCCAGAAGGCCTTGATCGATCCATTGACCGGCCTGCCGAATCGAGCGGCCTGGAGCGAACGCCTGGAGCACGAAATCGGCCAATGGCAACAACGTGGCAATACCTTGTTATTGGCAATGCTGGACCTCGATCACTTCAAGCGCATCAACGATAACTACGGCCATCTGGCGGGCGACAAGGTGCTGAAAATTATCGCCAGCGTGCTGCGCAAACGTCTGCGCGGGACGGATTTCATTGCCAGGTTCGGCGGTGAGGAGTTTGTGCTGTTGATGCCGGCCACGGCGCCTATGGTCGGCGCGAAACTGCTGGAAACCTTGCGCGCATCGATCGAAGCCTGCCCGTTCCACTTCAAGGGCGAGCGAGTCACCATCACCATTTCAATGGGACTGACTGCATTCAGACCAGGAGAACATAGCGATCTTGTGCTTAAAAGAGCCGATGAGGCGCTATATCGTGCGAAAAATTCCGGCCGCAACCGGGTAGAACTGAACTGACAGGCAATTGTTCCATTTTGTTTAAAGGGGACGCTTTGGCCGTCGGCGCGCAAGGCAATACGTTACACTGTTGCATTATTTTCTCGCGTGCATTGCCTCCTGCCATGAAATTTTTTGCTCTTATTGCGTCACTGCTTCTATTAGCCGGTTGCGCCAGCGGTCCCCGGATTGACACCAGCCACCCTTCCGCCAATCACGACAGTCGTGTCCAGTTCGTAGTGATGCATTACACCTCCGCATCTCTGGAGGATTCGCTGCAATTGCTGACCCATGGCGAGGTCAGCAGCCATTACCTGATTGGCGACGACAAACGCGCCACTATTTATAAGCTGATGGATGAAAATCTCCGGGCCTGGCACGCAGGCGAAAGCGAATGGCAAGGCCGGACCTGGCTGAACTCCAGTTCCATTGGCATCGAAATCGTCAATCCGGGCTTCCAGGACACCCCGACCGGGCGCCTCTGGTATCCCTACAGCGAAGCCCAGGTTCAGTCGTTGATCTTCCTGCTCAAGGACATCAGCAAGCGACAAGGCATCAGCCCTCGCCACATCATCGGCCATAGCGACATCGCCCCCATGCGCAAGCTCGACCCCGGCCCGCTGTTCCCCTGGAAACGCCTGGCTGCCGAAGGCCTGGGGATCTGGCCAGACGAGCAGGTCGTGGCGCGGCAGCAAGCGCAGTTCGCCGTGCAATTACCCAGCATCAGTTGGTTTCAGGGGCAGCTTGCCCGCTTGGGCTATGCCACGCCGCAAACAGGCGAACTGGATGTAGAGACACGTAATGTACTGGCGGCCTTTCAGCTGCATTTTCGCCCTTCCCGTTTCGACGGTACGCCGGACGCACAAACCGCAGCGCTTCTGCAGGTGTTGAACCAGACAAAATAATGACGCCCGCCCGACGGTCAGGGCTTTTTCCCAATCAGCAGCTATAACTCATTGGTAATCCTTCGGATATTCCATGATGACGGCTGCTCGAGAGAGACTGCGTAGCTGGTTTTATCGCCCTTGGTTTTTGGCGACGCTGGCGGCTGCCTTGAGTGCCACACTGCTGATGACCGGCAGTCTGTTCGTGGCGATGCATCAGGTCGAGGACAACGAAAGCCAGGAAATGAACGCTCAGGGGGAGCGCTTCCTGGTCCGCCTGGAGCAGCTGTTCGGACAACTGCGCGAAAGCCTCGATGACCTGGAAGCCCAACCGCTGCGAGGCTGCGATGATGAAATGATCGCCACCTTGCAGCAGGTCAGCTTCAATTACCGCTTCGTTTACGAAGCCGCTTACATGGATGCTTCACGCATCTGCTCCAACCGCCCCCGCCAGGAAGGCCTATCGCTGATCCGGCCGCCGGACATCAAGGGCCCCACCTACAGCTATTGGCTGAACACCACCACCGAGCCCGATGAGAACCGCGCCGCACTGATGCTGGGGCGTGGCAATTTCCGGGTGGCGACGTCCCGCGGACACTTGACCGACATGGTTGATCTGTCGCCGGGAAGCAGCCTGTTGGTGGTACTCGACCACGACAGCCGGGCAATTCCCGTGCTCGGTGTCACGCAGGCCTGGCCCCCGACGGAACCCTGGCCTCCGAAAAACCGCGATGCGCTGCAAGTCACCCCTACCCGCCTGATTTACCGAATGGCGACCAACACCCCTGATTACCAACTGGTACTGATCACACCGCGCACCGGGATGCATGTACCAGCGGTATGGTGGTGGCTTCTGCCGGCCAGTCTGGCACTGAGCGCCAGCGTAGGCATTCTGGTGTTCCTGCTGGTGCGCCAGCGTCAATCGCTGGACGCCGAACTGCACGGCGCCATACAGCGAGGCGAGTTGCAGGTATTGTATCAACCGATCTTCGACCTCGACAGCCGCAACTGTGTCGGTGCCGAGGCCTTGCTGCGCTGGCGAAGGCCGGATGGCACCCTGACCAGCCCCGACCTGTTCATTCCGATGGCGGAAAACACCGGCCAGATCCGCCAGATGACTGACTTTGTATTGCAGCGACTGCTGGAACAGCTCGGGCAACTGTTGCGCGCCAATCCGCAGCTGTACATCTCGGTCAACCTCGCGGCCTGCGACGTCATGGTGCCGCGTATCGGCCAGGTGATTGCACGCCTGCTGAGCTTGCACCGGGTGGCGGCCAGGCAGATTGCCTTTGAGGTGACCGAGCGCGGCCTGGTGGATGTGTTGGTGGCCAGAGACAACCTGCAAGCCCTGCGCGATGTCGGGCATCAGGTGCTGATCGATGACTTTGGCACTGGCTATTGCAGTCTCGCCTACCTGCAAACCCTACCGGTGGACTGCCTGAAGATAGACAAGGCGTTTATCGACGCACTGGGCCATGACGCCGCCAGCAGCGGCGTGGCACCACATATCATTCGCATGGCCCAGGCCCTGCAACTCAAGGTGATTGCAGAAGGCATCGAACATGAATCCCAGGCGGAGTTTCTGAGCAGCGAAGGGGTGAAGTACGGTCAGGGCTGGCTGTTCGCCCACGCATTGAGCGCTGTGCAATTCATCGAATTGATTACCCGTGGCCGCCGACAGGCGACGCGGCGCCTGAATGACGATGCCTGAAATGGCGGCGGCTTAGATCGTCAGCGCCATGTAGAACTGCGTACCCTGCCCCGGCCGCGAGTAAACACCCATCCGCCCGCCGTGCAGTTGCACGATTTCCTTGCACAACGCCAGACCGAGCCCGGCCCCGCCCTTCTTGCGGCCGACCTGAACAAAGGGCTCGAAGATCCGTCCTTGCTGGCCGTAGGCAATGCCTTCGCCATTGTCCTCGACACTGATAATCATCCGCTCCCCATGGCGCCGGGCCTGTAAACGTATCAGTCCGTCGCGGGAGGTATGGCGCAAGGCGTTATCGATCAAGTTGTCGAGTACCCGTTCCAGTTGCGCCTGATCGGCTTGCAGCCGCGGCAACGGACCCTGCACTTCGATCCGCAGCTCAATACCCTTCTCCTGCGCCGGGCCGGCAAAACGTATCTGGGCCTGCTCCAGCAAATCCTCGATGGAGCATGGCGCCAGCGTGAGTTTTTGCAGGCCATTCTGATAGCGAGAGAAGTTCAGCAGGTCGTTGATCAACTGCATCAAGCGCTGCATTTCTTCATTCACGGTGTCCAGCAGGTCGGCTTCGCGGGAGTCCTCGGCAAAATGCGTCCGCTCGCGAAACAGGCCGAAGGCCATGTGCATCCCGGTGACCGGCGTGCGCAACTCATGGGAAGCACGCAAGACGAACTCGCTGCGCACCCGTTCGAAGGCACGCTGCTCCGTGACGTCATGCAACACCATCACGGCGCCGAGAATATGCCCCTGGGTATGGCTGACCGGCGTCAGGCTGAACGCCAACAGTCGCAACTCCCCATCGACCTCGATGCTCAAGTCGTCCGGCGCTCGTTCCAGCGTGCCGCCGCGCAGCACCAGTTGCAGCTGTTTATCCAGTTCGGGACGCTCAAGTGCCGTGCCCAGCCCTTGGCCGAGACGATCGGTGTCCCAGCCCAGCTGACGCTGAGCCACCGGGTTGAGGTGCTCGAGATGACCTTGGCGATCGATGATCAGCAAACCGTCGTCGATACTGTCGAGCACCGCTTGCAGCCGCTGCTGGCCAGCGAGCAGCTCATCGATATTGGTCGCCTGGTGTTCACGCAGGGCCTCGGCCATGACCCCGAAACGCCGGGTCAGCCGGTTCATTTCCACCGCCGAGGAAATCGGCAGGGTCACTTCGAAATTGCCCTGACCAATTTTGTCAGCCGCCGCGGCCAGCGCCTCGATCGGAGCCCCGAAACGCCGAGCGATCCCATGGGCGGTAAGGAACCCGATGAACAGCACCCCCACCCCGACCAGCCCAAGCAGGCCGGCAATCAGCAGTGCCCGTTCCCGGGCCAGGCGTTCGGTCTCGTTGACCCTATCCAGCGCGCGCTTCTGTTCGGCGATCAAACCGTTACGCAACACGTTGAATTTTTCCGTAAGATCCCCGCTGCCGCGCATTACCTGCGCCGGATCGCGGGAAAGATCGATGGCCTGCAGAAAGCTCAGATAATCAGCCTTGGCCCTTCTGAAACCGTACTCGGTACCCTCGCTGGACGGCTCGTGAGCAATGCCTTCGTCAAGCAACTCGAGGTAATGCTGCCTGGATGCCTCGAATGCCGCCGTATCAGGTTTTTCACCGAGCATGATGATCAGTTGATCGCCCAGGGTCTGGCGCAGTTTCAACTCCAGGTCCAGCCTGACGAAATTGTCACGGATCAGCGCCTCCTGCGTCCCTGCCATCTGCATCACGCTGACCAGCCCGAGCAGGAGCCCGAGCAGCGCCACCGTAATCAGCGCGGAAATACTCAGAAACAGCCGGGTGCGCAACGTCATCGCCAGTTTCATCGGGTACGGCTCACAGGTTGTACTGTTTGCGTTTGCGGTACAGGGTCGAGGCGTCGATACCCAGGGTCTTGGCCGCCTGATCCAGTGTGTCGGCGGTAGCGAGGACCGCACCGATGTGGGCTTTCTCAAGCTCATCCAGGCTCAACGCAGCGCCAATGCGCGGCGCGCTGGCGGTCGGGGTTTCAGCCATGCCCAGGTGACTGATCTCAACCCGCTCCTGCGGACAGATAATGCTCGCGCGCTCCACCACATTACGCAGCTCGCGGATATTGCCGGGCCAGCGATAACTGAGCAGCGCTTCGAGGGCCTCATCGCTGAAACATCGGGCCGGACGCGAGTACTCCTTGACGAAGCGCGCCAGGAAACGCTCGGCCAGGTTCAGAATGTCCTCCCTGCGTTCGCGAAGCGGTGGCAGGTGCAAGGTGATGACGTTCAGCCGATAGAGCAAGTCTTCACGAAAACGGCCGTCTCGGACCATGTCTTCAAGGTTGAGGTTGGTGGCTGCGAGGATTCGTACATCGGCGCGACGGGTCACCGGGTCACCTACGCGCTCGTATTCTTTATCCTGGATAAAACGCAGCAACTTGGGCTGCAAGGTCAAAGGAAAATCGCCGATTTCGTCGAGAAACAACGTTCCGCCGTCGGCCTGATTGACACGACCCAAAGTGTTTTCGCTGGCACCGGTGAACGCGCCACGGCTGTGGCCGAAGAGTTCGCTGTCCATTAATTCTGCTGTCAGGGAGGGGCAATTGATGGTGATGCAGGATTTCTTCTGGCGTTTGCTCCAACCGTGAATGGCCTGTGCCAGCTCACCTTTACCGGTGCCGGACTCTCCGAGAATCAGAATATTTGCGTCTGTACTGGCGACCTGGCGCGCGGTTTCAAGCACCACTTTCATGGCCGGGCTATGGGAATCCAGACCCTCCTTGGGTTTACGCACTTCCCCTTCGAGGGCTTCCAGGCGCGCCGAGAGTTGCCGCACTTCCAGTTGCTTGGCGGTAGCCAGACGCAGCTGGTCGGGGCTGCAAGGTTTGACCAGGTAGTCGGCGGCACCGGCCTGAATCGCGTCGACGGCAGTGTCCACGGCCGAGTGAGCGGTGACGATCACTACCCGCATCCAGGGCGCCTGAATACGCATCTGGGCCAACACATCGAGGCCGTTGTCTTCACCCAGGCGTAAATCGAGGAAGCACAGATCGAACACCTGACGCTGCAACAAGGCTTCGGCCTGAGCAGCGCTGGTCGCAGTGGCCACGCTGTAGCCTTCGTCTTCAAGGCAATAGCGAAAGGTTCGAAGGATGGCGGACTCATCGTCCACCAGCAGAATACGGCCTTGATGCTCAGCGGCTGATTCCATGTTCCTGCGCTCCTTGAGTTGATGACTTTGGTTAATCCCGGGAGAAATCGGGCAAGTTGCATGATTGATTCTGGTCGATTCCAGCCACAAGAGGGAAGCTATCTGCTAAGAACCCTACTAATTCGCTGATTTATTTGATTTTTTATTAATAGACCATTCTTTCGGCAATTGCCTGCGTCCCTTTCTGACATCTGCGCCCTCCCCTCAATTCAAAAATATTGAAAGTGGCCGGTGAACTCATCGTGCATTGCGCACGATCGCGGAGGGATCATCGTGCAGGATGCGTCCAAAACGATTTTCACCATCTCGGTAACTTATTGTTTTTAATAATATTTTTACTGATAAAAAACTGGCATGCAGGCTGCAACGGGTCTAAATGAACGGGCCATCAATAGAACCAGCGCCCGCCCAGGATCACGACCAGTATGGGAGGAGCTCCAGGATGAATCGCCAAGGTGCCGCCCGATTGCGTATCTCGTCACTGCATATCCAGCAAGGCTTGTTTGCCCTGCTGGCGCTGCTGATCACCTTGGTCGGTGGCCAGCAGCTCATGCGTTGGGAACAGAGTCAGCAGCCAGAACCTGTGCACCAGTCGATTCCACACGCCCCCCAAACCCACTTCAGCGCTTTGGGTGACAACCTGACTGACAGCGCCGCGATTCGAATGATGGATGTCGACCAGACCCAACCTGTGGATGAGACGCCTGCTCAGGAGCGTTGGGTGTTTTAAGCAAACGAAACTGGTGCGCTCGACGCGCCGGGAAAGGCATCACAAGCGAAATCTTTAAACAGACGCGTAAGGAGAATCACCATGTTGAGCTGGGCAATCACATTCCTGATCATTGCCATCATCGCTGCAGTATTGGGCTTTGGTGGTATCGCGGGCACCGCCACGGGTATCGCCAAGATTCTCTTTGTCGTATTCCTGGTGATGTTCATTGCTTCCTTCTTCTTTGGCCGTCGC
This sequence comes from Pseudomonas frederiksbergensis, assembly GCF_017114915.1. GTDB lineage: Bacteria > Pseudomonadota > Gammaproteobacteria > Pseudomonadales > Pseudomonadaceae > Aquipseudomonas > Aquipseudomonas frederiksbergensis_I. Next base: position 64,629 of record NZ_JAAUOE010000015.1, read on the forward strand.
GGTCCAGGTTAACTATCAGCGTTTCGAAGACACGAAAGAGGCCCAGCGCTTCTTTCCACAGCGCTACCCGAGGACGGTAGACGCATGACCAAGGGGTCGGGATGTTCTGACCGCTTCAGGGTCGGAGTGACCTACGGGTACAGGGAGTACCCGCGCAAGGGCCGGGTCAGGTAAAGCTGCGACGCAAGTTCGTCGACCCCCAGCGGCACGACGGACTTGCGGAGAGCTTCAATGTGCAAAACATTGATCTAGAGCATTCTGCTCATCTGCTCTTGCTTCATATTCCCCCGCAAACCATTTCGCGGTGTTTCTTCGTGACCGTATATCGAGAAAGCTCTGACTTTCACGAGAAGAAAAATCGCAGTCAAGCGTAGGCTTTTTCCTAAGTTTTCATCTGTTCAAAAACCATCAACCTGCGCTGAAATGGCCGGTTCACGGCACTTATGCTTGCCGAAATGTCGTATTCGAACCGGTTGGGACGCGGGTTTCAGTTAAAAGATCTCATGCCGATTCGGCATAGGGTAGGCGCTTACGGCATTAGACGGCGCTCCCCGGCATCGGAATAGTTGCGCCTTTTTTCGCTGCCTGAGAGCCGTAAATGCTCGCTCGCGGGGACCTTATACGGGGGCCGATGCAAAACTTTTTCGCCACTGAGCGTTCCAGTTCATGCATCAGCCTGAGTCAAACGCAAGTAAGGGATAAAGATATGAAGAAGGCAAAGCTTAGCCTCGCCTGGCAGATCCTCATCGGTCTGGTTCTGGGGATAGCAATAGGTGCACTGCTCAACCACTTCAGTGCCGAAAAAGCCTGGTGGATCAGCAACGTTCTGCAACCGGCAGGCGATATCTTTATCCGTCTGATCAAGATGATTGTGATCCCGATCGTGATTTCCTCGCTGATCGTCGGCATCGCTGGCGTTGGGGATGCGAAAAAACTCGGGCGTATCGGTCTCAAGACCATCATCTACTTCGAGATCGTCACCACCATCGCCATTCTGGTCGGTCTGGTGCTGGCCAACGTGGTCCATCCGGGCAGCGGCATCGACATGAGCACCCTGGGTACGGTGGATATTTCCAAGTACAAGGCCACTGCCGCCGAGGTTCAGCATGAACACGCATTCATCCAGACCATCCTCAACCTGATCCCGTCGAACATCTTTGCGGCCATGGCCCGCGGCGAGATGCTGCCGATCATCTTCTTCTCCGTGTTGTTCGGTCTCGGTCTGTCGAGCCTGCAATCGGACCTGCGCGAACCGCTGGTGAAGATGTTCCAGGGCGTGTCGGAAAGCATGTTCAAAGTCACCCACATGATCATGAACTACGCCCCGATCGGCGTGTTCGCACTGATCGCGGTGACCGTGGCCAACTTCGGCTTCGCCTCCCTGCTGCCGCTGGCCAAACTGGTCGTCCTGGTTTACTTCGCCGTCGCCTTCTTTGCCTTCGTGGTGTTGGGCCTGATCGCTCGCCTGTTCGGTTTCTCGGTGATCAAGCTGATGCGCATCTTCAAGGATGAGCTGGTACTGGCCTACTCCACCGCCAGCTCCGAAACCGTGCTGCCGCGCGTGATCGAGAAAATGGAAGCCTACGGCGCGCCGAAAGCCATTTGCAGCTTCGTGGTGCCGACCGGCTACTCGTTCAACCTCGACGGTTCGACCTTGTACCAGAGCATCGCGGCGATCTTCATTGCCCAGCTTTACGGCATCGACTTGTCCATCAGCCAGCAACTGCTGCTGGTGCTGACGTTGATGGTTACCTCAAAAGGTATCGCCGGTGTACCGGGCGTGTCCTTCGTGGTCCTGCTGGCCACCCTGGGCAGCGTCGGTATTCCGCTGGAAGGCCTGGCGTTCATCGCCGGTGTCGACCGCATCATGGACATGGCCCGTACCGCGCTGAACGTGATCGGCAACGCCCTCGCCGTGCTGGTCATCGCGCGCTGGGAAGGCATGTACGACGACGCCAAGGGCCAGCGCTACTGGAACTCCCTGCCGCACTGGCGCAGCAAGGAAAAGCTGCCGGTTGGCGAGATTTCCAGCAACTAATGCACAACCCTGTGGGGGCTTGTGGCTCACCACACAAGCCAGCTCCCACAAGAGCCCCAAACAAACCCCGGAGAAATCCGGGGTTTGTCGTTTCTGACTACCCCGCTATCATTCGCCGCATCTTCCGGGGGATTTGACTGATGCTTAACGGCCTGTGGCTTGGCTTCTTCATCGTGGCAGCCGTATCGGCGCTGGCGCAGTGGCTGATCGGCGGTAATGCCGGGATCTGGGCGGCGATGGTGGAAAGCATTTTCGCCATGGCCAAACTGTCGGTCGAGGTCATGGTCCTGCTGTTCGGCACCCTTACCCTCTGGCTGGGCTTTCTGCGGATCGCCGAGAAGGCCGGGATCGTCGAGTGGCTGGCCAAGGCGCTGGGCCCGCTGTTCCTGCGCCTGATGCCGGAAGTGCCGGCCGGGCATCCGGCCATCGGTCTGATCACCCTCAACTTCGCCGCCAATGGCCTGGGCCTGGACAACGCCGCCACGCCCATCGGCCTTAAAGCCATGAAGGCGCTGCAAGAGCTCAATCCCAGCGACACGATCGCCAGTAACGCGCAGATCCTCTTCCTGGTGCTCAACGCCTCCTCCCTGACCCTGCTGCCAGTGACGATCTTCATGTACCGCGCCCAGCAAGGCGCGCCCGATCCGACGCTGGTGTTCCTGCCGATTCTGCTTGCCACCAGTTGCTCGACCATGGTCGGCTTCCTGACCGTGGCGTTCATGCAACGCCTGCGCGTCTGGGACCCGGTGGTGCTGGCCTATCTGATTCCCGGTGCCCTCGCCCTCGGCGGCTTCATGGCGCTGCTGGCAACGCTCTCGGCGACCGCGCTGGCGAGCCTGTCATCGGTCCTCGGCAACGTGACACTGTTCGGCTTGATCATGCTGTTTCTGATCATCGGCGCGTTACGCAAGGTGAAGGTCTACGAGGCATTCGTCGAAGGTGCCAAAGAAGGTTTCGACGTTGCCAAGAACCTGCTGCCGTATTTGGTGGCGATGCTCTGCGCCGTGGGGGTACTGCGGGCGTCCGGGGCGCTGGACTTCGGTCTGGACGGGATTCGCCATCTGGTGGAATGGGCCGGTTGGGACACGCGCTTCGTCGATGCGCTGCCGACGGCCCTGGTCAAACCGTTTTCCGGCAGTGCCGCCCGGGCCATGCTGATCGAAACCATGAAGACCGAGGGGGTAGACAGCTTCCCGGCGCTGGTGGCGGCGACGATCCAGGGCAGTACCGAAACGACCTTCTATGTACTGGCGGTGTACTTCGGCTCCGTGGGCATCCAGCGCGCGCGGCATGCGGTGGGTTGCGCGCTGCTGGCGGAGCTTGGCGGGGTGCTGGGGGCCATCGGGGTTTGCTACTGGTTCTTCGGCTAGACCAAGAACCCCTGTAGGAGCGAGCTTGCTTGCGAACGCGGTGTGTGTCAGTCAGCATTTAAATCGACTGTCATACCGCCTTCGCGAGCAAGCTCGCTCCTACAGAGGTCAGCGGTGGCTTCAGGGTCTCTTCGGCGCGACTTTCTGACCTTGCTCCACCGTCCAGGCCACCACCTGCGCCGTCAACTGGTCGCTGGCCTGGCCAAAACCGGCGACAACCGCCGGCACCTTCACATCGCTCAATGGCTGACGCACTTCAAAGCGCCGACTGGCGAGGATGCGCTGGTCATATCCACGCACCAGCAAGGCATCCAGCCGCACGACCACACTCGCCGACGTGCCCTGATATTCCGTCTGGAACGCTTGCAGGTTGCCGCCCAGCTCCAGGTCCGCCTGGAGATTGCTGTCGTCAGTGCTGAGCAACGGCACCCGACCGTCACGCTGGAAACCATCGAGCAGACGATTGCGCAACAGCACCGGCGCCGGGTCGCTCCAGCGGGAAGCCTTGTAGCTGCTGATCAGGTCGCCCTGGGGGATCACGGCGATCTTCGGGTTGTTCAAGGCTTCGCTGGTCTGCGGCTTGGCCAGTCGCAACGACCAGTGCAGCGTCGTGCTGTGATTGGCCGGTGCGCCGCTCTGGGCCGAGGGCAACCGGTACACATCCGATGGCTCGGACTTGGGCAGAATCGAGCAAGCACTGGTCAGTGCAAAACCGGCAGCCAAGGCTAACGGGATCAGCTTCATGGCGTGAACTCCTTGTTCTTGTCACTGCCCAGCAGGTAACCACTGGGGTTGGCTTCAAGCCGCTGGGAAATGGTGCGCAGCGAACTCAAGGTATCGCGCAACTCACGCACCGCCGGTGCCAGGCCATTGAGGCCCTGCATGCCGTTGTTGAGGGAATCCTGATTGGTGGTGAGCAGTGTGTTGATCGTCGCGCTGCTCTGTTCCAGGGACTTCATGGCTTGTTCGGCACTGCCGAACATCTGCTTGCCCTGATCGTTGAGCAGGCCATTGGCGTTGCGCATCAGCGCAGCGGTTTGTTCAAGTGTGGCGGAGGCCTGTTTCCCGATCGACGCCAATTGCTGCATGGCTTGACCAATGTCGCTGCGCTGGTCGGCGATGGTGCCGGTGGTTTGCTCCAGATGCACAAGGGTCTTGCTGATGCGCTCGACGTTCTCCGACGAAAACATCTGATTAGCGTTGTGCATCAACACGTTCACGCCCGCCATCAGATCGTTACTGTCGCTCAGCAATTGGGCGATGGGCGAGGGCGATGCGACGATGGTCGGCAAATTTCCATCCTTGCCCTTGAGCGTCGGACTTTGCGGCGTGCCGCCACTGAGCTGGATGATCGAGGTGCCGGTGATCCCGGTCAGCGCCAGTTTGGCCTGGGTGTCTTCCTTGATCGGCGTGTCTCCGCCCAGGCGGATCCGCGCCAACACCCGGCGCGGGTCGTTCGGGTCCAGGCGCAGCATCACTACGTCGCCGACCTTGATCCCGCTGTACTGCACGGCACTGCCGTTGGACAAACCGCTGACCGCCTCGTTGAAGACGATTTCGTAATCCTTGAATTCGGTGTCGACGCTGGACTTGGCCAGCCACAGACCGAAGAGCAGGGCGCCTGTTACCACGATGACGGTGAACAGGCCGATCAATACGTGATGGGCTCGGGTTTCCATGTCAGACCTCATTAAGCTGGTTAGCGGCCGTCAGCGCCGCGCGGCCACGAGGGCCATGGAAGTATTCGTGAATCCACGCATCATCGGTTTCCGACACCTTATCGATGGCATCCGCCACCAACACTTTCTTCTGCGCCAGCACCGCCACCCGGTCGGTGATGGTGTAGAGCGTGTCGAGGTCGTGGGTCACCAGAAACACACTCAAACCCAACGCATCGCGCAGGGTCAGGATCAATTGATCGAACGCCGCCGCGCCAATCGGGTCGAGGCCGGCGGTGGGTTCGTCAAGAAACAGGATGTCCGGGTCCAGTGCCAGCGCCCGGGCCAGAGCGGCGCGTTTGATCATGCCGCCGGACAGCGAAGCAGGGTACTTGTCGGCCGCCGACAACGGCAGCCCGGCCAACGCCAGTTTCACCGCCGCCAGATGCTCGGCGTCGGTACGGCTCAGGCCGGCGTGTTCGATCAGGGGCAGGGCGACGTTCTCGGTCACGGTCAGCGAAGAGAACAGGGCGCCTTTCTGGAACAACACACCGAACCGTCGCTCGACCAGCGAACGCTCGTGCTCCGACAGGCTCGGCAAGTTCTTGCCGAAGACCTTCACCAGCCCTTCGCTGGGCTGGCGCAAGCCGACGATGCTGCGCAACAACACCGATTTGCCGCTGCCGGAACCACCGACCACGGCGAGGATTTCGCCCTTGTACAAGTCCAGGTCGAGGTTCTCGTGCACGCTCTGGCGACCAAAGCGGTTGCACAACCCGCGAACCTCAATCACCGCCTCGGAGGGCGCTCGGGGTAGACGACTCACCAGCCCATCTCCATGAAAAACAACGCGGCCATGGCGTCGAGCACGATCACCACGAAGATTGATTGCACCACACTCGACGTGGTGTGCGCGCCGACGGACTCGGCACTGCCGCTGACTTTGAAGCCTTCAAGGCAACCAATGGCGGCGATCAGGAACGCAAATATCGGCGCTTTGACGATCCCCACCAGGAAGTGCTGAACGCCAATGTCCGATTGCAGCAGCGACAGGAACATCGCCGGCGAGATATCCAGCGACAACGCACACACCACGCCACCGCCGACAATCCCCGACACCATCGCCAGAAAGGTCAGCATCGGCAGTGCCACCAGCAATGCCAATACTCGCGGCACCACCAGCAACTCCATCGGGTCGAGGCCGAGGGTGCGGATCGCGTCGATTTCTTCGTTGGCCTTCATCGAACCGATCTGCGCGGTGAATGCGCTGGCGGTGCGGCCGGCCATCAGGATCGCGGTGAGCAACACGCCGAACTCCCGCAGAAAAGAGAACGCCACCAGGTCCACGGTAAAAATGCTCGCGCCGAAGCTCGCCAGCACGGTCGCGCCGAGAAACGCTACCACGGCGCCCACCATAAAAGTCAGCAGGGCGACGATGGGGGCGGCATCGAGGCCGGTCTGCTCGATGTGGGCGACCATCGGCGTGAGGCGCCAGCGTTTGGGGCGCAGCAGTCCGCGTGCGATGGTTTCCAGGATCAGGCCGACGAAACCCAGCACCTGCAGGGTGTCCTGCCAGACCGCATCGACCGCGCGGCCGATACGGGTCAGCAGTTGAATGCCGACACTGATTTCCGGCTCTTTGATCGGCACGCAGAAATCGGTCAGTGAGCAGTACACCGTCTGCAGCAAGGCGCGATCGGCGGAGGAAAGGGTGCAATCAGGGTGTTCGGCGAACTTGCCCAGACGCTCGGAACCCAGCAACTCCACCAGCAGCGATGCACCCGCCGTGTCCAGGGCTCCGAGGCCGTTGAGGTCGATGGGGGTGTTGTTGTCGTATTGGCCACGGAGCTTTGCGCTCAGGTGGCTGAGATCGGCGTAATGGGCGAGCGTCCAGTCACCCGTGACCCGCAGCAGGGCTGGGATGTGTGAGGTGTCCAGTCGGGCACTGCCGGGCGTTGTGCTGCTGGTCATAAGCTCCTGCTTGTTCGGCAATTGCGCAGACCCGATTAATAGCACGAACCGCGTTACTTATCTTTGACGGGTGTGCTGTCTGTGATCTTGAAGCGCAGCACGCCGATCACCTGGCCGTCTTCGGTCAGTACCCGGACCTGCCATTTGCCCCCGGGGTTACCGGGGAAGTTCTGCTTGTGGGTCCAGGCGCGGTAGCCTTCCTTGCGCCCGCCGTGGATATCCAGCGGGATTCGGTCGACCTCTTTACCGTTGAACATCCACACGTGATAAATCCGCTCGTCCAGGCCTCGCGGGGCGTTGATCGCGGTGTAGGCGTACAAACCGTCGCCACGAATCTGCTCGGCGTTGACCTCTTCCAGACTCTTGCCGGGGGTACGGTCCTGCATTTGGGTGCTGATTGCCACATCAGTCATCCACAGGGTGGCCGGCGGAACCCAGGAACGCAGCACCCAACCGACAGCGCCGATGCCCACGGTGATGCTGAGGATCGCCAACGCATTGCGCACGGTCCGAATCGGGAAGATCGACGCCAGGCTCGGGAATGACAGCAACATCGCGATGCCCAGCGCCAGTTTGAAGCTCTGGGCGGTGGTCAGGTGCAGGATGACGGGCAGGGCGGTCAGCAGGGCCGCGAACAGGGTCAGAGTGTGCAGCGCCAGAAACGCCCAACGGCGCGGCGCCAGCCACTTGTAGTAGAGCGGGTCGATGATTGAAATCAGCGCCGCCATGCTCAACAACCCCGTGAACAACAGTTGGCCGCTGTTCCAGGTGGTGGTGATGAAAAAGAACGGCAGGACGAAGAACAGGCTTTCCTGATGGATCATCTGCGTCGCGTAACGCAGCAGGGGCTGGGGTATTTCGCGTTTGAAGACCTTGGCGAACAACTGGGTGAGGCTGTTTTCCAGCATCAGCCAGACCCAGCTGACCAGCATGATGGTGGTGATCCAGCTCGCCAGACCCTGTTGGCGATCCACCAGCATGAAACTGCCGACCCCGGAAATGAAACCGCCGAGCGCGATGACCCCGGGATAGCGCTTCATCAATTCCAGGATGCGCTGTACGTAGAGGGTCAGAGTCGGCATTCGGCGATTCACAATAGTCGTGGGAAAAATCCCCGACAGGGTACCGTTGGCCGCACGGTGTGGCGAGGGCCGTAGTCCGATTGCGAGTTTTTTTGTAGCAGCTGGCGCAGCCTGCGTTCGGCTGCGCAGCAGTCGCAAATCCGTAATGTCACATGTACCTGACGGACCGAGGTGAATGGTTTACGACTGCTTCGCAGCCGAACGCAGCCTTCGGCAGCTGCTACAGGGTTCTGTGGCGTAGGCGCCAACCCAGCAACATCAACACGATAAGCCCCAGCACCCCGGCAATCGCCCACATCAACTGGTCATAGCTCATCAACGGCTTCTCGATCCGCAAATACCCCGGCTGCAACAACAACGCACGCATCGCCTTGTTCGCCTCGGCCAGCGTCACTTCTTGCAGCGCCTCGGCCGGGTTGGTGAAATGGCCGTCCTCGTAGTCCCCAAGGGCGCTCCAGTAGTAATCCGCCAGCGCGCTGTTGCCTTGCACGGCCCAGGTCTGGCGAGCGATGGCGGCCTGCTTGAGGCGGGCGAAGGTGGTGGCGTCGAGGCCGTTCTTGAGCAGATTGGCCTTGAGCTCATCCAGCACCTGTTCTGCCGCAGGCACGTCCTCGCGTTCAAGGTCGGCGTTCAGGCTCATGAAGCCCACCCCGCCAAACACCTCGCGCTCGGCCGAGGGACCGTAGGACAGCCCATGGGCCAGGCGCAATTGGCGATAGAGCGCCCAGTCCAGATAGTCCTTGAGTACGTCGAAGGCTTCATCGTGCTGGTCTTCCAGCGCCGGTTCCGGCACCAGCCAGTGCAACTTGGCACCGCCACCGACGAAACCGTGGCTCAGCGTGCGCTCGTGGGCCGCGCTGGCCTGGATTTGCGGCAGGGGCAGGTGCTCCGTCGGCTCAACCGCTACGAGCGCGCCATAAGCCCGTTCCAGATAAGCCGGCAGCAGGCGATCGAGCTCGCCGACCACGATCAGGGTCATGTTGTTGGGCGCGTACCAGGCCTTGCGCACCTTATCCAGTTGCTCTCGGGTCAGGTGATCGACTTGTGCGCGCTCGGGGCATTTGAGGCCCAGTTCCACCGCCAACTGATTACTGGCGGTGTGGCCCAGGTCCTGGCGATCCAGCCAACGTTGCAAGTGCGAATAATGGCCGCCGTCTTCGCGCTCGACCACTTGCTTGGCGACGTTGATAGCGTTGTCGTCGATACGGGTCTGGGTCAGCAGCGCCAACAATAGATCGAGAACCTTGCGCTGGTTTTTTGCCGGGGCCTCGATGACGAAGGTCGTGTCGGCGTTGCTGGTGTAGGCATTCCACTCACCACCCAGAGCCTGCATGCGCTCTTCCAGACCGCCTTCACCGGTGGCGTCGATGCCGCTGAACAGCAAGTGTTCGAGCAGATGCGGCAGCTCCTTGTCGGCGCAACTGAAATCATCCAGACCCACGCCAACCACCAACCGGATCGCCACATGCCCACGCTCGGAGCCCGGCTTGAGGACCAATTGCAGGCCGTTGGGCAGCGTATAGCCCTCGACGTGAAAGCGATCCAGGGCAAATGAAGGCAGGGCGCCGAGCAACAGACAAGCGAACAACAGACAACGCATAACGAGTTTCCGTACGACCAGCGTAAGTACAACAGACTTCAGGCAACTGTGGACGTTCAGGGTGAATGAGTGATGTCAGCTACATCGTCGACCGCCAGAGCGCCGGTATCCGAAGTGCCCAACACCGCATAGGCACTGCCGCAAAACAGCGAATTGAGGCGCCTCATGTCAGCGATCAGCTCCAGATGCAGCGAACTGGTCTCGATGCTTTGCACAATCTTACGGTGCAAACGACTGACATGAGCGTGGGCCAGGCGGCGTTCCTGTGCGCGAAAGCGACGTTTCTCACGCAGCAACTGGCGAGCACTTTCCGGGTCGGAACTGAGGAATACCGACAACCCCAGGCGCAGGTTGGCAATCAGTTGGCTATGCAGCCCCGCCAACTCCTCCAGACCGACCTCGGAGAACGACCGCCGTTGCGAGGTTTTCTGCTCCTGGACCTTGCGCAGCATGCGTTCGATCAGGTCGCTGGCCAGTTTCAGGTTGATCGCCAGCTCGATGGTTTCCGCCCAACGCCGGCTGTCCTGTTCGCTGAGGTCTTCCCGGGGCATTTGCGCCAGATAGAGTTTGATGGCGCTGTAGAGCGCTTCGACATCATCGGTCAAGCGACGGATTTCCTGGGTGACGGCAGTCTGTTTGCCACGTAGCACGGCGAGCATGGCTTCGAGCATGCTGTCGACCAGATCGCCGATGCGCAGGGTTTCCCGGGCGGCATTGGCCAGCGCCAGGCTGGGGGTGACCAATGCCGTCGGGTCAAGATGCCGCGGTTTGGCCGTGCCGTTGATGTCTGGTCGCTCCGGCAGCAGCCATGCACAGAGCCTGGCCATCAGCCCGACGCTGGGCAACAGGATCAGGCAGCGCGTGGTGTTGTAGAGCAGGTGGAAGCCGATGACCATTTCCTGAGCACTGAAGTCGAAGCTGTCGATCCAGTGCGCCAGTGGATCGAGCACCGGAATGATCAGCAGCAGACCGATCAGTTTGTACAACAGGCTGCCAAGCGCCACCTGACGACCGGCCGCGTTCTGCATGCTGGTGCTGAGGAAGGCGAGAACGCCGCTGCCAATGTTGGCGCCGATCACCAGGCCGATGGCCACTGGCAGACTGATCACACTGGCACCGGCGAGGGTCGCGGTCAGCAACACGGCGGCGAGGCTGGAGTAGGAAATCATCGCGAACAGCGCGCCGACCAGGGCATCGAGCAGGATATCGCCGGTCAGGGAGGCGAAAATGACCTTCACCCCCTGAGCATGCGTGATCGGCGTGGCGGCCTCGACGATCAGTTGCAGCGCCAGAATGATCAGGCCCAGACCGATACCGACCCGGCCCATCTGCCCGACCCGGGTCTGCTTGCGCGACAGAAAGAAAATCACCCCAAGGAAAATCAGCAACGGCGACAACCACGACAGGTCGAGGGTCAGCACCCGTGCCATCAGTGCCGTACCGACGTCGGCACCGAGCATGGTCGCCAGGGCCGGTGTCAGCACCATCAGGCCCTGACCGACAAAAGAAGTGACGAGCATGGCGGTGGCGTTGCTGCTCTGGACCATGGCGGTCACCATGATCCCGGCGACAAACGCCAGCCAGCGCCTGGACATGTTCTGGGCGATCACGTGGCGCAGGTTGGAACCGTAGACACGCAGGATGCCGGTTCGGACGATGTGCGTGCCCCAGATCAACAAGGCCACGGCCGATAACAGATTGAGCAGGGTGAGCATACAGGCCCCCTGTGGTGGTAGCGCCCCAGTGGGGCAAGTTGACGGTGCCGCGCGTTTTTCTACGTTCTGTACTTAAGCTGTAGTTGGCTAACGGTCTGGACGCCAGCATCGCATAGCTAAAGAAACGATTGAAACAAAACTGTCACAGAAACAGTTTGCTGCACAACCGAACGCAGGCTTCGTCAGCTGCCACCTATTGCTTTAGGGCTTAACTGATAGGCAATAGTCCTATCAGCTGAGTTTTAATCCGATGTTTCAAACCTTGACGCGCGCCATGAACATCAGCCCGATCCGTTTTGTGCTTGGGAAGCATCCTTCTCCAACGCAAGAAATGGTCGGTGGTTGTGAGTACTAATTAAACACCCACGAAATGTATGGTCAGGCCGGGCTTTTGCGGGGTAGAGCGGGGAAGCGAATGCTTCAGGCGACGGTGTTGCCTTGCAGACGGTCGGAGCCATCGGCAGCGACTTCGTTGCCTTGCAAACGATCCGAACCATCAGCAGCAACAGCTCGTTTTTCAAGCAGGCGATCAGCGCCACCTTCAGCCACACGGCTTTCGATCAGACGATCCGAACCACCTTCAGTGACCATAGGCTGAGCAGAGGTCAAACTTTGACAGTGCTCTAAATTGGGATGGAGCGCTTCCGACGGTTACTGTGGCTCACCGTATTGAAACTGTCGATAAAGAGCGCGACGCATATTCAAAGTTGGTAGCTATAGCACTTTCGGTGCACGATCAGATAGGAAGTGCTTTTTCGAATAGCCCGGCTGGTGTGCGAAATGAAATAGAGGGGCGAATAAGTTCAGCTGTTGATACCCCCCCATTCAATAAGCTGGAAGGCGCCTTAAAAAAGAAATTTATTATTGTCGAGCTCCTGCAGCGAATTAGATTGAATAGGAGCTGGTATGAAGCGGATGCATTTTTTGGCATAGATGCATTATCGTTAGACAGTATGGAAAGTGCCGAGCTCTTCGCGGCTTATGTGGATTCAGTAGAACACGATGCAGAACGCCTAGGCCTTTATGAAAGCTTCCTGATATCTCTGACAGCCGCCTACGTTAAACGAATACTTGTCGAGGCTGTTCCCATTTTAGACGACGCATCTCTATCTACAGATGCTGAAATCCATTCTGCCTTGGCTAGAGGTGAAACTGCCTACAGCTTCAATTTAACCCTTAGTCAATCCGCACAGCTGGTAACTGTGGCGGGTGCCGCTACTCTCCAAAACGCGGACGGTTGGACCTTCGAGGCAGCAATCCGTAAAGGCATTCTGTTGTTGACAGGTTTGGGAGAAGCACTTCTCAGTCGAGCGACGGCGATTGGGATCGGGACTTTGCTCTATTCACCCGCTCTGGGTAACGGCGAGCGTTATCCTCAAACGGTTCTCAAACTATCTGGCAGTGCAGTCTTGCCAGATGCACCGACTAACCTGAATGAAATCGCCGCTGTCGAAGGAACCATCGATCTTCCCTATCGGATTTATGGTGACCTTGGCCAATACACACTCGTTGCAACACCGTCGGGAGGGAGCATTTCGCCAGCGGTGCCAGTTCGGGCGCTGGAGTTCGACCAGAAGACTAACAGCTACAGTTTCACCTCCGCCGACACACCGCCCATCACCCTCGGTTCTCCCATTATCCACTGGGATAACAGTTCGACAACTTCACCTGCTAGACCCGTGGAAGTACCGCATTACACTGGTGTTGAGCTGTTGCCACTACTCGTGCAGCCCGAACCATTGCCTGCGTTCGAGTCATCGGACTTCAGGGATTGTATTTACTGCTTTCCGATCAACAGCGGCTTGCCGCCGATTTACGTTGTTTTCAATAGCCCTTATGAAGGGGCTACCACGAGAGGAAAGTACAGCGGTCGATTTTTCAATCCTGCCAAAGCTGGAGGCCCAATCCTGGATCTGGATTGGACCAATGCTACCGTGACTCAAGCGGGCATTGACCTTGTTAAATTGCATACGGGTCGCTTCGACCCTTCGGACGCCAATGCCATCATGGTTGACCGATTGGAAAAAATTCTGCGGGGTGAATTGATACCTACGGCTATCGACAAGCGTTTCTATACTCATGAACTCAGAGAGCTTGAACGTTTCAGAGCATTAGGGGTGGCTGACGGCGTAAATCCGAAGGATGAAGGTGTCATTTGGAATAATACTCATGCCGCGACACTAGAAGACTACAAACTAAAGGGTGAATTTGAGTTGCTCTACACGCCTGAAGCTATAGAGGCAGATAACAAGCAGACAGATAGAGAATACAAACAATTGGGAGGGGCAAAGCAATGAGTGTCATAACAACCATCGTGCTCAACGAGAAACCTGAAGAGGTAATTCTATTTCTTACCAAAAATGAACTAGGTATCTCTCTTCCTCGGCTTGATGGGCTTTATAATCGGGCTAACTGGGCGCATGTGAAGGACAACATGGGATTATTGCATCTCGTTTGGAAAATGCGTGACGCCGGATTTATAAAATTGAGTGGAACCGGAATTAGGCGGGGCCCTAACTGGAGAGAACCTATATTTATGGTAGAGGGAAAATATACTTTGGATTGATATTGCTAAACGGCTGTCACCTTTAGGGGGCGATAAGCAATATCTATTGTTTGGAAGACGTCCGATTCCCTGATGCTGGTGATTTGATTCTGTCTAGTCTAGAGATAGGTTTACGATTGTTTCAGGGTTAGACAATTAACCAGAAGCGGGCGCTTGGCGTGATGCCAGTCAGTTAAGCTGACTGGCATTTTTATTTTTGATCGGATACTTCGGGATTTCAGCCGGATGGCCCGGGGATAAATGCGCTCCTCTCGTCGGTGAGGCAGGACATAGTGCGGGGCTGAGGCATGCAGCTCGGCCAGGTACTTGGGGATGTTCCCGGAGCGGTCGGCCGAAACACTGTTGATAAACCCTAAAATCGCCCAGGTACAGGCGCTAAAGCTCATTTCGCACGGATAAATACCTGGACAGTGGCGGCTCATTTCCACCATCTGGTAGCGCAATAAGTTATTGCCCGGCTACACGCCCCACAGTTCCTGCTCGATCATCTCGGACGTTTTGCTACGCAACGTATAGCTGCTGTTGAGCAGCGTCTGTTTCATCTTCAAAAGCACTGCCGATCAGCAAATGACTGGTTAATTCCATTTGGCAGACGATGTGTACCTGAGGAACACCGGTGTCGCCGTTCTGGTTGCTGGCCGAGTAGTAGCGCGCTCGATTTCGGCGGTGTCAGGCCTCACACACCAGGGCATCATTTGCAGCGGTAGACGGCGTTTGCACAACGTCGCTACGCCGGCCTGTTCGAGGGCTGTCGACCAATGAAGGATTGAGCAAGGAATCCAGTCCTTCGATTGAGTTTGGAGTGGAAGCAAAGTTGTGGGTCAGTTCCAGTGCCCGAGCGAGACGCATAAAAAAATCCGATGCCAGTACAGGCATCGGATTTTGATTTCTTGCGGCCAAAGGTCAAGCGAGAGGGCTTAACTGATCGGCATTAGGCCCGAAGGCCCCTTTGTCATGGCAGGGTGTTCGGGTTATTGGCCCGGAATATCCTTGCGCAGTTTCACTGGCTCTTGCTGTGTACGTTTTTTCGCAATCGCTGTGCGCATCCTGATGTTGATTGCTTCCACTGCCAGCGAGAACGCCATGGCGAAGTAGACGTAGCCTTTGGGCACATGCACATCAAAGGACTCGGCAATCAGCACGGTACCGACGATCAACAGGAAAGACAGCGCCAGCATTTTCAGTGACGGGTGCCTGTCGATGAACTCGCTGATGGTGCCAGAAGCCCACATCATCACCAGCACAGCAACGATGATTGCCGCGACCATGACCGGTACGTGGGACACCATACCAACGGCAGTGATGACAGAGTCCAGCGAGAACACAATGTCGATGATCGCGATCTGAACAATGGTGTAGAGGAAGTTGCCGCCCTTGCCACCTGGCTCGTCGCTGGTTTCATCCTCGCCTTCCAGCGCGTGGTACATCTCTTGCGAGCTCTTCCACAGCAGGAACAGACCACCGAAGAACAGGATCAGGTCACGCCCGGAAATACCCTGGCCGAACAGTACGAACAGGTCTGCGGTGAGGCGCATGACCCAGGTGATCGACAGCAGCAACAGGATCCGCGTGATCATGGCCAGCGCCAGGCCGAATATCCGGGTGCGCGCCTGCATGTGCTTGGGCATGCGGCTGACCAGGATCGAGATCATGATGATGTTGTCGATGCCCAGGACGATCTCCAGGGCAGTCAGGGTGAAGAAGGCAACCCAGATTTCAGGGTTGGTCAGCCATTCCATGTGTATTCCTTTGAGCGAGTGTTTAAACCACAAAGGGCCCAGGCTTCAAACAAAGCCTGGACCCCTTATGGTGAGTCTTGGGCTTATAGCGTGCTGAACAGCGGAAAAATCCCCATCAGCAATGCAGCGACCAGTATGCACAGGCAAACCAGCACTGCCCACTTCAAGGTGAACCGCTGATGGTCACCGAACTCGATACCGGCCAGGGCCACCAACAGGTAGGTCGATGGTACCAGCGGGCTCAACAAGTGGACGGGCTGACCGACGATCGAGGCACGTGCCATTTCTACCGCGGTTATACCGTAATGACTGGCGGCTTCGGCAAGCACTGGTAACACGCCGTAATAAAATGCATCGTTCGACATGAAGAACGTGAACGGCATGCTCACCAGCGCGGTGATCACGGCCAGGTACGGGCCGAGGAAATCCGGGATGACTGCCAGCAAGCTCTTGGACATGGCGTCGACCATGCCAGTGCCCGTCAGGATACCGGTGAAGATACCCGCGGCAAAGATCAAACCGACCACCGCCAGCACGCTACCGGCGTGGGCCGCAACGCGGTCCTTCTGCTGTTGCAGGCAAGGGTAGTTGACGATCATCGCGATACTGAACGCCACCATGAACAATACCGGCAGCGGCAACAGGCCGGCGATCAAGGTGCCCATCAGTGCCAGGGTCAGCGCGCCGTTGAACCAGATCAGCTTTGGACGACGGGCGTCCGGGAACTGCGAAACGCTGATTTCGCTGTGGTCGATTTCATCACCGACCAAATGCAACTCACCCAGACGTGCACGCTCGCGTTTACCGTAAAAGTAGGCAATCGCCAGAATCGCCACCACACCGGCCAGCATCGCCGGAATCATCGGTACGAAGATCGCGGACGGGTCCACATGCAGCGCACTGGCTGCACGAGCAGTCGGACCGCCCCAAGGGGTCATGTTCATCACGCCACCGGCGAGGATGATCAGACCGGCCATAATTCGCGGGCTCATGCCGATGCGGCTGTAGAGCGGCAGCATGGCGGCCACGCAGATCATGTAAGTGGTGGCGCCATCACCGTCCATGGACACGATCAAAGCCAGCACGGCGGTACCGACCGACACTTTCAACGGGTCGCCCTTGACCAGTTTGAGGATCTTGCGCACGGCCGGGTCAAACAGGCCGGAGTCGATCATCAGGGCGAAGTAAAGGATGGCGAACATCAGCATCACGCCGGTCGGCGCGAGCTTGGTGATGCCTTCGAGCATCATCGGGCCGATTTTCGGCGAGAAACCGCCGAACAGGGCGAAGATGATCGGGATGATGATCAGGGCGATCAGCGCGGACAGGCGCTTGGTCATGATCAGGAACATGAACGTGATGACCATGGCAAAGCCAAGGAAAGTCAGCATGGGAATACTCCAGGCGTAGCGTGGCTAGGGAATGGGCGAACCGGTGGGTCAGCGCAGAACGGGAGGCACGAAACGTACGGGCGGAGTTGCGGCGAAGAGGCGGACAGGAGCGGACATCAGAATCACCATTGTTGTTGTTAAATGGACCGGGCGAGCGATAAAACACTCGCGTTGGCCAACCGGTCTGTTGCCGGCAGTGAGGCGATCCTAATGGGGGAAGCTTTCAGCCAGCTTTCGCGGATGAAAGCATTGACCGAATGTACGACCGGTCGTCGGCCGGGTTTAGAGTCCGTAAACACGGGCTCAGGAGGAAAAAACATGGGCGAACTTCACACCGGCGGCTGCCACTGCGGACAAATTCGCTATCAGTTCAGCGGGCCATTGCATGACATCGCCCACTGCCATTGCTCGATTTGCCGACGGGTCAGCGGCGGGATCGTGACCACCTGGATCACCGTCCCTGCCTCGGCATTTGCCTGGGTGGTGGGTACGCCGACCCGGTACGACTCTTCATCCACTTGCGCGCGGTATTTCTGCCCCAACTGTGGGGCGCAGCTGGCGCTGGTGACCAAACTCAGCCCCGAAAGCATCGATGTGACCATCGCCACCCTCGACCACCCTGAGCAGGCGCCGGCCGAGCGGCATATCTGGACGGACAATCGGTTGCCCTGGCTGCATCTGGACGAACATTTGCCTGGCGAGGCAGAAGAACAACTCTGATCAGAAAACAGACAGATCCAGCGGCCGGATCGCCCCCATCCAGATCGCATGTTCGGTGTGATCGAGCAGATCGTTGCCGGTGTCCGGGTGCAGGAACACCACCAACCCCTTGCGATTGAGCGCCAGCCACGGCAACACCTCACCAATGTATTGCGGCTCGAAAGCCAATTGGCAGCTCCAGTCCGGGTGCGGGCCGACCGGGCGCTCATGCACGCGGCCCATCTTCAGTGGAAACAATTGCGCGGCCTGCTCACACAAGGCCCGGGCCTGCGGGAGGGTGTTGGCGTCGAAATAGACATGGGCGTGGTAGCCCTTGATCGGTTGCATCTGAAACCCCTTTTAACCTGGTCGAACCCACACCGTTCCCCGCAGGTCTTACGTTATATAGGCAGGACGTTCGGAGCACAGCCATGAAAAATGCCGAAACCCCGGTAGTCAAGGTAGTGCTTTATGGTGCCATGAGTAGCCTGGGCAGTGCGCTGATGGCTGAGATGCTGCGGCGTCAGCATGAAGTGATCGCGATTCTCGATGACCTGACAGCACTCGCGCCACGCCCCGGATTGCGCACCAAGACCGGCAACCTGTTCGATGCCAAGCGGGTCAAGCAAAGCGTGGCCGGCTGTTCGGCGGTGATCTGCCTACTGGATGCGCCGGGGTTGCCGATGAACAGCGAACACGTCGAAAAATCCATCGTGCCCGGCCCGGTCGAGCAGGTGCTGGCCGTGGATGCACTGATTGACGGCATGCAGGCCGCGGGCATCGCGCGGTTGTTTGTGGTGGGCGATTTCGAGGTGCTGGACGATCCGGAGATAGAAGACGAACTGCAACGCCACGCCGCCGAAGAAATCCGCGAAGCCCTGCAAAGCAGCACATTGCACTGGACCCTGGTGAATGCCCCGCGCGGCGTGCCCGGGCTGACCCTTGAGCATTTCAGCCACGTCAGCACGAGCCTGGAACCCGGCTTGGCCGAACCACTGGAACGGTTGAACCGCGTTGCCGTGGGGATTGCCGATGAGCTATGGCTGAATCTGCATGTCGGGGAACATGTGAATTTTGTCGCGACTTCGGAACCGTAAAACCCTCATACCGCAATGGATGGCAAAGGAAGACCATTAAGCGATTGCGCACTGCTGGCCTGTTCCGCCATCAACCACTCTACAAACGTTTGAATCAACGCCCCACGCCGTTTGCGCTGGGGCAGGACCACGTAATAACCCAGCCTGGAAATCACCGTGTCGGCAATCGGCCGACACAATAGGCCTTGCGCCAGCAAGTTATCCACAAGGTGTCGCCAACCGATCGCGACGCCCTGACCGCCAATCGCCGCCTGAATCAGCAAGGTGTAATTGTCGAAGCGCAGTTGCCCCGGCGCGGGTGCCGATGTAATCCCTAGCTCGCGAAACACACCGCTCCAGTCGAACCAGTTGCTGCTGTGTTCGCCCCGCAGGTGCAACAACGGAAACTCCAGCAATGACTGAGCCGGCAAGGGCAGGGGACGGTCCTTCAAGAGCAGCGGGCTGCACACCGGAAACACTTCTTCGCTGAACAGCCAGTGGCTCTCGCCTTGCTTGAACCGCCCATCGCCGAACAGCACCGCCACATCGATATCGGTGCGCAGCATGTTGTGGCTGCGCTCACTGGTGACCAGGCTGACGTCCACTTGAGGGTTGGCGGTATGGAAGCGGTGCAGCCGCGGCATCAGCCAATACGCGGCGAAGGCGAAGTCGGTGGCCACCTGCAACACTTCGTGTTGTTGCTGTGCGCTGATTGCGCTCAATCCGGCGTCGATATTCTGCAAACCTAGCTGAACTTGCTCAAACAGAATGGTTCCGGCCTCGGTCAGTTCGATACCGCGATAAATGCGGTCGAACAACCGTGTGGCGAGCTGTTCTTCCAAGCGCTTGATCTGCTGACTGATGGCCGGTTGCGTGGTGCCGAGCTCCACTGCAGCGGCAGTGAAACTGCGCTGCCGGGCCGCGGCTTCAAAGGCACGCAGCAGATCCAGAGACAAATCACCGAGGGCGTCATACATAAGCTGTGCTTATCCTAGTCATTGCCTGGCATGGGCTTTACCACAAATTTAATGGGTCGCATGCTCGATCACAGCACTCTCGCATAAATATCCACTATGGAATGCCGCGATCACATGAAGCGCAAAAATATTCTTTTCATCATGGCCGATCAAATGGCCGCGCCAATGTTGCCGTTCTACGGTCCTTCGCCCATCAAACTGCCGAATCTGAGTCGCCTCGCCGCCGAAGGCGTGGTATTCGACGCCGCGTACTGCAATAGCCCGCTCTGCGCACCGTCGCGTTTTACGTTGGTTAGCGGTCAGTTGCCGAGCAAGATCGGCGCCTACGACAACGCGGCCGATTTCCCCGCCGACGTACCGACCTATGCCCACTACCTGCGGCGCCTCGGTTACCGCACCGCGCTATCGGGCAAGATGCACTTCTGCGGTCCGGATCAGTTGCACGGCTATGAAGAACGCCTGACCAGTGACATTTACCCGGCCGACTACGGTTGGGCGGTGAACTGGGACGAGCCGGACGTGCGGCCGACCTGGTACCACAACATGTCGTCGGTCCTGCAAGCCGGGCCGTGCGTACGTACTAATCAGCTGGATTTCGACGAAGAGGTGGTGTTCAAGGCCCAGCAATACCTGTTCGATCACATCCGCGAGGATGGCGATCAGCCGTTCTGCCTGACCGTGTCGATGACTCACCCACACGACCCGTACACGATTCCCAAGGCTTTTTGGGATCTGTACGACGACGCCGACATCCCATTACCCGAAACACCCAGTCAGCAAGACCTCGATCCACACTCTAAGCGCCTGCTCAAAGTCTATGATCTTTGGGACAAGCCGCTGCCTGTGGATAAGATTCGCGACGCACGACGCGCCTACTTCGGTGCATGCAGCTATATCGATAGCAACGTCGGCAAACTCCTGCAAACACTCGAGGATACCGGGTTGATCGACGACACCATCATCGTGTTCTCCGGCGACCACGGCGACATGCTCGGCGAGCGCGGGCTCTGGTACAAAATGCACTGGTACGAAATGGCCGCCCGCGTGCCGCTGCTGATCAGTGCGCCGGGGCAATTCGGGGCCGGGCGGGTCAGCGCGGCGGTGTCCACCGCCGACCTGCTGCCGACCTTTGTGGAATTGGCCGGCGGCTCATTGGAGCCAGGCCTGCCGCTGGACGGCCGCTCGCTGGTTTCGCACCTGCAAGGGCAGGGCGGTCACGACGAAGTGTTCGGCGAATACATGGCCGAAGGCACCATCAGTCCGTTGATGATGATTCGTCGCGGCGCCTACAAGTTCATCTACAGCGAAGACGACCCTTGCCTGCTCTTCGACGTACACAACGATCCGCGTGAACAGGAAGAACTCAGCCATTCGCCGCAACATCGTCAGCTATTCGAGGATTTTCTCGCCGAAGCACGGGCCAAATGGAATATCCCGGCGATCCACCAACAGGTGCTCGCCAGCCAGCGACGCCGGCGTTTCGTCGCCGACGCCCTGACCATCGGCAAGCTCAAGAGCTGGGATCACCAGCCGCTGGTGGACGCCAGTCAGCAGTACATGCGCAACCACATCGACCTCGACGATCTGGAGCGTAAAGCCCGTTATCCACAACCCTGCCAAAACCAATAATGTTAAGGGGACGTCCATGCAAAAGTTATCCACATTACTGACAGTCGGGCTTCTGGCTCTGGGCAGCGCCTCGGCCTACGCCGAGCAAAGCTGCGAGACGGTGAAGATGGCCGACCCTGGCTGGAGCGACATCGCTGCAACCAACGCCATCACCGGGTTTCTGCTGGACGGCATGGGCTACAAGGCCAAGGTCGACACGCTGGCGGTGCCGATCACCTTTGGCGGTCTGAAGGATGGCCAGGTGGACGTCTTCCTCGGTAACTGGATGCCGGCACAACAAGGCTTCTACGACAAGTTCGTGGCCAACGGCGACGTGACTCAACTGGCGAAGAACCTCGACGGCACCGAGTTCACCTTGGCGGTCCCGGATTACGTTTGGGACGCGGGTGTGCATAACTTTAATGACTTGAATAAATTCGCCGACAAGTTCGACAAGAAAATTTATGGCATCGGCTCCGGCGCTCCGGCGAACATTTCGCTGCAAGAGATCATCAAGAAGAACGACTTCGACCTGGGCCAGTGGAAGCTGATCGAATCCAGCGAGCAGGCGATGCTGGCCGAAGTGTCTCGCGCGGTGAAGAAACAGAAGTTCGTAACCTTCCTCGGCTGGACACCACACCCGATGAACGTGCAGCTGAAAATGCATTACCTGAAGGGCGGTGAAAAGTACTTCGGTGACACCGGCAGCGTTTATACACTGACCCGCAAAGGTTATGCACAGGCCTGCCCCAACGTCGGCAAACTGCTCACCAACCTGAGTTTTACCCAGGACATGGAGAACAGCATCATGGCCGAGGTGGTGAACAAAAAGCTCAGCAATGCCGACGCGGCCAAAGCGTGGATCAAAGCCAACCCGGCGGTGCTGGATAAATGGCTGGAGGGCGTGAAGACCGTGGACGGCAAGGATGCGTTGCCGGCCGTGAAAGCCAAACTATAAGGTTCGATTGATCGTTCCCACGCTTCGCGTGGGAATGCATCCCGTGACGCTCCGCGTCACATATCCCGAAGGGGCGGCATTCCCACGCAGAGCGTGGGAACGATCAGCGTCGGTCCTGATACTCTTTCGTAAAACCCTGCCCGAGAGGACCCATGGCCTTCCCCAGCCGCCATTCACTCTTTCCCTTCCTGACCTGGTTGCCCCGGCAAACCCGCGCCAGCGTCGGTCGTGACCTGATCGTCGGCCTGAGCGGCGCGATTCTCGCGTTGCCACAATCGATTGCCTACGCGCTGATCGCCGGTCTCCCACCGGAATATGGTTTGTACGCCGCCATCATCCCGGTGCTGATCGCCTGCCTCTGGGGGTCGTCATGGCATTTGATCTGCGGTCCCACGGCGGCCATTTCCATTGTCCTGTACGCCAGCGTCAGTCCTCTGGCCGTCCCCGCGTCGCAGGACTACGTCACGCTGATCCTGCTTCTGACACTCCTGGCGGGCATTTTCCAGTGGTTGTTGGGTTTGCTGCGTTTCGGCGCCTTGGTGAATTTCGTCTCGCACTCGGTGGTATTGGGTTTCACCCTTGGCGCGGCGGTGGTGATTGCCATCGGGCAACTGCCGAACCTGCTGGGGCTGGATGTGCCCAACCAGGCCACGGCACTGAACAGCCTGATGCTGCTGTTCAGTCACCTCGGCGAAGTGGACAAACCCTCGCTGCTGCTGGGCCTGGCAACGGTCGTGGTGGGCATCGTGCTGAAACTGCTGGTGCCGCGCTGGCCGACGCTGTTGATCGCTCTGGCCCTGAGCGGTTTGCTGGTGTGGTTGTGGCCAGCGATGTTCGGCCATGTGAAGTTGGTCAGCGCGTTTGTCGGGCGGCTGCCGCCCTTCAGTGCGCTGCCGCTGGATCTGGACCTGATATTGCGCCTGCTGCCCAGTGCGGTGGCGGTCGGCATGCTCGGGCTGGTGACGAGCCTGTCGATTGCCCGCGCCTTGTCGGCTCGCTCGCAGCAGTTGCTCGACGCCAATCAGGAAGTCCGTGCCCAGGGTTTCTCGAACATGGTCGGTGCGTTTTTTTCCGGCTCACTGTCAGCCGGCTCCTTCACCCGCTCGGCCCTGAGCTACGACGCCGGTGCCTGCTCACCGCTGGCCGGCGTTTTTTCGGCGTTGTGGGTGGCGCTGTTCGCGATCTTCGGTGCGGCGTTGATCGCGCACATCCCGATCCCGGCCATGGCCGGCAGCATTTTGTTGATCGCCTGGGGACTGGTGGATCATCGCGGCATTCGCGCCTTGTTGCGAGTCAGCCGTGCCGAGTTTCTGGTCATGGCGCTGACCTGTGTCGCCACACTGTTGCTGGAGCTGCAAACGGCGATCTACGCCGGGGTGCTGGCGTCGCTGTTCTTCTACCTCAAACGCACCTCGCAGCCACGGGTGCAGCACTGGCGTGATGGCGATGAAGACATTCTGAAGGTCGGAGGATCGATCTTTTTCGGCGCCAGCCATTACCTGCAAGTGCGCTTGCAACGGATGCAAGGCCCGCGAGTGGTGATCGAGGCGCAGCAGATCAACTTCATCGACTATTCGGGTGTGGAAATGCTGCACCAGGAGGCCCGACGGCTGCTGCGCCAGGATCGCAGCCTGACCCTGCGCCGGGCACGGCCGCAGGTGGTGGAGGAATTGAGGAAGCTCGAAGGTGCGGAGAAATGCCCGATCCGTTTTGAGGATTGAAACATTGCTTTGTAGGAGCGAGGCTTGCCCGCGAAGAACGATGACGCGGTATGCCTGAATCACCGTGGCGCTCCCTTCGCGGGCAAGCCTCGCTCCTACAGGAGATTACAGCGCCAGCTGCCGGCGAAGTTCGGCCAGCACAGGCGCCGTATCCGGGCGCACACCGCGCCACAGATAGAAAGCTTCCGCCGCCTGCTCGGCCAACATCCCCAAGCCATCCATCGCCACCGCAGCCCCATGTTCACTGGCCCAGCGGCAGAACGAAGTCGGGTCCTTGCCGTACATCATGTCGTAGCAAACCGTCTTGCCCGGTTCGATCAAACTGCTGGCAATCGGCGGTACATCGCCTGACAGACTGGCGGACGTGGCGTTGATGATCAGGTCCACCGGTTCGCGCAACCAGTCGAAACCACTGGCCGACACCGGCCCCAGATCGGCAAACAACTGCGCCAGCAACTCGGCTTTTTCCACGGTGCGGTTGGCGATGATCACCGACGTCGGTTGCTCCGCCAGCAGCGGCTCCAGCGCACCACGCACCGCACCGCCGGCTCCCAGCAGCAGGATGCGTTTGCCCGCGAGGCTCAATCCGGCATTGACCGTCAGGTCCCGCACCAGCCCGGCGCCATCGGTGTTGTCACCCAGCAGATTGCCATCGGCCAGTTTGCTCAGGGTATTCACCGCGCCGGCCCGCTGGGCCCGCTGGGTCAAGCTGTTCGCCAGGCGATAGGCGTCTTCCTTGAACGGCACGGTCACATTCGCCCCACGGCCTTCGCGGAAAAATTCCAGCGCACAGCCGGAAAAATCGTCGAGGGGCGCCAGCAAAGTGCTGTAGTCCAGTTTCTGGCCGGTCTGCTCGGCAAACAGACGATGAATCAGCGGCGACTTGCTGTGGCCAATCGGGTTACCGAATACGACATAACGGTCCATCTGAATTCCTCGTTCAGGCCTTGGCCAACCAATCGCGGTCTTGCAGGAAATATTCGGTCAGGCGCGCTTCTTCACTGCCCGGCTCGGGCTTCCAGTCGTAGGCCCAGCGCACTTGCGGCGGCAGCGACATCAGAATCGACTCGGTACGCCCGCCCGATTGCAGGCCGAACAGCGTGCCGCGGTCATAGACCAGGTTGAATTCGACGTAACGGCCGCGGCGAAATTCCTGGAACTCACGCTGTTTGGCGGTGAACGCATCGTTTTTGCGGCGCTGCATGATCGGCAGGTACGCGTCGATATACGCGTCGCCGATGGCACGCATGAAAGCGAAGCTGGTGTCGAAGTCCCACTCGTTCAAGTCATCGAAAAACAGGCCGCCGATGCCACGCGGCTCGTGGCGATGCTTGATGTGAAAGTAACTGTCGCACCAGGCCTTGTAGCGCGGGTAGACGTCCGGACCGAACGGCGCGCAGGCCTGTTCGGCAACGCGGTGCCAGTGCACGCAGTCTTCTTCGTTGCCGTAATAAGGCGTCAGGTCGAAGCCGCCACCGAACCACCAGACCGGCTCTTCACCTTCTTTTTCAGCGATGAAAAAACGCACGTTGGCGTGGGACGTCGGTACATGGGGGTTGTGTGGGTGAATCACCAAAGACACGCCCAGGGCTTCGAAGCCTCGACCGGCCAGTTCCGGCCGATGAGCACTGGCGGACGGTGGAAGACCGCTGCCAAAGACGTGGGAAAAGTTGACGCCGCCCTTTTCGATGACCGCGCCGTTTTCGATCACCCGGGTGCGACCGCCACCGCCAGCAGGCCGGGTCCAGGCGTCTTCAACGAAAAGCGCGCCGCCGTCTTCGGCTTCCAGGGCAGCGCAAATGCGGTCTTGCAGGTCGAGCAGGTAGGCTTTTACGGCCTCGGTGCGGGTAGTCATGGCATCACCTTGAATCGGGCAAAGCTACGCGGCGCTCCATCGGAGCGGGGGGCCGGCGCAAATGGGCCCGTAGCATAACATCGCAGGCGAGCCTGCCGCAGTTGACGAAGATCAAGCTTGGGAGTTCGATAGGGCGCTTGGCGCTACAACTCTAGAAGCCAAGCCCCAGGAGAGTTCAGATGGCAAAGCGTATCCAGTTCCGCGTCCATGGCGGTCCCGAAGTGCTCGAACATGTAGATTACCAACCCGCCGAACCCGGCCCGCAACAGGTACGCGTGACCAACAAGGCCATCGGCCTGAATTTCATCGACACCTATTACCGTAGCGGTCTCTACGCACCTCCGGCCCTGCCCTCGGGTCTGGGTGCTGAAGGCGCGGGCGTGGTCGAAGCAATCGGTAGCGAAGTCACTCGCTTCAAGGTTGGTGATCGTGTGGCTTACGGCAGCGGCCCGTTGGGCGCCTACAGCTATATTCATGTATTGCCGGAAGCCAATCTGGTGCACCTGCCGGATGCCATCAGCTTCGAGCAAGCCGCAGGCGTGATGCTCAAAGGCCTGACCGTGCAGTACCTGCTGCGACAGACGTATGAACTCAAGGGTGGCGAAACCATTCTGTTCCACGCCGCAGCCGGCGGCGTCGGTTCCCTGGCCTGCCAATGGGCCAAGGCCTTGGGCGTGAAGCTGATCGGCACGGTCAGCTCACCGGAAAAAGCTGCCCTGGCGAAAGCCAATGGTGCCTGGGCGACCATCGATTACAGCCATGAAAACGTCGCACAACGCGTGCTGGAATTGACTGACGGTAAAAAAGTCCCGGTGGTGTACGACGGTGTAGGCAAAGATACCTGGCTGACGTCGCTCGACAGCGTCGCGCCTCGGGGGCTGGTGGTGAGTTTCGGTAACGCTTCCGGCGCAGTCGATGGCGTGAATCTGGGGATTCTCGCGGGGAAGGGTTCGCTGTACGTGACGCGGCCGACGCTGGCGACCTACGCCAACAATGCGGAAAACCTGCAACGCATGGCTGATGAGCTGTTCGAGATGATCATCAGCGGCAAGCTGAAGGTGGACATCAGCCAGCGGTTTCCACTGGCTGAAGCGGCTAAGGCGCAGACCGAGTTGTCGGCGCGGCGTACGACTGGCTCGACGATTCTGTTGCCTTGAGGGTCCCTTCGCGGGCAAGCCTCGCTCCACAGATACCACCGTCCGTAGGAGCGAGGCTTGCCCGTGAAGAACGATGACGCAGTCTCAATCCGGGCGCACAACGTGTCCGGTCGCCAAATCACGAATCACGCTCGGATTCTTGCGCCCACCCAGATTGCCACCGAGCACCAGATCAACCTGCCCCCGGAAATACTGCTCCACGCGAATCCGCGTCCGTGCCGCCGGCCGCCCTTGAGGGTTGGCCGAGGTCGACACCAACGGGCCGACCACCGCACACAAGTCCCGCACCAGAGGGTGATCGCTGACCCGCAACGCCACTGTTTCATGTACACCGGTAATCCACTGGGGCAACAGGTTCTGATGCGGCACCAACCAAGTGTTGGGGCCCGGCCAGGTGCTGGCCATGCGGTCCATCCACAATTGCGGGAAGTCTTCGAAGAGGAAGTCGAACTGACGAATATTGTCGGCCACCAGAATCAGGCCCTTATCCACAGACCGCCCCTTGATTAGCAACAGACGATCCACCGCCTCTTCGTTCCACGGGTCGCAACCCAGGCCCCAGACAGCTTCGGTTGGGTAGGCAATCACCGCCCCGGCGCGAATTTCTCGTGCGGCTTGTTGCACACGCCAACTGTTAACCATGAAAAACTCTCCGGAATAAGGCTCTACGCAGTTTACCGATCTTCCTTATAAAACCTAGTTTACCCGCGCAAACCATCGGCCGCTTTCGCAGACCGCCCGGCCGTCCATTTCCAGTTCAGTCAACGCTGCCAGCACTTTCGACAAGGCCCAGCCGCTGCTGACCGCCAAGGCTTCACTGGTATGGGGCGCCGCGTGGAGCAATCTGAGCAGCGGATGAGTCACTGTCGCCAGCGGCGCCTCTGTGGATAACGGCAGCCGTTGCCAGCCGCGCAAGGCCTCAAGGATGTGCTCGATGGTTTCCACCAGCACCGCACCGTCGCGGATCAGCTGATGACAACCCTTTGCGCCAGGGTGGTGGATCGATCCTGGAATCGCATACACCTCGCGCCCCTGTTCCGCCGCCAGCCTCGCGGTGATCAACGAACCACTGGCAACACTTGCCTCGACCACCAGCACGCCGAGAGACAAACCGCTGATGATTCGATTGCGCCGGGGGAAATTGCCGGGGGAAGGGCCGGCATCCAGCGGGAACTCCGAAAGTACCGCGCTTCCCGAAGCGATCATGGCGTCCGCCAGTCGTCGATTGCGCTGTGGATAAAAATTTTCCAGCCCCGTGCCAAGCACCCCGACCGTCTGCCCGCCAACGTCCAGGGCCGCCTGATGCGCGGCAGCATCGATGCCCAGGGCCAGACCGCTGGTGATGACAAAACCGGCGCCGGCCAGACTGCGGGAAAACGCGGCGGCGGTGTCCATGCCCGGTCGCGACGCGCGACGGCTGCCGACCATCGCCAACTGCGGTTTTTCCAGAATGCCTGGATCCCCCGCGGCGAATAACAGCGGTGGCGCATCACTGATTTGTGCCAGCAGCGCAGGGTAGTCAGGTTGGTCCCACATCAGTAAATGCTGGCCTTGGCCCTCTAACCAGGCCAATGCATGGCTGGCACCCTCACGGATTTCACTGGCGCGCCGGGCCTGCGCGCAAGCGAAGGGCAGACCCAACGCACGCCAGGCGCTGGCCGGGGCACTGATGGCTTTGGAAGCAGAACCAAAAGCCTCAAGCAACTTCTTGAAACGTGCAGGACCGAGTTCCGGCAAACGGTGCAGGCGTAAACGGGCTTCCAGTTCCGCAGGGGAAACGGACGTACAGGCAGACAGCGACATGGATCATCCTTGATCGTTATAAAGTCCCTTCGAATAGGGAATAAGCTGTGGATAACTCTGTTGGTAACTTGTGGAGCAGGTTTAAGGATTTCGCACCTTGTCCATCACGGCCAGGGAGCGCGATGCGTTAAGGACCAGCCCATAGCTGAGCTTGTCGTAGGTGCGGAAAACCATCAGCAGCCCAGCCCGTTCGTCGGGGATTTTCAAGGGCTGACCGGTGATCCGGTCACGCACGGTTTCGCCGGTTTTCATCACCACCAGTACATTGCCCTCGGCCAGGCCATCGCGCTGCCCCTTGTTCAGTGTGACAACATCCAGTGCGCCAATCTGTGTGACCCCACGCGGCACATCGATGATCAGGCCGTTGATGTCGGTGGTTGGCGCACTGGGCATGAAGGTCGAATTGATCGAGCGTTCTTCACTGCTGAACAGCCGGTCGCCGAGTCGCACTTCCTGCGTTGTACGTTGCAGGGCCAGGGTGGCGACGTCGCCTTCAGTGGCAATGATCTCGCCGCCGCCGATGTCGTCGGCGTTGATCCCCAGAAACTCCTTGCTCTGCGGATCGGTGTAGACCTTGCCCTGACGGAAGATGCCGTACATCGGTTGTGCCGAGTCGAAATGGCCACGGGCGAATATTCGATCACCGGTGCCGCTGAGCACCCGTTCCGCATCGCCGGCGACAATGTAGGGCGCCTTATCGAAATCCTCGACCTTGTTGACGATGCGATTGCTCAGCAGAAAGCTGTTGATCGATTTCAGCGCAATGCTCGGGATGGCGTCGGCCACCGGCGAGCTGCGAATGCGTGGCGACAGCTTGATGGTGCCCCGGGAAGCGCCGCGAGTGAGGGTCAGGCGCGGCTGACCGTTGACGTAGACCAGCGACAGCGTATCGCCGGGATAGATGAGATTGGGGTTGTCGATCTGTGGATTGGCCTGCCACAGCTGCGGCCACTGCCACGGCTCACGCAGGTATTTGGCGGAAATGTCCCAGAGTGTGTCCCCTGCCACCACGGTGTATTGCTGTGGAAAACCTTCCCTGAGTTGCACTTGCCCGTGCGCAAAACCGGCCGAGGCCAGAAGGAGCAAGGCGAGTAGTGATTTCCTCATGCGGTGAATCCCTTTATTATGTACGTTCGCGTGAAACGCCAGAGCCCTCGTGGCTCGCTTCCTGCTCATTTTGAAAAGCCGGAAGCTACGTTCACAACGGTAGCCTGCATCTTCGGACCCGCCAGGCCATCGACCCGACTTTACCTCACACGTGCAGCAATTAAGCTTATGGCCATTTTAGACATCCTCGAATTCCCTGATTCGCGCCTGCGCACTATCGCCAAACCAGTGGCCGTAGTGGACGACGAAGTGCGTCAGTTGGTCGATGACATGTTTGAAACAATGTATGAAGCGCCAGGCATCGGCCTCGCCGCTACCCAGGTCAACGTGCACAAACGTATCGTCGTGATGGACCTCTCCGAAGACCGCAGCGAACCGCGGGTGTTCATTAACCCCGAGTTCGAAACCCTGACCGATGAGATGGGCCAATATCAGGAAGGCTGCCTCTCGGTACCGGGCTTCTACGAAAACGTCGATCGCCCGCAAAAGGTCAAGATCAAGGCCCTGGACCGTGACGGCCAGCCTTACGAACTGATCGCCGAAGGCCTGCTCGCCGTGTGCATCCAGCATGAATGCGACCACCTGAACGGCAAGTTGTTCGTCGATTACCTGTCCACGCTCAAACGCGACCGGATCAAGAAGAAACTGGAAAAGCTCCATCGCCAGAACGCTTGATGCCCTTCTTTCAAAGGCTTGCTGCGGCAAGCCTTTTTCGTTTCAAGATGCTTTGCAATTGAGAGCTTCCATGACTGAGCCACTGCGCATTGTCTTTGCCGGCACCCCGGAATTCGCCGCCGAACACCTCAAGGCCCTGCTGGGCAGTCCATACGAGATCGTTGCGGTCTACACCCAACCGGACCGTCCGGCAGGCCGTGGGCAGAAGCTGATGCCGAGCCCGGTCAAGCAGTTGGCATTGGAAAACAATATCCCGGTGTTGCAGCCGCCAACCCTGCGCAACGAAGACGCTCAGGCGGAACTGGCCGCGCTGCAACCGGATTTGATGGTGGTGGTCGCCTACGGCCTGATCCTGCCGCAAGTGGTGCTGGATATTCCGCGCCTGGGCTGCATCAACAGTCACGCGTCCTTGCTGCCGCGCTGGCGCGGTGCGGCGCCGATCCAGCGTGCCGTTGAAGCGGGCGACAATGAAAGCGGCGTGACGGTGATGCGCATGGAAGCCGGCCTCGATACCGGGCCGATGCTGCTCAAGGTCATCACGCCGATCAGCGCCGAAGACACTGGCGGTAGCCTCCACGATCGCCTCGCGGAAATGGGCCCACCGGCCGTGGTTCAGGCGATTGCCGGCCTGGCTGCGGGCACTCTGCAAGGCGAAGTGCAGGACGACAGCCTCGCCACCTATGCACACAAATTGAACAAGGACGAAGCGCGCATCGACTGGAACCGCCCGGCGGTTGAGCTGGAGCGTCTGGTTCGCGCCTTCAATCCCTGGCCGATCTGCCACAGCACGCTGAACGGCGAAGCGCTGAAAGTGTTGGCCGCAAGCCTGGCCGAAGGGCAGGGCGCGCCGGGTGAAATCCTCAGCGCCAGCAAGGACGGCTTGATCGTCGCCTGCGGTGAACAGGCGTTGTGTCTGACCCGTCTGCAATTACCCGGCGGCAAAGCACTGAACTTCAGCGACTTGTTCAACAGCCGTCGTGAGAAATTCGCCGTTGGCACCGTCCTCGGTCAAACGGCGGATACTCAATGAATCCACGTCTGGCCGCCGCCAAGGCACTGGCTGCAGTTCTTAACGGAAAAGCCTCACTCAACAGTTCTCTGCCGACGCAAATGGACAAGGTCGAAGACCGTGATCGCGGCTTCACTCAGGACCTGGCATTCGGCACGGCTCGCTGGCAGCCGCGTTTGTCGGCGCTGGCGGCCAAATTGCTGCAAAAGCCATTCAAGGCAGCGGATGCCGATGTCGAGGCGCTGTTGCTGGTGGGGCTTTATCAACTGCTCTATACCCGCGTCCCGCCCCACGCCGCCATTGGCGAAACCGTCGGTTGCGCCGACAAACTGAAAAAGCCATGGGCCAAAGCCTTGCTCAACGCCGTACTGCGCCGCGCCCAACGGGAAAGCGAAGCACTACTGGCCGGGTTGGAACACGATCCCGTGGTGCGCACTGCCCACCCACGCTGGCTGCAAAAATCCCTCAAGGCCTTCTGGCCTGAGCAGTGGGAAGCCATTTGCGCGGCAAACAACGCTCACCCGCCGATGATTCTGCGGGTCAACCGTCGTCATCACACTCGCGACGCTTACCTCGGCTTGCTGAGCGACGCCGGCGTAGCCGCCAAACCCTGCGTTTACAGCCGCGACGGCATCATCCTCGACGCGGCCGCCGACGTGCGCAGCCTGCCGGGTTTCGCCGAAGGCTGGATCAGCGTGCAGGACGAAGCCGCGCAACTGGCCGCCGATCTGCTGGACCTGGCGCCGGGTCAACGGGTGCTGGACGCCTGCTGCGCACCGGGCGGTAAAACCTGCCACATCCTTGAGGCCGAGCCCAAACTGGCCGGCGTGGTGGCCGTGGATCTGGAAGCCAAGCGTCTGGTGCGGGTGCGGGAAAACCTCGCACGCCTGGGCCTGAGCGCCGAACTGATCGCCGCCGACGGTCGCGACACCGCCACCTGGTGGGACGGCAAGCCATTCCAGCGCATTCTGCTGGACGCGCCCTGCTCGGCCACCGGCGTGATCCGCCGTCACCCGGATATCAAACTGACCCGCCAACCGGACGACATCGCCGCACTGGCGGTGCTTCAGGGCGAGCTGCTCGACGCCATGTGGATAACTCTGGAAGTGGGCGGCATTCTGCTTTACGCCACCTGTTCCACGCTGCCGACCGAAAACACCGAAGTCATCGAAGCGTTCCTCGCCCGCACGCCGGGCGCCCGTGAACTGGACCTCGCCACGACGGCCGGCATCAAGCAGCCCCATGGTCGCCAGTTGCTGGCCCAGGAAGGCGGCCACGACGGGTTCTACTACGCCAAGCTGATCAAGATTGCCGCCGCGCGCGGTTAACCGGGTTTAAGGGAGTGACTGGATGAAAATCATCATCCTGGGCGCAGGGCAGGTCGGCGGTTCGCTGGCAGAACACTTGGCCAGCGAGGCCAATGACATCACCGTGGTCGACACCGATGGCGAACGCCTGCGTGACCTTGGCGACCGACTGGACATCCGCACCGTGCAGGGCCGCGGCTCACTGCCGACCATACTGCGACAGGCCGGTGCCGACGACGCTGACATGCTGGTGGCGGTGACCAACAGTGACGAAACCAACATGGTGGCCTGTCAGGTCGCCCACACGTTGTTTCACACGCCGACCAAGATCGCCCGGGTCCGCGAAGCCGCGTACCTGACCCGTACCGAACTGTTCGATAACGAAGCGATTCCGGTCGACGTGCTGATCAGTCCGGAGCAAGTCGTTACCAACTACATCAAGCGTTTGATCCAGCATCCAGGCGCGTTGCAGGTGATCGACTTCGCCGAAGGCAAGGCGCAACTGGTGGCGGTCAAGGCGTACTACGGCGGGCCGCTGGTGGGCCAGCAACTAAGGCAGTTGCGCGAACACATGCCGAATGTCGAAACCCGTGTGGCGGCGATTTTCCGTCGTGACCGGCCGATCCTGCCCCAGGGCGATACGGTGATCGAAGCCGACGACGAAGTGTTTTTCATCGCCGCCAAAGCGAATATTCGCGCGGTGATGAGCGAAATGCGCCGCCTCGATGAAAGCTACAAACGCATCGTCATCGCCGGTGGCGGGCAGATCGGTGAACGCCTGGCCGAGGCCATCGAAAGCCGTTATCAAGTGAAGATCATCGAGATGAACCCGGCCCGCTGCCGCTACCTCTCGGACAACCTCGACAGTACCGTGGTGTTGCAGGGCAGCGCTTCGGACCGGGATCTGCTGCTGGAAGAAAACATCGCCGACGCCGATATTTTCCTGGCCCTGACCAACGACGACGAAGCCAACATCATGTCGTCGCTGCTGGCCAAGCGCCTGGGTGCGAAGAAGGTGATGACGATCATCAACAACCCGGCCTACGTCGACCTGATCCAGGGCGGCGATATCGACATCGCCATCAGCCCGCAACTGGCGACCATCGGCACCTTGCTGGCTCACGTGCGGCGCGGTGATATCGTCAGCGTGCACTCATTGCGCCGGGGCGCGGCGGAAGCCATCGAGGCGATTGCCCACGGTGATGCGAAGTCGAGCAAGGTGATCGGCAAGGCCATCGAAAACATCGGCCTGCCGCCGGGCACCACCATCGGCGCGATCATCCGCGACGAAGAGGTGATCATCGCCCACGACGACACCGTGATCGAAGCCGGCGACCATGTGATTCTGTTCCTTGTGGATAAAAAGCATATTCGGGATGTGGAGAAGCTGTTTCATGTGGGGCTGAGCTTCTTCTGATGATCGTTCCCACGCTCTGCGTGGGAAGGCCTCAACGGACGCTCCGCGTTCGGCTTTGAATGGGACGCAGAGCGTCCCGGGCTGCATTCCCACGCAGAGCGTGGGGAACGATCACTGACGGAGGAAGTACCGATGATCGAATCCCTGGAAAAAATGCTCGCCAAGGGTGTGGATAACTCATTGCTGCGCTTCGGCCTGGGCAAGGGTTATCTGGATCTTGGGGAGAATGCCAAGGCTGCCGAGCATTTCCAACGCTGCGTCGAGTTCGATCCGAAGTATTCGGCGGCCTGGAAGCTCTTGGGCAAGGCTCATCTGGCGCTGGCGGATTACGCTGCGGCGCGGCAGGCCTGGGAACAGGGCCTGGAAGCCGCCCGCGTCCATGGCGACAAGCAGGCGGAGAAGGAGATGACGGTGTTTCTGAAGAAACTGGAGCGTCAGGCGCACTGATCCCAAGATCAAAAGATCGCAGCCTGCGGCAGCTCCTACGGGATGTATGCCGCGCCCTTGTAGGAGCTGGCGAAGCCTGCGATNGTATGCCGCGCCCTTGTAGGAGCTGGCGAAGCCTGCGATCTTTTTATCCACAGCATCAATACCAGCGAGCT
Organism: Pseudomonas frederiksbergensis; assembly: GCF_017114915.1. Classification (GTDB taxonomy): domain Bacteria; phylum Pseudomonadota; class Gammaproteobacteria; order Pseudomonadales; family Pseudomonadaceae; genus Aquipseudomonas; species Aquipseudomonas frederiksbergensis_I. The sequence goes on from NZ_JAAUOE010000015.1 coordinate 99,730, forward strand.
TCGCCCGGCGGACGCTTCTTGAAGCGCTTCATGCTCCACATGTACTGGCTCGGATAAGCCCGCACATAGCGTTCGACCACCTGGCTCATGGCCGCACAAGAGGTTTCGGTATCGGTGCTGTACATGGCCTCGGGCGCGGCTTCGAGGATCACTTTGTATCCCGAACCGTCCGGCAGGCGCAGGGCATGCAGGAACACGCCGACCGCTTTGCCGCCGGCCAGCATGTTCGGGACGAATTTGCTGGTCAGGGCCTGAGTGGCGAAGAACGGCACGAAGATCCCGGCGGATTCGGCCGGTTCCGGGTCAGCCGGAATACCCACAGCCCCTCCTTTGCGCACTTCCTTGATCACGCTGAGGATGCCTTCCTTGGTGGAAGCCGCCACCCGGTTACCCAATTGCACCCGCTGCTTGCGCAGCAACTCATCCACCGCTTTCAGTTTTGGCGGGCGGTAGAAAATGATCGGTTTGCACTGGCTGCAATAGAAGTGGTTCAACACTTCCCAGTTGCCCAGGTGGCTGGTGATGCCGACCACACCTTTGCCGGACGCCAAAGCCTCTTTCAAAACGTCGAGGCCTTCGACTTCGCGCACCAGTTCAATGGAACGCTGGGCTGGCCAGATCCACGCGCAGGCGCTTTCAGTCAGAGACTTACCGATGTCTTTCAGGCTTTGCCCCACCAGACGCTCACGCTCGGCCGGGTCCATCTGCGGGAAGCACTTGGAAAGATTGATCCGCACCACGTCGCGGGAACGGTTGGGGGTTTTCCACATGATCCAGCCAATCGCCGAACCCACCGACTGCACTGCCCACCACGGAAGCAGGGCAAACAACCGCAGAGCGCCTACCAGCAAGGCGCCTTTCAACTTATCCACAGGTCACTCCTGATCTTGTGCTGTGCGCGAGGCGGCTATTCTAACCGCCGTTCGCCAGGCTGGCGTAACGATCGCAATCGCGGGTGTGGTCCATGACCATGCCCGAGGCCTGCATCAGCGCGTAACAAATGGTCGGGCCGACGAACGTGAAACCGGCTTTTTTCAGGCCTTTGCTCATTTCGATGGCGGCCGGTGTCACCGCCGGGACTTCACTGCGATCCTTGAAATGATTGATCACCGGCGTACCGCCGACGAACGACCAGAGAAACGCCACCGGATCCTCCAGCGCCAGCCAGGCCTGGGCATTGCGCCGGGCGGCGTTGAGTTTGAGACGATTGCGGATGATCCCCGGATCGAGCATCAATTCATCGATTTCCGCGTCGCTCATCTGCGCCACGCGTTGAACGTCGAAGCCGAACAGCACCTCGCGATAACGCTCTCGCTTGCGCAATACAGTGATCCAGGAAAGCCCGGCCTGGAACCCTTCGAGCAAAAGCAACTCGAACAAACCCTGCGCATCGCGTAGCGGCGTGCCCCACTCCTGATCGTGATAAGCCATGTACAGCGGATCTTCGGTACACCAAAAGCAGCGTGGCATAAGGCTCCAGGGGGCGTGCGCAGGTTCGAATCGGGTATACTCCCGCTCTTTAAATCGCAGCCCAAGAAACAGGTGAATTTCGTGAGCCAGCCTACGCCAGCCGTGCGTACCTTCCAAGACTTGATCCTCGCCCTCCAGCAATACTGGGCCGAGCAAGGTTGTGTGGTACTTCAGCCCTACGATATGGAAGTAGGCGCCGGCACTTTCCACACTGCCACGTTTCTGCGCGCCATTGGCCCGGAAACCTGGAACGCCGCTTATGTGCAGCCCAGTCGTCGCCCGACTGACGGCCGCTACGGCGAAAACCCGAACCGTCTGCAGCACTACTACCAGTTCCAGGTAGTCCTGAAGCCGAACCCGGACAACTTCCAGGAACTGTACCTGGGCTCCCTCAAGCACGTGGGTCTGGACCCGCTGGTGCACGACATCCGTTTCGTCGAAGACAACTGGGAGTCGCCAACGCTGGGCGCCTGGGGTCTGGGCTGGGAAGTCTGGCTCAACGGCATGGAAGTGACGCAGTTCACTTACTTCCAGCAAGCGGGCGGCATCGAGTGCTACCCAGTGACCGGCGAGATCACTTACGGTCTGGAGCGTCTGGCCATGTACCTGCAAGGCGTGGACTCGGTCTACGACCTGGTCTGGGCTGACGGTCCGTTCGGCAAGGTGACCTACGGCGACGTGTTCCACCAGAACGAAGTGGAGCAATCGACCTACAACTTCGAACACGCCAACGTCGAGAAGCTGTTCGAACTGTTCGACTTCTATGAAAGCGAAGCCAAGCGCCTGATCGAACTCGACCAGCCGCTGCCGTTGCCGAGCTACGAAATGGTGTTGAAGGCCTCGCACACCTTCAACCTGCTGGATGCGCGCCGGGCGATCTCGGTGACCGCGCGTCAGCAATACATTCTGCGTGTCCGCACCCTGGCGCGTTCCGTTGCACAAGCCTACCTGCTGGCTCGCGCCAAGCTCGGCTTTCCAATGGCGACCCCGGACCTGCGTGACGAAGTACTGGCCAAGCTGGAGGCTGCACAATGAGTGCTCAAGATTTTCTGGTTGAACTGGGCACCGAAGAACTGCCACCCAAAGCCCTGAACACCCTGGCCGAGGCATTCCTGGCCGGTATCGACAAAGGCCTGCAAGCCGCTGGTCTGAGCTACGAGAGCAAAACCGTTTACGCTGCGCCGCGTCGTCTGGCCGTGCTGATCACCGCGCTGGCGACCCAGCAGCCGGATCGCAGCATCAACCTCGACGGTCCGCCACGCCAGGCTGCGTTCGATGCCGAAGGCAACCCGACTCAAGCGGCCCTGGGCTTCGCCAAGAAATGCGGTGTAGAGCTGAGCGAAATCGATCAGAGCGGCCCGAAGCTGCGCTACAGCCAAAACATCGCCGGCAAGCCGACCGCGAGCCTGATGCCGACCATCATTGAGGACTCCCTGAACGACCTGCCGATCCCCAAGCGCATGCGCTGGGGTGCCCGCAAGGAAGAATTCGTTCGCCCGACCCAATGGCTGGTGATGCTGCTCGGTGACCACGTCATCGATTGCACCATCCTCGCCCAAAAGGCCGGCCGCGATTCCCGTGGTCACCGCTTCCACCACCCGGAAAGCGTGCGCATCACCTCGCCGGCCAACTACCTGAACGATCTGCGTGCCGCTTATGTACTGGCCGATGCCAACGAGCGTCGCGAGCTGATCAGCAAGCGCACCGAAGAACTGGCGACACTGCAGGAAGGTACAGCGATCGTTCCGCAAGCCTTGCTCGACGAAGTGACTGCGCTGGTTGAATGGCCGGTGCCGCTGGTGTGCTCGTTCGAAGAGCGTTTTCTCGACGTGCCGCAAGAAGCGCTGATCACCACCATGCAGGACAACCAGAAGTACTTCTGCCTGCTGGATGCCGACGGCAAGTTGCTGCCTCGTTTCATTACCGTGGCCAACATCGAAAGCAAGGATGCGCAGCAGATCATCGCCGGTAACGAGAAAGTGGTTCGCCCACGCCTGACCGACGCCGAGTTCTTCTTCAAGCAAGACAAGAAGCAAAAACTCGAAGATTTCAATCTGCGTCTGCAGAACGTGGTGTTCCAGGAAAAACTCGGCAGCGTCTACGACAAGGCCGAGCGCGTGTCGAAGCTGGCGGCCTACATTGCTGCTCGCATCGGCGGTAACGCTTCCTGGGCGGCGCGTGCCGGCCTGCTGTCCAAATGCGATCTGGCGACCGAAATGGTCGGTGAGTTCCCGGAAATGCAAGGTGTCGCCGGTTACTACTACGCCCTAAACGACGGCGAGCCGGAAGATGTCGCCCTGGCGCTGAACGAGCAGTACATGCCGCGCGGCGCCGGCGCTGAACTGCCGACCACCCTGACCGGTGCGGCCGTGGCCATTGCCGACAAGCTCGACACCCTGGTGGGTATCTTCGGTATCGGCATGCTGCCGACCGGTAGCAAGGACCCGTATGCCCTGCGCCGTGCCGCGTTGGGTGTGTTGCGGATCCTGATCGACAAGAAGCTCGACCTCGACCTGAACGACGCCGTGGCCTTCGCCGTGAATGCGTTCGGTGCCAAGGTCAAGGCTGCCGGCCTGAACGAGTCGGTGTTGGAGTTCATCTTCGACCGTCTGCGTGCCCGTTATGAAGACGAAGGCGTGGATGTCGCGACTTACCTGTCGGTACGTGCCTTGAAGCCGGGTTCGGCCCTGGACTTCGACCAGCGCGTACAAGCGGTAGAAGCGTTCCGCAAATTGCCGGAAGCCGCAGCCCTTGCCGCGGTGAACAAGCGCGTTTCGAACCTGCTGAGCAAAATCGAAGGCTCCGTGCCGACAGTCGTTGAAGCCAAGTACTTCGACAACGCCAACGAGTTCTCGTTGTATTCGGCGATCCAGCAGGCGGACCAGGCTGTGCAGCCAATGGCGGTGGCCCGTCAATACAGCGAATCGCTGGCGCGCCTGGCTGCGTTGCGCGAGCCGGTGGATGCGTTCTTCGAAGCCGTGATGGTCAACGCCGAAGACGCCAAGGTGCGAGCCAACCGCTACGCGCTGCTGGCGCGTCTGCGTGGGCTGTTCCTCGGCGTCGCCGACATTTCGCTGCTGGGCTGAGGGGCTGCTGTTGAAACTGCTGATTCTCGATCGGGACGGGGTGATCAATTACGACTCCGACGCGTACATCAAGTCGGTGGAGGAGTGGATTCCGCTCCCCGGTTCGATCGAAGCGATCGCGCAGTTGAGCAAGGCCGGCTGGACGGTGGCGGTCGCCACCAACCAGTCCGGTATCGCTCGCGGCTATTACGACATCGCCACCCTGGAATCCATGCACGCTCGCTTGCGCGAGTTGGTGGCAGAGCAGGGCGGCGAAGTCGGGCTGATCGTCTATTGCCCGCACGGGCCGGACGATGGCTGCGATTGCCGCAAGCCAAAACCCGGGATGCTGAAAACCATCGCCGCGCATTACAACGTTTCGCTGACGAATCTATGGTTCGTCGGCGATACTCTCGGTGACCTGGAAGCCGCCAGAGCCGTCGACTGTCAGCCAGTTTTGGTAAAGACCGGGAAAGGCGAAAAGACGCAGGGCTTGACCCTACCGGCGGGCATCTTGATTTTTGACGATCTGGCGGCGATTGCCGCGGAACTTATCCACAACTAAGGCTCTTCTGACATCCTGGCCAAGGACTGATCGGGAGTGCGCTTGAATAGGCGGGCAATGCCCGCAACGGTAAATGTCGCCATGTCGATACTGCAGGCCATCAGAACGTTCCTCTTTTACCTGCTGCTGGGCACCAGCTCGTTGCTCTGGTGCACCCTGAGCTTTTTTATCGCGCCGTTTCTGCCATTCAAGGCGCGTTATCGCTTTATCAACGTGTACTGGTGCCGCTGCGCCTTGTGGCTGAGCAAGGTTTTTCTGGGCATTCGCTACGAAGTGAAGGGTGCCGAGAACGTACCTGAGCAGCCCTGCGTGATTCAATCGAACCACCAGAGCACCTGGGAGACGTTCTTTCTCTCGGCGTACTTCGAGCCGCTGAGCCAGGTGCTCAAGCGCGAACTGCTCTACGTGCCGTTCTTCGGCTGGGCCATGGCCATGCTGCGGCCGATCGCCATTGACCGCGACAACCCGAAAGCCGCGCTCAAGCATGTGGCGAAGAAGGGCGATGAATTGCTCAAGGACAATGTCTGGGTGCTGATCTTCCCTGAAGGAACTCGCGTTCCCTACGGCACCATTGGCAAGTTCTCCCGAGGCGGCACCGCATTGGCCGTCAATGCGTCGTTACCAGTGCTGCCGATTGCACACAATGCCGGCAAGTTCTGGCCAAAAACCGGGTGGGCCAAGCAGCAGGGCGTGATCACCGTTATCATCGGTGCGCCGATGTACGCCGAGGGTAGCGGGCCGCGGGCCATTGCCGACCTGAATGACCGGGTTCAGGCCTGGAACGAACAGATGCAGCGCGAAATGGGTTCGCTGCCAGCAGCCCCGGCGGCACCAAGTGCGACCGATCAAATGACTGCCTGAGATTCTGTGGATAACCTGTGTGCCGTTTTGTTGAAAATCACTGCATTTGGTTTTTAAGTTTATGATTTACATACATATTTCTTAAGCAAATAAAACTTCGGAAAACGTGCATAAGTTTTTTTCGGACGTAAAAAACCGGCTGATATAGCCGGTTTTTTTATGCCTGTGAAAAGCGTCTGGCTCACTCGCTCAATAGCGGCAACTGGACACTGAACGTCGTACCTTGTCCCACCACGCTATGACAGAAAATCCCCCCGCCGTGACGATCCACCACGGCCTTGACCATGGACAACCCCAGCCCCAGGCCATCACTGCCGTGAGCCGAGGTAAAACGCCGATACTGACTGAACAACTCCGGGAGTTCTTCGACGGCAATCCCTCGGCCCTGATCGGCGATCTCGCATATCAACCAGCCCTCGGTACAACTCACCCGCACAGTGATCCGCGAACCCGCCGGACTGTACTTGATGGCGTTTTCCAGCAGGTTGAACAGTGCCCGCGTCAGTAACGACTGATCGGCCAGGACCAGCGCTTCAGCGTCTTCGTCCAGGTCATGCAGCAATTGAATGTTCTTCAGATGAGCGATGCTCGAGGCCTGATCGAAGGTATCGAGCAGCAGCATCGCGAACATGCTCGGCTGAAACTGATAAGCCTCGGATTCAGCCTTGGCCAACTGCACAAAGGCCTCGGTCAGGTTCAGTGCCTTGCGCACTTGTAACTCGATCTGACTGAACACTTGAGTGTCGCCGGACACCTGATGCCGCTGAACGTCGAGCAAGGCCAGAATTGCCGAGTGGGGCGCCCTAAGGTCATGGGACAGAAAGCGCAGCAGCACGGCTCGCTGTTCCTCGGCGTCCCGCTCGACGCTCAAGTCAGTAAGGCTCAGTAACCAGCCAATCACGGCATCACCTTCGGCCGGCAGCAGCGGCGCCAGGTCCAGACGCAGGCTACGTGCCTGGGTGTCACGAAACTCCAGGGGATCAAGGCTCGACAACGCAGAAGGGGTTCCGTCGGACGGCACCGGATAACCCAGGTCGCTCAGTTGCTCGAGCATGTCCTCGCCCACCAGGCCGTGGGAAAACACGTCTCGAGCCTTGCGGTTGGCCAGCAGAATGCGCCCGTTCGGATCGCTGATCAGCGTCGCCACCGGCAGGTACTCAAGGCCATCGGCAATGAAACGCCGGGTGTCGCGGGTCCGGCTCATGGCCTGCTCCAACGCGACGATTTGCCCTTGCAGCACATCGCCGGCCGGGGCCTGGGTGCGGCGCCGTTCCGGAAAGACTTTCGGCTCGCTGTCCAGGCGCGCCAGTTCCCAGCCGAAATAGGCGAGCACCGCATTCAGCCTGCGCCAATTCCAGATCAGGTAACCCAGCAGCATACCCAGCAGGCTCGCGGCCGGTGACCACCACCAGCCAAGGCGCAACAGCAGGCTCGAACCCAACAGCGCGGCCGCCATTGCCCCCAGGGTCAGCCATAGCGCGCGACGCGGACGCACCAACATCAACCCCAGCAACTCACCGACAATCACCACCGATAACAACGCCGCCAAACGCTCATCGAGCTCCACGATGTTGCGCTGTTGCAGCAGCCCGTTGAGGATATTCGCCTGAATCTCGATGCCCGGCGTGGTGCCGATGCTCGCCGATTGCGGTGTCACATAACGATCCCCCAGACCTGGAGCGGTGGCGCCGATCAGGATCAAGCGATCGCGCAACAGCTCGGGCGGGACTTCGCCGCGCAATACGCTGACGTAGGGCACACTGGGAAAACCCGCGTCGGAACGGATGAAAGGAATCCGTATTTCGTGGGCTCGTTGCCAACCTTGCACCGACGGCATAGCCGGGGTGCTGGGCATCGGTACATTTCCCTTGTCGGCAAGGGTCTCTTCGTACAGCAGCCAGGCCAGTTGCGCGCGTGTTTTTTGTGCCGGTCCTTCGCTTAAATACACACTGCGCACGATCCCGTCGGCATCCGCTTCGGCATTGATGTGCCCGATGCCTTTGGCGCAATGGCTCAGCGCAGGCACCGGTTCAATTTCCCCCAAGGGCCGCCCATAACGCGCGACGCCTTCGCGCAGCAACGGCACGAAGACATTCCCGGCCCGGCAGGCCGCTTCGGCCAGACGCTGGTCGTTGTCGGGATGGCTATCGGGCTCGCTGAAGATCACGTCGAACAGAATGCCTTTGGCGTTTGCGGCGCTGAGCCGATCAAGCAACTGCGCGTGTGTGGCCCGCGGCCATGGCCATTGGCCAAGTTGCTGCAAGCTGTAGTCATCGATCGTGACGACGAGTATTCGTGGGTCCACCGGCAGGGGGCTTAGCCGGCGCAGGTTGTCGTACAGCAGATTGCTCAAGGCCAGACCCTGGCTCAAGGACAGCACTGCCGTCAGCGGTAACAGGATCAGGCTGACCCACAACCACTCGCGGACCATTCGCCGAAACAGCCGCTGAGCCTGGGTCGGCTCGCGACCGTCCTTCCTTGGGCGGCCCTTCATCGGTCGTCGGCCAGGGCGCTATTGGACACGCGTGATCCTGGGGTAATAGAAAATGTCATACACCCCGACTTCTCCCTCTAATCCCTGAGCGTCATATGCCGACAGGCGCACATGGTAGAAAAACGCTTTCAACCCGCTGAACCTGACCTCAGGCGTGCTGGAAAACTGCTCTTGCTTGATGTCCAGAAAGGCTGCGTCGGTGGCTACTTGCGCCCGATAACGCGTGGCGCCTTCAATGGGCTTCATGATCAATTGCCAGACAGGCACATTACCCGTCTGACCGGCCTGCCCCAACAAACGCGGCGCGGGTAACAAGTCGACTGGGGTCAAGGCGCCTTGTTTCTGAATACGCAAACCCTGACGGGCCATGACCTGAACTTCGTCATCCTCTGGGCCTTGAATCCGTTTGGCAGCGGACCGGGCAGGGCGGGGCGACAATGGTTCCTCATCACGGTTGACCGCCACCTGTCCGTTCAGCACTTCCAGCAGTGCGTGGCCACCGTCATCGTTGTGCGCCCGGAAATGCGTGCCCCGTACGCCCAGTACACCGACCGGCGTGACAATCTGAAAACGGTCATGGTCGCTGGCACGTTTGATCACATACGACTCGACCTGCCCCTGCTCAAGGATGACCTGAGGGATTGAATGTTCTTCATTGAGGTGCAGCGTGATGCGTGAGCTGGAAGGTAGCACCACCCGCGAGCCATCGCCCAGGGACAGGCTGACAAACGCCGAGGGCGAGGTCATGACGCCTTCCTGCTCGTCGATCGACATACCTTCCTGCAGGGGCGTCTGCTTGCCTTTGGCGTCCAGCTTCCAGGCTTCGCCGGTCAAATGCTCGACAGTCGCAGGAAGCGGTTGACCGCGGCATTGTTGATTGTCATCGATATAGGGCGGGCGTTTTACCAGAGCGATAGCCGCCGTTGCACTCTGGGTGAGCAATCCCATCACACCGACAACCAGTAAAAGATAGACGCCAGAACGGCGTGGGAACAATAAGGTCATGGGGTTCATGGATTGGCTTTTTATGCTCTTGTGAAAGTCATGCCGGGTATACGCACGCGCTTGCCGCACGATACCTGAGCGAACGCTCTGGCAGATAGCCATAAGTGCAACGGACATGAGATGACACATCCCTGTGTCAGCACCGAGCAGGCACTCCGTGTGTTTTCCCCTGAACTGCGGACCGCCGAAAACCGGCAATCGATGGTCCTGCCAGTTCACGTTGACGCTCCCTGCGTCGGGGCACATCCCGATGCCCCTGTGCCGCTCAGCGACAACGAATCTACGGCATAAGGAACCTCGCGAGATCATTCTCAATATTTGTTCAGAATTGACTGAAGGTGCCTGAAACACCCAACGTTGTCGCGCCGAGGGAATTTCGCAGCGATTCACCGCAATTGTTCAGATTCAATCAATCAGCCTAAAATCCCGCAGGAATTTTCTTTGCACTTACGAGATGAAGGAAGCACTCGGCATGCGTGTCGCCATACTGGATGACGAACCCGCCGAACTCCGCCGGGTGGAACAGACACTGCGACAAATCTCCGTCACGGGAGAGCAGGCGTGGAGGTTGCACAGCTTCGAGCGGGGAGAGGATCTGTTACGGCAACTTCGGCGGGAAACCTTCGACCTGCTGATTCTCGACTGGCAACTGCCCGATATCAGCGGCCTGTCGTTGTTGCGCTGGACCCGTGAACACATGGACGCACCACCAGCCGCGATCATGCTCACCAGCCGCGATACCGAAAGCGATATCGTCCAGGCCTTGAACGCCGGAGCCGACGATTACGTGAGCAAACCGTTTCGCCCCAATGAGCTGATGGCTCGGGTTAATGCGGTGCTGCGTCGACATGGACTGCAACGCACAGCATCCACCGAAATACTGACCTTCAATGACCTCGAATTCGACGACGCCGAACTCACCGTCACTCGCGCCTCCAATCCCATCAACCTGACTGAACGGGAATACCGTCTCGCCCGCTGCCTGTTCGCCAATCTGGGCCGCCCTTTGTCCCGTGAATACTTGTATGAGCGCTTTTGGAGCCATGAAGAAATAGTGTCCTCCCGCCCGCTGGACACTCATATTTATCGCCTGCGCAACAAGCTGGGCCTGACGGCGGATCGCGGTTGGCAACTGCTGACGATTTACGGGTATGGGTATCGGCTTGAGAGCGTAGCGACTGCTGGCGAATGAAGAGCGGTTACATTTCTGCGATCAATAAAAAAGGCCAACGCTAAGCGTTGGCCTTTTCGTTTTCGCGGCGCCGGATCAGAAGTCCAGGTTGGAAACCGCCAGGGCGTTGCTTTCGATGAAGTCACGGCGCGGTTCGACCGCATCACCCATCAGGGTGTTGAAGATCTGGTCGGCGCCGATGGCGTCTTCGATGGTCACTTTCAGCATACGGCGCGAGCCCGGATCCATGGTGGTTTCCCACAGTTGATCAGGGTTCATCTCGCCCAGACCTTTGTATCGCTGGATGGTGTGGCGCTTGGTGCTTTCAGCCATCAGCCATTCAAGGGCTTCCTTGAATTCGGTGACCGCTTTCCTGCGCTCGCCGCGCTGGATGTACGCACCGTCATCCAGCAAGGTGCTCAGTTGAGCGCCCAGGGAGACGACGGTCTTGTAATCGTTGCTGCCGAAGAAGTCGCGGTTGAAGGTGACGTAGTTCGACAGGCCGTGGGAGATCAGTTCGACCTCTGGCAGCCAGACGTTACGCTCACGGTCTTCACGCAGGCTGGCTTTGTAAACCAGACCGGATTTCTCGACGGTGCGCAGGCGAACTTCATACTGAGCCAGCCAATCCTGCATCGCTGCGTGATCGGACAGTTGCTCCATGCTGACGGCTGGCAGGTAGATGAAGTGCTCGGTCAGTTCCTGTGGGTACAGACGCGACAGACGCTTGAGGGTCTTCATCACCAGACGGAAGTCATTCACCAGACGCTCAAGGGCTTCACCGGAGATACCCGGGGCTTCCTCGTTCAGGTGCAGGCTCGCATCTTCCAGGGCCGACTGCGTCATGTACTCTTCCATGGCGTCGTCGTCTTTGATGTATTGCTCTTGCTTGCCTTTTTTGACCTTGTACAGCGGTGGCTGAGCGATGTAGATGTAGCCACGCTCGATCAGTTCCGGCAACTGGCGGAAGAAGAAGGTCAGCAGCAGGGTACGGATGTGCGATCCGTCGACGTCAGCATCGGTCATGATGATGATGTTGTGGTAACGCAGCTTGTCGATATTGTATTCGTCGCGACCGATGCCGCAGCCCAGCGCGGTGATCAAGGTGCCCACTTCTTGCGAAGAGATCATCTTGTCGAAGCGCGCCTTTTCGACGTTCAGGATCTTGCCCTTCAGCGGCAGGATGGCTTGGGTCTTGCGGTTGCGTCCCTGCTTGGCGGAGCCGCCAGCAGAGTCACCTTCCACGAGGTACAGTTCGGAAAGGGCAGGGTCTTTTTCCTGGCAGTCTGCCAGTTTGCCCGGCAGACCGGCGATGTCCAGCGCGCCTTTGCGACGGGTCATCTCACGGGCTTTACGCGCAGCTTCACGGGCACGCGCCGCGTCGATCATCTTGCCGACGACCAGCTTGGCTTCGTTCGGATTCTCGAGCAGGAAGTCGGAGAAGTACTTGCCCATCTCCTGTTCGACCGCGGTCTTCACTTCGGAAGACACCAGCTTGTCTTTGGTCTGGGAGCTGAACTTCGGATCCGGTACCTTCACCGAAATGATCGCCGTCAGGCCTTCACGAGCATCGTCACCAGTGGTGGCGACTTTGTGCTTCTTCGCCAGGCCTTCAGCTTCGATGTAGGTGTTCAGGTTACGCGTCAGTGCCGAACGGAAACCCACCAGGTGAGTACCGCCATCGCGTTGCGGAATGTTGTTAGTGAAGCACAACAGGTTCTCGTTGAAGCTGTCGTTCCACTGCAGGGCGATTTCCACGCCGATGCCGTCTTCACGCTGGACGTTGAAGTGGAACACCTGATTGACCGGGGTCTTGTTGGTGTTCAGGTATTCAACGAACGCACGCAGACCACCTTCGTATTTGAACAACTCTTCCTTGCCACTGCGCTCGTCCTTGAGGACGATGCCGACACCGGAGTTGAGGAAGGACAGTTCGCGAATACGCTTGGCCAGGATGTCCCAGCTGAAGTGGATGTTCTTGAAGGTTTCGCTGGAAGCCTTGAAGTGGATCTGGGTACCGGTGGTTTCGCTGTCGCCGACGATTTTCATTGGCTCTTGCGGAACACCATGGACATAGGTCTGTTCCCAGATCTTGCCGCTACGGCGAACAGTCAGGACCAACTCTTCGGACAGGGCGTTCACAACAGACACACCTACGCCGTGCAGACCGCCGGATACCTTGTAGGAGTTGTCGTCGAACTTACCGCCAGCGTGGAGGACGGTCATGATGACCTCGGCGGCGGAAACGCCTTCCTCTTTGTGCACGTCTACCGGGATGCCACGGCCGTTGTCGCGAACGGTGATGGACTCATCCGGGTGGATAATGATGCTGATGTCGTCGCAGTGGCCAGCGAGGGCTTCGTCGATCGAGTTGTCGACCACCTCGAACACCATGTGGTGCAGACCACTGCCATCGTCGGTGTCACCAATGTACATACCGGGACGTTTGCGTACGGCATCCAGGCCTTTCAGCACTTTAATGCTCGTTGAGTCGTACGTATTTTCTTCGCTCAATGCCTTCACTCCCGATGGTCGTGGGTCTGGGTGATACGGCCCTGTTCCACGTGGAACAGAGCGACTGGCGTTTCCGTCTGCCAGCCTTCCCTCAATAATTCGTGATCTACACAGGTGATAAAGACCTGGCAGCGTAAGTCTTCCAGCAAGCGGCAAAGCGCGCGACGGTGGTGCTCGTCCAGTTCAGACGGCAGGTCATCCACCAGATAAATACACTGGCCGCGTCGGGACTGACTAACCAGGTGCCCCTGGGCGATCCGCAATGCACAGACCACCAACTTCTGCTGACCACGGGACAAGATGTCCGCGGCGTTATGTGCACCCAATCTAAGGCGCAAATCAGCGCGTTGCGGTCCGGCCTGGGTATGCCCCATTTGCTGATCCCGCTGCAGGGATCCGGCGAGCACTGCACTCAACTCGCGGTCTTTGTCCCAACCCCGGTAATAGCTGAGCGTTAAGCCCTCAAGCTCAACCAGTTCGCTCAAGGTCTGTTCAAAGACTGGTTTCAAGGCTTTGATGTAAGCGCGGCGGTATTCATCTATTTCAGCGCTGGCCTGGCACAGTTCCCTGTCCCAAACCGCTTGCGAAACGGCGTCAAGTGTACCATGCCGCAGCCAAGAGTTTCTCTGGCGCAAGGCCTTCTGCAAGCGCTGCCACGTAGACATGAATCGCGGTTCCACGTGGAACACACCCCAGTCGAGAAATTGCCGACGAATCTTCGGCGCACCTTCCAGCAGGCGAAAACTGTCCGGGTTGATCAACTGCAGCGGCAGGATCTCCGCCAGTTGCGCCGCGCTACGGGCGTTTTGCCCGTCGATGCGGATCTGGAACTCGCCCTGGCGATCGCGAGATATCCCCAATGCGCTGTGCCCGCCCTCGGCCAATTCAACCTGGCCAAACACCGTACACGCCAACTGCTCGTACTGAATGACGGGCAACAAACGGCTGCTACGAAACGAACGGGCAAGCCCCAGCAGATGAATGGCTTCCAGAACACTGGTTTTGCCGCTGCCGTTGGCGCCGTAAAGAATGTTGATTCGGGGGGAGGGGGAGAAGGTCACCGGGTGCAGATTGCGCACCGCGGTGACCGAGACGCGACTTAAGGACATCTAGCTTCTGCTGAGCATTACAGACGCATCGGCATGACAACATAAGCCGAGTCGTCGTTGTCGGACTCTTGCACCAGCGCACTGCTGTTGGAGTCGGACAGGATCAGGCGAACCTGCTCGGTGGTCATCACGCCCAGTACGTCGAGCAGATAGCTCACGTTGAAGCCGATTTCCAGCGAGCCGCCGTTGTACTCAACGCCCACTTCTTCTTCCGCCTCTTCCTGCTCCGGGTTGTTCGCCTGGATCTTCAACTGACCATTGGCCAATTGCAGACGGATGCCGCGGTACTTCTCGTTGGACAGAATCGCGGTACGGCTGAACGCTTCACGCAGGGCCTGGCGATCGCCGAGTACCAGCTTGTCGCCGCCTTTAGGCAGAACACGCTCGTAGTCAGGGAATTTCCCGTCGACCAGTTTCGAGGTGAAGGTGAACTCGCCGGTAGTGGCACGGATGTGGTGCTGGCCCAGCACGATGCTGACGTTGCCATCCGGTTCGGTCAGCAGACGCGCCAGTTCCAGAATGCCTTTGCGTGGCACGATGACTTGATGACGATCCGGCTGACCGATATCGGCCTGCATCGAGCACATGGCCAAACGGTGACCGTCGGTCGCCACGGCGCGGATGATCCCGGCCGAGACTTCCAGCAGCATACCGTTGAGGTAGTAACGCACGTCCTGCTGCGCCATGGCGAAGCTGGTACGTTCGATCAGACGACGCAGTTTGCTTTGCTCGAGGCTGCAGGTCAGCGAACCCGGGCCTTCTTCCACCGTTGGGAAATCATTGGCCGGCAGGGTCGACAGGGTGAAGCGGCTACGGCCGGCCTTCACCACGAGCTTTTGCTCGTCAACCTTGATGTCGATCAGCGCATCGTTTGGCAAGCTCTTGCAGATATCCATCAGCTTGCGCGCAGGCACAGTGATGGAACCCGGGTCTGCAGGCTCTTCAAGTTGCACACGACCGACCAGCTCGACTTCCAGATCGGTGCCGGTCAGCGACAGTTGCTGGCCTTCGACAACCAGCAGCACGTTGGAGAGCACCGGCAAGGTCTGTCGGCGCTCGACGACGCCTGCGACCAGTTGCAGGGGTTTCAACAGGGCTTCGCGTTGAATGGTGAAATGCATGGTCTAGTCCCTTGCCTTAATAAGCTGCGCTGGTGTTCATCAAGTGGTCAGTGTACGCAGCAGGTTCTTATAGTCCTCGCGGATGTCCGCGTCGGATTCCTTAAGCTCGTTGATCTTGCGGCAGGCGTGCAAAACAGTCGTATGGTCGCGGCCACCAAACACATCGCCGATTTCCGGCAGGCTGTGGTTGGTCAATTCCTTGGACAAGGCCATGGCGACCTGGCGCGGACGTGCCACCGAGCGTGAACGACGCTTGGACAGCAGGTCGGAGATCTTGATCTTGTAATACTCGGCGACGGTGCGCTGAATATTATCCACAGAGACCAGTTTGTCTTGCAGTGCCAACAAGTCTTTCAAGGATTCGCGAATCAGCTCGATGGTGATGTCGCGGCCCATGAAGTGCGAGTGGGCGATCACGCGTTTAAGCGCGCCTTCCAGCTCACGGACGTTGGAGCGAATACGCTGGGCAATGAAGAACGCCGCGTCGTGTGGCAGATCGACTTTGGCCTGGTCGGCCTTTTTCATCAGGATCGCTACGCGGGTTTCCAGCTCCGGCGGCTCGACGGCAACCGTCAGGCCCCAGCCAAAGCGGGATTTGAGGCGTTCTTCAAGGCCTTCGATTTCTTTCGGATAGCGGTCACTGGTGAGAATGACCTGCTGACCACCTTCGAGCAGGGCGTTGAAGGTGTGGAAAAACTCTTCCTGCGAACGTTCCTTGCGAGCGAAGAACTGAATGTCATCGATCAGCAATGCATCCACCGAACGGTAGAAGCGCTTGAACTCATTGATTGCGTTCAGCTGCAGCGCCTTGACCATGTCGGCCACGAAACGCTCGGAATGCAAGTACACGACCTTGGCATTCGGATTCTTCTTTAATAAGTGGTTACCCACAGCGTGCATCAAGTGGGTTTTACCCAAACCGACGCCGCCATAAAGGAAGAGCGGGTTGTAACCGTGTTTGGGGTTGTCCGCCACCTGCCAGGCCGCAGCCCGGGCCAGTTGGTTGGACTTGCCTTCGACGAAGTTCTCGAAGGTAAAGGTGCGGTTCAGGTAACTGGTGTGCTTGAGCGCACCTTCGACCTGCACCGTGCGCTGTTCGGAGCGAACCGGGGCTTGTTGCGAACTGGCGCCGGCCATTGGATCGAAGCTGTCGCGGGACGGCTCTTCACTGACCTCGGCAACTTTTTGCGTCGAACGCTTGGTCGGTGCCACCGCCGGAGCAGGGGCTGGAGCACTGGCCGGTGTGGCAGCCGCTTGAGCCTGGGACGCCGCAGCGGCCAACGGGGCGTTGGGTGCCGCACGCGGTGCCGAACTGCGTTTGCTGCCTATTAATAAGGAAAGCGCCGGCGCCATGCCATTGCCGTGCTCATCCAGAAGTTCAAGGACGCGGCCCAGGTACTTTTCATTGACCCAGTCGAGAACAAAACGATTCGGTGCGTAGACACGCAGCTCGTCGCCTTCGGCTTCGACCTGTAGTGGACGGATCCAAGTGTTGAATTGTTGGGCAGGCAGCTCATCGCGCAAAAGCTCCACGCACTGCTGCCAAAGTTCCACTGACACGGATATCCCCTAAGTTGAAAGCCGGTGAGGCAAAAACAAGCGGTCATTGTAGCGGCCAGACGCCCACTTATCCACATGCAGGTTGCGCACAGGGCATGAATTATCAATGCGTTAACCCTGGAAAAGAAGACCAACGGTATGTGTATAAGCTCTGTGGATAACCGCCCATGAGGGCACTGGACAAGTGGGGGCGAAACTCGGTGGATAACCTGCCTGTGGATAACCGACCTTTCCACACACAGCTTATCCGATAGCGCAGCACAGGCTGACCACCGTTTTCCCGCGTACTTGTCATTCTCTGTACATCGCGGTTTAGAAGGGCTTAAAGCAGTTATCCACAGACGATCACGTCCCTAGCTTTTACAAGCTTTACAGAAAAGCTTTAAATAATTCCCTTCTTTATTTCTATATTTGGAGAACGACCTCGGATAGGCAAAACCTCTGGAGATCTATTTATAAGGAAACGTTGGTTGGAAATTGACCTAGAGGCTTGCTTTCTCTAGAATCCCCGGTCTCTTAAAACGGGGGCCATTCCGGCCCGTTGTGGACGAACCAGGTAACACGACATGAAACGTACTTTCCAACCAAGCACTATCAAACGCGCTCGTACCCACGGTTTCCGTGCTCGCATGGCTACCAAGAACGGTCGTGCCGTCCTGTCGCGTCGTCGCGCCAAAGGTCGTGCGCGTCTGGCAGTTTGATAATCCGGCACTGGAGGTGAGTCAGGACTTCAGTCGGGATAAGCGTCTGCTTACTCCCCGGCATTTCAAGGCAGTCTTTGACTCCCCTACCGGCAAGGTTCCGGGGAAAAATCTCCTGCTCCTTGCGCGCAATAACGATCTTGATCACCCCCGTCTCGGGCTGGTTATCGGGAAAAAGAGCGTAAAGCTCTCCG